>NZ_JODR01000104.1 GCF_000725885.1 Streptomyces albus subsp. albus | reverse complement strand
CATTGCGGATGAGCCGACGACGGCGTTGGATGTGACGGTTCAGGCGCAGGTGATGGAGCTTCTTGCTGATTTGCAGCGGGAGTTCAACATGGGTCTGATTTTGATTACGCATGATCTTGGTGTGGTGGCGGATGTGGCCGACAAGATCGCGGTGATGTATGCGGGGCGGATCGTGGAGACGGCTCCGGTCAAGGAGTTGT
>NZ_JODR01000103.1 GCF_000725885.1 Streptomyces albus subsp. albus | reverse complement strand
CTAATCCACCACCGAAGCGGCTTCATCGTTCGACTTGCATGTGTTAAGCACGCCGCCAGCGTTCGTCCTGAGCCAGGATCAAACTCTCCGTGAATGCTTACTCGCATCACAGGAAGAGCGGTCCGCCATGGTGGAATAAACCACGCGGACACAGCGTCCTCGCTGTTGTATTTCAAAGGAACCCTGCCCCGGCAACCGCC
>NZ_JODR01000102.1 GCF_000725885.1 Streptomyces albus subsp. albus | reverse complement strand
CATTGCGGATGAGCCGACGACGGCGTTGGATGTGACGGTTCAGGCGCAGGTGATGGAGCTTCTTGCTGATTTGCAGCGGGAGTTCAACATGGGTCTGATCCTGATTACGCATGATCTTGGTGTGGTGGCGGATGTGGCCGACAAGATCGCGGTGATGTATGCGGGGCGGATCGTGGAGACGGCTCCGGTCAAGGAGTTGT
>NZ_JODR01000101.1 GCF_000725885.1 Streptomyces albus subsp. albus | reverse complement strand
CCTTCTTCTCCGCCTTCTCCGCCTTCTTGTCGGCCTTGTCGTCGGCCTTGGCGGGCTTGGCGGCGGCCTTGGCGGCGGCCTGGTGGGCCGGCTCGGCCGTCTGCGGGGCGGCGTGGGCGGTGCCGGTCAGGGCGGCGGTGGCGATACCGGCCGCACCCAGGACGGTGATACCGGTGGTGGCGATACGGCGGGGGATCAGCGTGGTGGT
>NZ_JODR01000100.1 GCF_000725885.1 Streptomyces albus subsp. albus | reverse complement strand
TGGATCCGCTCGTCCTCGCGCAGATACCGGCACGGACCGGAAGCCGGTACCACCACGTGGATCGGTGGTACCGGCTTCCGGTCCCGCTCGAAGCGGCCGTTGCGCCACTTGTTGCCCGTCCTGCGGTCAACGCCGACGATCCGGCACGCTTCGGTGTTGCTGTATCCCTGCTGCACGAGCCGGGAGTATGCCTCCCGCTCCCGGGACAACTT
>NZ_JODR01000099.1 GCF_000725885.1 Streptomyces albus subsp. albus | reverse complement strand
TGGATCCGCTCGTCCTCGCGCAGATACCGGCACGGACCGGAAGCCGGTACCACCACGTGGATCGGTGGTACCGGCTTCCGGTCCCGCTCGAAGCGGCCGCTGCGCCACTTGTTGCCCGTCCTGCGGTCAACGCCGACGATCCGCACGCTTCGGTGTTGCTGTATCCCTGCTGCACGAGCCGGGAGTATGCCTCCCGCTCCCGGGACAACTTCTTACGCCCCTGCGGAGCCCGGTCCGCTCG
>NZ_JODR01000098.1 GCF_000725885.1 Streptomyces albus subsp. albus | reverse complement strand
CACTAATCCACCACCGAAGCGGCTTCATCGTTCGACTTGCATGTGTTAAGCACGCCGCCAGCGTTCGTCCTGAGCCAGGATCAAACTCTCCGTGAATGCATTCGCATCACAGGAAGAGCGGTCCGCCATGGTGGAATAAACCAGGCGGACACAGCGTCCTCGCTGTTGTATTTCAAAGGAACCCTGCCCCGGCAACCGCCGGAGACGGGGTATCAACATATCTGGCGTTGACTTTTGGCACGC
>NZ_JODR01000097.1 GCF_000725885.1 Streptomyces albus subsp. albus | reverse complement strand
TCCGGCCTCGCCGTCGGAGCCGCCCAGGCCGATGTCCCCCGCCCCCCGGGGTTCATGATCGGTGACCAGTACAAGGAGCCGAGCGCGGACGAGTGCATGAAGGACGGCCACGCGTGGCCGATCAAGGAGTTCACCTGCGTCGGCCCGCACGCGGACGGCTCGTGGACCCTCACCATCACCAAGCTCTGAGGCGCGGCACCGCCTCAGCTGTGACGCGCCGGGCCGCACCGAGGTGAGGCCCCGCGAAC
>NZ_JODR01000096.1 GCF_000725885.1 Streptomyces albus subsp. albus | reverse complement strand
GCTGCTGGCGCGGCGGGTGGAGCAGTTGTACGAGACGCGGCACGATGCGGTGGATTCGTCGGCGGCGGAGTTGCGGCGGATCGAGCGGGATCTGCATGACGGGGCGCAGGCGCGGCTGGTGGCGATGGGGATGAGTCTGGGGGCCATCGAGGCGCTGGTCGAGCGTGATCCGGCGAGGGCGAAGGAGATGATCGCGCAGGCGCGGGAGAACAGTGCCGAGGCGCTCACGGAGCTGCGGGACCTGGTGCGCGGCATCCACCCGCCGGTACTCGCCGAACGCGGCCTG
>NZ_JODR01000095.1 GCF_000725885.1 Streptomyces albus subsp. albus | reverse complement strand
CCATCCAGAACCTCACCCCCGAAGGACGGTAACCCCAGCGGGGGATGCCTCCCGGAGACCGCACACGGGGCCGGTGTCCGCCAGCCGGCGGGAAAGTGACCACCAGCCCCCGGCAGCGGAAACAAAAAAGCAGCGCCGCCCGGGTGTGTATCCGGCCGGCGCTGCTTTCGGGCATACAAAAAAGTCGTGGTCCCTGAACTACCGTTCAGGGACCACGACTTCACAAAGAGTCCGGCGGCGTCCTACTCTCCCACACGCTCCCGCATGCAGTACCATCGGCGCTGTAAGGCTTAGCTTCCGGG
>NZ_JODR01000094.1 GCF_000725885.1 Streptomyces albus subsp. albus | reverse complement strand
GAGACGGGCTCGTCGGCGACGATGATCTCCGGACGCAGCGCCAGCCCCCGGGCGATCCCGATACGCTGCCGCTGACCACCACTGAACTGGTGCGGATACCGGTTGATGTACTCCGGATTCAGCCCCACCACATCCAGCAGCTCCTGCACCTTCCGGCGCCGGTCACCCTTCGGGGCCACCTCCGGATGAATGTCGAACGGCTCCCCGATGATGTCGCCCACCGTCATCCGCGGATTCAACGACGTGTACGGATCCTGGAACACCATCTGAATGTTCCGCCGCACCGCCTTCAACGCCCGGCC
>NZ_JODR01000093.1 GCF_000725885.1 Streptomyces albus subsp. albus | reverse complement strand
TGCCGGGGTGGAGGTGGTGGCGTGTGATGTCGGTGTCCGCCGCGAGGTGGAAGACCTGTTCGAGCGCTTTGAAGTTTCTGCGGTGGTGCATGCGGCGGGGGTGCTGGATGACGGTGTGGTCGGCGGTTTGACGGTTGACCGGCTGGGTGGGGTGTGGGAGGCGGAGGCGGGTGCGGCCTGGCATCTGCATCATGCGCTGGGTGACCGTGAACTGGATGCGTTCGTTGTGTTCTCTTCTGCGGCTGGTGTGTGGGGTCTGGGGCGGGTTGTGGCGTTGGAGGAGCCGGATCGGTGGGGTGGTCTGGTGGATGTGCCGGTCGAGCCTGTGGGGGGTTCGGT
>NZ_JODR01000092.1 GCF_000725885.1 Streptomyces albus subsp. albus | reverse complement strand
GGTGAAGGGGAGGGTGGGTTGGTGGTAGGTGAGGGTGTGGAGGGTGTCGGCGAGTTGGTCGAGGATGGGGTCCATGAGGGGGGAGTGGAAGGCGTGGCTCACTCGTAGGCGGGTGGTGCGCCGGCCTTTGGCCCGCCAGAGGGTGTCGAGGTGTTCGACTTCTTCGCTGAGTCCGGAGATGACGACGGATCGGGGGCCGTTGACGGCGGCGAGGGAGACGTGCTCGGTGAGGGTGGGGGTGATTTCTTCCGGTGTGGCTTGGATGGTGAGCATGGTGCCGGTGTGGGGGAGGTTTTGCATGAGGTGGGCGCGGGTGGTGATGAGGGTGGCGGCGTCTTGGGGGGTG
>NZ_JODR01000091.1 GCF_000725885.1 Streptomyces albus subsp. albus | reverse complement strand
GCCATGATTTTCCAGGATGCGTTGTCGGCGTTGAATCCGGTGTTGACGGTGGGGTATCAGCTGGGGGAGATGTTCCGGGTGCATCAGGGGCTTTCGCGGAGGGAGGCGAAGGCCAAGGCTGTGGAGTTGATGGACCGGGTGCGGATTCCTGCGGCGAAGGCGCGGGTGGATGATTTTCCGCATCAGTTCTCGGGTGGTATGCGTCAGCGGATCATGATTGCGATGGCGTTGGCGTTGGAGCCGGATCTGATCATTGCGGATGAGCCGACGACGGCGTTGGATGTGACGGTTCAGGCGCAGGTGATGGAGCTTCTTGCTGATTTGCAGCGGGAGTTCAACATGGGTCTGAT
>NZ_JODR01000090.1 GCF_000725885.1 Streptomyces albus subsp. albus | reverse complement strand
GCACGCTGTTGAGTTCTCAAGGAACGGACGCTTCCTTCGAAACCGTTTCACCGGTCTCTCCGGACGTTTGCCCTTTCGGTGTCTCCGACTCTATCAGATCCGTTTTCCGGCCCGTTTCCGTGCCGTCCTCCGAATCGGATTCCCCTGTCGGCGGGGCGCCTTCCGGCTGGCCCCTACTTTAGAGCCTTTTCTCTCCGGCTCCAAATTCGGAGCCACCGCAAAAGTAATTCGGCATGCCGAAGAAACCCCTGCGAAGGGAGATCGTGCTCAGTAGAAGTTTCCGCCGGAACGGCGAGGTGGCCGCCGCGAAACCCCGAAGGGCTCGCTGGCAACCCGATGAACCTTACGGAT
>NZ_JODR01000089.1 GCF_000725885.1 Streptomyces albus subsp. albus | reverse complement strand
CACCCCCCAAGACGCCGCCACCCTCATCACCACCCGCGCCCACCTCATGCAAAACCTCCCCCACACCGGCACCATGCTCACCATCCAAGCCACACCGGAGGAGATCACCGCCTCACTGGACGAGGAAGCCGACCCGGCAGCCATCAGCATCGCCGCCGTCAACGGCCCCCAGTCCGTCGTCGTCTCCGGCACCGTCGAAGAGGTCCAGCACATCGGCGAACTCTGGCGCAAACGAGGCCGAAGGACCCAACAACTCCGCGTCAGCCACGCCTTCCACTCCCCCCTCATGGACCCCATCCTCGACCAACTCGCCGACACCCTCCACACCCTCACCTACCACCAACCCACCCTCCCCTTCACC
>NZ_JODR01000088.1 GCF_000725885.1 Streptomyces albus subsp. albus | reverse complement strand
GTGAAGGGCGAGGGGTCACCTCCGGTGTGGGTGCCGTGCCCGCCGTGCCGGTGCCCGCGCTGCACGAAGGAGCGGGGCCGTGACAAAGCCTGATCCCGCCCTCGCTTCGGTGCGGGCCGCGCTGGAGCGGGACCTGACGCCCTGCTCGGGCTGTGGGCAGATGCCGCGTCTGGGTGTGACCACCACACCCGCGGCCGGGGACTATCCGCCGATCATCAGCGTCACCCGTCGTTGCGCCTGCCCGCCCCCGCAGTATCCGACCAAGGAGCCGACCGATGGCTGAGCGCACGGCCCGCAGCCTCACCCTCGTCCGTCACGTCCGGTGGAAGCTGCACATCGTCGGGCACCACGACGCGGCGCAGTCCTCGTTCCTG
>NZ_JODR01000087.1 GCF_000725885.1 Streptomyces albus subsp. albus | reverse complement strand
ACAAGGGTGTGAACCCGGACGAGGTCGTGGCCATCGGTGCCAGCCTCCAGGCGGGTGTGCTCAAGGGTGAGGTCAAGGACGTCCTGCTGCTGGACGTGACGCCGCTGTCGCTGGGTATCGAGACCAAGGGCGGCATCATGACCAAGCTGATCGAGCGGAACACCACGATCCCGACCAAGCGTTCGGAGACCTTCACCACGGCGGAGGACAACCAGCCGTCGGTGCAGATCCAGGTCTTCCAGGGCGAGCGGGAGATCGCGGCGTACAACAAGAAGCTGGGCATGTTCGAGCTGACCGGTCTGCCGCCGGCCCCGCGGGGCGTGCCGCAGATCGAGGTCACCTTCGACATCGACGCCAACGGCATCATGCACGTG
>NZ_JODR01000086.1 GCF_000725885.1 Streptomyces albus subsp. albus | reverse complement strand
CGCACGCTCGAACCCCGCCACATGCGTGCCGCCCTTCGGCGTGGCGATGATGTTCACGAACGACCGCAGCGTCGTGTCATACCCCGTCCCCCACCGCAGCGCCACATCCACACCCAGCTCCCGCTGCACCTCGGTGGGGATCATGTGCCCGCGCTCGTCCAGCACCGGCACCGTCTCCTTGAACGAGCCCTGACCCCGCAGCCGCAGCACATCACACACCGGACGGTCCGGAGCCAGATACTCACAGAACTCGCTGATCCCCCCGTCGTAACGGAACGTCTCCTCCGAGACGCCCTCACCGCCCAGGCCCTGCTCGTCCCGCACCACGATCGTCAGCCCCGGCACCAAAAACGCCGTCTGCCGCGCCCGCGCATAC
>NZ_JODR01000085.1 GCF_000725885.1 Streptomyces albus subsp. albus | reverse complement strand
GTATGCGCGGGCGCGGCAGACGGCGTTTTTGGTGCCGGGGCTGACGATCGTGGTGCGGGACGAGCAGGGCCTGGGCGGTGAGGGCGTCTCGGAGGAGACCTTCCGTTACGACGGGGGGATCAGCGAGTTCTGTGAGTATCTGGCTCCGGACCGTCCGGTGTGTGATGTGCTGCGGCTGCAGGGTCAGGGCTCGTTCAAGGAGACGGTGCCGGTGCTGGACGAGCGCGGGCACATGATCCCCACCGAGGTGCAGCGGGAGCTGGGTGTGGATGTTGCCCTGCGGTGGGGGACGGGGTATGACACGACGCTGCGGTCGTTCGTGAACATCATCGCCACGCCGAAGGGCGGCACGCATGTGGCGGGGTTCGAGCGTGCG
>NZ_JODR01000084.1 GCF_000725885.1 Streptomyces albus subsp. albus | reverse complement strand
CCAGCCCCCCCCCCAGCGGGCGTCCCCCTCCCGCCAGAATGGTCGGGCCAGTCCCCCAGTAAGCGTCCCCCTCCCTCCCGAATGGCCGGGCCAGGCCCTAGCAGGCACCTCCCTCCCGGATGGCCGCGCCGGCCGACCCCCTGGACGCGCCCCCCGTACGCCCATCGAACGGCTCCGTCAGCCGCCGACACCCGACCTCGGGACAGCCGGCCCCCACCCGCCCCTCCCACCAGGCGGGTGCGGGCCGGTCAATGCAGGCCGGCCGGGGCCGGGCGGCGGAGTTCGGCCGGCCGGGGCCAGGCGGAAGGGCCCGGACGCAGGATCGGGCGTCCGGGCCGGGGCCGGGGGCGGAACCGAGCAGGCCGGGCGGGGCGGCAGGGCAGCTGCGCGGACGACGATCCCGCGCCGTCCCCCC
>NZ_JODR01000083.1 GCF_000725885.1 Streptomyces albus subsp. albus | reverse complement strand
GGCCGGAACGTCCCCCCACGAGAGGCTTTCCGCTCGCATGCGTACCACCACGCTGATCCCCCGCCGTATCGCCACCACCGGTATCACCGTCCTGGGCGCGGCCGGTATCGCCACCGCCGCCCTGACCGGCACCGCCCACGCCCAGGCCCCGGCCAAGCCGGCCGACAAGGTGCTGTCCGCGGACTCCGCGACCGCCGCCGAGCACGTCGCCACCCAGGCCGCCCACGCCAAGGCCGCCAAGGACGGCAAGAAGGCCGAGGACTACCCCGACAACCTGGACGGGTGGATCCGTGAGGCCATGTCGATCATGAAGAAGCACGGTATCCCCGGCTCCTACGACGGCATCAAGCGCAACATCATCCGCGAGTCCGGCGGCGACCCGGGCGCGGTCAACGACTGGGACATCAACGCCCAGAAGGGC
>NZ_JODR01000082.1 GCF_000725885.1 Streptomyces albus subsp. albus | reverse complement strand
ACCACCACGCTGATCCCCCGCCGTATCGC
The DNA here is from genome assembly GCF_000725885.1 of Streptomyces albus subsp. albus. Taxonomy (GTDB): domain Bacteria; phylum Actinomycetota; class Actinomycetes; order Streptomycetales; family Streptomycetaceae; genus Streptomyces; species Streptomyces albus. The sequence goes on along the minus strand of NZ_JODR01000082.1, from coordinate 408 downwards.
CACCACCGGTATCACCGTCCTGGGTGCGGCCGGTATCGCCACCGCCGCCCTGACCGGCACCGCCCACGCCCAGGCCCCGGCCAAGCCGGCCCACCAGACCGCCGCGAAGCCTGCCAAGGCCGACGACAAGGCCGACAAGAAGGCGGAGAAGGCGGAGAAGAAGGACGCCGGCAAGAAGGCCGAGGACTACCCGGACAACCTGGACGGGTGGATCCGTGAGGCCATGTCGATCATGAAGAAGCACGGCATCCCCGGCTCCTACGACGGCATCAAGCGCAACATCATCCGTGAGTCCGGCGGTGACCCCAACGCGGTCAACGACTGGGACATCAACGCCCAGAAGGGCATCCCCTCCAAGGGCCTGCTCCAGGTGATCCAGCCCACCTTCGACCAGTACCACGTCAAGGG
>NZ_JODR01000081.1 GCF_000725885.1 Streptomyces albus subsp. albus | reverse complement strand
CGGCCGAGCCGGCCCACCAGGCCGCCGCCAAGGCCGCCGCCAAGCCCGCCAAGGCCGACGACAAGGCCGACAAGAAGGCGGAGAAGGCGGAGAAGAAGGGCGCCGGCAAGAAGGCCGAGGACTACCCCGACAACCTGGACGGGTGGATCCGCGAGGCCATGTCGATCATGAAGAAGCACGGCATCCCCGGCTCCTACGACGGCATCAAGCGCAACATCATCCGTGAGTCCGGCGGTGACCCGAACGCGGTCAACGACTGGGACATCAACGCCCAGAAGGGCATCCCCTCCAAGGGTCTGCTCCAGGTGATCCAGCCGACCTTCGACCAGTACCACGTCAAGGGCACGGCCGATAAGCTCACCGACCCGGTGGCCAACATCGTCGCGGCCTGCAACTACGCCGCCGACCGCTACGGCACCATGGACAACGTCGACTCCGCCTACT
>NZ_JODR01000080.1 GCF_000725885.1 Streptomyces albus subsp. albus | reverse complement strand
GGGTAAGAGGGTGCTGCGCACCCTCCTAGCGAAACGCCGCGCGTTGCGCGGCAAGTGATGCAGTGTCAACTCGGCGCGTTGCGCCGAGTGCACCGCTGCGCGGTGCTTGGCGCCTTCGGCGCCCTGGAGGCAGGCGCGCTTCGCTTCCCTGCCTCGAACTCTTCGGCTTCGCCTACGAGTTCTTCATGCCCGCTTCGCGGGCATGAAAGCTGGCAGTAAGTGGACTGGGGTGGGCTGTCTCCTGGCCTCCGAGGTAGGGGGTGAGATTCCGGCGCCCTGACAGGTCTCAGACTAGCAGTCTGCTTCCTTGCTGAAAAACTTTTGGAGAATCCGGTTTTACGCCTCATCCCTCCTGAGTGCCGGGGGCACGGGGAGGTGAGGTGGAGTCATGCCGCTTCCTAACAAGTCAACTTGTTCCCGGAGCCGCGAGAGGCGTGGCGCCGGTGAATGTACGGCTCAGCCAGCGGGCCGATGGTCGCCGGGGGGCGGCGAGTTCCCATGCCCTTGGCGAAGGGGGGGGGGGGGGGGGG
>NZ_JODR01000079.1 GCF_000725885.1 Streptomyces albus subsp. albus | reverse complement strand
TCCGGTGTGGCTTGGATGGTGAGCATGGTGCCGGTGTGGGGGAGGTTTTGCATGAGGTGGGCGCGGGTGGTGATGAGGGTGGCGGCGTCTTGGGGGGTGAGGATGCCGGCGAGGGTGGCGGCGGCGATTTCGCCGGTGGAGTGGCCGGTGGTGTGGGTGAAGGTGATGCCGAGGGTGTGCCAGAGGTGGGTGAGGGCGGTTTGGTGGGCCCAGAGGGTGGGTTGGGCGTATTGGGTTTGGTTGAGGGTGTGGGGGTCGGTGTGCCACATGAGGTGGTGGAGTGGTTGGTCGAGGTGGGGTTGGAGGAGTTGGGCGGCTTGGTCGAGGGCGTGGGCGTAGGCGGGGAAGTGGTGGGCGAGTTGTTGGCCCATGCCGGGGTGTTGGCTGCCTTGGCCGGTGTAGAGGGCGGTGATGCCGGGTGGTGTGGGGCGGGCTCGGGTGTGGGTGGGGGTGTTGTTGAGGGTTTTGATGAGGTGGTTGCGGGTGCCGGTGGCGGCGGTGCGGTAGGGGTGGTGGGTGCGGTGGCAGGCGAGGGTGTGTGCGGTGTGGTGGAGGGGTTCTTCGGGGTGGTCACGCAGGTGCCGGCTGAGAGCTGAGGCCTGTTCGCGCAGGGCTTGCGGCGACTTCGCCGACAACACCAACGGCAC
>NZ_JODR01000078.1 GCF_000725885.1 Streptomyces albus subsp. albus | reverse complement strand
CGACAAGATCGCGGTGATGTATGCGGGGCGGATCGTGGAGACGGCTCCGGTCAAGGAGTTGTACCGCGCCCCGGCGCATCCGTACACCAAGGGCCTGCTCGACTCCATCCCCCGCCTCGACCGCAAGGGCAAGGAGCTCTACGCGATCAAGGGCCTGCCGCCCAACATGGCCAAGGCACCCGACGGCTGTGCCTTCCACCCGCGCTGCCCCGTCGCGCGGGACGTCTGCCGGACCGAGCTGCCGGTGCTCGCCGAGGTCGGCGAGGGCCGCGGCAGCGCGTGCCACTTCTGGAAGGAGACCATCGATGGCTGAGCAGTCCGCGCAGCGTGAGCCCATCCTGGAGGTGCGGGACCTGGTCAAGCACTTCCCGCTGAGCCAGGGCATCCTCTTCAAGCGCCAGGTCGGTGCGGTCAAGGCCGTGGACGGCATCTCCTTCGATCTGTACCCGGGCGAGACGCTGGGCATCGTCGGCGAGTCCGGCTGCGGCAAGTCGACGGTCGCCAAGCTGCTGATGAACCTGGAGCAGCCCACCTCCGGCACCATCCGCTACAAGGGCGAGGACATCACCAAGCTGTCCGGCCGGGCGTTGAAGGCGGTGCGGCGGAACATTCAGATGGTGTTCCAGGATCCGTACACGTCGTTGAATCCGCGGATGACGGTGGGCGACATCATCGGG
>NZ_JODR01000077.1 GCF_000725885.1 Streptomyces albus subsp. albus | reverse complement strand
ACGTCGACTCCGCCTACTGAGCAGGCAGTCACTCACACAGCACCGCGCATGCGAACACCCGAAGCGGGTGGGAGGAAACCCCTCCCACCCGCTTCGTCACGTACGTGGCGAGCCCCGGCGCGGGTGTCAGCTGCCCATCGGCCAGGGGACGCCGGGGTCCAGGTAGTAGTTCACGCGGGCCTCGCGCAGTCGGGGGCCCTGCGCCGCCAGGCGCGGTGCGAAGGTCTTCCAGTCGTGGGAGGAATCCTTCGCCCAGCCGATCTCCGCGATCGCCAGCATCCGCGGGAAGGCGAGGTCCTCCACCTGGTGGATGCCGAACAGTGTCTCGGTGAACATGGGCGCCTCCACGCCGGCGACCGCCTTGGCGGGCAGGCCCTTGAGGTGCGTGTCGGGGTTCCAGTCGTAGGACTGCTCGACCGTGACGGTGCCGCCCCAGGTCTGCCCGACCGGATACTCGGGGTAGTCCTCGGTGTACTTCATGTCGAGGTACGCCTTGGAGGACGGCGCCAGCACGACCTTGCCGCCCGCCTTCCCCGCCGCGATCAGCTCGTCGTCGCTGATCCCGGGGGCCCAGTACTCGCCTTAGGTTCTAGTAGTCGTCGCAACACCCCAGCTCAAGGGGTGCGATGGATTTCGAGATCCGAGCGGACCGGGCTCCGCAGGGGCGTAAGAAGTTGTC
>NZ_JODR01000076.1 GCF_000725885.1 Streptomyces albus subsp. albus | reverse complement strand
CGACAAGATCGCGGTGATGTATGCGGGGCGGATCGTGGAGACGGCTCCGGTCAAGGAGTTGTACCGCGCCCCGGCGCATCCGTACACCAAGGGCCTGCTGGACTCCATCCCCCGCCTCGACCAGAAGGGGCACCAGCTCAACGCCATCCAGGGTATGCCGCCCAATCTGCTGCGAATCCCGCCCGGCTGCGCCTACAACCCGCGCTGTCCCATGGCCCGCGAGACGTGCCGCGCGGCCGAGCCGCCGTTGTACGACGTCGCAGCCCGGCGCGCCAGCGCCTGCTACTTCTGGAAGGAGATGTGCCATGCGGGCTGACCACTCAGGCCGCAAGGAGGCCCGCGAGGAGGGGCAGGAGGCGCGCAGGCTGCTGGCACGGGCGCACGCGGAGAACGCGTTCGCCGCGGGGGAGGCCATCTTGGAGGTGCGGGACCTGGTCAAGCATTTCCCGCTGACCCAGGGGATTCTCTTCAAGCGCCAGGTCGGTGCGGTCAAGGCCGTGGACGGCGTCTCCTTCGACCTGCACAAGGGGGAGACGCTGGGCATCGTCGGCGAGTCCGGCTGCGGAAAGTCCACCGTCGCCAAACTCGTCACCCACCTGGAAGAGCCGACCGCGGGCACGATCCGCTACAAGGGGAACGACATCACCCGGGCCTCGGGCCGGGCGTTGAAGGCGGTGCGGCGGAACATTCAGATGGTGTTCCAGGATCCGTACACGTCGTTGAATCCGCGGATGACGGTGGGCGACATCATCGGG
>NZ_JODR01000075.1 GCF_000725885.1 Streptomyces albus subsp. albus | reverse complement strand
CGGTCAGGACCCGGTCGATGCCGAGTTCTGGTCCGCCGTGCGTGGCGGTGACACGAGTGCTTTCGCCGGTGAGCTGGGCCTCGCCGAGGACGCGCCGCTGAGCGAGGTGCTGCCCGCGCTCGAAATGTGGCGGACACGCCGGACGGAGAAGTCCGAACTGGACTCCTGGCGCTACGACATCGACTGGGTGCCCGCACCGGTTCGTTCCGATGTGCGGTTGTCGGGCTGTTGGCTGGTGGTGACGTCGGCCGGGTCGGTGGATCGTGAGGTCGTGGGGCTGGTCGGTGCCGGTCTTCGTGAGAGCGGTGCCGAGGTGACGGAGGTGGTGCTCGGCGCGGATCTGGACCGGCAGCGGGTCGGTGAGCTGCTGGCGGGGCACTCCGACGTGGCGGGCGTGCTGTCGCTGCTCGCTCTGGACGAGCGGCCCCACCCGGAGCACCCCGGCCTCTCCACCGGCTTGGTGCTGAACATCGCGCTGATGCAGGCCGTGGGGGAGTGGGAGGAGCCGGTCGCGGTCTGGCTCTGCACCCAGGACTCCGTCGCGGCGGCCCGTACGGACCGGGTGTCGCACTCTGTGCAGAGCAGCAGTTGGGGGCTCGGCCTGGTCTTCGGTCTGGAGTACCCGCGGTGGTGGGGCGGTCTGGTGGACCTGCCCGAGATGCTGGGGGCCCGTGACATCGATCGGTTGGCGGGCGTGCTGGGCGCCGGTGACCATGAGGACCAGGTGGCGATCCGCGACGGCGGAGCACTGTTGCGCCGTCTGCGGCGCAAGCCACTGGCCCACGAATCGGGGGAGCCCTTCCG
>NZ_JODR01000074.1 GCF_000725885.1 Streptomyces albus subsp. albus | reverse complement strand
CAGGCGTTGGCGAATGCGCAGGTGTCGGCTGCGGATGTCGATGTGGTGGAGGCGCACGGTACGGGGACGTCGCTGGGTGACCCGATCGAGGCGCAGGCGTTGTTGGCGACGTACGGCCAGGACCGTCCCGGGGACCGTCCGCTGTGGTTGGGCTCGGTGAAGTCGAACCTGGGGCACACGCAGGCCGCTGCCGGTGTCGCGGGTGTGATGAAGATGGTGCTGGCCATGCGGCACGGGCTGTTGCCCAGGACGCTGTACGCCGAGACGCCGTCGTCACACGTGGACTGGTCGGCCGGTGCGGTGGAGCTGTTGACGGAAGCACGCCAGTGGGCACGGGCGGACAGGCCGCGCAGGGCGGGCGTCTCGGCGTTCGGCGTCAGCGGCACGAACGCGCACGTCATCCTGGAGGAGGCCCCGGAAGCGCCGACGGAGGAGAAGTCCGCGGCGGCGCCCGACGTCCGTCTGCCGGTGGTGCCGTGGATGGTCTCCGCCCGTTCCCGGGAGGGGGTTGCCGCACAGGCTGGCCGGTTGCTGTCCGCGGGGCTTGATGTGGGTGCGGTGGATGTGGGGTTGTCGTTGGCGACCACGCGTTCTGGTCTTGAGCACCGGGCTGTTGTGCTGGGCGGGGACGTCAGGGTGGTCAGCGTCTCGGTATGGGCCGGGAGTTGGCGGAGATCTTCCCGGTGTTCGCCGATGCGCTGGACGAGGTGTGTGCGCACTTCGACGGGCTGTTGGACCGTCCGCTGCGGGAGGTCATGTTCTCCGACGCCGAGGCGCTGGGCCAGACGGGTTGGGCGCAGCCCGCCTTGTTCGCCGTCGAGGTGGCGTTGTTCCGGCTTCTGGAGTCGTGGGGCGTCACGCCCGACTACCTCGTCGGCCACTCCGTCGGAGAGCTGGCTGCCGCGCACGTATCCGG
>NZ_JODR01000073.1 GCF_000725885.1 Streptomyces albus subsp. albus | reverse complement strand
CTAGGCCGTTTCGTTTGGATCAGTTGGTCGTTGGTCAGGGTGTGCCGTTGACTGACGCGCAGTGGGCGCGGATCGAGCCGTTGCTCCCGGACCGGACGCCGAAGCGGGGTGGCCGCTGGCGTGACCATCGTGAGGTGATCGACGCGATCGCCTACAAGTTCCAGACCGGTACGCAGTGGGTGCACCTGCCGGAGAAGTACGGCAACTGGCGGGGTGTCTACAACCGGCTGCGGATGTGGGCCGTCGACGGCACCTGGGAGCGGGTTTTCACCGCCCTGGTGGCCCAGGCCGACGCCGACGAGGACGTCAGCTGGGCCGTCTCGGTCGACTCCACGATCGTGCGGGCCCACCAGCACGCGGCCGGGGCCCGTAAAAAGGGGCCCCGGCCGGCGAACCCGGCGACCACGCCATCGGCCGTTCCCGCAGCGGACTGACCACGAAGATCCACCTCGCCGCCGATGCCCGCTGCCGGCCCCTCGCGTTCGTCCTCACCGCCGGACAGGCCGGTGACGCACCTGCCTTTCCCGAGGTCATGGCCCGCCTGCGGGTCCCCCGTCGGCGAGGACGACCCCGCACCAGGCCGGACGTGGTCCTCGCCGACAAGGCATACTCCTCCCGCGCCATCCGCGAACACCTGCGCAAGCGCGGCATCCGGGCCGTGATCCCCGTCCCCGCAGACCAACGCCGCCACCGGCTCCGCCGAGGCAGCCGAGGCGGCAGACCACCAGCCTTCGACCGCGAGACCTACAAACAGCGCAACACCGGCGAGCGGTGCATCAACCGCCTCAAACAGTGGCGAGGCATCGCCACCCGCTACGAGAAAACCGCCACCATCTACCTGGCCGGACTCCACGTCGCGGGCATCTTCCTCTGGTCCGCCCGATGATCCAAACGAAACTGCCTAG
>NZ_JODR01000072.1 GCF_000725885.1 Streptomyces albus subsp. albus | reverse complement strand
GGCGGTTTCTAGCGGTCGTTGCAACACGTGGTTGTGTTGATCAGGCCGCGAGCAGTTTATGCAGGCGCTCGGCTGGGGTTTCCCAGCCGAGCGTTTTGCGTGGGCGGCGGTTGAGCTGGTCGGCGACGGCGGTCAGGTGGGCGGGGTCGTGGACGGACAGGTCGGTGCCTTTGGGGAAGTACTGCCGCAGCAGCCCGTTGGTGTTCTCGTTCGAGCCTCGTTGCCAGGGGCTGGCTGGGTCGCAGAAGTAGACCGGGATGTCGGTGGCGAGGGTGAACTCGCCGTGCCGGGCCATCTCGGTGCCCTGGTCCCAGGTCAGGGAGCGCATCAGATGGGCGGGCAGGGTCTGGACGGTAGTGGTCAAGGCTCCCAGTACGGCTTCGGCGCCATGGTCGTCGGGCAGGTGCAGGAGCATGACGTAGCGGGTGGCGCGCTCCACCAGGGTGCCGATCGCGGACTTCCCGTCCTTGCCGATGATCAGGTCGCCCTCCCAGTGGCCGGGCAGGGCTCGGTCCTCTGCCTCGGCGGGCCGTTCGCTGATCATCACCATCGGCGTGGTGAAGCGGGGCTGGCGGCGGTTGGCCTGCCGCTGGGGTTTGCGCCGGGCACGGCCGGAGCGCAGGGCGCCGGCGAGTTCGCGCCGCAGCTGGCCCCGTCCCTGGACGTAGAGGGCCTGGTAGACGGTCTCGTGGACCACGTGCATCTCCGGCCGGTCGGGGAACTGTGCCCGCAGAGCCTGGCAGATCTGCTCCGGGCTCCACTTCTCGTCCAGCATTGCCTGGACGGCATCCCGCAGCTCCTGGTTCGAGGTGATCTTGCGGGGTTTGGGGCGGGGCCGGCGGGCATCGGCGCGGGCCTGGGCGGCGTGCGGGCGGTAGGCCCCGCTGTCGGGGTGGCGGTTGCGCCGTATCTCCCGGCTGACCGTGGACGGGCTGCGGCCCAGCTCCGCGGCGATCGCCCGCACGGTGGCCTTCTCCCGCAGCCGGTCGGCTATGTGGATCCGCTCGTCCTCGCGCAGATACCGGCACGGACCGGAAGCCGGTACCACCACGTGGATCGGTGGTACCGGCTTCCGGTCCCGCTCGAAGCGGCCG
>NZ_JODR01000071.1 GCF_000725885.1 Streptomyces albus subsp. albus | reverse complement strand
AGGTCATACGTCGATGCGGGAGCGGTCGAGGGTGGCGGCGGAGGAGCTGATGAATTCGCGGCGGGGTGCCACCTCGCTGCCCATGAGGAGGTCGAATGCCTGCTCGGCTGCTTCCAGGTCGCTGATGTTGATGCGGCGCAGGGTGCGGTGGCGGGGGTCCATCGTGGTCTCGGCGAGCTGGTCGGCGTCCATCTCGCCCAGGCCCTTGTAGCGCTGGATGGAGTCCTTGTAGCGGATGTTCTTGCGCTCCAGCTCCAGCAGGGTCTGGCGCAGTTCGTTGTCGGAGTAGGTGTACAGGTACTTGTCCTGGCCCTTCTTCGGACTGACCAGCTCGATACGGTGCAGCGGGGGCACGGCGGAAAAGACCCTGCCCTCCTCGACCATGGGGCGCATGTAGCGCTGGAAGAGGGTCAGCAGCAGACAGCGGATGTGCGCCCCGTCCACATCCGCGTCGGCCAGGAAGATGACCTTGCCGTAGCGGGCCTGGTCGATGTCGAAGGTGCGGCCCGAACCGGCTCCTATCACCTGGATGATCGCCCCGCACTCGGCGTTCTTGAGCATGTCCGCGACCGAGGACTTCTGCACGTTCAGAATCTTGCCGCGGATGGGCAACAGCGCCTGGAACTCCGAGTTCCGGGCCACCTTCGCCGTGCCCAGCGCCGAGTCCCCCTCCACGATGAACAGCTCGGTACGGTCGATGTCGTCCGCACGGCAGTCGGCCAGCTTCGCCGGCAGCGCCGAGGACTCCAGCGCCGTCTTCCTGCGCTGCGCCTCCTTGTGCTGCCGCGCCGCGATCCGGGTCCGCGCCGCCGCCACGACCTTCTCCAGCACCGCACGCGCCTGCGCCTTCGCATCCCGCTTCGACGACGTCAAGAACGCCTCCAGCTCCCGCGAGACCACCTGCGCCACGATCCGCGAAGCCGCCGAAGTGCCCAGCACCTCCTTGGTCTGCCCCTCGAACTGCGGCTCGGCCAGCCGCACCGTCACCACCGCACTCAGCCCCTCGAGGGCATCGTCCTTGACCACATCGTCATCCGCGACCCGCAGCAGCCGGTGGGAGCGCAGCGCCTCGTTCACCGTCCGCGTCACCGCACGCTCGAACCCCGCCACATGCGTGCCGCCCTTCGGCGTGGCGATGATGTTCACGAACGACCGCAGCGTCGTGTCATACCCCGTCCCCCACCGCAG
>NZ_JODR01000070.1 GCF_000725885.1 Streptomyces albus subsp. albus | reverse complement strand
GCGTCCGGTCCGGGAGCAACGGCTCGATCCGCGCCCACTGCGCGTCAGTCAACGGCACACCCTGACCAACGACCAACTGATCCAAACGAAACGGCCTAGTGCTGGGGAGGGCTTTTCCAGGGAGAAGAGAAGCTGTCCCAGCTGCCACTCGATGCGCTTGTCGCGAGGCCAGTCGAGCATGTCGAGCATGCTGCCGAACATCTTGGCGTAGTTGTCCTTCGTGACAGACAGGCGTCCTGAACTGTTGCTCCCTCACGGACCTCCTGAAAAGAGGGAGTCGACAGACCGTCGTTGTGCATGCCCTGGGTGATCCCGGCGGCGCGTAGGCGGCGGGCCAGGCATAGGCGTTGGGGCTCGTCTGTGGGGTCCAAGGTCCGCAGCACCTCCGACGTCTGCAGAGCCAGTTCGCGTCGGGGCTCCTGCGTCATGCGGCGGCTCCAAGACGGTGGTGGACGGTGCGGTTCACACTCTAGTGCGTGAACCGTCCCCCGGGCGCTTGAACCATAGCGGCGGTGGCCAGACGCCCCGACCTGTGCTTGGTTCTGGTTTCCGCCGTACCGACGAAGTACTGCCGTTGGAGGAACACGCGGCCACTGCCGGCATCCCCATTCAGCGCTGCGTCCTCGTGTGAATCCCGGCCCGCAGGACTGGCGGCTGAGCTCCCCCGCCCGCGCTGTAAGGTGCCCAGAATGAAGGCAGACCACGCTGTGTTCCCGGAGACTCCGATCTACAGTCGCCTCATCGCCGAACGCGGCGACATACCCGCCCGGGCCCGCGACGAAGCCGACCGGCTGCGCCGCTTGCAACAGCAGGTCTTCTCCAGCACGAACGATCCCGGCCGCCCGCAGGATGCAGGGCAGCCGGGCTCCTTCTTCGGCACCGCGCCGCTTCCCCCCAAAGCCTCGCCTCATCGCCGCAGAGCGGCTCGACATCGCCAGGGAGACCGTTCTGCGTTACCGGCGCGAGGACGCAGGCTCCGACCAGCGTTTCGCTCCCTGGGTCTCGCCCCCAGGTCAGTAGACAGCCGAGATCAGGCGGCCACCGCGACGCCGACTGGTCTTCCCCATGCGGGTCGCGCGCAGTCCCCCGCCCCACCCGGCCCGGGGGGGCGGGGGGGTGCCTCTATGTCTTTCGTCAAGCGGGGCGTGGGGTTCTGGGTTCGTAGAAGGTTCCGTCGCGGAGCATCGCGAACAGGACGTTGATCCGTTG
>NZ_JODR01000069.1 GCF_000725885.1 Streptomyces albus subsp. albus | reverse complement strand
GGCTCTACCTTCTTGATCGGGTTGATCGAGCCATTCGTAGGGTTGGGTCGCCCAGGGGTGCTGGGTGTGGCTATCAGGCGGCTGCCGTCTCGTGGCATACGACGCTTCGCCGCCCGGCACCCCACGACGACTCGGCCGCCGATTAGGAAGTGCGAACAAGTCGCTGTGTAGAGCAATGCCGGCGAGGTCGTCCGTGGCACGAGCAGAACAAGCACGTACGTCAGGAGCACGATGAGCCGGATATGGGCGGGGATCGACAGCGGCAAGGGCCACCATCACGGCCTGGCCCTGAACGCGGACGGCAAGACACTGCTGTCGCGGCGGGTGGCCAACGACGAGCCCGAGCTGCTGCAGCTGATCGGGGACGTCCTGGACCTTGCCGATGGCCGTGAGGTCACCTGGGCCATCGACATGACCGGCGGCGAGCCCGCGCTGCTGCTGGCCCTGCTGGTCAACCACGGCCAGGAGGTCCTCTACATGCCCGGCCGCCTGGTGAACCGGGCCTCCGACGGCTACCGCGGCGAGGGCAAGACCGATGCCCGCGACGCCTACGTGATCGCCGACCAGGCCAGGATGCGCCGCGACCTGCGGTCCATCCGCCCCGGCGACGAGGCCGCCTTGGAGCTCAAGCTGCTGACCGGACGCCGGTCCGACCTGGTCGAGGACCGCACCCGCGTGGTCAACCGCCTGCGGGGCACGCTGCTGAGCATGTTCCCCGCCCTGGAGCGGGCCCTGGAGGTCACCAACACCGGCCCGCTCAGACTGCTGACGGGCTACCAGACACCGGCCGCGATCCGCCGGGCCGGCACCGCACGGCTGACGAAGTGGCTGGCCAACCGCAAGATTCGCAACGCGAGGGCGCTGGCCGAGGCCGCGGTCGAGGCCGCCGAGCGGCAGCACACCGCCGTCCCCGGGGAGAAGACCATCGCGAAGCTGGTCCACACCCTGGCCGAGGAGGTGATGGCCCTCAACGAGCAGATCCGCGAGATGGACAAGCTCATCGAGGGCCGGTTTCGTGAGCACGAACTCGCCGACATCGTCCTGAGCGTCCCCGGTATTGGCCTCGTGCTGGGCGCGGAGTTCCTCGCCGCCGTCGGCGGCGACCTGGACGAGTTCGACTCCCCGGACGCCCTGGCGGCCTTCGCCGGCGTCGCCCCCGCACCACGCGACTCGGGCAAGGTCAGTGGCAACCTTCACCGGCCGGTCACGTATCACCGAAGGCTCCAGCGTGTCTTCTACACGTCCGCGCTGGTCAGCGTCGGCTGCGACCCGAACTCGCGGAAGTTCTACGACCGCAAACGCGCCGAGGGGAAGAAGCACGTCCAGGCCGTGCTCGCCCTGGCTCGCCGACGCGTCAACGTCCTGTGGGCCCTGATCCGTGACCGACGGCGCTATCAAGTCATGCCTCCAGTGACTACGGCCGCTTGACAACAGCATTAGGAAGCGTCG
>NZ_JODR01000068.1 GCF_000725885.1 Streptomyces albus subsp. albus | reverse complement strand
GGGGGGGTGCCTCTATGTCTTTCGTCAAGCGGGGCGTGGGGTTCTGGGTTCGTAGAAGGTTCCGTCGCGGAGCATCGCGAACAGGACGTTGATCCGTTGTCGGGCCAGGCGGAGGAGGGCCTGGGTGTGGGTCTTCCCGCGGGCCCGGCATCGGTCGTAGTAGGTGCGGGAGGCGGGGTCGTGCAGTGAGGCGAACGCGGACAGGAACATCGCGCGTTTGAGCTGCCGGTTGCCGCCGCGGGGTGCGTGTTCGCCGTGGACCGAGGTCCCCGACGACTTGGTCGTGGGTGCGAGACCGGCGTAGGAGGCCAGGTGGGCGGCGGTGGGAAAGCTGGTGCCGTCGCCGACGGTGGCCAGGAGGACTGCGGCGGTCCTGACGCCGATGCCGGGCATCGAGGTCAGGACCTGGGAAAGAGGGTGGGCCTCCAGCAGGGCCTCGATCCGGGCTTCCAGCGCCCGGCGTTGTTCGTGGACGGCGGCCAGCGACTTGGCCAGCGACGGAACGATGACGTCCAGGGTGCCTGTGCCCGGGACGACGACGGTCTGTTCGTCGAGGGCGTCGAAGATGTCGTCGACGAGCCGGGTGGCCATGCGCGGGGCCTTCGGCCGGATGACTTCGATGAGTTTGTGGCGGCCGGCCTTGCGCAGGGCGGCCGGAGATCCGTAGCGCTCCAGGAGCCAGGTGATGGCGGGGTGGTCCAGGCGGGGCCCCAGGACGCGTTCGAGGCTGGGGTGGAACTGGGTGAGCAGGCCGCGGATGCGGTTGGAGGTGCGGTTGGCCTCGCCGGCCAGGTCCTGGTCGAAGCCGACCAGCATGGTCAGCTCGGCGGTGATCTCGTCGGCCAGTTCGAGGGAGCGCAGGGTGTGGGGCATGGTGCGGGCGGCGTCGGCGATGACGGCCGCGTCGCGGGCGTCGGTCTTGGCCTCGCCTGGGTAGAGGTCGGCGATCCGGCGCATGGCGAGTCCGGGCAGGTAGGCGACCTTGCAGCCGGCGGCCCGGGCGACGGTCAGCGGCAGGGCCCCGATCGAGGCGGGCTGGTCCACGACCACCAGGACGGTGCCGAACTTGGCCTTGAGCTTTTCGAAGACGGCCCGCAATTGCGGTTCGCCGTTCGGCAGGGCCTTGTCGAAGACCTTCTTCCCGGCCGGCGTGAGTCCGTGGCCGTGATGGTTGCTCTTGCCGACGTCCAGACCGAGGAAGACGCCCGTCTCGTCGATGTCGATCACCGTGCCCCCACATGCGTCGATGCCGTGCCGGCCTCGGCGGCGGGGCCGTTCGCGCGCATCCACGTTATGCAGACCTGCCGCCCGCGAGTGCCCCGGCATTGCGCCGGGCAGGGCGGCGGCCGGACCTCTGATCAGCGTCTCCGACGGCACCCCTCGGGCCCGGTGACACCACCCCCCGGGTCATCTGTTCGACAGGGGGCAACAGTCATACCGGGCCCGGAGGCCAGCAGCCCTCTTGCAGGACCGCGAACAACATAACGGGG
>NZ_JODR01000067.1 GCF_000725885.1 Streptomyces albus subsp. albus | reverse complement strand
CGGTGTGGTCGGCGGTTTGACGGTTGACCGGCTGGCTGGGGTGTGGGAGGCGAAGGCGGGTGCGGCCTGGCATCTGCATCATGCGCTGGGTGACCGTGAACTGGATGCGTTCGTTGTGTTCTCTTCTGCGGCTGGTGTGTGGGGTGGTGCGGGTCAGGGTTCGTATGCGGCGGCGAATGCCGCATTGGATGCGTTGGTGGAGCATCGGCTCGCGAATGGGCTGGTGGGTGCGTCGGTGGCGTGGGGGCCGTGGGCCGAGGGCGGTATGGCGGCGGATGAGGCGGTGCGTTCCCGGCTCGGCCGTGGCGGTGTGCGACCGCTGGAGCCCAAGGCCGCGGTCGGCATTCTGGGTTCCGCCTCGGGCTGCTTCGCTGTCGCGGACGTGGACTGGGGGCGTTTCGTACCGGGCGTGACCGCCCTTCGAGCGAGCCGCCTGTGGGACGAGATCGCGCCGCAGGGCGCCACCACGAGTGAGCAGGTGGGCGGGGCAGTCGGGCTGCGGGACCGGCTCGTCGGGGTCGTCGGCGTCGCACGGCGCGCCATGGTGACGGACGTGGTGCGCGGTCAGGTCGCGGCCGTGCTGGGCTTCGCCGACGCGGACGGACTGGACGTGTCCAAGTCCTTCCGTGACCTGGGCTTCGACTCGCTGACGGCCGTCGAGTTCCGTAACGCCCTGGCGGCCGAGACCGGCCTCAAGCTGCCTTCGACGCTGGTGTTCGACCACCCGACCCCGTCGGCTCTGACCGAGTTCCTGCTGGGCCGACTGCCCGACGCGTCCCCGGACGAGGCCCGGGACGCCGGCACCGAGCTGGACCGGCTCGAAGCCGCGCTGCTGGCCCTGCCGGCACAGGAGGTCGCGCGCCTGCGCGTCACCTCGCGCCTCCAACAACTGGTGAAACGACTGGACGGCACCTCGACCGACGACGGTGCCGCCGGCATCTCGGCGAAGATCGAAGCCGCCACGTCCGACGACATCTTCGACCTAATCGACAACGAGATCGGGACCCGGTGAGCTGATGAGTAATGAGGAGAAACTTCTCGGCTACCTGAAGAAGGTCACGCTCGAACTCCATGAGACCAAGCAGCGCTTGCGGGACGTGGAGTCGGCCGGGTCCGACCCGGTGGTCGTGGTGGGCATGGGCTGCCGTTTCCCCGGCGGCGTCGCCTCTCCCGAAGACCTGTGGCGGCTGCTGGCGGACGGCGTGGACGCGATGGGCGCGTTCCCCACGGACCGTGGCTGGGAGAGCGGCCCGGGCGTCGGTGGCTTCGTCGACGGCATGGCGGACTTCGATGCCGGGCTGTTCGGGATCTCGCCGCGCGAGGCACTGGCGATGGATCCGCAACAGCGGCTGTTGCTGGAGGGTTGCGCGCCGGGGAGTGCGATCTGGCGTTGGCCGGTGGTGTGACGGTGATGTCGACGCCGGGTGCGTTCGTGGAGTTCGAGCGGCAGGGCGGGCTGGCCGGGGATGGTCGGTGCAAGGCGTTCTCGGATGATGCGGACGGGACCGGCTGGGGCGAGGGCGTGGGTGTTCTCGTCCTGGAGCGGTTGTCGGATGCGCGGCGCAACGGCCACCGGGTGCTGGCGGTGGTGCGTGGCAGCGCAGTGAACCAGGACGGTGCATCGAACGGGCTGACTGCGCCCAACGGCCCCTCCCAGCAGCGCGTCGTCCGCGAAGCATTGACGAACGCCGGCCTGTCCACGACCGAGGTGGACGTGGTGGAGGCGCACGGGACGGGCACGTCGCTGGGTGACCCGATCGAGGCGCAGGCGCTGTTGGCCACGTACGGCCAGGACCGTCCTGGGGGCCGTCCGCTGTGGCTGGGCTCGGTCAAATCGAACATCGGACACACGCAGGCCGCCGCCGGTGTCGCGGGCGTGATCAAGATGATTCTCGCGTTGCGGCACGGGATTCTGCCGAAGACGCTGCATGTCGATACGCCGTCGTCACACGTGGACTGGTCGGCAGGCGCGGTGGAGCTGCTGACCCAGCCGCGTGAATGGCCGCGTGGTGAGCAGCCGAGACGTGCGGGAGTGTCGTCCTTCGGCGTGAGCGGCACCAACGCGCACATCATCCTGGAGGAGGCACCGCCCGCGCCGGAAGAAGAGGTTGCGGCGGACTCCACGATCGTTCTGCCGACGGTGCCATGGGTGGTCTCGGCCAAGACGGCGTCGGGAGTCGCGGCGCAGGCCGCGCGGTTGGCATCCGGGGTGGTCGGACTGGACGCGGTGGACGTGGGTCTGTCGTTGGCGACCACGCGTTCCGGTCTTGAGCACCGGGCTGTTGTGTTGGGCGGGGATGCGGAGGAGCTGCGCGCGCAGCTCGCGGCCCTGGCGGCCGGTGAGCGGATGCCGGGCATGGCTCGCTCCGGTCTGACGGGGTTCGTGTTTGCGGGTCAGGGTGGTCAGCGTCTCGGTATGGGCCGGGAGTTGGCGGAGATCTTCCCGGTGTTCGCCGATGCGCTGGACGAGGTGTGTGCGCACTTCGACGGGCTG
>NZ_JODR01000066.1 GCF_000725885.1 Streptomyces albus subsp. albus | reverse complement strand
CAGGCGTTGGCGAATGCGCAGGTGTCGGCTGCGGATGTCGATGTGGTGGAGGCGCACGGTACGGGGACGTCGCTGGGTGACCCGATCGAGGCGCAGGCGCTGTTGGCCACGTATGGCCAGGAACGGACGGGGGACCGGCCGCTGTGGCTGGGTTCGGTGAAGTCGAACCTGGGGCACACGCAGGCCGCTGCCGGTGTCGCGGGCGTGATCAAGATGGTGGCGGCGATGCAGCACGGGCGTCTGCCGAAGACGCTGCATGCGGAGACACCGTCGTCGCACGTGGACTGGTCGTCGGGTGAGGTGGAGCTGCTGACCGAGCCGCGTGAGTGGCCGTGCGGGGAGCGGCCGAGGCGGGCAGGTGTGTCCGCGTTCGGCGTCAGCGGTACCAACGCCCACGCGATCATCGAAGAAGCTCCGCTGCCCGAAGGCCGTGCCGAGGCCGGCCAGGCGGCTCAGACGGACGAGGCGGCGGACGCGGCGGCACCCGAGGTCCACCTGCCGCTGGTGCCGTGGGTCGTTTCGGCGAAGACGGCCTCGGGTGTCGCGGCCCAGGCCGGACGGTTGCTGGCCGCCGTCGACGGCCACCGCACGGTGGACGTCGGTCTGTCCCTGGGAGCGACCCGGACCGGCCTTGAGCACCGCGCGATCGTGCTGGGCGGGGACGCGGAGGAGCTGCGCACGCAGCTCGCGGCCCTGGCGGCCGGTGAGCGGGTGCCGGGCATGGCTCGTACCGGGCTGACGGGGTTCGTGTTTGCGGGGCAGGGTGGTCAGCGGCTCGGTATGGGCCGGGAGTTGGCTGCGGTCTTCCCGGTGTTTGCGGCTGCGTTGGATGAGGTGTGTGCGGGCTTCGACGGGCTGTTGGACCGTTCGTTGCGGGAAGTGATGTTCGCGGATGCGGATGCGGATGCGGATGCGGCTGCGGAGGCGTTGGGGCTGACGGGTTGGGCGCAGCCTGCGTTGTTCGCGGTTGAGGTGGCGTTGTTCCGGCTGGTGGAGTCGTGGGGTGTCACGCCTGATTACCTGGTCGGCCATTCCGTGGGTGAGTTGGCGGCTGCGCATGTGTCGGGTGTGTTGCCGCTGGGGGATGCCTGTCGGTTGGTGGCGGCGCGTGCTCGGTTGATGCAGGCATTGCCCGGGGGCGGTGCGATGTGGGCGGTGCGGGCCACTGTCGATGAGGTCGCTCCGCTGCTGGTGGAGGATGTGTCGGTGGCGGCGGTGAATGCGCCGGGCCAGGTGGTGCTGTCGGGTGAGCGGGCGGCTGTGGAAGCGGTGGCCGCGCGGTTGCCGGAGCGCAAGGGCCGGTGGCTCCAGGTCAGCCACGCCTTCCACTCGGCGCTGATGGACCCGATGCTGGAGGAGTTCGGCCGGGTTGCCGACGGGATCGAGATGCGGCGGCCCGAAATGCCGATCGTCTCGACGCTGACCGGCGAACTGATCGAGGAGTTCTCCGCCTCGTACTGGGCGGACCAGGTACGCGGCACTGTCCGCTTCGCCGACGCGATCACCCGTCTCAAGTCCCTGGGCGTCGCCCGCTTCGTCACGCTCGGCCCCGACGCCGGCCTGGTCGGAGCCGTCGAGGAGACCTACGGGGACGAGACGCTGGCGGTGTCACTCCTGGGCCGTGACAGGCCCGAACCCCACACTGCGGTGACCGCCCTCGCCCGCCTGTGGGCGGACGGCGGCCCCGTCGACTGGGCGGCGTTCTACGCCCCGACCGGTGCCAGGACCGTCGACCTGCCGACCTACGCCTTCCAACGGAGCCGGTACTGGCCGCGGCCCCGCACGGCCGAGCAGGACGCCGAGCACGGGGTGGACGCCGACCTGTGGAACGCCATCGAACGCGGTGACGCAGAAGCCCTCGCGGCCGAACTCGGAGTCGACCTCCAGTCTCCGATGGACGAAGTGCTGCCCGCGCTCTCGGCCTGGCGCAGACGACACGAGGAGCGCGCATCCCTCGACAGGCTCCGCTACCAGGTGTCCTGGACGCCTGTCGGCCTCGGCCCGGCCCCGGTCCCTGTCACGGCCGGTGGTTGGTTGTTGGTGGAGTCCGCTGGTGCGTTGGATGTGTGGGCGGATGCGTTGGCGGGGGAGTTGGCCTCGCGTGGTGTGCGGGTGGAGCGGTTGCGGTTGGGGGCCGGTGAGCTGGACCGGGCGGGGCTGGCTGAGCGGCTCGCGCAGTTTTCCGGCTGCGGCACGGTGGTGTCGTTCCTGGGGCAGGACGAGGCGAGTCATGCGGAGCATGTAAGGGTGCCTCTGGGGCTGGTGGGGACGGTTGCGTTGGTGCAGGCCGTTGGGTCTGGGGCGGGTTGTGGCGTTGGAGGAGCCGGATCGGTGGGGTGGTCTGGTGGATGTGCCGGTCGAGCCTGTGGGGGGTTCGGTGGCGCGGTTGGTGGAGGTGTTGGCCGGCGGCGTTGGTGTTGAGGATCAGGTGGCGGTGCGTGGTGGGGCTGTTTTGGGTCGGCGGTTGGTGCGTGCCCGGTTGTCTGGTGGTGGTGTGTGGTTGCCGTCGGGGACGGTGTTGGTGACGGGTGGTACGGGTGCGTTGGGTGCGCGGGTGGCCCGGTGGGTGGTGGAGCGTGGTGCGGGGCGTGTGGTGCTGGC
>NZ_JODR01000065.1 GCF_000725885.1 Streptomyces albus subsp. albus | reverse complement strand
GCGGTGAATCAGGATGGTGCGTCGAACGGGTTGACGGCGCCGAATGGTCCGTCGCAGCAGCGGGTGATCCGTCAGGCGTTGGCGAATGCGCAGGTGTCGCCCGGGGACGTGGACGTGGTGGAGGCGCACGGTACGGGCACCTCGCTGGGTGATCCCATCGAGGCGCAGGCGTTGTTGGCGACGTACGGTCAGGGCCGGCCGGGGGACCGTCCGCTGTGGCTGGGCTCGGTCAAGTCGAACCTGGGGCACACGCAGGCCGCCGCCGGTGTCGCGGGCGTGATGAAGATGATTCTCGCGATGCGGCACGGGAGTCTGCCGAAGACGCTGCATGTCGATACGCCGACGTCGCATGTGGACTGGTCGGCGGGCGCGGTGGAGCTGCTGACCGAGCCGCGTGAATGGCCGCGCGACGAGCGGCCGAGGCGGGCGGGTGTGTCGTCCTTCGGCGTGAGCGGCACCAACGCGCACGTGGTCATCGAGGAGGCCCCGGAGGCCGTGACGGAGGAGGTCGCGGCCTCCGGGGCCCGCCTGCCGGTGGTGCCGTGGGTGGTCTCCGCCCGTTCGCGGGAGGGAGTTGCCGCGCAGACCGCGCGGTTGGCGTCCAGAGTGGTCGGGCTGGACGCGGTGGACGTGGGTCTGTCGTTGGCGGCCACGCGCTCGGCTCTTGAGCACCGTGCCGTCGTGCTGGGCGGCGACGCGGAGGAGCTGCGCACGAGGTTGAGCGCGGTGGCCGCTGGCGAACGGGGCACGGAGATCCTTTCAGGCGCGGTACGTACGGGTCTGACGGGGTTCGTGTTCTCGGGTCAGGGTGGTCAGCGTCTCGGTATGGGCCGGGAGTTGGCGGAGACGTTCCCGGTGTTCGCCGATGCGCTGGATGAGGTGTGTGCGCACTTCGACGGATTGCTGGACCGTCCGCTGCGGGATGTGATGTTCGCGGATGGGGAGGCGCTGGGGCAGACCGGGTGGGCGCAGCCTGCGTTGTTCGCGGTCGAGGTGGCGTTGTTCCGGCTGGTGGAGTCGTGGGGCGTCACGCCTGATTACCTCGTCGGCCACTCTGTGGGTGAGTTGGCGGCTGCGCATGTGTCCGGCGTGCTGTTGCTGGCGGACGCGTGCAAGCTGGTCGCTGCTCGTGCCCGGTTGATGCAGGCGTTGCCCGAGGGCGGTGCGATGTGGGCGGTCCGGGCCTCGCTGGAGGAGGTCGCTCCGCTGTTGGTGGAGGGCGTGTCGGTGGCGGCGGTGAACGCGCCGGGCCAGGTCGTGCTCTCCGGCACTCGCGAGGCCGTCGAATCGGTGGCTGCCGGGTTGCCCGACCATCAGGGTCGTTGGCTGGAGGTCAGTCACGCCTTCCACTCGGCGTTGATGGAGCCGATGCTGGAGGAGTTCGGCCGGGTTGCCGACGGGATCGAGATGCGGCGTCCCGAGGTGCCGATCGTGTCCACCCTCACCGGCGAGCCGGTCGAGGAGTTCTCCGCCGCGTACTGGGCGGACCAGGTGCGCGGCACCGTGCGCTTCACCGACGCGCTCACACACCTGGCCGGCCTGGGTGTGGCCCGTTTCGTGGAGCTGGGCCCGGACGCCACCCTCATGGCCGCCGTCGAGGAGACGTGCGGCGACGACGCGCTCGCCGTCCCCGTGCTGCACCGCAAACGGCCCGAGGCCACCAGCGCCGTCACGGCCCTGGCCCGGCTGTGGGTGGACGGCGTTACCGTCGACTGGGCGGCGTTCTTCGCGCCGACCGGTGCCAGGCCCGTCGAATTGCCGACCTACGCCTTCCAGCACGAACGCTACTGGCCGAGCCTGCGACGGCAGACCGCCGCGAGCACCGAAGCCGGTGCCGACGCCTCGTTCTGGGACGCGGTCGAGCGTGGCGACGCCGAACTGTTCGCCGAGGAGTTCGGCGTCGATCTGAAGGCGCCCTTGCACGAGACCCTGCCGGCGCTCTCGGCATGGCAACGCCGCCGTCGCGAACATGCGGAGGCCGACAAGCTGCGGTACGAGGTCACCTGGACGCCGCTCGGGCCGCCCAACGGCACCGAGGTGTCGGGCGGCTGGCTGCTCGTGGAGCCCGAGGAGGCCGCCGACGCGTGGGTGGACGCGATGGCTGCCGAGCTGGACTCACGCGGCGCGCGGGTGCGCCGCCTGCGGCTCGGGGCTGCGGAACTGGACAGAAAAGCGCTGACCGCGCGTCTCGCGAAGTTCTCCGATTGCGGCACGGTGGTGTCGTTCCTGGGGCAGGACGAGACAAGTCACCCTGAGTATCCGGGCCTGGTGCTCGGCCTCGTCGGCACCGTCACGCTCGGGTCTGGGGCGGGTTGTGGCGTTGGAGGAGCCGGATCGGTGGGGTGGTCTGGTGGATGTGCCGGTCGAGCCTGTGGGGGGTTCGGTGGCGCGGTTGGTCGAGGCGTTGTCGTGTGGTGTGGCTGGTGGTCGGGGACGGTGTTGGTGACGGGTGGTACGGGTGCGTTGGGTGCGCGGGTGGCCCGGTGGGTGGTGGAGCGTGGTGCGGGGCGTGTGGTGCTGGCGAGCCGGCGGGGCATGGCGGCCGAGGGCGCGATGGAACTCTGCGACGAGTTGCGGGCGTCGGGTGCCGGGGTGGAGGTGGTGGCGTGTGATGTCGGTGTCCGCCGCGAGGTGGAAGACCTGTTCGAGCGCTTTGAAGTTTCTGCGGTGGTGCATGCGGCGGG
>NZ_JODR01000064.1 GCF_000725885.1 Streptomyces albus subsp. albus | reverse complement strand
GCCGCCGGCTCCACCCCGTACGACCGCCACAACTCGGCCAGCGACACCATCACCGCGAACGACACAGGCTGCACCACATCCACCCGCTCCAACGACGGCACACCCGCATCACCCCGCAACACCCCCAGCAGCGACCAGTCCACAAACGCGGACAACGCCACCTCACACTCACGCATGCGTTCCGCGAATACCGGTGAGCTCTCCAACAGCCCCACCGCCATACCCGCCCATTGCGCGCCCTGACCAGGAAAGACGAACACCGTCCGCCCCACGGGACCAACAACCCCCGACACCACGCCACCAGCCGGCTCACCCGCAGCCAACGCCGACAGACCGGACTCGTACCCACCGACAACCACCGCACGGTGCTCGAACCGCGCCCGCGTCGTCACCAACGACCAACCCACACCAACCGGATCAGCCGCATCAACCGAACCAAGCAGCGCAGCGGCCTGCTCACGCAACGCCTCACCATCACGCGCCGACAGCACCCACGGCACCACCGACGGCTCGGCCAACGGCTCGGCCGACGACACCTCGGCCGTGTCGGTCACGTCGGCCGAGGCCTCTTCGAGGATCACGTGCGCGTTCGTGCCGCTGATGCCGAAGGACGACACGCCCGCGCGCCTCGGCCGACCCTCGGCACGCGGCCATTCGCGTGCTTCCGTCAGCAGTTCCACCGCGCCCGTCGACCAGTCCACGTGCGACGACGGCGTCTCGGCGTGCAGTGTCCTGGGCAGCAGCCCGTGCCGCAGCGCCAAAACCATCTTCATCACTCCGGCCACGCCGGCCGCCAGCTGTGTGTGCCCGATGTTCGACTTGACCGAGCCGAGCCACAGCGGCCGGTCCTCGGGGCGCCCCTGGCCGTAGGTGGCCAGCAGTGCCTGGGCCTCGATCGGGTCGCCCAGGGCCGTGCCGGTGCCGTGCGCCTCCACCACGTCCACGTCCGTGGCCGCGACCTGGGCGTGCGCCAGCGCCTGCCGGATGACCCGCTGCTGGGAGGGACCGTTCGGCGCCGTCAGACCGTTCGACGCGCCGTCCTGGTTCATCGCCCAGCCGCGCAGCACCGCCAGCACCTGGTGCCCGTTGCGACGCGCATCCGACAGACGCTCCACGAAGAAGACGCCGACGCCTTCCGAGAGGCCCATGCCGTCCGCGTCGTCGGAGAACGCCTTGGAGCGGCCGTCCTCGGCGAGCGCACGTTGACGGCTGAAACCGATGAAGCCGGACGGCGTCGAGGCGACGGAGGCCGCTCCCGCCAGGGCCAGCGAGCACTCGCCGGAGCGCAGCGCCTGGGCGGCCAGGTTGACGGCCACCAGGGCGGAGGAGCAGCCGGTGTCCAGGGTGACCGCCGGGCCTTCGAGTCCGAGCGTGTACGAGATCCGTCCGGAGGCGATGCTGGTGCCCGTCCCGGTGATCAGATGGCCCTCGTGTCCCTCGGGGACCCGCCTCAGTCGTGATCCGTAGCCGGCGTCACCGACGCCGACGAACACGCCGCAGGCGCTGCCGCGCAGGCTGTGCGGGTCGATCCGGCCGTTCTCGACGGCCTCCCAGGAGGTCTCCAGCAGCAGTCGCTGCTGCGGGTCCATCGCCAGCGCCTCACGCGGCGAGATGCCGAAGAACACCGGGTCGAACCGGCCCGCGTTCTGAACGAAGCCGCCGCTGCGGACGTAGGTGCGCCCCTCGTCCTCCGGGTTCGGGCTGTAGAGCCGCTCCAGGTCCCAGCCGCGGTCCTCGGGGAAGCCGCTCATGGCGTCCTCCCCCGCTGTGACGAGCCGCCACAGGTCCTCCGGGCTGTTGACACCGCCGGGGAAGCGGCAGCTCATGCCGATGATCGCGATGGCGTCGTCGTCGGAGATGGGGACGGCGACCGGCGCGGCCGGGGCCGCGGTCCCCGGCTCGGCGCCGAAGAGTTCGGCGTGCAGGTACTGCACGAGACGGGTGACGTCGGGGTGGTCGAAGACGAGGGTGGTGGGCAGCTTCAGCCCGGTGGCGGTGCGCAGCGCATTGCGCAGCTCGACCGCGAGCAGCGAGTCGAAGCCCAGGTCGCGCAGCGGCCGTGCGTCCTCGATGGCGTCCGGTGAGGGGTGCCCGAGGACGGTCGCCGCGTGGGTGCGCACCAGGTCGCGGAGGGCGTTCCGCCGGTCCTCGACGGGAAGAGGCCGCAGCCGTTCCCGCAGGGAGTCGTCCTCGCCCGTGCCGCCTCCGTCGTCCGCGTCCAGGACGGCGCGGACTTCCGGGATGTCGTGGAGCAGCGGGCGCGGGCGTGCGGCCGTGAAGACGGGGACGAAGAGGTCCCAGTCCACCTCGGCGACGGCGAGAAATTCCTCGTCGTCCGCCAGTGCCTGGCGGAGTCCGGCGACGGCCGTCCGCGGGTTCATGAACCGCAGTCCCCGCCAGTTGAGCGAGTCCGCTTCGACCTTGTCGGCCATGCCGCCGTCGTCGGCCGACCACAGGCCCCAGGCGATGGTGGTCCCGGCCAGACCGCGGGCGCGGCGGCTGCGGGTGACCGAGTCGAGGTAGGCGTTGCCCGTCGAATAGGAGGCGTGCTCGCCGGCGCCCCAGACCGCGGCCACGGACGAGTACAGGACGAAAGCGTCCAGTCCCTCACGGTCGAAGAGCCGGTCCAGGTGAGCGGTGCCCACCAGCTTCGCCGACGCCTCGGCCTCGAACTCCGCCAGGTCCACGTCCGCGAGCGAGCCGAGCACTCCGACGCCCGCGGTGTGTACGACGGTTCTGATCGGCGGGCCGTCCGCCTCGACCTGTTCGACCAGCCGGGCCAGGGCGTCGTAGTCGCAGACATCGCAGGCCGCGATGGTCACGCGCGTACCCAGGGCTTCGAGCTCTTCGGCGATCTCACGGGCTCCCTCGGCCTTGGTGCCGCTGCGGGAGGTGAGGACGAAGTGCTCCGCGCCGCAGGTAGCGAGCCAGCGCGCGGTGTGCGCGGCCAGCCCGCCGGTGCCGCCCGTGATCAAGGCCGTGCCGCTCGTTCGGAAGGGCTCCCCCGATTCGTGGGCCAGTGGCTTGCGCCGCAGACGGCGCAACAGTGCTCCGCCGTCGCGGATCGCCACCTGGTCCTCATGGTCACCG
>NZ_JODR01000063.1 GCF_000725885.1 Streptomyces albus subsp. albus | reverse complement strand
GCATTCACGGAGAGTTTGATCCTGGCTCAGGACGAACGCTGGCGGCGTGCTTAACACATGCAAGTCGAACGATGAAGCCGCTTCGGTGGTGGATTAGTGGCGAACGGGTGAGTAACACGTGGGCAATCTGCCCTGCACTCTGGGACAAGCCCTGGAAACGGGGTCTAATACCGGATATGACACGGGATCGCATGGTCTCCGTGTGGAAAGCTCCGGCGGTGCAGGATGAGCCCGCGGCCTATCAGCTTGTTGGTGGGGTGATGGCCTACCAAGGCGACGACGGGTAGCCGGCCTGAGAGGGCGACCGGCCACACTGGGACTGAGACACGGCCCAGACTCCTACGGGAGGCAGCAGTGGGGAATATTGCACAATGGGCGCAAGCCTGATGCAGCGACGCCGCGTGAGGGATGACGGCCTTCGGGTTGTAAACCTCTTTCAGCAGGGAAGAAGCGCGAGTGACGGTACCTGCAGAAGAAGCACCGGCTAACTACGTGCCAGCAGCCGCGGTAATACGTAGGGTGCGAGCGTTGTCCGGAATTATTGGGCGTAAAGAGCTCGTAGGCGGCTTGTCGCGTCGGATGTGAAAGCCCGGGGCTTAACCCCGGGTCTGCATTCGATACGGGCAGGCTAGAGTTCGGCAGGGGAGATTGGAATTCCTGGTGTAGCGGTGAAATGCGCAGATATCAGGAGGAACACCGGTGGCGAAGGCGGATCTCTGGGCCGATACTGACGCTGAGGAGCGAAAGCGTGGGGAGCGAACAGGATTAGATACCCTGGTAGTCCACGCCGTAAACGTTGGGCACTAGGTGTGGGCGGCATTCCACGTCGTCCGTGCCGCAGCTAACGCATTAAGTGCCCCGCCTGGGGAGTACGGCCGCAAGGCTAAAACTCAAAGGAATTGACGGGGGCCCGCACAAGCGGCGGAGCATGTGGCTTAATTCGACGCAACGCGAAGAACCTTACCAAGGCTTGACATACACCGGAAAGCCGTAGAGATACGGCCCCCCTTGTGGTCGGTGTACAGGTGGTGCATGGCTGTCGTCAGCTCGTGTCGTGAGATGTTGGGTTAAGTCCCGCAACGAGCGCAACCCTTGTCCTGTGTTGCCAGCAACTCCTTTCGGGGAGGTTGGGGACTCACGGGAGACTGCCGGGGTCAACTCGGAGGAAGGTGGGGACGACGTCAAGTCATCATGCCCCTTATGTCTTGGGCTGCACACGTGCTACAATGGCCGGTACAATGAGCTGCGATGCCGTGAGGTGGAGCGAATCTCAAAAAGCCGGTCTCAGTTCGGATTGGGTGGGAGGGAGTCGTCGAAGGTGGGACTGGCGATTGGGACGAAGTCGTAACAAGGTAGCCGTACCGGAAGGTGCGGCTGGATCACCTCCTTTCTAAGGAGCTTCTTGCTGCCCCTCGGGGTGGCCAGAGCCACTGCGTCAGCGAGTGTCTGACGGTGGTTTGCTCATGGGTGGAACGTTGACTATTCAGTCCGGTTGGTTGCCGGCTTTGCTAGTACTGCCTCTCTTTTGAGGGGTGTGGAAGGTGGGGTCTGGTGGTGGCTGGGCTGGGCATGCGGGGTGGTGGGTGGCTGGTTGTTGTTTGAGAACTGCACAGTGGACGCGAGCATCTGTGGCCAAGTTTTTAAGGGCGCACGGTGGATGCCTTGGCACCAGGAACCGATGAAGGACGTGGGAGGCCGCGATAGGCCCCGGGGAGTTGTCAACCGAGCTGTGATCCGGGGGTGTCCGAATGGGGGAACCCGGCAGTCGTCATGGGCTGTCACCTGCCGCTGAATGTATAGGCGGTGTGGAGGGAACGCGGGGAAGTGAAACATCTCAGTACCCGTAGGAAGAGAAAACAACCGTGATTCCGGGAGTAGTGGTGAGCGAAACCGGAGGAGGCTAAACCGTATGTGTGTGAGACCCGGCAGGGGTTGCGCATGCGGGGTTGTGGGAGCTCACTTCAGTCGTCTGCCGGCGGCTGGGCGAGTCAGAAATTGTGGGTGTAGGCGAAGGGCATGCGAAAGGCCTGGCGTAGAGGGTAAGACCCCCGTAGCTGAAACATCTGCAACTCGCTTGTGGGTTTCCCAAGTAGCATGGGGCCCGAGAAATCCTGTGTGAATCTGGCGGGACCACCCGTCAAGCCTAAATATTCCCTGGTGACCGATAGCGGATAGTACCGTGAGGGAATGGTGAAAAGTACCGCGGGAGCGGAGTGAAAGAGTACCTGAAACCGTGTGCCTACAAGCCGTGGGAGCGTCGCGTGGAGATTTCGGTCTTCACGTCGTGACTGCGTGCCTTTTGAAGAATGAGCCTGCGAGTTTGCGGCATGTTGCGAGGTTAACCCGTGTGGGGGAGCCGTAGCGAAAGCGAGTCCGAAGAGGGCGTTGAGTAGCGTGTTCAAGACCCGAAGCGGGGTGATCTAGCCATGGGCAGGGTGAAGCGGCTGTAAGAGGTCGTGGAGGCCCGAACCCACCAGGGTTGAAAACCTGGGGGATGACCTGTGGTTAGGGGTGAAAGGCCAATCAAACTCCGTGATAGCTGGTTCTCCCCGAAATGCATTTAGGTGCAGCGTCGTGTGTTTCTTGCCGGAGGTAGAGCACTGGATAGGCGATGGGCCTTACCGGGTTACTGACCTTAGCCAAACTCCGAATGCCGGT
The DNA here is from genome assembly GCF_000725885.1 of Streptomyces albus subsp. albus. Classification (GTDB taxonomy): domain Bacteria; phylum Actinomycetota; class Actinomycetes; order Streptomycetales; family Streptomycetaceae; genus Streptomyces; species Streptomyces albus. The sequence goes on along the minus strand of NZ_JODR01000063.1, from coordinate 2,202 downwards.
AAGTGAGAGCGCGGCAGTGAGACTGTGGGGGATAAGCTCCATGGTCGAGAGGGAAACAGCCCAGAGCATCGACTAAGGCCCCTAAGCGTGTGCTAAGTGGGAAAGGATGTGGAGTCGCAGAGACAACCAGGAGGTTGGCTTAGAAGCAGCCATCCTTGAAAGAGTGCGTAATAGCTCACTGGTCAAGTGATTCTGCGCCGATAATGTAGCGGGGCTCAAGTACACCGCCGAAGTCGTGTCACTCCAGCAGTACTCCTAACGGGGGCTGGGGTGGGTAGGGGAGCGTCGTGTGCCGGGTGAAGCAGCCGTGGAAGCGAGTTGTGGACGGTTCACGAGTGAGAATGCAGGCATGAGTAGCGATACATGCGTGAGAAACGTGTGCGCCGATTGACTAAGGGTTCCTGGGTCAAGCTGATCTGCCCAGGGTAAGTCGGGACCTAAGGCGAGGCCGACAGGCGTAGTCGATGGAGAACCGGTTGATATTCCGGTACCCGCTATGCAGCGTCAAACATCGAATCAGGTGATGCTAAGTCCGTGATACCGCTTGTGCCGGCTTTGCCGGTGCGGGTTTGGTGGAGCCGACGGCCCGAGCTTGTAGTAGGTGAGTGATGGGGTGACGCAGTGAGGTAGTCCAGCCCGGGTGATGGTTGTCCCGGGGTAAGGGTGTAGCCCGGTGTGCAGGTAAATCCGTGCGCCGTTACAGGGGTGAGACCTGATGCCGAGCCGTTTGTGGTGAAGTGGGTGATCCTGTGCTGTCGAGAAAAGCCTCTAGCGAGTTGTGTGGCGGCCCGTACCCTAAACCGACTCAGGTGGTCTGGTAGAGAATACCGAGGCGTTCGGGTGAACTATGGTTAAGGAACTCGGCAAAATGCCCCCGTAACTTCGGGAGAAGGGGGGCCTCCTCTGGTGATCCAGCGTGCTTGGTGAGCTGGGGGTGGCCGCAGAGACCAGCGAGAAGCGACTGTTTACTAAAAACACAGGTCCGTGCGAAGCCGTAAGGCGATGTATACGGACTGACGCCTGCCCGGTGCTGGAACGTTAAGGGGACCGGTTAGCTCCATTTCGGTGGGGTGAAGCTGAGAACTTAAGCGCCAGTAAACGGCGGTGGTAACTATAACCATCCTAAGGTAGCGAAATTCCTTGTCGGGTAAGTTCCGACCTGCACGAATGGCGTAACGACTTCTTGACTGTCTCAACCATAGGCCCGGTGAAATTGCAGTACGAGTAAAGATGCTCGTTTCGCGCAGCAGGACGGAAAGACCCCGGGACCTTTACTACAGCTTGATATTGGTGTTCGGTTCGGCTTGTGTAGGATAGGTGGGAGACTGTGAAGCGGGCACGCCAGTGTTCGTGGAGTCGTTGTTGAAATACCACTCTGGTCGTGCTGGATGTCTAACCTGGGTCCGTGATCCGGATCGGGGACAGTGTCTGGTGGGTAGTTTAACTGGGGCGGTTGCCTCCTAAAGGGTAACGGAGGCGCCCAAAGGTTCCCTCAGCCTGGTTGGTCATCAGGTGGTGAGTGTAAGTGCACAAGGGAGCTTGACTGTGAGACTGACGGGTCGAGCAGGGACGAAAGTCGGGACTAGTGATCCGGCGGTGGCTTGTGGAAGCGCCGTCGCTCAACGGATAAAAGGTACCCCGGGGATAACAGGCTGATCTTCCCCAAGAGTCCATATCGACGGGATGGTTTGGCACCTCGATGTCGGCTCGTCGCATCCTGGGGCTGGAGTCGGTCCCAAGGGTTGGGCTGTTCGCCCATTAAAGCGGTACGCGAGCTGGGTTTAGAACGTCGTGAGACAGTTCGGTCCCTATCCGCTGCGCGCGTTGGAGTCTTGAGAAGGGCTGTCCCTAGTACGAGAGGACCGGGACGGACGGACCTCTGGTGTGCCAGTTGTTCTGCCAAGGGCATGGCTGGTTGGCTACGTTCGGGAAGGATAACCGCTGAAAGCATCTAAGCGGGAAGCCTGCTTCGAGATGAGGACTCCCGCCCCCTTTGCACGGTAACGTGTGGAGGTGACCGGTACTAATAGGCCGAGGGCTTGTCCGTAGATGCTCGCGTCCACTGTGTGGGTTCTGAGGCAACAACCAGAACCGTTTTAGCGGTGCGGTGTGTTGTTTCGCCGTGTTCCGGTGGTTATAGCGTGAGGGAAACGCCCGGTTACATTCCGAACCCGGAAGCTAAGCCTTACAGCGCCGATGGTA
>NZ_JODR01000062.1 GCF_000725885.1 Streptomyces albus subsp. albus | reverse complement strand
AGCCACGCCTTCCACTCCCCCCTCATGGACCCCATCCTCGACCAACTCGCCGACACCCTCCACACCCTCACCTACCACCAACCCACCCTCCCCTTCACCGGCACCGCCAACAGCCCCCACCCACCCACCACACCCCAATACTGGCTCGACCACACCCGCAACACCGTCCTCTTCCACCCCACCCTCCACAAACTCCCACCCCACAACCTCCTCCTCGAAATCGGACCCGACGCCGCCCTCACACCCCACATCGACACCCACACCACCCTCCCCACCACCCAACGCAACCAACCCGAAACCCACACCCTCCTCCACACCACAACCCAACTCCACAACCACGGCACCCCCATCAACTGGCACACCCTCCTCCCACCCACACCCCCCACCACCCTCCCCACCTACCCCTTCCAACACCACCACCACTGGGTCAGTGCCCCCGCGGAGCACGGTGCCGGAGCAGGCGCGGATGTGCGCCCGCATCCGATGCTCTCCGCGCACACAGAACTCCCGGGGCCGGGCGGGGTGCTGCTCTCCGGCAGGCTGACGCCCGCGAACGACCCCTGGCTGCCGCACCACGTGGTGATGGGCACCGTGCTGCTGCCGGGCACCGGGTTCGTGGAGCTGGCCCTGGAGGCGGCCCGCGCGGTGGGGGCGGGCACGGTGGACGAACTCGTGCTGCGCGCCCCCATGGTCTTCCCGGACAGGAGAGCTCGCGATCTCCAGGTGTGGCTCGGCCCCGACGAGGACGGCGAGCGGGAGCTGCACATCCGTACCCGTGAGGGCGACGGTGCCTGGACCCTGCACGCCACCGGTGTCCTGGCCGCGCGGACCGCCGAGATCAGCGGTTTCACCTCCGACTGGGCGGGCACGGTGTGGCCGCCCGAGGGCGCGGAGCCCGTACCAGGGGACGACTTCTACGCGGCGCTGGCCGCGCGCGGCTACGAGTACGGCCCGGCCTTCCACGGCACGAAGGCCCTGTGGGCGCGGGGCGAGGAACTGTTCGCGGAGGTCGCGCTTCCCGACGGCCAGCCCGACGGGTTCGGCATCCACCCCGCGCTACTGGACGCCGCACTGCACGCGCTGCCGCTCACGGGCCGGCTGTACGAGGGCGACGAGGCGCGGCTGCCCTTCTCGTTCGGCGGCGTGTCGCTGTTCGCCTCCGACGCACGCCGGCTGCGGGTGCGGGTGCGCACGGACACGGAGGCGGCCACGGCGGCAGTGCACATCGCTGACGCCTCCGGCTCCCCCGTCCTGCGTATGGACACGCTGGCCCTGCGGCCCGTGGAACGGGAGCAGTTGGAGTCCGCGGGCGGAGCCGGCCGGGCCGGACGTTTCGCGGTGACGTGGCAGCGGCCGGCGGACGCCCCGGCCGCCGACCGGGTGCCGGGGACCTGGCGGGTGTTCGGCGATCCCCCGCGCGCACTCACCTCGTTGTTCGAGCGGACGGTGACCGGCCCGCCCCACGACTCCCCGGCCGGGCCCGAGGTGGCGGGAGCGCTGGTGTACGCGCGGCGCGCCGAGGACGTGGTCTCGGCACTCCGGCGGCTGGGCGACGAGACGGCACCGGTCTGGTGCGTCACCTCCGGCGCCGTCGCCGTCGGGGCCGGTGATCCCGCCACCGATGTGCACGCGGCCGGCGTATGGGGGCTCGGCAGGGTCGCCGCGCTGGAACTGCCCGGCCGGTGGGGCGGACTGGTGGACCTGCCGGAGGAGATCGACCGGACCACCGGGCGGCTGCTCGCCGGGATCCTGTCCGGCGACGCCGCGGAGGACCAGCTCGCGGTGCGGGACGGCGGCGTGTGGGTCCGGCGGCTGGTGGCGGCGCCGGCCGCGCCGGGCGCGGGGTGGGAGCCGAAGAGGACGGTGCTGATCACGGGCGGGACCGGTGGTCTGGGCGGGCACGTCGCACGGTGGCTGGCCGCCAAGGGCAGCGCCGGCCGTCTCGTCCTGCTGTCCCGGCGGGGCGCTGCGGCGCCCGGCGCGGCCGAGCTGGTTGCCGAGTTGACGGCGGCCGGAACACCGGCGACGGCCGTCGCCGTCGACGTCACCGACCGTGCGGCGCTCGCGGCACTGCTGTCGGAGCTGGCGGCGGACGGCGCGCCGGTCCGTACGGTCGTGCACGCGGCGGGGGTGGTCGAGAGCGTGCCCGTCCTGGAGGCGGACCCGCACCGGATCGCCGCCGGGACGGCGGCGAAGGTCGAAGGCGCGCTGCTGCTGGACGAACTCCTCCCCGACCTCGACGACTTCGTCCTCTTCTCCTCGATCTCCGGGATCTGGGGGGCCGCGGGCCAGGCCGCGTACGCGGCGGGCAACGCCTGTCTGGACGCACTCGCCCGGCGCCGCAGGGCCGCCGGGCTGCGGGCGACGGCGATCGCCTGGGGCCCGTGGTCGGGCGGTGGCATGCTGACCGAGGACGACGCGCGTGAGCTGCGCCGCCGGGGTCTGTCGCCGCTGCCGGTGGCGGGAGCGCTGCGTGCGCTGGACGAGTGCGCGGCGGCGGGGTCGGACGCGGTGGTCGCCGAGGTGGCCTGGGACCGCTTCCTGCCCGCGTTCACCGCCGCCCGGCCCAGCCCGCTGCTCGCCGGGTTCGCCGCCGCCGAAGTCCGGCCGGACGCGGGGCCCACGCCGCAGACGGAAGGGGGTTCCCTCTGGGAGCGGATCGGGGCACTGCCCGAGTCCGAGCGCGGCGCCGCGGTGCTCGACGTGGTCCGCACCCAGGTGGCGGCGCTCCTGCGGGAGCCCGACCCGGAACGCGTGGACCCGGAGCGTGCCCTCAAGGACGTGGGCTTCGACTCGCTGATGTCGGTGGAGCTGCGCAACGTCTTCGCCGGGCTCATCGGCGGCAAGCTCCCGGCCACACTCGTCTTCGACCATCCCACGCCCCAAGCACTGGCCGACTGTCTGCTCACCCGGCTGGATCCCGAACCCCGGCCCCCGGAGGGCCGCCCACTGCTTGAGGAGTTCGACCGGCTCGCGGAGCGGGCGCTCTCGCCGCTCACCGGCACGGAGCAGCGACTCGCGCTGGCCGGCCGGCTGGATGCCCTGCGCGAGCAGCTCGCAGCAGCCGACGGTGCCCGGCAGGGCTCCGGCTCCGGCACGGACGGTCTGGAGTCGGCGAGCGCGGACGAGCTGATGCGGTTCATCGACTCCGAGTTCGGGACCCTCGACCCGCCCTCCCCCGGTAGGTGCGATACATGACAGACGAAAGCCGCGTCGTCGAATACCTCCGCAAGGTCACCGGCGATCTGCACAGGACACGCTCCCGGCTGCGGGAGGTGGAGGCACGGAACAGCGAGCCGATCGCGATCGTCGGCATCGGCTGCCGCTACCCGGGCGGGGTGCGCTCGGCCGACGACCTGTGGCGGGTGGTGGCCGAGGGCCGGGACGCGATCAGCGGCTTCCCCGTGGACCGGGGCTGGGACGTGGCCTGCCTGCACGACCCCGATCCGGAGGGACCCGCAGCAGCGGCTGCTGCTGGAGACGACGTGGGAGGCGGTCGAGGACAGCGGTATCACCGCGGACACCCTGCGCGGCAGCCGCACCGGCGTGTTCACCGGCGTGATGCACCACGACTACGGAAGCCGGTTCGGCCGCGCTCCCGAGGGGTTCGAGGGATACCTCCACACGGGCAGTGCGGGCAGCATGGCCGTCGGCCGGGTCGCCTACTTCTACGGCCTGGAGGGGCCGGCGGTGACGGTGGACACCGCGTGTTCGTCGTCGCTGGTGGCCCTGCACCTGGCCTGCCAGTCGCTGCGCGCCGGCGAGTCAGCGCCGTCAACCAGGACGGCGCCTCCAACGGCCTGACCGCACCCAGCGGCCCCGCACAAGAACGCGTCATCCACGCCGCACTCCACAACGCCCGCACTCCCGCCGCCGAAGTCGACCTCCTCGAAGCACACGGCACCGGCACCCGCCTCGGCGACCCCATCGAAGCGCAAGCACTCATCAACACCTACGGCACCGCCCACACCCCCGACCGTCCTTTGCACCTCGGCTCCCTCAAATCCAACATCGGCCACACCCAGGCGGCAGCCGGTGTCGCCGGAGTGATCAAAGCGGTGCAGGCCATCCGGCACCGGACGATGCCGGCCAGCCTCTACGCCGACAACCCGACGGCCGAGGTGGACTGGTCGGCGGGCACCGTGCGGCTGCTGGCGCAGGCGCGGCCGTGGGAGGCCGCCGCGTATCCGCGCCGCGCCGGGGTCTCCTCCTTCGGCATGAGCGGGACGAACGCCCATCTGATCGTGGAGGAGTACCGCCCGGACCCGGAGCGCGGGGAGCCGCCCGCGGAAGCGCCGGCCTGGTCCGATGTCGCCGTGCCGTTGGTGTTGTCGGCGAAGTCGCCGCAAGCCCTGCGCGAACAGGCCTCAGCTCTCAGCCGGCACCTGCGTGACCACCCCGAAGAACCCCTCCAC
>NZ_JODR01000061.1 GCF_000725885.1 Streptomyces albus subsp. albus | reverse complement strand
AGCGGCGCGTCCTCGGCGAGGCCCAGCTCACCGGCGAAAGCACTCGTGTCACCGCCACGCACGGCGGACCAGAACTCGGCATCGACCGGGTCCTGACCGGCCTCGCTTTCCGCACCGTCGTCCACCAGCCAGTAGTGCTGGCGTTGGAAGGGGTAGGTGGGCAGATCGACGGTGCGGGGGCGAGCGTCTGCGAACAGGGCCGTCCAGTCGACGTCGACGCCGCGTACCCACAACTCGGCCGCGCTCGCCAGGAACCGGTCCAGCCCACCGTCGTCACGCCGCAGCGAACCGGTCACCACGACACCCTCGGTGCCATCGGTGACCTCCTGGACAGCGGTGGTCAGCACCGGATGGGAGGAGACCTCCACGAACGTGCCGAAGCCTTCCGCGGCCAGCTTTTCGACGGCCTCGGCGAACCGCACCCGCGAGCGCAGATTCGTGAACCAATAACCACTGTCCATCTGCGAGCCGTCGGTGAACTCCCCCGTCACCGTGGACAGCACAGGGACCTGGCCGGCGCGCGGACTGATGCCCTCCAAAGCAGCAGCCAGATCGTCCTTCAAAGCGTCCATGGCCGGGGAGTGAGAGGCATAGTCCACCGCGATCCGGCGAGCCCGTAGCCCCGAGCGCTCGCACTCGGCCACCACCTCGCCGACCGCCTCCGCCTCACCGGAGACCACCACCTGCGAGGCGCTGTTGACCGCAGCCACCCACACCTGACCAGGCCACCGCTCCAGCAACTCCTCAACCCGCCCCACCGGCGCGGCAACCGACGCCATACCGCCCTGCCCGGCCACAGCACGGATCGCCCGACTGCGCAGACACACCACCCGCAACGCGTCAGCGAGGGACAGCGATCCCGCTACATAGGCCGCGGCGATCTCGCCCTGCGAATGCCCCACCACAGCAGCCGGCTCCACCCCGTAGGACTGCCACACCGCTGCCAGACCGACCATCACCACGAACGAGGCCGGCTGGAGCACATCGACCCGCTCCCACAGCGCCGCATCGGCCTCGCCCCGCAGTACGGAGGTGACCGACCAGTCGACCAGGCCGCCCATCACCGCCTCGCACTCGGCCACCACCGAGGCGAACACCGGCGAGCTCTCCAGCAGACCGGCACCCATACCCAGCCATTGCGCACCCTGACCAGGGAAGACGAACACCGTCCGCCCCACCGGCCCCGCGACACCCGACACCACGCCACCAGCAGGCTCACCCGCGGCCAACGCCGACAGCCCCGTCCCGAACGCGCCGAGCACCGCAGCACGGTGCTCGAACCGCGCCCGCGTCGTCACCAACGACCAGCCCACATCAACCGGATCGACCGCATCAACCGAACCAAGCAGCGCAGCGGCCTGATCGCGCAGCGCCTGCCCGTCACGTGCGGACAGCAGCCACGGCACCACCGGCGGAACCTCGGCCGCCCCGGCAGCAGTGCCGATGCCGACCACGGCCTCCTCCGGAGCCTCTTCGAGGATCACGTGCGCGTTCGTCCCACTCATCCCGAACGCCGACACACCAGCACGCCGAGGCCGGTCATCGGCACGCGGCCACTCACGTGCCTCGGACAACAGCTCCACCGCGCCCGTCGACCAGTCCACGTGCGACGACGGCGTCTCGGCGTGCAGTGTCCTGGGCAGCAGCCCGTGCCGCAGCGCCAGCACCATCTTCATCACGCCCGCGACACCGGCCGCACCCTGCGTGTGCCCGATGTTCGACTTGACCGACCCCAGCCACAACGGCTGCTCGGCCGGACGGTCCTGGCCGTAGGTGGCCAGCAGTGCCTGCGCCTCGATCGGGTCGCCCAGCTTGGTGCCGGTGCCGTGCGCCTCCACCACGTCCACGTCCGTGGCCGCGACCCGGGCGTGCGCCAGCGCCTGCCGGATGACCCGCTGCTGGGACGGGCCGTTCGGCGCCGTCAGACCGTTCGACGCACCGTCCTGGTTCATCGCCCAGCCGCGCAGCACCGCCAGCACCTGGTGCCCGTTGCGACGCGCATCCGACAAACGCTCCAGGAGAAAGACGCCCGCGCCTTCGGAGATGCCCATGCCGTCCGCGTCGTCCGCGAACGCCTTGGAGCGGCCGTCCTCGGCGAGACCGCGCTGACGGCTGAAACCGATGAAGCCCAGGGGCGCCGAGCCGATGGAGGCTCCGCCGGCGAGGGCCAGCGTGCATTCGCCGGACCGCAGTGACCGCGCGGCGAGTTGGAGGGCCACCAGCGAGGAGGAGCAGGCCGTGTCCACGGTGACCGCCGGGCCTTCGAGCCCCAGCGTGTACGAGATCCGCCCGGAGGCCACGCTGAAGTTCGTGCCGGTGAGCAGGTGCCCCTCCACCCCGTCCGGCACCTGCCGCAGACTCGTGCCGTAGCCGCCGAATCCGACGCCGACGAACACGCCGCAGTTGCTGCCGCGCAGGCTGTGCGGGTCGATCCTGCCGCGTTCGAGCGCTTCCCAGGAGGTTTCCAGCAGCAGCCGCTGCTGCGGGTCCATCGCCAGGGCCTCGCGCGGCGAGATGCCGAAGAAGGCGGGGTCGAACCGACCCGCGTCCCGTACGAACCCACCGGTCCTGACGTAGGTGCGCCCCTGCTCGTCCGGGTCCGGGCTGTAGAGCCGCTCCAGGTCCCAGCCGCGGTCCTCGGGGAACCCGTCGACGACCTCGTCACCGTCCGACAGCAGCCGCCACAGCTCCTCGGGACTGTTGATGCCGCCGGGGAAGCGGCAGCTCATGCCGATGATCGCGATGGGGTCGTCGTCGGAGGTGGGTACGGCGACCGGCGCGGCCGGGGCCGTGGTCTCCGGCTCGGAGCCGAAGAGGAGGGTGTTCAGATGCTGCGCGAGGCGGATGACGTCGGGGTGGTCGAAGACGAGGGTGGTGGGCAGCTTCAGCCCGGTGGCGGTGCGCAGCGCATTGCGCAGCTCGACCGCGAGCAACGAGTCGAAGCCCAGGTCACGGAACGGCCGCTCCTCCTCGACGGTGTGCGCAGTGGGGTGCCCGAGGACTTCGGCGGTGTGCGTGCGCACCAGATCGCGCAGGGCCTTCTCACGGTCTTCGACGGCCAGCGGGTGGAGCCGTTCCCGCAGGGAGTTCCCCTCACCCGTGTCGTCCCCGTCGTCCGCGTCCAGGACTGCGCGGACTTCGGGCATGGCATCCAGCAGTGGACGCGGCCGGGCGGCGGTGAACGCCGGGGTGAAGGCCTCCCAGTCCACGTCGCCGATGGCGAGGAACTCCTCGTCGTCCGCCAACGCCTGCCGCAGTCCGGCGACAGCCGTCCGCGGGTTCATGAACGACAGTCCCCGCCAGCTGAGGGACCCGGTGTCGATGCTGCCGCCCAGGCCGTCGTCGGCCGACCACAGGCCCCAGGCGATGGTGGTCCCGGCCAGACCGCGGGCGCGGCGGCTGCGGGTGACCGAGTCGAGGTAGGCGTTGCCGGCCGCGTAGGCACCGTGCGCCCCGGCGCCCCAGACCGCGGCCACGGACGAGTACAGGACGAAAGCGTCCAGTCCCTCACGGTCGAAGAGCCGGTCCAGGTGGGCGGTGCCCATCAGCTTCGCCGCGGCACCCGCCTCGAACTCGGCGAGATCCGTGCCGGCCAGCGAGCCGGGCTCGCCGACGCCGGCGGTGTGTACGACGGTCCTGATCGGCGGGCCGTCGGCCTCCACCTGCTCGACCAGCCGGGCCAGGGCGTCGTAGTCGCAGACATCGCAGGCTGCGACCGTCACGCGCGTACCCAAAGCTTCCAGTCCTGTGACGAGTTCGCCCGCGCCGGGTGCGTCGAGGCCGCGCCGTGAGGTCAGGACGAGATGCTCCGCGCCGCAGGTAGCGAGCCAGCGCGCGGTGTGCGCGCCCAGGCCGCCGGTGCCGCCCGTGATCAGAGCCGTGCCGCTCGTCCGGAAGGGCTCCCCCGATTCGTGGGCCAGTGGCTTGCGCCGCAGACGGCGCAACAGTGCTCCGCCGTCGCGGATCGCCACCTGGTCCTCATGGTCACCG
>NZ_JODR01000060.1 GCF_000725885.1 Streptomyces albus subsp. albus | reverse complement strand
GTATCCGCACCAGTTCAGTGGTGGTCAGCGGCAGCGTATCGGGATCGCCCGGGGGCTGGCGCTGCGTCCGGAGATCATCGTCGCCGACGAGCCCGTCTCCGCGCTGGATGTGTCGGTGCAGGCGCAGGTCGTCAACCTGATGGAACGTCTCCAGGACGAATTCGGCCTCTCCTACATGTTCATCGCGCACGACCTGTCGGTGGTGCGGGGAGCGGATCGTCCTGGAGGGCGATGTGCCCTCGCCGGCCAACCCGCCCTCCGGCTGCCGCTTCCGCACCCGCTGCTGGAAGGCCGAACAGCGCTGCGCCGACGAGGTGCCGCTGCTGGCCGTGCCCTCGCTGTACGAGAAGGCCGACTCGGGCGCCGCACACCCCTCGGCCTGCCACTTCGCGGAGGAGCGCAGCGCGGTCGTCGCCGCCTGAGACCGGCTGCCCCGGGCCGTCGCCCAGGGCATGTCGCCCATACGGGTGCCGCCCTGTCCCCGGCAGGCAAGGCAGCCAGGCATATGGTGTCAAAAGGTGTTAAGTGGGTCCGAGTCGTACTCGGACCCACAGCGCACCCAGGAGGCACCCATGCGTGGAGCCACCCGCGTCACCCTGGCCAGGAGAGCGCTCGCCGCGGCGGGTGCGGTCGCGCTCACGGCAACGGCCTGCGGCGGCGGCTCCGGCAGCGGCGGGGTGGGCGGCACCCCCCAGGACGGGGTGGTCCGCGCCTTCTGGACCGACCCCCAGCACCCGGTGGAGCCCGCGAACACCAACGAGGTGCAGGGCGGCAAGGTCCTCGACATGATCTTCCGGGGGCTGAAGAAGTACGACCCCCGCACGGGCCGGGCCCAGAACGCCGTCGCCCGCTCCATCCGCACCGACGACCAGCAAAACTTCACCATCACCCTGGAGAAGGGCTGGAAGTTCTCCGACGGCACACCGGTGACGGCGAAATCCTTCGTGGACGCCTGGAACTACGGCGCACTGGTCACCAACAAGCAGGTCAACTCCTACTTCTTCCAGTACATCGAAGGCTATGACGCGGTGCACCCCGACAAGGGGAAGCCCACGGCGAAGACGCTGTCCGGACTGAAGGTGAAGAACGACCACACCTTCACCGTGAAGCTCAACCAGAAATTCTCCCTGTGGCCCGACACCCTCGGCTACAGCGCTTACGCACCACTGCCGAAATCCTTCTTCACCGACCACGCCGGCTGGCTGAAGAAACCGGTCGGCAACGGCCCCTACAAGGTGGACTCCTACACCAAGGGCCAGTCGATGCAACTGTCCCGGAACCCGCACTACCAAGGCGACGACAAGCCCCGGAACAAGGGCGTCGAACTGAGGGTCTACACCGACCAGAACACCGGGTACACGGACCTGCAGGCCGGCAATCTGGACGTCGTCGACGAACTGCCGGCCGGGCAGCTCAAGAATGCCCGGCGGGACCTGGGCGGCCGGTACATCAACCAGCCCGCCGGCATCACCCAGTCCATCTCCTTCCCGATGTACGACAAGAAGTGGCGCAGCGAGAAGGCGGCCATGGTGCGGCGGGGCCTGTCCAAGGCGATCAACCGCAAGGAAGTGACCGACAAGATCTACCACGGCACCCGGGAGCCGGCCACGGACCTGACCTCCCCGGTGCTGGGGAGGGCGGGCGGCCACAAGCCGGGGCTGTGCGGCACCACCTGCGAATACGACCCCGCCGAGGCGCGGAAACTGGTCAAGCGGGGCGGCGGGCTGCCCGGCGGACGCATCACCCTGACCTCCAACGTGGACACCGGCTCCCACCGGCAGTGGATGGAGGCCGTCTGCAACAGCATCAACCGCACGCTGCGCAAGAACGACGCCTGCACCGTCAATCCGGTACCGACCTTCAGCGAATTCCGCTCCGACATCAGCGGGCAGAAGATGAAGGGCATGTTCCGCACCGGGTGGCAGATGGACTATCCCCTCATCCAGAATTTCGTCCAGCCGGTCTACTACACCGACGCCTCCTCCAACGACTCCGGCTTCTCCGACCCCAAGGTGGACCGGATCATCGACCAGGCGAACGCCGCCCCCGACCAGCAGCAGGCCGTCCGTCTCTACCAGCAGGCGGAGAAACGCATCATCGAGAAGCTCCCGGCGATCCCGCTGTGGTACCAGAACGGCAACGCCGGATATTCCGAGCGGGTCAGCAACGTGCGGCTCAACCCCTTCTCCGTGCCGGTCTTCACCGACATCAAGGTCAAGTGAGCCGACGTGGGGCGCTACGTCATCCGACGCCTGCTCCAGATGGTCCCGGTCTTCATCGGGACGACCTTCCTCATCTTCGTGATGGTCTACGCCGTCGGCGACCCGGTCAACGCGATGTTCGGGGAGCGGGCGCCGGACCCGGCGACCGCCGCCCAGCTCCGCGCCGAATTCCACCTCGACAAGCCCGTGTGGCAGCAGTACGTGCTCTACATGGGAAAGATCTTCACCGGTGATTTCGGCAATGCCTTCAACGGCCAGCCGGTGACCGAACTGATGGCGACGGCCTTCCCGCTCACCGTACGGCTGGCCGTCATCGCCGTCGTCTTCGAGATCGCCATCGGCATCACTCTGGGCGTCCTGACCGGACTGCGGCGCGGACGCCCGGTGGACAGCGGGGTGCTGATGTTCACCCTCGTCGTCATCTCCGTCCCCACCTTCGTGACCGGCAGCCTCGCGCAGTACCTGCTGGGCGTGAAATGGGGCTGGATCTCACCCGCCGTCTCGCCCGCCGCGCCCCTGGGCCAGCTCCTGCTCCCCGGCCTGGTGCTCGCCCTCGTCTCCCTCGCCTACGTCACCCGGCTCACCCGCACCTCCATCGCGGAGAACACCCGCGCCGACTATGTGCGGACGGCCGTCGCGAAGGGGCTGAGCCGGCGGCGCGTGACGGTGCGGCACCTGCTGCGCAACTCGCTGATCCCCGTCGTCACCTTCCTGGGCACCGATGTGGGCAGCCTGATGGCCGGCGCCCTGGTCACCGAGCGGATCTTCAACATCCACGGTGTCGGTTTCCAGCTGTGGCAGGGCATCGTGCGGCAGAACTCGCCCACGGTCGTCGGTTTCGTGACCGTCCTCGTCGTCGTCTTCCTCCTCGCGAACCTGCTCGTCGATCTCCTGTACGCCGTGCTCGACCCGAGGATCCGCTATGCGTGAGGCACCGCCCGCCGGCCCGCGGCCGGACGGCACCCCGGGCCCCGCCGGCACCGTCCGGCGGCCCGCCCGCGGCGGGGGAGGCGAACCCCCGCACACGACGGAACCGCGGCACCCCGGGGAGGCATCATGAGCGGCACCTCCGCCTTCGAGGGACACGGCCGCGGCATGGAAGTGGTCGGCGTCGAGCGGGAAGGCCGCGAAGGGGAGGGGACACCGACCCCGCCGCCGGGCGGCGACGAGCGCGGACACAGCCGCAGCCTGTGGTCGGATGCCTGGCACGACCTGCGGCGCAACCCGGTCTTCCTGATCGCCGGGCTGCTCATCGCGTTCCTGGTACTGATCTCCGTGTGGCCCGGTCTCATCGCCGGCCGCGACCCCCTCTCCTGCCGGCTCGGACGCTCCCTGGATCCCTCGTCGGCGGGGCACTGGTTCGGTTTCGACGCGCAGGGCTGCGACGTCTACACCCGGGTCGTCCACGGCGCCCGCACGTCCGTGACGGTCGGGGTCTGCGCCACGCTGGGGGTGGCCGTACTGGGCAGCCTCCTGGGCGGACTCGCCGGTTTCTTCGGCGGGGTGTGGGACGCGGTCGTCTCCCGCGTCACCGACATCTTCTTCGGCATCCCCATCGTGCTGGGCGGTCTGGTCTTCCTCTCCATGACCGGCAGCCGCTCGGTGTGGACGGTCGTCACCTTCATCGTGCTGCTCGGCTGGCCGCAGGTGGCCCGTATCGCCCGCGGTTCGGTGATCACCGCCAAGCAGAACGACTACGTACTGGCCGCCCGCGCCCTGGGCGCCGGCACCACCCGCATGCTGGTGCGCCACATCCTGCCCAACGCCGTCGCCCCGGTGATCGTGACCGCGACCATCGCGCTGGGCACCTACATCTCGCTGGAGGCCACGCTCAGCTTCCTGGGCGTCGGCCTCCAGCCGCCCACCGTCTCCTGGGGCGCCGACATCTCGGCCGCCTCCCAGGGCATGCAGTTCCGCAACGCGCCGCACATCCTGCTGTACCCGGCCGCCGCGCTCAGCATCACCGTGCTGGCGTTCATCATGCTCGGCGACGCGGTGCGCGACGCCCTCGACCCGAAGCTGAGGTGAGCGCACGGTGACTCTGCTGGAAGTCCGGGATCTGCACGTCGAGTTCCGCACCAGGGACGGCGTGGCCCGTGCGGTCAACGGCGTCAGCTGGAGCGTCGAGGCGGGCGAGACGCTCGCGGTGCTCGGCGAGTCCGGTTCCGGCAAGTCGGTGACCGCCCAGGCGGTCATGGGCATCCTCGATGTGCCGCCGGGCCGGATCACGGGCGGGCAGATCCTCTTCGAGGGGCGCGACCTGCTGACCCTCCCGGATGAGGAACGCCGGCGGATCCGGGGCGCCCGAATGGCCATGATTTTCCAGGATGCGTTGTCGGCGTTGAATCCGGTGTTGACGGTGGGGTATCAGCTGGGGGAGATGTTCCGGGTGCATCAGGGGCTTTCGCGG
>NZ_JODR01000059.1 GCF_000725885.1 Streptomyces albus subsp. albus | reverse complement strand
CCGTCAACCCGTTCGACGCACCATCCTGATTCACCGCACTGCCACGCACCACCGCCAACACCCGATGGCCGTTCCGCCGGGCGTCCGACAACCGCTCCACCAGCAGCAGACCGATGCCTTCGCTCCAGCCGGTGCCGTCGGCGTCGTCGGAGAACGCCTTGCACCGGCCGTCGGTGGCCAGCCCGCCCTGCTGTGCGAAGTCGATGAACGCGTCCGGGCTGGCGATGATCGTGACACCGCCGGCCAGCGCCAGGGAGCACTCCCCCGAGCGCAGCGCCTGCACGGCGAGGTGCAGCGCCACCAGCGAGGACGAGCAGGCGGTGTCGACCGTGACCGCCGGGCCCTCGAACCCCATCGCGTAGGAGATCCGGCCCGACAGCACGCTGCCCGAGTTGCCGGTGATCAGATGGCCGCCGACGCCTTCCGGGACGTTGTGCGCGTTGCTGAGGTAGCCGGAGCTGCCGGCGCCGACGAAGACGCCGACGCGATCGCCTTTGAGCTTCGTCGGGGTGATGCCCGCGCGTTCCAGGGACTCCCAGGCGACTTCGAGCAGCAGCCGCTGCTGCGGGTCCATCGCCAGTGCCTCACGCGGCGAGATGCCGAAGAACCCGGCGTCGAAGTCCGCGGCGTCGGCGAGGAAGCCGCCCTGACGGGCGAAGGACGAGCCGGCGGCGTCGAGGGCGTCCGGCTCCCAGCCCCGGTCGGTGGGGAACCCGGTGATGGCGTCGCCCGACTCGGACAGCAGCCGCCACAGGCTCTCCGGGTCGCTGGCCCCGCCGGGGAAGCGGCAGGCCATCGACACGATAGCGACGGGCTCGTCGAGGGACGCACGGGCCGGTTCGAGGAGTTCCGGCATCTGCCCGGTGCCCGTCACCCGGTCCACGAGGTGGTCGGTGAGTGCCGCCGGGGTCGGATGGTCGAAAATTAGGGTGGCGGCCAGGGACAGGCCCGTCGCCGTCCTGAGCCGGTCGCGGAACTCGACGGCGGTGAGCGAGTCGAACCCGAGGTCGCGGAAGGCACGCCCCGGTTCGATCGTCCCGGTGCCGGCGTGGCCGAGGACCGCAGCGGCCTCGCTGCGGACGAGTTCGAGGACCCGGCGGCGCCGGTCCCGCTCGTCCAGCCCGTCCAGCAGCTCCCGCAGAGCCCCTGCGGCTCCCGGCCGCTCGTCGGTGCTCTGCGGTGTGCCGGTGTCCTGCGGGGCGTCGTCGATCTCGGCGAACAACGCGCTGGCGCGCCGCACCGTGAAGGTCGGGACGAACCGCTCCCAGTCGACATCCACGACTGAGATGCAGGGCTCCCCGCCGGACACGGCCGCCTCCAGCGCTGCCATCGCGTCGTCCGGCGACAGGGTCGGCAGACCATGCCGGCGCAGCTCGTCCTCGGCGCCCTCGGCGGCGGCCATGCCACCACCGGCCCACGGGCCCCAGGCGAGCGAGGTCGCTGCCTTGCCCCGGGCGCGGCGACGAGCCGCGAGAGCGTCGAGGTAGGAGTTGGCGGCGGCGTATCCGCCCTGCATGCCGCTGCCCCAGGTGGCGGCGACGGAGGAGTAGAGCACAAACGCTTCCAGGTCACGCTCGCCCAGCAGCGCTTCGAGGTTGGCCGCGCTGGCGGCCTTCGCCCCCATCATGGCCGCGTGGTCGCCGACGCCCGAGTCACGCAGGGACACGGCCTGCGTCCGGCCCGCAGCGTGGAAGACGGACCGGATCCCCGGCCCCTCGGACTCCACCTGTGCGAGGGCCGCGGCGAGCGCGGCACGGTCGGCCAGGTCGCAGGCGGCGAAGGTGACCGTGGCGCCCAGTTCCTCAAGCTCGTCGCGCAGTGCGGCGGCGCCCGGTGCGTCGGCACCGCGGCGGCTGACGAGAGCGATGTGCCGCGCACCCCGCTGCACAGCCCAGCGGGCGGTCCGCCCGCCCAGGGCACCGGTGCCGCCGGTGATCAGGACGGTGCCGGACGGGGTCCACGGCACCGCCGTGGGCTCAAAGGGTGCGGGGACCAGTCGACGTCCGAGCACGGCCCCACCGCGCAGGGCCAGTTGGTCCTCACCCACCGCGGTCGAGGCCAGCGCCTCCACCAGCCTGGCGGCTGCACCCCGCGCGGGTTGGGCCGGCACGTCGACGAGTCCGCCCCACCGCTCCGGTTCCTCCAGCGCGACGACCCGGCCCAGGCCCCACACGGCGGCACGCGCGGGCTGCGCCAGTTCGTCACCGGAACCGGTGGAGACCGCACCCGACGTGACCGTCCACACCCGGTTGCGCGCCCCGGCGTCGCCCAGGGCCTGGACGAGCGTGGCGGTGGCGGTCAGGCCGAACGACAGGCCCGGGTGATCGGCGTGCTCGCGCTCGTCCTGACCGAGGAACGACACCACCGTGCCGCAGTCCGCGAACTCGGCGAGCCGACCGGCCAGGATCGCCCGGTCCAGGTCCGCGACGTCCAGCCGCAGCCGGGTCACCTGTGCGCCGCGCGTCGCCAGTTCGTCGGCGAGCGCCGCCGCCCAGGGGTCGTCGGCGTCCGCGGGCTCGACGATCAGCCAGCCGCCCGACACGTCGACGTCCCGCACCGGCCCGATCGGCGTCCAGCCGACCCGGTAGCACAGCCGGTCGAGGCCGGCGAGCCGGCGGTGGCGGCGCTGCCAGGTGTCGAGCGCGGCCATGACGTCCCGGACAGCGGCGTCGGCCGCCACCCCGAGGGCATTCGTGAACGTCTCGACGTCACCGTGCCCGACCATGTCCCAGAACGTTCCGTCGACGCCGGTCGCGTCCGGGGTAGCGGTGGTCCGGCCCCGGCCCGGCAGGCTCGGCCAGTAGCGTTCGTGCTGGAAGACGTAGGTGGGCAGCTCGACGGTCCGGGCGCCGGTCGGCGCGAAGAACGCCGCCCAG
The DNA here is from genome assembly GCF_000725885.1 of Streptomyces albus subsp. albus. Lineage (GTDB taxonomy): Bacteria > Actinomycetota > Actinomycetes > Streptomycetales > Streptomycetaceae > Streptomyces > Streptomyces albus. Next base: position 3,368 of record NZ_JODR01000059.1, on the reverse strand, counting down.
TCGGCCTCGGCGCCGGCCGCCCACAGGTGTGCGAGGGCGGTGACGGCGGTGGTGGCTTCGGGTCGTTTGCGGTGCAGCACGGGGACGGCGAGCACGTCGTCGCCGCACGTCTCCTCGACGGCGGCCATGAGGGTGGCGTCCGGACCCAGCTCCACGAAACGGGCCACGCCCAGGGCCTTGAGACGGGTGATCGCGTCGGCGAAACGCACGGTGCCGCGCACCTGGTCCGTCCAGTACGACGCGGAGAACTCCTCGACCGGCTCGCCGGTCAGCGTCGAGACGATCGGCACCGAGGGGCGCCCGTACGACACTCCAGCCGCGGCTTCCTCGAAGGCCGCCAGCATCGGGTCCATCAATGCCGAGTGGAAAGCGTGACTGACCTCCAGCCAACGACCCTGATGGTCGGGCAAGGCAGCCGCCACCGTTCCGACGGCATCGCGAGTGCCGGAGAGCACCACCTGACCCGGCGCGTTCACCGCCGCCACCGACACACCCTCCACCAACAGCGGAGTGACCTCATCGACAGTGGCCCGCACCGCCCACATCGCCCCGCCCCCGGGCAACGCCTGCATCAACCGAGCACGAGCAGCGACCAGCTTGCACGCGTCCGCCAGCGACAGCACACCCGACACATGCGCAGCCGCCAACTCACCCACGGAATGGCCGACCAGGTAATCGGGCTTGACGCCCCACGACTCCAGCAGCCGGAACAACGCCACCTCGACCGCGAACAACGCAGGCTGGGCCCACCCGGTCTGCCCCAACGCCTCCGTATCCTCATCGGCTTCCGCGAACATCACGTCCCGCAGCGGACGGTCCAACAACCCGTCGAAGTGCGCACACACCTCATCCAACGCATCAGCGAACACCGGGAAGGCATCCGCCAACTCCCCGCCCATACCGAGACGCTGACCACCCTGACCGGCAAACACGAACCCCGTCAGACCGGAGCGAGCCATGCTGGTCACGGTGTCCGGCGTGGCCTCTCCGGCCGCCAGAGCAGCAAGACGCGTCCGCAGCTCCTCCACGTCCCCGCCCAGCACAACGGCCCGGTGCTCAAGACCAGAACGCGTGGTCGCCAACGACAACCCCACATCCACCGCACCCACATCAAGCCCCGCGGACAGCAACCGGCCGGCCTGCGCCGCCACACTCGGCACCGTCTTCGCCGAGACCACCCACGGCACCACCGGTAGGCGAACCGAGGATTCCGCCGCAGCCTCCTCTTCCGGTGCGGACGGTGCCTCTTCCAGGATGATGTGCGCGTTGGTGCCGCTCACACCGAAGGACGACACCCCGGCCCGCCTCGGCCGCTCGTCGCGCGGCCATTCACGCGGCTGGGTCAGCAGCTCCACCGCACCTGCCGACCAGTCCACGTGCGACGACGGCGTATCGACATGCAGCGTCTTCGGCAAACGCCCGTGCCGCATCGCAAGAATCATCTTCATCACGCCCGCGACACCGGCAGCGGCCTGCGTGTGCCCCAGGTTCGACTTGACCGAGCCCAGCCACAACGGGCGGTTCTCCGGCCGGTCCTGGCCATACGTGGCCAACAGGGCCTGCGCCTCGATCGGGTCACCCAGCGACGTACCCGTGCCGTGCGCCTCCACCACGTCCACGTCGGACGCCCGCCCTGCCGCTCGAACTCCACGAACGCACCCGGCGTCGACATCACCGTCACACCACCGGCCAACGCCAGATCGCACTCCCCGGCGCGCAACGACTGAGCCGCCATGTGCATCGCCACCAACGACGACGAACAAGCCGTATCCACGGTCACCGCCGGGCCCTCGAGCCCCAACGCGTATGACACACGGCCGGACAGCACACTGCCCGAATTACCGGTGCCGCCGTAGCCGTCACCCGATTCGCCGGCCAGGCCCAGGAGGGCGAGGTAGTCCTGGCCGTTGGTGCCCGCGTAGACCCCGACCTGCTGTCCGCGCAGTGACAGCGGTGCGACACCGGCGTTCTCCAGGGACTCCCAGGCGACTTCGAGGAGCAGTCGCTGTTGCGGGTCCATCGCCAGCGCCTCACGCGGCGAGATCCCGAACAGCCCGGCATCGAAGTCCGCCGCACCTTCGACGAAACCGCCCACCCGGGCGTAGGCACCGGTCTCGCTCACGTTGCCGAGGCGGTCCCAGCCCCGGTCGGCCGGGAAGGCGCCAACGGCATCCACGCCGTCGGCCAGCAGGCCCCACAGGTCTTCGGGGGAGGTGACACCGCCGGGGAAGCGGCAGCCCATGCCCACCACGACCACCGGGTCGTCCACGTCAGGGAGCGACTTCGTCCGCACTGCTTCCGCGGCGGTGTCCTCCGCCGCGCCGAACAACCGGGTCAGCAGCAGGTCGGTCAGCGCGTCGATGGACGGGTGGTCGAACACGACGGTCGAGGGCAGGGTGAGGCCGGAGACCATGGCGAGGGCGTTGCGCAGCTCCACCGCCATCAGGGAGTCGACGCCGAGTTCACGGAACGCCGTCGACGGGTTGAGCACTGTCGGGTCCGCGAAGCCCAGTACGGTCGCGACCTGGCCACGCACCGTGTCCATCAGGGACGAGCGTCGGGCCGCACCCGACAGACCAGCCAGTCGCTTCCGCAGCCCGCCACCGCCGGCCGGCTCCGCACGCTCGACCACCACACCAGCACCCGGCGCCACCTCGTCCCACAGGCGGCTGGCCCGGACGGCGGTCACGCCCGGTACGAAACGCTCCCAGTCCACGTCCGCAACGGCGAAGCAGCCCGAGGCAGAACCAAGAATGCCCACCGCGGCCTTGGGCTCCAGCGGTCGCACACCGCCACGGCCGAGCCGGGAACGCACCGCCTCATCCGCCGCCATACCGCTCTCGGCCCACGGCCCCCACGCCACCGACGCACCCACCAGCCCCCGCGCACGCCGATACTCCACCAACGCATCCAACGCAGCATTCGCCGCCGCATACGAACCCTGACCCGCACCACCCCACACACCAGCCGCAGAAGAAAACACAACGAACGCATCCAGCTCACGATCACCCAGCGCATGATGCAGATGCCAGGCCGCACCCGCCTTCGCCTCCCACACACCAGCCAACCGGTCAACCGTCAAACCACCGACCACACCGTCATCCAGCACCCCAGCCACATGCACCACCGCAGAAACGTCACAACGCGCGAGCAGCTCTTCCACCTCACGGCGCACACCGACGTCACACGCCACCACCTCCACCCCCGCACCCAACGCCCGCAACTCCTCACACAGCTCCGCCGCCCCCTCGGCCGCCATCCCCCGCCGACTCGCCAGCACCACACGCCCCGCACCACGCTCCACCACCCACCGGGCCACCCGCGCACCCAACGCACCCGTACCACCCGTCACCAACACCGTCCCCGAC
>NZ_JODR01000058.1 GCF_000725885.1 Streptomyces albus subsp. albus | reverse complement strand
CCACCCGCTACGAGAAAACCGCCACCATCTACCTGGCCGGACTCCACGTCGCGGGCATCTTCCTCTGGTCCGCCCGATGATCCAAACGAAACTGCCTAGGTGGGTCGCGTCGCGCCCCAGGCGGTCGGTGCGCTCGATGTCGACGCCTGTGGCGAGAACCTGCGGATGGATGCTGGCGAAGCAGGCACCGATGTGCCCGGCGCAGTGGCTGATGGACCCGTGGGCATCCTCAGGGAAGAGAGGGCGTCTTCCGTCTCTGAGGACGGGCCCGTGGACGTTCAGGGCCTGGAGGGCACGGGCAGCTGCTAGTCGGCCGGCAGCGAAGTCTGCTCGTCTGGCGGGGGCCAGTTGCTGCTCCAGTTCGCGTTCCTGGGGATGCAGCGTGCTGGCGTCGTTGTTGAACTGGACGATTGCGGTCGCTGTGCCGACGAGGGGGCCTGCCAGCACCCGTGGGGCCAGGGCCGGTTTGCTGGGAGCCCGGTGGCTTCCTGACACAGCGTTGGTGGCGGTGATTGGCATGCGTTCCTGCCGAGGCCGAAGGGTGCCCGCCGTTGAGGCGGGCACCCTGGAGGGGGTCTTCGTGGTTCAGACCGTCGCGTCGGCGTGTGCCTTCGTCGGCTGGGGAGCGTTGTTGTCCTCGGCCGGAGCGGCCGGGTCCTCGCTGCGGTCCTTGAGGATGAGGTGGAGGACGATCGCGCTGGCCAGGCAGATGGCAGCAGTGGCCCAGAGCACGACCTGGAAGCCCTGTGTGTAGCCCTGCCCGAGGAAGTCCGTGAGGGCTTCTCGGCCACCGGCCGGCGTCTTGGCGACGACGGTGTCCAGATTGCCGCTGGTGACGCTGTCGGTCGCCTGCTTGGCGTCGAGCCCGCTGCCCTGAGCGAATCGGCCGATGCCGTCAGACAGCTTGCCCTGCACCAGGGAGACGAGTGCGGCGACCATGCCGGCGACGGCCACGGCCTCGGACGCGAGTCGGATGGTGTTGAACATGCCGCTGGCCATGCCGACCTTCGCCGGAGAGACGGTGCTGACCGCTGCCCCGTCCATCAGCCCGTAGATGAGACCGATGCCGATGCCGACCAGCAGGAGGGGGCCTGCCAGCTCGAGGAGCGAGACCCCCGGGTGCACGACTGTCAGCCAAGCCAGGCCGGCGGCCACGAGTACGAGGCTTCCGCTCAGGATCGGTCGCATGGAAACGCCGGCCTGGACCAGCCGCCCGGCCACCAGCGGGAAGAGGAGTACCGGGGCGGTCAGCAGCAGCATGGTGATGCCGGCCTGGCTGTCGGTGAGCCCGTTGGCGCCCACCAGGTACGACGGGAGCAGGACCATCAGGCCGACGAAGCCGAACGAGACGGCGGTGGCCAGCAGGTTGACAGCCATGAAGCGGGGCTCGGTGAACAGCGACAGGTCGAACATGGGGTGCTGCTGGCGGCGCTCGACGGCCACGAAGGCGGCCAGGAGCACGAGGCACCCGGCGAACAGGCCCAGAACGCCGGAGCTGCCCCAGCCCCACGTCGGTCCCTGAATGACGCCCAGCGTGAAGCAGAAGAGCGCGAGCGTGAAGGTCGCGGTGCCGGCCCAGTCGACGGCCTTCGCGTCGGGGTCCTTGGACTCCTGCACCAGGCGCAGGCCGGCCACGGACACGGCGGCGATGGCGAACTGGACCCAGAAGATGGACTGCCATCCCATGGCCGAGACGAGCATGCCGGAGGTGGTCGGGCCGAGGGCGAGGCCGGCGCCGATGGTGACGCCGACGTACGCGAAGGCCTTGGTGCGGGCGGCCCCGTGGAACATGTTGGCCATGACGGAGACACCGGCGGTCATCATGGCGGCCGCGGCGACACCCGCAACGGCGCGGGCGATGTCCACCATGATCACGTTGGTGGCAAGAGCACCGGTCAGGGCGGAAACGCCGTAGAGGACGATGCCGAACCCGAACACCCGCTTGCGTCCGATGCGGTCGGCGATGGAGCCGGCGGCCATCATGAAGCTGGCTGCGGTCACGTTGTAGGCGTTGACGACCCATTGCAGGGGCACGACGCCGGCGTCGAGGTCACGTCCCATCGCCGGCAGGGCGACCGGTGCACTGCTGAGGCCGTAAGGGACGATGAAGACGGCGAGGCACAGGGCGAGGATGGTGAGGCCCGCGCGAGGCGGGGCCTCAGGCGTGGTGGAGGCCATCGGAACTCTCCTTGATCCGTGAAAAGTCGGGGTGGGGCGGCGGAATGCGGGGGAGGTATCCCGCCGCCCCGGTCGAGGAGACGCGCCCGGAAGCGGGCGTGCGCCGGGTGGTCAGTTCGCGCGCTGCGGCAGGGCGCGCAGGAACTGATTGAGGGTCTGGAGGAACCGGTTGTCCTCCCACTGGGCATAGACGAGGTCCTGGTGCGTCAGGGCCGTGTCGGAGAAGAGCGACAGCTCCGGGATCTTGCTGGCGGCCGTGACGGAGGCCGCGGCCTGCCCGGTGGTGCCGTTGGTGAGCCCGGATTGGAAGGCATAGAGGGGGATGTTGATGTCCGCCCCGTGCGCCAGGCGCAGGCCGAGGAACCGCGTGAGCTCGGTCTCCTTGAAGTCGATGGCGGCGACCAGGTCGAGCATGACCCGGTTGAGCGTGTACCAGGTCCAGGCGCCGGGGCGGGGCCCGGCGAATGCCTCGGCCACGGTGCGGAGCTTCGTGGGGCCGCCGTCGACCCATGCGCCGTCCTCGTTCAGATGCCCGGCCTGCACCGAGTAGGAGGGGTGGGCCTGGGCTGCATCGACGAGGCGGCCGAACAGACCGGCGTTGGTGACGGGGCCGTTGACGCGGAACGCCTCGGGCAGCCGGTCGGCCAGCACGGAGGGGCCGTCGGGGTCTGTCAGGGCGTGCTGGGCGGCGAGCTGGTACCACAGGGCCGCCGACTCGGGGCGCTCCCCCAAGCCGGTGGTGGTGCTGGTGAAGTCCTCGAAGACGGCTCCTGAGCGGATGGCCGCGAGCCATCCCTGCGCGGCCTCCATGGGCAGCTCGAACTCCATGCCGGCGCCGGAGTAGGCGTTGAGTACGCCGCCGTCGACGATGGCCAGCCCTGCAAGGTCGCTGTAGCCGGGGGTGCCGTTGAAGTCCCAGGCGCCGTAGAGGAGGGCTTCACTTCCCCCGACGGAAACGCCGCCGAGCACGACCTCGCGTCGGCCTCCGTCAGAGGCGTCGAGGACGACCCGGCGGAGGTCCTCGAGGAGTACCTCCAGGCCCCAATCGGCGGCGTAGTCGGCCTTGGCCGGGTCCTGGACCTGGTAGTGGCCGCCCAGGTAGTACTCGGTGGCCTGCTCCGCGGTGTCCCCGAAGCCGGTGAGGTCGGCGAGGTTCTGCTCGCGCCGGTCCACAGCCCATACCTGCAGGTTGTTGTCGGCGCTCGTGAGCGTTCGGCCCGTGTGCTTGAAGACGCCGGCGGCTCCCTCGCGGCCGCCGAGCAGGACGAGGACGCGTCGCGCGTTGCGGTTACCGATCTTCAGCACCCCGACCTGCTGCAGCTCATCCGGGCCAGCGGCCTGGACGCCTCGCACGTACTCGTATGTCTCGATCCAGTCCTGCTGCTCCTGCGACATGACGACCCACTCCCGTGTAGTTGCACTTATCCGGTGTTCTGCAACAAGAACGTACCAGAGATCGATAGACATGCAACATCAACGTAGCCATTTTCTTTTGTACTGCATCCACCAGGTCACATACACTGGGTGTGTCGAATCCACGAGCGAGAGGCGGCCACACCGTGACCCCGACACCTACGAAAGAGCGGCCCCTACGCGCCGACACGGAGCGCACGATGCGCACGATCCTGGAGGCCGCGGAGCAGGTGCTCGGCGCCGATCCGACGGCGAGCCTGGCCCAGATCGCGGCTGCGGCCGGTGTGGCGCGCACGACCGTTCACCGTCGCTTCGCGAACCGGGAGGCCTTGATTGACGCCATGGCCGTGCACGCCTTCAAGCAGGTGGAGGAGGCCATCGACGTGGGGCGCCCCGAGACGGCCCCTCCTATGGTGGCGTTGCATCAGATCACCGCGAATGTGATCCAGGTGAAGAGTGGTTGGCGCTACACCGTTAGCCAGCCACTGCTGCGCGACCCGGAGGCTGCGGCCGCCCATGAGCGCATCTTCGCGAAAGGGCATCTACTCCTCGACCGGGCGCAGAAGGCCGGTCTTCTGCGCCCTGACGCAGACCTCGAGTGGGCTCGCCGTGTGTACCACGCTTTGATCGAACAGGCGATTCAGGTGCAGGCGGAGGAGGCCACGGATCCTGACACCCTCGCGGCCGCCGTGGTCGACACGCTCCTGAAGGGGCTGGGCCCCAGCAGCTCCTGACAGTGGCGTGACAACGTGCGGAGGGGCGGCACCCGCTTGAGCGGGTGCCGCCCCTCTTCATCTTGCTCTGCTACGAGTGCCGTCAGGCGGCAGGTGCCGGCTTGGGGGCGCCCTCGAGGGGCTTGTCCCATGCGCCGAGCTGACGGAACAGTTCGAGGTCATCGCGGACGGCCCAGTGCTCGTGCACCTGGCCGTCGGCGATGCGATAGATGTGGATGTGCTGCACCCGCACCTCCTTGCCCGTGGCCGGCACCCCCATGAAGTCGGCCACCTGCCGGCCGGAGAAGATCAGGCGGATGGTGGCCTTGTCGCCCTTGGCGAAGGCATCGACGGTTTCCCAGCGCGCGTTCTCCCAGACGCTGCGCATCCAGTTCGCCGTGCGGGCGTAGGCTTCCGCGCCCACGGGAGCGCCTTCGGGGGCCTCGTAGTCTACGAAGTCGTCGGCGACCAGGCGCCTGGCGACCTCGATGTCGCCGTCGTTGAAGATCCGGCCCATGTCCAGGGCGATCTGCAGAACTTCTTCTTCGGTCATTGCGGTCATGGCCTGTCCTTTTGTGAGGTGTGAAGCTGGGTCGTTTCGCCTGCTGCCAAACGGCCTTCGGGAGGGTTGCGGGGCTACTGGCCCATGCCGATGCCGCCGCCGATGGGCACTGCGGCGCCGGTGACGTAGGAGGCGTCGTCGCTGGCGAGGAACTTGACCACGTTGGCGACTTCCTGCACGGTGCCCGTGCGTCGCAGCGGAGTCTGGCTCAGGAGTTGGTCGCGGCGCTTGTCGGTGACCGCGTCGATCATGTCCGTTTCGATGAGGCCCGGTGTGACCATGTTGACGGTCACGTTGCGTGAGCCCAGCTCCCACGCGAGGGAGCGGGTGAGGCCGAGCATTCCGGCCTTGGACGAGGCGTAGTTGGCCTGACCAGGGGATCCCAGGAAGCCCATGATCGACGAGATGAAGACAATGCGCCCCCACTTGGCGCTGATCATTGACTTGGAGACGGCCTTGGCCATGCGGAAGGAGCCCACGAGGTTGGTCTCGATGACGTCGGTGAAGTCTTCCTCGCGCATGGTCGGGCTCAGCGCATCGCGTGTGATGCCGGCGTTGGAGATGAGGACGGAGACGGGGCCGATCGCTGTTGGCGACAACGGCGGCTGCCCGTGGTGCGGCGAGATGAGCAGGGCTGCAGCACCCGGCCAGAGCAGTAACGTTTCGGCCACCGCGCAACGGACGCCGGGAGCCCTCCAGCAGATTCGATTCCAGCATGGATCGCCCTGGGCTGTCGCCGTTGCCGGACTCGTCGCGATCATCGTCGGAGCGTGGCGGGGCCTGCGCTAGGCCGTTTCGTTTGGATCAGTTGGTCGTTGGTCAGGGTGTGCCGTTGACTGACGCGCAGTGGGCGCGGATCGAGCCGTTGCTCCCGGACCGGACGC
>NZ_JODR01000057.1 GCF_000725885.1 Streptomyces albus subsp. albus | reverse complement strand
CTGCGACGGACCATTCGGCGCCGTCAACCCGTTCGACGCACCATCCTGATTCACCGCACTGCCACGCACCACCGCCAACACCCGATGGCCGTTCCGCCGCGCATCCGACAACCGCTCCAGGACCAGGACCCCCACACCCTCGCCCCAACCCGTACCGTCCGCATCATCCGAGAACGCCTTGCACCGACCATCCCCAGCCAGCCCGCCCTGCCGCTCGAACTCCACGAACGCACCCGGCGTCGACATCACCGTTACACCACCGGCCAGAGCCAACGAACACTCACCCGAGCGCAACGACTGAGCCGCCATGTGCATCGCCACCAACGACGACGAACAAGCCGTATCAACCGTCACCGCCGGACCCTCGAGCCCCAACGCATACGACACCCGACCCGACAGCACACTGCCCGAACTACCGGTCCCGGCGTAGCCGTCACCCGACTCACCGGCCAGCGCCAACAGCGCCGGATAGTCCTGGCCGTTGGTGCCCGCGAAGACCCCCACGGGCAGCCCCCGCAGCGACAAGGGCGCGATGCCGGCGCCCTCCAAGGACTCCCAGACGACCTCCAGCAACAGCCGCTGTTGCGGGTCCATCGCCAGGGCCTCGCGCGGCGAGATCCCGAACAGCCCGGCATCGAAGTCCGCCGCACCTTCGACGAAACCGCCCACCCGGGCGTAGCCGTCACCCGTGTCCTGGATGCGGTCCCAGCCGCGGTCGGCGGGGAAGCCGCCCATGGCGTCCACGCCGTCCGCCAGCAGCCGCCACAGGTCTTCGGGAGAGGCGACGCCGCCGGGGAAACGGCAGCCCATGCCCACCACGACTACCGGGTCGTCCGTGGCCGCCGGGGAGGCCGTGACTGCCACCGCTGCCGGAACGTCGTCCTCGGTCGCGCCGAACAGCCGGGTCAGCAGTTCATCGGTCAGGGCCTCGACGGAGGGATAGTCGTACACCAGCGTCGACGGAAGGGTGAGGGCGGTCTCGGCGGCCAGGCCGTTGCGGAGTTCGACGGCGGTCAGCGAGTCGAAGCCGAGGTCCCGGAAGGATTTGGAGACGTCCACCGCGGTCGCCTCTGTGAAGCCCAGTACGGACGCGGCCCGGCCACGCACCGTCTCCATCAGGGACGAGCGTCGGGCCGCACCCGACAGACCAGCCAGTCGCTTCCGCAGCCCGCCACCGCCGGCCGACTCCGCACGCTCGACCACCACACCAGCACCCGGCGCCACCTCGTCCCACAGGCGGCTGGCCCGCACCGCAGTGGCCCCGGGGACAAAGCGCCCCCAGTCCACGTCAACGACCGTCTCACACCCCGAAACCGAACCGAGCACATCGACAGCAACCCCGGGGTCCAGCGGCGTCAGACCACCACGGGCCAACCGAGCCCGTACGCCCTCATCGGCTGCCATGCCGCTCACCCGCCTTCGCCTCCCACACCCCAGCCAGCCGGTCAACCGTCAAACCGCCGACCACACCGTCATCCAGCACACCCGCCGCATGCACCACCGCAGAAACATCAAAGCGCTCAAACAGCTCTTCCACCTCACGGCGCACACCGACATCACACGCCACCACCTCCACCCCCGCGCCCAACGCCCGCAACTCCTCACACAGCTCCGCCGCCCCCTCAGCCGCCATGCCCCGCCGACTCGCCAGCACCACACGCCCCGCACCACGCTCCACCACCCAACGAGCCACACGCGCACCCAACGCACCCGTACCACCCGTCACCAACACCGTCCCCGACGGCAACCACACACCACCACCGGACGACGACCGGGCACGCACCAACCGCCGACCCAAAACAGCCCCACCACGCACCGCCACCTGATCCTCCACACCGGCACCGCCGGCCAACACCTCCACCAACCGCGCCACCGAACCCCCCACAGGCTCGACCGGCACATCCACCAGACCACCCCACCGGCCCGGCTCCTCCAACGCCACAACCCGCCCCAGACCCCACACACCAGCCCGCAACGGACACACCACACCATCACCAGGCACCACCGACACCGCACCAGACGTCACACACCACACCCGGACATCCAGCCCCGCATCCGCAACGGCCTGCACCAACGCAACCGTCCCCACCAAACCAACAGGCACCCCCACATGCTCCGAGTGACCCGTCTCCTCCTGCCCCAGGAACGACACCACCCGCCCGCACCCCGCGAACCCGGCCAACCGCTCAGCCAGCCCCACCCGGTCCAGATCACCGACCCCCAACCGCAACCGCTCCACCCGCACACCACGCGAGGCCAACTCCCCCGCCAACGCCTCCGCCCACACATCCAACGCACCAGCGGACTCCACCAACAACCAGCCGCCCGACAGATCGCTCACCTCGTCGGTGGTCACCGGGTGCCAGGCGATCTCGTACCGCAGGCCGTCGGCGGCGGTGCGCTCGGTGCGCTGTCGCCGGGGGCTGGTCCCTTCGGGGTTCTGCATCCAGTAGCGGTCCCGGGCGAAGGGGTAGGTCGGCAGGTCGGTGGTGCGTGCGTCGGTGTGGGCGTAGAAGGCGTGCCAGTCGACCCGGCCGCCGTCCGCCCAGAGCCGGGCCAGGGCGGTCACCGCGCTAGTCGGCTCCGGCCGGTCGCGGCGCAGCAATGCCACCGCGAGTGCGCCGTCCCCGCAGGTCTCGTCGATGGCGCCGACCAGGTTCGTGTCCGGGCCGAGTTCCACGAAGCGGGCCACTTTCTGTGCCCGCATCCGTGTGATGGCGTCCGCGAACCGGACTGTTCCCCGTATCTGGTCCGCCCAGTAGGAGGGGGTGAACGCGATGACGGGCTCGCCGGTGAGGGTGGAGATGATCGGCAGCTGTGGGCGTGCGTGGGGCACTGAGCCGGCCAGTCGGGCGAACTCGTCCAGCATGGGGCCCATCAGGGCCGAGTGGAAGGCGTGGCTGGTCTCCAGCCACCGGCCCTGGCGGTCCACGAGTCGCGCGGCCACCGTCTCGACGGCCTCCCGCTCCCCGGAGAGCACCACCTGGCCGGGCGCGTTCACCGCCGCGACCGAGACGCCCTCCACCAGCAGCGGGGTGACTTCCTCCAGCGAGGCGCGTACCGCCCACATCGCGCCGCCCGACGGCAGTGCGGCCATCAACCGTGCGCGTGCCGCAACCAGACGACACGCGTCCGGCAGGGTCAACACCCCGGCCACGTGCGCGGCGGCGAACTCGCCGACCGAGTGCCCGGTCAGACAGTCCGGTGTGACGCCCCATGACTCCAGCAGCCGGAACAGCGCCACCTCGATGGCGAACAGGGCGGGCTGGGCCCAGCCGGTGCCGGACAGCAGTCCGTCCGGGTCGGTGAACATCACCTCACGCAGCGGACGGTCCAGCAGCCCGTCGAAGCCCGCGCACACCTCGTCCAGTGCAGCCGCGAACACGGGGAAGGTCTCCGCCAGCTCCCGGCCCATCCCGACCCGCTGACCGCCCTGGCCCGAGAAGACGAATCCGAGCCGTGCCCGGGTGCGTCCGGTTCCGCCGCGTACCGTGCCCCGGACGACGTGCGGGCTGGTGGCGCCGGTTGTGAGTGTCTCCAGGGCGCTGTCCGCCGAGTCGAGGTCCGACGCCAGGACCACGGCGCGGTGTTCGAAAGCGGCGCGGCCGGTGGCCAGCGTGCGGCCGATGTCCAATGGCCGGGTGCCGGGGCGCGCGGTCAGTGACGAGCGCAGCCGGGCCGCGAGCTTGGGCAGTGTCTCGGGCTGCCTGGTGGACAGCGTCCAGGGCACGACCGGCAGCGGTACGGCCGGAGCCGCCGGTGCGTCCTGGGCAGGGTCGGCTTCGGCGGGGGCCTCCTCCAGGATGACGTGGGCGTTCGTGCCGCTGATGCCGAAGGAGGAGACGCCGGCGCGTCTCGGTCGCTCCCCGCGCGGCCACTGCCGTGCCTGGCCGAGCAGTTCCACGGCGCCCGAGGACCAGTCCACGTGGGACGAGGGCTTCTCGGCGTACAGCGTCTTCGGCAGCAGTTCGTGACGCAGGGCGAGCACCATTTTCAGCACGCCCGTGACACCGGCCGCGGCCTGGGTGTGCCCCAGGTTCGACTTGACCGAGCCCAGCCACAGCGGCCGGTCCTCGGGCCGGTCCTGTCCGTAGGTGGCCAGCAGCGCCTGCGCCTCGATCGGGTCGCCGAGCGAGGTGCCGGTGCCGTGTGCCTCCACCGCGTCCACCTCGGACGCGGCGATTCCGGCGTTGGTGAGCGCGGTGCGGATGACGCGCTGCTGGGAGGGGCCGTTCGGCACGGTGAGGCCGTTGGAGGCGCCGTCCTGGTTGACAGCAGTGCCGCGTACCACCGCGAGGACGCGGTGGCCGGCGCGGCGGGCGTCGGAGAGCCGGCTGACGACCAGCAGCCCGACGCCCTCCGACCAGCCGGTGCCGTCGGCGTCGTCGGAGAACGCCTTGCACCGGCCGTCGGAGGCGAGGCCCTGCTGGCGGCTGAACTCCAGGAACATGCCGGGCGTCGACATCACGGTGACACCGCCGACGAGCGCCAGCGAGCACTCGCCCGACCGCAGGGACGTGACCGCCATGTGCAGTGCCACGAGGGAGGAGGAGCACGCCGTGTCCACGGTGACGGCGGGCCCCTTGAGTCCCAGTGTGTAGGCGATGCGGCCGGAGGCGACGGCCATGGAGTTGCCGGTGAGCAGGTAGCCCTCGACGCCCTGCGGCAGCTCGGTGAGGTGGGAGCCGTAGCCGGTGGAGGCCGCGCCGACGAAGACTCCGGTGTCGGTGTTCTTGAGGGCGGTGGGGTCCACGCCGGCGTGTTCGAACGCTTCCCAGGACGCCTGGAGCAGCAGCCGCTGCTGCGGGTCCATCGCCAGGGCCTCACGCGGGCTCATGCCGAAGAACGCCGGGTCGAACTCGGTGGCGTCGTGGACGAATCCGCCTTCCCTGGCGTAGCTGGTGCCGGGCCGGGTGGGGTCGGGGCTGTAGAGGTGTGCCAGGTCCCAGCCCCGGTCGACGGGGAAGGCGGACATGCCGTCGCCGCCCCGTTCGAGGAGCCGCCACAGGTCGTGCGGCGAGCGTACGTCGCCGGGCAGCCGGCAGCTCATGCCGACGATCGCGATCGGCTCGGTGTTCGCGGCCTCGATCTCCCGCAGCCGCCGGTTGGCCTGGCGCAGCTCGCCGGTGGCCTTCTTCAGGTAGTCGAGCAGCTTCTGCGGCTCGACGCTGTCAGTGCTGCGCGCAGCCTGGTTCTCGCTCAAGACGCCCCACCAAGTTCGCCGTCGATCATTTTGAACAGCTCGTCGGCCGTGGCCGACTCCAGTGCGTCGGACCCGTCGTCGTCCGTGGCCCCGCCACCCGTGGCCGTGGCCGTGGATGAGGACGTGGCTGTGGCTGTGGCCGTGGCCCATTTCGCGGCGAGCGCCTGCAGGCGCCTGCCCACCGCGTCGTCCGGTCCGCCGTCGGCCGCCAGCCGGTCCAGTGCCCGCTCCAGCCGGTCGATGTCGTCGAGCACCGCGTGCGGGGCGGTGGCCGCCCCGGCCGTGCCGTCCGCCGCCTCCTCGCCGATGTCCTGGACCACCTCGGCCAGCAGGTGCTCGGCGAGCGCGGCCGGCGTCGGGTAGTCGAAGACCAGCGTGGCGGGCAGCCGCGTGCCGGACATGCTGCCGAGCCGGTTGCGCAGCTCGATGGCGGTGAGGGAGTCGAAGCCCAGCTCGTTGAAGGTCTGCTCGGCCTCGATCTCGTCGGCGGAGCCGTGCCCGAGGACCGCGGCGGCCTGCCCGCAGACCAGGTCCACCAGATGGTCGGCCCGGTCCGCGGCCGGCAGGGCCCGCAGCCGGTCCGCCAGCGGGGCGGGCGCCTGCGCGGCGGGCGCGGCCGGTGCCTCGCGCCGTACCGTGCCGCCCGCCAGCAGGCGCAAGAGCGGCGGTACGGGGCCGGCGGCGAAGGCGTCCGGTGCGGTGTCGAGCCGCATCGGCAACAGTGCCGCCTCGTCGGTGGACAGCGCGAAGTCGAACAGTCCGAGTCCCTGTTCCGCGGTCAGGGGCCGCATCCCGGCCTGTTCCATCCGCGCGAAGTCGGTCTCCGTCAGGTGGCCGGTCATGCCGCGGTCCGCCACCCACGGGCCCCAGGCCAGCGACACGGCGGGCACGCCGCGGTGCCGTGCCCAGCGGGCGAACGCGTCGAGGAACGCGTTGGCCGCCGCATAGTTGGCCTGCCCGGCGCCGCCGAAGGTGCCGGCCGCGCCGGAGAAAAGGACGAACGCCGCGAGGTCCGCGTGCCGTGTCAGCTCGTACAGGTTCACCGCGGCGTCGGCCTTCGGACGCAGTGCGGTGTCCAGGCGCTGCGGGGTGAGGGAGGGGAGGACTCCGTCATCGACCACCCCGGCGACATGGACGACGGCCGTGAGCGGGTGCTCGGCGGGGATCGCCGCCAGGGTGCGTTCGAGCGCCGCCCGGTCCGCCGCGTCGCACGCCTCGACGCGTGCGGTGGCGCCCAGCTCCGCCAGTTCGGCGACCAGCTCGGCGGCGCCGTCGGCCGCCGGCCCGCGTCGGCTGGTGAGCAGCAGACGGCGTGCGCCGTACCGTTCGACGAGGTGCCGGGCGACGTAGCGGCCGAGGCCACCGGTGCCGCCGGTGATCAGCACGGTGCCTTCCGGGTCGGGCCGGGACGGCACGGTCAGCACCACCTTGCCGATGTGCCGGGCCTGGCTCATGTGCCGGAACGCCTCCGGTGCCCGTCGCACGTCCCAGGCGGCCACCGGCAGCGGGCGCAGCGCACCGGCCTCGATGAGCCGGAGCACCTCGGTGAGCATGGCGCCGATGCGCTCGGGGCCGGCCTCGACGAGGTCGAAGGCCCGGTAGGCGACTTCCTTGTGCTCCCGCGCGATCCGTTCGGGGTCCCGGATGTCGGTCTTGCCCATTTCCACGAACCGGCCGCCGGCGGCGAGGAGCCGCAGCGAGGCGTCGACGTGGTCCCGGGCCAGCGAGTTGAGCACGACGTCCATCCGGCCGGCCTCGGCCACCGCCCGGAAGCGTTCCTCGAAGGCCAGGTCACGGGACGAGGCGATGTGGTCGTCGTCGAGACCGAGGGCGCGCAGGCTGTCCTGTTTGGCCGGGCTCGCGGTGCCGAACACCTCGGCGCCGAGGTGCCGGGCGAGCTGTACTGCGGCCATGCCGACGCCGCCGGCGGCTGCGTGCACAAGCACCGCTTCGCCGGGCCGCACCTGCGCCAGGTCGACGAGGGCGTAGTACGCGGTGAGGAAGACCACCGGTACGGAGGCGGCCTGCCGGAACGTCCAGCCGTCCGGTATCCGGGCGATCATCCGCTGGTCGGCGACGGTGACCGGGCCGAGCGCCTTGCCGAACATGCCCAGCACCCGGTCGCCGGGTGCGAACCCGGTCACGCCGGGGCCGACCTCGGTGATGACACCGGCGCCTTCGACACCCATCGGCCCGGGGTCGCCCGGGTACATGTCCAGCGCGTTCAGCACGTCCCGGAAGTTGAGGCCGGCGGCGCGCACCGCCACCCGCACCTGGCCGGTGCCCAGCGGCTCCAGCAGCTCCGGGTCCGCGGCCAGGGTGAGGTTGGCGAGACTGCCGCGCCCGGTGCTGTCCAGCCGCCATGCCTCGGTGTCGGCGGGCGGCACGAGGGCGCCGTCCGCGCCGGACCGGGCCAGACGTGCCGCGCTCACCCGGCCGTCCCGTACGACGAGCTGTGGCTCGTCGGAGGCGACGATGCCGGGCAGTGCCCGGGCGGACTCCTCCGCATCGTCGAGGTCGACGAGTACGAAGCGGCCGGGCTCCTCCGACTGCGCGGAGCGCACGAGTCCCCACACCGCGGCGGCGGCCGGGTCGCTCGGGCCAGCCGGATCGCCGGCCGCGACGGCGCCGCGGGTGACGACCACCAGCCGGGAGGAGGCGAACCGTGCGTCCGCGAGCCACCGTTGCAGCAGCTCCAGCACCTCGTGGGTCAGCGCCCTCGTGTCGGCCGCCATCCGGTCCGCGCCGGCCGCCGGGGCGTCCGCGCTCACCTCGCGGGCGGCCCCCGTCTCGCCGGGCGAGGCGGCGAGGGTGCGTGCGGAGCGGCCCCGGCAGGGCAGCAGCACCACGTCCGGGACGGGACCCTCGCCGAGCCCGTCCAGGCCGGCGACCGCGCGTGCTCCCAGTGCGTCCGTGAGCCCCGGGTCGTCGGCGCCGAGCACGGCCCACTGCCGGGTGCCGGACGCGCTCGCCTCGGCCAGTGGCGTCGGGACGAAGTCGAGGCGGAACAGGTCTTTCGGGTACCCGGTGCGCGGCGCGTGCAGTTGCGTCGCCGACACCTCGCGCATCGCCAGGGAGTCGACGACGGCGACGGGCCGGCCGGAGCCGTCCGCGATCGACAGGGCCAGCGCGTCGGGCCCGGCCTGCGACAGCCGTACCCGAAGGCTCTCGGCGCCCGGGGCGAACAGCGACACACCGGACCAGGAGAACGGCAGCCTCTTCCGGCCGCTGCCGTCCAGCGCGACGAAGGTCAGCGCCTGGAGCGCCGCGTCGAGCAGCGGCGGGTGCAGCCGGTAGTCGGCGGCCTCGTCCGCGTGGGCCCGGTCCAGCGCGATCTCGGCGTACACGTCGCCACCGGCCCGCCAGGCCCGGCGCAGGCCCCGGAAAGCGGGACCGTAGGCGAAGCCGCTCTGCCGGTACATCTCGTAGAAGTCGGTGACGTCGATGGTCTCGGCCCCGGGCGGCGGCCAGGAGACCAGGTCGTACGACGGCGCGGGCCGGCCGTGGCCGAGGGCGCCCAGAGTGCCGGTGGCGTGCAGCGTCCAGGGGACGTCCGCCGCCGCGCCGTCGGGCCGGGCGTGCATCCGCAGCGGGCGCAGCCCGGACTCGTCCGGCCCGTCGACCACGAGCTGTACCTGCACCGCGCCTTCGGCGGGCAGCACCAGCGGGGCCGCCAGCGTCAGCTCCTCGACCTGGTCGCAGCCGACCGACTCGGCGGCCCACAACGCCAGTTCCAGGAACGCGGTGCCGGGGAACAAGATGGTGCCCATCACCTCGTGGTCGGCCAGCCACGGCAGATCACGCACGCCGATCCGGCCGGTGAACAGCTGTCCCCCGTCCCCGGCGAGCGCCACCGCCGCACCGAGCAGCGGGTGCCCCGCGTCGGCGAGTCCCGCCGCGGCCACATCGCCGGCCCTGCGCGCCATCGGGCGGGGCCAGTACGGCTTCCGCTGGAAGGCGTAGGTGGGCAGCTCGACGGTCCGGGCGCCGGTCGGCGCGTAGAACGCCGCCCAGTCGGCCTCGGCACCGTCCGCCCACAGGCGGGCCAGGGCGGTGACGGCGGTGGGGTGGCCGCCGCCTCGGTGAACTCGGCCAGCATCGGGTCCATGAGCGCCGAGTGGAAGGCGTGACTGACCTCCAGCCAACGACCCTGATGGTCGGGCAAGGCGGCGGCCACGGTTTCGACGGCTTCGCGGGTGCCGGAGAGCACGACCTGACCCGGCGCGTTCACCGCCGCCACCGACACGCCCTCCACCAGCAGCGGTGTGACCTCGTCCTCGGTGGCCCGGACCGCCCACATCGCCCCGCCCTCGGGCAGCGCCTGCATCAACCGGGCACGAGCAGCAACAAGCGCACAGGCGTCCGCCAGCGACAACACACCCGACACATGCGCAGCCGCCAACTCGCCCACCGAGTGGCCAACGAGGTAATCAGGCGTGACGCCCCACGACTCCACCAGCCGGAACAACGCCACCTCGACCGCGAACAACGCAGGCTGAGCCCAACCCGTCAGCCCCAACGCCTCCGCGTCCTCATCGGCATCCGCGAACATCACATCCCGCAGCGGACGGTCCAGCAATCCGTCGAAGTGCGCACACACCTCATCCAACGCATCAGCGAACACCGAGAAGACCGAAGCCAACTCCCGGCCCATACCGAGACGCTGACCACCCTGGCCCGAGAACACAAACCCCGTCAGACCGGTGCGGGCCGTGCTGGTCACGGTGTCCGGCGTGGCCTCTCCGGCGGCGAGGGCCGCCAGTCGGGTACGCAACTCGTCGGTGTCCGCGCCCAGGACGACCGCGCGATGCTCCAGGGCCGCGCGGGTGGTGGCCAGGGAGAGGGCCACGTCGAGCGGGTTGGCACCCGCCGTCGCGGTCTCCAACCGGTCTGCTTGCGCGGCGAGTGCCGCGGCGGTCCGTGCGGACACCACCCAGGGCACCAGCGGCAGATCGGCGTCGACCGGCCCGGCCGGGGCAGCACCGGCGGGGGCTTCGGTCGTCGTCGGGGGTTCCTCGATGATGACGTGGGCGTTGGTGCCGCTGATTCCGAAGGACGACACGCCCGCACGTCGGCGGCGTTCGCAGCGCGGCCACTGCCGTGCCTCGGCCAGCAGTTCCACCGCGCCGGCCGACCAGTCCACGTGCGTGGACGGCGTTCCCACGTGCAGGGTTCTGGGCAGCGTCTCGTGCTGCATCGCCAGCACCATCTTGATCAGCCCGGCAACACCGGCGGCGGCCTGCGTGTGCCCGAGGTTCGACTTGACCGAGCCCAACCACAGCGGACGGTCCTCCGCACGGTCCTGGCCGTAGGTCGCCAGCAGCGCCTGCGCCTCGATCGGGTCGCCCAGCGTGGTGCCGGTGCCGTGCGCCTCCACCGCGTCCACGTCGGAGGCGGTGAGGCCGGCGTTCGCCAGCGCCTGCCGGATGACGCGCTGCTGGGAGGGACCGTTGGGGGCCGTCAGTCCGTTGGAGGCGCCGTCCTGGTTGGTGGCGCTGCCGGTGACCAGGGCGAGCACCGTGTGTCCGGCGCGGCGCGCGTCGGAGAGGCGTTCGAGGACGAGCACGCCGACGCCTTCCGCCCAGCCGGTGCCGTCCGCGTCGTCGGAGAACGCCTTGCAGCGGCCGTCGACGGCGAGGCCGTGCTGGCGGCTGAAGCTGACGAACGGCCCCGGCGTGGAGATGAGCGTGACACCGCCGGCCACCGCGAGCGAGCACTCGTCGTTGCGCAGCGCCTGCGCCGCCAGGTGCAGGGCGACGAGGGACGACGAGCAGGCCGTGTCGACGGTGACCGCCGGGCCCTCCAGCCCGAGGGTGTAGGCGACCCGGCCGGACAGCACGCTCGCGGCGTTGCCGGTCATGAAGTAGCCGTCCGCGCCCTGCGGTGAGGCCATCAGCAGGGCGCCGTAGTCGGAGCCGTTGCTGCCGGCGAACATCCCGGTCCGGCTGCCGGTCAGGGACGTCGGGGCGATGCCGGCCCGCTCGAACGCCTCCCACGAGCACTCCAGCAGCAGCCGCTGCTGCGGGTCCATGGCCAGTGCCTCGCGCGGGTTGATGCCGAACAGCGCGGCGTCGAACCCGCTGACGTCGTCGACGAATCCGCCGTGCCGGGTGTACGTCGTGCCGGCCTTGTCCGGGTCGGGGTCGTAGACCCCTTCGACGTCCCAGCCGCGGTCGGCCGGGAACGAGGAGATCGCGTCCTCGCCGTCCGACAGGAGCCGCCAGAACTCCTCCGGCGAGGACACCCCGCCGGGCAGTCGGCAGCTCATGCCGATGATGGCGATGGGGTCGTCGTCGGTCTCCGTCGGCCGGCTGTTCGCCGCGGGGGCGGCCGGTGCCGGGGCGGCGGCGCCGATGAGTTCCTGACGCAGATGGCGCACCAGCGCGTTGGGGCTGGGGTGGTCGAAGACCAGCGTGGTGGGCAGCTTCAGCCCGGTGACCATGCCGAGCCGGTTGCGCAGCTCGACGGCGGTCAGGGAGTCGAACCCGATGTCGGCGAAGACGTGGGTGGGCTCGACGTCGGACGGGTCGGCGAAGCCGAGCACCCCGGCGACGTGCTTGCGTACCAGGTCCAGCAGTTCGCGGTCGCGTTCGATGTCGGTGAGCCCGGCCAGCCGGGCGGCGAGCGAGTCGGGGCCGGCGGCGGGGCCCTCTCCGTCCGCCGTCTCCAGGGCCTGGTGGGCCTCCGGTATCCGGTCGAGGAGCATGCTGCGCCGTGCGGCCGTGAACGCGGGGGCGTAGACGCTCCAGTCGACGCCGGCCACGGTGAGCGCGGCGTCGCCGTCGGCGACGGTCTGCCGGAGCACGGCGACGGCGGATGCGGGCGGCAGCGCGTGGATGCCGCCCTTGCGCTGCCGGGCCTCGATGGCGGTGCTGTCCGCCATGCCGGCGTCGGACCACGGGCCCCACGCGATCGAGGTCGCGGCCAGCCCTTCGGCCCGGCGGTGTTCGGCGAGCGCGTCGAGGACGGCGTTCGCGGCGGCGTAGTTCGCCTGTCCGGGACCGCCCCAGACGCCGGCGGTGGAGCTGAACAGCACGAACGCGTCCAGGTCGAGACCGCGTTGCCGGGTCAGCTCGTCGAGGACGAGTGCGGCGTGCGCCTTGGGGGCCATCACCCCGGCGATGCGCCCGGGGTCGAGCGCGCCCAGGACGCCGTCGTCCAGGACACCCGCCGCGTGCACGACCGCAGTGAGCGGCGGCGTGCCGGACAGCCCGTCGAGCAGCGCGGCGACCTGGTCGCGGTCTGCCACGTCGCAGGCCGCGACGGTCACTTCGGCGCCCAGCGCCTCCAGGTCCCGGCGGATTTCCGACGCTCCGGGTGCGTCGGGCCCGCGCCGGCTGGTCAGCACCACGTGCGCGGCGCCGTGCTCGACGGCGAAGCGGGCCACCCTGGCGCCCAGGGCCCCGGTGCCGCCGGTGATCAGCACCGTGCCGGAGGGGGTCCATGCCCCGTCCGCGCCGGGCTGCCGCGGCGCGCGCACCAGTCGCCGCCCGAACAGGCCGGAGGCGCGCAGCGCGATCTGGTCGTCCTCGGCCGCGGCGAGGGCGTTCACCACGCGGCGCGCGGCCCGCGCGTCGGCTTCGGCGGGTACGTCGACGAGACCGCCCCACCGGTCGGGGTGTTCCAGTGCGGCCACCCGGCCGAGGCCCCATACGGCTGCCTGGCGGGGCCGGGTCACCGCGTCCCACTTGGCGACCGGGACGGCGCCCGAGGTCAGCGTCCACAGCGGGGCGTCGAGTCCGGCGTCCCCGAGCGCCTGGAGCAGCACGGAGGTCAGGCCGAGACCGAGCGGCAGGCCGGTGTGGCCGCTGTCCCGTTCGTCGAGGCCCAGCAGCGACACCACTCCGGTCAGACCGGCCGGCAGGCCGCTGTCGCCCAGCCGTGCGGTGAGCGCCGCACGGTCGAGGTCGGGCTCGCCCAGCTCCAGCGTGTGCGGGGTGCCGCCCAGGGCCGCCAGTTCGGTGCCGAGCGCGTCGGCCCAGCTCCTGGCCGTGCCGTCATCGGGCGTCACCACCAGCCAGGTTCCGGACGCGGACGCCACGTCGGGCACGGTCAGCGGTGTCCAGTTGACGCGGTAGCGCCAGGAGTCGGTGGTGTGCGCCTCGCGTTGCTTCCTGCGCCAGTCGGCCAGCACCGGCAGCAGCGGATCGACCACGGCCGGGTCGGTGCCCAGGGCACCGGCCAGCGCCGAGGCGTCGGCGCGTTCGACGGCCGCCCAGAACTCGCGGTCCTGCGCGGTCCCCTCGCCGGCGTCGGCGGCGGCCGGGCCGGCGGCGAGCTGCGGCCAGTAGCTCTGCCGCTGGAAGGCGTACGTGGGCAGTTCGACCGTCGTGGGCCGGGTGCCGTCGAAGGCGGCTGCCCAGTCGACGGCCACGCCGTGCACCCACAACTCGGCCAGTCCGGCGGTGAAGCGGTCGAGGCCGCCGTCGTCGCGCCGCAGGGAGCCGGTCACCACCGCGTTGTCGGCCGTCTGGAGGATCTCCTGCACCGCGGTGGTCAGCACCGGGTGCGAGGAGACCTCGACGAACGTGCCGTAGCCTTCTGCGGCCAGCTTTTCGACGGCCTCGGCGAACCGCACGGTGGAGCGCAGGTTGGTGAACCAGTACGTGCCGTCCATGCCCGAGCCGTCGACGAATTCGCCGGTCACCGTGGACAGCAGCGGCACGTCGCCCGCGTGGGCGTCGATCCCGTCCAGCACGGCGGCCAGCTCGTCCTCCAGGACGTCCATGGCCGGCGAGTGGGAGGCGTAGTCCACGGCGATCCGCCGGGCCCGGTGCCCCAGCCGTTCGCATTCGGCGACCACTTCCCCGACCGCGGCCACGTCACCCGAGACGACCACCTGGCCGGGCCCGTTGACGGCCGCGACGAAGACCTGCCCCACCCGGCCGGCCAGCAGTGCCCCGGCCTCCTCGGCGGAGACGGCGAGCGACGCCATCGTGCCCCGGCCGCCGCCGGCCAGCCGGGCGATCGCCGCGGAGCGGGCCACGACGACCCGCAGCGCGTCCCGCAGCGAGAGCGCTCCGGCCACGTACGCGGCGGCGATCTCGCCCTGCGAATGGCCGACGACGGCCGCCGGCCGCACCCCGTAGGACCGCCACACCGCGGCCAGCGCCACCATCACCACGAACGACGCCGGCTGCACCACGTCCACCCGCTCCAGCGACGGGGCGTCGGCGTCGCCGCGCAGCACCGCGGTCACCGACCAGTCCACCAGTTCCGCCATCGCGGCCTCGCACTCGGCCACCACGGAGGCGAACACGGGCGAGGACTCCAGCAGGCCGGCGCCCATACCGGCCCACTGCGCGCCCTGGCCGGGGAAGACGAACACGGTCCGCCCCACCGGGCCCGCCACCCCGGTCACCACGTGGTCCGCGGGTTCCCCGGCCGCCAGCGCCGCGAGGCCCTCGGTGTACGCGCCGGTCAGCACGGCCCGGTGCTCGAACCGCGAACGGGTCGTCAGCAGCGACCACGCCACGTCCACCGGATCGGCGTCACCGGCCGACTGCCGCAGTGCGGCGGCCTGGCCGCGCAGTCCGGCGGCACTGCGGCCGGACACCACCCACGGCACCACCGGGGGCACGCGCGGGGCGTCGTCGGCGGGCTGTGCCGGCTGCGTCTCCTCGGGGGCCTCCTCCAGGATCACGTGCGCGTTGGTGCCGCTCATCCCGAATCCGGAGACGGCGGCCCGGCGCGGCCGGTCCTCGGACCGTGTCCACTGCCGTGCCTCGGCCAGCAGCTCCACCGCGCCGGCCGACCAGTCGACATGCGTGGAGGGGGTGCCCAGATGCAGGGACTTCGGCATCAGGCCGTGCCGCATCGCCTGCACCATCTTGATCAGTCCGGCGGCACCGGCCGCGGCCTGGGAGTGCCCGATGTTCGACTTGACGGAGCCCAGCCACAGCGGCCGGTCCCCGGGCCGGTCCTGGCCGTAGGTCGCCAGCAGCGCTTGCGCCTCGATGGGGTCACCCAGCGAGGTGCCCGTGCCGTGCGCCTCCACCACATCGACGTCCGCGGCCGACACCTTGGCGTTCGCCAGCGCCTGACGGATCACCCGCTGCTGGGAGGGGCCGTTCGGCGCGGTCAGCCCGTTGGACGCACCGTCCTGGTTCACCGCGCTGCCGCGTACGACCGCCAGCACCCGGTGACCGTTGCGCCGGGCGTCCGACAACCGCTCCAGCAGCAGCATGCCGGCGCCCTCCGCCCAGCTCGCCCCGTCCGCGTCGTCGGAGAACGGCTTCGACCGGCCGTCCTCGGCGAGCGCACGCTGCCGGCTGAACTCGATGAGCGAGATGGGGGTGGACATGACGGTCACCCCGCCGGCGAGCGCCATCGCGCAGTCGTTCTCCCGCAGCGCCTGACAGGCGGAGTGCAGCGTGACCAGGGACGACGAGCAGGCGGTGTCGATCGTCAGCGCCGGCCCCTCCAGGCCGAGGGTGTAGGAGACGCGGCCGGAGAGCACGCTGGGCGAGTTGCCGGTGCCCAGGAAGCCCTCGAAGCTGTCCTCGGCCGCCGCGAGCAGACCGCCGTAGTCCTGGTAGGTGACTCCGGCGAACACCCCGGTGCGGCTGCCGCGCATGGCGTGCGCGTCGAGCCCGGCGTGCTCCAGCGCCTCCCAGGAGACCTCCAGCAGCAGCCGCTGCTGCGGGTCCATCGCGACCGCCTCACGCGGGCTGATGCCGAAGAAGGTGGCGTCGAACAGGCTTGCGTCGTGCAGGAACCCGCCCTCGTGGACGTAGCAGGTGCCGGGGTTGTCCGGGTCCGGGTCGTACAGCGCCTCCAGGTCCCAGCCGCGGTCGGTCGGGAAACCGGAGATCGCATCGGTTCCCTCGGCGACCAGCTGCCACAGCTCCTGCGCGCTGCGCACGCCGCCCGGGTAGCGGCAGCTCATGCCGATGATGGCGATCGGCTCATCCACGCCGGCGGCACCGCCTTCGGCCGGGTCCCCGACCGCGGAGGAGGCCGTCGGCCCGCCGAGCAGTTCCGCGCAGAGGTGGTCGACCAGGACAGCCGGCGTCGGGTGGTCGAAGACGAGGGTCGCGGGCAGCCGCAGGCCCGTCTCCTCAGCCAGCGCCTCCCGCAGCTGGACGGCGGTGAGGGAGGTGAAGCCCAGGTCGCG
The DNA here is from genome assembly GCF_000725885.1 of Streptomyces albus subsp. albus. Taxonomy (GTDB): domain Bacteria; phylum Actinomycetota; class Actinomycetes; order Streptomycetales; family Streptomycetaceae; genus Streptomyces; species Streptomyces albus. The sequence goes on along the minus strand of NZ_JODR01000057.1, from coordinate 2,068 downwards.
GAACGCGAGATGCTCGTCCACCGCCTGCCCCTTGGGCCGGTCGAGCACGATCGCGGCCCGGCGGCTCACGATCTCCAGCAGGGCGGCGCGCTGCTCGTCCTCCGGCAGCGCGGCGAGGCGGTCGCGGAGCGCCCGGCCACCACCGGACACGGCGGCAGCCGCCTTGCGGCGTACCGGGGCGCGACGGGCGGGCCCGGTCGCCGACGGGGCCGGGGCCGGGGCCGGGGCCGGCGAGGCACCGTCGGCGGCGGCGGCGACGGGACCTGTCGCGGGCGCGGTGCCGGATGCGGTGTCGGACGCGGTGCCGGATGCGGTTTCGGACGCGGTGCCGGATGCGGTTTCGGACGGGGGGCCGGATGCGGTTTCGGATGTGGCAGGTGCCGACAGCGGTGAGCCGTCGTACGGGCGCAGCGTCAGCGCCTCGGCCGTCAGGACGGGAGCGCCCTCGGTGTCCGCGACCGTGAGGGCGTAGCTGTCCCCCGTGGCGCCCGGGACGATCGCCACCCGCAGCAGCGAGGCGCCCGTGGCGTGCAGGGTCACCCCGTTCCAGCAGAACGGCAGCCGCCGGGCGCCCGCCGACCGCTCGTCGTACGACAACGGCTGGAGCGCGGCGTCGAGCACGGCGGGGTGCAGACCGAAGCGGTCCGCCTCAGCACGGAACTCGTCACCGAGCGCGACCTCCGCGAACAGCTCCCCGTCCCGCCGCCACACCGCGGTCAGCCCCTGGTAGATCGCCCCGTAGCCGAACCCGCCCTCGGCACGCGCGGCGTAGTGACCGTCGACAACGACCGGGACGGCCCCGGCCGGCGGCCAGGCCGTGAGCCCGGCATGCTCCTGCCCGTCGCCCACGGCGAGGACACCGCTCGCGTGGCGGATCCACGACTGCCGTCCCTCCGTGCGGGAACTGATGCGGAACGAGCGGCTGCCGGCCGCGTCGGCGGGATCCACGAGGACCTGCACCTGGACGGCCTGCTCGGCAGGCAGTACCAGGGGCGCCTCGAGGACCAGTTCCTCAATCCGGTCGCAGGCCAGTTCGTCACCGGCGCGGACGGCCAGTTCCACGTATCCGGTGCCGGGGAACACCGCGTCCCCCGCCACCCGGTGCTCGGCGAGCCACGGATGGCTGCGCGCGGAGATCCGCCCGGTGAACACATGGCCGCCGCCGTCGGAGAGTTCCACCGCCGCACCCAGCAGCGGGTGCTTGACCGGATCCGCCCCGATGGCCCCGGCATGCAGGGGGCCGGCCGTGCCGGCCAGCCAGTAGCGCCGGCGCTGGAAGGCGTACGTGGGCAGGTCGACGGTCCGCGCGCCGGTCGGGGCGAAGAACGCCGCCCAGTCGGCCTCGGCACCGTCCGCCCACAGCCGGGCCAGCGCCGCGACAGCGGCGGGTGCTTCCGCACTCTTGCGGTGGATCACGGGGACGGCGAGCGCGTCGTCGTCCACCTCACCGATGGCACCGACCAGGCTCGCGTCCGGGCCCAGCTCCACGAGACGGGCCACGCCCAGGGCCTTGAGGCGGGTGATCGCATCGGCGAAGCGCACGGTGCCGCGCACCTGGTCCGTCCAATACGAGGCGGAGAACTCCTCGACCTGCTCGCCGGTGAGGGTGGACACGATCGGTACCCGGGGACGGGCGTACTCGACGGTGGCCGCCGCGGTGGCCGCCGCCTCGGTGAACTCGGCCAGCATCGGGTCCATGAGCGCCGAGTGGAAGGCGTGACTGACCTCCAGCCAACGACCCTGATGGTCGGGCAACCCCGCAGCCACCGATTCGACGGCTGCGCGGGTGCCGGAGAGCACGACCTGGCCCGGTGCGTTGACCGCTGCCACGGACACGCCTTCGACCAGCAGCGGTGCGACCTCTTCCTCGGTGGCCCGCACGGCCCACATCGCACCGCCCTCGGGCAACGCCTGCATCAACCGGGCACGGGCGGCTACCAGCTTGCACGCGTCCGCCAGCGACAGCACGCCGGATACGTGCGCGGCAGCCAGCTCTCCGACGGAGTGGCCGACGAGGTAGTCGGGCGTGACGCCCCACGACTCCAGAAGCCGGAACAACGCCACCTCG
>NZ_JODR01000056.1 GCF_000725885.1 Streptomyces albus subsp. albus | reverse complement strand
ATGGCTGAGCGCACGGCCCGCAGCCTCACCCTCGTCCGTCACGTCCGGTGGAAGCTGCACATCGTCGGGCACCACGACGCGGCGCAGTCCTCGTTCCTGGCGAGCAGCTGGCGGGCCAGCAGCGCGCAGGACCGCGCCGACGCCCTCGCCTGCCTCGCCCGGGACGCACGGAACCGCGCCCTCCCCCGAGCGGCGTCCGGGCCGGCCTTCGCGCTCGCCACCCGGCTGCGCCGCGCCGCCCGCGACCACGACGACGCCGCAGGCCCGTTCACCGTCGAACCGGACGAGACCACGGACCCGGTGGTGCAGATGCGCGCCGCCGTCCTCCTCGCCCACGCCGCACTCCGCGGCGACTGCTGGACCAACACCTGACGGGCCTCGGGCCCACCACGCGCGGGGCCACGGCTGACAGCCCCGCCCCCGGCCGCGCGGTGTGACAGCGCAGGTCCGGGGGCGGGTCAACCACACCGCTGACCTGTGGAGGTCTGCATGGCCGTCCGCCCGATAATCAAGCCGGAGCAGGCCGCGTCCTGTTGCTTCCGGACCACCGTCACGCATCCGGGACCAAACCCCGCGCGTGCGGGAGCTGCACATACTGACCAGCAGCGTTCCCTTGCCCGAGTGCCGATTCTGCCGGGTCGGACGTTCCTTCCTCCTGCGAAACATGGCCTCGCCGAGCCGTCACGCAGTGTATTGACCCCTTGACGCAGTGGCCACGAGCGGGTGAGGGTGCGCAAGATGCCGCAACTCAGCAGCGAGGGAGCACCCCATGTCGCTACGGCTCATCGCCAAGGACCCCAACACCGACACCGGGCAGAGCCCGACGGTGTGGGTGGACGAGGAGACCCACGAATTGGTCCTACAGGGGTGGAAGATCGACGCCGCCACCATGGCCGAGTGCCTGAAGGCAGGCATCATCCCCGACCACGAGGCGGTCGTGAGGCTGCCGGCGCGAATGATCCAGATCATCCGGGAGGCGTGCGATGTCGCAGAGCGACGTGCCCAGCTTCGATGACCTGCTCGACTCGGCGACGGAGTCGGCCCTCCACCTGGAGATGAGGGACCAGTACGCCGTCTCTCATGAGAACGAGCACTTCCGGATCTGGAAGGAGACCGGCGAACGGCCCACCGACCCAGACTCTCCGTACTGGCGAGCGTGGGTGAGCCTGGTCCGGCGTACCGTCGCCCGCGGGGTACCGGTACGCCGTGTTCGGATCGTCTCGGAGCCTGTCACCGAGTACATCCGGTACGAGTACGCCGGAACGCCGGTCAATCTGGCTGCCGGGGAACAGGTGCGGTGGCTGGCCCGTCGGCGCGCTTCCGACATCGCGCTGCCCGGCAATGACTTCTGGCTCATCGACGGGCGTCTGATCCGGTGGAACCACTTCACGGGCGATGGCCAGTCCGCAGGGGGCGAGATGTGCGACGACCCCGCTACGGCGAAGCTCTGCGCGACGGCGTTCGAGGCTGCCTGGGAACGTGCCACACCGCACAGCGACTACAAGGTCTGACCCGCCGGCCACATGCCCCTATCGCCTTCGTCCAGCGTCCAGGAAGCCCGTCAGGCGATTGCCCGCCGTCTGCGCGAGGCACGCCTGGACGCTGGGCTGACGGGGCGCGCGCTGGCTGAAAGGTGCGGCTGGCACCCTGCGAAGACCTCGAGGTTGGAACATGCCCGCGCTGCCCCTTCCGACGAGGACATCCGCTCCTGGTGCGCAGCGTGTGACGCGCCCGAGTTGATCCCTGACCTCCTGGCGGCCTCACGCTCCGCCGACTCGATGTACGTCGAGTGGAAGCGGCTGCACAGAAGCGGCATGCGCAGGGCACAGGAAGACCTCGTCCCTCTCTTCGAGCGCACGCGACACTTCCGCGTGTACTGCTCAACGGTGGTCCCCGGCCTCGTCCAGACGCCGGAGTACGCCACGGCGTTGCTCGCAACCATCAGCGACTTCCAGGGCACCCCGGACGACTCGGCCGAAGCCGCTCAGGCCCGGGTCGAACGGTCCCGCGTCATCCGGGAGGGACGGCACAGGTTCGCCATCCTCGTCGAGGAGGACGTGCTGTACCGCAACCACGGAGGGCCCGACGTGATGGCCGGGCAGCTGGGGTACCTGCTCTCCGTGATGGCACTGCCGTCCGTCTCCCTGGGCGTGATACCACGAGGGACGCCCCGACGGATGTGGACGATCGAGGCGTTCCACCTGTTCGATGAACACCGGGTGCAGATCGAGCTGTTGACCGCGAAAGTCACGATCACCCAGCCGAGCGAGGTGCAGACCTACGCGAAGGCGTTCGGCCGTCTCACGAAGATGGCTGTCCACGGGGCGGAGGCCCGCCAGCGGATCGTCGCCGCACTCGACTCCGTTGGGTGAACATCCCGCAATTTTGCGCAACATTGTGGAGTCCGATCACCGCTGCGCCGTTGAGTGGTAGTCACCACAGGCCAGCAGTTGCGAGGACCCATGAGCACCGCAAAGGCACCACGTGCACAGCTGCCCGCTTGTCTCGTGCAAGGGGCGTACACGGTCGATGAGGCGCCTGCCTTACCGCACGAGCCGGCATGGGTCGGGAAGGTGTTGCAGGTCGTCGCCAGCGGAGTGCAGTTGGTCACGCCTACCGGTTACGCGTGGATCGCCGCCCCCGGCGACCTGCGGCCTGCCGGCGACGACGAGCGCGCCGCCTATGACGCGCAGGTGCGGGGCTTCTGGCGGGAACGTGCCCGCCTTTACCGGCAGTTGGTCGGAGACTCAAGATCATGAGCCGTATGACGATCCGCGTCTCGCGTGATTCCGGCCGCACGTGGACGCGCGAACGCATCGTGAAGGGTGAGGGGCCGCCTCCGGTGTGGGTGCCGTGTCCGCCGTGCGCCTGCCCGCGCTGTGCGAAGGGGCGGGGCCGTGACCGCGCCTGACCCCGCCCTCGCTTCGGTGCGGGCCGCGCTGGAGCGGGACCTGACGACGTGCTCGGGCTGCGGGCAGATGCCCCGCCTGGACGTGACCACCACACCTGTCGCCGGGGACTATCCGCCGATCATCAGCGTGACCCGCCGCTGCGCCTGCCCGCCCCCGCAGTACCCGACCAAGGAGACCGACGATGGCTGAGCGCACGACCCGCAGCCTCACCCTCGTGAGACATGTCCGGTGGAAGCTGCACGTCGTCGGACGCCACGACGCCGCCAGTTCCCCGTTCCTGACGAGCAGCTGGCGGGCCAGCAGCGCGCAGGACCGCGCCGACGCCCTCGCCTGCCTCGCCCAGGACGCACGGAACCGTGTTCTTCCCCGGGTGTCCGGGCCGGCCTTCGCACTCGCCACCCGGCTGCGCCGCGCCGCCCGCGACCACGACGAAGCCGCGGGCCCGTTCGCCGTCGAGGCGGACGAGACCGCGGACCCGGTGGTGCAGATGCGTGCCGCCGTCCTCCTGGCCCACGCCGCACTCCGCGGCGACTGCTGGGCCAACACCTAACGGGCCCAGGCCCACCACACATGAGGCTGCGGCCTGACAGCTCCCGCCCCGGCCGCGCGGTGTGACAGCGAAGGTCCGGGGGCGGGTCAACCACACCGCTGACCCGTGAAGGTCTGCATGGCCGTCCGCCCGATCGCCAAGCCGGAGCAGGGCGCGGCCTGCTGCTTCCGGTCCACCATCACGCACCCGGCACCAACCCCGCGCGTGCGGGGACCACTCACCGGTGACCGGGGCGGGGAGGGGCGGGTGGGGGCCAACCCCGCGCGTGCGGGGACCACATGTAGCAGGGCCTCACCCGGTTGATGCGCTGGGGGCCAACCCCGCGCGTGCGGGGACCACAGGCGCCGACCAGCAGCGTTTCGCCAGCCGAGTGCCGATTCTAACTACTTCCCACGACTCGGACGTTCCGGGTGTTTCTCGTTCGTACGGTCGAAATCCCGCCGAAGGGTGCCACGTGGCCGCTTCGGGCTCGTCAGGGGCTGGCCCTGCGAGCTTCTGTTATTCACAGGGGTGAGCTTCCGGTATGACTGTCCGGCCTGCCTGTGGAAACCCCGCTCCAGGCGCCCCGCGTCCCGCCCCCTCGGCCCGCCGAAGCCTGCCGGCCCAGGAGGGGGCGGCCGGCACTCAGGGCACGGCCGACGCTCCGCACGTCGGGCGGATGGACGACGACCGGTGCAGCCATGCCACCACCGCGTGCCCGGCAAGACTGTCCTGCATCTTCGACTTCTCCGGCCGGTCAGCTCAGCCGGAGACGGTGCAGCATCAGCAGTGCGGCCACGGCGTTGGCCGAGCGCACTCCGCCTCGGCTGATCATGTCCGGCACTGCGCGGAGCGGTACCCGCTCACGGCGCTGCGACTCGAAGGCGTCTTGCGGGTCGCCGACCAGTTCGGCTGTGTCGGACCAGTGGACGCGGTGACGACGGTCGCGACGGCTACGGGCCGCAGCCGGATGACCGTATGGTCCAGGTGCCGGCCGTCGGGCAGTTCCACATCGGCCATGTTCACCTGGACCCAGTGGTTCTCGTAGACGGTGTGCTCGCCGAGGTTCTGCCACACGGACACGCTGCACTTCCACGATCCGAGGCACATGGGCAACCCCCTGGTCTCAACGGCCGGCGTCGGCACGCGAGAGCTGATGACCGGGGTCTCCGGCTGGAGGTCTGGCATCCCAGCCTGGGGGAGGACTCGCATGAGCCGGCCCACCCCTGTTCAGCTCCAGCCCGACGCGCCCCCGCAACCCCCGCTTCAGGGGGCGTCCCGCTCGATGAGGTCCCAGCGGTTGCCGAACGGGTCGGCGAAGACGGCGACCGTGCCGTACGGTTCCTCGCGCGGCTCTTCCTCGAAGTGGACCCCGGCGGCGGTCAGCCGGGCGTGCTCGGGGGCGAAGTCGCGGGTCCGGAGGAAGAAACCGACGCGCCCTCCCGTCTGGTCCCCGACCCGTGCGCGCTGTGCAGCGTTCGCGGCGCGGGCGAGGAGAAGGCCGCAGCCGCCGTCCGGGGGTTCGACCACCACCCACCGCTTTCCGTCGCCGAGCGGGGCGTCCTCGCACGTGACGAAGCCGAGGACACCGACGTAGAAGGCGAGGGCCTCGTCGTAGTCGGGCACGACGAGGGTGACGAGATCGAGCCGGTTCATCCCGGGCTCCCTCCCAGGGGGGCTCAGCCCGTCGTGGTGCGGATCCAGGCGCGGTGGGCGGCGACGCTCGGGTAGATGTCGGGGGTTGAGGCGCAGTCGCCGACCGACCGGCTCGTGACTCCGGACAGCTGCCAGCGGCCGTGCGCCTTGGTGAGGGCCGGGGCGCCCGAGTCGCCGCCGCACGTGCCCGCCGCACCATCGGGGTTGTCGGTGCAGAAGTCGCCCTCGCGGATGCCCCAGGCGTCCCCGTCCGTCCCGTGGGAGACGCACTTGGGCGTGTCCGGGGCCAGCACCGGGAGGTCGACCTCGCGGTGCTCGACGGGGAGCCGCGAGGGGTCGTTCCCGGTCGCCTCGGTGTAGCCCCAGCCGGTCGCCCGTACGGTCTCGCCCGCTCGTGGTGTCCGGGAGGCCAGCGGCGCCGGCTTCGCGGAGACCTTCGACGACAGTTGGAGGAGGGCCAGGTCGTGTGCGCTGCCGCGTTCGTCGGCGTACCGGTAGCCGGGGTGCACGACGATCCGTTTCACCCGGGCGACCTCGCCGCCCCGGGTACGGTCCAGGGAGCCGATCCGGGCGTGGAACGTACCCGGCGCCTCCACGCCTTCCGAAGTGGTGACGCAGTGGCCGGCCGTGAGGACCCAGTCGGCCGCGATGAGCGTGCCGCCGCAGCCGTGCCCGTCCGGGTCGTCACCGCGCGGTGCCTGCAACGAGACGATGAAGGAGTAGTGCTCCGTCGACTTGTGCCCGCCGATGATCTTCGTCTGGTACTGGGAGGCCGCCGTGCCGGCCGCCGCCTGCGCCGTCGTGCCCGCTGCCGCGAGGCCCACCGCGAGCGCCGAGGTCACCACCGCGCGAGCGCCCCTGCGCCCCCGTACCGCACCGCTTCTGCCGCTTCTGATGACGTTGTCCCCTCTCCGGCCGTCCGTGTGTCGCACCGGCCCCATCCCAACGCGATCAACTCCGCCTTGTCCAGAGCGCTTTGCGGCATGTCCGGTACCGCACGGTGCGCCGGCCGAGTCCGGCGAGGTACCGTACGGCGATCTCGACACGAGCGGACGAGGAGGTGAGACGCATTTCCGCTGCGGCAGACAACGCGCTCTCGCCCCGTACCCGGCGGCCCTCCACGAGGTGAGGTGCCACGGGCGGCGGGAGCAGAACCGAAAGGGCTCCCATGCGCCACCACGACACCGAACCCGCCACCCACCGCGATCTCCGCGATCCCGCCACCCACCCTGAACTCCGCGAACCAGCCGCCGATCCCGTGTCCGCCCAGGCGGCCGAGCTCCGCGCCGCGGCCGAGCCCCGCACCGCGGCCGAGCCCCGCACCTCGGCCGAGCCCCTCAGCGAGACGGAACTGGCGGCGCGGCTCCGCGCCGCAGGCTGCGTCTTCGCCGAGGACGAGGCCCGCCTGCTGCGGCTGACCGCGCGCGGCCCGGCCGAGCTGGAGCGGATGACCGGCCGGCGCGCGGCGGGCGAACCGCTGGAACACGTGCTGGGCTGGGCGGGCTTCGACGGCCTGCGGATCGCCGTCGACCCCGGCGTCTTCGTCCCCCGCCGCCGCACCGAGTTCCTGGTCCGCGCCGCGCTCGAAGCCGTCCCCGACACGGCGGCACCCGTCGTGCTCGACCTGTGCTGCGGCACCGGAGCGGTCGGGGCCGCCGTCGTGACCCGGCTGGGCGGCGACGCCCGGCTGCACGCCGCCGACCTCGACCCGGCCGCCGTCCGCTGCGCCCGGCGCAACCTGCACCCGCTGGGCGGCCGGGTGTACGAGGGCGACCTGTTCGCGGCGCTGCCCGCCGCCCTGCGCGGCACCGTGCACCTGCTGACGGCGAACGTGCCCTACGTCCCCACGGACGACATCCCGCTGCTGCCGTCCGAGGCCCGCGACCACGAACCCCGCACCGCCCTGGACGGCGGCCCCGACGGGCTGGCGCTGCTGCGGCGGGTCGCGGCCGAGGCGTACGACTGGCTCGCCCCGGGCGGCACGCTCCTGACGGAGACCGGCAGCCACCAGTCCGGCGCGGCGGCCGGCGTCCTGCGGGAGGCGGGTCTCACGGTGCGGGTCGTCAGCGACCCGGAGCTGCCCGCCACGGTGGTGACGGCGACGCGCCGCTGAGCCCGCACGCGTCGGGCCGACGGGTCAGCTGGCCGGCAGCTGTTCCTGGGCGGCGTGCAGCAGCGAGGTGACCTCTTCGGCGAACCGGGCACCGCACAGGTGCTCCTCGCCGGTGCGGACCGACGTCAGCAGGGCGTCCACGGCGCGGCCGAAGGAGACGTCGGGGGCCTCGTCGCGCTCCGGCAGCGCGGCGACGCCCGGCGTGCCCCGCACCTCGGCCGTGACGTCCGCCGCCGCGGGCGTCACCGAGTGGCTGAGCACGCAGCTGCTGGAGGCCCCCGAGGCGTGCCGCAGCACCAGGTGGACGGTGTCGCCTGTTCCGCCGGGGGCGGCCGTGACCGTCTCGGCGGGGCCGAGCAGCGGCAGCAGCACCGACAGCGCGTGGGGCCCGACGTCCCACAGGGCGCCCTTCTCGCGCCGCCAGGGTGAGGCGCTGTACGGCGAGTCGCCGCCGCCGAAGACGGGGGAGAGCCAGTCGGCCCGCCCCACCTGCCAGCCGTCCTGCCGGGCCTGTTCGCGCAGCCAGTCGCCGGTGGCGGCGCTGAAGTGCAGCGTGAAGAAGACCACGCAGCCGACTCCGCGCCGCCGCACGGCCTCCGTCACGCGGTGCGCGCCCTCGGGCGTGGTGGCGACGGGTTTGTCGAGCAGCAGATGGCAGCCGGCCTCGGCGGCGCGCACCGCCAGCGGGGCCTGCACATCGGGGGGCAGTGCGACGGCGACCGCGTCGCAGTCGGCGAACAGGGCGTCGACGTCCGCATAGGGCGTGGTCTCCAGGCGGGTGGCGAGGGCGCCGGTGGGTTCGGGTCTGCGCCCCCACACGCCGACCAGCTCCACGTCCGGGTGTGCGGCCAGTGCCGGTCCGTGGGTGCGGTCCGCCCAGGGACCGGTGCCGAGAAGTCCGAACTTCATGCGGGCAGCCTAGGCAGGGGACCGGCCGGCCCGGTAGCCCGGGGCGGTGGGGGCCGCTTCCCGCCCCGGGGCCGTGGGGTGGTGCTAGGTCCACCCCGGGAACGGGTTCCGGGACGACTGTGCCCTCGCCGCCGCGGCCCGCAGACTGGGCACTGTGCCACAGGCACGACGACGGACCGGGCGACCGGCGACGGACCGGGCGACCGGCGACGGACCGGGCGACCGGTCACGGGGCCGAAGGGATGGGCATGACACGCAGCCGAACCACAGGGCGGACGGAGCGGGCCGAACCCGCGCACCCGCCGGGACGCGCACCGTACGGGGCCGCGCCGGGCTCCCCGCTTCCCGGCGACGACCGCCCGGCGAGCCGCCCGGAGGGCCGGCCCCGAGTGCCGTGGTGGGGCCGTCCGGCCGCGGCGCTGCGGGCAGCCGTACTCGGCTTCCCGCTGATGCTGCTGTCCCTCGGCGTCTCCCTCGCCCTCTTCCTGGCCCTGCTGCTCTCCCTCGTGCTCCTGCTGCTGGGCGTCGGGTTCTTCACCACGCCGTGGCTGGTGCACGCCGTCCGGATGCACGCCAACCAGCGCCGGGCGCTCGCCGCGCACTGGGCGGGCCTGACCGTCCTGGCGCCCTACCGGCCCCTGCCGCCCGGCCCGCGCGGGGTGACCGGGCACGTCGAGCGCACGGTGCGGCTGCTGAAGGACCCGGCGACCTGGCGGGACCTCGCCTGGCTGATCACCGACGCGGTGGCCGGTTTCCTCCTCGCGCTGCTGCCGGCCGCACTGCTCGCCTTCGCGGCGGAGGGCTGGGTGATCTTCGCCGGTTTGTGGCGCACCGTGGCCGGTGACTACTGGTACGCCTTCATCCACGTCGACTCCTACGGCGACGCCGTGGGCTGCGCCGTTCTGGGCTCCGTCTTCCTGCTGATCGCCCTGTTCGTGAACCCGTACCTGTTCACCGGGCACTTCCGGCTCGCCCGCGCCCTGCTCGCGCCGACGCGGGGCGCGCTGCTGGCGCGGCGGGTGGAGCAGTTGTACGAGACGCGGCACGATGCGGTGGATTCGTCGGCGGCGGAGTTGCGGCGGATCGAGCGGGATCTGCATGA
>NZ_JODR01000055.1 GCF_000725885.1 Streptomyces albus subsp. albus | reverse complement strand
GCAGCCTGTGTCGTTCGCGGTGATGGTGTCGCTGGCCGAGTTGTGGCGGTCGTACGGGGTGGAGCCGGCGGCTGTGGTGGGGCATTCGCAGGGTGAGATTGCTGCGGCGTGTGTGGCGGGGGCGCTGTCGTTGGAGGATGCGGCGCGGGTGGTGTGTCTGCGTAGCCGGGCGATTGCGCGGTTGTCCGGTTCGGGTGGTATGGCGTCGGTCGCCGCTCCGGTCGGGCGGGTTGAGGAGTTGCTGGCGGGGTGGTCTGGTCGGGTGTGGGTGGCTGCGGTCAACAGTGCCTCGCAGGTGGTGGTCTCCGGTGAGGCGGAGGCGGTTGGTGAGGTGGTGGCCGAGTGTGAGCGGCTGGGGGTGCGGGCGCGCCGGATCGCGGTGGACTATGCCTCCCACTCCCCGGCCATGGACGCTTTGAAGGACGATCTAGCTGCTGCTTTGGAGGGCATCAGCCCGCGCGCCGGCCAGGTTCCGGTGCTGTCCACGGTGACGGGGGAGTTCACCGACGGTTCGCAGATGGACAGTGGTTATTGGTTCATGAATCTGCGCTCGCGGGTGCGGTTCGCCGAGGCGGTGGAGAAGCTGGCCGCGGAGGGCTTCGGCACGTTCGTGGAGGTCTCCTCCCATCCGGTGATGACGACCGCCGTGCAGGAGGTGACCGATGGCACCGAGGGTGTCGTGGTTGCTGGTTCGCTGCGGCGTGACGAGGGTGGGCTGGACCGGTTCCTGGCGAGCGCGGCCGAGTTGTGGGTACGCGGTGTCGAGGTCGACTGGACGGCCCTGTTCGCAGACGCTCGCCCCCGCACCGTCGATCTGCCCACCTACCCCTTCCAACGCCGGCACTACTGGCCGGACTACCGGCCCCGGGCGGCCTCGGCGGAGCCGGACGGGACTGCCGACGGCGCGTTCTGGTCGGCCGTGGAGCGGGCGGACGCTGAGACGCTGGCCGACACGCTGGGTACCGACGTCGCCGTGCTCGACCCGTTGCTGCCCGCGCTGGCCGACTGGCGCAGGAAGCAACGCGAGGAGGACACCACCGACGCGTGGCGCTACGAGGTGACATGGCGCCCGTGGCGGCCTACCGGCGACGCACCGCCCGCACTGACCGGGACGTGGTTGGTCGTCCGGTCCGCCGCCGCGTCGGACACGGAACAGACCGGCGCGGTCGTCGACGCCCTCGGCGCACACGGAGCCGACGTGCGCACGCTCGTGCTCTCCGACGACCTGGGTGACCGTCAGGCCGTCGCCGAACGGCTGCGCGAGGTCGTACCGCAGCCGACGGGTGTGCTGTCGCTGCTCGCGTTCGACGAGCGTCCGCATCTGGATCTGCCCGGCGTGCCGTCCGGGCTCGCGGCCACGGTCGCCCTGGTGCAGGCGCTCGGTGACGTCTCGTGCACCGCACCCGTGTGGCTGGCCACCCGGGGGGCTGTCGGCATCGGTCCCTCGGATCCGCTGCGCAGTGCGGCCCAGGCGGCGCTCTGGGGGCTGGGCCGGGTCGTCGGACTGGAGCACCCGGAACGCTGGGGCGGGCTGCTCGACCTGCCCGAAGTCCTCGACGCGCGCGGCGGGCAGCGGCTCGCCGCCGCGCTGGCCGACGGCAGCGAGGACCAGATAGCGCTGCGCGCGTCCGGCTGCTTCGTCGCACGGCTGGTACACGCGGCACCCGGCAGTGGACGCACCCGCCCCTGGCAGCCGCACGGCACGGCACTGATCACCGGCGGGACCGGCGGCATCGGCGCGGAACTCGTCCGGTGGCTCGCGAAGGAGGGCATCGGCCACCTGGTGCTGACCAGCCGACGCGGGGCCGACGCGCCCGGAGCTGCGGAGCTGCGCGACGAACTGGCCGCGCAGGGCGTCGGTGTCACCCTCGCCGCCTGTGACGTCGCCGACCGTGCGGCCCTCGCCGAGGTGCTCGGGCAGGTGCCGGAGGAGCATCCGCTGACCGTGGTGGCGCACGCCGCGGGAGTCGGCGAGTACGCGCCGCTCGCCGGGCACGAGCCGGCGCACCTGGCCGACGTCATGGCGGCGAAGGTGCTCGGCGCCGCGCACCTCGACGAACTGCTCGGGGACCGGCCTCTCGACGCGTTCGTGCTGTTCTCCTCCGGTGCGGCCGTGTGGGGCAGCGGTATGCAGTCGGCCTACGCGGCGGCCAACGCCTACCTGGAGGCGCTGGCGCAGCTCAGGCGCTCGCGCGGACGTGTCGCCACCTCGGTGGCCTGGGGCGCGTGGGGCGGCACCGGCATGGCGTCCGACGCGGGCATGGCCCGCCAGCTGGGCGCCCAGGGCATCCGCCCGATGCCGCCCGCGCTGGCCCTCACCGCGCTGCGCGGCGCCGTCGAGCGCGACGAGACGGCCACCGTGCTCGCCGACGTGGACTGGGAGCGGTTCGCCCCGGCGTTCGCGGCGGCGCGTCACCGGCCCCTGCTCGACGACCTGCCCGAGGCCGGTGCGGCCCTCGCGAGCTCACCCGCCGACACGGGGCAGGGCTCGGCCGGCGGCGATCTGCGCCGTCGGCTGGCCGGCCGTACGCCGGCGGAGCAGCAGCGCGAACTGCTGGACCTCGTACGCGCCCACGCCGCGGCGGTCCTCGGCCACCGGGGCGGCGACGCCGTCGAACAGGAACGCGCGTTCCGCGACCTCGGCTTCGACTCGCTCACCGCCGTCGAACTGCGCAACCGGCTGAGCGCGGCGACCGGCCTGCGGCTGCCCAGCACGCTGGTCTTCGACCACGCCCGGCCGCGCCTGCTGGCCGCCTTCCTCCGCACGGAGCTGTGCGGTGACGACAGCGCCGCGCCGGACACGCCCGCGGCAGGCGGCGCGGGTACCGACGAGCCGATCGCCATCGTCGGCATGAGCTGCCGGTTCCCCGGCGGGGTGCGCTCGCCCGAGGAGTTCTGGACGCTGCTCGCCGACGGCACCGACGCGCTGTCGCCGCTGCCGTCCGACCGCGACTGGCCGCCCGCCGTCGGCGGTGTCCGCGAGGGCGGCTTCGTCCACGACGCGGCCGAGTTCGACGCGGGCTTCTTCGAGATGAGCCCGCGCGAGGCCCTGGCGACCGACCCGCAGCAGCGGCTGCTGCTGGAAGCGTCCTGGGCGGCCTTCGAGCACGCCGGGATCGACCCGTCCGCCATGCGCGGCACGCGTACGGGTGTGTTCATCGGCTGCAACAGCATGGGGTACGCGTCCGGTCTGACGTCCGTCCCCGAGGAGGTCCAGGGGCACCTGCTGATCGGCAACGCCACCGCCGTGGTCTCCGGCCGCGTCGCCTACAGCCTCGGTCTGGAGGGCCCGGCGGTGACCCTCGACACGGCCTGCTCGTCGTCCCTGGTGGCGCTGCACCTGGCCGCCCAGTCGCTGCGGTCGGGCGAGTCCGCGATGGCCCTCGCCGGCGGTGTGGCGGTGCTGGTCACGCCGGACAGCTTCACCGAGTTCAGCCGTCAGGGCGGACTGGCCGCCGACGGCCGCTGCAAGGCGTTCTCCGACGAAGCCGACGGTACCGGCTGGGGCGAGGGCGTGGGTCTGCTCGTCCTGGAGCGGCTGTCGGACGCGCGCCGCAACGGGCACGAGGTGCTGGCCGTCGTACGCGGCACCGCCACCAACCAGGACGGTGCCTCCAACGGTCTGAGCGCGCCCAGCGGCCCGGCCCAGCAGCGGGTCATCCGCCAGGCGCTGGCCAACGCCGGGCTCACCGCCTCCGACGTGGACGCGGTGGAGGCGCACGGCACCGGCACCACGCTGGGCGACCCCGTCGAGGCCCACGCCCTGCTGGCGACCTACGGGCAGGACCGGCCCGAGGACCGGCCGCTGTGGATGGGCTCGGTGAAGTCGAACATCGGGCACACCCAGGCCGCCGCGGGTGTCGCGGGCGTCATCAAGATGGTGCTCGCCCTGCGGCACGGGACGCTGCCGAGGACCCTGCACGCCGGTACCCGGTCGACGAAGATCGACTGGTCGTCGGGTACGGCGGAACTGCTGACCGAGGCCCGGGAGTGGCCGCGCGGGGAGCGTCCGCGCCGCGCGGGCGTCTCCGCCTTCGGCATCAGCGGCACGAACGCGCACGCCATCCTGGAGGAGGCCCCCGCGCCGCCCGCAGGGCAGGCCGGGGACCCGGAGGCCGGGACGGTCGCCGCCCGCGACGTCGTCCTGCCGGTGGTGCCGTGGGTGGTGTCGGCGAAGTCGCACGACGCCCTTGCGGCGCAGGCCGGACAGGTGGCGTCCCGCACGGCGGGACTGGACCCGGTGGACGTGGCCATGTCGCTGGCGACCACCCGGGCGTCACTGGAGCACCGCGCGGTGGTGCTGGACGCCGGGACGGACGGGCTGCGTGCACGGCTGGCGGGCCTGGCGGCCGGCGAGCCCGGCCCCGACGTGGTGACGAGGGTGGCCCGTGAGGGCCTGACGGGGTTCGTGTTCTCGGGCCAGGGTGGTCAGCGTCTCGGTATGGGCCGGGAGTTGGCGGAGACGTTCCCGGTGTTCGCCGATGCGCTGGATGAGGTGTGTGCGCACTTCGACGGGCTGTTGGACCGTCCGCTGCGGGATGTGATGTTCACCGACGGCGAGGCGCTGGGGCAGACGGGTTGGGCGCAGCCTGCGTTGTTCGCGGTCGAGGTGGCGTTGTTCCGGCTGGTGGAGTCGTGGGGCGTCAAGCCCGACTACCTCGTCGGCCATTCCGTGGGCGAGTTGGCGGCTGCGCACGTATCCGGTGTGCTGTCGCTGGCGGACGCGTGCAAGCTGGTCGCTGCCCGCGCCCGGCTGATGCAGGCGCTGCCCGAGGGCGGGGCGATGTGGGCCGTGCGGGCCACCGTGGACGAGGTCACTCCGTTGCTGGTGGAGGGTGTCTCCGTGGCGGCGGTGAACGCGCCGGGCCAGGTCGTACTCTCCGGCACACGCGAAGCCGTCGAGACCGTGGCCGCCGGACTCGGGGGCCGCAAGGGCCGGTGGCTGGAGACCAGTCACGCCTTCCACTCGGCGTTGATGGAACCCATGCTCCAGGAGTTCACCGAGGCCGCGCGGGACGTGGCCCACGGAGCTGCGCGCATCCCGATCCTGTCGACGGCGACCGGCGAGCCCGTGACCGAGTTCACCGCCTCGTACTGGGCGGATCAGGTACGCGGGACCGTGCGCTTCGCCGACGCGATCACCCGTCTCAAGGCCCTGGGTGTGGCCCGGTTCGTGGAGTTGGGCCCGGACGGGAGCCTGCTCGGCGCCATCGGCGAGACCTGCGAGCACGCCCTCGCCGTTTCGCTGCTGCGCCGGGACAAGCCGGAACCGGTGACCGCCGTCGCCGCCCTGGCACAGCTGTGGGCGGACGGCGCCGAGGCCGACTGGGCGGCCTTCTACGCCCCCACCGGCGCGCGGACCGTCACCCTGCCCACGTACGCCTTCCAACGCCGTCGCTACTGGCTCGGCAACGGACCGTCCGGCGCCGGCGACCGCTGGCGGTACCAGGTCGCGTGGCGACCCTTCACCCACGGAGACGGCCGACTCTCCGGGAACTGGCTGCTGCTGACTCCCGAGACCGATGACGGAGACGTCGCCGCTCTCACCGAAGCGCTGCGGGCCCGCGGCGCCCGGCCCGAACCGGTCGCCGTCGCCCCCGGAACCGACCGTGCGGAGCTGGCGGAAGCGCTTGGCGGGTACGCCGACGTGGCGGGCGTGGTCTGTCTGCCCACCCTGTCGGCCGGGCCCGCCCAGGCAGCGTCCGGCTGGCTCGCGGACGTGGTACGGGCCCTCGGCGACGCCGCGGTCCCCGCGCCCCTGTGGTGCGTCACCAGCGGTGCCGTACGTGCCGGCGACAACGACCCCGCGCCCGTGGCCGAGTTGGCCGCCGTGTGGGGCCTGGGCCGGGTGGCCGCACTGGAACACCCGGACCGCTGGGGCGGACTGGTCGACCTGCCCGCCCGGCCCACGGCACGGGACGCCGCGCGGCTGGCCGGGCTGCTCGCCGCCGCACCGGACGAGGTGGAGGTCGCGATCCGCTCCACCGGGACGTTCGCACGGCGCCTGGCGCCCGGCACCCGGGCGCCAGGCGCCGCGGGCGACTGGCCGCTGGGCGGCACCGTCCTGGTCACCGGCGGCACCGGGGCGCTGGGCGGCCACGTCGCCCGGTGGCTCACCGCACGCGGCGCCCGGCATCTCGTACTGGTCGGACGGCGCGGCCCCGACGCGCCCGGCGCGGCCGAGCTGCAGGAGGAGCTGACGGCCGCCGGCACCCGGGTCACGCTCGCGGCCTGCGACGTCGCCGACCGTGCCGCGCTCACCGCGCTGATCGACGGACTCGACACCGACGGCGTGCACATCGACGCGGTCGTGCACGCCGCCGGCGTGGTCGACGACGCCCTGCTGCACACCATGTCACGGCGCCAGTTGGCGGACGGCTGGGCGGCGAAGGCCACGGCCGCCGCGCACCTGCACGAGGTGCTGGGCGGGCGGAACCTCTCCGCTTTCGTGCTGTTCTCCTCGCTGGCCGGCACCCTCGGCGCCGTGGGCCAGGCCGGCTACGCCGCGGCCAACGCCTACCTGGACGCGCTCGCCGAGACCCGGCACCATGCCGGGCTGCCGGCCCTGTCGGTGGCGTGGGGCCCCTGGGCCGGCGACGGCATGGCCGGCACCGACGACCTGGCCGAACGGATGCGGCACACCGGGCTGGTCCCGATGGACGCCGAGCCCGCGCTGGCCGCGCTGGAGCGGGCACTCGGCGGAGCCGCGCCCTGCACGGTGATCTCCGACATCGACCGGGAGCGGATCACCACCGCCCACCGCGGACCGTTCCTCGCGGAACTGGCCGCGCCGGAAACCGCCTTCGCCGGCCAGGGCCCGGCCGCATCCGCCGCGTCCGGCACGGTGCCCAGGCTCCGGCGCGAAGTGCTGGCACTGCCCGCCGAGGCACGTCACGCCGCGCTGCTGGACGCGGTGTGCGGCGAGGCCGCCGCGGTGCTCGGACACGCGACCGGCGAACCCGTCGAGCCGCAGGCGGCGTTCTCCGTGCTCGGCTTCAACTCACTGCTCGCCCTGGACCTGCGCGGCCGGCTCGGCGCGCTCACCGGCCTCGACCTGCCCGCCACCCTCGTGTGGGACCACCCCGACGCCGACACGCTCGCCCGTCACCTGCTCCGCGAACTGGCCGGTGACGAAGGGACGTCCGGCCCGCACGACGACGCCCTCCTCCCGGCCCCCGGCGGGGCGCGGGACGACGACGAGCCGATCGCCGTGGTCAGCATGAGCTGCCGCTTCCCCGGCGGGCTCAGCAGCCCCGAGGACCTGTGGCGGCTGCTCGGCGACGGGGCGGACGCGCTCAGCCCGTTCCCCGAGGACCGCGGCTGGGACACCGCGTCCCTCCACCACCCCGACCCCGCCCACGAAGGCACCACCTACGCGCGGGAGAGCGGCTTCCTCCAGGGCGTCGCCGACTTCGACGCCGACCTGTTCGGCATCAATCCGCGCGAGGCACTGGCCATGGACCCGCAGCAGCGGCTGCTGCTGGAGTGCTCGTGGGAGGCGTTCGAGCGGGCCGGCATCGATCCGAAGTCGGTGCGCGGCAGCCGCATCGGCGTGTTCGCCGGCACCAACGGCCAGGACTACCCCGCCGCCCTCCACGAATCCGGCGAGAACGTGGCCGGATACGTCGCCACCGGCAGCTCCGCCAGCGTGTTCTCCGGCCGGATCTCCTACACGTTCGGGCTGGAAGGTCCCGCCATGACGGTGGACACCGCCTGCTCCGCGTCGCTGGTGGCGCTGCACCTGGCCTGCCAGGCGCTGCGTGCCGGCGAGTGCAGCGCGGCCCTGGTCGGCGGCGCGTCGGTGATGAGCACCCCCGGCGCACTGGTGGAGTTCAGCCGGCAGCGCGCACTGTCGCCGGACGGCCGCTGCAAGGCGTTCTCCGACAGCGCGGACGGCACCGGCTGGGGCGAGGGCGCCGGCGTCGTCATGGTGGAGCGGCTCTCCGACGCGCGCCGCAACGGGCACCCGGTGCTGGCCGTGATCCGCGGCACCGCCGTCAACCAGGACGGCGCCTCCAACGGTCTCAGCGCACCCAGCGGCCCCGCCCAGCAGCGCGTCATCCGGCAGGCCCTCGCCGCTGCCGGACTGGCCCCGCAGGACGTGGACGCCGTCGAGGCGCACGGCACCGGCACCACGCTGGGCGACCCCATCGAGGCGCAGGCGCTGCTGGCCACCTACGGCCAGGACCGGCCGGAGGACCGGCCGCTGTGGCTCGGCTCGGTCAAGTCGAACATCGGGCACACGCAGGCCGCCGCCGGTGTCGCCGGGCTGATCAAGATGGTGCTGGCGCTGCGGCACGCCACCCTGCCGAAGACCCTGCACGTGACCACGCCCACCTCCCACGTCGACTGGAACGGCGTACGGGGCGGCGGCGTGCGGCTGCTCACCGAGGAGCGGGCCTGGCCCGACCCGGGCCGGCCGCGACGCGCGGGCGTGTCGGCGTTCGGCGTGAGCGGCACCAACGCCCACGCCATCCTTGAGCAGGCCCCCGCACCGTCCGAGGAGTCCGGGAACCACCCCCAGGAGCCGGCGCCCGGGGCCCGGGACACCGCCCAGCGGCCTGCGCCGTTCACGGGCGCGGTGCTGTGGACGCTGTCCGGAAAGACACCGCAGGCACTCACGGCGCAGGCCACCCGGCTGCTGACCACCGTGACCGGCCCCGACGCCCCGTCCGCCGCCGACGTGGCCTGGTCCCTGGTCACCTCGCGTGCCGCCCTCGACCTGCGTGCCGCCGTCATCGGCACCGACCCCGGCGAACTCGTCACCGGCCTGACCGCCCTCGCCGACGGCCGGGAAGCCGCGGGCGTCGTCACCGGGGCGGCCGGCCCGCCCGGCAGAACCGTGTTCGTCTTCCCCGGCCAGGGCGCGCAGTGGCCCGGTATGGCGACCGCACTCGCGGACGCCTCGCCCGTGTTCGCCGCGAAACTCGCCGAGTGCGAGGAGGCGCTCGCCGAGTTCGCGGACTGGTCGCTCGGCGACGTGCTGCGCGGCTCGCCCGGCGCCCCGGACCACGAGCGCGTCGACGTCGTGCAACCCGCACTGTTCGCGGTGATGGTCTCCCTCGCCGAGCTGTGGCAGTCCTGCGGGGTGCGCCCGCACGCCGTCATCGGGCACTCGCAAGGGGAGATCGCCGCAGCCTGTGTGTCGGGAGCCCTCTCGCTGCGCGACGCCGCCCGCGTCGTGGCCCTGCGCAGCCGCGCGCTGAGGGCGCTGGCCGGAAGCGGCGGCATGGCGTCCGTGATGCTCGCGCCCGAACAGGCCGGCGACCTGATTGCCGGCCACGACGGCCGCCTGTCGGTCGCCGCCGTCAACGGCCCCGCCTCGGTGGTGGTCTCCGGGGACGTCGACGCCCTCGACGAACTGCTGGCCCGCTGCGCGGCGGACGGCGTACGGGCCCGACGCGTCCCCGTCGACTACGCCTCGCACAGCGCCCACGTCGACCGCATCCTCGACGACCTGCGCACCGCGCTGGGCCCGGTCCGGCCGCAGGCCCCCGCCACCCCGATGCTGTCCACCGTCACCGGCGAGTGGATCGAAGCCGGCGAGCTGGACGCGGACTACTGGTTCCGCAACCTGCGTCGGCCGGTGCTGCTCGACCCGGCGGTGCGCACCCTGGCCGGACAGGGCCACCGCAGCTTCCTGGAGATGAGCCCCCACCCGGTGCTGACGGTCCCCGTCCACGAGACCCTCCACGACCGCGCCGAGCCGGCGACGGTCCCCGGGCGGATCTTCGTCGGGGGCTCGCTGCGCCGCGACGACGGCGGACCACGCCGCTTCGCGACCTCCCTCGCCGAGGCGTACGTCTCGGGCATGGACGTCGACTGGGACGCGGTGTTCGCCGGCTCCGGCGCCACCCGGGTGGACCTGCCCACCTACCCGTTCCAGCACCGCCGCTACTGGCCCCGCCCCACCACGGCCACCACCGCCGCGGCCGGCGCCGAGCCGGCCGACGGCGCCTTCTGGACGGCCGTCGAGCAGCAGGACGTCACCGGGCTCGCCGACACCCTCGGCATCGGCGCCGACGCCCTCACCGAGGTACTGCCCCACCTGTCCGCCTGGCGGCGCACCCGTCGGTCGGCCGCCGAACTGGACGCCTGGCGCCACCGCGTCGTATGGCGCCCGCTCGCCCAGCAGCCGACGCGGCTGTCCGGCAGCTGGCTGCTGCTCACCCCACAGACCCCCGACGCCTCCGGGACCGGGCACGTGGAATGGTGCGGCGCGGTCGGCCGGGCGCTGGCCGCCCCCGGAGTGGACCTGCGAACGGTGAGCATCGACCCGGCCACCGCCACCCGCGACTCGCTCACCGAACTGCTGCGCGAGCAGGCACCGCGCGGCACGGTGCGCGGCATCCTCTCGCTGCTCGGCACCGACACCCGGCCCCACCCTGCGCACCCGGAGGTGCCCGCCGGAGTCGCGGCCACCCTGCAACTCGCCCAGGCACTGGCCGACACCGACGGCGACGCACCACTGTGGCTGCTGACCCGGGCCGCCGAACTGGTCACCTCCGCCGACCGGCTCGCCGCCACCGCACAACGCCAGATCTGGGGCATGGGCCGGGTCATCGGACTCGAACAGGCCGACCGCTGGGGCGGACTGCTGGACCTGCCCGCGCAGTTCACCGAACCGGACGCCGAACGGTTCCGCCAGGCACTGGCCGGCAGCGGCGACGAGGACCAGATCGCACTCCGCCGCCAGGGCCTCTTCGTCCGCAGACTGGTGCCCGCACCACTCGGCGACACCCCGCCGGTGCGGCGCTTCCGGGCCCGGGACACCGCGCTGATCACCGGCGGAACCGGCGGCCTCGGCGCCCACATCGCCCGGTGGCTGGCCGCGGCCGGCGCCGAGCACCTGGTGCTCACCAGCCGCCGCGGCCCCGACGCGCCCGGTGCCGGCGAACTCCGCGAGGAACTGACCGCGCTCGGCGCCAAGGTGACCATCTCCGCCTGCGACGTGTCCGACCGCGCCGCCCTGGCCGCGCTGCTGGCCGCACTGCGCGACGACGGCCGGCGCCTCCGCACCGTCGTGCACGCCGCCGGAGTCGTCCAGGCCACACCGCTGGGAGACATGAGCCTCGCCGAGTGCGCCGGCGTCATCGCCGCCAAGGTGCGGGGCGCGGCCCACCTGGACGAACTCGTCGACGAGTTCTTCGACGAGGCCGACCTGGACGCGTTCGTGCTGTTCTCGTCCAACGCCGGTGTCTGGGGCAGCGGCGGCCAGGCCGCCTACGCCGCCGCCAACGCCGCCCTCGACGCCCTCGCCCAGTCCCGCAGGGAACGGGGCCGCACCGCCACCTCCGTCGCCTGGGGCGCCTGGGGCGGCAGCGGCATGGCCGCCGACCCCGCGGCAGAAGAACAGCTGCGCCGGCGCGGCGTGATCACCATGCCGCCGGAGCGGGCCCTCGCCGCACTCGGCCAGGCCCTGGAGCACGACGAGACGGTCCTCACCGTCGCGGACGTCGACTGGGCACGCTTCGCGACCGGCTTCACCGCGGCCCGCCCCCGCCCACTGCTCGACGAGTTGCCCGCCGTCCGGCAGGCCCTCGCCGACACCGGGCCCCGCGAGGCGGCGCAGGGCGGCACGGAACCCGGTGAGCGGCTGCGCGGGATGCCGGCGGCCGAACGGGACGCGGCCCTCCTCGACCTGGTGCGCTCCGCCGTCGCGGCCGTGCTGGGCCATACCGGCATCGAAGCCGTCGACGTGAACCGGCCCTTCAAGGACCTCGGATTCGACTCCCTGACCTCCGTCGAGCTGCGGAACAGGCTGACGTCCGCGACCGGGCTGAACCTGCCCGCGACGCTGGTGTTCGACCATCCGACGCCGCTGGACCTCACCGGCAGGCTCCGCACCGGATTCGCCGGGGAGGAGAGCGCACAACTGCCGCCGGAACAGGCAGTTCTCCAGGAACTGGACAAGCTCGAAGCCGGAATTTCAGCTCTTTCCCCAGACCACGACCTGGAGGCCGTCCAGGCCCGGCTCCGCAGCCTAATGTCGGCGCTGGGGGACAGGCAGTCCGCGGACGGCGACATGCCCGTGACCCGCAAGCTGGAGACAGCGACCGACGACGAGCTGTTCGAATTCATCCACAGGGAGTTCGGCAAGTCTTCCTGAGCGGAAGCCGAGGACCGTCTCCCGTGGCGACGCCAACAGGAGACGGTCCGTAAGGTGAACGAGGACAAGCTTCGCGACTACCTCAAGTGGACGACGGCCGACCTTCACGAGACCCGCAAGCGGCTTCGTGAGGTGGAGGGCGCGGCCCGGGAACCCATCGCGATCGTGGCCATGGGCTGCCGGTTCCCGGGCGGCGTCCGCTCGGCGGACGACCTGTGGAGGCTCGTCGCGGACGGGGCCGACGCGATGACCCCCGTCCCGGCGGACCGCGGCTGGGACCTCACCCTCCCCGGGGTCGGCAACGACACCCTGGGCGGATTCATGTCCGACGTCGCCGACTTCGACGCCGGACTGTTCGGGATCTCACCGCGCGAGGCACTGGCGATGGATCCCCAGCAGCGGCTGCTGCTGGAGGTCGTCTGGGAGTCCCTGGAGCGCGCCGGCATCGCCCCCATGTCGGCCAAGGGCGAAAAGGTCGGCGTCTTCATGGGCGGCTCCCCGTCCCGCTACGACATGCTGCTGACCGCCGACGACGGTGTCGAAGGCTACGTCCTGACGGGCAGCGCGGGCAGCGCCCTGTCCGGACGGGTCTCCTACGCGCTCGGCCTCGAAGGCCCCGCGGTCACGGTCGACACCGCCTGCTCGTCGTCCCTGGTCGCGCTCCACCTCGCCTGCCAGGCCCTGCGCTCGGCCGAGTGCGGCCTCGCCCTGGCCGGTGGTGTGACGGTGATGTCGACGCCGGGTGCGTTCGTGGAGTTCGACAAGCAGGGCGGACTTGCTGGGGATGGTCGGTGCAAGGCGTTCTCGGATGATGCGGACGGGACCGGCTGGGGCGAGGGCGTGGGTGTCCTGGTCCTGGAGCGGTTGTCGGACGCCCGGCGGAACGGCCATCGGGTGTTGGCGGTGGTGCGTGGCAGTGCGGTGAATCAGGATGGTGCGTCGAACGGGTTGACGG
>NZ_JODR01000054.1 GCF_000725885.1 Streptomyces albus subsp. albus | reverse complement strand
CCGCGAAAGCCCCTGATGCACCCGGAACATCTCCCCCAGCTGATACCCCACCGTCAACACCGGATTCAACGCCGACAACGCATCCTGGAAAATCATGGCGATCTTCGCGCCGCGGATCTTGCGCCGCTCCTCCTTGGACATGGTGAGCATGTCCTTGCCGTGGAAGAGGATCTCGCCCTGGGGGATGCGTCCGGGCGGCATGTCGAGGATGCCCATGATCGCCTGGGCGGTCACGGACTTGCCGGAACCGGACTCGCCGAGCACCGCGAGCGTCTCGCCGGCCTCGACGCTGTAGTTGACACCGTTGACGGCCTTGACGATGCCGTCCCGGGTCTTGAATTCGACGTGCAGGTCGCGCACTTCGAGCAATGGCATGACTACCACGCCTCCCTCAACGGCTCTTCGGATCGAGGGCGTTGCGGACCGCATCGCCGAGCATGATGAACGCCAGCACGGTGATGGACACCATGACGGCGGGGGAAATCAGGACGTGCGGCGCCGTCCGCAGGGCGTCCTTGCCCGAGGAGACGTCCACACCCCAGGAGATCGTCGGCTCGGAGAGGCCGATGCCCAGGTAGGAGAGGGTGGCCTCCGCCGCGATGTAGCCGCCGAGGGCGGTGGTGGCCACGACGATCACCGGCGCGAGCGCGTTCGGCACGATGTGCCGGAACATGATCCGCGCGGTGCCGGCGCCCAGCGAACGGGCGGCGTGCACGTAGTCGCTCTGCTTGACGGTGATGACCGCGCCGCGTGCCACACGGGCGATCTGGGTCCAGCCGAGGAAGAGCAGCGCCGCGATGACGATCCAGATCTTCCGCTCGGCGAAGGTGGTCAGCACCACCATGGAGCCCAGCAGGAACGGAATGCCCTGGAAGATGTCGGTGATCCGGGACAGCACGCTGTCCAGCCAGCCGCCGAAGTAGCCGGCGATCAGTCCGACGAGTCCGCCGAGCACGGTCACGAACAGCGTCACCAGGACACCCACGAGCACCGAGGCACGCGCCCCGTAGACCATGCGGGCCCACACCGAGCGGCCCTGGCCGTCGTAGCCGAACCAGTCGGCGCCGAAGAAGTGCGTGTAGTTGGGGTCGCCCTGGTAGTGCGCGGTCAGATTGCCGTCCTGGGGCGAGGCGGAGGTGAACAGGCCGGGGAAGGCCACCATCACCAGCAGCACCAGGATCAGCACGGCGGAGATCAGGAAGAGCGGGTTGCGCCGCAGGTCGTGCCAGGCGTCCGACCACAGGCTGCGGCCCTTGGCCCGCTTGGGCTCGGGCGCCTGCTGGGGGGTGATCTCCTGGGCGGGCACGGGTGCGGCTGTCGCGGTCTCAGGCATAGCGAATCCTCGGGTCCAGGACCGCGTAGAGCAGGTCGACGAGCAGGCTTGCGAGGAGGTACACGATGACGATCAGCGTGACGATGCCGACCACCGTGGAGCCCTCGCGTCGGTTCAGCGCCTCGAAGACGGCGTTTCCGACGCCCGGGACGTTGAAGATGCCCTCGGTGACGACGGCGCCGGCCATCAGCGAGCCGATGTCGGTACCGAGGAAGGTGACGACGGGGATCATCGAGTTGCGCAGCAGGTGGACGCCGACGATCCGGCGCCTCGGCAGTCCCTTGGCGACCGCGGTGCGGATGTAGTCGGCACGCAGGTTCTCCGCGACGGAGGTGCGGGTCAGCCGGGTGACGTAGGCCAGCGAGAGGGCGGCCAGCACGATCGCGGGCAGCAGCAGCTGGCCCCAGTTGGTGCTGTCCTGCACCGTCGGGGTGATCCAGCCGAGCTTGAAGGCGAACACGTACTGGAACAGGTAGCCGAGCACGAAGCTGGGCACCGAGATCAGCAGCAGGGTGAAGATGAGGACGATGCGGTCCAGCGCCTTCTCGGCCCGCAGCCCGGAGACGACACCCAGCAGGATGCCGACCACGACGGTGAAGACGAACGCGAAGAGCGTCAGCCGGATGGTGACCGGGAACGCCTGCGCGATCACGTCGGACACCGGCCGCTGGCTGGCGATCTGGGTGCCGAAGTCACCCTGGAAGAGGCCCGTCAGATAGTGCCAGTACTGCTGCCACAGGGGCTGGTCGAGGCCGAGCTGGTGCTTGAGGGCCGCGATCTGCGCCGGGTCGGAGGACTGTTCGCCCCAGAGCGCTTTGACGGGGTCGCCCGGCAGGGCGTACATCATGCAGAAGATCAGCAGAGTTGACCCGATGAAAACCGGGATCATCTGGAGCAGTCGCCGCGCGACATAGCGCCCCATAGTGCCTCCGAATCGACGTGAGGGGAATCCGGCGTGGCCGGGACCGCCGCCCGCGGCGGCGGTCCCGGCTTACGCTGCGCGCGGTCCTACTTGGCGGTGACGTCCGAGAGGATCACGTCGCCGCGGAAGTTGACCTTGACGTTGCCGACCGAGTCGCTGTGCACGACGTTGGCCGCGTAGTCCCACAGCGGGATGGCGGGCATCTTCTGCGCGAGCTTGCGCTCCGCCTCCTGGTAGATCTTGATCGTCGCGTCGAGGTCCTTGGCGTTGTCGCCCTTCTTGAACAGGCCGTCGATCTCCTTGTCGGAGAACTTGCCGTAGTTCGTCTGGGCGTTGGTGGCGTACAGCTCCTTGAGGAAGTTGACGTTCAGCGGGTAGTCGGCCGTCCAGCCACTGCGGTAGAAGGACTTGACCTGGTCGGCGTCGCGGGCGTCGAGCTCGGTCTGGAAGTCCGGCTTGGAGTCACCGACGCACTCGACACCGGTGGCCTTGCGGATGGACTGGCACACGGCGCTGACCCACTCCTTGTGGCCGCCGTCCGCGTTGTACTGGATCCAGACCTTGTTGCCCGGGACGCCGCCGCCCTCCTTGATGAGCTCCTTGGCCTTCTTCGGGTCGTACTTGAAGATGTCGGTGTCGACCTTCTGGTAACCCTTCACCAGCGGCGGCATGAAGCCGGTGGCCGGCACGCGGGTCTCGTTGAGCACGGTCTTGGTGATCGTCTTGCGGTCGATCGCCATGGACAGGCCCTGGAGCACCTTCGGGTCGACGTCCTTGAACGTCTTGGAGTAGAAGGCCGGGGCGATGCTCTGGGTCGCCGCGAACGGCTGGTCGATGGCGCGGTCACCGAAGTCGCTCTTGCGCTTGGGCAGGTCCTTGGGCGCCACCTGCGGGCTGATGTCCAGCGTGTTGGAGAGCACGTCCTGGTAGGCGGCCTCGTAGCTGGAGTAGTTCTTGAACTGGATGCCCTTGTTCTTGGCCTTGTTGTCGCCCTTGTAGCCCTTCCACGCCTTGACCTGGATGAGCTTCTTGTGGGTCCACTTCTCGAAGGTGTAGGGACCGTTGCCGACCGGCTCCTGGCCGTACTTCTTGGGGTCCTTGAAGAAGCCCTTGGGCAGCGGGGTGAAGGTGTAGTAGCCCAGCTTGTACTTGAAGTACGACACCGGGTGGGTCAGCTCGATCTTGAAGGTGTGGTCGTCCTCGACCTTCAGACCGGACATCTTGTCGCTCTTGGGGTCGCCCTTGGCCGGGTGGACGTCGTCGTAGCCCTTGACGTCCTCGAACCAGAAGCTGTTCTGCTGGTTGTTCTTGATGTTGGCGAACCAGTTCCAGGCGTCCACGTAGGACTGCGCGGTGACGTCCTCGCCGTTGTGGAACTTCCAGCCCTTCTTGAGCTTGACGGTCCACGTCTTGGAGTCGTCGGTGGTGATCGACTCGGCGTTGGCGTTGCGCAGCTTGCCCGCGGCGTCGTACTCGACGAGGCCGGTGAAGAGCGAGTTGATGACGTAGGCGCCCTGCGTCTCATTGGTGTTGCCCGGGATGAGCGGCTTCTGCGGCTCGGTCACGTCGATGGACACATAACCGGCCGGCTTGCCGGCGGCGGAGCCACCGCCCCCGCCCGAGCCACCGCCGCACGCTGTTGCCGCCAGCGCCACGGCCGCCGCGAGAGCGGACCACTGCATCGTCTTCGCACCACGCATGGGGCGACCTCCTCGAAGTCCTTCACCAAGGGAGAAGGGGGCGGTGCGGGACCGGCGACCCTGCCAGTCGTGCAACACGCCCCCATGCTCGCGAGTCGGCGCCCCCATGACGGTGCGTGACCCTTTAATCCGAGCTTGATGGACTCACTATCCGCCCTCACCCCCCGTGTGGACCAGATGTGAAGAGTCTCGGTTTGATTACACCTTCAACGTGTTGTCCGTTAACCGGCGAAAGTGAACAGAGGAATCGGACTATTGGCACATATGCGTAGGAGCTATTCCGATAACCGGACGAGAAGGTACGCGAAAGGGGGCGGCACCCGATGGGCGCCGCCCCCCTTCCCCCGCCACCCCCGCCGCTACTCAGCGTGAGGGAAACGCTGCGGGGCCGGTCGTCTCACCTCGCCGGGCAGCCCCGGCGCCCGCTCACCTCTTGGCGCGCGCCGCGGCCCGCGCCCGCTCCTTGGCGTCGAGGTTCACTTTGCGGATGCGCACGGTCTCCGGCGTGACTTCGATGCACTCGTCCTCGCGGCAGAACTCCAGCGACTGCTCCAGCGACAGCTTCCGCGGCGGCACCAGGTTCTCCGTGGTGTCGGCCGAGGCAGCCCGCATGTTGGTGAGCTTCTTCTCCTTGGTGATGTTGACGTCCATGTCGTCGGCGCGGGAGTTCTCGCCGATGATCATGCCCTCGTACACCTCGGTGCCCGGCTCGATGAAGATCGTGCCGCGCTCCTGGAGATTCATCATCGCGAACGGCGTGGCCACACCCGAGCGGTCCGCGACCAGCGACCCGCTGCGGCGCGTGCGCAGCTCACCGAACCACGGCTCGTGCCCCTCGAAGATCGAGTGCGCGATACCCGTGCCCCGGGTCTCGGTCAGGAACTCCGTGCGGAAGCCGATCAGCCCGCGCGACGGGACGATCCACTCCATGCGCACCCAGCCGGAGCCGTGGTTCGTCATCGTCTCCATACGGCCCTTGCGGGTGGCCATCAGCTGCGTGATGGCGCCCAGGTGCTCCTCGGGCGCGTCGATGGTCATGCGCTCGACCGGCTCGTGCAGCTTGCCGTCGATCTGCCGGGTGACGACCTCCGGCTTGCCCACCGTCAGCTCGAAGCCCTCCCGGCGCATCGTCTCGACCAGGATGGCCAGCGCCAGCTCACCCCGGCCCTGCACCTCCCAGGCGTCCGGGCGCTCGGTCGGCAGCACCCGCAGCGACACATTGCCGATCAGCTCGCGGTCGAGCCGGTCCTTGACCAGCCGCGCCGTGACCTTGTGGCCCTTGCCGCCCTTGCCGACCAGCGGCGAGGTGTTCGTACCGATCGTCATCGAGATCGCCGGCTCGTCCACCGTGATCAGCGGCAGCGCCACCGGGTTCTCGGCGTCCGCCAGCGTCTCACCGATCATGATCTCGGGGATGCCGGCCACCGCGCAGATGTCGCCGGGACCCGCCTCGCTGGCCGGCTTGCGGGTCAGCGCCTCGGTCATCAGCAGCTCGGTGATCCGCACGTTCTGCACCGAGCCGTCCCGCTTCATCCAGGCCACCGTCTGGCCCTTCTTGAGCGAGCCCTCCTTCACGCGCAGCAGCGCGATCCGGCCCAGGAAGTTGTCGGCGTCCAGGTTGGTGACGTGCGCCTGGAGCGGCGCCCCCTCCTCGTAGGTGGGGGCCGGCACCGTCTCCAGCAGCGTGGTGAAGAACGGCTCCAGGCTGGTGCTGTCGGCCGGCACCTCACCGTCGGCGGGCTGCGTCAGCGAGGCGATGCCGTCGCGGGCGCAGGCGTAGACGATCGGGAACTCGATCTGCTCCTCGTCGGCGTCCAGGTCGAGGAAGAGGTCGTAGGTCTCGTCCACGACCTCCGAGATCCGGGCGTCGGGCCGGTCGGTCTTGTTGACGCACAGGATGACCGGAAGCCGCGCCTCCAGCGCCTTGCGCAGCACGAATCGGGTCTGCGGCAGCGGCCCCTCGGAGGCGTCGACCAGCAGCACGACCGCATCCACCATCGACAGACCGCGCTCGACCTCACCGCCGAAATCGGCGTGGCCGGGGGTGTCGATGATGTTGATGGTGATCGGGGCGCCACCGTCCTTGGGGTGGTACTTGACCGCGGTGTTCTTCGCGAGAATGGTGATGCCCTTCTCGCGCTCCAGATCGTTGGAGTCCATCACGCGGTCGTCGACGGATTCCAGCTGGTGGGCCGCGAAGGCTCCGGCCTGCTTGAGCATGGCGTCGACGAGGGTCGTCTTGCCGTGGTCGACGTGGGCGACGATGGCGACGTTGCGGATGTCGTGGCGCGTGGGCACTGAGGGGTGTCTCCCGGGTTGACGGATGGGTTCCCGCTCCCCGGCTCCGGCCGGGGACGCCCCAGCCCCCTGGGGGCCGGGCCGCGGGCCCTGATGCCGGGCTCGGCTCGCCGCGGCCTCCCTCCCATGGTACGGGCCTGTGTGCGAAGCGCCGGACGGGCCCACTGCGGACCCGCCCGGCGACCCGCCCCTCACCGCGCCCCGATCAGCCCCGGCGGTGGCCGATGTCCTGGTACCTGGGGGTGGCGAAGCCGAAGGCGCCCACATTGGCGAGGTCCCGTTTGACCGCCACCAGCTGGGGGCGCTGGTACAGCGGCAGCGAACCGGCCACCGCCCAGATCCGCGTGTCCGCCTTCTCCATCAGCTCCCGGCGCCGCCCGTCGTCCAGCTCACCCGCGGCCTGCTCGAAGAGCTGGTCGATCTGGTCGGTGCCCACCCGCGCGTAGTTCTGCTCCACGAGCAGCGAGCCGTCGGCCGCGGGCTGCGGCTTGGCGAAGATCGGCCGCGCCTCGGTCGCCGGGAACGCCGTCCCGGGCCACGAGTACAGCGCCAGATCGAAGTCGCCGGCGGCGATGTGGTCCTTGAAGTAGCTGTCGCCGGGCACTTCCTTGATCTGGGTGCGGATGCCCACGTCGTTCAGCATCTGCGCGATCCGCTCACCCGTCTCGCGCAGCTGCGCGGACCCCTTGCCGCCCGGCAGGACGAAGCGCAGCGCGAGCGGCTTGCCGTTCTTGCTGCGGACGGCGCTGGCCGGATCGGCCGCCAGCGTCCGCAGCTCCGCCGCCGTGGCCTGCACCTTCTCGGCGGTCCGCAGCGCCGCCCGGGCCCGGCTCAAGCTCCGCTCCGAGTCCGAGCCGCGTGCCTGGGCGAGACGGGCGTGCGCGGCCTGCGTCAGGATCGCGCCCCGCTGCTCGGTCGCGGGGGCGGAGAGGGCCAGCGGTTTGTCCACGACCCGGGCGATCTGCGCCGCGGTCAGCCGCACGACCGACGCCTCCGCCTCGGCCCGGTACGCGGCCCGCCCGCCGGCCTGCGGGGAGACCGCCGTGCTGGGCGGCTCGGCCGGCCCGCCGTCGGAACCGCCCTCCCCGCCGTCCCCCTTCCGGTGCCTGTGCCCGGACTGCTGTCCGCCCGCGCCCGGCTTCCCCTCGGCCAGCGGGCCGCCGGTCTTCCAGCCCGCGTCGGCGAGCAGCGACTGGGCGGCGTCGATGTCCTCACCGCCCACCGCGCCACTGCGGTCCCGGTAGCCCTCCTGGTTGGTCATCCGCAGATGGCTGCCCAGCGGCTCGTCCGGCAGCCCCGTGCCCTCCAGCGCCTGCTCGGCCAGCGCGCGCCGGTCGAGCGCGTGTGCCACCGCGCGGCGCACCCGCACATCGGCGAGCGGGCCGCGGGAACCGTTGAGGGCGAGCTGGGTGTAGGCCGGGTCGAGGGCCCTGCGCACCTCGTACTCGCCGAGCTGCTCGGCCGTGGCCGCGCCGAGCTGCTCGCGGGCCTTGCGCCGGCGCTCCGCGCGGAGCTTCGCCTCCTCCTGGCGGGAGCGCTCCTTGGCCGCGTCGGGGCGTCGCGGGCCTCCCATGCCGTTCGCGGAGCCGATCCTCCTCGCCGCGTCGTCGCCGACATCGGCGACGTCCACCTTGCCCTTGGCCAGCGCCTTGGAGACCTTGCCGCGGGGCACCTTCGTGAACACGATGCGCTCCAGCTTGGCGCGGTCCCCCCACCAGCGGGGGTCGCGCTCCAGGACGGTGCGCTCCCGGCCCTTGCCCTTGCCGCCCTTGTCCTTGCCCTTCCCCTTGCCTTTGCCCTTGCCGCCCTTCTCGCCCTTGCCGCCTTCGCCGCCCTTGCCGCCGTCGGCCAGGCGGAAGGGGCCGGCCGAGGCGGGCAGCGTGGTGCGGGAGCCGTCGTTGAAGGCGTCGGGGCTGCTCATGGCCTGCTTGGGGTAGAGCGGGGTGAACAGCGACCGCCAGTCCGCGTAGGGCTTGGCGAAGACGACCTTCACCTCGCCGGGATGCTCGCCCTTGCCGACCTTCGCGATGCGGTCGTACCCGGCGTTCCGCGCCGTCCAGTACGCGTTCTCCTTGCCGCGCAGCGCCTTCCACTGGGCCCGGAAGTCCGCCGCCGAGATGCGCCGGCCGTCGTTCCAGCGGGCCTTGGGGGCCAGCTTGTAGACGACCGTCTGGCGCGGCTCGGTCCCGGTGACCTCCGCGCCGCGCAGATAGTCCCGGTTCAGCTGCGGCTCGCCGTGCGCGTCGAGGGTGAACAGGGCCGGCAGCGCCGCCCCCGCGACCCGCTCGGTGGCCTCAGTGGCATCCGGCTGGAAGACGTTGAAGGTGGTGGGTGCCGCCTCCACCGCCCAGCGCAGGGTGCCGCCCTTGGCGACCTGCCGCCGCTCGGTGGCCCGCACGTCGCCGTCCTTCCCGGACGAGCCCACCCCGATACCGGAGCCCGCCGCGCTGTCGTCCGCGTCCCCGTCGGCGCCGCACGCGGCCAGCGGCAGCGGCAGCAGGACACCGGCGACGAGTACGGCCACCCAGCGCCGGGCACCGGCCCGGCCCGTGCGGTACCGGGCGTCCCCGTCACCGCCGGGACGCGGGGGTGCCGCCACCGTCCGGGGCGGTCTCGGGGGCCGTGCTGACTCGGCTGGGACGGCTCGCATGCTCAAACCTCCGGGACTGACCGCGCGCCTACAACGTCCACTTTTGGCGTCTTTTGCGGTTCATCACATCTTTTCGTCCCACTCGCCGCCCGCCCAAACCCCCCGCGGCACTCCCCCAGCACAAGGGGCCACGGATGCCACCCGTGCGGAGCACCCGGCGGTGACGGACAGCGACAACGAGCCGCCCGGCCCGGCACAGGGCCGCCCAACCCCCACGTTCGGGTGAAGCGCACACGCACCGGGCGCACGGTGGCGCGCACGGCGCTCCGTGCCACGTACGGCGGAATGGCGTGCCGCACCCTTCACAAAGGAGGTGTGACGCGCAACACTCGCCAGGCGCATGACCACGCCGGCCGCACCACCGCGGAGGTGGGCAACTCATGTCATCGCACGAAGAACTGACGGCTGCTCAGCGTTGTCTGGACGACCTCAACCGCTGCGTCAGCCGCCTGGAGAAGCACGTCGGAACCGGACTGGAGATTCGCCGGGTCCGCAGCGACACCGAACACCTGAAGGAATCCCTCGCCCTCCTGTCGGCCACCGCCCCACGGCACCCGGCCGAGCCGGGACTGCACGCCGAGATGGTGCTCATCTCCGACCAGCCCTACGACCCCGGACTGTGGACCGACGTGGACGACGAGGGGCTCGGCGCGCGCGACCGGCGCGCCCCGTGACTCGTTGGGCACCGAGCCACGCACCGTGACTCGTCGCACCACGAGCCGCCGACGGCACGCCCTGCCGTCGGACCCCCGCCGTCTCACCCGGAGAATCCGTTGGCCACTGGCACCGAACCCCGACCGAACCAGGGGGCCCGGCCCACCGCGGGCCCCCACGCCACCGGCGTACGCGGCAGCACTCGCGCCGCCATCGCCGCGCCGCATCTGCGCAAGGACCGCTGGTGGCTCGCGCCGGCCGCCACCGTGCTCGGGCTGCTGGCGTTCGTCGTCTACTCCACGTGGCGCGCGTTCGCGAACGCCGACTACTACCACGCCCCGTACGTATCCCCCTTCTACTCCCCGTGCCTCACGGACAACTGCACGACCATGAAGGGCGGGCCCAACTGGGGTCTGTTCGGCGAGTGGTGGGGGCTCTCCCCCGCGCTGCTCATCCTGATCTTCCCGCTGGGCTTCCGGCTCACCTGCTACTACTACCGGAAGGCGTACTACCGCGGCTTCTGGGCCTCGCCCCCGGCCTGCGCCGTGGCCGAGCCCCACAAGAAGTACACCGGCGAGACCCGCTTCCCGCTGGTCCTCCAGAACATCCACCGGTACTTCTTCTACGCGGCGCTCCTCGTCGCCCTGGTGCTGACCTGGGACACCCTGCTGGGCTTCCGCGACGAGCACTACGAGTGGGGCCACATGGGCCTGGGCACCGTGGTCTTCCTCGTCAACATCGTGCTGATCTGGGCGTACACCCTCTCGTGCCATTCCTGCCGGCACATCGTCGGCGGCCGGCTGCGGCACTTCTCCAAGCACCCGGTGCGCTACCGGCTGTGGGGCTGGGTCGGCAAGCTCAACGAACGCCACATGCTGCTGGCCTGGGCCTCGCTGGTCAGCGTGGCGCTGGCGGACCTCTACGTCTACCTGCTGGCCACCGGCGCATTCACCGACCCGCGGTTCTTCTGAACAGGCCGCACCAGCAGTCATCCGACGGATTCGAGAGGGAAACCAGCGACATGGCACACGTCGAACGTCACCAGTGGGACGTCGTCGTCATCGGCGCCGGCGGCGCCGGGCTGCGGGCCGCCATCGAGGCCCGCGAGCAGGGGCTGCGCACCGCGGTCATCTGCAAGTCCCTGTTCGGCAAGGCACACACGGTGATGGCCGAGGGCGGAATCGCCGCCAGCATGGGCAACGTCAACGAGGGAGACAACTGGAAGGTCCACTTCCGCGACACCATGCGCGGGGGCAAGTTCCTCAACCAGTGGCGCATGGCCGAACTCCACGCCCGCGAGGCACCCGAGAGAGTGTGGGAGCTGGAGACCTGGGGCGCGCTGTTCGACCGTACGGGCGACGGGCGCATCTCCCAGCGCAACTTCGGCGGCCACGAGTACCCGCGCCTCGCCCACGTGGGCGACCGCACCGGACTGGAGCTGATCCGCACCCTCCAGCAGAAGGTCGTCTCCCTCCAGCAGGAGGACCACAAGGTAACCGGCGACTACGAAGCCCGCATCAAGGTCTTCCAGGAGTGCACGGTCACCCGCATCCTGAAAGACGGCGACCGGGTGAGCGGCGCCTTCTGCTACGAACGCGAGAGCGGCCGGTTCTTCGTCATCGAGGCCCCCGCCGTGGTGCTGGCGACCGGCGGCATCGGCAAGTCCTTCAAGGTGACCTCCAACTCCTGGGAGTACACCGGCGACGGCCACGCACTGGCCCTGCTCGCCGGGGCCTCGCTGATCAACATGGAGTTCGTCCAGTTCCACCCCACCGGAATGGTCTGGCCGCCGTCGGTCAAGGGCATCCTGGTCACCGAGTCGGTACGCGGCGACGGCGGGGTCCTGCGCAACTCCGAGGGCAAACGCTTCATGTTCGACTACGTCCCGGACGTCTTCAAGGAGAAGTACGCCGAGACCGAACAAGAGGCCGACGGCTGGTACGAGGACCCCGACAACCACCGCCGCCCGCCCGAACTCCTCCCCCGCGACGAAGTGGCCCGCGCCATCAACGCCGAGGTCAAAGCGGGCCGCGGCTCCCCGCACGGCGGCGTGTTCCTGGACGTCTCCACCCGGATGTCCCCCGAGACGATCCGGCGCCGCCTGCCCTCCATGCACCACCAGTTCCGCGAACTGGCCGACGTGGACATCACCGCCGAACCGATGGAGGTCGGCCCCACCTGCCACTACGTGATGGGCGGCGTGGACGTGGACTCCGACACCGCCGCCGCCCGCGGCGTCCCTGGTCTCTTCGCCGCCGGTGAGGTGGCCGGCGGCATGCACGGCTCCAACCGGCTCGGCGGCAACTCCCTCTCCGACCTGCTCGTCTTCGGCCGGCGCGCCGGACTGCACGCCGCCGAGTACGCCCGCGCGTGCGGCGAACGTCGCCCGAAGCCCGGTGACGACCAGATCGACGAGGCCGCCACCGAGGCCCTCCGGCCCTTCGGCACCGAGGAGAGTGCCGACGCGCCGGAGAACCCGTACACGCTCCACCAGGAACTCCAGCAGTCCATGAACGACCTGGTCGGCATCATCCGGCGCGAGGAGGAGATGTCCGAGGCCCTGGAGAGGCTCGCCCGGCTGCGGGAGCGGGCCGGCCACATCGCCGTGGAGGGCCACCGGCAGTTCAACCCCGGCTGGCACCTCGCCCTCGACCTGCGCAACATGCTGCTGGTCAGCGAATGCGTGGCCCGTGCCGCCCTCAACCGCACCGAGTCGCGCGGCGGCCACACCCGCGACGACTACCCCGAGATGGACCGCCAGTGGCGCCGCGTCAACCTCGTCTGCACGCTCAACCGGACGACGGAGCACGGCGGCGACCGGATCAGCCTGCGGCGCCGCGAGATGCCGCCCCTCCGCAAGGACCTCCTGGAGCTCTTCGAGAAGGAGGAGCTGATCAAGTATCTGACCGACGAGGAGCTGACGAGCGAGTGACTACCGCACCGGACACCACCAGCTACGACGCCCACTTCGAAGTCTGGCGCGGCGATGTGGACGGCGGCGGACTGGAGGACTTCACAGTCCAGGTCAACGAGGGCGAGGTCGTCCTCGACATCATCCACCGCCTCCAGGCCACCCAGGCGCCCGACCTGGCCGTCCGCTGGAACTGCAAGGCCGGCAAGTGCGGCTCGTGCAGCGCCGAGATCAACGGCCGGCCCCGCCTGCTGTGCATGACACGCATGTCGGTCTTCGCGCGCGACGAGACCGTGACGGTGACGCCGCTGCGGGCGTTCCCCGTCGTCCGGGACCTGGTCACGGACGTCGGCTTCAACTACCAGAAGGCCCGCGAGGTGCCCGCCTTCGTCCCGCCGCCCGACCTGGGACCCGGGGAGTACCGGATGCAGCAGGAGGACGTCGGGCGCTCGCAGGAGTTCCGCAAGTGCATCGAATGCTTCCTGTGCCAGGACACCTGCCATGTGGTCCGCGACCACGAGGAGAACAAGACCGCCTTCGCCGGACCGCGCTTCCTGATGCGGGTCGCCGAGCTGGACATGCACCCGCTCGACGCCGCCTCACAGCAGGGCCTGGACCGCAGAACCACGGCGCAGGACACCCACGGCCTCGGCTACTGCAACATCACCAAGTGCTGCACAGAAGTGTGCCCCGAGCACATCCGCATCACGGACAACGCCCTGATCCCCCTCAAGGAACGCGCCGCGGACCGCAAGTACGACCCCCTGGTCTGGCTCGGCAACAAGATCCGCCGCCGGAGTTCGTAGGGGATGGGTGGGGGTGGGGGGAGTTTGGGGCTCGAG
>NZ_JODR01000053.1 GCF_000725885.1 Streptomyces albus subsp. albus | reverse complement strand
GCGGGATCAGGCTTTGTCACGGCCCCGCTCCTTCGTGCAGCGCGGGCACCGGCACGGCGGGCACGGCACCCACACCGGAGGTGACCCCTCGCCCTTCACAGTGCGTTCGCGTGTCCACGTAAGGCCCGAGTCGCGGGAGACGCGGATCGTCATACGGCTCACGATCGGGTACCCCCGCGCAACTGCCGGTAGAGCGCGTCCCGTTCCCGCTGGATAGCGCGCACCTGGGCATCGTAGGCGGCACGCTCCTCCTCGGTGGCCGACCGCATGTCGCCGGGAGCGGCGGTCCACGCGTAACCGGTGGGGGTGATCAACTGGACGGTTCCGTCGCGGTGTTCTCGCAGGACCCGGCCCACCCACGGCGGTTCGGGCGGCGCCTGCTGCGCGGTACTCTCATCGGCCCGGTACGCGCCGCGCTCATGACGTGTGATGCCTTTCTGTACAGCGTCCATGACGACCCCTCGTGGCGTAAGTGATCAGGCAGTCACTGACCGTAGGAGCCGTGGCGCACGAGAGGGGGCACAGAATGTGCCCCCTCTGCACGGGTGATGTCAGGCAGCCAGCAAGCCGATCTTCACGGCGAGTTCGGAGGCGCGACGCCGTCGCTCCGGGCTCTTCGCCTCGGTCTCCTCCAGGACGATCCGGCGGGCGTAGCCGTTGTAGCGGATCGTTTCGGGCGCGGCCTCGAACGCCTTGTCCAGAGTGGCCAGCGCCGCTTCCGGTTGCCCGTCCAGCTGGTAGCCGCGAGCCTCCTCGATACGGTGCCGGGACCGCCGAGGCCGGGAGGGAATGGCCGTCGCATCCGCCGCCGCGGCCTGTCGCACGCTTTCCCCGCCCGCATGCAGCTCCACGGCCACCGTGACTGCGTGCGCGCCCATGATGGCCTGCGAGAAGGAGGTCACCGGGTGGTAGTAGTCCGCAGGCAGTCGCCTTGCCTTCGCCCGCGCTTTGTCCCACCAGCCCCATGCGGACCCCGCGTCTCCCCGGCGTGCCGCCGTGTACCCGGCTTCGAACTCCAAAGCACCCACGATGGCCAGTACGTCGTCGGTGGCGTCCTGCAGGCGCGGGGCGAGGTATTCCAGTGTCGCCATGGTCACGTCGTCCGCCGCATCGAAGTGGGCAGGTCCCGAGTCGCGGTGGGCCTGGGCCGCGAGCCAGGCGGCGACGCCGATCGCGTGCGCGTCTTCGGACTCCTGGGCGGCGACCATGCTCCGCTCGGCAATCCGCCACAGAAGTGAGGCGGCGGGCTGGTAGGCGACGAAGAACTGGGTCAGCGAGTACACCTCGGACAGGACGGCCTGTGCTGCGCGCCGGTCGGCAGCGGACTCCGCCTGCCGGACCGACAGCTGCGCGTCCTGGATCAGACCCGGCAGCAGTTGGCCCAGCACCTCACGGTGGTTCCGCGCCTGATGCCGGGCGGCCCAGGCCCGCGCCAACCGGGCGGCCACGTGCTCGCGCGGTGGGGCCTCCCGGTCACGGTAGCCGACCGGGTACGCGTTCACCGCAGCAGCAACCGCCGGCAACCGCGGGTGCCCCGGGCCGGTGAACAGGGTCACGTCCGCTGCTGCCATGCTCTGGTCGCCCGTCAGGTCCGACAGGGACCGCACGCGAAGCACCTCGGCGATGCGCAGGATCATGGGCAGTTTCGGAGTCCGGAGCCTTCCGCTCTCAATCTGCTTGACCCAGCTGGGCGACATGCCGAGAAGCCCGGCGAGCACGGTGCGGGTCATACCGCGGCGCTCGCGGAGAATCTGCATCCGTTGACCGAACACCAGCGGCTCGGCGTAGGGGTCGGGGGTACCTTCGTCGGACACGGCCTTGCCCCTCTCTGCGCAGCTGGTCGCTGTCAGCATATGGGCCCAGGCCGTGACGCCGCCTCCCTGCGGGGGGCGAAGTTCCCGGGATGCGACCGCAGTCAGGCGGTGCACGGTGGTGGCACGGCTGCACAAGTCGTCGTCCACCCGGAAGCGAGAGGCCCCCAGATCGGCGTGTCCTCATGGGTGGCGATGTGTGCGTCCCAGCGGTGGGCGGTCCGGGCTCAGCGGTTCGGGTTGCGGCCCGACATTCTCAGCCAGCCATGACGGCGGCACGGGATCTCCCCCGTGAGTGGTGTGCATCGTCTCGGCATGGCGGGGCTGTGAGGGCGACTTGTCACCCCGGCCGCAGCAAGCCGGCCCGGCGGAGTGCGTATCAGCGCGGAAGGGCCGGGACTCGGTCCCGCGCTGTCATGCGGCGGAGAGTGCCGCGGGTGGTGGTGGCGGCGGACGAAGTCGAGGTTCAAGCCGGGCAGACGGTCAGACTGCCGGTACGAAGGCCGTGATCGCGTCGACGAGTTCGGCCGGAGCTTCCAGTGGGATCAGGTGACCAGTTTTCGGAATCACCGTGAAGTCGGCTCCGGAGAGGTAGGGCACCAGGTTGTTGACGAGCACGTCGACGGGTTCGACACGGTCGTTCTCCCCGGCGACGACGAGGGCGGGGACGCCGATCATGCGGGTGTGCTCGCGGATGTCCTCCGCGATGCCGCGCAGCGGCCACTCGGTGCGGGCGGCGTCGGAGCCGGCCCGCGAGTCGGTCGCGATCTGTGACTTGACCGATTCGGGCAGCTCGGTCGCGGTGAGGATGTGATCCCGTGCGGCGGCGACGGACTCGTCGGAGTCGTAGGCGTGGGAAAGGCCCTCCCGGTACTCGGGAGTGATCTGTGCGGCCGGCTTCGCCGGAGCGGGGCCGACGAGGATGATTCCACGGAGTCCGGCGGGCCGGGTCGCCGCTACGAGCTGTGCGACCTTGCCGCCCATGGAGTGTCCGACGAGGACGTAGTCGGTGACGCCCGCGTCGGCGATCACGGCGAGTGTGTCGTTTGCGAGTTGTCGGAGGGTGCAGGGGCCGGCCAGGTTGTTCGAGCGGCCCCACCCGCGGAAGTCGGCAGTGAGCATGTCGCGTCCCGCGAGGCGGTCGACGACGAGGTCCCAGGTGCGGGCGGAGCCGCCCCAGTAGTGCAGGAACACCAGGGTCGGTCCGGTCCCCCGCCGGTGGTCGTAAGCGGGCAGTGGCGGTTGTTGCGTCGTGTTCATCGTGACTCTCCCGGCCAAGGGTTCTGAGGCGGTTGTCCTGTGTGTCCACCGTAGCTGTTCCGCCGTGCCGGGGCATCGGCACGACTGGTCGCCTGATGGTGAAAACTGGACAGGTGACCGTGATCCGACAGATGACCTACCAGCCCGTCGGGCGCCGTGCCGCCACTGTCGAGACCATGACGTTCGACCGCCTCCGCGAGCTGAACGACGGCGGGACACAGCGTGCCGACTTCCACGTCCTCGCCCTCGTCGATGCCGGGCACGGAGCCGTCACGGTGGACTTCCTCCGGCACCCGCTCCAGGAGCGGTCCGCGGTGTGGGTCGCTCCTGGGGCCGTGCACCGGTGGGACGACATCGCCGGTGTGGCCGGGCACCTCGTGCTGTTCGTGCCGACCGCGCCGGTCACCCACGCCACCCGGGAGCTCGTCGCGTCCCCGGACCTGGTCGCGCACTGGCGCATTCCCGACGCGGACCGGCCGTTCGTCGACGCCGCGCGCGACCATCTCCTCCTCGAAGCATCCGCCCCGCCCGGGGATGTCCCGGCGGAGCTGCCCGAGATCCTGCTCTCCGCGCTCATCGCCCGGCTACGGCCGCCCCATGCCG
Source organism: Streptomyces albus subsp. albus (assembly GCF_000725885.1). Lineage (GTDB taxonomy): Bacteria > Actinomycetota > Actinomycetes > Streptomycetales > Streptomycetaceae > Streptomyces > Streptomyces albus. The sequence goes on along the minus strand of NZ_JODR01000053.1, from coordinate 9,708 downwards.
AAGCGCGGTCGGTCAATCCCGTGTTCCGGCTGTTCCGGTCCAGCGTCGACGCGCACTTCCGGGAACATCACGACGTCGGCTACTACGCCCGGACGCTGGGATACGCGCCCCGCACCCTCACAAGAGCGGTGCAGCAGGTCACCGGCCGCAGCGCGAAGGCGTACATCGTCGATCGGATCGTCCTGGAAGCCAAGCGGCTCCTGGCACACGACCGCCTCACCGCAGCCGCCTGCGCCAACGCGCTCGGCTTCCCCGACGCGTCCAACTTCTCGGTGTTCTTCCTGAAGGCGACGGGCATGCGCCCGGGTGCGTGGCGTGCGACGGTGGCCGCCGGGTGAGGGCGGTCAGCTCAGGCATGGTGTGGGAGACGTGCTCGCCGCGGTCCATGCCTGTTCCGCCACCCCGGCGTGGGCGGCCGGGCCCTTGCCGAGGTACCCGGCTGGCTTCTCCGGACGGCGCGGAGACGGCCGGCGACGGGACCCACTCGGGCCGCGGAAGTCCGTTTCTCACGACCACCGTTCCGCCCCGACCGGCGCCACCGCCGGCCGACCCCACGCCCATCCGCGGCAGCCGTGCGGCCTCCGACGGCTCGGCCTCCTGCTCATACAATCCGGCCGCCCGCATCCGTACCGGCTCTCGGCGCCGACGTCCCTCGGGGCCGAGCCGCCCACACCCGTCAGGAACTTCGCGAGACGGACGTGATCAGCATGAGTGCGGGGTCACCACGGTCTTTCCGCCCGCTTTCCGCCCGTCGTCATGCCTCCTGGGCGGTGAGCCGGCCGATGGCGCGGATGACCTGGCGCCGGGTGGCCAGGCGTCGGGCGAGGAAGGCCATCACCCGGTTCATGCGGCCTGCGATGACGCTGGGCGGGGGGTTCCTGCGGTCCAGGGTGGCCAGCGCGGTGCGGACGACGTCGACGGGCGAGGCGAGCTTGGTGCCTCCGGCGGCCTGTGGGGTGCCCACGACGTCGAAGAACTCGGTCCGGGTCGCGCCGGGGGACAGGGCCAGCACGCGCAGACCGGTGCCGCGTGACTCCTCCCACAGGGCCTCGGTGAGGCTGAGCACGAACGCCTTGGTCGCCCCGTAGAGCGCCATGCGCGGGTTGGGCTGGTAGGCGGCCATGCTCGCCACGTTGACCAGTACCCCGCGGCCGGCGGTACGCAGTTGGCCGATGAAGGCCCGGCTGATGTCGGCGACCGCGGTCACATCGACCGCGATCTCCCGGTGCAGCCGGTCCGGGTCGGCCTGGTGGAAAGGGCCGAAGGTGGCGAACCCGGCGTTGTTGACCAGGCTTGTGACGTGCAGGCCGAGCTGGTCCACCTGCTCGGCCAGTGCCTGCCCGGGGTGGTCGGTGGCCAGGTCCATCTCCACCACGTGCGCCTGGATCCGGTGCTGTTCGCGCAGTTCGGTGGCCAGCTTCTCCAGGCGTTCCCGGCGGCGGGCGACCAGCACCAGGTCGGAGCCGCGGGCGGCGAGCTGGCGGGCGAACTCGGCGCCGAGGCCCGCGCTGGCCCCGGTGATGAGGGTGGTCTGGCCCTGGTAGTCGACGGCTGGCATGGGCATCCTCTTTCAGTCGCTGTCTTCCTGGCAGTTAATGCCAAGTAGGCGGTCGCTGTCCAGTGGCGTATCCTGACGTCCATGACGACCTTGTGGGAGCGTTCGCGGCAGGTCGCCGTCCAGGCGATCCTGGACACGGCGGTACGTCTGTTCGCCGAGCAGGGCTACGAGCAGACGACGATCGCGCAGATCGCGCGGGAGGCGGGGATCTCGCAGCGCTCCCTCTTCCGCTACTTCGGAACCAAGGAGGACCTGGTCTGCGGCGACCAGGAGGCGCTGGGCGCGCTGCTGAAACGGACCGTCGAGCAGCAGCCGGCCGAGATATCCGCCTGGGATGCCCTGCGCGCCGGATTCGAGGTCATTCTGACCGCCAACCACTCCCGTGAGCGCGCACTGGAGCTGTCCCGGCTCATCTTCGACACGCCCTCGCTGCACGCCCGCTACATCGAGAAGCGACTGCGCTGGCAGGCCGAACTCGTCCCCGTCGTCCGGGCGCGGCTGGGCGACGGCCCCGGCCGCCCGGCTTCCGACACGCAGGCCAGGGCGATCGTCGCGACGGTCTTCGCCTGCATCGACACGGCCACCGAACTCTGGGCCGAGCATGAGGGACGGACCGACCTGGCAGACCTCTACGAGCAGTGCCTCGCGGCGGTGCGGGACCACGGCTGAGGCCGCATGTCCCCGGCACACGTCCGGGCGGGACCCGACGTCACCGGGCGCTGTCGATCGCAGCGGCCTTGAGCAGGTGGCGAGAGTCTCAAGTGGTGCGCCATGCGCCGGAGGGCCCCACTGAACGCGGTGCAGGTCGCCTCCTCCCAGGGGTCACCTGCCCCCCGGGAGGCGACTGACCGTTCGAGGAGCAAGCTCGGCTGAGAGATCGGCACAGCCTCGGAAACCCGCGCGAGTCAGCGGACGGTGAGGCCGCCGTCCACGGCGAGGACGGTGCCGGTGGTCCACCGGGCCGAGGCCAGATAGGCAGCCGCGGCGGCGACGTCATCGGCAGTGCCCAGGCGCCCCAGGGGGTAGGAGCGCTCGATCTGTTCGTCGTGTGCGGCGCGCTCCTCCGCGGTCATGGGGCCGATGTAGGAGCGTTCGTACTTGGGAGTGCGGACGGCGCCGGGAGCGATGGCGTTGACCCGGACCCCTTCGGGACCGAGTTCACTGGCCAGCGCCCGCGTCATGGAGTTGAGCGCTCCACGGGTGGCGGAGTAGGCGGCCGAAGGACGGCCGGCGACCATTTTGCGGGCCCAGTAGCTGCTGATGTTGATGATGCTTCCCCGGGCGTTCACCAGGGCGGGCAGGAGTTGCCGGCTCAGCAGCAGCGGCACCTGGACGTTGAGGTGCCACATGGTGTTCATCGCGTCGACGGTCGTGTCGGCAAGAGAAGCGAAGTGTGCGGTGCCGACGTTGTTGACGAGGGTGTCGACCCGGTCTGTCAGGTTTCCCACGTGCGCGGCGATCCGGGCGGGGGCATCGGGCGCGGAGAGGTCCGCGGGCACTGTGTGCACGGTGGTGCCGTGCCGGCCGAGTTCCTTGGCCGCGGTCGCGAGCTTGTCGCGGTTGCGGCCGACAAGAACCAGGTCCGCTCCGTCATGGGCGAGGGCACCGGCGATGGCCAGGCCGAGGCCCTCGCTGCCGCCGGTGACGACGGCGAAACGGCTGGTGGTGCGGTGCTCGGACATGTCAGTTCACCTTTGTGTGGTCGGTGGAAGCACTCAGGTCCGCGAACCGGCGCAGCTCTTCGAGTTGGCCGTTGCGGGCGTTCTCGATACCGGCGAGGGCATCGCTGCCCAGCGGAAGGCGCAGCGGCGGGCTCGGCATATCGGCGAGGGCGACGAGGGCCCGGGCCATGCGGGCGGGGTCGCCGACCTGGTCTCCCGCAGCACCGGCGGAGCGCGCCAGCGCTTCGTGCACGGGAAGGTAATCGGGGAGGGCGGCGCCGCCGGACAGCCGGCTCGCCCAGTCGGCGCGGAAGCCGGTGCGAGCTGCTCCGGGCTCCACGATCGTCGTCCGGATGCCCAGCGGGGTGAGCTCGGCGGCCAGTGAGACGCTCAGCCCTTCGAGGGCGTGCTTGCCGGCCGTGTAGGCGCTCATCCCCGGGGCGCCGATCTGGCCTGCCAGCGAGCTGATCTGCAGCACACGGCCCGCCCTTGCCGCGCGCAGGTGCGGCAGAGCGGCGCGCAGGACGTTCACGGCGGCGAAGAAGTTCACTTCGAACTGGGCGCGCAGCTCCGTGTCGTCCAGTTCCTCGAAGGGGCCCGCCAGCGCGTAACCGGCGTTGTTGACGACGATGTCGAGGCGGCTGAATCCGGCGATCGCGTCATCCAGTGCCGGACGCAGCGCACCGGCGTCGGTGATGTCCACGCTCACGGTGCGCAGACACCCGGGAAAGGCGGCGGTCAGCGGTCGCAGCGGCTCGTCGTCACGCGTGACCGCGATAACTCGCTCACCCGAACTCAGAACCTCACCGACCAGGGCCTGCCCCAACCCGCCGGACGCTCCGGTGATCAGCCACACGCGGGATCCCATGCTTCACACCTCTCGCACGAGCCAAATAAACGGACAGGCTTTGTCCGTTTCCATGAGCGTAGAGGAGACGGACAGAAGCTGTCCACTTATGGATACGATGGGGTGATGAACACGAAGCGGTCCGCGGCGGCTCAGGGGGCGGCGACGCCCGTGCGCGCCGACGCCCAGCGCAATGCCGCGCGGGTTCTGGCAGCAGCGCGTCGTGCCGTCGCCTCCGCCGGACTGGACGTGAGCTACCACGAGATCGCGCGGGAGGCCGGCGTCGGTGTGGGCACCGTCTACCGGCGCTTCCCCGAACGCGACCAGCTCATGGCGGCGGTGCTGAGCGACATCCTCACCGAACTGACCGACACCGCACACCGGGCTCTGGACTGCGAGGACGCCTGGGAGGGCTTCTCGTTGCTGTTCACCGGCCTGGCCCTGCGCACCGCTCAGAACGCGGGGCTGTCCGGCTCCCTGGACCAGCACGGCGGACCCGCTGTCGCCCAGCAGCGCAACGAACTGGTCGACCTCACCCGGAGAGTCATCGAACGCGCTCAGGACCAGGGCCGTCTTCGCCGGGATCTGCCCTGGCAGGAAGTGCTGCGGCTGACCGGCGCCCCGGCGGCGCAGGGCTGCGTGCTGGGGCTCGAACCTGATCCCGCACACGGTCACCACTTCGCGCTCACCGTTCTTCTCGACGGTCTGCGGACCGGCTGACACCGGCGGCGTGCCGAAGCTCTCAGGAGCGGATGACCTCGTGCGGGAGCGGACGGCATCGCCGGGCCGATGCCGCGCACCCGCTTTGCGCGCTCCATGCATGCGAGTCTCCCGGTGCCGGGCACACCGGCCCTTTGCCGGTGGCCCGTTGAGCCGGCCCCCGACGTTCCCCTCGCACCGGTTCGCGTCAGGTCCGAGCGGTCTCCGGGTCGTCGGGGAAGAGGGCCTGCCGCGAACGGTCCCCCGCCCCCGCACATCCGAGGTGGCCATCCGCCGGCCGCCCACGTGTGTGCGCACCGATCCGGAGGAGGGCGGGCACCCGCCCGGTAGATTCATAGGGTCTGTGCGCCGTGCGGGGGCAGCCCGCCACACGTTGGGAGCTATCGGTGCGAGTCGTGATCGCGGAGGACCTGTTCCTGCTCAGGGACGGGCTCGTCAGGATGCTGGAGGCGTTCGACTTCGAGATCGCGGCGGCGGTCGACAACGGGCCGGAGCTGAGCCGGGCGCTGCTGGAGCTGGAGCCGGACGTGGCGGTGGTGGACGTGCGGCTGCCGCCGTCGTTCACGGACGAGGGTCTCCAGTGCGCGCTGGAGGCGCGCCGCAAGCGGCCGGGGCTGCCGGTGCTGGTGCTCTCGCAGCACGTGGAGCAGTTGTACGCGCGCGAGCTGCTGGCGGACGGCAACGGCGGGGTGGGGTACCTGCTCAAGGACCGGGTGTTCGACGCGGCGCAGTTCGTGGACGCGGTGCGCCGGGTCTCCGAGGGCGGTACGGCGATGGATCCGCAGGTCATCCAGCAGTTGCTGACGCGGCGTGCGCAGGACGAGCCGATGGGGAACCTGACGGCGCGGGAGCGGGAGGTGATGGAGCTGATGGCGCAGGGCAGGTCGAACGCGGCGATCGCGGCCCAGCTGTTCGTCACCGAGCGGGCGGTCGCCAAGCACACCTCGAACATCTTCGGGAAGCTGGGGCTGCCGCCGTCCGACGACGACAACCGGCGTGTACTCGCCGTGCTCGCGTACCTCGACCGAGGCTGACCGCTTCGTTACCGTGCCTCCCCGTACGTGTCTTTGGTCACATACGGCAGGACATCCCACAGGACACCGTCAGGTGGAGGCACCCCCGATGCACGAGCCGCTCGACGCACGCAGAAGATACGACGAACACCACCCGTCCGCGCTGCCGCAGGCCCGCACCCCGCTGGGCAGACGGGCCGTTCTGGGCACCACCGGGGCGCTGGGCGCGGGCCTCGCCCTCGGCGCCGGGAGCCCGCCGGCCGCGGCGGCCGGGCCCAGCGGCGGCCGGGCCGCGGCCGGCCCGGCGCGGGCCGCGAAGCCGGCGCAGGTGGCGGCGCAGGCGGTGCGGCGGCTGCTGCCCCGGCACGCCGGCCAGTTCACCTTCCAGGAGATCGGCGGGCCCGAACGGTTCAAGGTCACCGGCAGTGCCGGCCGCATCCGGGTGGCGGGCACGGGGCCGGTGGCGATGCTGACGGGCGTGCACTGGTACCTCAAGTACAGCTGTGACGCGCACATCTCCTGGGCCGGCAGCCGGCTGGACCTGCCCGCCACGCTGCCCGCGCCCCGCGCGCAGCACGCGCAGCGGGCCACCGTCCCGCACCGGTTCGCGCTCAACGACACCCACGACGGGTACACCGCCCCGTACGCCGACTGGGAGCACTGGGAGCGGTTCTGCGACGTGCTGGCGCTGCACGGTTTCAACCAGGTGCTGGTCACCGCGGGCCAGGAAGCCGTCTACCACCGGATGCTGCAGGACTTCGGCTACAGTGACGCGGACGCCCGCGCCTGGATCCCCGCCCCCAGCCACCAGCCGTGGTGGCTGCTGCAGAACATGGCCGAGTACGGCGGGCCCGTCTCCCCGGCCCTGCTCAAGCAGCGCACCGTGCTGGGCAGGCGGATCGTGGACCGGCTGCGGGAGCTGGGCATGACACCGGTGCTGCCGGGCTACTTCGGGACCGTGCCCGCGGACTTCGCGAAGCGGAACAAGGGGGCCCGTACCGTTCCGCAGGGCAAGTGGAGCGGGCTGGACCGGCCGCCGTGGCTGGATCCGCGCACCGCGGTGTTCCGCAAGGTGGCCGCGTCGTTCTACCGGCACCAGAAGCAGCTGTTCGGGGACGTCACGCACTTCAAGATGGATCTGCTGCACGAGGGCGGCGACCCGGGGAACGTGCCGGTGCCGCAGGCCGCCCGCGCCGTGGAGAAGGCCCTGCACACCGCGCGGCCCGGCGCCACCTGGGTGATTCTCGGCTGGCAGTCCAATCCCCGCAAGGAGTTGCTGGACGGGCTCGCCGCCAAGGACAAGATGCTCATCGTGGACGGGCTCTCCGATCTGGAGCGGGTCACCGACCGGGAGAAGGACTGGGGCGGGGTGCCGTACGCGTTCGGCACGATCCCGAACTTCGGCGGGCGCACCACGATCGGCGCCAAGACGCACATGTGGGCGGAACGGTTCACCGCCTGGCGGGACAAGGCCGGCAGCAAGCTGGTCGGCACCTGTTACATGCCGGAGGCCACCGGGCGGGACGCGGCGGCGCTGGAGCTGTTCAGCGAGCTGGCCTGGCGCGAGCAGGCCGTGGACCGCGGCAGGTGGTTCGCCGACTACGCGAGGCTGCGGTACGGCGGGAAGGACGCCAAGGCGGCGGAGGCGATGAAGGCGCTGCGGGAGACGGCCTACCGGATCAGCAGCAAGGACGGCCGCCCGCACGACAGCATCTTCGCCGCCCGGCCGAGTCTGACGGCCCGTTCCGGCGCCTACTACGCCACCCACACGCCCGCGTTCGACCTGCCGGCGTTCGACGCCGCGTTCACGGCGCTGCTGGGGGTGGGCCGGAAGCTGCGGGGCAGCGACGCCTACCGTCACGATCTGACGGATGTGGGCCGCCAGGTTCTGGCCAACCGTTCCTGGATGCTGATCGGTCAGCTCCAGGACGCCTACCGCAAGAAGGACTCGGCCACCTTCAAGAAGCTGGCCGCGCTGTGGCTGAAGCTGATGGACCTGGCCGACGAGATGTCCGGCGGTCACACCTCCTTCCTGCTGGGCCCCTGGCTGGCGGCGGCCCGCCGGGCGGGTTCCTCCGCGCAGGAAAGCGCCGCGCTGGAGCGGACCGCGCGGGTGCTGATCACCACGTGGGCCGACCGTGCGACGGCGGACGGCGGTCATCTGGCCAACTACGCCAACCGCGACTGGCACGGCCTCATCCGCGACTTCCACCTCCCGCAGTGGCGTGCCTACCTGGACGACCTCCAGGACGCGCTGGACCAGGGGCGGGCGCCGAAGAAGTTCGACTGGTACGCGCAGGAGGAGCCGTGGACGCGGCGGACGGACGACCATCCGACCCGGCCGGCCGCCGATCCGTACGCCGTCGCCACCCGGGTCCGTGACGTCCTCGCCAAGGCGCCCTTCCAAAGCTCGCTCAAGGCGGTGCCCGAGCCGCGCGCCCTGGGGCCGGGGCAGAGCGGCACGGTGCGGGCGGTCTACCGCAACGAGAACGGGCTGGCCCCGACCGGTGCCGTGGATCTGACGCTGCGCGGACTGGACGGGGCCGAGCCGCAGGACCCCACCTCGCACCGCGCCATAGAGCCCGGCGGCACCGCGACCGTCCGCTGGCGGGTGGCCGCCGGTGAGCGGGCGCTGTCCCGGCCGCTCGACGCGATGGAGTACACGGTCGAGGTGCTCTCCGGACCGGCGGGCCAGGAGAGGGTGACCACCACCCGCTCCGACCGGGTCTTCCGTGCGGGCCCGCTGCCCGCCGGGGTGCGGACGGTGACCACCAACGACGCCGTTTTCGGCCATCTGTCCGGCCGCTGGGCCATCGACGGGGCGGGCGCCGACCTGTGGAAGGGCACCGCCGAGTTCGGTGCCGTCTACCGGGAGCGGGCGCTGGCCGACGGCGGCTCGGTCACCTTGACGGTGGTCTCGCAGGAGGACAGCGGGCCGTGGGCCCGGGCGGGCATCATCGTCCGCAACCGGCTCGCGGAGGCGTCCGCCGGCGGGTTCCTCAACCTGGCCGTCACCCCCGGCAACGGTGTCGTCCTCTCCTACGACAGCGACGGCGACGGCACGCTGGACACCTACCGGCGGATCACCGGTGTGCGGGCGCCCGTCACCCTGCGGCTGTCCCGCTCCGGCGGCTCCTTCCGGGGGGAGCTGTCCACCGACGAGGGCGCGAGCTGGCGTACCGTCGCAACCGTCGAGGTACCGGGCGCGTCAGCACAGCAGGACGCGGGTGCGTTCATGACGGCGACCAACGGCGGCGGCGACGTCCGCGCGCTGGCCGAGTTCGCCGGCTGGGAGACGCGCTAGGCACCGCGCGACGAGGGGCGGGAGAAGGGCGGAGGGACACAGGACGTGGCCGACGACAGACCGCGTGCGGCGGTGCAGACCCACGAGCTGATGCTGGCGTCGGTGCGGGGCCCGGCGCTGGCCGTCGTCACCCTGCCGCTGTCGATCCTGCTGTTCACCCTGTCCCTCGTCGCGATCGTGCTGCTGCCGGTCGGCATCGGCGTGGTGGCGCTGCCGCCGGTGCAGCACGCCCTGCGCCGCTATGCCAACCAGCGGCGCAGGCTGGTGCGTGCGTGGGGCGGGCTGGAGGTGCCCGAGCCGTACCGGCCGTGGCCGCGCCGGCTGAGCGGCGGCGTGGTCGGCCAGGTGGAGCGGTGCGTGCTGCTGCTGAAGGACCCGGCGACCTGGCGGGACATCGCCTGGCTGCCGGTGGACATGACGGCCGGGTTCGTCACCGCGTTCCTGCCGCCGCTGCTGCCGCTCAACCACCAGCTCACCAAGCGGATGCTGGAACCCACCCGGGAGATGCTGCTGGCGCGGCGGGTGGAGCAGTTGTACGAGACGCGGCACGATGCGGTGGATTCGTCGGCGGCGGAGTTGCGGCGGATCGAGCGGGATCTGCATGA
>NZ_JODR01000052.1 GCF_000725885.1 Streptomyces albus subsp. albus | reverse complement strand
ACCCGGACAAGGCTCAATTCGACCTGATCTACGAAGACGCGAAAGCCGGCGTCGCCGAGGCGCGGCAGCGCGTCCTGGACGCCTCCGCCGGCGGCCCCGGAGTGATGCCACCTGACCAGTGTGTTTGTCTCCTATGCCAGCGAGGACGCCGACTGGGCGAGGGGGTTGGCATCCCGACTCGGCCGGCGCGGCCTGCATGTCGTCTTCGACGAATGGGACGTACTGCCCGGTGATGTGGGCGTCCATCACACCGAAGCCGCCATCGACAGCGTGGCGTGTGCCCTCGTCGTCATCAGCCCCGCCTCACGCACATCGCCCTGGGCCCGTGAGGAGTACGCGGCATGGGTCACGGCCGGGGCGCGGCGGAATCTGCGGCTCATTCCCGTACTGATCGGGGACGCCCCTCTTCCGCCCCTGACCGCGAGCCGGGTATGGCGGGACTTTAGACACGTGGACGGTCCCGGCTACGAGGAGAAGGTCGACGAACTCGTCGCCGCTGTCCGCGGCGAGACCGCCCCGGACGGCTCCCGCAGGTCCGCCGCGCCTGGGCTCCAGGACAACATCGCAGCGGCGCAGCCGCTGCCGCCCCGCCCCCTCACCCCGCCCGACCAGCCCGCTGTCGTGCTCTGCTACGCCGCGGCCGACGCGGCGTACGGGCAGGCACTCGCCGTCCAGCTGAGAAGCGCCGGGCTGGCCGTCTGGTCGGTCGCCGATCTGAAGCCGGGGGACTCCCACGTCTGGTCGGTCCAGCGGCAGCTGGATTTCGCCACGGCAGTGATCGTGCTGATGTCACCGCACTCACAGGAGTCCGAGGACGTCACGCGCATGATCCTGGAGGCCATGCACCACCAGCGCCCCTTCTTCCCCATCCTGCTGGAAGGACAGCGCAACTACCTTCTGGCGCACACCTGGTACGTCGATGCCCGGGACGGCCGGCTGCTGCGCGAGGACGAGGTCGGCCTGCTGCGGGACCTCGACGCCGCTTCCCGGAACGGGGCGTCGCCGGACGCGATGTCCGCGGTGATCCCGGCACCAACCCTGCGGCCCGCGGTGGAGGCGGTGCGGATGCCGGCGGCCGTCTCCCTCGGACGGCTCGACAGCTATCTCGCCGAGTGCAATTTCGCGTACGCGGATCTCCAGACCACCGCCATCGTCCTGGAGGCGGCCGGCCGTCTGGACGAGGGCTGGCTGAGCACGCGCCATGTGCAGCGGATCCCGGCCCGGGTTCTGGCCCGCGTCGACGGGGTATGGGCCGATCACACACACGGCCGGCAGGGCTGGCGTGCCCAGGCGGCACGGTGCGCGGTGCGGAGCAACCGGCACGCGGAATTTCTCGCGCTGTCGGTGGCCTGCGGATGGCGCAGCTCCAGGGACGCGCTGGTACCACGCTCCTACCAGGAGTTGACGCAGATGGCAGGGCCCGGTCCCCGCAGCGCGTACTACCCGACGTTGCGCAATCCGCAGAACGAACCGTTCAGCCACTGGTACGACGAGTGGACCTCCACGGTTTTGGCCGTGCACCTGCGCATGGGGAGCGGGAGGTGAACGGATGGGACGGGCGAGTCGGGTGGACCTGGGGATCTACCTGGTGGGGTGCGCCGCCGCGCTGTGTTCCCTGGCCGTCTCCCGTGAACTGGCGCTCTATGTGCACGCGTCGGTCAATGTCTTCGGCACCGTGGTGGTGACGCGCCACGTCGTGCGGAAAGCGGAGACGCTCAAAAGAGAGAACGGACAGTCCAATCCGCCAACAGGCTGCCTCTTTCTCTTTCTTCTGCTCTATGTCACGGGTTGGGAGATCGCTCACATGAGCCCAGTGGTCATCGTCGTCGTCCTGCTTGCTCTGGTGGTCGCCGGTGTCGCCGGCCGGCTCTGCTTCCGGTATGTGCCACCTGGGCATGTCGGTATCGTGCGGCGGCTTCACGGCCGGGCACATCCGGAATTCCCCCATGTCACCCCGTACGCCACACACGGGGTACAAGCGCGCACGCTCCTTCCCGGGCGCCACTGGCGGGTGCCGTTCCTCCACCAGGTCGAATGCGTACCCCGGACAACCGTGGCGGAGGGAAAGATCGGTCTGGTCACGGCGAAGGAGGGCCGGGGGCGGCCCTCGGGCCGGACCCTGGCGCGCGCTGTTTCCTGCAACAGCTTCCAGAACGGCGAGGAATTCCTGCTGGCCGGCGGGGAGGCGGGCACTCAGGTCGGCGTGCTGGCCGGCGGGCAGTCCTACTACATCAACACCGAGCTTTTCGAGGTCCAGGAGGTCGACCGGGTCCACGTTCCGACAGGCACCATCGGGTTGGTCGACGCGAAGGCCGGCAAGGTGCCGCCACCCGGGTCCGTCTTCGGCCCGTACGTGGAGTGCGACGATTTCCAGGACGGCGGACGGTTCCTGGAAGGCGGCGGCCAGCAGGGCAAGCAACTCGCCATTCTCCCCGGCGGTGCCTACTACGACATCAATCCGGCCCTGTTCGACGTCATCACCGTGCACAACGTGGCAGCGCGCGGCGGTGAACTGACGGATTGGCACCTGCGGGAGATCTCCGTTCCCGCCGACCAGACCGGCGTGGTGATCGCGCTCGACGGCGCGGAGCCGAAGGACGACAGGCCGGGACCGTCCGTGCCGGGCCATCAGGGATATCGCCTGCCGTGGGTGTTCCTCGCGAACGGCGGCTGGCGGGGTGTGCAGGAGGAGACTCTGAGCGGGGGAACGGTCTGTGCGCTGAACCCGTATTTCGTCCGCGTCATGCTGGTCCCGACGCATCTTCTCACCCTGGAGTGGGACGAGAAGACGCCCAGCGAGGCGCTCACGAACTATGACGCGCATCTGGGGCGGATCACGGCCACCGTGCAGGGATACCGGCTGTTCGTGGACGTGAAGCAGCTGCTCCAGATCCCCGCGGCGTCCGCTCCCGAACTGGTCAGGAGGAACGGCGGCGGTCAGTTCTCGGGAATCGGCGGCCTCCAGTACGACCGGCTGCCCGTCCAGCGTTTCGTGCAACGCGTGCTGGGTGCCATCGTCGCCTCGTACTTCAGCCAGATCGCCAACGCGCTGACGGTGCGGGAATTCCTGCGCAATTACCGCGACACCCGCCTCGACCTCGCCACCCTGGTGGAGAACGAACTCCGGGAGTGGGGTGTGGAATCCAAAGGAACCCATCTGGGCGAGTTCCGCGCGGAGGACGAGGCCCTGAACGAGATGTTGCAGAAGCCGGCCTACGAGGAGATGCGGAGCGAACTGCTCACACTGCAGCAGGACAACGCCGAACGAGAGGACGCGATCGACACCGTGCGCGTGCGGGCGGAGAAGCGGCGCAAGGCTCTGGATCTCCAGGCCGAGATCCAGACCCTCGGCCTCGACAACGTCATGGTGCTCAGAATGCTGAAGGAGATCACTCAGGCGCCCGTACCGCAGTTCATCAGCGGGGGCGATCTGTCGGCGTTCCTCGAGACGCAGCCGATCGCCCGTCTCGAAGGGCTGCTGGAGAGGATGCGCGGCCTGGACCCGGGGGCCGGGAACGAGAGCACGGAGCAGCCCTCGCTGCCCGAGACGGATGCCGACGAGGACGGCATGAAGAAATGAGACGCGGCAGCGGCGCGTACCCGGCGGAAGGCGCGCCGGGAACCGGAAACCGGCCCCGTGGAGGGGGTCAGTTTCCGGTGTCGCCCATGTCGAGCACGATCTTGCCCACCGCCGTGCCCGTACGCAGCCGCTTCACCGCTTCGCCGAGCGCGTCCATCCGGTACCGCTCATAAGGCAGCGACAGCGAGCCGGAGGACAGGTCCGGCAGCAGGCGCAGCACCTCGGGGGCGACCTCCTGACCGCGGGAGATCATGTTGACCGGCAGGAGGGAGACGTCGGCGAGGAAGAAGTCCGCGAGGTCCAGTGTGAGCTCTCGGCCGGCCGTGTAGCCGACGAGCGCGGCCCGGCCGCGTGGACGGACCAGGGTGAGGGCGTTGCGCAGGACGGAGCCACCGACCGTGTCGATCAGCACGTCGGCTTTGCCGCCGATCGACTCCTCGGACAGATCCGACGCCGGCAGCGCCTTGGCGACGCCGGGTACGTGCGGCAGCTTCGCCGGACGCCCGACCGCGCCGACCACCTCGGCGCCGGCGCGCGCCGCGAGCTGAACGGTCACGGAGCCGACCGCGCCGGACGCGCCGGTGACCAGTACCCGCTCCCCCGGCTGCACCTGGGCGATGGCGTGCACAGCCGCCCACGCGGTACCGACCGGCGAGAAGTGGATGGAGGCCAGGGCGGGGTCGGTGCCTTCGGGCATGGTCTGCACGGCGGCGTCCGGTACGAGCACGTGCTCGGCCCAGGCACCGTCGCGGCTCAGGCCGAGCCCTTCCCCGCGTACCCGCACCAGGGCGCCCTCGGGGTGGGTGTCCGAGGCGACGACGTAGCCGCTGCCCTCGGTGCCGGGGGTGAACGGCAGATCGGGCAGGAGGCCGAATTGTCCGTCGAGGATGTTCAGGTCCAGGTGGGCGACGGTGGCCGCGGCCATCCTGACGAGGGTGTGCCCGTGCTGCGGCTTTGGCACGGCCCGCTCCTCGAGCCTCGGCACAGTGCCGAACTTCTCCAGGATCAGGGCGCGCGATGTGTTCGAGGAAGTGCCCACCTGCTGAGTTCTCCGTTCTTCCCGCGTCGGTCACTGCGGCCCCCGTGTACACCGTAAACCTCTACCTGCGTATTACACGCATCGGGGACAGGGGCAGACCCCGGCTGCCTGGCGCAGGCCCGGACGCCGGGTGATGAAGCCCGACGAAGGACGAAGGCCCCCGTCGATGCGGTGGTGCGAGCGCGCCGCTTACGGCACCCCTGCTGCGACAACCCTGCTGGACAGGTGCATGATGACGCACACGTGGGAGGGAAGGGGCGGGGATGGCGCGCTGGACGGTGGAGCGGCAGGAAGCGGCCCCAGCGGGGCCGGAGCGTGTCGGCGGCGCGGGCTGGACGGCCGCGTGGCTGACCGGTGCCGTGACACTGTGGGCGGAGGGCGCGCTCGCGCTGGTCGTCCACTTCCTGACGGGCTTGCGGGAAGAGCACTATGTCGCCGCCGGTATCCCGGCCTACGTCGGGTATCTCCTCGCGGCCGTGGTCGCCGTGGTCATACTCGGCCTCGCGGGGCTGCTCGGCTCTGCGGCGGCCGTCCTGCCGGTCGTACAGCTGTCGCGCTGGTCGGCCCGCAGGACCGGGCGGACCGATACGGTGCGCTGGTGCCTGGCTGTCTGCGGGGCGTTCGCCGCGGCCGTCGCCGTGTGCGCCGGGGTGCCGACGGTACTCCTGGGCGGCGGCTGGACCGTGCTCCCGCTGATACTTGTCGCGGCCTTCCTCGGCTTGGTCCCCGCCGCCCTGTGCACCCGGGCCGTGACCGTCCTGCGCCGCACCGGTGCCCGGTTCGCGCTGGCGGGGGTGGTGTTCGTCTGCGGGCTGACGCTGTCGGCGGTGGTTCTCGTCGGTGGTCTGGCGGCCTACGGAACCGGCCTGATCCAGGGGTACGAGCCGCCACGGCTCACCGCCGCGAAGCTCGTCGGCACGTGGACCGACGACCACGGCGGCACCCTCACCCTCCGGGCTGACGGCACCGCGGTGGCCAACGGCCTGGACGTCCACACCGCAAAGGCTGCGTACGACGGGGACAGGCCCGAGCAGTGCAGTGGCTCCGGCTCGTGGGCGCAGGAAACCTCGCCCTCCGGAACCCCGCAGCTCGGCCTCGGCGTCAGCGGCTGTATGGAGGGCATCAGCTGGCAGTTCGGGGGTACGGAAGAACAGCCCACCCTCTACTACTGGATCGGCGACCCGGACACCCTCAACCAGTACACCTTGCGCCGCGGATCGCCGGCGCCGTAGCCGATGGCGGGCTCCCCCCGTGCAGCGGCCCATCTGCCCACCGACCAGCACGGCACGACGCGCCCGCCGGACGCTGCCGCAAGCCCCCACCGGCCAGGTTGTGGCCGTGTCAGCAGTGGCATGCATGAGGGCGCCGTGACAACAACCCAGCACCCGGAGGTGCCCCGTGCGCGCTGTCCGTCGTCTCGCCGCCGCCGCAGTCACTGCCGGTCTCGTGGCCAGTGGGCTCTTTCTCGTCGCGCCTGCGGCACATGCCACGGTGAGGAACTGCGAGCTGCAGGCTGCCGGATGGGGCCCGGTGACCCCGGAGATCACCGCGGCCTGCCAGAAGGGCGCCGCAGGAGACTGGCACCGCTGCTACCTGGAACTCACCGCCCTCCACGTCCCCCAAGTCCGGGCTGACGACGCCTGCATGGAAGCGCAGAAGCTCTGACGGCCTCCCGGACCTCCCGGACTCGGCCGGAAACCGCCTGACGTGGCCCCTCGGGATCACTTCGCGGCATGCGGCTGCCCACGGGCCCGGTCTGTGACAGCCGGGAACGCAGCGATGAGTTTTCGCGGCTCGGGGAGTCTCACCACCGTTGCCGACGACACAGGAGGAGCAACATGACTCAGCTGCTGAGAGTGCAGAACTTCACCGTCTCGAGTGATGGGATCGGCGCCGGTGAGGACCAGAGCCTCGAGCGTCCCTTCGGCCACGCCGTCGACCCGGCGGAGCTGCTCGGCTGGGCCGGTGCGACCGCGAGCTGGCCCGGACGCACCGATCCCGGTGGGAGCCGGGGGCTCGACGACTACTTCACGCGGGATTTCGCGCACAACATCGGCGCGGAGATCATGGGCCGCAACAAGTTCGGGCCCCAGCGCGGGCCGTGGAAGGACCACGAGTGGCGCGGCTGGTGGGGTGACGAGCCGCCGTTCCACACCCCGGTGTTCGTCATGACCCACCACAGGCGCCCTTCGTTCACGCTCTCCGACACCACGTTCCACTTCGTCGACGGCGACCCCGCCGCCGTCCTGGAGCAGGCGCGGGAAGCGGCGCAGGGCAAGGATGTCCGGCTGGGCGGCGGGGTCACCACCGTCCGGGAGTTCCTGGACGCCGGCCTCGTCGACACCATGCATGTCGCGGTCTCACCCGTGAAGCTGGGGACCGGACTGCGGCTGTGGGACTCACCGGATGAGCTGCTCGACCGGTTCCACCTCGAAGTGGTGCCCAGCGCGAGTGGCGTGACGCACCACCTGTTCTGGCGGAAGTGACCGGTCCCGGGGCTGTTTCCTCCACCGGGCCGGAATCCGATGTCTGCGTGCGTGCCACCACCACTGCCGTAAGCGGTGGTGGTGGCACGGTGGATCAGGCCCTCAGCCCGGTCGGCATCGCGCGTCGCGGCCCGCCGTGCACCGGTCCGGCGGCGGGGACTGGCCGGCTAGCGCAGATGCCGGGTGAAGAACCGGGCCGCGGCGTCGGCCGCGAACTGCGGGACGCCGGTGTGCCCGCCCATATTGGCGTTCAGCGTCTTCTCCCTGGAGCCGAAAGCGTCGAACAGGTCCAGGGCCGCCCGTCGGTCGTTGCCCTCGTCGTCCCACTGCAGCAGGACATGCAGAGGGATGGTGACCCGGCGGGCCTCTTCGAGCGTGCTGCGAGGGACGAAACTGCCGGCGAAAAGAACAGCAGCCGAGATGCGCGGCTCGACCACCGCCAGCCGGGTCCCGATGGCGATCACTCCCCCGGAATACCCGACCGGGCCGCCAATCTCCGGCAGTGCGAGGGAGGCGTCCAGGACGGCCTGCCATTCCGGTACCGACTTGTCGACCAGGGGGAGGACGAGGGCGTCGATGATCTCGTCGCTGACCGGCTCGCCCGCCGCCATGGCCCGGCGCAGACCGACATGAGCCTCCTCGGCGGCGGGCAGGCGGGGCCGGTCGCCGCTACCGGGAAGCTCGATGGTGAGCGTGGCGAAACCGTCCGCCGCGGAGCGCCGGGCCCGGGCGAGCAGCCGTGGGTACGTCGTGCGCAGCCCGAGCGGAGGAGGGCTGAGGAGGATGAGGGGCACAGGTGCGGACGCCGATGCTGCTTCAGGCGTCCACAGGATGCCGGGGATCTCTCCGAGGATGAATTCACGCTCCACGACACCGTCGCCGAGGTGCTGTTCGGAAAGGACATGCATGGTCGTGCCTTTCGGGAGTGCACAGAACGGCGCTCCCGGGCGACGACCTATCGCCCGACCGTGGCCCTGGAGGAGAGCACCCACGTCGATACGTTCACGGGTACCACCTCCTCGTTCTCCGGCACGGCCTGGGGAAGGCTAGCAGACCGGTCGGGCCGGTCTTCGAGGGCAGGAACCGGCATCCGCCCCGGCCCACCGCCTAGTTGATGATCTCGGCCTGCCCGTCCGCGCGCATCCCGGCGAGACGTTCCCGCCAGGCCCGGATCGCGTCGGGGGTCTGCCGCATCCAGTCGTCGACCTCGGCGACGATGCGGAGCGGTTCCTTGCTGCGGTAGGAGCGGGTGGGATTGCCGGGGAACTTCTTGTCGGTGACGTTCGGGTCGTTCTCGAATTCCCCGGTCGGCTCGACCCGGTACACCCGCGGCTCGCCGTCTCCGGCGGCGAGCTGGGCCGCGAGGCCGGCACCGTCACGAAGCGCGGTGAAGTAGATGTGGTTCATGACGATTTCCGGCCGGTAGTTGGAGCGGAATCCGGCGGTCAGCAGATCTCCGACCCGCAGGTCCGCCTTCGTACCGTGATAGAACGGCCCACTGTCCAGCGTTTCGCCCATCCGAACAGCCTACCGCCCGAGCCGTAACGGGGAGGCCCGGGCGGGGAAGCACGCGGCGCGGAGCCCATTCGGGCCGCCGGCTCGCGGCACGTTCGTCCGCGCGCACCAGCCGGACCCGGGCCTGCGCGGGTTGCAGCGGGCCGCGCGGCGCCGCGGCCACTGTTCAGCAGGTGGCGGCGCTGGAGATCCGTACTCCCGTCAGGGTTCCGCCGGAGACGGTGAAGCTCGACTTCGGGGGTATGCAGGTCGTGGCGCCCCCGGACCAGCGGATGTAGGCAACATCGTCGTTGCGGGTGTTCTGGACCACCAGGCCCGGGCCGGACGGCTTGGACGGCAGGTTCTGCCACGTACTGGTGACGTCCTGGAACTGGCCGATCTTCACACCGTTCTTGAAGAAACAGACATACGGGTATGAGCAGGTGTCCGCCGCCGCTCTCACGGCTCCGGCGTCGGACGAGGCGACGGCTGTCGCCTGTACCGCGACGGACACCCCGCCGGCCATGACCAGAGTCATCGCCACGGCTCCGAGGGTACGTACCGTTTTCATGCCAAGCTCCTTCGTCCTGGGACATTCCGGCTTGCACGGCGCACTCCCGAATCCTCGGACAGGCCGCCACAACCGCCCAGGCGCATACCGGTCAACAACCGGCTCGCAAGGCCGGAAGCATGCGTGCTCCGTCACCCCTCCCCCAGACCGATGCCCCGACAGGATCGCTCCCGCACTGCCTCAGCAGCCGTCTCGCCGGGCCGGGCAGCGTGCTCCGGCTGCCAGCCCTTCACACTTGGCGATAGTCAGAAGTTTTCGTTACGGTGTATAACGTAAGCGCTCGTTCATAACGGCGGAGGCCTTCCGCCTCGCCTTGCTGAAGGGATCACGTCATGGCTGCAGTACAGGGCTCACTCCACACCGTTCTGGGGGCCGGCCCCGCAGGCACCTCCGTCGCCTTGGAGCTCGCGCATCGCGGGCATGCCGTCCGGCTGGTCGACCGCGCCGCTTCAGGGGAGCCGCTGGACGGGATCGAGCGCGTCGCCGGGGACGTCGGCACGGTGGAGGGGGCGCTCGCCGCGATCGAGGGCGCGGACGTCGTGTACCACTGCGTCAACGTCGCCTATCACCTGCAGGTGGACGTCATGCCGGGCATCCAGGAGGCGGTTCTGGGCGCGGTGGCGCGTACCGGTGCGCGTCTGGTCGTGCTGGACACGCTGTACCCGTACGGCGAGACGCACGGCGAGGTGATGACGGAGGACACCCCGTGGCGGGCGGCCACGGCGAAGGGCCGGATGCGTGCCCAGCTCGACGAGAACTACCTCGCCGCGCACAAGGAGGGCCGCGTGAAGGTCGTGCTGGGCCGCTCGGCGGACTTCGTCGGGCCCCGGGTGCTGAACTCCACGCTGGGCGGGGCCGTCTTCCCGGCCGCACTCACCGGCGGCGAGGTCCTGGCCCTCGGGAACATCGACCTCGAGCACAGCTACACCAACATCCTCGATGTCGCCCGGGGCCTGGCCACGCTCGGCGAGACCCCCTCGGGAGACGGCCGCGTCTGGCACCTGCCCACCGCCCCCGCCCGCACCACGCGTGAGATCTTCACCATGCTGGGCGACCTGGTGGGCCGCCCGCTCCGGACGGTAACGATGAACGAGCCGCATGCCTTCGGGCCGTTCGACGAGACGTTCATGAACTCCTACGCCGAGCTGTTCTACCAGCACACCGAGCCGCAGATCATGGACTCCACCGCCATGCAGCAGGAGTTCGGCCTCCAGCCCACCCCGGTGGAGACGACGCTGAAGGAGACGCTGGAGTGGTACCGGGGCTTCCTCGCCTCCCAGGCGAAGGGCTGACCCCGGCAGACCGCACGGACCCGGCAGCCCTCTCCCCGGCGGAGGCCGGGGAGAGGGCTGCCGGGGAGAGGGCTTCATACTGTCACGATCGCGATACACTGACGCACACGTTAGGGACCGGACGATACGGTCACAGGCACGGCCAGGGCGACAGGAGGCGGGAATGGCAGCTCGCGTGAACAGCCCGCGGGCGCGGTACCGGGAACAGACCCGCTCGGAGATCAAGGAAGCCGCCGTACGGCAGCTCGCCACCGGCGGCATCGAGGGCGTGGCGCTCCTGCGGATCGCGAAGGAGATCGGGATGTCCGGCCCGGCGCTCTACCGCTACTTCGCCAGCCGCGACGACCTGCTGGCGGAGCTGGTGCTCGACGCGTACCAGGGCGCTGCCGAAGCCGTCCGGGCGGTTGACACCGAAGAGGGCGGGCGGGTGGCTCTCCACGCCCTGACCAGCGCCTACCGCGCGTGGGCCGTGGCCCAGCCGCACCTGTACCTGCTCATCCAGGGCACCCCGGTGGCGGGCTTCACGGCGCCGGCCGAGACCGTCGCGAAGGCGCGCTCTGTCCTCGGTCCCTTCCTGGCCGTCTACACCCGGGGGCGGCCTCTGGTCTCCGTGGATCCGCTCCTCGCACAGATGCGGGGATGGCTGGACGCACAGCCCGAGGTGGCGGGCTGGGTCGAGGAATGGACGGGTGT
The DNA here is from genome assembly GCF_000725885.1 of Streptomyces albus subsp. albus. Classification (GTDB taxonomy): domain Bacteria; phylum Actinomycetota; class Actinomycetes; order Streptomycetales; family Streptomycetaceae; genus Streptomyces; species Streptomyces albus. The sequence continues at coordinate 3,684 of NZ_JODR01000052.1, read as the reverse complement.
GCCGGCCGCCGAACCTGCCGCGGCCGTCGCGCTCACCGGCGCCGTCATGACGTGGCCGCAGATGCACGGCGCGGTCAGCCTGGAGATCACCGGCCAGTTCACCGGCATGGGCCACGATCCCGCCACCCTGCTCGATGTCCAGACGTCGCTCCTGGCCGACACCTTCCAGCTTCCCTGACCGCCTGGGCGCTCCCCTCCCCCAGTGCGGTACCGCGTCACCTGGGAGTGGGCAGCCCCGCCGCAACCCTCGGGCGGGCCGCACACGCGTCTTGCGGCAGAGCGCTTGACCTTACCCTCACGGGCAAGGTTTAGCGTTCTTCGAGGTGAGAGGCATGCGGATCGGTGAGCTGGCCCGGCGAGCGGGTGTGACGACCAAGGCGGTGCGCTACTACGAGTCGTTGGGGCTGCTCACGCCGGTACGGCTGGCCAACGGCTACCGGGACTACGACGAGCACGACGTCCGGCTCATCCGGGAAATCCGGGCGCTGAGCCGCCTCGGCATCCCCGTCGAGGCGACACGGCCGTTTCTGGAGTGCCTGGCCCTGGGTCACCGGCACGCGGACGACTGCCCGGCCGCACTGGCCGGTTACCGGGACGCCATCGACGAGCTCACGAAGCGGATCGAAGGACTCGTCGCCCGCCGTGCGGTGCTCGCGGCGCATCTGCAGGAGGCCGCCCATCGCAACAGCCGTCTCTCGCCGCCGACCGACGGAGGGGAACCGATGACCGACTACACGAGCCTGCCCGCCGACCTGCCCGTCCCCGAGGACGACGGCGCCGCCGCCCACCTGCCCGGCACCAAGATGCCGCACCTGGAACTCCACGCCACCGACGGCGCCACGGTCCGCCTCGACGCGCTGGGCGCCGGCCGCACGGTGCTCTACGTCTACCCGCTGACGGGACGGCCCGGCACCGACCTGCCCGAGGGCTGGGACTCCATCCCCGGCGCCCGCGGCTGCACGCCCGAGGCATGCGGCTTCCGCGACCACCATCAGGAGCTGCTCGCGGCCGGCGCGGCCCGGGTGTACGGCCTCTCCAGCCAGGACAGCGACTATCAGCGCGAGGTCACCGAACGCCTCCACCTGCCGTTCGGGATGCTGTCCGACCCCGGACGGGGCCTGGCCGAGGCGCTGGACCTGCCCACGTTCACCGCCGGCGGGCTGACGCTGTACAAGCGGCTCACACTGATCGTGCGGGACGGGGTGATCGAGCACGTCTTCTACCCGGTCTTCCCGCCGGACCAGCACGCCGGGCAGGTGCTGGCCTGGCTCGGCGCCAACCGCTTGTGCTGAGCCGAGCTCCAGGGGCCGCTGTGGCTCAGCGTGTGGCCGCGCAGCCGGTGTTCACAGCCACCGCTGTGCCGCCTCCACGCTGTCCCCGATGCCGGTGTTGAAGGCGATGGAGGCCTGGGGCGCATGGCGGTGGATGAGATTCATGATGCGTTCGAAGAACGGAAGCAGCTCCTCGTTCTTGCGGAGCCCCCCGCCGACGACCACGACGTCCCAGGGCTGCCTGGCCAAAGCTGCGACGAGGGCGGACTCGGCCGATGCGTCGCATACGACCAGCGCCACGTCCGCATCGATGCCGTGCTCGCCGAACCGGGCCAGTTCCGCATCGAGCGCCGCGCGAAGAGCCTCTCCGTCGACACCGGGTATCGCTTGCGGATCGTAACCGACGACAAGTGCAGAAGACATGCGGGCAACTTATCCCCCATGCACCGGACATGAGACACCGGGCAGCCCCTGAGCGGGCCGTCCCGCCCGGTCCGGCCTCGTGGGCTCCGGCCTCGAATGCGCCCCAGCGGGGAGGTGTGGTCCCCGCTGGGGCGCTGCCCCGTCCCGCGTCCGGTCGGCCGCCGCGTCGGCCCCGGTGGCTCCTGCGCGCCGGACTCGCCGGCGGCGGGCTCCGGGGGGGGCGCGGGCAGCGCGTCGCGGATCCGGTGCCGGCTGAGGCCCCGGTGCACGGTCTCAGCCGACGCAGCCGGTCAGCAGGCGTCGATGTAGCGGATGCCCGCCCAGTTGCCGTGCGGGTCGCCGTAGGGTGCGCCCGGTGTCGTGTACACGAGCTGCTTGTTGGCGTTGTACATCCTGGCCTTGGTGCCGTTGGACTGGTTGTTGTACCAGGAACCGCCGGTCCTGGCCGCGATGCCCTGTAAGTAGCAGTCCTTGAACTTGAACACCAGGTTCGTGTAGTTCGCGCCCGCGTAGCCGCAGAAGTAGTACTTCGGGCAGCTGGCGGGCGCCGCCGTGATGCGGGCGCCCGAACTCTGCTTCGCTGCGGCGGAAGTGGCGGACTGGGTGGTGGTGTTGGTGGTCGAGGTGGTGGCCTGAGCCGTGCCGGCGGCCGTGGCCATGGCGAGCAGAGCTCCTGTGACGAGGGCGGTGCGACGGAGCCGGGTACGGCTGGTGACGTGTTTCATCGTTCCCCCTTTCATGGGTTCATCCGGTGCGCTGCTCACGCGTCACCGGACCACATCGCACCGTAGGGGCGACGCATCGGACCCGGAAGACATTTCGGTCCTAGCCGAAATGACCGCACTCTCCTGACCCGCGCGGTCAGCCCAGGGGGGTCGGAACCTCCCTGGCCACCACCGTCGTTTCCGGGCCGCCACCGAATCACTTGACCCGGCCCATACGGTGTTCGAGTGGAAGGCACTCTCATCGACGAACTCCGCACCGCGTACGATGCCCAACTCCGCGGCGTCACCCCGCCTGGCGGCAGCGCTCGCATCGAGAAGGACGGTCCGTTGACACGTGTCGTCGGCTGGCACCGTGGCTTCGTCACGGGCCCACGCGACCTCGGCGTACGCGGGGCGGCACTCGACACGCTCATTGCCCGGCAGCGTGACCGCCCGCGGCGAGCCGGTCGAGTGGAAGACACGCGCCCATGACCTTCCTGCCGATCTCACTGACCGGCTCACCGCGGCCGGGTTCGTCGCCGAGGACAGCGAGACCGTGCTCATCGGACGGTCCGCAGACCTTGCCGCCTGCCCTGTCCTCCCCGACGGCGTGACTCTCCGCCGTGTCACCACTACAGCAGACCTCCGGCGCGTCGCCGCCATGGAGAGCACCGTCTGGGGTGAGGACCGCAGTTGGCTCGCCGACGACCTGGCCTCCCGGGTCGGCAGCGCCCCGGAGAACATTTGCGTCCTCGTCGCCGAGGCGTGCGGTGAAGTTGTCTGCGCCGCATGGCTGGTGTTCAACGACGGCCTCGACTTCGCCGGCCTCTGGGGCGGCTCGACGCTCGCGGAGTGGCGCGGACGGGGCATCTACCGGGCCATGGTCGCCCACCGAGCCCAGCTCGCCGCCGCCCGTGGTGTCCCCTACGTCTACGTCGACGCCTCGGCCGACAGCGCACCGATCCTCACCCGCCTCGGCCTGCACGCCGTGACTACGACGACACCGTATGTCTGGTCACCCTGAGCCCGGCCGGCCTTCGGCTCGGTGCCGGGAGTCCGGTCGATCGGGGTTCCGCGTGCCGGCGGTGAACGTGGCCGCGGCGGTGCGCATCGCGCTGGAATCGCGTTCGCCGGCCCGGCAGTGCGTCACGCCCGGTCGCCCCGTGAGGCGTTGGCCGCGTGCCCGTAGGTCATACGTCGATGCGGGAGCGGTCGAGGGTGGCGGCGGAGGAGCTGATGAATTCGCGGCGGGGTGCCACCTCGCTGCCCATGAGGAGGTCGAATGC
>NZ_JODR01000051.1 GCF_000725885.1 Streptomyces albus subsp. albus | reverse complement strand
TCACGTCCAGCAGCAGGACGTCCTTGACCTCACCCTTGAGCACACCCGCCTGGAGGCTGGCACCGATGGCCACGACCTCGTCCGGGTTCACACCCTTGTGCGGGTCGCGGCCGGTCAGCTCCCGCACCAGTTCGGTGACGGCGGGCATGCGGGTCGAGCCGCCCACCAGGATGACGTGGTCGATGTCCGACAGAGCGACGCCCGCGTCGTCCACCGCCTGGTGGAAGGGCGTCTTGCAGCGCTCCAGCAGGTCTTCGGTCAGCTGCTGGAACTGCGTCCTGGTGAGCTTCTCCTCCAGGTGCAGCGGGCCTTCCGCGGTCGCGGTGACGTACGGCAGATTGACCGTCGTCTCGGTGGACGAGGACAGCTCGATCTTCGCCTTCTCCGCGGCCTCGCGCAGCCGCTGGACGGCCATCTTGTCCTTGGACAGGTCCACACCGTGACCGGACTGGAACTGCTTGACCAGGTAGTCGACGATGCGCTGGTCCCAGTCATCACCGCCCAGACGGGTGTCGCCGGCGGTGGCCTTCACCTCCAGCACGCCCTCGCCGATCTCCAGCAGCGAGACGTCGAACGTGCCGCCTCCCAGGTCGAAGACCAGGACGGTGTGTTCCTCCTCCTTGTCGAGCCCGTACGCCAGCGCGGCTGCGGTGGGTTCGTTGATGATGCGCAGCACGTTGAGGCCGGCGATCTCGCCGGCCTCCTTGGTGGCCTGGCGCTGTGCGTCGTTGAAGTACGCCGGAACGGTGATGACGGCGTCCGTCACGTCCTGGCCCAGGTAGGTCTCGGCGTCCCGTTTGAGCTTCTGCAGGACGCGGGCGGAGATCTCCTGGGCGGTGAACGATTTGCCGTCGATACTGCCGGAGGACGGGAAGCGCCAGTTGGCCTCCCCCATGTGGCGCTTGACGGAGCGCACCGTGCGTTCGACGTTGGTGACCGCCTGGCGTTTGGCGACCTCGCCGGTCAGCACCTCGCCACCCTTGGCGAAGGCCACCACCGAGGGCGTCGTCCTGGCGCCCTCCGCGTTGGCGACGACCGTGGGGTCGCCGCCTTCCAGGACGCTGACGACCGAGTTGGTCGTCCCCAGGTCGATTCCGACAGCGCGTGCCATGGCCGTCCTCCTCGGGAGTGCCCTCGGCGCCGTGTGGGCTGCACCGGCTACTGAAGAGTCTTGCCCTCCTCGATGGCTTCGGCCACCTCTGCGGTCCGTTCGGCCTCCTCCGCGGCGAACCGTTCGGCGTCCAGCTTCTCGGCGATCTCCTCGTCCTGAGCCATCAGCTGGTCGAGATTGTGATCGCCCATGTCGAAGACACCCATGTCCACGTAGGCGCGCTGGAGGCGCTCGCCCCACAGCCCGATGTCGCGCACACAGGGGACGATGCGGCTGAAGAGCAGTTTGCGGAAGAGCTGGAGGAACTCGGACTGCTCGCTGTAGGCGTCCGCCTCGGCGCGCGGTATGCCGAAGTTCTCCAGCACCTCGGCGCCTTTGAGACGGTCGCGCATCAGGTAGCAGCCCTCGATGACGAACTCCTCCCGCTCCCGCAGTTCGGCATCCGTCAGCTGCTTGTAGTAGTCGCGCAGCGCCATCCGGCCGAAGGCGACATGGCGGGCCTCGTCCTGCATCACGTAGGCGAGGATCTGTTTGGGCAGGGGTTTGTCGGTGGTGTCGCGGATCATCCCGAAGGCGGCCAGCGCGAGGCCCTCGATCAGTACCTGCATGCCCAGGTACGGCATGTCCCAGCGGGAGTCGCGCAGGGTGTCGTCCAGGAGCGACTGGAGGTTGTCGTTGATCGGGTAGAGCATCCCGACCTTCTCGTGCAGGAAGCGGCCGTAGATCTCCGCGTGCCGGGCCTCGTCCATGGTCTGGGTCGCCGAGTAGAACTTGGCGTCCATGTCGGGTACCGACTCCACGATCCGGGCGGCGCAGACCATGGCGCCCTGTTCACCGTGCAGGAACTGGCTGAACTGCCAGGAGGCGTAGTGCCGGCGCAGTTCGGCGCGCTCGGCCTCGTTCATCTTGTCCCAGTAGGGCGTGCCGTAGAGGGTCAGGGCCTCGTCGGGGGTGCCCAGCGGGTCGTAGGGGTCGACCTCCAGGTCCCAGTCGATGCGGCGCTGACCGTCCCACTGCTTGTCCTTGCCTTTCTGGTAGAGGGCCAGGAGGCGGTCGCGTCCGTCGTCGTACTCCCAGGTGAAGCGGGCGTTGCCGGTGGCGGGGATCTGCCAGAGGGGGGCGTCTGTTTCGTGCACATAGAGATCGTGTGTGGACACGGACATCTCCTTCGGTCACGGATTGCCCGGCAGGTGCGGACAGTTGGCAGGCTCACACGGTGGTTACCGCCCGGTCAACGAGTCGTACGCGGGGGATTGACGTCCTTACTGACAAGCAGTCTCATAAGAGGAACAACGGATGTGACCGCCGGTAACACCGAACGAAGAGGTGCCCCAGCATGACGACAGCGCCTGACATCGCCGACATGGAACGCGAGGTGCTCAGGGACGCCCTCGGTCTGCTCAAGGACCGCGAGCAGGTCGCCGAACGGCTCCTCGAATCCTCCCGGAAGCACTCCTTCGACCCGGACACCGAACTCGACTGGGACGCACCCCTCGCCGACGACAAGTGGTTCTGGCCGCCGGAGCTCGTCTCGCTCTACGACACCCCGCTGTGGCGGCGCATGTCCGAGGAACAGCGCATGGACCTCGCCCGGCACGAGGCGGCCTCCCTGGCCTCACTGGGCATCTGGTTCGAGGTCATCCTGATGCAGCTGCTGGTGCGGCACATCTACGACAAGCCGCTCACCAGCAACCACGTCCGCTACGCCCTCACGGAGATCGCGGACGAGTGCCGCCACTCCATGATGTTCGCCCGCATGATCAAACGGGGCGGTGCCCCGGCGTACCCGGTCTCCCGGCTGCACCACAACCTGGCCCGCGTGCTGAAGACCATCTCCACCACGCCCGGGTCGTTCACCTGCACCCTGCTGGGTGAGGAGATCCTCGACTGGATGCAGCGGCTCACCTTCCCCGACGAACGCGTCCAGCCCCTGGTGCGCGGGGTGACACGCATCCACGTCATCGAGGAGGCCCGCCATGTGCGGTACGCACGTGAGGAACTGCGTCGCCAGATGGTCACCTGCCCGCGTTGGGAGGCGGAGCTGACCCGGCTCAGCTCCGGGGAAGCCGCGCGGGTCTTCTCCATCTCCTTCGTCAACCCGCAGGTGTACGAGAACGTCGGCCTGGACAAGCGGGAGGCGGTCGCCCAGGTGAAGGCCAGCGGCCACCGCCGCGAGGTGATGCAGACCGGTGCCAAACGGCTGACCGACTTCCTGGACGACATCGGCATCCTGCGCGGCGTCGGCCGGAAGCTGTGGGTGAGCTCCGGGCTGCTGCCCAGGTGACCGCAGGACCGGCCGCTGGGGCCGGCGCCCGGATGGCCCGCCGAGCGCCAGGACTGGTACCCGGGGGGGCGGGAGCTGAGTGCCGGGGCTGGTGCCCCGGCGGCACGGTGGCTGCGCGTCGGGGCTGCCTACCTGGTCGGTACGAGAGCCGAGTCCGGGGCCGACGCGCCCAGGCCGGCCGGGAGCCGGGACGCCGGGGCCACTGCCCGCGCCCCCGCGGGCGGCTGCCGGAGCCGATGACCGTGTCCCCCTGCGGCCGGCACGACTGTCCGCACGGGGCCACATTTCCGCTCGGCCGAAAAGTGCCCTCCGGGTGAGAGCGGCGTGAAGCACCCGTGAGGAGCTGCCCGGGGACCGGGGAAGGCCCGTGTGCGCCAGGGCGGTTACGCTGCACAGCATGAGCAGCAGCGGCACCGCCCCGGCGTATCGCAGACTGAGCGTGGACGAGCGGCGCAGCCAACTGCTCAGGCACGCACTGGACCTGTTCGCCCACCGTCCGCCGGAGGACGTCTCCCTCGACGACGTCGCGGTGGCCGCCGGCGTCTCCCGCCCGCTGGTCTACCGGTACTTCCCGGGCGGCAAACAGCAGTTGTACGAGGCGGCGCTGCGCAGCGCCGCCGACCGGCTCGAACAGTGCTTCGCGGAACCGCACAGCGGCCCGCTCACCGTGCGGCTGGCCCGCGCCCTCGACCGCTACCTGGCGTTCGTGGACGAGTACGACGCGGGCTTCATGGCGCTGCTCCAGGGCGGCAGCGTCGTGGAGACCTCCCGCACCAGCGCCATCGTCGACGAGGTGCGCAGGGACGCCGCCGCGCAGATCCTCACCCATCTGGGAGCCGAGGAGGGCAAGGAGTCGGCCCGGCTGCGGATGACCGTACGCACCTGGATCGCCGCCGTGGAAGCCGCCTCCTTGATCTGGCTGGACGAGGACAAGCAGCCTCCCCTGTCCCAGCTGCGGGACGGGCTGGTTGACCACTTCGTCGCCCTGCTGACGGCCACGGCAGCCACCGACCCGGCGACCGCCACGGTGACCCGGCGAGCCCTGGCCATGGAGGAGCCCGACGGACCTGTGGCACAACTGGTGCGCCGGATCCTGCCCGTGGTGGCGGACGCGGGGCACTTGTGGTGAGTGGCGGAGGCGTCGCCCCATGTGTGGCGGGAGGCGGGTCGGCCGCTCGGTCCGAAACCGTGCGCTCTGGGCGGACTCCGTCGCGCACCTATGGACTTAAAGAATGATTGAAGGCCGGGCTAGGGTGAGCCCATGGCGACTCACCTGTCCTGGAAGGCCAAGGAAGCCACCGTCGGGGAACTGGCGGAGCGGGCCGGCGTGGCCACGTCCGCGCTGCGCTTCTACGAACGGGAAGGGCTGATCCGCAGCCGCCGCACCTCCGGCAACCAGCGGCGCTACAGCCGCGACACACTGCGCCGCGTCGCCTTCATCCGCGCCTCCCAGCGGCTCGGCATCCCGCTCGCCGCCATCCGCGACGCCCTCTCGCTGCTGCCGGAGGGCCGTACGCCCACCCGGGACGACTGGGCCGCCGTCTCCGAGTGCTGGCGCGAGGACCTCAACCAGCGGATCGCGCTCCTCGAACAGCTCCGCGACCACCTCACGGACTGCATCGGCTGCGGCTGTCTGTCGCTCACCTCCTGCGCGCTGGTCAACCCGCAGGACCGGCTGGGCCAGGAGGGACCGGGAGCCCGGCAGCTCGCCCAGCCGTGCGGCCCGGAGGGGCCGACGCCCGCGAACGGCACCGGTCGAGCCGGCGGCTGCGGTCGAGCCGACAGCTCCGGGCAGCGCATGCCCGGGAAGGAAATCCCGGGAGCAGAGCCCCCGGGCAGCGGGACTTCGGAGAAGGCGGCTGCCGGGAGGGCGGCTCAGGGGAACGCGGTTCCTGGAAGAGGGGCTTCCGGAAGGTTGAACACCAGTCGGGCGGACGGAGACGCGGACGGGCCGGTGTGCGGCAGCGTCTCGGAGCAGGACTGCGGCCTGAGCCAGCAAGAGACCCCTCGGACCACTGCCGGGAGCGGAGCCGGTCGCGCGTCCTCCGCCCGGGCCGACGGTCCCCCGCGCGGTACGTCCCGCCGGAAGACGGCCTGAGCCATGCGCAGCGAGGAGACCGTCTTCCGCGGCGGCCCGCTGGACGGGCGGAGTCTGTCCGTACCGCTCGGACCGACCGGCCGGCCACCGCGCAGCTACCAGGTGCCGGTACCCGGGGCCGACGGCGGTCCGCCGGTCGTGCACGTCTACCGGCTGGAACCGGCCACCGTGAACCGGCTGGGGCTGCCCCGTGGCTGGGCGTACGTCTACGAGCCCGACGCGCGCCCCGCCCAGGGCCCGCTGGCACGGCTGCCCTGGCGCCGGACGCGGAACCGGAAGAGCTGATACGGGCACGCACCGGCCAGCGGGAGGGCGGCGCCGCGGGTGGGCAGTGCCCTGATACGACCGGTCCGTCATAGTTTGTCCGGCCGGTCGGTGACTGCTTTTTCGCGCCCTGGACAGGGCCACGGCAAGGCGGTTGTCTGCTGCCCGTGAGCGAAGGCATAGCACGGCTGCGGCCGAACGACCCGGAGCGACTGGGTCCGTTCCGGCTGTTCGGCGTGCTGGGCAACGGAGGCGCCGGAACCGTCTACCTCGGCAGGGGTGCCGCCCGGCGCGGCGCCCGCAAGCGGACCGCGGCGGTCCGGGCGATACGACCCGAACTCCTGCGCGACCGTCAGCTGAGGGCGCGGCTGCGAGAGGAGACGGCCCGGATCTCGTCCAGCGTCAACAGCCCCTTCGTCGCCGAGCCCCTCGGCTGCGAGCTGGACGGCGACCGCCCGTGGGCCGCGACCCGGTTCGTACCCGGACTGCCACTTGCCGCGCTGGTGGCCTCGTCCGGGCCCCTGCCGGAGAAGCCCGTACGCGCGCTCGGCGGCGCCCTCGCCCGCGCACTCGCCTCCCTTCACGAGGCGGAGACCGCGCACGGTGACCTGCGGCCCGGGAACGTACTGCTGACGGTCGAGGGGCCATGCCTGGTCGACTGCGGTGCCTATCTGGGGCGTTCCCTCACGGCCCGGGACGGTGGAGGGTTCCCGCACGCCCCCGCCGACGGCTTCGGACCTGCCGCGCGGCGGGCCGAGGACATCTTCGGGCTGGGTGTGGTGCTGGCCCTGGCGGCGAGCGCCCGGTACCCGTTCGCGGGGCAGTTGCCCATGACGCGGGAAGGCCCGGATCTGAGCGGAGTGCCCGCCACGTTGCACGCACCGGTGCTGGCCTGCCTGCACAAGACGCCCGAGGCCAGACCGCGCCCGGAGGTGCTGGCCCGCGCCCTGGACCTGTCGGGGGTCGCCGGCCGCCCGGACCGGGAGTGGCTGCCGGGGCCGCATCTGGAGAGGATCCGGGAACGAGCGCGCGCGGCTCGGTCGCTGACGGCCCGGCACCTGCTCCGGTGACCGGACCGCATTGACGGGGCCGCGCTTTCGACGCTCAGGGCCCCGTAGCTCCGGCCCTGACGGCCGGCACTTCGTGCTTTGGCGGCCAGCGGGCTTCGTGCTTCGGCGGCCGTCGCCTCTCTTGCGCAGCTGAACGGCACCTCACCCTTACGAGTGATCTGAGTCGGCCGACGGCTGCTGGACGCGAACCGCGTGAGGAGGTATGGGAGCACGCTTTCGACTCGGAGAACGCGTGAGCGACGGGTCGTCACCTCGTCGGCTGCCCTTCCCAACTGGTACGACGCCGCGGAACGGGCGGGAAGCCGGTACTTCCCTCTCACGGGCCCGCCGTCGGATTCACGGGGCGTGCCGTCCACCGCGCAGGGAGCGGCGCCGGATGCGCTGTCTCGATCGGGTGAGAGACGTCCGCTCTCCCGCTCAGTTCGCGAAGAGAAGGCGTGCTCGCCCGTGCCACGATCGCGGCAGAGCGGCCGGATACGGGGAGACGCCGCTCGGAAGCGAGGTGCGCGGTGTTGCGGGTGGTACGTACGTGGACGAGGGCTCGGGAGCAGGGCCCGGGCCGGGCCGGCAGGCGGCACGGCATGGGGGTGCTCGCGCTCGCGCTGGGTGTACTGGCCGCGGCGGTGCCGCCTGCGTCGGGCGCGGTGCCGACGGCGGACGGCGTGTGGTCGACGGGCGCTGGCGGGACCGTGCCCGGACCGCTGAGGCAGGCGCAGTACGCCGGAGCGCGGACCGACGGGCCCGATCCGGGACCGCCCGAGGCGGGACGGAAATCGGTGGGCGCGCTGCTGGGCGAACTCAGCACGTTGTACCAGCGCACCGAAGCGGCGACGGAGGCGTACAACGGAACCGCGGAGAAGCTGAAGAAGGAGCGGGCCAGCGCGCGCCAGGCCCGGGCGGGGCTCACCAGGGCCCGGGCCGCCCTGACGACGGAGCGGACGCGGGCGGGCGAACTGGCCCGGCAGCAGTACCGCCGGGACGGCACCGGACTGCCCCCGGCCGTGCAACTGCTGCTCACCAGCAAGCCCGAGCGCATCCTCGACCACGGGCATCTGCTGAGCCGCGCGGTGGGCGACCAGGCCGAGGTGGTGAAGCGGGTCTCCGAAGGGGAGCGACGGCACAAGAAAGCCGCCGAGCGGGCGCGGTCGGCGGTCGAACGTCAGGAACGCCTCGCACAGCGCAAGAAGAAACAGCGCGATCAGGTGCGCGAGCGGCTGCGCAGGGTGGAGGAACTGCTCTCGTCCCTGGACGGGAACCAGCTGGCACGCCTGCACGACCTGGAGGCGGACCGCACGAAGGCGGCGCAGCGGAAACTGGTGGCCTCCGGAGCGCTTGACCCCAGCGGTGCGACGGGGCAGGCCTCCTCCCAGGGCAGGAAGGCACTCGACTGGGCGCTGAACCAGATCGGGAAACCGTACGTGTGGGGCGCCGAGGGCCCGAAGGCGTTCGACTGCTCGGGCCTGACCTCACAGGCGTGGCGGCACGCAGGCCGGGCCATCCCCCGCACCAGTCAGGAGCAATGGCGGCGACTGCCCCGGATCCCGCTGGACGAGCTGCGCCCCGGTGACCTCGTGATCTATTTCCCCGGTGCGACCCATGTGGCGCTGTACATCGGGTCCGGGCGTGTGGTGCAGGCTTCGCGGCCCGGCGGCAAGGTGCAGACGACTCCGCTGGCCACCGACCCGCCGATCGGGGCGGTACGGCCCGACGGGCGTGACGCATGATGCCGCGCGGGGGCTGGCGGCGGCTCCGTTACCGGTCCCGGGGCTGGGGGTGGCGGCCCTGTGCCCGGTCCCGGGGCTGGGGCAGCGACCCCCGTGCCCGGCCCCGGCTCCTTTCTCCGCCCCTGGTGGTGGTGTCTGGGGGATGCGGTGCTGGGTGGTGCTGGCGGGTGGCGAGGATCCGGGTGACGGGGCCCGGGGTGATGCCGTATCAGCCGGGGCACCTCCCGGGAGATGCCGTGCCAGGTGGCGCGTTCCTGGGCGATGCCGTGCCAGGTGGTGCCGGCCCGAGGAGTGAAGTGTCGTGGGACGCTGTGCCAGGTGCTGCGGCTCGTGATGACGCCGTGCCAGATGATGCCGTCCCGAGAGGAGCGGCGGTGCCGGATGAAGCTGTCCGGCGAGGCGTGGTGCCGGGGCACGCTGTCCCAAGAGGGGCGGTGCCGACGGGCCGGGCTGATCGCCGGGGGTGGGCCGTCAGTCGAGCTCGGCCAGAAGCACGGTGGCGTCGTCGTGGCGCTTGCCCCGCACCACGGGCACCTCGGCCTCCGCCGTACGCACCCGGGTGACAAGGGCGCGGGGTCCCTCCTTGCGAACGAGTGCGAACAGCCCCGCCCAGTCGCCGAGGCGGAAGGTCTCCGTCCAGCGGGTCGCGCCGTCGGTGAGTGCGAGAAGGGTCCTCACCTCGGTGCGGGAGTGACTGCCCGTCACCGCGCGGGCGGCCACGGCCGGGTCGGCCGCTGCTGTGTAGAAGCCGCTGCCGTCCGGGGCGTTGCGGAGACCCTCGACGGCTCGCACATACGCGGCGCGGTCCGCCGACCGGCCGGTCTGTCGGGCGCGGTCGCTGAGCTGCCGGACGGAGGTAGGCAGTTCGGCAAGCCGGCGATCGAGGACGGGAAGCACCGTGCCGTCGGCCCGCTCGACCAGCAGGGCGGAGTCGGAGAGCACCAGATGCTCCACCACGTCGGCGTCCCACCGAGCGGCGACCACGGTTGCCTGCGGCGTACGGGGGTGAGAAAGGTCACAGGTTTGGCGGTGGTCGTCCGCGGTGCGGGCCACTGCGGCGGCGAGACATTCGGCCAGCGTCATGTCACGGCGTGAGCCCGACAGTTCGAGAAGCGCTCCGCCCAGACGGGAGACGAACCACGGCACCCCGTGGCGGCAGCCGTCGTCACCCTCCGGCGGGGTGACACCGTCCAGCACCACGAGCGCCCCGCCGGCACCGGCGGCCGGCAAAGCCGCCGACACGTAATCCTCGTTGGGACGTTGGGGATCACCGGGCTCGGTGACCATGTCGATGCGCATGACAGCAGTCTGCCTGAACGGACGATCTTGACGGGGACCGGTGTGCCGCTCGGACGGCACGTCACAGGAGGCTGCGCGAGGGGGTGGAAAGGGGTGACGGCGAGATGCGGGAACAGCTGGTTGGGGCCCGTGGGAGAAGGCGGAACAGCGGCGCACTGGCCGGAGTCGGCCTGCGCGAAAATGTGGGGCAGGCATCCTGCCAGGAGGCGGGGAGGATTTCCAACCAGACGTCACATGGCGGGCTCTGCCCGGCCCGTGCCGAGTTGTTCCGTCGCGGAGGAGTGATGTTCACTCCTTCGGGTGGCCCAGCAGGGGATTCTCACCCGCCCCTGATGCTCACTGCCAAGGTCGTTCGTCGTGTCGGAGCACCTCCTGGGGGGTGCCGTCCGGCGGCAGACCGCGAGTGGGCTGATGGAAGGACGGTCGCAGGGGATGCCGGAGCGGGGGCGGGGCCACCCCCTTGCCACACACGTTGGACTGTGCCGCCCGGGCCCTCCGGGAGAGGCGGGACGAGATTGCGAGTGCGGGTGCGGAAGAAGCAACGTCGGACAGCGGACGTTCCCCAGGCCACGGCGACCGGCAGCGGCGCCGACGCCCCTGCGGACGCGGAGGCCGTCACACCCGCCCCGCGTCGGCGGGCCCGGGTACGCAACAGGCTGCTCCTGTCGGTCCTGGTGACCGCCGCCGCCGTCGCCGGTGCGGGGGCGCCCACACTGATCGCCGGGTCCCGTGACACCGCCGCCGCCCAGGCACTGGTCGACCTGGCCAGGCTCGATCAGCAGGCCATCGCGCTTTCCCACTCGTTGGAGGACGAACGCGACGGCATGGTCGAGTACATCGCCGCGGGCCGCAGCGGCCAGGGCGATGCCAAGGGAGCCGGAGCGGCGCTGCGGGCCCGGGTCGACCGGCAGGCCCGCGAGCTGCGTGCCGCAGCGGACTCCGCGCCCACCGGGTCGGCCACACCGTCCGACGCCCCCGCCGCCGCGGTGAAGGCACTCAAGAAGCTGCCGTCCGTCAGGCAGCAGGCCAAGGCGGGCAGGGGCACGGCGCTGGAGTCGTACAAGGACTACTCCGGCATCATCGAGCAGCTGCGCCGGATCACCCGTGACGTGGCCGGCAACCTGCCCGCGCGTGCCCAGGACCGCACCGCCGCCGCTCTCCCCGACCTCGCGCGGGCCATCGACCAGGCGGCGGCTACCCGTGGGCTCCTCGAAGGCGCACTGGCCGGAACCGGCACCCAGCGCCCACTGGTGACCGAGGCGATGCGCACCCGCGTGGGGGAGCAAGCCGCGCTGGCCGACTTCGAGGAGACGGCCGGCCCCACGGCCCGTGACCGCTTCAGCACGACTGTGAACGGGACGGACGTCTCCGTCGCCGAGCGCTATCTGGACCGGCTCACCGCACAGCCGTATCTGTCGCCGCAGGCACGCGCCACCGACGTGGAGCGGTTCGACTCCGCGGCCTCCGCTCGCGTCGCGCACATGCGCGGGGTGCAGTCGGCGTTCGCCGCGGCCGAGGTCAAGCGGCTGGAGAAGCTGCGGGACGACGATGTGACCGCGCTTCAGGTGCGGGCCGGGCTGGTGGGCGGCTGCCTGCTGATCGCCCTCGCGCTGAGCGTGGCCACGGCCCGTTCGCTCACGAGGCCGCTGTCGGTCCTCAAGCGCGGTTCGCAGCGGCTGGCGAAGGACCCGGCGGGTGAGGAGCCGATCACCTTCCGGGGCAGGAACGACGAGTTCGCCGACGTGGTGCGCTCGCTCAACACCTTGCGCGGCACCGCGGCGGAACTGCGGCGCCGCTCCTCCTACGCCGAGCGCGAGCAGGATCAGCTGGCCGTCGAGAAGGCCCAGCTGACGGAGCGGCACCAGTTGCTGAGCGAGGACTTCGACACGCTGCGAAGCGAGCTGGAAGAGGCCCGTGAACGGCTGAGGGCCGCAGCACACGGCACGTCGGACGCAGGAACGGCGGCACAGCCCGGCGGCGACCGTGGCGACGGAGCGGGACTGAGCACCGCAGCGGACGCCGAAGCGCCCGAGACGCAGAACTCCTCCGACAAGCACGAGGCGTTCGCGGACCTGGCCGCCCGTTCCCTCACGCTCGTCGAGCGGCAGCTCGGCATCATCGAGGGGCTGGAGGAGAAGGAAGCCGACCCCGACCGGCTCGACACTCTCTTCAAACTGGACCACCTCGCCACCCGTATGCGGCGGCACAGCGAGAATCTGCTGCTCATCGCGGGTACGGAGCGCGGTGCGCGGGAGGGTCTGCCCGAGTACGTACCGGCGCCGCTGCTGGACGTACTGCGTGCCGCGGTCAGCGAAATAGCGCAGTACGAGCGGGTCGAGCTGGGCGCCGTCCCCCAAGAGGTACGGGTCAGCGGCCCGGCGGCCGACGACCTGAGCCATCTGATCGCCGAGCTCCTCGACAACGCCGCCGCCTTCTCGCCGTCCGGCACCGGAGTGCGGCTCACCGCCCGCACGGGGGAGCACGGCGAGGCGGTGGTGACCGTCGAGGACGAGGGCTCGGGCATGAGCGAGTACGCGCTCGCCGAGCTGAACGCGCGGCTGGCCACTCCGGCGACCGCGGCCGAGGACCCGTCCGCCCCCTGGAAGCTCGGCCTGTACATCGTGGCCCGCCTCTCGGCGCGGCACGGCGTGCGGGTGCGGCTGCGGCGACGGGAAGAGGGCGGTATCACCGCCGAGGTGACGGTCCCGCAGACGCTGCTCTCCGCCGGTACGGACGAGGGCGAGCACGCCAGGACTGCCGACCAGGCGCCGTCGCCGGGCGCCGGTACCACGCCGAGCGCTGCCGCCTCACCGGATGCTGTGCCCGCACCTAACGCTGCTCCCTCGCCCGGGGCCGTTGCCCCGTCGGCGCCCGTCGACTCCGTGGTGGCCGAGGAGAGCGCTGCCGGCCACGCCGCCGAGGCCGACGGGCCGGACGAGGCCCAGCCCGAGACCGCGGCCCCGGCCCCGGCCCCGGCTGAGACCGTCCCTGCCCAGCAGGTACCGGCGGAGCCCGGCTCCTCGACGGAAGGGCCCGCGGAACCCGCGCAGTCTGTGGGACCCGCGCACGCGGCGGAGCCTGACCCGTCGGAGCCCGAGCACTCGGCCGGTGAGCAGTACCCCGCAGGCACGCGGGAGCCGGCCGTCGGCGCCCAGCAGGCGCCGGGCGCCGATGTCGGTGACGTCGGCGGCAGCGACCGTGATGGTGACGGGACCGATGGCGGTCGGGGCCAGGAAGAGCGGCCGTCCGTGCCGGGTCCGGCCCCGGTGCGGGATTCCGTTGCCGAGGGCGGGCAGAACGGTCGGCCCGGGCAGGTGGCGCAGGGCCCGATGGCGACGCACACCGGTCTGCCCAAGCGGGTGCGCGGCAAGAGCGAGCAGCCCGGGACGGCCGCGCCGAAGCCGCGCGGTGGAGGGGCCGACCCCGAGGAGCTGCGGCGCAAACTCGACGTGTTCCAGCAGGGCTCCAGAGAGGGCCGGCGGGATGCTGAGGCACAGGTCGCGGCGGAGCACTCGGCGGAGGTCGGCTGGTTCGGCGAGGCCGCCCCGAAGGCGAGTGAGCAGGCCGGGAACAGCGCGGTGACGGACCGGTCGGGGGCGCAGGCCGAGGGTGGTACCGGCGAGGAGGCCCGTAAGTGAGCGTACTCACCACACGTACGTCCGGAAGCCGTACGCAGGCTCATGACCTGCGCAGACTGCTGGACAGTCTGGTCGCGGACGTGCCAGGCGTGCGGTCGGTGGCGGTCGTCTCCTCGGACGGGCTGCTGCTGCTCGCCTCCGACCCCGCGCTGGGCACCGAGCACGGGACAGCTCTCGGCCGGCACGCCGAGGATGCCGCCGTTCCACCTTGTGCGCAGCAGGAGGCGAGCGGTTCGGTGGCTTCCGCACGGGCGGAGCAGGCCACCACCTCGGGCGCTGCGGTCGCCTCCGGAGCGGTCATGGCCTCCGGCTCTGCTGCCGCGCCCGGCTCTGCCGCCATGCAGGGCACGGCCACCGTGCCGGGCACGGCCACCGTGCCGGGCACGGCCACCGTGCCGGGCACGGCCGTCGCGCCGGGTGCGCCGCCCCCGTTGCGGCGCCGCAGGGACGCGGGGAGGCGGGGCCGGAGCGGTCCGGTGGGGGCCAGCGGTGATCTGGCCACCATCGTCTCCGGCGTGGCCTCGCTGACGTCTGCGGCGGCGGATCTGCTCGACGGCGGCGGTGTGAAGCAGACGATGGTGGCGATGGACGAGGGTGCGCTTCTCGTCATGACCATCGGGGACGGTTCGCTGCTGGGAGTGCATGCGGCAGCGGACTGCGACCTGGGCACCGTCGGCTACCAGATGGCGCTGTTCGTCGGGCGGGCCGGTCATATGCTGACGCCCGAGCTGAGGAGCGAGTTGCGGCAGTCGGCCGCCACGCTGCGGTAGCGCGGACGCACACCGTCCGAGCGAACCCGCGCGTGGTGGCTCACATCTCCCGCCTCCGTGCGCGCCGGTGCCGTGCCCGCTCACGTCCCCGCCTCCATGAGCCACCACCGTGGCCCGTGGCCGGTTACGTCTCCTTGCGCGCCCAGTGCCGTGGCCGGTCACGCCCCCGTACGAACCCGGCGGCGTGCTGGCCGGTCACGCCCATCTGAGCACCCGGCGCTGGGGCCTCTCACAGCCTCGCCCGCCGGCGCCGTGGCCCCTCACGTGTCCGCTTCTGCACCCACGCCGGTTCCCGTGCCGTGACCGCCGTCTCTCGTGCGCCCCCCCAGTGCCGGAGCGTCGGGCCAGCTCCCCGGCGGGCACCCCCCTCCCTGCCAGATGGCCGGGCCAGTCCCCCAGTGGGCGGCCCCCTTCCCTCCCGGACGGCCGGGCCCCGGATGGCCGGGCCAGCTTCCCCAGCGGGCATCCCCCTCCCTGCCGGATAGCCGGATCAGTCCCCAGCGGGCGCCCCCTTCCCTCCCGGACGGCCGGCCCCCGGATGGCCGGGCCGGCTTCCCCAGCGGGCACCCCCCTCCCTGCCGGATAGCCGGACCAGTCCCCAGCGGGCCCCCTTCCCTCCGCCCCCTTCCCTCCCGGACGGCCCGGCCCCGGATGGCCGGGCGGGCTCCACGGCAGGCGTCCCCCTCC
>NZ_JODR01000050.1 GCF_000725885.1 Streptomyces albus subsp. albus | reverse complement strand
CCCCCGCCGCCCCCTCCGCCGGGCGCCCCGCAGCCGCCCGCCGGGCCGGCACCGGGTGGCCCCGGGGCGGCCCCGCACCCGCCGGCGGCGCACGAGCCGGCCGGACCCGTGACGGGCCCCGCACCGCCGGCCGGTGCCGCGCCCGGCCCCCGGGCGGAAGGCGTGCCGTACCCGGACGGGACAGCACGGCAGGGCGTACCCGGCGGTCCCGTACCCGGCGCGGCGGAGGCGGCCTCCGGACCGGCCGGCGACGGTCTCGGCCCCGTCGTCGAGGACGGGCCGCCCGACGGGCCCGAGACACTCGCCCCGACCTGCGTGGCCTGCGGGACCGGCGCCATCGACGACGACGGCTACTGCCGGCACTGCGGCCACAAGCAGCCGCGCGACCGCGACCACATGGAGTCCGAACTCGGCACCGTCGCGGCGGCCAGCGACCGGGGCCTGCGCCACCACCGCAACGAGGACTTCTACGCGATCGCCGAGACGACGACCCCGCAGGGCGCACCCGCCACCGTCGCCGTCGTCTGCGACGGCGTCTCCTCGGCCACCCGCCCCGACGACGCGTCGGCAGCCGCCGCCGAGGCGGCGAGCACCGCCCTGTGCACGGCGCTGCCCGACGGCCGGCATCCCCAGGAGGCCATGCACGAGGCTTTGGTGGCCGCCGCCGAGGCGGTCGACGCGCTGGCGGCGGACACCCCGCCCGAGCCGTCGAAGAACGCACCGGCGTGCACCGTCGTCAGCGCGCTGTGCGCGGACGGTGTGCTGACCGTCGGCTGGATCGGCGACAGCCGCGCCTACTGGGTGCCCGACGACCGCTCGGCCGCTCCCGTCCGGCTGACCGAGGACGACTCGTGGGCCGCGCAGATGGTCGCCGCCGGGCTGATGAACGAGGCCGAGGCGTACGCCGACCCGCGCGCCCACGCCATCACCGGCTGGCTGGGCGCCGACGCCTACGAGATCGACCCGCACACCGCGTCGTTCCGGCCCGAGGAGGCCGGTGTCGTCGTCGTGTGCACGGACGGGCTGTGGAACTACGCCGAGTCGGCGGAGGAGATGGCCGCCGCCCTCCCGCCGGACGCCGCCGCGCGTCCCCTCCAGTGCGCCCGGCACCTGGTGGGCTACGCCCTCGACGGCGGGGGCCACGACAACGTGACGGTGGCCGTCGTCCCGTTCCCGGCACCGCGGGGAGGGGCAGTATCGGCCTGACCGCCGGCACGTCGCGGGGGCTCGGGCCGGCGTCGGCCCGAGGACGCCAGGGGGGAAGCACGGCACGCACTTCCACCCGCCCCTTTGTCTACTTGTCGTCACAGGACACACAGGAGCGGAAGAGATGGCCAATTTCGCGAAGTCGCACACGCCGCACTTCTCCGTGGACGTCTACCAGAACGCCTATCTGCCGGAGGGCGCCCGCGAGGTGAACGCGATCGTCACCGTCACCTCAACCGGCGGCGGCACCACCGGCGGCGTGCCGCTGCCGGGGCCCGGGACGGTGCCGCACGCCGCACCCGGTGCGGGCCCCGACGCCGCGGTCGTCGTCATGGTGGACTGCTCCGGCTCGATGGACTACCCGCCCACCAAGATGCGCAACGCCCGCGAGGCCACCGCGGCGGCCATCGACACCCTGCGCGACGGCGTGCGGTTCGCCGTCGTGGCCGGCACCCACAAGGCCGTCGAGGTCTTCCCCGGCAACGGCGCGCTCGCCGTCGCCGACGCCACCACCCGCTGGCAGGCCAAGGACGCGCTGCGCGCCCTGTCCGCCAACGGCGGTACGGCCATCGGCACCTGGCTGCGGCTGGCCGACCGGCTGCTGGCCTCCGCCGACGTGACCATCCGGCACGGCATCCTGCTCACCGACGGCCGCAACGAACACGAGAAGCCCGAGGAACTGCGGGCCGCACTGGACACCTGCGCGGGCCACTTCACCTGCGACGCACGGGGAGTCGGCACCGACTGGGAGGTCAAGGAGGTCACCGGCATCGCCTCCGCGCTGCTGGGCACCGCCGACATCGTGGCCGATCCGGGCGGGCTGGCCGCGGACTTCACCCGCATGATGGAGAACGCCATGGGCAAGGAGGTCGCCGACGTGGCGCTCCGCCTGTGGACGCCGCAGGGGTCGCGGATCCGCTTCGTCAAGCAGGTGGCACCGGCCATGGAGGACCTCACGGACCGCCGTACCGAGGCGGGCCCGCGCACCGGGGACTACCCGACGGGGTCATGGGGGGACGAGTCACGTGACTACCACGTCTGTGTGGAGGTGCCGGCCGCCGAGGTCGGCCGGGAGATGCTCGCCGCCCGTGTCTCGCTGGTGCTGCCGGCCCCCGGCGGCGGCACCCCGCAGACGCTGGGGCAGGGGCTGGTGCGGGCGGTGTGGACCGATGACATGGTCGCCACGACGGCCATCAATCCGCAGGTCGCGCACTACACCGGGCAGGCGGAACTGGCCCAGGCCATCCAGACCGGACTGGAGCTGCGGAAGGCTGGGGACGAAGCGGGCGCAACGGCGAAACTGGGACGAGCCGTACAGCTGGCCGCCGCCTCGGGGAACGCGGATACGGCGAAACTCCTTTCGAAGGTGGTCGACGTGGTGGATGCCGCGACCGGTACTGTTCGACTGAAGACGAGGGTCGCCGAGGCCGACGAGATGACGCTGGAGACCCGGTCGACCAAGACCGTCCGGGTCACGCGCTAGCCCCGCCGGCGCGACGGCCCGCCATCCCGTACCCCCGGGTACACAACGAGCAGGAGCACGGAGGGGGAGGCACTCACCATGCCGACTTGCCCGAACGGCCACCAGTCCGCGGCCGACGACTGGTGCGAGGTCTGCGGTCACCGCATGACCGGCGCACCGGAGTCGGCCGCCGGGGCCGTACCGACGCCCCCTCCGCCGGCCGGCGCCTCCGGGGGCTACGGCTATCCCGCCCCGCCCGGACCACCGCCCGCACCCGGCCCGGACCAGCGCGGTCCGGGCGGCCAGGGCGGCCAGGGCTACGGCTACCCCGGCCCCGGCGCCAGCGGTCCCGGCCCCGGGGCGCCCGGCGGTCAGGGCGGGCCCGGCGCCGGAGCCGGACGGCCCGAGCTGTGCCCCCAGTGCGGCACACCGCGCGAGTCCCAGGCACCCTTCTGTGAGGAGTGCCGCTACAACTTCCTCACCCACACCCCCACCGCCTACGCGCCGCCGCCCCCGCCCCGCTCCGAGGCGCCGGGCGCCCCGGGAGCGGGCGGCTTCCCCGCCGGGTACCCCGGCGGCCCGGAGGGTCAGGGCGGCCAGGGCTCCGGCCCCGACGCCCCGCGCGGCGCGGGCGGCTCCGGCGGACAGGGCGGCTTCGGACCGCCGGCATTCGGCGGCCAGGACGGCTCCGGGGCCCGGCGTCCCGACGGCCCCGCAGGACCCGGGCCCCAGGGCCCCGGCTCCGGCGCGCCCGAGGTCCCGAGCTGGCCGGGCCCCTACGGATCGTCCGGTGGCCCGGACGGCCCCAGCCCCTACGGCCGGGGACCGGGCGGTCCCGAGAGCCGCGGCGGCCAGGGCTCCGGCCCGGGCGCCCCGGAAGGCGCCCGGACCCCTGACGCCCCGGGCGGTCCCACGGGCCACGGCCCCGGCGGCTTCGGCCCGCCCTCCGGCGGCCCGGCGAGCAGCGGCGGCGGCTTCGGCCCGTCGTCCGGCGGCGCGGGCGGCCCCGGTGGTCCGGGTGGCTTCGGTGCTGACCGGGGCGGTTCCGGGCAGCCCGGCGGTCCCGGTGGTTTCGGCCCGTCGTCCGGTGGGCCCGAGGGTGCCGGCGGTCCGGGTTTCCCGAACCACGGCGGTCCGGAGGGTCCCGGCGGTCCGGGCGCCCACGGTCCCGGCTCGCGTGAGGGCGACGGCCCTGACGGCCCCGCCACCCACCGTTCCGACCCGGGCCGGCCCGGAGGCCCCGGCGACCAGGGCCACGGCGCCGGCGGCCCGGCCGGTCCCGGCGGCTTCGGCCCGTCGTCCGGCGGCCAGGAGAGCGGCGGCGGCTTCGGCCCGTCCGGCGGCGCGGGCGGCCCCGGGGGGCCGGGTGGTTTCGGCCCGTCGTCCGGTGGGCCCGAGGGTGCCGGTGGTCCGGGTGGCTTCGGTGCTGACCGGGGCGGTTCCGGGCAGCCCGGTGGCCCCGGTGGTTTCGGTCCCTCGTCCGGTGGCCCCGAGGGTGGGGGCCCCGGTGGGTTCGGTCCGGGGCCGGGCGGCTCCGAGCGGCCCGGTGGTGCGGGCTTCCCCGGTCCGGGCGGCCCCGGCGGGGGCGAGCGGCCCGGCGGTTCCGGGTTCCCGGGCCAGGGCGGAGCCGAGGGGCCCGGCGGTCAGGGCTTCGGTCCTGGCGGCCACGGTTCCCCGGCCGGTCCGGAAGGGCGTGATGCTTTCGCTCCGGCACAACCCGGCCCCGAGGGCCCGGGCGGGCCCGGCGGCCCGCACGGGTTCGCCCCGCAGCCCGGCCCGCAGGGGCCGGGCGGTCCAGGGGGCTTCGCCCCGGGCGGCCCCGGGGAGCACGGCGGCGAGGCGTACGCGGGCGGTTCGGACTGGGAGCTGACCCCGCCCGGGCCCGACGGCGGGCAGGCCGGTCCCGGTGCCGCGCCGGAGGGTCACCACGGGATGCCGCCCGCCCCGGAGTACGGGGCGCGGGGCGGAGCCTGGACGGCGATGATCGGCCCGGACCGCGAGTACTTCGCGGCGATGATGCAGCGCAGCGGCCCGGAAGCCGCGTCGCTGAGCCTGCCGGCGTACGGGGCGGAGCAGCAGCTGCCGCTGACCGGTCCGCAGGTGACGATCGGGCGCCGCCGGGCGTCGACGGGGGAGGCGCCGGACATCGATCTGGGCCGCCCGCCGGAGGACCCCGGGGTGTCGCACCAGCACGCGCTGCTGGTGCAGCAGCCGGACGGTTCCTGGTCGGTCGTCGACCAGGACTCGACCAACGGCACGACGATCAACGGCGCCGAGGACCCGATCCAGCCGTTCGTGCCGGTGCCGCTCAAGGAGGGCGACCGGGTGCACGTGGGGGCCTGGACGACGATCACGCTGGTGCGCAGGTAGCCGGCGGTCCCGCCGGCCGGGGCACCGGTGTGGGGCGGGCGGACGGTGGTGACCGTCCGCCCGCCGCTCATTTCTCCAGGGCGAGGGGCGCGTGCCCGCTCCCGGCGGCGAGCGACTGCTGGTCCACGATCCGGATGCCGCGTGCGTCGAGCGCCTTCTTGATGCGCCAGCGCAGCTCGCGCTCCGCGCTGAGGCTCTTGTCGGGCATGGTCTTGACGGAGACGCGGAGGGTCATGGCGTCGAGGGTCACCTCGTCCAGGCCGAGGACCTCGACGGGCTCCCACAGGATCTCGTCCCAGGGGCTCTCCTTGCCCATGGCGGTGCCGGCCTCCTCGATGGCGGCGCGGACCTCGTCGAGGTCCTCGTCGGCGCGTACCTGGACGTCGACGGCGGCCATGGCCCAGCCCTGGCTGAGGTTGCCGATGCGTTTGATCTCGCCGTTGCGGATGTACCAGATCTCGCCGCCGTCGCCGCGCAGTTGCGTCACGCGCAGGCCGATCTCCATGACGACACCGGAGGCTTCACCGGCGTCCACCCGGTCGCCGACTCCGTACTGGTCCTCCAGGAGCATGAACATGCCCGCCAGGATGTCCATGACCAGGTTGCGGGCGCCGAAGCCGAGTGCTACACCGGCGACACCGGCGCTGGCCAGCAGTGGCGCGAGGTTGATGCCGAGGCCGGAGAGCACGGTCAGCGCGGCGGTGCCGAGGATGACGAACGAGGCGACGCTGCGCAGGATGGAGCCGATCGCCTGGGAGCGCTGCCTGCGGCGCTCGCCGCTCACCAGCAGTCCGCGCAGCGCGTTGCCGCTGTCGACGATCTCCGCGCGGCGGTTCATCCGCGTGATGAGCTGGGTGATCGCGCGCCGTATCACGTAGCGCAGCACGACGGCCACGACGCAGACGAAGACGATGCGCAGGCCGGTGGCGAGCCAGTCCGACCAGTTCTCCTGGACCCATCCGGCAGCCTCGCCCGCGGTGTCCTGGGCGTCCTCCAGCGTGGTCGGCGGCTGCGGACCGTCGGGGGAAGGAGAGGCGCTGAGCAGCCAGTACACAGGGTTGACCTTCCGTGCGAGTCACATGTGTCAGGCACACGAACGGATGACTTCACCACACTAACGGCGCAGGGACTTCACATGTGGTGCCGAAGAGCAGTATGGGGCCAGCTGTTCGAGGGAGGAGCGTGATCCGGCGGGGGAGGTATCCGGTGTGGTCCAAAACACGCTCTGCTCCGTGCTCGGTCGTGGTGGCGAAGTCACCAGGGCACGGGACACACTGAGGGGAGATCGTCACGGCGCGAGCCACGCGCCGCCGACGTACAAGGAGGCACCGTGCCGCATGTCCTGGTCCTCAACGCGTCGTACGAGCCGCTCGGCGTCGTACCGCTTCGCCGCGCGCTCGTCCTGGTCCTCAACGAAAAGGCGGTCAGCCTGGAGGACTCCGGCGCCCTGATGCACAGCGCGACCCGTGTCATACCCGCCCCCAGCGTCGTCCGTCTCAAGCGGTTCGTGAAGGTGCCCTTCCGGGGCAGTGTTCCCCTCACGCGCCGCGCACTGTTCGCCAGGGACGGCGGCCGGTGTGCGTACTGCGGTGGCGTCGCAACCAGCGTCGACCACGTGATCCCGCGCAGCAGGGGCGGGGCGCACGCCTGGGAGAACGTCGTGGCGGCCTGCCGCCGCTGCAACCACGTGAAGGCCGACCGCCAGGTGGCCGAGCTGGGCTGGCGGTTGCGCCATCAACCAGCTCCGCCGTCGGGCCTGGCCTGGCGGATCATCGGCACGGGGCACAGGGACCCGCGCTGGCTGCCCTACCTCCAGCCATACGGCGCGGACGACGATGTGGCCCGGATCGACGGCAGATCCACTGCCTGAGATCCGGGCCTTGTCGTTCCCGCGGCGTTCCGTAGCGGCGGACGTGCGGGGTGCGGTGGCCGTCCGTCCTCGGGCGGGTGATCGTGGGGTGCGGTGGTCGGTGCCGGTGCACCGGCCGCCGCGCCCCGTGCCGTTACGCGGCGGGGGAGGGTGTGCGCCCGGTGTGGTCCTCGACGGCTCCGTAAATCCTGGCGTGGACTATCCGTTTTGCCCCCTCGTTCTCCGCCTCGAAGCGGGGGTGTTCGGCGAATCATCGCGGAAAACGGTGTGACCTGGGCCACGTTCTGCATTCCTGTACGTCTGCCCGCCGGGAGCGTGGGTAGGGGCGAGACCTGTCCGCTTCTCGTCAACGAACGGAGGCCCCCGTGGCCGCGTCCGCTGAACTCCTGCTGTCCGCACTCACTCCGCTCCCCCAGCAACGGGCACTCTCCAAACCAGGGCACGAGCCGGTAGACCTGTCCGGTGTGTCCGACCCCGACTCCGGACTCGACGGCTCGTGCACCTGCGGCTGTGCCGACGCCCCGCTCACCAGTGAGCCGCCGTTGGCCGACGCCGTACCGCTGACCAGCGAACCCCCGCTCGTCGGGGCCCCACTGACCAGCGAACCCACCGGGGTCGGCTACGGCACGGAGCCCGCGGAGATCTGATGACTCCGCTGGCGCGGCTCGCCGCCGCCCACGGCGTCTCGCTCTCCCACCGCCCCTCGCCCGGCCGCCGGGTGCGCGCGGGCCGGGAGACCGTCGTCGCCGTGCTCGCGGCGCTGGGCGTCGACGCCTCGACGCCGGCCGCCGTCCGTGCGGCGCTGGAGCGGCACGCCGAGGACAGCCGCCGGCTGCTGCCTCCCACCGTCGTGCTGCGCTCCGGCGCACGCCCGGGGCCGGACGGACAGCTGCCCGGGTTACCGGGGTTGTCCGGCTCACCCGGGCCGTCCCTGTCGACGGGGCTGTCCGAGGTGTGCGAGAAGTCCGGGCTTCCCGAGGGGACCGCACTGCGGGTGGTCACCGAGAGCGGTGATGTCCTCGGCCGGCAGTCCGGCGCCGAGCTGCCGCCGGGAGTGCACACCCTCTGCGCACAGGCGCCCGGTGAAAGACCCGTGCGCAGCACGCTCGTCGTCGCCCCCGGCGCCGTCCCCGCACCGCGCACCCGCACCGGCCGCAGCCGCGGACCGGGCCTGCTGGTGCACCTCCCCGGCCTGCTGTCGAGCCGCTCCTGGGGCATGGGCGACCTGGCCGACCTCGGCGACCTCGCGAGCTGGGCCGGACGCTGCCTGGACGCCGACTTCCTCCAGCCCGGCCCGCTGCACACCGCCGTCCCCGCCCCGACCGGCGGGCACACCGCCCTCTCCCCGTACCGCCCCTCCTCCCGCCGCTTCCCCGACCCCGTCCATCTGCGCATCGAGGACATCCCCGAATACGCCTATCTGGGGCTCGAGGAGCGGCGCCGCGTCGACGCGCTCGCCGGCCGGGCCGCGGCTGCTCGGGAGGGCGTGCTGAACGGGGAAGCCCACCTGGACCCCGACGCCGTACGGGACCTCAAGCTGCGGGCACTGGAACTGGTGCGCACCGTGCAGCTCAGCCCCGGACGCCGCGCCGCCTACTGCGACTTCCTCGCCGCGCGCGGCCAGGCACTGGAGGACCACGCCACCTGGTGCGCCTTCGCCGAACGGTACGGCCCCGACTGGCGCTCCTGGCCCGCCGGTCTGGACGACCCCCGCTCCGCACGCACGGCACGCGAGCGCGACGACCACCTGGAGCGGATCGACTTCCACTGCTGGGCCGCCTGGCTGACCGACTGCCAGCTGGCCGCCGCCCAACGCGCCGCGCGGGACGCGGGTATGGCCGTCGGCCTGGTGCACGAGGCGGCTGCCGGAGTCCACCCCGGTGGCGCCGACGCCTGGGCCCAGCAGGATGTCCTGGCACCTGGCGTCAGCCTCGGAGCCCCGCCCACCGCCGGCGCCCCGGGCGGCCTGGACCACGGGGTGCCGCCCTGGCACCCCGGCGCGCTGGCCCGCACCGGGTACGGGCCCTGGCGCGAGGTGCTCGCCGGGCTCTTCCGGCACGCCGGCGCCGTACGCATCGACCACCTGGGGCACTCCCGGCAGTGGTGGATACCCGAGGGCCGCCCGCCGTCCGAGGGCGCCTGGGTGCGGTACGACGCCGAGGCACTGTGGAGCGTCCTGGCACTGGAGGCGCACCGCGCCGGGGCCGCCGTCATCGCCGGGGACCCGGGTGCGGAAGAGCCCGGCTTCCGCGAGGACCTGGCCGCCCGGCGCGTGCTGGGCACCCGTGTGCTGTGGTGCGAGCGGGACGGCGGCCCGTCCGAGGGTGCGGGCCCGGTCGCACGGCCCGTGCCGCCCGAGCGGTGGCCGGCCGACTGCCTGGCGACCGCCGCCGGCCCCGAACTGCCGGGCTGCGCGGCGCGGCTGACGGGCAGCCACGTCCGGCTGCTGGACGGGCTGGGGCTGCTGCGGCGCCCGGCGGCACAGGGACGGGCGGCGGAGGCGGCCGGACTGGCCGAGTGGTTCCGGCTCTTCGCACGGCTGGGCCTGCTGCCCGAGGGGCGGGGTGACGAGGAGGGCGAGATCAGGGCGGTGCACCGCTTCCTCGCCCGCACCCCGGCCCGGCTGGTCGGCGTGTGGCTGCCCGATGCCGTGGGGGACCGGCGTCCCGTTCGGGTGCCCGGCACCACGACGGAGTACCCCAACTGGCGCCTGCCGCTGGCCGGTCCCGACGGACGACCGCTCTCGCTGGAAGAGGTGACGGCCTCCTCCCGCGTCCGCCGTCTGATCGAGGCCCTGCGGGAAGAACTCCGCGCCACCGCCCAATAGATCGGACCTATCACTTCTCACCTCGCCCGTGCTGCGGGACCATGCCTCCGGTCACGCGAAGAGATCCGACCTCTCACGGGAGTGGGGAAGGGGAGGGGACATGGCGAGACGGCGAACGGGGCGGGGGCGGTCACTGGTGTGCGGGGTGGTGCTGGCCCTGGCGGGAGCGCTGGCGGCCGTGCCCGCGCCGTCCGCAGGCGCCGCGAGCGCAGCCGAGGGGGCGCCGGACGGGTGCCAGGAGCCGGTGCGGCCCGCGTCGCAGATGAGGGTCGAACCGTGCGACAGCCCGGACCGCATCATCGAGAAGGCCGCCAAGACGGTGCCGACGGCCGCGCAACTGGCGTGGCAGCAGCGGGAGGTGACGGCCTTCACCCACTTCGGGATGAACACCTTCACCGACCGGGAGTGGGGCTCCGGCGCCGAGGACCGCGCGCTGTTCGACCCGCGGCACCTCGACTTCGACCAGTGGATGCGGGCCTACAAGGCGGCGGGCGCAGAACAGGTGATGCTGACGGCCAAGCACCACGACGGCTTCACGCTGTGGCCCAGCCGCTACACCGGCCACTCCGTGAAGAACTCCCCCTACGGGCGGGACATCGTCGGCCAGTACGTGCGGGCGGCCCGCAAGGCGGGACTCAAGGTCGGCGTCTATCTGTCCCCGGCGGACGGCGCCGAACTCCCGCACGGCTGGCACAAGAAGTGGCTGGCACGTCTCGCGGCGAAACAGGAGGCGGGGGAGCCGCTGACGACCGTCGAGCGGACGGCGCTGGAGGATGGCGGCCCGCCGGCCGGCCGGGGCCGCTACGGCAACGGCAGCGCCCCGCGCACCCGCACCATCCCGACACTGGTGCCGGGCGACGACCGGGCGCGGGCCGTCGCGCAGGGACGCCTGCCCAGCTTCCGGGTGAAGGTCGACGACTACGACGCCTACTACCTGAACCAGGTGTACGAGATCGTCACCCAGTACGGCCCGCTGGACGAACTGTGGCTGGACGGCGCCAACCCGTGGCGGGACGCGGGCGTCACCCAGGAGTACGGCTGGCAGGAGATCTTCCGCGCGCTGCACCTGATGGCGCCCGGCACCCCCGTCTTCGGCGGCCCGCAGGGCGTGCGCTGGGTCGGCAACGAGCGGGGGGTCGCACGGGAGAGCGAGTGGAGCGCGACCCCGTCGGCTGTCGATCCGTGGACGGCGTACGCGGGCGGCCTGCCCAACGACTCCACCGACGAGGACATCGGCTCCCGCGCCCGGCTGCTGGACGGCTCGGTCCGGTACCTCCAGTGGTACCCGGCGGAGGCGGACGTCTCGATCCGGCCCGGCTGGTACCACCACCCCGGCCAGCGGCCCAAGAGCGCCGCCGAACTCCTGGACCTGTACGAGAAGAGCGTGGGCCGCAACGCTTCGCTGCTGCTGAACGTCCCACCGGGCCGCGACGGGCGGATCGACCCGGCGGACGTCGCGGAACTGACGGCGTTCGGCAAGGCGGTGCGCCGCATCTACGGCACCGACGTGCGCGCGGCCGGCGGAGCGGGCACCGGCGGGCCGTACACCTTCGACCGCGTCGTGCTGGGCGAGGACCTGCGGGCCGGGCAGCGGGTGGAACGGTTCACCGTCGAGGCCCGGCAGGACGGGAGGTGGCGGCGGATCGCCTTGGGCACGACCGTCGGACACCGCCGCATCCTGGCGCTGCCCGCCCCGGTGACCGCCGACCGGGTGCGGGTACGGGTCCTGGAGAGCCGGGCCGAGCCGCGGCTGCGGCCCGTCACCCTGCACCGATGGCGGCCCGCCGTCCGATAGGCCCACCCCGGCGCGCGGGCCGTTCACCCGTCCGCTATGTTGGCTGCGTGAGCAACAAGGTCAACAAGAACGCCCTGCGCGCCGGTACGGTCACCGCCGGTGCGGCGCTGATGATGCTGCTGTCGTCCCCCGCCTTCGCGCTCACCCGCGACGACGGCGACGACCCGGGACCCGGCCTGAGCGTCGGGGAGACGCTGGGGCTGTACGTCGCCATCCCGATCCTGCTTTTCCTGGTGATCGCCGGGCTCGTCATGCTCGGCGACCGGCGCAAGAAGCACCACTGACACGCGTCACCGACGCCCTCGCCCCGGCGCAGCGGCGGCAGACCGCGTGCCGGGGCCTCATCGGCTCTCGAACTGCCGTGCATGAGCACTGAGTTGTCCGCGTTAGGCGACAGCTTTGTCACACGTGGTGCCAGGCCGCGGGTCACGGGGAAGTGGCCCCAGCATGACGCACGAGGTACCACTGCCGCCCCGTACCGGTCTGCCCACCAGTGAGGAACGCCTGCGTGCCGCGCTGCGGTACGCGCACAGTGACGCGGCGGTGCCGCCCGGAACCTCCAGAACGCCCGACCGGGCGATGATCACCGGACTGGCCGCGCTCGCCCTGCACTGCTTCTCCGCCGCGCCCTCGCTGCTCGACCTCGACCGCATCGACGTGCTCGTCCCCGATCTGGGCGGGCCCGCCGCCCGCGCCCCGCTGCCGGTGGCCGGTCCCGCCGCCCGTCTGGTGCGCACCCGGATCCTGCCCGAGCCCGAGGAGATCACCGGGCTGCCCGTGGCTCCCGTCGCCCGCGCGCTGGCCGACGCCGTGCCGGGCCTCACCGACGTCGAGCAGGTGCGGCGGCTGCTGACCGAGGCGGTGCGCGGCGGGTACTGCGAGCCGCAGGCCGTCGTACGGGAACTGACCCGGGCCCGGCTGCTGGGGCTGCCGCACATCGCGGACGCGGTGGACAGCCTGCTCGCCGAGGGCCGCGCCCTGGCCGAGGGCCGCATGTACGAGATGGTGCTGCTGCACGGGCTGCCCGACCCTTGCTGGAACGTCGAACTCCGCGCGCCCGGCGGCCTGCACATCGGCACCGTCGACGCCTACTGGCCCGAACACGGCGTCGCCCTGGAACTCGACGCGCGCCCCCCACGGGCCGACGCGGTGGCGGCCTGGGACGCCTGCGCCCGCAAGCGCGAGCGCCTGGAGGAGTTCGGCATCACCGTCGTCCACGTCACCCCGGACAAACTGCGGGACGCCCTCGCCCAGCAGGCCACCGTGGTCCGCACCGCCCTGATGACCTCCGGCGAGCGCGAGCCTGCCTGCGACGTGGCGGTTCTTCCGCGCTGAGGCGGCACGGCGTGACCGCTCTCCCGCGCCGAGGCCCCGGTACGCGTCCGGGGGAGCGCCGTTCAGCCGCAGAACTCCGCGTCCACCAGCCGGCGGGTGCCGGCCCAGTCGCCGTTGACGTTGAAGGCCGCCGCGTGGGTGCCGTCCACCGTGGTGAACACGGCGGTGCGGGAGCCGTGGATGGTGCCCTCGTGGCCCCACAGCGTCACCCCGCACGGCAGGGTGCGCTCGGTCAGGCCCAGCCCGTAGCGCTCGGCGGCACCGGCCGGACGGGTCGTCTCCATCTCGCGCAGCTGCCGCGGCGGCAGCAGACCGCCGGTGACCAGGGCGCGGGCGAACCGTGTCAGGTCGCGGCCCGAGGAGATCATCTCGCCGGACGCGCCGGCCAGCGAGGGGTTGAGCGAGGTCACGTCGTACACCCTCGGGTGGGGCCCGGCGGTGTGGAGGGTCGAGTAGCTCCTCCCGTGCCGCCCGGGAATCCGGGTCGAGGTGCCGGGCAGCGAGGTGTCGCGCAGCTTGAGGGGGCGCAGGATGCGGCGTTCGATCTCCCTCGCGTAGGAGTGTCCCGTCACCCGCTCGATCACCATGCCGGCCAGCAGGTAGTTGGTGTTGGAGTAGGCCCACCGGGCGCCGGGCCGGAACAGCGGCTCGCGGTCGAGGGCGGGCCGGGCCAGCGCCTGCGGGGTGTGCGTGTCCCAGCGGCGGGTGAGGAAGGCCGGCGAGAAGTAGGCGCGGCGCACGGCGGGGCCGGCGGTGTAGTCGGGGATGCCGCTGGTGTGGCCGAGCAGGTTCCGCAGCGTCACGGTGCTCCGGGAAGCGCCGATGGCCGTGCCGTAGCCGCCCAGCCGGGAGGCGGGCAGCCACCGGCCCACCGGGTCGTCCAGCCGCAGCCTGCCCTCCGCCTCCAGCTGGAGCAGCACGGTGGCCACGAACGGTTTGGTCAGACTGCCGATGCGGAACCGTTCCCCGGCCGACCGCGGGCGGCCGGTCGCACGGTCGGCGACCCCCGCGGCGCCTTCCCACGGCCCGGCGCCGTCCTCCACCCTGGCCACCGCACCGGGCACCCGGTCGCGCTCGACGACGGTTTCCAGCGCGGCGCGGGTGGGCGCGTGGCCCCGGTCGGCGGCGGTGGACGAATCCACCGCCAGCCCGCACACGGTGAGGACGGCGGTCAGTCCGCTCAGGAGCGCACGCGGCAGGGCCATGTGCGGTGACTCTAATGATCACGCCGTCCGGTGTGCCACACGGCGAGCACGACCAGGGCGCACCCGGCGAACTGGGTCACCGTGGGCCGTTCGCCCAGGAAGGCGACACCCAGCACGAGGGCCAGCACGGGCTGGAGCAGCAGCAGTGCGGCGCTGGTCGCCGGCGCCAGCCGGGACAGTGCCGGCCCCAGCAGGATGAGCGAGAGCACCTGCCCGAACAGTGCCATGAGGGCCAGCCAGCCGAACGGGCCCCAGCCGGGGAGGGGCTGGATTCCCGTCCACAGGGCGCCCAGTACGCCCGAGGTGACGGCGGCGGACAGGGTGGAGACGCACACCGGGTGCACGGTGTGCGGGCCTCCGCCGCCCAGCCGGGTGAGGAAGAGATAGCCGGCGTAGGCGACACCGGCCGTGGCCCCGTAGACGATGCCGGTCACCGGGCTGGTGCCCGGTTCCGGATCGCCGATCGCGCCGCTGGCCAGGGCGACGCCGACCAGCAGGAAGGGCAGGGCGAGCCAGTAGCGTCCGCCCGGCCGGGTGCGGGTGAGGGCCAGGGCCAGCAGCGGGAAGACGGCGATCTGGAGGTTCAGCAGCACGGTGGCGATGGCCGAGCCCACGTCGTGGATGCTCTGGGCCCAGAAGACGAAGTCCACGCCCAGCAGTGCGCCGGCCGCGACGTCCAGCAGGGGACCGCGCCCGCTCCGGGGGCCGAGGCGGCGCCGCTCGACGAGGGCGAGCGGCACCAGCGCGACCAGGGCCAGCAGACAGCGCAGCGAGGCGGCCGTCCCCGCGGTGACGTCCGCGAGCTTCACGAACATCGCGGAGGCGGAGACGCACGCCGAGGAGACGACGGCGAGGAGCACCGGATTACGCCCGGCCAGCCCGCCACGCCCCCGGGCGCGGCGGGGTGGGGGAGCGGGGGCGGTGGGCGTGCGGCGGGCGGTGGAGGGGATGGCGGAGGCGGGGTCGGTGGTGGCGTGGTCGTTCGGTGCGCGGCCGGTGGGGGGCCGGCCGGCGGGGGAGGCGACCGTGGTGGCGG
>NZ_JODR01000049.1 GCF_000725885.1 Streptomyces albus subsp. albus | reverse complement strand
CTGCTCGGGGCTGGGGCCGGGGGCAGCTCGGAGGCGGGGGCTTGGGGCTGGGGGCTTTGGGCCGGAGGCTGCTCGGCGGGCTATGGGGCCGGAGGCTGCTCGGGGTCGGGGCTGCTTGGTGGGGGGCCGGGGTAGGGGCGGGCCTGGGGTGGGGGCCGCTGGCCGGGAGCGGCTCCGGGTTGGGGGCCGATACCGGCTGGGAGTGGCCGGTCCCGGGTTCGGTGCCGGCCCCGGGTCGGGGCGGCTCGGACTCCGGCTCCGGGTGGGGCCCGCTACGGGTGGGGGCAGGCTCCCGGTGGGCCCGCTCTGGGGCAGGGCGGGTTGGGAGGGCGGCTACGGGTTGGGGGTCGGCGCCGGCTGGGAGTGGCCGGTACCGGGTTGGGGCCAGCGGGCGTGGTGTGCAGGTGCCCGGTAGGCAGGGCGGAGGGGCCGATTCGGGGCGGAGGCTGGTGGGATTCGGGGCCGGGGTGGAGGCTGGTGGGCTTCGGGGCCGGGGTGGGGTGCTCGGTGGTTCGAAGACGGGTGGGGGTCGGGTGGGGCTGGGGGCTGATGCCGAAGGCGGTTCTCGGATGGGCTGGGGCGTGCGGCTCGCTGCGCAGCAGCGCGCATGGCGGTCGGAGCACTGTGAGCCCTGAGGGCAGGGCGCCTCTCGGCCGGAGCACTGGTGGGCGCCACCTCGCGGTCGGAGCGCCGTGAGCGCTGGAGGTGGAACGCCTCGCCGTCCGGGCCGGTGGCGGCGACGTGCGGTCGCGCCGGATGAGGGCGCTCGGCATTGGGGGCCGACCTCGGCGGGGCGATGGGCGCCCGGCGGTCGGGTGGGGCGGCGTGGTTGTGGGCCCGGGGCGGTGCGGGGCGACCGGAAGCGGGCGCGGCGTCGGGGTGAGGGCCGGCCTGTGGTGAGGGGCAGCCTCTTGGTGAGGGCGGCCTCATAGTGGAGGCGGCCACGTGGTGAAGGCGGCCACATGGCCAGGGCAGCCACGGGGTGAGGGCGGCCTCGTTGTGGAGGTGGCCACGGGGTGAGGGCGGCCACGTAGCGGGGTCGGCACAGGGATGGCGCTCGCAAGGGGCGGGCCTGCTACTTTCGGCAGTGTCGGCGGGTCCGCCCACGGTTTACCGTCGCCGCGTGAAGCACCGACCGACGCCTCGGACCACGACCCACGCGCTCACGGTACTGGCCGCGCTCAGCGCACTGCTCAGCGTGTTCGCCGGCCCGTGGTGGATCGTGCCGACCGTGGTCTGCTCGTTTCTCTCGGGCCACCGCCCCGGTACCGCCCGCACCCCCGCACTGGTGCTGGCCGCCACCCTCGCCGCGAACATGGCGGCGGCCCTCGCCACACCCGCCTGGCTGACACCGGGCACCCGCTTCGTGGCCGTCGCACTCACCGCCGGGCTGCTCTCCTGGTTCGCGGGCCGCTTCCTGCGGCAGTACCGGGAGCTGGCGCGGGCCGGCTGGGAACGCGCCGAGCAACTCGAACGGGAGCGCCGCCTGGTCGCCGAGCAGGCCCGCCTGCGCGAGCGCTCCCGTATCGCACAGGACATGCACGACGCCCTCGGTCACGAGCTGAGCCTCCTCGCCCTCTCGGCCGGCGCCCTGAAACTGGCGCCAGGGCTGGCCCCGGAGCACCGTGAGGTGGCCGAGGGCATCCGTGGCCGGGCGGAAGCGGCGGTCGACCGGCTCGGCGAGGTCATCGGCGTCCTGCGGGAAACCGCCGGGGCCGCGCCCACCCGGCCCGCGGACACCAGCATCACCCGCCTCGTCGAGGAGGCCGCAGCCTCCGGTCTCGCCGTCACGGCGCACGTGGCCGAACGACCGGCGGGCCCCGGGGCGACGGACCCGCCTCCGGCGGTGCTGCACGCGGCGCACCGCATCGTCCAGGAAGCCCTCACGAACGTCGCCAAGCACGCCCCCGGTGCCACCGCCACGGTCCGGGTCACCCACGCGACCACGGACTCCGGGGAGACCGGACTGCCCGCAACCCATGTCGTCGTCCAAAACGGGCCGGCCCCCGCGCAGCTGTCCGACGACACCGCCGGCGAGACCCGCGCGGCCAAGACGGCCGACAGCACCGAGGCGGCCGAGGCGGCTCACGCAGCTGAGACGGCTGACGCGGCCACGCGCGCGGGCTCGGACAGCGTGGCGGGCGCGGACAGCGAGGGCGACGTGTACGGCCAGGGCCCGCGCAGTGAGGCGGGCATCGACATCGGCGGCGCGGCCGACAGCACGCCCGATGCGAGCGAGACGGGCACCACAGACAGCACCGCCCGCACCACGGGTGTCACAAGCCACGCAGCCGACTCCGTACGCGCCCCGAGCACCACCGCGCGCGCCGCCCGGACGGACGGCGACACCCATACAACCGGCGCCGCCCCCTCCTCCGGCGCCACCTCCTCCGGGGCCGCCGCTTCATCCGGCGCCGCCGCTTCATCCGGTCCCGGCGAAGATGGCGGCTCCGCCGCTGGAGAACGTCCGGGTGGGGGCCACGGACTCATCGGCCTCGACGAACGCGTACGGCTCGCGGGCGGATCGTTCCAGTGCGGGCCGACTGCCGACGGCGGCTTCCGTGTGTGCGCCACGCTCCCCCACGTCCGGCCGGCCCGCCCCAGTGGCCCGCCCGCAGCCGGGCCCGTCACTCCCTCGCCGGTCTCGCCCCGGCAGCGGAAGGCACGTCGCGAGATGGGCCGCACGGTGCTCACCGCGGTGACGGCCTGCCTGGCGCTGGGGGCCCTGCTGGGCGGCGTGCTGACCTGGTGGGACATGCTGGTGACACGGCGCGCCGTACTGCCGGCCGAGGACTTCGGGCGGCTCCGCGTCGGACAGGAACGGGACCGCGTCGCGCTTCTTCTGCCCGACGAGCAGACCCGGCGCCGCCCCGCACACACCCCGCCACCACCCCAGGGACCCGGTACGACATGCGAGTTCTACGCGATGACCGCGAACCCGTTCGACGACCGTTCCGGCGACGCCTACCGGCTCTGCTTCCGGAACGGCAAGCTGGTCGCCGCCCAGGAGCTGCGGCCGTGACCGCGGACACCTGGACGAAGGACCCGGCACGATGACAGGGGAGCCCATCCGCGTACTCGTCGCGGACGACGAACCCATGGTGCGGGCCGGCGTGCGCACCATCCTGGGCACCGACCCCGGCATCACCGTCGTCGCCGAGGCGGGCGACGGCCACGAAGCCGTCGAACTCGCCCGGCGGCACCGCCCCGACGTGGCGGTCCTCGACATCAGGATGCCGAAGGCCGACGGCATCCAGACGCTGGCCGCCCTCGCGCGGACAGCACCCGGGACGCGTGCGGTGATGCTGACGACCTTCGGCGAGGACGACTACATCCTCCAGGCTCTGGGCGGTGGCGCCGCCGGCTTCCTGCTCAAGGCGGGCCAGCCGGAGGAGCTGATCGCCGGTGTCCGGGCCGTGGCCGACGGGGCCGCCTATCTGGCACCGAAGGTGGCGGCCCGGGTCGTTGCACACCTGGCCTCCTCCGGTGCCGGGGCCGCGGCAGGACGCCGCACCTCGGCGCGGGCCCGGGTGGACGCGCTGACCCCGCGGGAGCGCCAGGTGCTCTCCTACCTGGGCGCCGGGCTGTCCAACGGGCAGATCGCCCGGCGGCTGCGCGTGGTCGAGGGCACCGTGAAAGCGCACGTCAGCTCGATCCTCGCCGGGCTGGGCGTGGACAACAGGGCGGCAGCCGCCGTGGTCGCGCACGAAGCGGGCCTGGTACCGCCCGCCGCCCACTGAATCGGCCCAGGCCCGGCCCGCAGCCCTGCCCCGGCCCTCGGCGCCCGGCCCCGGCCCGGAGGAGAAGGACTCAGCGCGACGACCTCGACTCCGCCCTCCGTGGCGGCGCGGCCGAACGCCACAGGAACGGCAGGGGACGGGAGCGGGGCCACAGCAGCACCGCCGCCGCCACGACAGCCGCCCCCAGGACGGCACCCGCCAGCACGTCGTGCGGGTAGTGCACCCCGACCAGTACCCGCAGCAACGCGGCGGCGCCTGCCAGCGGCAACGTCACCGCCGCCAGCCGCGGCCACACCAGCGCCAGACCGACCGCGAGGGCGGTGGCGAGCGTGGCGTGGTTGCTGGGGAAGGACCAGTCGCCCGGCGGCGGGCACTCCGCCAGCGGATCGGCGCCCGGTACGGCCCGGCACGGCCGTTCCTCGTCCGCCACCAGTTTCAGCGCTTCGCTCACCCCGTACGCGACGACCGTGCCGAGGCCGGTCAGTACGACACCGGCCGCCAGCACACCGTCCTTCGCCCGCCAGGCCCGCAGGCCGGTCCACAGCAGCAGCAGTCCGAGGACCACCAGTGTGCCCTCGGTGGCCAGCTCGAAGAGTCCGCCCAGCCAGCCGGGACCGTCGCCGGCCGCATCGCTCAATTCACGGTAGACGGAGGCGGAGGTCCCGTCCGTGATCCGTACGGGGTCCTCCCTGCCGAGTCCGCCCGGGGCCAGCGCCAGGAGGGCTCCCGCACCGGCCACCAGTACCGCCACCGCACCGAGCGGACCGCGCGCAGGCGTCCGCCGTCGTGTTCGTCGTTCCGTGGACATGGCCCTGAACGTACGAGCGAAGCGGGACGCGGCCCCGGCCCGAAAGTCGGACCACGAGTTGGTCTTTCGTCAGGGTTGACCGACCACTGCTCCACGGGGCCCGACCAGAACCGGCAGCAGACCGGAGCGGCCGGAACACCACCCCGCCGCGGAGGCCGAAGGCGCACCGGCAGACCCGGCCGTCCTGTGCTCTCAGCCCCTCCGGGAGAAGCGGCGGGCGGCGACCACGAGCATGCCGACGGCCAGAACGGCCACGAAGCAGACCTCCACGGCGACCGGCGGTGTCCAGCCGACTATCTGCGGCGAACCCGCGTACCCGCCCATGTCCAGCTCCCCCGGCAGCGTGCGGCGCACGGCGTCCACGGCGTAGGTGAGCGGGTTGAGGTGCACGACGATGCCCAGCCAGCGCGGCAGCCCCGTCGGGGAGAACATCGCACCCGAGAGGAACATCAACGGCATCAGTGCCAGCCCCATCAGCACCTGGAAGGTCTGGATGCGCTGGATCGTGACAGCCGCCAGCATCCCGCCCGCGGTGAACAGCAGGGCGATCACCGCCACTTCGAGCAGCGCCACCAGCAGCAGCGGATGGTAGGCGATCCCGACAGCCCCGGATATGGCCAGCACCAGAGCCCCGTACACGGCTCCGCAGGTCGCGCCGCCCAGGGAGAGCCCCAGCAGCAGACTGACGCGGCGCACCGGCGCCACCATCGCCTGCCGCAGCATGCCCGTCTGCCGGTCCATCACCACCGACAGCCCTACGGCCAGCGCCGGCGCCTGGGTGGCCATCACCAGCACCCCGGGGAAGAGGTAGCCGCGGAACTGCGCGAAGGCGTCCCCGGCCACCGCACCCATCGACTCCAGCCCCGTGCCCATCACCAGCAGGAACATCACGGGCGTCACCAGCCCCATGACGATCTGCACCTTGGTACGCAGGAGCCGCACCATCTCCCGGTGCCACAGGACTCGCACCGCCCGCAGTTCGCGGCGCACTCCCCCGGGCCCTCGCGCCCGTCCCCCGCCGTCGTACGGCGCCGCCACGGCCCCCGGCCTCCCCGTCACGGCCTCCGGAGCCGTCGCCTCCACGGCGCTCATCGCCGCCTCCCCACGTCGTTGACGGTCAGCGGCCCACTCCGCTCGGCGCGGATGGTCCGCCCGGTGTGGTGCAGGAACACATCGTCGAGCGACGGCGGGACGACGGTGGCGGACAGCACCGGGACACCCGCCTCGGCACAGAAGGCCGGCACGAAAGCCGCACCGTCCGCGACCCGCAGCCGCACCCCGTCGGGACCGGACACCGCATCCAGACCGAAACGCTCCGCGATGACCCGCACGGCCGCGGCGTCGTCCCCGGTCCGCAGCACCACGGTGTCGTGGCCGACCTCCGCCTTCAGCTCGGCCGGACTGCCCTCCACCTCCACCTGACCGCCGTCCATGATGGCGATGCGGTCGCAGTGCTCGGCCTCCTCCAGGTGGTGCGTCGTCAGGAACAGCGTGATGCCGTGCTGCTCACGCAGCTCGTGCAGGTGCTCCCAGATGACAGTGCGGGTCTGCGGATCGAGTCCGGTGGTCGGCTCGTCCAGGAAGAGCACCTGTGGGGTGGTGAGCAGCCCGCGCGCGATCTCCAGACGCCGCCGCATCCCCCCGGAGAACTCCCGCACCGGACGGTCCTTGCTGCCGGTCAGGTCCACCAGTTCCAGCAACGCCGCAACCTTCGGTCGGCTCACACGCCAGGGGATGCCGAACAGCTCCGCGTGGAACCGCAGTCCCTCCTCGGCGGTCAGGTCGAGGTCGAGCGTCGTCTCCTGGAACACCAGCCCGATACGCTCCCGGACCGAGTGCGGCTCGGCCACCACGTCGTGTCCTGCCACGAACGCCCGTCCGACGGTGGGCCGCAACAGCGTGCACAGCATGCTGATGGTCGTCGTCTTGCCCGCACCGTTGGGTCCGAGAAACCCGAAGGTGGTGCCCCGGGGCACCGACAGGTCGAGCCCGACGACCGCGGGCAACTCCCCGTAGACCTTTCCCAGGTCCTCGGTGCGGACGGCGAATTCGTCAGCCACGGCCGTCATCCGCGCCCCCTCCAGCCGCCGGTACCCGTTCCGTCCCCGCCGCCCGAACGGCGATCACCGTCCGGAAGGCACCGATCGCCTCGCCCTCCCCCACCGGCTCGCCGTCCACCTCCAGCCAGGCGTGCGCACCGAACGGCCTGGTACGGAACCCGGAACACCAGTCGGGCCACTCGCCGTGCAGACGGCACAAGAGCGCCGCCGCCACCGAACGCTGGAGGCACCCCAGCCCCGCGCAGCGCACACTCACCGCGACAGCTGCCTGCCGTGCCGCGAGGGCCCGCTCCCGGCCGGCGGGCCGCGCACCACGGCTGAGGACGGTCAGCACCCGGCGCAGCCGCCCCGGCTTGAGCTTGATCAACACCCGGGCCACCCCGACCGCGCACCGCGCCGCCACCTGCCCGCGCAGGCCCGGCCTGGCGGCGCGCTCCCCCACTCCCGGCAGACTCATCGCACCACCACCAGTCCGGCGGCCCGCAACGCGTCGACCAAGCCGCGCACATCGGCGAGTGCCCGTTCCCGGAACCGCTCCCCGCCACTCAGCCGCTCGGCGGCCTCCTGCGGCGTCCGGCCCTCCAGCAGCAGCCGCAGTGCGACGGTGCCCGAACCGTTGAGCCGCCAGAACCGGCCGTCCCTCTCATTGAGCAGAACCGCTCCCGACTCGGTCTCCGTCAGGACGACCTCACGGGGCAGAGCGAGCATCATGGTGCCTCCTTCGTCGGGGCCGCCGAACGCACCGGGGCTCCATGGTTGTCCAGAACTTCGGGGCGCCGAGGGGTTGGCGGACGCGCGGCATCCGGTGACGGCTCAGGGACTGACGGCCGGGCAGTGCCAGGGGCCGAACCAGCAATTTGTGACCGGACAGCGGCCCGTGACCGGTCAGGAGATGGCGGGTCAGTAACCAGTGGCCGGGCAGCGGCAGGCGGTGGATCTGAAACCTGTCGCCGACCCGATCCCGCGCGGTGATCCGATCCTTCGGGCCCGGGCTCTTCCGAGCCCGTCTGCT
Organism: Streptomyces albus subsp. albus; assembly: GCF_000725885.1. Lineage (GTDB taxonomy): Bacteria > Actinomycetota > Actinomycetes > Streptomycetales > Streptomycetaceae > Streptomyces > Streptomyces albus. Next base: position 9,462 of record NZ_JODR01000049.1, on the reverse strand, counting down.
GCTCCGTACGCAGGGATCGGCGGGCGTCGGTCGCGCGGTCCGGGCCCGTGGCTCTTTCGGAGGCGGCCGGGCCCGGACCCGCAGGCGGGCGCCGCCCCGCTTCCCCCGGATCGGCCTCGATATCGCGGGGGCCCGACGGCGGGGTGCCCGGCAGGGCGGTGCGGGTGTGGGGCGACCGCAACCACGCCTCGACGGCGACGGTCGTCTCCAGATGGGCCGCGTACCGTCCCTCGTCGGGCGGGCTGAGCAGGGCGTTCCGAAGAGCACCGGCGTCAGCGAGACCGCGTGCGCCCAGCCGCAGGGCGGCACACATCTCGACTGCGGCCTCCCTGCCGCGCGCCAGACCTTCGTACAGTTCGGCGCTGAACTCCCCCTTGTCGGTGCGGTCGAGCACGTCATCGGGGACGATGCCGCGCATCGCGGCGACCAACAGCGGCTTGAAGCTGCCGGTGGGCATCCGCTGGGACAGCCTGGCGGAAAGAGCCGCCTCGATCACCCGGTCGTCGAGGAACGGAGCCTCCCAGCCGACCCCGAAGGGCGCCATGGCCCGCGAGGTCTGCCGCATGGTGGTGCCCTCGAAAGCGAGATACTCCAGCACCTGATGCCCGAACCGGTCGCCGTCCAGCGGCTCGGCACCCGCCTCCGCCTCCTCCCACAGCGCCCGGCGGACGAGAGCGACAGCCCTCGGCGTGCTCCAGGCCGGCAACCTGGCCTCTCCCGTCCAGCCGAATCCGGCCTCCCAGCGCTGCGGCGGCGGACTGGTCAACCGCCCTGCCACCGCCCGCAACGCGGAGGGGAACCTTGAACGGTCGGCCAGCCCGCGCACCGTCGCCACCAGCGGCCAGCGGTTCAGCAGCCGACGACGGCGAATCTGCCCCAGCGCCGCACGCGGCTCGGCCCGGAGCATGGCCCACAGCCCGTTGGGCAGCGGACCGAACAGTTCGTCACCGCCGAGCCCCATCAGATGCAGCCGCGAACCCGCCTCGGCCGCCGTACGGGACAGCGCCCGCAGATGGGGGCCTGCCCAACGCCAGTTGAACGGGCCCTCACCCCCGTCCGGCTCCTCGCTCCCCCCGGTGGCGACGGGGAAGAGCCGCATGGCGTGGTCCTGGGGCAGGTCCGTGTGGTGCACGGCCGGCCCGAATTGGGCGGCGGCCCGCCGGGCCCACCGGTGGTCAGGGTTACGCGGATCGAGCGGAACGGCGTGGTACGTGTGCGTGGGCACGCCCAACTCGTCGGCCACGAAGCACAAAGACGTCGAGTCCAGCCCGCCGGACAGATCCGCGCTGATCGCCCCCGCCGACTCGGCCCGCACCAAGACCGCTTCCCGCAACGCGGCCCGTACCCTCTCCGCCGCCTGCGGCAGCGGCACCACCGGCTCCGGCCGCCGCCACCAGTGCCGCTCCCGTGCGCTACCGTCCCGGGACAGCTCCAGCCAGTGCCCCGGGGCGACCCCCTCGATCCCCTGCCACACCGTCCGCCGGGACAACGGCCACGGAACGTACGGCGTCAACAACCGCGCGGCCAGCGCCGTCTCGTCACAGGGGGCCTCCGCGAGTGCGGCCAGCAGCCCCGGAGCACTCCCCGCCACCGTGAGTCCCCTGACGCGGACGGTGAAGATCTGCCGTGCTGTGGACAGTGAGCCCTGGGCCCGCACCTTCCCGTCGAAACTCGCCAGGAGGTGGCAGCTCCCCGCCAGTGAGCGAGCGGCAGCATCCAGCTCTTCCAGCGATCGGGCCCGGTCGAACGCACGGTGCAGCCGGCCGGGGCCACGCCGGGTGTGGCCGACGACGGCCAGCCGGCGCGGACCCGCGGTCAGCCGCTGCACCCGCGATGCGTCCCACCACCCCACCAGCCACGGACGTCCCGAAGCGTGCGGAACGACCGACGCCGCGGCCAGTGCCGGGGTGGTGCTGACGAGATGCTGTGCGGTGGGATGGTCAGGGAAGATGAGGAAGTCCATGTCGTGCGCTTCTCCAGGTCGTGCGTGCGGGCGCCCGCCTCCCGGCCGGGCCCTCCACCTGCCTCTGCGGCTCCGTGCGCGGAGCCTGGTATCCCCTTTCTGCGGGCTGCCGCCTCGGGGCAGCCGCCCATTTCCCGGTCTCCTTCTTCGGGGCGGCCGGCCCCGCGCACGCGCAGGCCCGGCCGGCCCCTCCCCATGCGGCAGGAGGGTCCCGAATGCGCTGAGCAACCCGGTACCGTCCCGGCAGCCCCCTCTGGTGCGCCAGCCGCAGGCTGCCCCGTCGGCATCGGCTGGCGGCTCCGTCGTTCTCGGGCACGGCGCCCGGTGCTACCCCCCGCACCGGGCCCGTGTCGAGCCCGACCACCACCAGTGCCGGGCGACGGCTACCGCTCGGCCTCCGCACTCAGCACTGCCGGATGCCGTTCCCCACGCGGGCCCCGTGACCGGCGCCCGGGTGGCGGCCCGGCACCGGTGACACGGCACCGGTGACAGGACCCGGCCTCCGCCCCGCATTTCCGCGCCGCCGCCGTCAGCACGTGCCGGCCCATGGGCCCACTACTACGACCCGATGACGGCCCCACGTCATTCGGGCGTCGCGGCACACACGGTTCAGGGTGACGGTCCGGCGACGGCACCCATGTACACGTCCGGTGACGTTCCAGCAGGCGGTACCGCCGCCCGTGGCTGTGGCATCGCCCGGCCGCGCGGCCCCGTCGCGGCTTCGCAAGGCACCCTCCCCAGAGCGCTCCCCGTCGGCGGGCCGTCTCATGGCGGGCCGTCCACCGAGCATGCACGCCGATACCGCGTCGGGACCCTGTGGCCGGTGGCCGGAACGGACGACCTCCGGCCACCGGTTCTGTGTGGGCTCAGCGGTGAGGCCGAACTGCGGTGGTCAGATGCACCAGATCGCGCGACCGCAGCCCAGGAAGTCGGGGCAGTCGCCCGACGGCAGGCACTGCGTCAGTTCCTCGAAGTCGCCGAGCTCGGTGAGGGCGGGGGGCTCGTAGGTGTGCTCCATGGATTCCATGAATCCTCCTTGAGAGACATCGGTCGGTCGGGCGATGTCGGCCGATGCACCGCCGTAACCCTTGGACACCATCGAAGTTATGGGCCCCGGTGTCCCTGGAGGTCGGGACAGCCGTCCCGTATGTGTCCCGTTCCGCTCACACCTCCCGCTTCCGGAAGGAGAGCCAGCCGACCACAAGAGCCAGTACCGTCCAGCCGACGACGATGAGAATGCCGCCCCACGGGCCGAGGGCCGGGTCCGCGTCGGCGCCCACTTTCAGTGCCTGGATGCCCGCCTTGTCGGGCAGATACCGTGCCGCTTCCTTGAGTCCGGGCACGGCCTGGCTTATGGGAGAGACGGCGAACAGGAAGACATACATCGCTCCCAGCGCGACGGCCGTGGACCGTACCGCCGTGGCCACCCCGAAGGAGAGCAGCGCGATCAGGGTCAGATACACGGTGCCCAGGGCCATGCCCCGCACGACGCCCGCATCCCCGGCCCCGGCACCGTAGTCGCCCAGCGCCGCCTGGTCCAGGAGGAAGGAGAGCACCACGGTGACCGCTGCCAGGGGCAGCACCACCGCTGTGCATACCCCGGCCTTCGCCGCGTACAGGCGCCAGCGCTGGGGCACCGCCGCCAGTGACACTCTGATCATTCCGCTGCCGAACTCGCCGCTCATCAACAGCACACCGAAGGCGACCATGCCGAGCTGCGTGTACCAGACGATGTTGAAGCCGGAGTCCACGGGATTGAAGTCCGCACGGACCATTCCGTTGTCAGCTCTCAGTGCACGACTGACCGAGGCTCCGGACAGCACCGCAAGACCGACGCTGGCCACGAACGTCCCGGCGAGGACCGCCACCATGGAGCGCAGCGTGCGGACCTTCGTCCACTCCGCATGGATGGCCGCCAGAGTGGCTCCGGCACCCGTCGCGGGGAGCACACTGGGCACACCGACCGCACCCGCGGACGAGTGTCCGGACACCGATGCCGTCATGCCCCTCCCCTTCCGTCGAGGCCGGCCCCCTGGCCGGCCGTGAACTGTGCCGCCCGCGCCGTCATCTCCAAGAACGCCTCCTCCAGTGAGGTGGACTCTCCCGCCAGTTCGTCGTAACCGATGTGGTGGGCGCGGGCCAGCTGCGCCACTTCGCGGCTCTCCAGCCCCGTGACGCGCAGGACACCGCCGGGCTCCTCCTCGGCCCCCGCGCCTGCCTGACGCAGCACGTCACAGAGCCGCTGCGGCTCATAGCTGCGGATGCGCACCACGCTGCGGCAGTGTTGAGAGGTGAAGTCCTCCATGCTGGTGTCGGCCAGCAGCCGGCCCCGGCCGATGATGACCAGGTGGTCTGCGGTGACGGCCATCTCGTTCATCAGATGGCTGGACAGCAGCACTGTCCGGCCGGCGGCTGCCCGCTCCTTCAGTAGGGTTCTGAGCCAGTGGACCCCCTCCGGGTCGAGACCGTTGACCGGCTCGTCGAGCAGCAGGATCTCCGGATCGCCCAGCAGCGCAGCCGCTATGCCCAGCCGCTGCTCCATACCGAGTGAGAAGCCACCGGTTCTGCGGCCTGCCACCTCTTCGAGGCCCACCATGGCGAGCACCTCCCGCACCCGCGCCTCGGGAATGCGGTGGGTGCGCGCGAGCCACAGCAGATGGTGGTAGGCGCTGCGGGTGCGCTGCGTGGACTTGGCTTCCAGCAGCCCACCGACGTGACGCAGTGGGTCCCGCAGTTCCCGGTAGGGCTTCCCGAACAGCAGGGCCTGCCCCGAGTCGGGGCGGCCGAGGCCGAGCAGCAGTCTCAGCGTGGTGGACTTGCCCGCGCCGTTGGGGCCAAGAAAGCCGGTTACCTTTCCCGGCCGCACCACGAAACTCAGGTCGTCCACGGCCCGCGTCGGGCCGTAGCACTTGGTCAGATGCTGGACTTCGATCACGCTTCGAGGATCCCGCCGACGCCATGCCCGCCACATCGGACCGGGCTCCGAAATCTCCGTGCGGACCAGGGGTGGAAGGAACGCGGCACATCCCGCCTCGCTTCCTACCGTGGTCTGACCGACCGTGGTCCGACGTGCACGAGCCCCTCGCAGGGTTACCGTGAGCGAGTGTCCGGCGACTCGGTGGAATCCAAGGAAGGGCAGCGCCATGGCTGGGTGCCCGAAGACCAGCGTCAGGGCTGGGCCCGTGGGGGCCTGAGCCGACGGCAGCTCATCGCGTGGGACGCCGCGGCGGCGGCGGCCTTCGCCCTGTTCTACGCCCTGCTGGCCCCTCTCCAGCCGGGCCACGCCCCGTCTCCGCTGCTCCAGGTCCCGGTGCTGCTGGCGATGAGTCTGCCGCTGGCCGTCCGCAGGCTGTGGCCACGCGCGGTACTGGCGTCCGTCCTGGTGGCCTCGGCCGCCGGCGCCGTGCTCGACATCGTGGTGGAACCCCTGCTGGCGGTGGCCTACGCCCTCTATCCGGTGGCGGTCACCACCACGCGGACCGGCCGCACGCTCCGACGGGTCGTCGTCGCCGGGAGCGCGTTGATCCTGCTGGTCCTCGTCTCCGGCGGTGCCTCGTCGAAGACGTTCGGCTCCGGGCTGCCCGCATGGCTCTCGGGCCTCATCGTGTGCGGGCTGACCTGGGGCGCGGGACAAGCAATCAGGGAACGGCGCGCATACGCCGAACGGGCCGCACGCCAGCTGGCGGTCAGCGCGGTCGCCGAGGAAAGATTGCGGATCGCCCGCGAGCTGCACGACGTGGTGGCCCACCATGTCGGGGTCATCGCCGTGAAAGCAGGGGTCGCCCGCCATGTTGCGGCAGTCGCCCCCGACGAGGCTGCCGACGCGCTGCGGGTCATCGACGAGGAGAGCCGCACGGCACTCCAGGAGATGCGCGGCATCCTCGGCCTGTTGCGCACCGGCCGCATCGGCGAGGAGGACGAAGAGGAGAGCCGCCACCCCGGACGCAGCCTGGCCCAAGAAACAGATGTACGGGCCCTGGTTCGGCGCGCAGGCGCGGCCGGAGTCGCGGTCGAGCTGACCATGGAGGGGCTCGCCGGCCTGCCGGACGGGGTGGCGCGCGCCGCACACCGAGTGGTGCAGGAGGCACTGACCAACGTCATCAAACACGCCGCACCCTGCTCCTGCCGTCTGACCCTGATCGCCCGGCGCGGAGAGCTGTGGATCGAAGTCCTCGACGACGGCGGTGGCAGCGCCGATCGGACCGGCCGGGCCCGTACCGGTGCGGTCGGGGCCAGACGCGACGTCCTCAGACGTGATGCCGCCAAACGCGACGGCGACAGACGTGACGGCACACGGCCCGACAGCACCCGGAATCGGCGCCCCAGCGCGAGTAACCGGTGGGCCGGCGCCAGGAAGGACAACGCACAGCACCCCCATCCCGCAGGAGAGAACGCTACGCAGGCAGGAGGCGCCCTCGCGGAAGAACCCACGCCCGCGACCGCGAAAGAGAGAACCACTACGGACGACCGAAGCGGCACCTCCGAAAGCCGCGGCGCCACCACGGAAGGGAGCACGCATACGAAGCGGGGCGGCGTCACGGACGAGAACGACGCCCCGCCACCGGGCGGCATTGCCGAACCGGGGGGCGCCTCGTACTGGAACTCCGCCCACCGCAACGTCCCCCCGGGGGAAGCTGTGCCACGGAAAGCTTGCCCTCAGGGCGCCGGGCACGGGCTGATCGGCATGCGGGAGCGAGTGACCATGTACGGCGGCGAGCTGACGGCGGGGCCCCAGCCGCGAGGCGGGTTCGCCGTGCGGGCGCGCATCCCGCTGCCCGTCCGTGAGAAGACGCGCCCCTCCGATCCCACCGACACCGCACGGTCCCCGTCCACCAGCGCCACAAGGCCACCCTCGGACACCACCGGTCCGCCCCCTTCAAGCGCCGGCGGCCAGCCCCCGTCCGGCACCACAGGACCGCCCCTCACCAACACCGCCCCGGCACCGCTCCCCACCGACACGGCACCAACACCGCCCCCCGCCGAAGCAGCGCCACCGAACACAACCGGCGGTCCGGGCACCGCCCGGGCCGCCGCCCCAGGCAGTGCCCCCCGGCCGGGCGACCACACAGCTGCCGCCGGGCCGGGCGAGACGGAGCCGGACAGCAGACAGGAGGCGTCAGAGTCGTCATGAGTGATTCCCTCGCCGAGGCGGACGCTCCCCGTGAGCCGGTCCGGGTGCTTATCGCCGATGATCAGGAGCTGCTGCGGGAGAGCTTCCGTGTGCTGGTGAATGCGGAGCCGGGGCTGGAGGTCGTCGGACTGGCCGAGGACGGGGACGCGGCGGTCCGACTGGCGGTGAGCGCATGCCCGGACGTGGTGCTGATGGACGTGCGGATGCCGGGACTCGACGGCATCGAGGCGACGCGACTGATCCGTTCGCACCCGGAGGCGGAAGGGGTGCGGGTGCTGGTGCTGACCATGTTCGACCTGGACTCGTATGTGTTCTCCGCGCTCCGGGCGGGCGCGAGCGGGTTCCTGCTCAAGGATGTAGCGCCGGCCGATCTGGTACGGGCGATCCGCACGGTGGCGTCCGGGCAGGGGCTGCTGGCGCCGAGCGTGACGGCGCGATTGATCGCGGAGTTCTGCAGACAGCCGGAAGGCGCGCCCGCCGTCTCGGACGATCTCGACACGTTGACGGGCCGGGAGCGCGAGGTGCTGCTCCTGGTGACGCGGGGCCTGTCGAACACCGAGATCGCCGCCAAGCTGCACGTCTCGATAGCGACGGTGAAGACCTACATCGGCCGGCTGCTAGACAAGTTGGGGGCGCGGGACCGGGTGCAGCTCGTCATCACCGGGTACGAGCATGGCCTGGTCACGCCCATGGGAGGCCGCTGACGCCGAAGGAAGGGTGGCCCCCCCTGGGCAAGCGGCTGGCTCCCTTGGGCAAGCGGCGGACCAAGCACGGCCGGCCGCCGGGCAAGGGGACGGACCGACAAGGCTCGCCGGGGCCGACTTGTTCCCCACGAGGCTCCCGCAGTTTTTCCGCCTCGTCCGGCCCCCCTTTTCCGCCCCTTCCTGCCCCTTCCCACCCCTACCGGATTACTGTCCGTGAATTCATGGCACACGATTTTTCCATGGCTGCACGAAAGGCACCGCCCCCCGCCACGACTGTCGAATTCACACCTCCGCCGCTTTCTGTTCTGCCCCTATGCCGGCGGCGCGGGCCCGCACGATGGCGGCGTTCCGGTCAGGCACCCCGAGTTTCCTGAAGAGGCCGGTGATGTGGTTGCGCACAGTCTTCTCCGCGAGCACCAGGCGACGGGCGATCCGCTTGTTCTCCCAGCCGAGCGCGAGCAGCTCCAGGATCTCCCGCTCGCGGTCGGTCAGTGTCGGGAACGCCAGCCGGCTGGGCAGTTGAGGGAGCATCCCGATGCCGCCCCACAGCCCCTCGGCAACGCCGGCACCGAAGGCCGCGCCGCCCTCGGCCAGCAGATGCACCGTCCTGAGCAGGGTTCGGGCGCTCACGCTCTTCATCACGTACCCCATGGCCCCGGAGCGGACCATGGACAGGACGGCCGGCGTGCTGCTGTCGGTGGCGGCCACCAGGACCCGGGCGGCGCCACCGGTGCGCAGCCGACCCGACCACTCGGGCGAGGAGCGGAGCATCCGCACCGTTCGGGCCAGCCGGGCCGGGCCCGTTCCGCCGACGAGCACGACATCGGCCCGTGCCAGGAACTGCGACAGACCGTCAGGGGCGGCGCCAGGAAGACGATCCGGAAGGCCGGCCTCCGCGAGGACGGTGATGGTGCCGTCCGTCTCCGCCGCGGCCCGTACACCCATCCGATAGACAGGGTCGTCATCGAAAATTATGAGTCGCACACCCATGCAACACCCCCCGTTTCATGGATCATGAATCCCAAAAGGGAATCCTATCGGGGGGACCAGTCAACAGAAAAGGGGAAACTGTGCAGAAGTGAAGCGCACGGCCGCGCTCCGGGGAATTGGAGCGCTGGTTCCCCGTTGCATTTCAGCCAGTTTTTCACGGCCACTCGGACCATCGCCCACGCGGCCCCTCATGCCACGCCTGCCATCCCGGCTACTCCGCACCATTCGGACCCCACCCGACCCGACGCAGACAACCGGGAAGACCCTCGTCCTCGCCCCCGCCAAGGACCAGCGGGCCCCGGCCCCCTCGCGGGCGCCAGCGGTACACCTCGCCGCGAACCCCGCAGCACGCCCCACTGCGAGCTCTGCGCCACGCCCCCACCCCGAGCACCGCGGCGCGCACAGCGCGAGCACCGCGCCACGCCCGCCCTCACAGCTGGCGCGCCCCGGCCACGGACCCCCACCGCGCAATCGGCCGCATGCCCTGCAACAGGCCCCCTCGCGCGGGCGCCAGCGGCACACCCCACAGCGAACACCCAGCGCACCCACCCAAGGCCCCCACAGCACGCCCCCACCCCGAGCACCGCGGCGCGCACAGCGCGAGCACCGCGCCACGCCCCCACCACAAACCCCGACGGCGCCCCCACCCCGAGCCCCACAGCGCACCCCCACCA
>NZ_JODR01000048.1 GCF_000725885.1 Streptomyces albus subsp. albus | reverse complement strand
CGGGGCCGCCGGCGGAGGCGTCCAGGACGCGCTGCCGCGCCTCGGCGACGCCGGCTTTCGCGTCTTCGTAGATCAGGTCGAATTGAGCCTTGTCCGGGTCAGTCATGGGCGAAGTGTCGAGTTCCTCGTGTTGCCGAACGGTTTGCTGCGTACGGGTGGGTACGGGCGAGTACGGGGTGGTGCGGGTGGACGGCGGGTCCGGATGGGGCGGGCGTCGGACGTGCTGCGGGAAGGGGTGACGGCAGGGGATCGAACGATCCGTACCCGGTGCGCCGCCGCATATGCCTCCGACCACCCGGTGTCCGGGGTGATCGGAGCGGACGGTCGTGCTCTGACACGTGCGTGTACTGCCCCGAAAGCGTACACAACCCGCATGTCCGCGCCCTGACCCCCGGGTGAACGGTTTCCCCTCGCGTCCCCCGGGAGAACGTTTTCCGGCGGGCGGCCACCAGGGCGCCCACCAGGGCGCCCACCGGATTCCGCCGGGCGGTCGCAGCCCGCCTGCGGTCAGGGGGTGGGCCCGCCGGACGCCTCCCCCGCGGCGGGGGCCGGCGGGCCGGTCCCGTCCCCGCCCAGCTCCGGCTCCGCACGCACCTGAAGGCTGCCGCCCGGCTTGTGCAGCTCCAGCACCACCAGCTCGTTGCGGCCCCGGCGCCACAGCGGTGCGGGCGCGTAGAGGGTGCGCTGGGGGCCGGTCTCCCAGTAGCGGCCCAGGCAGAAACCGTTGAGCCACACGACGCCCTTCGTCCAGCCGGGGAGCGCCAGGAACCCGTCGGCGGGCGGCTCGTCCAGCTCCACCGGGACGCGGTGGAAGGCGGGGTGGGCCGCGGTGGCCGGCCCGGCGGTGAAGGTGAGCGGGGACAGGTCCGTCAGCGGCAGGGGGCGGATCTCCCAGTCGTGCAGATACTGGTTGTCCAGCCGGACGCCGCCGGCGATGCCCTTGGGGTCGGTCAGCCGGGGACCGTAGTTGATCCTGCCCTGGTTCTCGACCAGCACCTCCAGCGTCAGGCCGGAGGCCGGGACGGTGACGGGCAGCGCCTCGCCGGGAGCGTCCCGGTGCAGCACCCCGGCCTCGTGCCCGTCGAGGAAGACCTGGGCGCGGTCCGCCAGCCCGTCGATGCGCAGTGCGGCCTGGGGACGCGGGCCGCTGACGTGTGTGCGGTAGTGGATGAGGCCCAGCGACTGCCCCAGCCGCTCCATCGGCTCGGGCGCCACCGTGCGGACGGGGGCGGACAGCACATCGAGGTGGCCGGCGAGCGGGGCGACACCGTCGGGTCCGGCACTGCGGGCGGACAGCCGGGGCGGCGGCCCGGGAGCAGGCGGCGGGGTGCGGCCGGTGTGCCGGGTGATGACGTCCCTGAACAGATGGAACTTGGCGGTCAGCTCGCCGGCCTCCCCGACCGGCGCGTCGTAGTCGTAGCTGGTGACGGTGGGCTGGTAGGCGGTGCCGTCGTGGTTGGCGCCGTTGTACCAGCCGAAGTTGGTGCCGCCGTGTCCCATGTAGATGTTGACCGACGCGCCGGCCGCCAGGATCCGGTCCAGCACACCGGCTGCCTCGGCCGCGTCGCGGGTGTGGTGGCGCTCGCCCCAGTGGTCGAACCAGCCGTGCCAGAACTCGGCGCACATCAAGGGCCCCTCCGGCTGGTGACGGCGCAGGGTGGCCAGCGAGGAGCCGGGCCGGGAGCCGAAGGTGGCGGTGGCCGGCAGGGGGTGCAGGGAGCCGCCTTGCAGCATCGCGTCGGTGGGACCGTCGGCGGTGAACAGCGGGCAGTCGATCCCGCGCCGGGACAGCCCCGCGCGCAGATGCTCCAGGTAGCCGCGGTCAGTGCCGTAGCTGCCGTACTCGTTCTCCACCTGCATGGCCACCACGGGCCCGCCGCGTGTCGCCTGCAGCGGCACCAGCCGTGGCACCAGCGCGTCGAACCAGCGGTCCACGGCGGCCAGATAGTGCGCGTCACGGCAGCGCAGCCGGATTCCGGGGGTGGCCAGGAGCCAGCCCGGCAGCCCGCCGAACTCCCACTCCGCACAGATGTACGGGCCGGGCCGCAGGATCACGTCGAGTCCCAGTTCGTCCGCCGTCCGCACGAAGGCCGCGACATCCCGGCCGCCGGAGAAGTCGAACGCGCCCGGTTCCGGTTCGTGGACGTTCCAGGCGATGTACGTCTCGACGGTGTTCACGCCCATGGCGCGCAGCCGGGCCAGCCGGTCGGACCACTGCTCCGGCAGGACGCGGAAGTAGTGGACGGCCGCCGAGATGATCTGGTGCGGTCGGCCGGCGCGGAGGAAACCGCGGGCGTCGACGGTGAGTTCCCGCGGGTGGTCCCGCACGGCAGGCCCCTCTTCCGGTCGGTCGAGCGGTACTGATCACGGCGGGCACGAGCGTACCGTGGGCCGCTGCGGGGCGCACCGGGGAGTGAGCACCTCGCCCGTGCCCGTTTCGCCGCCCGCGATGCCCGTTCGTGGCCGCGGGCGGACCGGTTGGTGTGGGGCACGGCTTCCGGACGGTCTTTGTGGCCGTACTTCTTGACGCTGGTCCATACCTTCGGCACGGTGCTGTGCCGAAAGAGCGCGCTCGTTCACCCCCCACTTCCAAGGAGCGCTTGTCATGGCTGGAATACCCCAAGGTGCCGCACGCCGTATGTCCTCCCCCCTCTCCCGGCGCGGGCTGCTGCGCACGGCTGTGGCCACCGCCGTCGCCGTACCGGCCGTCGGCCTGTTCACCGGGCCGGCCGGTGCCGTACGCCCGGGCGGCAAGGCGGCGGCCGGACTGCCGCTGACGGTCGTCAACAACAGCGGCGCGTACGACAACGCGTCGGTGTACGTCTACATCGTCGGCAACGACGGCACCCGCCAGTGCTATGTGACCCCCGAGGGCGAACTGAAGCCGGTGCAGCTGAGCGACAACGGACCGGACGGATACACCGACTACGCCATCTCCCTCACCGGGACGGAGACGACGCTCACCCTCCCGGAGATGTCCGGGCGGATCTACGTATCGTGCGGCGACAAGCTCAAGTTCAAGGCCGTGGACGGCGGCCAGGGCGCCGCGCTCGCCTACCCGGCCGGCTGGGTCTCCTCCGACCCGAACTACCCCGTGGTGCACGACTGCGCAGAGTTCACCTACAAGGGCGGGGCGATGTACTGCAACACCACCATGGTGGACATGTTCAGCGTGCCGCTGTCCATCGCCCTGAAGGGCAGCAAGGACCAGACCACCGGCACGCTCAAGGCCGGGGCCCGGGCACGCGTCTTCGAACAGGTCCGCGGCGTCGAGGCGTTCTCCCGCCTGGTCGTCGACGACAAGCGCGTCATCGCACCGGGGCACGGCATCGGCGCCGGGCTGTTCGACGAGAACTACTTCGCCCCGTACATAGACGAGGTGTGGTCCGCCTACGCGGGGAAGGACCTGCGCATCACCACCAACGCGGGCACCTTCACCGGCCGGGTCAGCGGCGACACCCTCGCCTTCACCGGTCCCGCGCAGGTCTCCTTCGCCAAGCCCACCACCAAGGACGTGCTCTTCTGCGACGGGGCACTGGCCGCGCCCAACGACGGGACCACCGGCCCGGTGGCCGCCGTGCTGGGCGCCGCCTTCAACCGCACCACCCTCGTGTCGGCCGCCGAGCAGCCCACCACGGACCCCGCGTCCTTCTACCAGGGCGACCTGACCCACCACTACGCCAAGGCCATGCACGAGGCCACCGAGGACGGCAAGGCGTACGGCTTCGCCTTCGACGACGTGGCCGGATTCGCCTCCTACATCGAGGACGGCGCGGCGCAGCGGATGACCCTCACCCTGACCCCCTTCGGGTGAGGGCGAAGCACTGACGGACCCGCCGCCGCCTCACCGGGAGGCCGGCTCCCCGGGGAGCGCGGCGGCGAACCGGCCGGCGATGGCGGCCGGCGCGGTGATGGCACCGCCCACGACCACCGCCCAGGCGCCCGCTTCCATGGCGGCGCGCGCCTCCTCGGGGGTGCGCAGCCGCCCCTCGGCGCAGACGGGGATGTCGAGCCGGCCGGCCAGTTCGCGGACCAACGCCAGGTCGGGGCCCGGCTGCTGAGGGCTGTAGGGGGTGTATCCGGACAGGGTGGTGGAGACCAGATCGGCGCCCAGTCCCGCTGCCGCGACGCCCTCCTCCACGGTGGAGACATCGGCCATGAACAGCGCGCCCGCCCGGTGCACGGCCTCGACCGTCTCGCTCAGCGGCCGGCCGTCGGGGCGGGGCCGCCCGGTCGCGTCGGCGGCGACGATCTCGGCGCCCGCCTCGGCGACGGCGCGGGCGTGGGCGGCGGTCGGGGTGATGTAGACGCCCTCCGCGCCGTCCTTCCACAGGCCGATGAGGGGGTGGCCGACCACGGCCCGTACCGCCTCGATGTCCTCGACGCCCTGCACCCGGACGCCCGCCACCGGGGCCCCGGCGGTCACCGAGGCGGCCATGGCTGCCATGTGGGCGGGCGCCCGCAGCGGGTCGCCCGGGGGTGCCTGGCAGGAGACGACCAGTTTGCCGCGCAGCTGCCGCAGCAGTGCGCCGGCCCGGTCGGCGGGCATGGTGGTCCGGCTGGGGCGTACGCCGCCGTCGCCGGTCGGGGCCTCGGTCATGGGGTGTCCTTCGTGTGTCGCGGTGTCGGGTGTCGGTGATGCGCGGCCCGCGGGCTCAGCGGTGCTCCAGCAGCAGTGCGGCGGCGCCGATGACGGCCGCCCGCGGGCCGAGGGCCGCCGGGAGAGGACGCAGTCCGGCCGCGGACGGTCCGGGCAGCAGCTCGGCGGCGAACGCCTCGGCCAGCGGCTGCCAGAACGGGTCGCCGACGGACGCCACTCCGCCGCCGACCACGACGCGTTCCGGGTCGAAGGTGTTGACCAGTCCGGCCAGGGCGCGGCCGAGGGCGCCGGCGCCCTCGGCGAGCACCGTGCGCGCGAGCGCGGACTCGTCGCCCGGTGCCTGCGGCGGGGTGCCATCCGGATCGGCGGGCGGTGCCGCCCGCTCGGCCAGCGCCGCGACCTCGCGCAGGTCCGCCGGCCGCGGCCGTCCGGCCAGCCGGCTGAAGCGGGCGGCGATGGCCGGTCCGGCGGCGACGGCCTCCAGATGGCCGTCGCGACCGCAGTTGCAGGGCCGCCCGGCGGCTTCGGGCACCGCGATGTGGCCGAACTCGCCGGCCGTCCAGTGGGCTCCGCGCAGCAGCCGCCCGCCGGTGACCAGCCCGCCGCCGATGCCGGTGCCGACGCTGACGTACAGCGCGGTGGTGCTGCCGGCACCCGCGCCGTAGGTCTGCTCGGCCAGGGCGAAGACGTTGGCGTCGTTGTCGGCGGCGACGGGGATGCCGAGGCGGTGGCCCAGTTCGTCGGCGAGCCGGGTGCCGGCCCAGCCGGGCAGCAGCTCGTTGGCGGAGACCACCACGCCGCCGTCCCGGTCCACCACGCCGCCGGTGCCCAGGCCCAGCCCGGCGGCCCCGGCGTGGTCCGGGAGCTCCCGCACCGCGGCGGCGATGGCGTCCAGTACGGCGGTGGGGCCCTGGCGCGCGGGGGTGGGCCGCACGACCGTCTCCAGCAGGGTGCCGTCCTCGGCCACCAGTCCGGCGGCGATCTTCGTCCCGCCCACGTCGACCCCGAGGAGGGTGCGCCGCGAACCGGTTCCCGGGCGGCCGGGTGCCCCGGCGCGGCCCGTCACGGCCGGCTCCTGCGGACGGTGAAGCGGATGTCGTAGCGGTCGGCGCGGTAGAGGGTGGTGGTCGCCTCCACCGGGGTGTCGCGCCGGTCCAGCCCGACGCGCTGCACCCGCAGCCCGGAGACGCCCACCGGGACGCCGAGCAGCGCGGATTCCGTCTCGTCGAGGTCGACGGCGCGGACCACCTGCTCGGCGGAGCGGATCTGAAGTCCGTATCGCTCGGTCAGCAGGGCGTAGAGCGATCCGCTGAGGTCTTCCCGGGCGAGCCCGGGAACGCGGTCCGCGGGCAGATGGACGTTCTCCAGGCACATGGGGGAGCCGTCGGCCAGCCGCAGCCGGCTGACGCGGACGACCTCGGCGTCCGGCGCGATCCCCAGCCGTTCGGCGATCTGCCGGCCGGCCCGTACCGTCTCGGCGGCCAGCAAGCGGGAGGCGGGCACCAGATCGCGTTCGCGCATGTCCTCCGAGAAGGAGGTGAGGGCCAGCGATTTGGAGACCACGGGCGGTGCCACGAAGGTGCCCGCGCCCTGCACGCGGTAGACGCTGCCGGAGGTCTCCAGGGCGTCCAGGGCCTGCCGGACGGTGTTGCGTGAGACGCCGTGCCGGGCGGAGATCTCCCGCTCGGTGGGGAGCGGGGTGTGCGGCGCGGAGCCGGCCATCTCGGCCAGCAGCTCCTGCCGCAGCTCCTCGTACTTGGCCTGTCTGGCCACTCGTCGTCCTCCTGCCCTCGTGGTCGCACAGCACCGTGGATAGGTACCAACCAATGCAGAAAATTCTACGACGGATCTTGTGCAATCCCAAGACCGCTGCCAGATTGGTACCGTCCAATCCGGGGGGATGTCACGAAAGGACGTGTCATGACGTCATCCAGCAGCGGTGCGCCGCCCATCGGCGGGGCCGCCCTGCGGCCGGTCATCGGCGTGACCCTGGTCGCCGCGCTGGGCGGGCTGCTCTTCGGCTACGACACCGGAGTCATCTCCGGGGCGCTGCTGACGATCGAGTCGGACTTCCGGCTGTCCGCGTTCGGCTCCGGCGTCGTCGTCAGCTCGATCCTGGTCGGTGCGATGGCCGGCGCCGCCGTGGCCGGCAACCTCGCCGACCGGTACGGCCGCCGCCCGGTCCTCGTCGTGGCCGCCGGGGTCTTCACGCTCGGCGCCGCCCTGGCCGCCCTCGCCCCCTCCGCCGCGGTCCTCACGGCCGCCCGCGTGGTGCTCGGACTCGGCATCGGCATCGCCTCCAACCTGGTGCCGGTCTTCATCGCCGAACTGGCGCCGCCCCGCTATCGGGGCCGCCTCGTGGGGCTCAACCAGCTCATGATCACCCTCGGCATCGTCCTCGCGTACGTCGCCAACTACAGCCTGGAGAACGTCACCCACAGCTGGCGGTGGATGTTCGGCCTCGCCGCCGTCCCCGCCGTGCTCTTCGGCGCCGGCATGCTGCTCCAGCCCGAATCCCCGCGCTGGCTCGCCCTCAACGGCCGCACCGAGCGGGCCCGTGCGGTCCTCATACGGCTGCGCGGCCACCAGGACGTGACCGGCGCGGACGCCGAACTCGCCGAGATGACCGGGAACGCCACCGGCAACGCTCAGGCCGGCCCGGTCCCCGCCGCGCGCGGCCGGTGGCGGGCGCTGACCGCACGATCGGTGCGCCCTGCGGTGGTGGCCGGGATCGGGCTCCAGATCCTCGGCCAGGCCTCCGGCGTCAACACCGTCATCTACTACGCGCCGAAGATCTTCGAGAGCAGCGGACTGGGCTCGTCCTCCTCGATCCTGGCCACCGTCGGGGTCGGCATCGTCAATCTCGTGATGACCCCCGTGGGCATGGCCGCCGTGGACCGCTTCGGCCGCACCAGGCTGCTGGCCTGCGGCGCCACCGTCATGACCGTGGCGCTGGCCGGGCTGGCGGCGACCCTGGCCGCCGGCGGCCAGAACTCGTCCTTCGCCTGGCTGTCCGTGCTGTGCGTCGTCGTCTACATCGCGGCCGTCGCCACCACGCTGAACGTCGTCGTCTTCATCATCCCCTCGGAGCTGTACCCGCAGCGCATCCGCGGCACGGCCATGAGCGCCACGATGTTCTCCAACTGGACCATGAACTTCGTGGTCTCGCTCACCTTCCTCAGCCTGCTCGAAGCCCTGGGCGGCGCGGGCACGTTCACCCTGTACGCCGTGGTGTGCGCCCTGCTCGCAGTCTTCGCCGTCCGCCGCATCCCCGAGACCCGCGGCAAGAGCCTGGAACAGATCGAGGCGGAGCTGGCACCCCGCGCACGCACGGCGACGGCCGCCGAGCGCTGACCCCACCCGGCCGGCCCGCCCGGATGCGCGGGCCGGCCGGACGGGCCGTCAGCCGCAGAACTGGCCCGGCCTTCCCTTCGTCGCTCACCGGGCGGGTGTGCCGGGTCCTCGTGCCGCCCGCGTCCGGCACGAGGACCGGTGGCCTCCGACGGCACGTACCGGATGCGGCGCTGCTGGAACCGGTCGGTGAAGTGCCGTCCGCAGATGCCGTTTTCGTCGCAGTCATCACGCGGGGGCCGGACACCCCCGGTGTTCCCTCACCCGTCCCGCTGTCCGATGATGTGCCCGGACCACGGCACCCGACGGCGGGCGCCGTAGACGACGGGGAGGGAGTCCGACATGGACAGACGCAGGTTCCTCATGAGCGCGGCGGCCGTGCCGGCCGCTGGGCTGCTCACCTGCACGGCGGGCACCGGAGTGGCCCTGGCCCGGGGCCGCACCGCGGCGCGCACCGCCGGCCCCCAGGACTGGATGGCGCCTCTCGCGGCGTCCACCCCGCTGCGGGCCCTCACCCTTCCCGGCACCCACGACTCCGGGGCACGCTTCGGCGGCCCCTGGGTCGAGTGCCAGGACACGCTGATCGCCGAGCAGTTGGCGGCCGGTGTCCGCTTCCTCGACGTCCGCTGCCGCGCCATCGACGGCGTGTTCGCCATCCACCACGGCGCCTTCTACCAGCGTCTGATGTTCGGTGACGTGCTCATCGCCTGCCGCGACTTCCTCGCCGCCCACCCCGGCGAGACGGTGCTGATGCGGGTCAAGCAGGAGTACTCCACCGTCGGCGACGCGGACTTCCGGCGCATCTTCGACACCTACCTGGACGAGAAGGGCTGGCGCTCCCTCTTCCACCTCGACAGCACCCTGCCGACCCTCGGCGGGGCACGGGGCAAGGTCGTCCTCCTCGCCGACAACCCGGGGCTGCCCGGCGTCCGCTGGGGCGACACGGCCGTCTTCGACATCCAGGACGACTACCAGGCCGAGCCGTTCGCCAAATACCCCAAGATCGAGGACCAGTTCCGCGAGGCGGCGAGCCGGCCCGGCCCCTTCTACATCAACTTCGTCAGCACCGCGGCCGGACTGCCGCCCTCCTCCAACGCGGACCGCCTCAATCCCAAGGTCCGCGCCTTCCTCGACGGGCCGCAGATGGCGGGGAAGACCGGACTGGGCATCGTCCCGATGGACTTCCCCCAGCGGGAGCCGGGCCTCCTGGACGCCGTACTGCGGCACAACCCGACGAGCTGACGCCACCCGGCCGGGAGGCGCCGGGCGGTCACGAGCCGTTCGTGGCCTGCCCGGACCGGCTCTTGGTGAGCGGCGCGGCGATGTCCTCCAGGCCGCGCCGCTCCGCCGGGACGGCCAGCGCCACCGCCACCAGCCCCGCCACCGTCATGAGGCCGGCACCGATCTGGAACGCCAGCACCGTGTCGCCGACGACACCGGACTCGGTGAGCTCCGCGAAGACCAGCGGCCCGCTGATGCCGCCCGCCGCGGTGCCCACCGCGTAGAAGAACGCGATGGCCAGCGCGCGGGTCTCCATCGGGAAGACCTCACTGACCGTCAGGTAGGCGGAGCTGGCGCCGGCGGAGGCGAAGAACAGCACCGCGGACCAGCAGGCGGTCAGTGTCGTCGCGCTCAGATGGCCGCCGTCGAAGAGCCAGGAAGTGCCGAACAGCAGCACACCGGACAGCAGATAGGTTCCCGAGATCATCGTCCGCCGGCCCAGGGTGTCGAACAGCCGGCCGAGCAGCAGTGGGCCGCAGAAGTTGCCGGCCGCGATGACCGCGTAGAAGTACCCGGTCGTCCCGGACGGCACGTCGAAGAAGGTGATGAGGATGGTGCCGAAACCGAAGGTGATGGCGTTGTAGAGGAACGCCTGGCCGAGGAAGAGCGCCAGCCCCAGCACCGCCCGCTTGGGGTAGTGGGCGAAGATGGTGCGGGCGATGAGACCGAAGCCGACGGCCCTGCGCTGGTGAATGGTGATCGTCCCGGCCGGCGGGGGCAGCTCGCCGCCCCGGTCCTCCAGGGTCCGCTCCTCGGCGCGGCGCACCAGTTTCTCCGCCTCGGCGCCGTGCCCGTGGATGAACAGCCAGCGCGGGCTCTCCGGCACATGACGGCGCACCAGCAGGATGGCCAGACCCAGGACGACGCCCAGGGCGAAGGTCAGCCGCCAGCCGACGTCGGCGGGGAAGAGGTTCTCGTCCAGCATCAGGATGGACAGCAGCGCCCCGCCGGCCGCGCCCAGCCAGAAGCTCCCGTTGATGATCACGTCGACCTGGCCGCGGTACTTGGAGGGGATCAGCTCGTCCACGGCCGAGTTGATCGCCGCGTACTCGCCGCCGATGCCGAAACCGGTGAGGAAGCGGAACAGGAAGAACCACCAGCTCTCGAAGGAGAGCGCGGTCATGGCGGTGGCCGACAGATACACCGCCAGCGTGATCATGAACAGTTTCTTCCGGCCGTGCCGGTCGGTCAGCCAGCCGAAGAACAGCGCCCCGGAGCAGGCCCCGGCCACGTAGAGCGCCGCGGCGAGCCCGCTGACCTGCTCCGCGCTGATGTCCAGTCCGCTGTTCGGCTCCGAGAGCCGGCCGGCCACGTTGCCGACGACCGTGACCTCCATCCCGTCCAGGATCCAGACGGTGCCGAGGCCGATGACGATCATCCAGTGCCAGCGCGACCAGGGGAGACGGTCGAGCCGGGCGGGCACGTCCGTGGTGACCGCCCCCTCCTCGACGTCCTCGCCCAGTTCACCCTTCTGTTCTTTCCCGGCCATGTACTCACCCTCCGTTCCGGATGTGTGCCAAGGGTGCATTGCAGGTCCCCGTACGGAGCGGATTCACTCAGGCGGCGTGGGCGCTGTGTCCCAGGGCACTCCCACCCGCCCACCGCCCCGGCGCGGCAGCCGCCGCACGGCACCGGTCCCCGGGCCGCGCGCGCCCCGGACCCGTACGCCCGGCAGCGCATCCCCGCGCGGCGCGCGCGCCAGCGCGACGCCGGACAGCCTCCGATGCACCCCCCGACGGGCCGCACCCGCCGCCCCCGGGCGCGTTGTTCCCAGCGACGACGCCGCCCTGTTGCGGGCGCGTCCGGCCCAGGTATCCGAGGGAGTGGCGGTAGGACATGGCTGGAGCTACGACACAGGTGTGCATCGGTGTGGTGGCACCGCTGACCGGAAGGCTGGCCCCGCTGGGCGAGCCCCTGTCGTTCGCGGTGCGGGCCCTCGCGCCGCGGCTGGCACGGCTGCACAACGGCGGACGCGCCTACGACGTACGCGTCGCCGTCCGCGACAGCCGCTCCGACCCCCAGACCGCGCGCCAGGCCGTGGCGGAGCTGGCCGTCCGGGACCGCGCGCGGATCATCCTCACCATGGCGGGCACCCAGGTACTGCCCGCCGCGACGGACGCCTGCGAACGACTGAGCGTGCCCTGCGTCTCCACCACCTTCCCCTGGCAGGCGTACGGGTACGCACGCGGCGGCGACCCGCTGCGCGCCTTCCGCTGGACCTATCACTTCGCCTGGGGGCTGGACGACATCGCCGATGTCTTCGCCGACGTGTGGGAGCGCATCGGCGAACGGCAGACCGTCGGCTGCCTGTGGAACGACGACCTGCAGGGCCGGCTGCTGCGCCACGGCCGGTACGGCTTCGCCCCGGTGGCCTCCGGCCGCGGACACTGTCTCGTCGATCCGGGCGGCTACGCCGAGTCCGCCCCCGAGTTCGACGCCCACGTGGCCCGCTTCCGCGAGCAGGACGCCCGCATCGTCACCAGCGCCGCCACCGCCGAGGACCTGGCCCGCTACTACGGCCGGGCCCGCGCCGCCGGTTTCATCCCGCGGCTGATCACCTGCTCACGCTGGCTGACCTATCCCCATACCCACACCAGCACCTCCGCCGACGTCCACGCCGCGCTGGCGGCGGCCCGCGTGGCCACGCTCGTCTACTGGAGCCCCGCGCACCCCTACCGTTCCGGGCTGGACGGTTCGACCTGCGCGGACCTCGCCCGTGCCTACCGGGAGGCCACCGGACGCGGCTGGCTCCAGCCGCTCGGCCTGGCCCACGCTCTCTTCGAGGTGGCCCGCCACGCCCTGACCACCGCGCCGGACCCCACCGACCGCCCGGCGATCGCCCA
The DNA here is from genome assembly GCF_000725885.1 of Streptomyces albus subsp. albus. Taxonomy (GTDB): domain Bacteria; phylum Actinomycetota; class Actinomycetes; order Streptomycetales; family Streptomycetaceae; genus Streptomyces; species Streptomyces albus. The sequence goes on along the minus strand of NZ_JODR01000048.1, from coordinate 5,737 downwards.
CACCCTGGGCAAGACGCGTACCGAGACCGTCGTCGGCCCGCTCGACTGGACGCGCGGTCCCACCCCCAACGTCGCTCTGCTGCCCCCGGCTCGCCGTGGTGGACAGCACCCGCGTGCCCGGCCTCCCGGTCACCGCCGATCTGGTCACGGCCTTCTGAGGCCCGCGGCCACGGCGCGGAGCCCCGTCGAGTTGTCGGCCGGCGCCCCCGGGGTGACCATCGTGAGGACGGCGATCCGGGGGGCGAGGGAGGTGCCGGTGAGCGAGCAGAGCGCATGGCCACGACTCCGGGTGGCGGACTGGACCGAGACCCGTGACACCCTCCACATGTGGACGCAGATCGTCGGCAAGATCCGGCTGGCCCACGCACCCCTGGTCAACCACTGGTGGCAGGTGACCCTCTACGTCACCCCACGAGGGCTCACCACCTCCACCGTCCCCTACGGCAGCGGCGCCTTCGACATCGAGTTCGACTTCATCGAGCACCGGCTCGTCCTGCGGACCAGCGACGGACAGGCCCGCCATGTGAAGCTGGAGCCCAAATCGGTGGCCCGCTTCTACGAGGAAACCCTGCGCGCGCTGGACGAACTGGGCATCCAGGCACCGATCCAGCCCCACCCCAACGAGGTGGAGACGGCCATCCCCTTCCCCGAGGACACCCGGCACGCCTCGTACGACCCGCACGCCGCCCACCTGTTCTGGCGCCAGCTCCTCCAGGTCGACCGGGTGCTCAGTGCCTTCAGGTCGCGGTTCATGGGCAAGGTCAGCCCCGTGCACTTCTTCTGGGGGGCCATGGACCTGGCGTGCACGAGGTTCTCCGGCCGTCCCGCACCGGCCCACCCCGGCGGCGCCCCGCACTGCGGGGACTGGGTCATGGTGGAGGGCTACTCCCGGGAGCTGAGCAGCTGCGGTTTCTGGCCCGGCGGCGGCGAGGAGGGCGCCTTCTACGCCTACGCCTATCCCGAACCGGCCGGCTTCCGGGACCATCCGGTGGAGCCCTCGTCGGCGTACTACAGCGAGCAGAACGGCCAGTTCCTGCTCCCGTACGAAGCCGTCCGCACAGCGGATGACCCGGACGCGACGCTCACCGGTTTCCTGCAGAGCACCTACGAGGCGGCGGCCGAGCACGCCGGCTGGGGCCGGGACACGCTGGAGGAGGACCCGGGCCGCTGGGACCGGCAGCGCGCCCGCGCGCACGGGGCACGGTGACGGACGCTTCGGCAGACGGCAGACGGCAGACGGCAGACCGCACCGCCCCCACCGCGAGCGCGGTGGGGGCGGTGCGCACAGCACGGGGAAGAGCCGGGGCTCAGGCCGCCGCGCTGCCCGCCTTGAGGGCCGTGGTGATCTTCACGACGCGCTCGGCCTGGACCCGGGCCGCGGTGCGCGTGGTCTCGTCGACCGGGTTGTTGCCCTGCGCGTCGACGTGCGAGGTGCCGTACGGGTTGCCGTCGGCGAACTTCGCCGGGTCCGTGTAGCCGGGGGCCACCAGGATGCCGCCGAAGTGGTGGATGGTGTTGTAGAGGGCCAGCAGGGTCGACTCCTGGCCGCCGTGCGCGGTGGCGGAGGAGGTGAAGCCGCTGTAGACCTTGTCGGCCAGCTTGCCTTCCGCCCACAGCCCGCCGAGCGTGTCGATGAACTGCTTGAGCTGCGAGGCGATGTTGCCGTACCGGGTCGGGGAGCCGAAGACGACGGCGTCGGCCCAGACCATGTCCTCCGGGGTGGCCACCGGTATGCCGGCCGTGGCGGAGGCGTTGGCGGCCCACGCCGGGTTGGAGTCGATGGCCTCCTGCGGGGCCAGCTCGGCGGCCCTGCGCAGCCGGACCTCGGCGCCCGCCTTCTCCGCCGCCTGGCTGATCTCCTTGGCGATCTCCGCGATCGTGCCGGTGGACGAGTAGTAGATGACGGCGACCTTGGGCTGAGTGCTCACGTTTGCTCCGTTCCTTGTCTGGCGTGTGCGGCGCTGCGGCCGTCCGGGCCCCGTGCCGGCGGGGGAACCTGCACGGCCGGACGACCGCAACTGGTTGAAGGTTAAACCATATGGTGGAATGGAGCGGAACCCGGAGGCAACCGGTCACCGACCGTGACTCACCGGGGCCTTACGCAACGTGAGCAAGGAGACAGTGATGGCTTCCGTCCTCGACATCCGCCGCGCCGACGAGCGCTTCCACACCCGCGCGGGCTGGCTGGACTCCCGTCACTCCTTCTCCTTCTCCCAGCACTGGGACCCGCGCAACACGCACTTCGGGCTGCTGCTCGTCTCCAACGACGACACCGTCGCGCCCGGCACCGGCTTCGAGACCCACCCGCACCAGGACATGGAGATCGTGACCTGGGTCCTGGAAGGCGGACTCGTCCACCAGGACTCCGAAGGTCACAACGGGGTGATCTACCCGGGCCTCGCACAGCGGATGAGCGCGGGCACCGGCATCCTGCACAGCGAGAAGAACGACTCCTGGACCCTCACCGGCGAACCCGCCCACCAGGACCCGGTCCACTTCATCCAGATGTGGGTCATCCCCGACGAGGCCGGCATCCGGCCCGGCTACGAACAGCTCGACATCAACGACGAACTCGCCCGCGGCGGCTGGACCACGCTCGCCTCGGGCATGCCGCGGCACACCGACCGGCGGGCCATCGGCATCCGGCAGAAGCACGCGGCCCTGCACGTGGCCAGGATGCGGCCCGCCGAGACGCTGGAGATCGTCACCGCCCCCTTCGCGCACCTCTTCGTCGCGCGCGGCAGCGCCTCGCTTGAAGGCGCCGGACCGCTGGCCACCGGTGACGCGGCCCGCGTCACCCGCCCCGAGGGGCAGCGCCTCACCGCAGGGCCCGAGGGCGCCGAGATCCTCATGTGGGAGATGCACGCCGCCGTCTCGACGGCCTGACCGCCTCACCCACCGGACGCGGGGGCGGTGGCGGGGGAGGGGCCGGCGTCGGCCGCTGCCGGGGCGGCCAGGATGGTGTGCTCCGGTACATGCGCCGTATCGCCCCGCGCCAGCAGCCAGTAGAGGGCGGCGGGCACGGCCAGGCCGACCAGCCAGGAGACGTCCGCCCCGCCCAGCGGTGCCACCAGCGGTCCCGTGTAGAAGTGGGTGGCGAGGAACGGGAACTGGGCCGTCAGCCCGACGGCGTAGACGAGCAGGGCCTTCCACCGCCAGGCACCGTACCGGCCGTCCGGATCGCTGAGGGCCGGAAGGTCGTAGCGCTCCTTGGCGATGAGGTAGTAGTCGACGAGATTGATGGCCGACCAGGGGGTGAACGCGGTGAGCAGGAAGAGCAGGAAATCCTTGAAGGACGTCAGGAAGCTGTCCTTCCCGGCGAGCGCCACCGCCGTCCCGGCGACCATGATCCCCGCGATGTAACAGGCCCGGGCGCGGGGGCCGAGGGTGCGCTGGCCGCGGAACCCGCTGACGCCGGTCACCACCGACATGAAACCGCCGTATGTGTTCAGGACATTGATCGTCAGTTTGCCCAGGGCGATGACGAAGTAGAGGAACGCCGCCAGCCGGGCCCCGCCGAGCCCCACCACATAGCTCACCTCGTGCCCGACGAAGGCCGGGCCCGCCGTCGCGGCGGCGAGCGCGCCGAAGGTCATGGACCACTGCGCGCCCAGCGCGGAACCGCCCAGCGTCCACCAGAACGTGGCACGGGCGGAGGTGCGGCGCGGCAGATAGCGCGAGTAGTCGGCGACGTACGGACCGAAGGCCAGCTGCCAGGAAGCCGACAGGGAGACCGCCAGCAGGAAGAGCGGGAAGGAGAACGCGCGGTCACCGAGCAGGTCCCCCAGGTCCGCGCGCTCCAGCAGGCGCGCCCCGAGGTAGACGAAGGTGAGCGCGCACACCAGCCCCGCCACCTTGCCCAGCGCGTGGATGACCCGGTACCCGATGGCCGCCGCGACGGCGGTGACCGCTGCGAACAGGACGATTCCCGCCGTGTCGCCGAGATGCGTCAGCTCCCCGAGCGCCTGGCCCGCCAGCACGCTGCCACTGGCGAAGAAGCCGATGTACATGACGACGACTAGCGCCAGCGGTACGACAGCGCCCCGCACGCCGAACTGGGCCCGGCTGGAGATCATCTGCGGCAGCCCCAGCCGCGGTCCCTGCGCCGAGTGCAGTGCCATGACCGCACCGCCGAGCAGATTGCCGATCAACAGGCCGATGACCGACCAGAACACGTCGACGCCGAACACGACGGCGAGGGCCCCGGTGACCACCGCGGTGATCTGGAGGTTGGCGCCCAGCCAGAGGGTGAACTGGCTGAACGCCGAGCCGTGTCGCTCCTCGTCGGGGACCACATCGATCGATCGCCGCTCCACCACACCGGCCATTCAGCACGCACCTTCCTTCGCGCCCGCATGCGTTTCTGCATGGGGTTATTCATGCTGAGGTGCTGTTGAATGATCGTCAATACATCGGAGCGGATCGACTGCGGCAGTTCGGAGCCGGGCAACTTCCGCCCAGTGTGTGGCTTGTTTCTGTCTACGGGGTGCTCGCGGTCGGTGACGGCCTCTAAGCTGTAAGAAGCCGTCCCGGCAGCTCCCCCCGTGGCTGCCGGGACGGCTCTTGGCTGCCCAGGTCAGCTGTTGAGCGCGACGTGCGGAGCGAGCGCCGTCACCTGGAGCCGGCCGTTGTCCACCCAGTTGGGGAACTTCAGCGTCTTGTGCTTCGTGTTGGCCGGCGGCGTGACCTGGAGATACGTCGCCTGCTTCGCGTCCGGTGTACCGGCGTTGGCGTGCGTCCAGGCGATGACGGCCTCCGCGCTCTCACCGTTGCGCAGGGTGAGGGTCTTCTTGCCCGGGTCCTTTGCGTAGTAGGTGCTGCCCCACTGTGTGGTGGAGGTGAGCGTCCGGTGCCCGGAGTCCTCCAGCCCCAGCCCCGGGTAGCCCCTCAGCAGGCAGGTGTGGCCACTGGTGTTCTTGAGCTTCAGGACCACGCCCTGGTGGTTCATCCCGCCGCCGAGCTTCTTCCCGAACGAGGCGGTCAGTCCCCCGGTGGTGCAGGTGGGGGCCGTGGCGTTGCCGGCGGCCTGCGCCGCACCGGCACCGGTCAGACCGAGCCCCGCCGCGGCGACGAGGGCCAGGCCCGCCGCGCCGACGCGCCCGGCAGTGCGCCCACGTGTTGCCGTACGGCTGCGGTTCTTCTCACTCATGGCGATCTGTCCCATCCGAATCGGGCTTGTGTGTCTTCCGTGCGGTTGGATGCACGGGTGACACGCAAGGTTCACCAGTACGCCACATTCGTAGGAAATTTGTCCGAATCCACATCAGTAGGCGGAGTCGACGTTGTCCATGGTGCCGTAGCGGTCGGCGGCGTAGTTGCAGGCCGCGACGATGTTGGCCACCGGGTCGGTGAGCTGACCGCGCCCGGGTCGCCGCCGGACTCGCGGATGATGTTGCGCTTGATGCCGTCGTAGGAGCCGGGGATGCCGTGCTTCTTCATGATCGACATGGCCTCACGGATCCACCCGTCCAGGTTGTCGGGGTAGTCCTCGGCCTTCTTGCCGGCGTCCTTCTTGTCGGTTTTGTCGTCGGCCTTGACGGGCTTGGCGGCGGCCTTGGCGGCGGTCTGGTGGGCCGGCTTGGCCGTCTGCGGGGCGGCGTGGGCGGTGCCGGTCAGGGCGGCGGTGGCGATACCGGCGGCGCCCAGGACGGTGATACCGGTGGTGGCGATACGGCGGGGGATCAGCGTGGTGGTACGCATGCGAGCGGAAAGCCTCTCGTGGGGGGACGTTCCGGCC
>NZ_JODR01000047.1 GCF_000725885.1 Streptomyces albus subsp. albus | reverse complement strand
GGGTGGGTGGGGGCGGTCCTCGGGCCTTCGACGGGGCCCACCCACAACGAACCCCACGCCCCTCCGCGACGCCCACCCCCGCCGCCTCCTGACCAGCGCAAACCCTACCCGTCCCGTCCGCCACCGACCCGTCACCGTCACCCCGAGCCCTTCGCCGGCTCGCACGGAACAAACCCCCGGAAGTGATGAACATGAACAGCATCAGCCCCCGCACCCGCACCCTCGGCACCAAGACCGTCGGCCCGGGCCACCCCGTGTACGTCACCGGGGAGATCGGCATCAACCACAACGGTGACCTCGACAACGCCTTCGCCCTCATCGATGCCGCCGCCGAGGCGGGCTGCGACGCGGTGAAGTTCCAGAAGCGCACCCCCGAGATCTGCACCCCGCGCGACCAGTGGGACCTGGAGCGGGACACCCCGTGGGGGCGGATGACCTACATCGACTACCGGCACCGTGTCGAGTTCGGCGAGGACGAGTACCGCGCCATCTCCGAGCACTGCGCCGAGCGGGGCATCGACTGGTTCGCCTCGCCGTGGGACGAGGAGGCCGTCGCCTTCCTGGAGAAGTTCGACGTGCCCGCGCACAAGGTGGCCTCGGCGTCCCTCACCGACGACGACCTGCTGCGGGCGCTGCGCGCCACGGGCCGCACCGTCATCCTCTCCACCGGCATGTCCACCCCGAAGCAGATCCGGCACGCGGTGGAGGTGCTGGGCAGCGAGAACATCGTGCTGTGCCACGCCACCTCCACCTACCCGGCGAAGGCGGAGGAGCTGAACCTGCGGGTCATCAACACCCTCCAGGAGGAGTACCCGAACGTCCCGATCGGCTACAGCGGTCACGAGACGGGTCTCCAGACGACACTGGCAGCCGTCGCCCTGGGCGCCGTCTTCGTGGAGCGGCACATCACCCTGGACCGCGCCATGTGGGGCTCCGACCAGGCCGCTTCCGTCGAGCCGCAGGGGCTGACCCGGCTGGTGCGGGACATCCGCACGATCGAGGAGTCCCTCGGTGACGGCGTGAAGAAGGTCTACGACAGCGAGCTGGCACCCATGCGCAAGCTGCGGCGCGTCAAGGGCGTCGTCGCCCAGGCCGACGAGGCGACGCGCAACGCGGGGGCGGACGCCGAGGCGCCCCGCGAGCCGGCCACGGTCTGACACGTCCCGGCACACCGGCCCGGCGCCGGCGGGCCCCGGCCGGCCCCACCACCCACCGGCCGGGGCCCGACCGGCGCAGGCGGCCCGCGAAAGCCGGGCCGGGCCCCACCGGCGAGATCCGGGCCCCGCAGGCGCCCCACCAGCCAGGTCGGGTCCCCGGCCCGGACCGGCCCTCACCCGGGGTCGGGGCCGCCGCCCCCACAACTCAAATCCGCCTTACAACTCAAATCTGCCCCCAACTCAAACCCGGCCCCACGACCAGAAGCCGGCCCACCGGCTCAGTACCGGCCACAGCGGAACGGAGCGTGTACGCAGATGGCCCGTGACCGCTCCTGCGCAGGAGCAGCCGCGAGTGGCCCCGGCAGTGTGGCGGCGGCCGTGCCGGGGCCGCGGGAGGGAGCTCTCGCGTTCGTCGAGAGCCCCGTCCAGCTCCTCAACGTGCTCGAATGGGCGCACAACCACCCGGCGCCCGGCACCGCCAGCCCCCTCACCCTCGTCGTGCTGCCGCCGCACGACCCGATGACGCGGGGCCAGCTGCGCCGCATGGCCGAACTGGCCCGCGACGAGGGCATCACCGTGCGCTGGGAGGAGGCCCGCGACGGGGTGGCCGGTGCCGCCAAGAGCGTCCTCTCCCTGGCCCGCCGGCTGCGCCGGGCCACGACCCTGGTCATCGGGGACCCGTTCTCCCGCTACGTCCAACTGCTGCTGGCCCTCACCCCGTCCCGTGCCGAACGCCGGGTGACGGTGGTGGACGACGGTACGGCGACGATGGAGTTCGTCGCCCAGCTGGCGCGGGGCGAACGGTTCGTGCGCTGGCACCGCAAGGGCAGCCGGGGCGGGGTGCGCGGTCTGCTGTTCGCGCCGGTCTCCCGCCGCGCCCGCCGCCGTCTCACCCCCGGCCCCGACGGCTCGCACCGGGTGGAGGTCTTCAGCTCCATGCCGGTGGAGGTGCCGGAGAACGTCATCGTCACGGCGAACGAGTTCGCCTGGACCCGCGCCCGTTTCGGCCCGCCCCGGCTGACCAAGGGCGCCGATCTGGTGGGCACCTCCCTGGTGGAGACCGGTGTGGTGGACGTCGAGCGCTATCTGGAGGCCGTCGCGGGGCTGGCCCGCGCCTATGGAGCCACCCGCTATTTCGCGCACCGCAGGGAGAGCAGCGAAAAGCTGGCGCAGGTCAGCGCCGCCACCGGCCTGGAGATCGTCCGCCCTGACCTGCCTCTCGAACTGGTCGCCCGCCGCGGTCCGGTGGGGCGGACGATCCTCAGCTTCCCCTCCACCGTCGTCCACACCCTCCCGCTGGCGCTCGCCGGCACGGCCGTGACCGTCGCCGTCTGCGACATAGACCCCGCCTGGCTGACCCGTACGGCGTCCCCCCGCGCCCACGGTTTCCTCACGGACGTCACCGGCAAAGCCCGAGGCGCCCACCGCCTCCCCCCGACCCCGCAGCAGAGCACATAAGACGCGGCCCCGCGGCCCGGCCCGCCCGGGCCAAGGTCCGGCGTCCGGCCGGGCGCGGCCGGCCCGCTCCTATCCGCGGCGGTCCTGCGGTGCTGTCCCGCCGCGTGAGGAGGGGACGTCGAGTTGATGGTCGTAGCGGTAGACCACGAGAGGCACGTCATCGTCGTCGAGTCTCAGCCGGTAGATGAGGGGCGACGGGAGGGTGATGCGGATGATCTCTCCCTCCTTGCCGGTCGTCCTGTCGCGTACGCGCTGGCCGATGCGCCACATGTCAGACGCCCCGCAGTACACGGGCGGTGTCCCCGTGCTTCCTGCGCAGGTGCGCGGCGAACAGTGCTTCGAGGTCGGCGCGTGGTCTCGGGTCTCCCGCGGCACGTGCGACCTGCGTGCGGTACCACTCGCAGTCGGCGCAGGACACGGGGCGCCGCACGCTCTCGTCCGACTCGTCTTCAGGCTGCGTCATGGCTGTCTGCTTCCTCGGTCCGTCCGCGTCCCCCGGCCGTCGGTCGCGGTCGCGAGGGCTGTTCCGGTACCAACCCTGGAGCAGCGGGCGGAGCCTCAGAAGGGATGTAACGTCCCAGTTCCACGGGCTAGTCGGCGATGCCCAGGAACTCGGCCAGCTTGCGCACGCCGGGCGGCCGGGAGGGGCGCGCGGCCAGGTCGCGGACCAGCGACACGGCCTGTGTGTGGTGCCGCATCCACGCCGGGGCGGTGCGCCGCAGCCGTTCGAGGGTTTTGACGGCGCCTTCCGCGTTCCCCAGGTCGGCGTGTGCCTGTGCCACGTCGAGCAGCAGCCAGGTCCGCCAGGACGGGGGCGTGTCGGCGCCGAGCCGTATTCCCCGGGCGAGCGCCAGCGCTTCCTGGGGCCGGGCGTGCTGGACGGCGAGACGGACGCGCTCGATCCGCACGGAGGACCGGCTGAACACGGAGAGCATCTTTCCGTCCGCGGGGGGCGGCAGGGTGCGCAGGCGTTGGGCGGCCTTCTCCGCCGTGGTCATCATGGCGTTGGCGGTCCCGTAGTCGCCGGAGCGGGCGGCCGAGGTGGCGGCCGACATGAGCAGCCCGCCCCACACCCGGACCCCCTCGGCGGTGTGGCCGTACCGTTGCTCGACCCCGTCGGCGGCATGCACGGCCAGGTGTTCCGCGTCGGCGAGCCGGTTCTGGCGTTGGTAGTTCCACGCGACGCTGTTGCTGATCATCGGCACGAGCAGTGGATCCGGGGAGTCGGCGGCGGCGTGCATGGCGCGTTCCAGGGCCGAGAGGGCGAGGTCGGTCTTACCCAGCCGGATGGCCAGGTGTCCGGCCAGCTGCAGTGCCTTGGCCAACGCTGCTTGTCCGGCGGCACGCTCGTCGGCCCGCCCGACGGAGGCGGCGAAGCGCGCGTCGGTGACGATGCCGGGCAGGACGTCCATGAGGCGTCCGAACGCGGCGTCGTGGTAGAGGGTCCAGCCGTCCGAGATCTCCTGGCGCAGGAGTGGCAGGGACAGCCGCTCGGCTCCAGCCGGGTCGGGCGGGGGGCCGAACAGGGGCGGCATGACCGCGCGACGCAGGGCCACCAGCTGGGGTGGATCGGCCGCTCCGGTGGACGGGACCGCGGGCGGGTCTCCGAGCAGCGCCGTCAGCTCCACTCCGAGCCCGCGGGCGAGGGCGTGCAAGGTGGGCAGCCGGGCGCTGTGCTTCCGCTTCTGTTCGAGTTTGCGTACAACGTCGGCACAGACGCCGGAGCGTTCGGCCAGGCCCTCCTGCGTCAGGTCGGCGAGGCGCCGCAGACGTGCCAGCCGGTCGCCCAGGTGCTCAGCCATGGGCTCAGGCTACGCCGGGCAGGAGGCGTGGCGGCAGACCTTCCCGCGCCGCCAGCATGTGCTGCATACCGGTGCGCCCCCCGGGTACCCGGCACTCCGCTGTCAGGCAGCGTGTGGGCGTGCGGGCAAGCGAACAGCTATACCCAACCGCAAGGGGACATAACCGCCGCACGGCCTAGATTTTCTTCCCCTGTGAGGTTGAACTTTGGGGGATCTCTAGTGAGTTGCGGTCGCGGTGGGCCTAGTCTTCGCACCATGAACGAACTCCTGTCCCCTGCAGCTCCGGAGGTAGAGGTAGACGCACGCGGAGCCGCCGGCGTACTGCCCGAGCTTCCCGGCCGCCTGACCGAACCCCTACGGCGAGAGCTCATCGCTTTCCGGCGTGACATCCATATGCATCCGGAGCTGGGCAACCAGGAGTTCCGCACGACGACAGCGCTCAAGACCCGGCTGGAGCGCGCCGGGCTGCGGCCCCGGGTGCTGGCGATGGGCACGGGGCTGATCTGCGACATCCATCCGGGGACCGGCGCGGAGCCGGCGGGCACGGCGGAGGGCGGTGTCCAGGAGAGCGCGCCCATGCTGGCGCTGCGCGCGGACATCGACGCGCTGCCCATCCCGGACACCAAGGAGGTGTCCTACCGCTCGACGGTGCCGGGCCGGGCGCACGCCTGCGGGCACGACGTGCACACCACGGTGGTGCTCGGCGCCGGGCTGGTGCTGGCGGAGCTGGCACGTGCCGGGGCCCTGCCGCGTCCGGTGCGGCTGCTGTTCCAGCCGGCCGAGGAGGTGCTGCCGGGCGGCGCTTCCGACGCGGTGGACTGCGGTGTGCTGGAAGGGGTCGGGTCGATCCTGGCGGTGCACTGCGATCCGCGGGTGGACGTGGGCCGCATCGGGCTGCGGGCCGGCCCGATCACCTCGGCGTGCGACCGGCTGGAGGTGGTCCTCAGCGGTGCCGGGGGCCACACGGCCCGCCCGCACCTGACGACCGATCTGGTGACGGCGGCGGCCAAGCTGGTCACGGAGGCGCCGGCCCTGCTGTCACGCCGGGTGGACGCCCGGTCGGGGCTGGCCCTGACGTGGGGGCGGATCGAGTCGGGGCACGCCTCGAACGTCATCCCGCAGCGCGCGGAGCTGTCGGGCACCCTGCGCTGCCTGGATCTGCCGACGTGGCGTGAGGCGCCGGATCTGGTGCACGCGGCGATCGACGAGGTGGCGACGCTGCACCGGGCCAAGTGCGAGCTGACGTATGTGCGCGGCGTGCCGCCGGTGGTCAACGAGCCCTCGGCGACGGCGCTGTTGCGGGAGGCGATGACCGCGCGTGCGGGCGCTGCGGCGGTGGAGACCACCGAGCAGAGTCTGGGCGGTGAGGACTTCTCCTGGTATCTGGAGCACGTGCCGGGCGCGATGGCCCGGCTGGGGGTGCGGCCGGCGGGGGAGCGCCGGGTGCGCGATCTGCACCAGGGCGATTTCGACGCCGACGAGGGTGCCATCACCACCGGCGTGGAGCTGTTCACGGCGGCGGTGCTGCTGCGCCGTTCGTGACCGGCGGGGGCCGTCCCCGGCCCGGGCCTTTCCGGCCCGGCCGCATGGGGCGGCCCCGCCCGTTCGAGCCCCCGCCCCGCGCAGCCCGTTCGCCCCGCTGCGCACGACCCGTCCGCGTCGATCCCTGCAGGGCATTCGCGGCGATCGGGACAGCCCGTCCGCCCCGCCCCGCGCAGCCCGTCCGCCCCGCCCGCCCGGGGCCCGCACGGCCCGTCCGCGTCGATCCCTGCAGGGCATTCGCGGCGATCGGGACAGCCCGTCCGCGGCCATCCGAACAGCCCTTCCGGGGCAATCCGCGCGATCCGTCGGCGACGATCCGCATAGCGCGTTCGCGACGATCCGATAACGGCTGGTTCCCGTCTCCTTCTGCTGGAAATCTACGCGCGTTAATCTGTGGCCGTCTCAAGGGCCGGAACCCAACTGCGGTGCCGGAACCGGTGCTTCCACGACTCGAAGGGGACTCCGTTGCGTCGGGTAACAAAGCTGGCTGCCGCGGTCACCGCCACCGCGACTCTCGCACTGACGGCCACCGCGTGCGGTGAGAGCTCTACGGAGTCGGGCGGTGGCAAGAAGAACAAGGGCGTCGGGCTCGCCTTCGACGTCGGGGGGCGGGACGACCACTCCTTCAACGAGGCGGCGGCCCGCGGCACGGACAAGGCCGAGAAGGAACTCGGCGTCAAGACCAAGGAGATGACGGCCGGGAACAACGAGACGGAGGAGACCCGCGAGCAGCGGCTCATCTCGCTCGCCAAGGACGGCTACAATCCGGTCATTGGCGTCGGCTTCAACTACGGCAAGTCGATCAACAAGGTGGCCAAGGACTTCCCCGACACGACCTTCGGTGTGGTGGACGAGCAGTCCCACACCAAGAACGTGGTCGGCATGACGTTCGCGGAGAACGAGTCCTCCTACCTGGTGGGCGTTGCCGCGGCGAAGAAGACGAAGACGGACAAGGTCTCCTTCATCGGCGGCGTGGACAACGCGCTCATCCAGAAGTTCGAGGCCGGCTACGTCAAGGGCGTCAAGGACACCAACCCGAAGATCAAGGTCGAGGTCGACTACCTCTACAAGGAGTCCGACAAGGGCTTCAACGACCCGGCCCGCGCCAAGAGCATGGCCAAGGGCATGCTGGCCCGCGGCAACGACGTCATCTACAGCGCGGCGGGCCAGTCGGGTGCCGGTTCCATCGAGCAGGTCAGCAAGAAGAAGGGCGCCTGGGCCATCGGGGTCGACTCCGACCAGTACCGGCAGAAGGGCCTGGAGAAGTACAAGAACGCGATCCTGACCTCGTCGGTCAAGAACGTGGACGTCGCCGTCTACGAGCTGATCAAGAGCGTGAAGGACGGCAAGCCGCTCAAGGGGAACCAGACGTTCTCGCTGAAGGAGGACGGCGTCTCGGTCGCGACTTCCGGCGGTTTCGTCGACGACGTCATGGACGACATCAACAAGGCCAAGGAAGACATCATCTCGGGCAAGGTCAAGGTTCCGGCCCGGCCGTGATGCCCTCGTGAGGGCGGCCCCGGACGGTGCGCGGACAGCGCGGCGTGCGGGGCCGTCCTCCCTGTGCCCCCCTTTCCGCCGGGGCGGCGTACCTCTCCCGTCCGGGAGCCCAGCTCAATCAGGGAGCGCGTCAGTCAAGTGTCCAGCGAGTCCAGCGGCAGCAGCACGGCGCCGCCCGGGGCGGGCCCAGGGCCCGGCGGTTCCGGGACGGCCGTCGAACTGCGCGGCATCACCAAACGGTTCCCCGGCGTCGTCGCCAACCGCGACATCGACATCACGGTGCACCGCGGCACCGTGCACGCGCTCGTCGGTGAGAACGGTGCGGGCAAGTCCACCCTGATGAAGATCCTCTACGGCATGCAGCGGCCGGACGAGGGCACCATCAGCATCGACGGGGAGCCCGTCACCCTGCACAGCCCCGCCGACGCCATCGCGCGCGGCATCGGCATGGTGCACCAGCACTTCATGCTGGCCGACAACCTCACCGTGCTGGAGAACACCGTGCTCGGCGCGGAGAAGCTGCACGGCATCGGTGCCCGCGCCCGCAAGAAGATCAAGGAGCTGTCGGACGCCTACCAGCTCGGGGTCCGCCCCGACGCCCTGGTCGAGGAACTCGGGGTCGCCGACCGGCAGCGGGTGGAGATCCTCAAGGCCCTCTACCGGGGCGCCCGCACGCTCATCCTGGACGAGCCGACGGCGGTGCTGGTGCCGCAGGAGGTCGACGCGCTCTTCGCCAACCTGCGGGAGCTGAAGGCCGAGGGTCTGACCGTTCTGTTCATCTCGCACAAGCTGGGCGAGGTGCTGTCCGTCGCCGACGCGATCACCGTCATCCGGCGCGGCACGACGGTGGCCTCCGTACGGCCACAGGAGACCAGCCCCAAGCAGCTCGCGGAGCTGATGGTCGGCAGCGAGCTGCCGACCGCCGAGACCCGTGAGTCCACCGTCACCGACGTGCCGATGCTGAAGGTGGAGGGGCTGCGGCTGTCGGCGACCGACTCCGACGGTGTGCGGCGCACGGTGCTGGACGACATCTCCTTCACCATCCACAAGGGCGAGGTGCTGGGCATCGCCGGTGTGGAGGGCAACGGACAGGCCGAACTCGTCGAGGCCGTCATGGGGATGAGCGACCCGGACGGCGGCACCGTCACCCTGGACGGCCAGGACCTCACGCACGCCCCCACCCGGCTGCGGCGGGAGAGCGGCATCGGCTACATCCCCGAGGACCGGCACCGGCACGGGCTGCTGCTGGAGGCCCCGCTGTGGGAGAACCGCATCCTGGGCCACGTCACGGAGAAGCCCAACACGAAGGGCCCGCTGCTGGGCATACCCGGCGCCCCGCAGCTGCTCGCCCTGGGGGACGCGCGGGCCGACGCGGAGCGCATCGTCGCCGAGTACGACGTGCGCACCCCCGGTATCGAGGTCACCGCCGCCAGTCTGTCGGGCGGCAACCAGCAGAAGTTCATCGTCGGCCGCGAGATGAGCCACCACCCCAAGCTGCTGATCGCCGCCCACCCCACCCGTGGTGTGGACGTCGGCGCGCAGGCGCAGATCTGGGACCAGATACGCGCCGCCCGCCGTGAGGGGCTGGCCGTGCTGCTGATCTCCGCCGACCTGGACGAGCTGATCGGGCTCTCCGACACGCTGCGGGTGATGTACCGGGGCCGGCTGGTCGCCGATGCCGACCCGGCGCACGTCACCCCGGAGGAGCTGGGCTCGGCGATGACCGGCGCGGCCAGCGGCCACCTGGAGCACCAGGACGAGACGACGGGGGGCGACAAGTGAGCCGCTGGAAAGAGAAGTTCGGCGTCCAGTCCGTCCTCCAGGCGCTGGCCGCGCCCGCGCTGGCGCTGCTCGCCGCGTTCGTCCTCTCCTCCGTGGTGATCCTGGCGACCGGCAAGGACCCCTTCCACGCCTTCTTCGTGATGATCGACTTCGGGTCGAAGAGCGACAGCCAGGTGTGGATCATCAACAAGGCGATCCCGTACTACCTGTCGGCGGCGGCCGTGGCCATCGGCTTCCGCATGAACCTCTTCAACATCGGCGTGGACGGGCAGTACCGCGTCGCCGCGTTCTTCGCCGCCGTCGTCGGCGGGGCGCTCGCGCTGCCCGGCGTGCTCCAGATCCCCGTCATCATCATCGTGGCGATGGCCGTCGGCGCCCTGTGGGCGGGCATCGCGGGCGTGCTCAGGACGACCCGCGGCGTCAGCGAGGTCATCACCACGATCATGCTGAACTCCATCGCGGGCTCGCTGATCGGCTACTTCCTCTCCGAGGACAAGCTGGCCGTCAAGGACGGCAACCTCTTCCACACGCCGACCATCCCCGAATCCGGCCGGTTCTTCCTGATCCCCACCGACCCGGACCCCATCTACGGCACCGTCGTCGTGGCCGTCGTCATCGGCCTGGCGTACTGGTTCGTGATCGGCCGCACCCGCTTCGGCTTCGACCTGCGGGCCGTCGGCCGCAGCGAGTCGGCGGCCTCCGCCAGCGGCGTCAGCGTCCGCCGGATGGTCGTCACCAGCATGCTGCTGTCGGGTGCCGTGGCCGGACTCGTCGGCATCCCGACCCTGCTGAACAAGTCCTTCAGCTACGGCACCGACTTCCCCACCGGCGTCGGCTTCACCGGCATCGCCATCGCCCTGCTGGGCCGCAACCACCCCTTCGGCATGGCACTCGCCGCGCTGCTGTGGGGCTTTTTGGAACGCACCGGCATCCAGCTGGAGTTCGAGGGCTACGCGCAGGAGATCGTCGGCGTCATGCAGGGGATCATCGTGCTGTGCGTCGTCATCGCGTACGAGATCGTCCGCCGCGTCGTGCTGCGCAGGCAGCAGCGTGAGGTCGGCGCGGAGCTGAGCGCCCGGGCCGGCGCGGGCACCGAGCAGGACGGCACCGAGCAGAAGGCGGGGGCCACCGCATGAGCACCACCTCCACGTCGTCCGCGCCGAAGCAGGCACCCGCGACCGCCGACGCGGGCGGCGGCCGGCGGCGGCTGTCCTACCCCGTCGTCCTGCTGCTGATCGTGGGCGGACTGCTGCTGCTCTCCCTCGTACGGGTCGTCACCGGCGACGAACAGCTCTCCAACAGCGACCAGTTCTCCTCCGCCATCGCCGCCGCCGTGCCCATCGGACTGGCCGGCCTGGGCGGGCTGTGGGCCGAACGCGCCGGCGTCATCAACATCGGCCTCGAAGGCATGATGATGCTCGGCACCTTCGCCGCGGGCTGGATCGGCTGGCAGCACGGGCCGTGGGCCGCCGTGCTGGCGGGCATCGCCGGCGGCGCCCTCGGCGGGCTGGTGCACGCCCTGGCGACCGTCACCTTCGGCGTCGACCACATCGTCTCCGGTGTCGCCATCAACATCCTCGCCCTCGGCCTCGTGCGCTACCTGGCGAAGCTGTGGTTCGGCGCGCCCGGCAGCGACGCGGCCCAGGCGGGCGGCAACGACAAGCAGTCGCCGCCCATGGACGACATGCCCACCTTCACCGTCCCCGGCCTCGCCGACGGGCTCGGCAGCATCGAGAAGCACCAGTGGTTCCTCGTCTCCGACCTGGCCGGCATCCTGCGGGCCCTGGTCAGCGAGGTCTCGTGGGTGACGCTGCTGACCGTCGTGCTCTTCGTCGGCAGCTTCTTCGTGCTGTGGCGTTCCTCGTTCGGGCTGCGGCTGCGCTCCTGCGGTGAGAACCCGGTCGCCGCCGAGTCGCTGGGCGTCAACGTCTACACCTACAAGTACGCCGCCCTGCTGGTCTCCGGGGCGCTGGCCGGGCTCGGCGGCGCGTTCCTCGCCATCGGCGTGCACTTCTACCAGGAGAACCAGACCGGCGGGCGCGGCTACATCGGCCTCGCCACCATGATCTTCGGCAACTGGCGTCCCGGGGGCGTCGCCATGGGCGCCGGGCTCTTCGGCTTCATGGACGCCCTGCGCGTCGTCGGCGGCGGCACCACCGTCCACGCGATGCTGCTGCTGATGGCCGTACTGCTGGTCCTGCTCGCCGCCTGGAAGATCCGCGCCGCGCTGCGCGGCGCCCGCGGCGCCCGTGTCCAGGCCGCCGTCGCCCTCGTTATCGCCGTGCTGCTCGCGCTGTGGTACACGCTGACGGACACCGTGGCCCTGGAGTTCGTGGAGATGACGCCGTACGTCACCACACTGCTGGTGCTCTCCCTGGCCGCGCAACGGCTCCGCGCCCCACGCGCGGTCGGCAAGTCGTACCGCCGAGGCGAGGGGACATGAGCGTGAACGAAACCGCGGACACCGGTCCGGCCGCCACCGGCCGGACCGGCGAGGAGACGGCCGGCGGCGGGGAGACGGCCGGCGGAGCGCACCTCGACTGGGACGCCCTGCGCGACCGGGCCCGGGACGCCATGGCCCGGGCGTACGCGCCCTACTCCGGCTTCCCCGTCGGCGCCGCCGCGCTGGTGGCCGACGGACGCACGGTGACCGGCTGCAACGTCGAGAACGCCTCCTACGGTGTCGGCCTGTGCGCCGAATGCGGTCTGGTCAGCGAACTGATCGCCACCGGCGGCGGCCGGCTGGTCGCCTTCACCTGCGTCGGGGGCGACGGCACCGTCGTCGCCCCCTGCGGGCGCTGCCGCCAACTGCTGTGGGAGCACGGCGGAGCGGACCTGCTGGTGGAGGCGCCCTCCGGCATCCGCCCCCTCGCGGACCTGCTCGCGGACGCCTTCGGGCCCCAGCAGCTGGCACGCTGAGAGCCCGGCGGCCGGCACGCCGCGGGCCCCGGCGCGGCCCCGGTCCGCCGGAAACACGGAACCAAGCAGGGAGTGAGGCATGGACGCCATTTCCGTCATCCGCGCCAAGCGCGACCGACAGGAGCTGACCGGCGAACAGATCGACTGGATCATCGACGCCTACACCCGCGGTGTCGTCGCCGACGAACAGATGGCGGCGCTGGCCATGGCCGTCTACCTCAACGGCATGACCCGCGCGGAGATCTCCCGCTGGACCGCCGCCATGATCGCGTCCGGCGAGCGGATGGACTTCGGCGCGCTCGACCGCCCCACGGCGGACAAACACTCCACGGGCGGCGTGGGCGACAAGATCACCCTGCCGCTCGCGCCGCTGGTCGCCGCCTGCGGCGCGGCCGTCCCCCAGCTGTCCGGCCGGGGCCTGGGACACACCGGCGGCACCCTCGACAAGCTGGAGTCCGTCCCCGGCTGGCGGGCCTCCCTCAGCAACGCCGAGATGATGGACGTCCTGCGGGACGTCGGCTCCGTCGTCTGCGCGGCGGGCGAGGGCCTGGCCCCCGCCGACAAGCGGCTGTACGCGCTGCGGGACGTCACGGGCACGGTCGAGTCGCTGCCGCTGATCGCCTCCTCCATCATGTCCAAGAAGATCGCCGAGGGCACCGGCGCGCTCGTCCTGGACGTCAAGGCCGGCTCCGGCGCGTTCATGAAGAACGCCGACGACGCCCGCGAACTGGCCGCCACCATGGTCGAGCTGGGCACCGACCACGGGGTGCGCACCGTCGCCCTGCTGACGGACATGGACACCCCGCTGGGCCGGACGGCCGGCAACGCCCTCGAAGTACGCGAATCCGTCGAGGTCCTCGCGGGCGGCGGACCCGCCGACGTCGTCGAACTGACGGTGGCCCTCGCCCGGGAGATGCTGGACGCGGCCGGCCTGCCGGACGCCGACCCCGCCAAGGCACTGGCCGACGGCTCCGCGATGGACGTCTGGCGCCGCATGATCACCGCCCAGGGCGGCGACCCCGACGCACAACTGCCCCGCGCCCGCGAACAGCACGTGGTCACCGCTCCGGCGTCCGGTGTCGTCACCCGCCTCGACGCCTACGCCGTCGGGCTGGCCGCCTGGCGCCTGGGCGCCGGCCGCGCCCGCAAGGAGGACCCCGTGCAGGCCGGGGCCGGCGTCGAGATCCACGCCCGGCCCGGCGACCACGTCACCGCCGGCGCCCCGCTGCTGACCCTGCACACCGACACGCCCGACACCTTCGCGTACGCACAGGCGGCGCTGGAGGGAGCGTGGGAGCTCGCCCCCGCCGGCAGCGGTTTCCGGCCGCGCCCGCTGATCCTCGACCGGATCGGCTGACGGCCGCCGGCCCGGCCCCGGACCGGTCGGCCGGCTCCGGCACCGTCCGGTCCCGCACCGGCGTGCGGTCCGGCACTGGCGTCCGGGCCCGCACCGGCGTCCCGACGCGCCCCCGCGAACGGACGCGAGCCGGTGGACGGACGAGAGCCGGTGGGCGGACGCGCCCCGGCGAACGGATGCGAGCCGGCCGACGGCGCCGGGCCGCGACCCGGCCGCCCACGCGGACCGCCCCGGGCCGGCGCCCTCACTGGTGCTGGTGCTCCCTCGCCAGCAGCGGGTGGAGCAGCCGGCCGATGCGGGCCATGGCGGATGCGGTGCCCATCGTGCTGTGGGTGCAGGGGATGTCGTGGACCGTGGGCGGCGCCGTCAGGTACGGCTCCCACTCCTGGGGTCCGCCGGCCGCACGGTGGGCGGGGTCGGGCACGGTGGCGCGGAAGTAGTGGGCCGGGCCCTTGTAGAGGGAGTGGCGGTAGGTCGGCAGCAGGGCCTCGTAGCGCTCCAGGACGCGGGTGACCGCACCGACGTGCGCGGCGTCGGCGGCGTGGCTGCCGAGCGCTTCCCGTACCAGGCGTTCGACCACGGCCGGGTCGGCGGTGTGCAGCCCGGGCCGGTGCGCGGGGTCGATGGGTGCCGCGTCCAGCAGGGCGAGGAGCTCCACCTCCTCGCCGTCGGCCTGGAGGCGGGCGGCGACGGCGTGGGCGAGGGCGCCGCCCAGGGACCAGCCCAGCAGCCGGTAGGGGCCGTGTTCCTGCACGGTGCGGAGCCGTGCGGCGTACTCCGCGATCAGGCCGGGGAAGGTGGTGGCGGGCCGGTCGGCCGGGTGGAGGCCCTGGGCCTGGAGGGCGTAGACGGGGACGTGCGGCGGCAGGTGCGGCGGCAGTGTGGCGTAGCACCAGCCGAGGCCGCCGGAGGGGTGGACGCAGAAGAGGGGCCGGTCGGTGCCGTCGGGGCGCAGCGGCAGCAGCATCCGCCAGGCGCCGTCGGCGGCGGGGCGGTCGCCCGCCGGGGCGGAGGTGTCGAGGAGGGCGGCGAGCCTGGCGGGGGTGGCGGCCTGGTAGAGCGCGCCGAGGGAGACGTCGGCGCCGAGTGCGGCGCGCAGCCGGGTGAGCAGGCGGGTGGCGGTCAGGGAGTGGCCGCCGAGGGCGAAGAAGTCGTCGTCGGGGCCGGCTTCGGGCACGCCGAGGACCTCGGCGAACAGGGCGCACACCGTGCGTTCGTGTGCGGTGCGCGGGGCGCGGCGCTGTGCCGGGGGCCGCGCGGGGGTGCGGGACGGCAGGGCGGCGCGGTCCAGTTTGCCCTGCGGGGTGAGGGGCAGGGCGTCGTGGGCGATGTAGACGGCGGGCACCATCGCGGCGGGCAGCCGGGCGGCGGCCCAGGAGCGCAGCTCCTGCTGGTCGGGGCCGTCCGTCGCGGCGGCGGGGGAGGGGCGGGTGCCGTCGCGGGGGCGGCGGGGTGCGGGCACGAAGTGCGCCGCCAGGTGCGGGGCGCCGGCCGTACCGTCCCCGCCGTGTGCGGCCACCGCGACCTGGGCGACGCCGGGGTGCGCGGCCAGCACCGTCTCGATCTCGGCCGGTTCGATGCGCACGCCGCGCAGTTTGATCTGCCCGTCGGTGCGGCCGAGGTACTCCAGGGCGCCGTCGTCGGTCCACCGCACCAGGTCGCCGGTGCGGTACATGCGGGCGTCCGGTTCCGCCGCGAACGGGTCCGGCAGGAAGCGGGCGGCGGTGGCCGCGGGCGCGCCCAGGTAGCCGCGGGCCACCTGGGCGCCGCCGAGGTGGAGTTCGCCGCGTACGCCGGGCGGGCACAGCCGTCCGCCGCGGTCGAGGACGTAGGCGCGCACATTGTGCTGGGGGCGGCCGATGACGGGGTGTTCGCCCTGTTCGTCCAGCCGGCACCAGACGGCGTCCACCGTGCACTCGGTGGGTCCGTAGTAGTTGAGGACGGTGGTGGCGGGCAGGGCGCGCAGCCGCCGCCACAGCGCGGGGTCCAGTGCCTCGCCGCCGACCATCAGGGTGCCGGGGTGGTGGGCGCCGGGGCGGAAGAGCCCGGCGTCCAGCAGGTGCCGCAGCAGGGAGGGGGTGAGGTCGAGGAAGTCGAGGCGCTGGTCCTCGACGCGGGCGGTGAGCGCGGTCGCGTCGTGCCGCACGCCGTCCTCGATCAGGTGCACCTCGTGGCCGGCGGCCAGGAACAGCCACGCCTCCCACGAGGTGTCGAAGGTGAACGAGGCGGTCAGCGCGGCCCGCAGCCGGCGCCCTCCGGCGCGCTGTGCGGCGGGGCCGATGAGGGTGGCGAGGTGGTCGTGGTGGAGGTTGGACAGCTGCCGGTGCTCGACGACGACGCCCTTGGGGCGGCCGGTGGTGCCGGAGGTGAAGGCGAGGTAGGCCGCGTCGTCGGGCCGCGGCGGGCGGGGCAGGTCGCCGGGGCGCGGATCGCTCGCGGGGCGGCGGGCCAGCGCGCGGATGGTGCTGTCGCTGTCGGTGAGCAGCACGGGCGCGTCCCCGGGCAGTCCGGGGGCGGTCGAGCGGGTGGCCAGGACGCACAGCGGCGCCGCGTCGGCCAGCATCATGCGGGTGCGTTCGGCCGGATGTCCGGCCTCCAGCGGCAGGCAGGCGGCGCCGGTCTTGAGGACGGCGAGCAGGGCCGCGGCGTACGCCTCGGTGCGGGGCAGCGCGAGGGCGACGGTGGTGCCGGGCCCGGCACCGCGGTCCAGCAGCAGGTGGGCGAGCCGGTTGGCGCGGGCGTTGAGCGCACGCCGGCCGAGGACGGTGGCGGCACGGGAGGGGCCGCACACCAGCGCGACGGCGTCCGGGTCCTCCCGTACGCGTTCCTCGAAGGCGGTGTGCAGCGGCTTGGCGGGCACGGCCAGGTGCGGGCCGCGTCCCCAGGCGAGCACCTGCTCGCGTTCGCCGCGGGTGGCGACATCCAGGGTGTCGAGCCGGCTGCCGGTGCCGGCGGTGGCGAGGGTGCGCAGCAGTTCCAGGAAGCGGCGGTGGTGGGCGGCGACCTGCTCGGGCGGGTGCACGGCGGGGTCCGCCTGGAAGTCGATGCGCAGGGAGCCGTCGTCGGGGCGGTCGTAGACGTTGACGCTCATCCCGGTGACCGGCCCGTTGGACAGGTTGTGCAGCAGGGCGGGATGGCGGCCGAAGGAGATCTTCGGGTCGTGGGTCATCACATTGATGCCCCAGTCGGCCATGCCGCCCGCGAGCCTGCGGGCGGCCCCCGCCTCCCGCATCAGGTGCCAGAAGGGGTAACGCTGGTGCCGCAGCAGCCCCTTGGCCTGCTCGGTGGTGCGGCGCAGCAGTTCGCCGACGGTGCCGGCGGCCGGGCACGGCACCCGCAGCGGCAGGACGTTGGCGAGCATGCACGGCACGTCGCGGGTGGCCCCGCCGCGCCCGGTGACGGTCACGTCCAGCACCACGCCCTCGCCGCCGTCCCCACCGTCGCGGCCGGTGCCGTCCGCCGCGGGCTCCGCGCCGCCGAGCCGGTGCACGTACAGGGCGAGCGCCGCCATGGCCGCGGTGGCCAGCCCGGTGCGCTCCTCGCGGGCGAGGGCACGCAGGCCCTGCGCGGCCTCCGGCTCCAGATGGCCGGTCTCCCGTACGAAGGTGCGGGCCGGACGCAGCCAGTGGCCGGACGGCTGCGGCGCGGAACCGCCCCAGGCGGCGAGCTGTTCCGTCCAGTAGGCGCGGTCGCGCACCATCCGCTCGGAGCGGTGGTAGGCGGCCTCGTCCTCCAGTGCGCGGGCCAGCGGGGCGAGGGTCCGCTCCGGCAGGGGAGCGCCGCTCTCCAGCGCGGTGTAGAGCTGGGCGACCCGCGGCAGGAAGAGCGACATGGCGTAGCCGTCCATCGCGATGTGGTGGATGGCCAGATAGAGCAGGTACCGGTCGTGGGCCGTGCGCAGGACGGCGAACGAGAAGACCCGTGACCGCCGCGGGTCCACGGGCTGTCCGAGGTCCGCCCACATCCACGCGTGCGCGGCGGCGTCCGGGTCGCTCTCGCCGCGCAGGTCGATCAGCGGCAGCGGCCAGTCGTCGCACTTCTCGACGTACTGGCGTACCTGTTCCTCCTCCTGGCCGTCTTGGCCTTCTTCACCTTCTTCGCCGACCGGCCCCTCACCGAAGCGGACGCGCAACGCCTCCGTCTCTTCGACGGCGTGCCGCAGCGCCCGCTCCAGCAGTCCCGCATCGACGGCGCCCCGGATCTCGACCGCTTCGGCGGCCCGGAAACAGGGACTGTCCGGGTCCAGCTGCTGGGCGATCCACATGCCCGTCTGCGCCGCCGTCAACGGCAGCCCTTCTCCGCTGCCGATCTGTCCCATGGAAACCAGCTCCCGATCGAACCACACGTCGGGGAGCACAACGAGAGGGAGGGGCGGTAGGGCACCTTCCGCGCGGGGGCGGGTACGCATTCCCAGGTCAGGGGCGCACGGCCGTGGGCGGTTTCTAGCGGTCGTTGCAACACGTGGTTGTGTTGATCAGGCCGCGAGCAGTTTATGCAGGCGCTCGGCTGGGGTTTCCCAGCCGAGCGTTT
>NZ_JODR01000046.1 GCF_000725885.1 Streptomyces albus subsp. albus | reverse complement strand
GCAGCCTGTGTCGTTCGCGGTGATGGTGTCGCTGGCCGAGTTGTGGCGGTCGTACGGGGTGGAGCCGGCGGCTGTGGTGGGGCATTCGCAGGGTGAGATCGCTGCGGCGTGTGTGGCGGGGGCGCTGTCGCTGGAGGACGCGGCGCGGGTGGTGTGTCTGCGCAGCCGGGCGATCCGTGCTGTGGCCGGGCAGGGTGGTATGGCGTCGGTCGCTGCGCCGGTGGAGCGGGTTGAGGGGTTGCTGGAGCGGTGGCCTGGTCGGGTGTGGGTGGCTGCGGTCAACAGTGGGTCGCAGGTGGTGGTCTCCGGTGAGGCGGAGGCGGTTGGTGAGGTGGTGGCCGAGTGCGAGCGGCTGGGGATGCGGGCGCGCCGGATCGCGGTGGACTATGCCTCTCACTCCCCGGCCATGGACGCCCTCAGAGACGACCTGGCCACCGCGCTGAGGGGCATCAGCCCGCGTGCGGGTCGGGTTCCGGTGCTGTCGACGGTGACGGGTGAGTTCACCGATGGTTCGCAGATGGACAGTGGTTATTGGTTCACGAATCTGCGCTCGCGGGTGCGGTTCGCCGAGGCGGTGGAGAAGCTGGCCGCGGAGGGCTTCGGCACGTTCGTGGAGGTCTCCTCCCATCCGGTGACGACGACCGCTGTCCAGGAGATCGTGGAGGCGGCCGGAACGGAGCCGGGCATCGTCACCGGTTCGCTGCGGCGTGACGACGGTGGGCTGGACCGGTTCCTGGCGAGCGCGGCCGAGCTGTGGGTACGCGGCATCGACATCGACTGGACGGCCCTGTTCGACAACGCCCGCCCCCGTACCGTCGATCTGCCCACCTACCCCTTCCAACGCCAGCACTACTGGCTGCTGGACGAGGTCGGCGACGAAGGCGACGGCGGGCAGGACGTGGCCGACGCCGAGTTCTGGGCGGCTGTCGAGGGCGACGACCCGAACGCGCTCGCCGCGACCCTCGGTGTGACGGACTCGGCACCGCTCGAAGAGCTGATGCCCGTCCTGTCGGACTGGCGCCGCCGGCGTCGTCAGGATGCGGAGCTGGACTCGTGGCGCTACGACATCCAGTGGCAGCCCCTCCCTCAGGGCGCGGCACCGCGTATCGACGGTGCCCGATGGCTGCTGCTGGTACCGGCTGGTGGACACGTCTGGTCCGAGCACGTGAGCCAGGCGCTCACGGCACTGGGCGCCGAGGTCCGGGTGACAGAGGTCGAGCACGCCGAGCGTGCCGAACTGGCCGCGTGTTTGCGGGAGATCGGTTCCGAGTGCACCGGAGTCCTGTCCCTGCTCGCACTCGGCGACCGCACGGACTCCGGCCGGACGGACTCCGACCCGTCCGACCCCGGCGGCACGGACTTCGACCAATCGGACTTCGACCAGGCGGAGTTCGACCGTGCGGTGCTGGTCGTCCAGGCGCTCGGGGACGCCGGCAGCACGGCACCGCTGTGGTTCGCCACCCGGGGTGCGGTCCGCGTCGGGTCCTCCGACCGGTCCGTCGACCCGCGGCAGGCCCTGCTGTGGGGGCTCGGACGCATCGCCGCGCTGGAATACCCGCAGCGGATCGGCGGCCTGGTCGACCTGCCGGAGGAGCCCGACGAGCGGGCGGCCGAACGGCTGGTGCGGGCGCTGGGCGCGCCGGACGGCGAGGACCAGCTGGCCGTCCGGGCTGGCGGGGCGTACGTGCGCCGGCTGGCCCGCAAGCCGTTGGCGGGCCTCACTCCGGTGCGGAACTGGCGGCCCACCGGCACCGTGCTCGTCACCGGCGGCACGGGAGGCATCGGCGCGGAGATCGCCACGTGGCTGGCGTCGAACGGTGCGCGGCACCTGCTGTTGACCAGCCGCCGTGGCGACCGGGCGCCGGGCGCCGCGGAGTTGGCGGAGCGGCTGACCGGTCTCGGTGCCCGGGTGACCATCGCGGCCTGCGACGTGGCGGACCGTGAGGCGTTGCGGGGGCTGCTGGCCGGTATCGACCCCGAGCACCCGCTGACCGCGGTCGTGCACGCGGCGGCCGTGCTCGACGACTGCCTGCTCGACGTGCTGACCCCGGAGCGGGCCAGGTCGGTGCTGCTGCCCAAGGTGGCCGCGGCCCGCCATCTGCACGAGCTGACGGAGGGCGCCGACCTGGACGCCTTCGTGCTGTTCTCGTCGATCGCCGGGACGCTCGGCGGGCCCGGCCAGGGCAGTTACGCGGCGGCCAACGCCTATCTCGACGCGCTGGCGCTCGCCCGCCGAGCCGCGGGGCTGCCGGCCACCTCGCTGGCCTGGGGCGCCTGGGACCGGGTGGGTCTCGCCACCGGCGAGACGGGCGAGTGGCTGAGCCGTAACGGCATCGTCGCGATGGAGCCGGAGGCGGCGCTGTCGGCGATGTGGCAGGCCGTCGACCACGATCTGCCCCACCTCGTCGTCGCCGACATCGACTGGGCGGTGTTCGGGCCTGCCTGCACGCCCGGCCGCGCCGGGCGGGTGCTCGAAGGGCTGCCGGAAGCCCGTCCCGCGGTGGGCCGGGCCCCGGACGAGGAGCAGGCCGACGGCGGTTTCGCGGCCGACCTCGCCGGGCGTTCGCCGGCCGAGCGGCAGCAGGCGTTGCTGACGCTGGTGCGCCGCCAGGCCGCCGCGGTGCTCGGCCTGGCCGGGCCCGACGCGGTCGATCTCGACCGGGCGCTGCGCGACCTGGGTTTCGACTCGCTGACCGCGGTGGAACTGCGCAACCGCCTCAACGCCGCCACCGGCCTGCGGCTGCCGGTCACCGTGGTGTTCGACCACAACACCGCGAGCCGGCTGGCCGGGCATCTGGCCGAGCAGCTCTTCGGGGCGCCGGCCGAGCGGTCCGGCACGGCCGCCGCGTCAGTCGCGGAAGCTGCGGCGCCGGCGGGCGGGCCGACCGGGGAAGCGGCCGACGACCCCGTCGCCATCGTCGCGATGAGCTGCCGCTTCCCCGGCGGGGTGGGCTCCCCGGAGGAGTTCTGGGAACTGCTGTCCGCGGGGCGGGACGCGGTTTCCGCTTTCCCCACCGACCGCGGCTGGGACCTGGACGGCAGCTACCACCCGGATCCGGACCATCCGGGCACGTTCTACTCCAGCGGCGGCGGTTTCCTGCACGACGTGGGCTCCTTCGACCCGGTGTTCTTCGGCATCTCGCCGCGGGTGGCGCCGGCCATCGACCCGCAGCACCGGCTGCTGCTGGAGACCTCGTGGGAGGCGTTCGAACGTGCCGGGATCGACCCGGCGACGGTCAAGGGCAGCCCCGTCGGGGTGTTCGTGGGCGCGAACTACAACGACTACGGGGTGCGGCTCGGCGGGTCGGCGGGCGAGTTCGAGGGGCAGCTCGCCACCGGCAGTGCGGCGAGTGTGACGTCCGGCCGGGTGGCGTACACCTTCGGTCTGGAGGGACCCGCGGTCACGGTGGACACCGCCTGCTCGTCCTCGCTGGTGGCCCTGCACCTGGCCGCCCAGTCGGTGCGGTCCGGGGAGTGCGCCATGGCGCTGGCCGGCGGGGTGACCGTCATCTCGACCCTGCACTCTTTCATCGAGTTCAGCCGGCAGGGTGCGCTCTCCTCGGACGGGCGGTGCAAGGCGTTCTCCGCAGCTGCCGACGGGGCGGGCTGGGCCGAGGGCGTCGGCATGCTCCTGCTGGAGCGGCTGTCGGACGCACGGCGCAACGGACACCGGGTGCTGGCGGTGGTCCGGGGCAGCGCGGCCAATCAGGACGGCGCCTCGAACGGGCTGACGGCGCCCAGCGGTCTCGCCCAGCAGCGGGTGATCCGCCAGGCGCTGGCCAACGCGGAACTGGGCACCGCCGACGTGGACCTGATGGAGGCGCACGGCACAGGTACCGCGCTGGGCGACCCCATCGAGGCCGAGGCGCTGCTGGCCACCTACGGGCAGGACCGGCCCGCGGACCGGCCGCTGTGGCTGGGCGCGGTGAAGTCGAACATCGGCCACACCCAGGCAGCTTCGGGCGTGGCCGGGGTCATCAAGTCCGTGCTGGCGATGCAGCACGGCACCATGCCCCGTACCCTGCACGCCGACGAGCCCACCCCGCATGTGGACTGGTCGGCGGGCACCGTGCGGCTGCTCACGAAGGAGCGTGCCTGGCCCGACGCCGATGCGCCCCGCAGGGCGGCGGTGTCCTCGTTCGGCATGAGCGGCACGAACGTGCACGTGATCCTCGAACAGGCTCCGGCGCGGAACGGGACGGGCGCCGGGCAGTCCGTGTCCGGCGCGCCGGGCCCGGCCGGTGCCGGCCGGCTGCCGTGGATGCTGTCGGCACGCACGTCCGCCGCGTTGACCGCGCAGGCCGAGAACCTGCTCGGGGCGCTCGACGGGCGGCCCGGGTACGACGCCGCGTCCGTCGGCCGCGCTCTCGCGGCGCGTTCCCGCTTCGAGCACCGGCTGGTGTGCTGGGGCACCGACCGTGAGGCACTGCGGGAGCAGCTCACCGGCTGGCTGGACGGACGTGCGAGCGCACCGTCGGCCTCCGGCGTCACGAGCGGTGGCCGTACCGCGTTCCTGTTCTCCGGGCAGGGCGCCCAGCGGCTCGGCATGGGCCGCGAGCTGTACCGGACGTTCCCGGTCTACGCGGACGCTTTCGACGAGGTCTGCGCCCACGTGGACCTGGAACTGCGCAGGCCGCTGCGCGAGGTCGTGTTCGCCGCGGAGGGCAGCGAGGACGCCGGGCTGCTGGACCGGACGGAGTACACCCAGCCGGCGTTGTTCGCCGTCGAGGTGGCGCTGTTCCGGCTGTTCGCGTCGTGGGGCGTCACCCCGGACTACCTGATCGGGCACTCCGTGGGCGAGCTGGCCGCCGCACACCTGGCAGGCGTGTTCACGTTGCCCGACGCGTGCCGTCTGGTGGCGGCGCGCGGCCGGTTGATGGGGCGGCTGCCCGCCAATGGTGCGATGGCCGCGCTGGCCGCCGCCGAGGAGGAGGTGCTCCCGCTGCTCGACGGGCTGGCGGACCGGATCGCGGTGGCCGCGGTCAACGGTCCGCAGGCGACGGTGGTGTCCGGCGACACGTCCGAAGTCGAACGCGTGTCCGCATACTTCTCCGAACTGGGCCGGAAGACTAGGAATTTGCGGGTCAGTCATGCGTTTCACTCGCCTCATATGGACGCGATGCTGGAGGACTTCGCCGCGATCGTCCGGGACATCCCGATGTCTCCGCCGACGATCCCCGTGGTGTCCGACGTCACGGGGCGGACGGCCACGGCCGGGCAGCTGTGCACGGCCGAGTACTGGGTGACCCAGCTGCGCGGCGCCGTCCGGTTCGCCGACGGCGTGCGGTTCCTCACCGAGGAGGGCGTCACCCGGTTCCTGGAGCTGGGGCCCGACGCCGTACTGGCCGCGATGGCCACCGACAGCCGTGCCGAGGACGCCCCCGGCGTGGTGGTGCCCGCACTGCGGCGCGGACGGGACGAGGTCGTCTCCGCCCTCGCCGCGCTGACCCAGGTGTATGTGCACGGCGGCAGCTGCGACTGGGCGGCGTTCCTGCCGGACACCGCCGAGCCCGCCGAGCTGCCCACCTACCCGTTCCAGCGGCAGCGCTACTGGATCGACGCCCCGGCGTCCGAAGGGGACGTGCGGGCCGCGGGGCTGGAGGCGGCCGGGCACCCGCTGCTCGGAGCCGCCGTAGAGCTCGCGGGCGACGACGGGGTGCTCTTCACGGCCCAGCTCTCCTCCCGCCGGCACCCCTGGCTCGCCGACCACGTCATGGACGGCACGGTGGTGCTGCCCGGCACGGCGTTCCTCGAACTCGCCGTCCGGGCCGGCGACCAGGTCGGCTGCCGCTGCGTCGGCGAACTGACCCTGCACGCACCGCTGGTCCTGCCCGAGCACGCGGCGGTGCAGGTGCAGGTGCGGGTGGGCGCCGCGGACGACGCCGGGGCCCGGACGCTGGAGGTCCACTCCCAGCCCGACGGCGGCGCGGACGGCGCGACCTGGCAGAAGCACGCGAGCGGCACCCTGCTGCCCGAGGCGCTGTCCGGTGAGCCAGCGCCCGGCGTGTGGCCGCCCGAGGGTGCCGCGCCGGTCGATCTCGACGGCTTCTACGCACGTCTGGCCGGTACGGGCAGCGACTACGGCCCGGCGTTCCAGGGCCTTGCCGCCGCCTGGCGGCGCGGCTCGGAGGTCTTCGCCGAGGTGGCCCTGCCCGACGGCACGGACCCGGCCGGCTTCGCGCTGCACCCGGCGCTGCTCGACGCCGCCTTGCAGGCCGTCTCGGTGGGCACGCTCGGCGACGAGGGGCAGGGTGTGATGCCGTTCTCGTGGCGGAACGTCGCCCTGTACAGCTCGGGCGCCGACCACCTGCGGGTGCGACTGGCCGACCTCACAGACAACACGAACAACATGTACAGCGCGAACAGCGCAGATGGCGCGGGCAACCCGGGCAGTGCCGGGAATGCCGGGAGCGCCGGGAGCGCGGTGTCCGTCCAGGTGTGGGACCCGGCCGGCACACCGGTCGCGTCCGCCGAGTCGCTGGCGTTCCGCCCGCGGGCCGGCGCCGCACCGCGCCGGCCCCGTACCGAGTCGCTGCTGCGCACCGAGTGGACACCCGTCCCGGCGGCACCGCTGCCGCGGCACCTGACCTGGGCACTGGTCGGGGACGGGGCGCCCGACGCGGTGACGGCGCTCTCCGGCGTCGTCACGCTCGACGCCCACCCGACGCTGCGCGACCTGTCCGAGGCCCCCGCGGCCGTGCCCGACCGGGTGCTCGTCGTCGCGCCGTCTTTCCCGGGCGAGCCGGCACGCGCCACGCGGTCGGCGGCCCACTGGGCGCTGGAGCAGGTGCAAGGCTGGCTCGCCGACGAGCGGTTCGCCGGATCGCGGCTGGTCTTCGTGACCCGGGGTGCGGTGGCCGCCGGCTCCGGCGACGAGCCCGCCGACCTGCCCTGCGCCGCGGTGCACGGACTGGTCCGGGCGGCGATGACCGAGAACCCGGGCCGCTTCGCGCTGCTTGACGTGGACGGCGGTGCACCCGGCACGGCCACGGCCGCCGCGCTGGCCGCCGCCGTCGCGGGCGACGAGCCCCAACTGGCACTGCGGGGCGGGACCGTACGCCTCGCGCGGCTGGCCCGGGTGCACGCCGACACCGAGACCGACAGCGCCGCACCCGGGTGGAACCCGGCCGGGACCACGCTGATCACCGGCGGCACCGGCACGCTCGGCCGGCTCCTCGCCCGGCACCTGGTCACCGAGCACGGCGTACGGCATCTGCTGCTCGTCAGCCGCAGCGGGCCGGACGCGGCGGGAGCGGGCCGGCTGTGCGACGAACTCGCCGCGCTGGGCGCCGAGGTGACTGTCGCGGCCTGCGACGCCGCGGACCGCGACGCGCTCAGAGGTCTGCTCGCCGGAATCCCCGCCGAACATCCACTCACCGCGGTCGTGCACGCCGCGGGCGTCGTCGACGACGGTGTGATCACCGCCCTGACCCCCGAGCGGATCGACGGCGTGCTCGCGCCCAAGGTCGATGCCGCGCTCAACCTGCACGAGCTGACCGCGTCCGAGGACCTGAGCGCCTTCGTGCTGTTCTCCTCGGTCGCCTCGACGCTCGGCGGCGCGGGCCAGGCCGCCTACGCCGCGGGCAACGCCTTCCTCGACGCGCTCGCCGGACACCGCCGGGCCCGGGGGCTGTCCGCCGTCTCGCTGTGCTGGGGGCCGTGGGCCGAGCTGAGTACCATGACCGGCAAGCTGGGGGCGGCGGACTTCGCGCGGTTCGCGCGGGGCGGCCTGGTGCCGATGGCCACGGCCGAGGCGCTGGACCTGTTCGACGCCGCCTGCGGGCGCGACGAGGCGGTCCTGGTGCCGGCCCGGTTCTCCCTGGCCGGCCTCCAGGACGCCGGCCAGGCCGTCGAGGTGCCGGCGATGCTGCGCGGGCTGCTGCGCGGCCGGGGCCGGCCCGCCGCCGCGAGCGCCGAGGCGAAGGCCGCCGCACCCGCCGACAGGTTCGTCGCGCTCGCCGGGGCGCAACGCAAGCGGGCCCTGCTCGACCTGGTCCGCAGCGAGGCGGCCCTGGTGCTGGCCTACCAGGGCCCCGAACTCGTCGACGTGGAGGCGGGCTTCCTGGACCTGGGCTTCGACTCGCTCAGCGCCGTCGAACTGCGCAACCGGCTGAGCAGACAAACCGGCCTCACGCTGCCCGCGACCGTGCTGTTCGACCACCCGACCCCGGGCGCGCTCGCCACCCATCTGCACGAAGTCTTCCCGTCGGACGGCGAACGCGCCCTGGCCCCGGTCCTCACGGAACTGGAGAAGCTCGACGCCAACCTGCCCGACCTGGCCGCCGACGACGCACTGCGCGGCCGGCTGGAGAACCGGCTGCGGACGCTGCTGGACAAGCTGGCCGGTCCGGACGCGGCCGGGGCCACCGCCCCGCCCCCCGGGGGGCCGGGGGACGACGCCGTGATCG
This sequence comes from Streptomyces albus subsp. albus, assembly GCF_000725885.1. Classification (GTDB taxonomy): domain Bacteria; phylum Actinomycetota; class Actinomycetes; order Streptomycetales; family Streptomycetaceae; genus Streptomyces; species Streptomyces albus. The sequence goes on along the minus strand of NZ_JODR01000046.1, from coordinate 12,051 downwards.
ACAACCTGGACGCGGCGAGCGACGACGAGATCTTCCGGTTCCTCGACGAGCTGGACACCTGAGCGCGAATGGAGAAGCAGGTCGTGCAGAGCCCATGCGGTTCGGTAGGAGAAGGGGGCATCCGGTGAACGAGGAGCGGCTGCGCGAATACCTGAAGCGGGCGACCGCCGACCTGCACCGCACCCGGCAGAAGCTCACCGAGTACGAGGCCAGGGACTCGGAGCCGATCGCGATCGTCGGCATGAGCTGCCGGCTGCCAGGCGGTGTCACCTCGCCCGAGGAGCTGTGGGACCTCGTGTCGGCGGGCACCGACGCGGTCTCGCACTTCCCGGACGACCGCGGCTGGGACCTGGCATCGCTGTACGACCCGGACCCCGACCGGCCCGGCACCACCTACTGCACGCAGGGCGGCTTCCTGTACGACGCCGCCGAGTTCGACCCCGAACTGTTCGGGCTGAGCCCGCGTGAGGCACTGGCCGTCGATCCGCAGCAGCGGCTGCTGCTGGAGGCGTCCTGGGAGGCGCTGGAGCGCGGCGGCGTGAGCCCCACGTCGCTGCGCGGCAGTCGCACGGGCGTGTACGTCGGCATCATGTACCAGGACTACGGCACCCGCAGCCGGCGCCCGCCCCGGGGCCTGGAGGGCTACATCGGCAACGGCAGCTCGCCGAGCATCGCCTCCGGCCGGATCGCCTACACCTTCGGCTTCGAGGGGCCTGCGGTGACGCTGGACACGGCGTGCTCCTCGTCGCTGGTCGCCCTGCACCTGGCCTGCCAGGCGCTGCGGTCCGGGGAGTGCACGATGGCGCTCGCCGGCGGGGTGACCGTGATGTCCACGCCGGTCACCTTCGTACAGTTCAGCCGGCACCGGGGACTCGCCCCCGACGGCCGCTGCAAGTCGTTCGCCGACGGCGCCGACGGCACCGGCTGGTCCGAGGGCGTCGGCCTGCTCGCCCTGGAGCGGCTGTCGGTGGCCCGGCGGAACGGGCACCCGGTGCTGGCCGTGATCCGCGGCACCGCCGTCAACCAGGACGGTGCCAGCAGCGGCCTCACCGCACCCAACGGGCCCTCGCAGCAGCGCGTCATCCGGCAGGCGCTGGCCAACGCCGGGCTGACCCCGCAGGACGTGGACGCGGTGGAGGCGCACGGCACCGGCACCACGCTGGGCGACCCCATCGAGGCGCAGGCACTGCTGGCCACCTACGGCCAGGACCGGCCCGCGGACCGGCCGCTGTGGCTCGGCTCGCTCAAGTCGAACCTGGGCCACACCCAGGCCGCCGCAGGTGTGGCCGGCGTGATCAAGATGGTGCAGGCGCTGCGGCACGCCGCCTTGCCGAAGACCCTGCACGTCGACCGGCCCTCCCGGCACATCGACTGGTCCGGCGGCGGACTGCGGCTGCTCACCGAGGCCCGGCCGTGGCCCGCCCCGACACCGGACCGGCCCCGCCGCGCCGGCGTCTCGGCGTTCGGCGTCAGCGGCACCAACGCCCACGCGATCCTGGAGCAGGCCCCGCCACCGCCCGGGCCGGAGCCGGCCGCCGAGCCGTCCACCGGCCCGGTGCGCACCGGCGCCCCCGCCCGGCGCCTGGCCGCCGTGCCGTGGGTGGTGTCCGCGAAGACAGCCGACGGACTCGCCGGGCAGGCCCGCCGGCTGCTCTCCGGGGTGGGCAGCCACACCGCCCGGGACGTCGGCTTCTCCCTCGCGACCACCCGGGCCGCACTGGAGCACCGCGCCGTGGTGCTGGGCACCGACACCGGTGAGATGTCGGCCGCGCTGGCCGCGCTCGCCGACGAGGCGGGCGGCGCACCGGACGTCATCGAGGGCCGCCGCCTCGACGGCCCCGTCGCCTTCATGTTCAGCGGCCAGGGCTCCCAGCACGCCGGTATGGGACGCGCGTTGTACGACGCGTTCCCCGTGTTCGCCCAGGCGCTCGACGAGGTGTGCGCGCACTTCCGACCCCCGGCCGACGGGCCGGGGGTCCCCCTGAAACAGGTCATGTTCGAGGCGGACGGCCTGCTCGACCGCACCGAACACACCCAGCCCGCGCTCTTCGCCCTCGAAGTCGCCCTGTTCAGGCTGCTCGAATCCTGGGGCCTCCAGCCGGACCACCTCATCGGCCACTCCGTCGGCGAGCTGTCGGCCGCCCACGTGGCAGGCGCGCTGACCCTCCCGGACGCCTGCCGCCTGGTCTCCGCACGCGCCCGCCTGATGCAGGCACTGCCCGCCGGCGGCGCCATGGTCGCGGTGCGCGCCACCGAGGCCGAGGTCGTCCCGCTGCTCGGCCCGGGAGTGTCGGTCGGCGCGGTCAACTCCGCCGGCTCGGTGGTGCTCTCCGGCGACGAGGACGCCGTGCTGCGCGTCGCCGCCGAGTTCCCCGGCCGCGACACCCGCCGGCTCACCGTCAGCCACGCCTTCCACTCCCACCACATGGACGGCATGCTCGCCGAGTTCCGCGCCGTCGCGGAGAGCGTCGAGCACCACCGGCCGCGGATCCCGGTCGTCTCCAACCTCACCGGGCAGCTCGTCGAGGAGTTCACGGCCGACCACTGGGTGCGGCACGTGCGCGAGCCGGTGCGCTTCGCCGACGGCATCGCACGGCTGCGCGCACTGGGCACGGCCCGCTTCGTCGAACTCGGCCCGGGCGGCGCGCTCTGCTCGGCCGTCGCCGACGACGTGCCCGCCCCGTGCCTGGTGCAGCCCCTGCTGCGCAAGGAGAGGCCGGAGCCCGAAGCGCTGACCGCGGCACTGGCCCGGCTGTGGGCGAGCGGACTGTCCGTCGACTGGCCCGCCTTCTACGAGGGCACCGGTGCGCGGCGCGTCGACCTGCCCACCTTCGCCTTCCGGCGCCGCCGGCTCTGGCTGGACGTGCCCCTCTCCCGCGACGGGGCGACCGGCGGCCACCCCGTCCTCGACGTGGGGATGGCCCGTGCAGATACGGACGGTTTCGTCTTCGGCGGCGAACTGTCCGCCGCCACCCACCCCTGGCTGGCCGACCACCGCGTCGCCGGCCGGATCCTGGTGCCCGGCACCGCCTTCCTGGAACTCGCCCTGCGGGTCGGCGGCCGGATCGGCTGCCCCCGCGTCGACGAACTCGTGCTGGCCGAGCCCCTGGTCCTCGACCCGGCCGACCGGATCAGCGTGCAGGTGGTCGTCGGCGCCGCGGACTCCTTCGGCAACCGGACCGTCACCGGCTACTCCAGACCGTGCACCGGCCAGGACGAGATTGCCGGGGACCAGCCGTGGACCCAGCACTTCTCCGGCACCCTGGCCGCGCGCCGGGAACAGCCGGAGCCCGGACCCACCGCCTGGCCGCCGGACGGCGCCACCCCTGTGGACATCGGCGACCTCTACGACGGGCTGGCCGCGGCCGGCCTGGAGTACGGCCCGCTGCTGCGCGGCCTGCGTGCCGCCTGGCGACTCGGTGACGAGATCCACGCCGAGGTGGAACTGCCCGAGTCCCAGAGCGTCGACGCCGAGTGCTTCGAGCTGCACCCGGCCCTCCTCGACGCCGCCCTGCACGCCGCCGCCCTCGACGCCGGCACCTCGCCCGGGGCGGTCCCCTTCACCTGGACCGGCGTCGACGTCCACAGCCCGGGCGCCACCGCGCTGCGCGTCACCCTGAACCCGGCCGCACCGCACTCGCTGAAGCTGACCGCGACCGACCCCGCCGGAACGCCGGTGGTGTCCGTCGACTCGCTGCTCGTACGCCCCCTCACCGGCGAGCCGCGCACGCCGGCGCGGCACCGCGACGCACTGTTCCGGATCGAGTGGCAGGAGGTCCCCGCCCGGCATGCCCCCGCCACCGGGCCGTCGGACACCCTGCCGGAAATGGTCGAACTGCCCGGCGGCGGCGACCTGCCCCACGAGCCGTACGAGGCGGTGCGCGAAGCCCTGCACCGCACCCTCGCGCTGCTCCAGGAACGGCTCGCCGCCCCCGCGGCCCCGGACGGCACCCCGCTCGTGCTGCGCACCCGTGCCGCCGCCCGGCTGCCCGGCGACAGCGGCGACATCGACCCGGTCGCCGCCGCCGTGCAGGGCCTGGTGCGCTCGGCACAGTCGGAGAACCCCGACCGGTTCGTCCTCGTGGACGCCACCGACGACGCCACCGAGCTGCCCCTCGCCGGCCTCCCGGCCGACGAGCCGCACCTCGTGCTGCGCGACTCCCGCTGGTACGCACCCCGCCTCGCACGGTTGCCCGGCCCCGCCGAGGAGCCGCCGGCCGGCCTCGACCCGCAGGGCACCGTCCTGGTCACCGGCGCCACCGGCCGGCTGGGCCGCGCCGTGTGCGCGCACCTCGTCGAACAGCACGGCGTACGGCACCTGCTGCTGACCAGCCGGTCGGGACCCGACGCCGCCGACGCCCCGGAACTGACCGCGCTGGACGCCGACGTGCGGCTCGCGGCCTGCGACGCGGCCGACCGGGACGCGCTGGCACAGCTGCTGGCCGACGTGCCCGCCGAGCACCCGCTGACGGCCGTCGTCCACCTGGCCGGCATCCTCGACGACGGCATCGTCCAGTCGCTGACGCCCGAGCGGATCGACGCCGTGCTGGCCCCCAAGGTGGCCGGCGCGCGCAACCTGCACGAGCTGACCCGGGACCTGGACCTCTCGGCGTTCGTCCTGTTCGCGTCGGCCGCCGGCACCTTCGGCGGCCCCGGCCAGGGCAACTACGCCGCGGCCAACGCCTACCTCGACGCGCTCGCCGTGCAGCGCCGGCAGGCCGGGCTCCCCGGACTGTCGCTGGCCTGGGGCCTGTGGGCGGGCGAGGACGGCATGGTCGGCGGCATCAGCGACCTCGACCTCGAACGCGCCCACGGCATCGGAATCCTCAGCCTGGACAACGCGGACGGGCTCGCGCTGTTCGACACCGCACTGCGCCGCCCCGAGGCCAATCTCGTGCCCGCCGCCTTCGACTTCACCCCGCTGCGCGCACTGGACCGCGAGCAGGCGCTGCCCGCGCTGCTGCGCGGACTGGTCCGCCGCGACAAGCCCGCCGTCCCACGCCGGACAGCCGCCCGCCCGGCCCGGATGCTCGATGTGGTCCGGGCCCGGGTGGCCGCCGTGCTGCGGTACCCCTCGCCGACCGCCGTCGACCCCGCGAAGGCGTTCTCCGAGCTCGGCTTCGACTCGCTGATGGCGGTCGAGCTGCGCAACGCGCTCGGTGAACAGACCGGTCTCCGGCTGCCCGCCTCCGTGATCTTCGACCAGCCCACCCCGGCGGCCCTGGCCGAGCACCTGGAAGCGCTGACCGCCGCACATGACGACCGCGCCGCCTCCGCTCCCGGCGCGGCCCCGCAGGCCGGCGCGGTCCCCGGGCAGGCAGCGTCCGACGATCCCATCGCGATCGTGTCCATGGCGTGCCGGCTGCCGGGCGGGGTCGAGTCCCCCGAGGACCTGTGGCAGCTCGTGCTGCGCGGCGAGGACGCCATCCGGCCCATGCCGACCGACCGCGGCTGGGACATCGACACGCTCTACGACCCCGACCCGGACCGGCCCGGCACCAGCTACGTGCGCGAGGGCGGCTTCCTGACCGGCGCCGACCGCTTCGACCCCGCCCCCTTCGGGATATCCCCGCGCGAAGCCCTCGCCATGGACCCCCAGCAACGCCTGCTGCTGGAGTCCTCCTGGGAACTGTTCGAGCGGGCCGGCATCCCGGCGCGCTCCCTGCGGGGCAGCCGCACCGGCGTGTTCGTCGGGCTGATGTACACCGACTATCCGATGCTGCTGCACGGCCGTGACCACGACCTCGACGGTCACCTGGGCACCGGCACCGCAGGCAGCGTCGCCTCCGGGCGCATCGCCTACACCTACGGGCTCGAAGGCCCGGCCGTCACCGTCGACACGGCCTGCTCCTCGTCGCTGGTCGCCCTCCACCAGGCGGTCGCCGCCCTCCGCGCGGGCGAGTGCTCGCTCGCGATGGCCGGCGGTGTCACCGTCATGTCGACGCCCGACATCTTCACGGAATTCAGCCGCCAGCGCGGTCTCGCCGGCGACGGCCGCTGCAAACCGTTCGCGCAGGCCGCCGACGGCACCGGCTGGGGCGAGGGCCTCGGCCTGCTGCTGCTGGAACGGCTCTCCGACGCGCGGCGCAACGGGCACACCGTGCTCGGCGTCGTACGCGGCAGCGCCGTCAACCAGGACGGCGCCTCGAACGGCCTCAGCGCACCCAACGGCCCCTCGCAGCAGCGGGTGATCCGGCAGGCCCTCGCGGGCGCCGGCCTCACCGCCGCCGACATCGACGCCGTCGAGGCACACGGCACGGGCACCCCGCTCGGCGACCCCATCGAGGCACAGGCACTCCTCGCCACCTACGGCAGGGAACGGTCCGGCGGCACCCCGCTGCTGGTGGGGGCGCTCAAGTCCAACTTCGGGCACACCCAGGCAGCCGCCGGCGTCTCCGGCATCATCAAGACCGTCATGGCCATGCGCCACGGCGTACTGCCCGGGATCGTGCACCTGGACGCGCCCTCGTCCCAGGTCGACTGGGGCTCCGGAGCCGTGCGGCTGCTGGCCGGGAACGAGGAATGGCCGCACACCGGCCGCCCGCGCCGGGCCGCCGTGTCCTCGTTCGGCATCAGCGGCACCAACGCCCACGTCATCCTGGAGCAGGCGCCCGACACCGCGGAACCGGCCGCCGCGCACGCCCCCGAGGAAACCTCCCGGCCTCCGGCGGCCGTCGCCTGGACACTGTCCGCGCCGAGCGCACCGGACCTGCGCGCCCAGGCCGACCGCCTGCTGCCGGCCGTCGAGGAACTGGAGCCCGCCGACGTCGGACTGACGCTCGCCACCACCCGGTCCGCCTTCGAACACCGGGCCGTGCTCGTCGGAGCCGACCGGGCCGAACTGATCGACGGACTGCGCGCCCTGGCCGCCGGCGAACCGAGCGGCAACGCCGTCGAAGGCGTCGCCCGACCCGCGGCCCGGCCCGTGTTCGTCTTCCCCGGCCAAGGCTCCCAATGGGCCGGCATGGCAGCCGAACTGCTCGACACCGCACCGCCCTTCGCGCACAGCATCGCCCGCTGCGAGGCCGCGCTGTCCGAGTTCGTGGACTGGCGGCTGACCGACGTGCTGCGGGGCGCACCGGACGCACCCGGCCTCGACACCGACGACGTGGTGCAGCCCGTGACCTTCGCCGTCAACGTGTCCCTGGCCGAACTGTGGCGCAGCCACGGCGTCGAACCGGCCGCGGTCGTCGGGCACTCGCAGGGCGAGATCGCGGCTGCCTGCGTCGCCGGGGCGCTGTCGCTGCGTGACGCCGCCCGCGTCGTCTGCCTGCGCAGCCGCGAGATCGCCGCGCTCGCCGGTCTCGGCGGCCTGCTCTCGGTGGCCGCGCCGCCCGCCCGGGTCGAGGAGCTGCTGCACCGCCACGAGGGTCGGCTGCACATCGGCGTGGTCAACAGCCCCCGCTCCGTGGTGGTCTCCGGAGACGCGGACGCGCTGCGCGAGCTGACCGCCGAGTGCGCGGACCACGACATCCGCGCCAAGCGGATACCGGTCAACTACGCCTCGCACTCGCCGCACGTCGACGTCGTCGGGGCCAGGCTCCTGGAACTGCTCGAACCCGTCACGCCGCTGGAACCCGAAGTGCCCTTCCTCTCCACCGTGACCGGCGAATGGATCGACGGCCCCGTGTGCGACGCCGGCTACTGGTTCAGCAACCTGCGCCGGCCCGTACGCTTCGCCGACTCCGTGCGGACGCTCGTCGCGCAGGGCTTCGGACCGCTGATCGAGGTCAGCGCCCACCCCGTACTGACCGGTGCCGTCGAGGAGACCCTGGCCGACAGCGGGACCGGCACCCCGGACGGCACCGCCCTGGGCACGCTGCGCCGCTCCGACGGCGGCCCGACCCGCTTCCTGCTGTCCGTCGGCGAGGCGTACGCGGCGGGCGTGGACGTCGACTGGCACCGCGTCTACGAGGACACCGGCGCCCGCCGCGTCGACCTGCCCCCCTACGCCTTCCAGCGGCGCCGCTTCTGGCCGGAGTTCCCCCCGGCCGCCCCGCAGGCCGCCGACCCGGCGGAGGCGGAGTTCTGGCGCGCGGTACGCAGCCAGGACCTCGACGCGCTCGTCGAGCACACCGGCGTCGACCGCCGGGAACTGGAACCCGCCCTGCCCGCGCTGTCCCGCTGGCACACCGCGCGGCAGCTGAGCACCATCCTGGACAGCTGGCGGTACCGCATCCAGTGGGAGCCCGTGCCGGCCACGCCGGCCGACACGGAGCAACTGACCGGCACCTGGCTGGTACTGCGCCGGCCCGGGGCGCACGACAGCCTCGCCGGCCAAGTCACCCACGCCCTGGCGCGGGCCGGCGCCGAGGTGACCGCACTCGAGGTCTCCGCCGACGCGCCCGACGACGCAGACCGGCTGGCCGGACAGATCACCGAAGCCCTCCGTGGCCGGCACCTCACGGGCGTGCTCTGCCTCACCGGCCTGGACACCACCCCGCACCCGGAGCACCCCACCGTGCCCGCCGGACTCGCCGCCTGCCTGGCCGCGGCCCGGGCCCTGACCGCACTGGACCTCGGCGCACCGCTGTGGCTGGCCACGTCCCGCACCGTGGGCTGCGGCCCCGACGACCCGCCGCGTGACCCGGCGCAGGCGCTGGTGTGGGGCACCGGCCTGGTGCTCGGACTCGACCAGCCCCGCCGCTGGGGCGGGCTGATCGACCTGCCGGCCGAACTCGACGACGACAGCGCCCGCCACCTGTGCACCGTGCTCGGCGGCCGGACCGGCGAGGAACAAGTGGCCGTCAGACCCACCGGGCTGCTGGCCCGCCGGCTGGTCCGCGCGCCCGCCGACGGCCCGGTCACCCCGTGGCAGCCGCGGGACACGGTGGTGATCACCGGCGGCACCGGGGCGATCGGCGGCCACCTGGCGCGCTGGGCCGCGCGCTCCGGCGCCGAACGCGTCGTCCTCGTCAGCCGCCGCGGCCAGGACGCCGACGGCATGCCCGACCTCTTCAACGAACTGGTCGAGCTCGGCGCCGACGTCGTCATCGCCGCCTGCGACCTCGCCGACCCCGACGCCCTCGGCGACCTGTTCGCCAAGATCGGCTCCAACGGCCCGCCGATCCGGGCGGTGCTGCACGCCGCCGGCACCAGCGGGCGCCGGCTGCCCCTGGACGAGCTGACCACCGGCGAACTGGCCGCCGTGCTCACCCCCAAGGTGACCGGCACCCGCAACCTCGCCGCACTCGTGGAGAGCCTGGACCTCGACGCCTTCGTCCTGTTCTCCTCCGGGGCCGGCATCTGGGGCGGCGCCGGCCGGATCGGCTACGCGGCTGCCAACGCCTACCTCGACGCCTTCGCCGCCGAGCGCCGTGCCGCCGGCCTGCCCGTCACGTCGATCGCCTGGGGCGCGTGGGGCGGCGGCGGCATGGTCGACGCGGACACCGCCGCGCAACTGGGCCGGCTCGGCAACCGGCAGATGCCGCCGGACACGGCCGTCGCCGCGCTCGCCGACGCCGTCGGCCGCCGGGACACCAACCTGCTGGTCGCCGACATCGGCTGGCAGACCTTCGCCCCCGCCTACACCGCCGCCCGCAGCAGGCCGCTGCTCCTGGGCGTGCCCGAGGCACGCCAGGCGCTCACCGAACCGGACGCGGCCACCGTCGGGAGCGGCGGCCGGCCCGAGTTCGTGCGCGAACTGTCCGCCCTCGACGACGGCGAGCGGCAGCGGCTGATGCTCGACCGGCTGCGGCGCGAGGCGGCGGTGGCCCTCGGCCACGACTCGGCCGCCGAGTTGCAGTCCGACCGGTCCTTCCGCGACCTGGGCTTCGACTCGCTGACCGTGGTGGCCCTGCGCAACCGGCTGACCGCGATCACCGGTCTGGAACTGCCCACCACCCTCGTCTTCGACCACCCCACCTTCCCCGACCTGGCACGCCACCTGACGAGCCAGCTCTTCGCCGCCGAGGACGAGAACGCCGCGCTGAGCCCGGAGGAGGCCGCCACCTGGTCGACCCTGCGCAGCATTCCCCTCAGCAGGCTGCGGGAGACCGGGTTGCTCGACGCCCTGCTGGAGCTGGCCGCCGCACCACAGCAGGGCGACGCACCCGAACCGGACGGCGAGACCGACGCCGTGGGCCGGGTCGACGACATGAACATCGCCGACCTCGTCGAGTTGGCACTCGGCACCGACAACGACGCACGGGAGAACTGAGATGCCGGCAGCTCCGGACGCTTCGGACAAGATCGTCGAGGCGTTGCGCGCCGCACTGCGCGACAACGAACGGCTGAAGCAGCGCAACCAGCGGCTCGAGCAGACGGCGCGCGAACCGATCGCGATCGTGGGCATGGGCTGCCGGCTGCCGGGCGACGTCCGGAGCCCGGAAGCCTTGTGGGAACTGCTGGCCGCCGGCGAGGACGCCACCTCGCAGTTCCCCGACCGGCCCGGCTGGGAGATCGAATCGCTGGTCGACCCGGACCCCGAGCGCAGCGGCACCAGCTACGTCAGCCGGGGCGGCTTCCTGCACGACGCCGGCGAGTTCGACGCGGACTTCTTCGGCATCTCACCGCGCGAGGCACTGGCGATGGACCCCCAGCAGCGGCTGCTGCTGGAGGTCGCGTGGGAGACCTTCGAGCACGCCCGCATCTCGCCGTCCTCCCTGCGCGGCACCGCCACCGGAGTCTTCGCCGGGGCCATCGGACAGGACTACGGCCCGATCGTCGACGCCTCCGGGATCGACGCCGACGGCTATCTGGCCACCGGCAGCGCCACCAGCGTCGCCTCCGGCCGCATCGCCTACGTCCTGGGCCTGGAGGGCCCGGCGGTCACCGTGGACGCGGCCTGCGCCTCCTCGCTGGTCGCCCTGCACCTGGCCGTGCAGTCGCTGCGCTCCGGCGAGTGCTCGCTGGCCCTGGCCGGCGGCGCCCAGGTGATGGCCAGTCCCTCCACCTTCCGCGAGTTCAGCAGCCTGCGCGGACTCGCCCCCGACGGCAGGTGCAAGCCCTTCTCGGACGACGCCGACGGCACCGCGTTCAGCGAGGGCGTCGGCCTGCTGCTGGTGGAGCGCCTGTCGGACGCGCGGCGCAACGGCCACCGGGTGCTCGCCCTCGTCCGCGGCACCGCCGCCAACCAGGACGGCGCCTCCAACGGACTGACCGCACCCAACGGCCTCTCCCAACAGCGGGTGATCCGCCAGGCCCTCGCCAACGCCGGTGTCCCGGCGTCCGAAGTGGACGTCGTGGAAGGACACGGCACCGGCACCACGCTCGGCGACCCGATCGAGGCGCGCGCGTTGCTGGCGACGTACGGCCAGGGCCGCCCGGCCGAGCGGCCGTTGTGGCTGGGTTCCGTGAAGTCGAACCTGGGCCACACGCAGGGCGCTGCGGGTGTGGCGGGTGTCATGAAGATGGTGCTGGCGCTGCGGCACGGGGTGATGCCCAAGTCACTGCATACGGGTTCGCCGTCGTCGCACGTGGACTGGTCGGCGGGCGCGGTGGAGCTGTTGTCCGAGGCACGTGAGTGGCCGTGCGTGGAGGGCCGCCCCCGGCGCGCGGGTGTGTCGGCGTTCGGGATGAGTGGAACCAACGCGCACGTGATCCTCGAGGAGGCCCCGGCGGAGCCCGCTCCGGTGCGGTCCGACGACGGTGACGTGGCTGGTGCCTGGATGCCGACGGTGGTGCCGTGGGTGCTGTCCGCGCGTGATAGTGAGGCGTTGCGTGAGCAGGCGGCGGGGCTGGTGCCGTTGGCGGGTGGGGCTGATGTCGATGCGGTTGGTGTGGGTTGGTCGTTGGTGACGACGCGGGCGCGGTTCGAGCACCGTGCGGTGGTTGTCGGTGGGTACGGGTCGGGGTTGTCGGCGTTGGCTGCGGGTGAGCCGGCTGGTGGCGTGGTGTCGGGGGTTGTGGGTCCTGTGGGGCGGACGGTGTTCGTCTTCCCGGGTCAGGGTGCGCAGTGGGCGGGTATGGCGGTGGGGCTGTTGGAGAGCTCGCCGGTGTTCGCGGAACGCATGCGTGAGTGTGAGGTGGCGTTGTCCGCGTTTGTGGACTGGTCGCTGCTGGGGGTGTTGCGGGGTGATGCGGGTGCGCCGTCGTTGGAGCGGGTGGATG
>NZ_JODR01000045.1 GCF_000725885.1 Streptomyces albus subsp. albus | reverse complement strand
GGACAACTTCTTACGCCCCTGCGGAGCCCGGTCCGCTCGGATCTCGAAATCCATCGCACCCCTTGAGCTGGGGTGTTGCGACGACTACTAGAACCTAAGCCGCGACGGTGTGCGGGCCCCTTCGTGCGAGGGCTCAGCCCTCCCGCCAGCGGCTGGTGATCGGCAGCCGGCGGTCCTTGCCGAAACCCTTGGGGGAGATCTTCGTGCCCGGCGGGTACTGGCGCCGCTTGTACTCGGCGCGGTCCGTCATCCGCAGCACCCGGGCCACCGTCTCCGCGTCGAAACCCGCCGCGACGATGTCGGCCGCGCCCTGGTCGCCGTCCACGTACCGCTTCAGGATGCGGTCCAGCACGTCGTAGTCGGGCAGCGAGTCCGTGTCGACCTGGCCCGGCGCCAGCTCCGCGCTGGGCGGCTTGGTGATGGATCGCTCCGGGATCGGCGGCGTCTCCCCGCGCTCCTCGGCGGCGCGGTTGCGCCACTTGGCGAGCCGGAAGATGTTCGTCTTGTAGACGTCCTTGATGGGGCCGTAGGCGCCCACCGAGTCGCCGTACAGCGTGGAGTAGCCCACCGCCAGCTCCGACTTGTTGCCCGGCGCCAGCACGATGTGCCCCTCCTGGTTGGAGACGGCCATCAGCAGGGTGCCGCGCAGCCGCGACTGGAGGTTCTCCTCGGCGAGCCCGGTCAGCCCGAGCGCGTCCATGTAGGAGGCGAACATCGGCTCGATGCCGACCGTGCGGAAGTTCAGGCCGGTGCGCTCCGCCAGCTCGGCGGCGTCCTCCTTGGAGTGCTCCGAGGAGTAGCGGGAGGGCATCGCGATGCCGTAAACGTTCTGCGCGCCCACCGCGTCGCAGGCGATGGCGGCGGTCAGCGCCGAGTCGATACCGCCGGACAGACCGATCAGCACCGAGCGGAAACCGTTCTTCTCCACGTAGGCGCGCAGTCCCACCACCAGCGCGTTGTAGATCTCCTCGTCGTCCTCCAGGCGGGGAGCCTCGCTGCCGGTGAACTCCGGCTCGTAGGCCGGCAGCGGCTCCGCGGACAGCACCCGGTGCTCGATGCGCAGCCCGTCGTCCACCACGCCCGAGGGCGGGGTGGCCGGGGCGGCGGGCAGCTCCAGATCCAGCAGGGTGCAGCCCGTCTCGAACTGCGGCGTCCGCGCCAGCACCCGCCCGTCCCTGTCGACGACGATCGAGTCGCCGTCGAAGACCAGTTCGTCCTGGCCGCCGGTCAGGGCCAGGTACGCGGTGGTGCAGCCGGCTTCCTGCGCCCGCTTGCGGACCAGCTCAAGCCGGGTGTCGTCCTTGTCCCGCTCGTAGGGGGAGGCGTTCACCGACAGCAGCAGCCCTGCGCCCGCACTGCGCGCCGCCGGCACCCGGCCGCCCTCCTGCCACAGGTCCTCGCAGATGGCGAGCGCCACATCGACGCCGTGGACCCGGACGACGGGCATGGTGTCGCCCGGCACGAAGTAGCGGAACTCGTCGAAGACGCCGTAGTTGGGCAGGTGGTGCTTGGCGAAGGTCAGGACGATCTCGCCGCGGTGCAGCACGGCCGCCGCGTTCTGCGGGGCGCCGGCCGGCTGCCCGTAGCGGGGCTGGGCCTGCTCGCAGCGGTCGAGGTAGCCGACGACGACCGGCACCTCGCCCAGGCCCTCGGCGGCCAGCCGCCCGGCCAGGTCCTGCACGGCGGTGCGGCTCGCCTCGACGAACGACCGGCGCAGCGCCAGGTCCTCCACGGGGTAGCCGGTCAGCATCATCTCCGGGAAGGCGACCAGGTGGGCGCCCTGCTCGACGGAGTGCCGGGTCCATCGCAGGACGGCTTCGGCGTTGCCCGCCAGGTCGCCGACGGTGGAGTCGATCTGATTCAGCGCGAGACGTAGTTGAGGCACGGAACCGAGTGTAATCGTCGGGCTGACGTTTACGGGCGGGCCCCGGGCGGCGGGCCCCGGAACGCGCCCGGGGCCCGCCGCCCGCCCGGCTACTTGCGGTAGCCGAGCACGGTCATCATGCCGCTCTCGCCGTGGTAGACGTTGTGGCAGTGGACCATCCACAGTCCCGGGTTGTCCGCGTCGAAGTCCACCTCCAGCGTCCGGCCCGGCAGCACGATCGAGGTGTCCTTGCGTGGCCCGCCGTGCGGCAGGGCGTAGGTGTGGCCGTGCAGGTGCATCGGGTGCCACATCGTCGTCGTGTTCACGAACCGCAGCCGTACTCGCTCGCCCTCCGAGACGGCATAGCGGTACCGCGGGTCGTAGCGGCGGCCGTTGATGCCCCAGTCGTACCGCTCCATGGAGCCGGTCAGCTTCAGGGTGACGGTGCGGTCCGGCTTGCCCTTCCCGAGCCGGACCGCATCCGCCGCCCGCAGCCTGTCCGCCGTCAGCAGCCTGCCGTCCAGTTCCCCGGGGCGTGCCGTGCGGGTAGGGGCGGCGCCCGGGCCGGTGCGCAGCAGCGCTCGGGCCGTCTTCTTCTTGCCCTCGGCCAGCGCGGTGAGCGGGAAGACACCGTCCTTCGCCGTCACCAGCACGTCGTAGCGCTCGCCCATCCCCACCAGCAGGGCGTCCGTACGGGCGTGCTCCACCGGGTAGCCGTCGGTGTGGGTGACCGTCATCCGGTGCCCGCCCAGGGCCACCCGGAAAGCCGTGTCGCCGCCCGCGTTCACCAGGCGGATGCGGATGCGGTCACCGGGCCGGGCCCGGAACGTCTCCGGGTCCTCGGCGACCCGGCCGTTCACCAGGTAGTGGGGGTACTTCACATCCCCCGCGTCCCCGCCCAGCAGCTTGCTGGTGGCGCCCATCATCATCCGCGAGGGGCCCTTGTCCATCGGCCGGCGGGCGGCCATGCCGTGCATACCGTGCCCGCCGTTCCCGGAGCCGCCGTTCCCGGAGCCGCCGTGCTCGCCGCCGTCGTCACCGGAGCCGCCGCCCGAGCCCCCGTCGTGGTCCATGCCGCCGTGGCCCGAGCCGCCGTCGCCGTGGTCCATGCCGCCACCGCCGTGGTCCATGCCCTCGCCCAGTTCCGCCAGCACGGCGTCCGGGGTCGAGCCGTCCACGCCGTCCACCCAGTCGTCGAGGACGACCACCCACTCCTTGTCGTACTCCAGGGGCTCCTTCGGGTCCTCCACGATCAGCGGCGCGTACAGGCCCCGGTCCAGCTGGACCCCGGAGTGCGGATGGAACCAGTAGGTGCCCGGGTGGGGCACGGTGAAGCGGTAGGTGAAGTCGCCGCCCGGCCTGATCGCCCGCTGGGTGAGACTCGGCACCCCGTCCATGTCGTTGCGGAGCGCCAGCCCGTGCCAGTGCAGGGAGGTGGAGCGGGGGAGATGGTTGGCGAGGGTGAGGGCCAGCGTGTCGCCCGCCGTCACCCGCACCTCCTTGCCGGGCAGCCGGTCGCCGTACGCCCAGGTGGGCACGGTCACCCCGCCGCCCAGGTCCAGGCGGGTGCGCTGGGCCGTCAGCCGCACCTTCCGGGTACGGCCCCGGGGCCGTTCGGCCTCCGCGGCGCGGACCTCGGGGCCGTCGGGCCGGACGTAGTCGGTGCGGCCGGCGTTGTCGCCGCCGCTCTCACCGGTGGAACAGGACGCCGCCAGCGCGCTGACGGCGAGCGCGGCGCCGGTGCCGAGCACGGCACGGCGGGTGGGGAGGGAGTGCATGGGTGTACCTCACGTGGTGTCTCCTCGGTCATCGGGCCGGTGCACGCACGCCTGCTCACCGCCCGCGCGGGACGCGGGAGCGGCGGGGCGTGCGTGCGGGGCCTGTCAGATCCGCAGGACCGACAGCTGCGCGAGGCGTGAGGCGGTACTCGGCGGCGGCAGCGGCCACAGCACCCGCCACGTCCGCGGCCGGCGGGGCGCCCACGGGTGCGGTGCGCGCCGGCGCAGTATCAGCGCCATGAAGGCGCCGAGCAGCGCCGCGGCCGACCAGACGCCCAGCACGGCGAGGCAGACGGAGGTGGGGTCCATACCGGTGCCGTGGTGCTGCCCACCGGGCCCGGCGTCCCCGGCGTCCCCGTGTTCGGCGTTCCCGTGCGCGGTGGTGCCTTGTACGGCGGCGTTCTTCTGCCCGGAGTCCCCGTACCCGGTGTTCCCGGGTGCGGTGGCGGCTTGTACGGCGGCGCCCTGCACGGCGGTGCCCTGTACGGCGGCGTTTTCAGGGCTGCTGTTCTTCTGCCCAGTGGTCCCGTGTGGCGCCTTCCCGTGGCCGGTCGTGCCGTTCCCGGCAGTGCCCGGGTTGCTGTCAGCGTCGCCGCCTTGGTCCGCAGTGGGACGCCCGCCGCCAGGGTGCCCGGCACCGGGGCCCGGGTCGTCGGCGTACCCACCGGCGACGTGACCGTAGGCGGCGAGGCTGCCATGGACACCGTGGCTGCCATGGCCGCCACGGCCGTCGGGGCCTGGGCCGGCCGCCGGGCCGGAGACGAGCGCCGCGGGCCGGACGGGGGCGTCCGGCGCCGCCGCGTACGGGGGTGCGCCCGCCGGCGAAGGGCTGTCCGCCGCAGAACGGTCCGCCGCAGCGGGCTCGGTCCCGGCAAAGGGGCCGCCCGCCGCGGAGGGCCCGGCCGCTGCCGGGTCGGCGGCCGTCGTCGGGTGGAAGGCCGCTGCGGCGTGCCCGGCCGGCGCGGCGGTCCGCTGTGGTTCCGGGTGGCCGAGCGTGTGCATCGTGACCAGCCCGAGCAGCAGCGCGGCCAGCAGCAGTATCCGGCCGCACCAGACGGTGCCGGGCCGGTGCGTGCGCTGCTCGGTCGCCATGGGGCCACCTTAACGGGATGCCCGCCGGGGGTATCGGCGGGGCGCGCTCGGCCGGATTCCGCAGGGTTCCTGCGTATTTCCCGGGTATGTGCACCCATGCTGGCGGGGTTCGGTCATTGACGCGAACTCGCCACCGCGCTGAGGATTCCCAGCATGTTGGAGGCCCTGGATCTCGACCCTGTCCAACAGCAGGTCTACGAGGCGTTGGTGGACGGTGCCGTCACCGTCGAGGAGTTGCGTGCCACGGCCGGGCTGAGCGCCGCGCGGGTGCGGGCGGCGCTCGTCTCACTGGAGAAGCTGAACCTGGTCGGACGGTTCGCCGCGGACCGGCGGCAGGGCGGCGAGGAGCGGTATCTGCCGGTGGCGCCCGAGATCGCCTTCGAGTCGCTGCTGCTGGCCCGCGAGGAGGAGATCCACCGCACGCGCCGGCACATCCAGCACCTGGCGGCCCGCTTCCGGGCGAGCGCGGCGGGGCGGGACCCGCTCGACCTGGTGGAGATCGTCACCGGGCGGGCCGCGGTCATCCGGCAGGTCGACCAGTTGCAGCGCAGCGCCCGTACCGAGATACGGGGCATCGACCGGCCGCCGTACGCCAACAGCGACCCGGACCGGCTGGACCCCAAGACGGGGATGATGCCGGTGCAGGCGCAGATGCTGCGGCGGGGCATCGGTTACCGCGTCATCTACGACACGGACGGGCTGGCCACCTCGCACCGTTTCGAGGGGGACATCGGCGCCGCGGCGGAACTCGGCGAGGACGCGCGGGTGATGGCGGACACCCCGACGAAGATGCTGATCGCGGACGACCGGATCGCGCTCATCCCGCTGCGGGCGGCCCCGCACGAACTGGCCAGCAGCGTGGTCGTGCACCCCTCGGGGCTGCTGGAGGTGCTGTGCGAGTTCTTCGAGGTGCTGTGGGGGCGGGCGCTGCCGATCTCGGAGTATCTGGCGGGCCGCCGTCCGGGCGCCCCGGACGGGCCGAGTCCGCAGGAGGCCAGGCTGCTGGCCCTGCTGACCACGGGGATGACCGACCAGGTGATGGCCCGTCAGCTGGGGGTCAGTTACCGCACCTTCCAGCGGCGGCTGCACGGGCTGATGGAGCGGCTGGGCGCCACCACACGCTTCCAGCTCGGCATGCGTGCGGCGAGTCTGGGCTGGGTGCCGCAGCAGCAGTCGGCGCGGGGTGCCGGCGCCGTCAAGAAGGCACCTGTCCGAGCCGTCAGGAAAGGCACGCAGTGAGGCAATTGACCTGGTGACGGCCCGCGCGGGCCACCTCTTGTCCTGCTCGTGACAGGCCGCCTAGCGTGCCGAGCGCGCCACCCCACAGGCGCACACCCCCCACACGAGGAGGCACCCTCCCCATGGCAGTGACGCGTAACAAGGTTGCTCTCGGCATATCCGCGGCGGTGGCCGCAGCGGCCATCGGGGCCGTCACGGCGCTGCCCGCCAGCGCGGCGCCGGAGGCGCGTGCGACCGGCACGGTCGTCGGCGCCGGTTCGTCCCACGCCGTCAAGGGCAGCTACATCGTCACGATGAAGAAGTCCGCCGTCTCCACCAAGTCGGCGGCGGCCAAGGGCAAGTCGGTCATCGCCGAGCACGGCGGCAAGGTCCGCAGAACCTACACCAAGGCCCTCAACGGCTACTCCGCGAAGATGACCGCGGCCGAGGCGAAGGAGCTGGCCGCCGACCCGGCGGTCGACAAGGTGTTCGCCAACCAGAAGCACACCATCAGCGCCGAGCAGGCCAACCCGCCCTCCTGGGGCCTGGACCGCATCGACACCCCCGAGCTGAACCTGGACGACAAGTACGTCTACCCGGACAGCGCGGGCGAGGGCGTGACCGCCTACATCATCGACACCGGTGTCCGCACCACCCACAAGGACTTCGGCGGCCGGGCCACCAGCGGCTACGACGCGGTGGACGGCGACGACGACGCCACCGACGGCAACGGCCACGGCACCCACGTGGCCAGCACGGTCGCCGGCGAGGCGCACGGCGTGGCCAAGAAGGCGGACGTCGTCGCGGTGCGGGTGCTCGACGACAACGGCTCCGGCACCACCGAACAGGTCGTGGCCGGCATCGACTGGGTCGCCAAGAACGCCAAGGCCCCCTCGGTCGCCAACATGTCGCTGGGCGGCGGCGCCGACGAGGCCCTCGACACCGCCGTGCGCAACTCCATCGAGGCGGGCGTCACCTTCGCCGTGGCCGCCGGCAACGAGTCCTCCGACGCGGGCAACAGCTCGCCCGCCCGCGTCAAGGAGGCCATCACCGTCGGCGCGACCGACAACAAGGACGCGCAGGCGACCTTCTCCAACTACGGCGACGTGGTGGACCTGTACGCGCCCGGCGTGGACATCACCGGCGCCTGGAACACCGGTGACGACGCCACCGACACGATCTCCGGCACCTCCATGGCCTCCCCGCACGTCGCGGGCGCCGCGGCGGTCTACCTCTCCGGCCACAAGGACGCCACCCCCGACGCCGTCTCCCAGGCGCTCGTCGACGGCGCGGCCAAGGACGTCGTCGGCAACCCCGGCCCGGGCTCGCCCAACCTCCTGCTGAACATCGTCGAGTGACACACCCCCAGCCGTAGCCTCGGCCGTACGGCCGGAACGCGCGGCACCGCACGTCACCCCCCACCTTCCGCGGCCCGGTGCCCCACACACCGGGCCGCGGTCGTGTGCCGGCACGGTGCCGGCGCCCGCCCCGACGCGGGCGGCACGGACGGTACGGCGGCCGGGCGGGTGCGGGTATCAGGTGCAGGGGCTCGCCAGCAGCAGCGTCCACCACGGGCCGCGCGCCCCGCGGCTGATGCCCACCCCGGCGTCCCGGTAGGCGCAGGTGGTCAGCGTGGTGCGGTGCTCGGCGCTGTGCATCCAGGCGCGCACCACGCCCGCCGGGCTCCGCTGCCCCCGCGCGATGGTCTCCCCGACCCGCTTCCACCGGTACCCCTCGGCGGCCAGCCGCCGTCCCGGGTCCGCCCCCGCGGGCTGCTCGTGGGCCAGTGTCCTGGTCCGCGCCATGTGGACGCTGTGCCGCTGGGCGGCGCGGGCCACCGCCCGGTCGAACCGCACCCCGGGACAGCCGGCGCGGGCCCGCTCCTCGTTGACCAGCCGCAGCACCCGCGCGGAGACCGGATGCGGGTGCGCCGGCCGCGGCGGCCGGACGCCCGGCCGGCCCGGGCGGGGCCGCAGCAGCCCCGTCACGTCGTGCAGCGGCCCCCACGTCGCCTGCCACACCGGGGGCGGAGGCGGCAGCGCCCGGGTGCTCGCCCGCGCGGTCCCTGCGTCCCCCGGCCATCCCGGGCCCGCCAGCAGGACCAGTGCCAGCCCCACCACCGCGCCTCGTCCGGCCAGCCGTCCGCACGCGCTTCCCATCTGCCGCTCCCTCGTGTGCCCCGCGTCCCCGCGTCCGTCGTGTTCCCCGCGGTCCTCGGCCCCGGCCGGAACCCTGGGCGGCAGGGTAGGCACCGGGCGGCACGACGCCCCGGCCACGCCGTGCCGGGGCCGCCGGATCGCGCCCTATCGGCGGAGTGCGGACGCCGCCACGCGGAGGTACCTCACTCCTCGACCCGCAGCGCCGCCAGCTGCTGCTCGAAGGGGACGACCTCCTCCTCGGCGGCCTGCGGCTGCCGGGCGGCGGCACCGGTGCGCGGGGCCACCAGGGCGGCCAGCTCCCCGCCCGCGCGGGCGATGCGGCCCGGGAGGGAAGGGGTCAGGCCGTCGTCGGAGGCGGCCCAGTCGTCGGTCGCCGCGTACACGGCCGTCGGCACCGTCACGGTCCGCAGGTAGGCGAAGAGGGGCCGCATGGCGTGCTCCAGCACCAGCGAGTGGCGCGGGGTGCCGCCGGTGGCGCCCAGCAGCACCGGTTTGCCCGTCAGCGCGTCGTTGTCGAGCACGTCGAAGAACGACTTGAACAGACCGCTGTAGGAGGCGGAGAACACCGGGGTGACGGCGATCAGCCCGTCGGCCCCGGTCACCGACTCGATGACGCCGCGCAGCGCCCCGCCGGGGAAGCCGGTGGTGAAGTTGTGGGCGATCTCCGTGGCCACGTCCCGCAGCTCGACCGTCGTCACCTCGGCCTCCACGCCCTGCTCGGCGAGGGCCGACCGGGTGGCCCCGGCCAGCCGGTCGGCCAGCAGCCGGGTGGACGACGGTTCGCTCAGCCCGGCCGAGACGACGGCCAGCCGCGCGGCTTGCGCCTGGGTGTTCGTGGTCATACGGCGGCCTCCTCGCTCTGCGTGGCCGCCCGGTCCTGCCCGGCGTCGCGGGCGGCGAGGCGGGCGGCGTGCGTGGGCGCGTCGGCGGTGCCCGCCGGGCGGCCCGCGGCCATCTCCTTGCGGAGCACCGGCACGACCTCCTCGCCCAGCATGTCCAGCTGCTCCAGCACCGTCTTGAGGGGCAGCCCC
The DNA here is from genome assembly GCF_000725885.1 of Streptomyces albus subsp. albus. Taxonomy (GTDB): domain Bacteria; phylum Actinomycetota; class Actinomycetes; order Streptomycetales; family Streptomycetaceae; genus Streptomyces; species Streptomyces albus. Next base: position 14,019 of record NZ_JODR01000045.1, on the reverse strand, counting down.
GCGTGGTCCATGAGGAAGAGCTGGCGCTGGTAGTCGCCGAACGACTCGCGGAAGGTCAGCGTCTTGTCGATGACCTCCTGCGGGCTGCCGACGGTCAGCGGCGTCTGCTCGGTGAACTCCTCCAGGCTGGGGCCATGCCCGTAGACCGGCGCGTTGTCGAAGTAGGGGCGGAACTCGTTCACCGCGTCCTGCGAGTTCTTCCGCATGAACACCTGGCCGCCCAGCCCCACCAGGGCCTGCTCGCGGGTGCCGTGCCCGTAGTGCTCGAAACGGTCGCGGTAGAGGTTGATCAGCCGCTTGAAGTGGTCCTTCGGCCAGAAGATGTTGTTCGCGAAGAAGCCGTCACCGTAGTAGGCGGCCTGCTCGGCGATCTCCGGGCTGCGGATGGAGCCGTGCCACACGAACGGGGGGAGGCCGTCCAGCGGGCGCGGGGTGGAGGTGAAGCCCTGGAGGGGGGTGCGGAAGCGCCCCTGCCAGTCCACGACGTCCTCCGTCCACAGCCGGCGCAGCAGCGCGTAGTTCTCGATCGCCAGCGGGATGCCCTGCCGGATGTCCTGGCCGAACCAGGGGTAGACGGGGCCGGTGTTGCCGCGGCCCATCATCAGATCGACGCGGCCGTCGGCGATGTGCTGGAGCATCGCGAAGTCCTCGGCGATCTTCACCGGGTCGTTCGTGGTGATCAGCGTGGTGGAGGTGGAGAGGATCAGCCGCTCGGTCCTGGCGGCCAGGTAGCCGAGCATCGTGGTGGGGGACGACGGCACGAACGGCGGGTTGTGGTGCTCGCCCGTCGCGAAGACGTCGAGGCCCACCTCCTCCGCCTTGCGGGCGATGGTCAGCATCGCCTTGATCCGCTCGTGCTCGGTGGGCGTCCGCCCCGTCGTGGGGTCGGGCGTCACGTCACCCACGGTGAAGATCCCGAACTGGATGGGGGTGGTGGCCGTCATGGTGCTCGCCGTCCTTGGTCGGTGCGCTCCGGGCGGGGGCGCGCGTCCCGTCGGTAGTTGATTGTTGAACTATTTACGTCCACCTTCAATGCATACGGGTTCCCCCGAATTCCCGTCCACCCCGAACCCGCACGGGCCGGGCACGCCGCGCGTGCGCTGTGTCACGATCGGACCAGGGCGCGCAATCCCCACGAAACCCGAAGGTGGGACGCTTCAGGCGGCCCCGACGCGCCAGGGGACCTGACCGACCCCCCTCTGACCTGCAAGGATAGGCCCATGGACAAGCAGCAGGAATTCGTCCTCCGCACCCTGGAGGAGCGGGACATCCGGTTCGTCAGGCTTTGGTTCACCGATGTCCTCGGCTTCCTGAAATCAGTGGCCGTCGCGCCCGCCGAGCTTGAACAGGCGTTCGACGAGGGGATGGGCTTCGACGGCTCGGCCATCGAGGGCTTCGCCCGCGTCTACGAGTCCGACATGATCGCCAAGCCCGACCCCGGCACCTTCCAGATACTGCCGTGGCGGGCCGAGGCCCCCGGCACCGCGCGCATGTTCTGCGACATCCTCATGCCGGACGGATCGCCCTCCTACGCCGACCCGCGCTACGTCCTCAAGCGGGCGCTCGCCAAAGCCTCCGACCTCGGGTTCACCTTCTACACCCACCCCGAGATCGAATTCTTCCTGCTCAAGGAGAAGCCCGTCGACGGCTCCCGCCCCGTCCCCGCCGACTCCTCCGGCTACTTCGACCACACCCCCCAGAACGTCGGCATGGACTTCCGCCGCCAGGCCATCACCATGCTGGAGTCCATGGGCATCTCCGTCGAGTTCTCCCACCACGAGGGAGCCCCCGGCCAGCAGGAGATCGACCTGCGGTACGCCGACGCGCTGTCCACCGCCGACAACATCATGACGTTCCGCCTCGTCATGAAGCAGGTCGCCCTCGAACAAGGGGTGCAGGCCACCTTCATGCCCAAGCCGTTCTCCGAATACCCCGGCTCCGGCATGCACACCCACCTCTCCCTCTTCGAAGGCGACCGCAACGCCTTCTACGAATCCGGCGCCGAATACCAGCTCTCCAAGGTCGGCCGGTCCTTCATCGCCGGACTGCTCCAGCACGCCGGCGAGATCTCCGCCGTCACCAACCAGTGGGTGAACTCCTACAAGCGCATCTGGGGCGGCGCCAACCGCACCGCGGGGGAGGGCGGCGAATCCCCCTCCTACATCTGCTGGGGCCACAACAACCGCTCCGCGCTCGTCCGCGTACCCATGTACAAGCCCGGCAAGACCGGGTCCACGCGCGTCGAGATGCGCTCTCTCGACTCCGGGGCCAACCCCTACCTCGCCTACGCGGTGCTGCTGGCCGCCGGGCTCAAGGGCATCGAGGAAGGGTACGAACTGCCGGCCGGGGCCGACGACGACGTGTGGGCGCTGTCCGACGCGGAGCGCAGGGCGATGGGGATCGAGCCGTTGCCGCAGAACCTCGGTGAGGCCATCGCTCTCATGGAGCGGAGTGAATTGGTTGCCCAGACGCTGGGCGAGCATGTCTTTGACTTTTTCCTTCGGAACAAGAAGCAGGAATGGGAGGAGTACCGCAGTGAGGTGACCGCATTCGAATTGCGGAAATCTCTTCCCGTGCTGTGAGCAAGGCTGGGGCCCTCGCCCCTTGCTGCCCCAGGGGTGGGGCCCTCGCCCCTTTGGCTGGGGCCTTCGCCCCTTTGGCTGGGGCCTTCGCCCCTGTGCTCCCCCTGTGGGTGGGGCCCTCATCCCTGTGGCTGGGGCCTCCGCCCCCGTAATCCCCCATTTGTTGGGGGCTCCGCCCCCAAACCCCCGGTCCTCGCCGGACGGGCGTTGGGGCGGCTCCGCCCCCCAACCGCCCCCCGCTAGGGGGCTTCGCCCCCTAGAACCCCCGGCCGAAAGAGCCTGAGCCCGTTGACGTGAAAGAGCCCCGCCTTGCGGCGGGAGCCCTTGGCGGGGTTTGTGACTCCGTTGCTGTCCGGTGGTGGTGGGCGCTGGGGTACCAAGGAGTAGGTATCACGGTCGGAAGCAGGAGCGGGGGATCGAGGCGCCAATATGGGGGTGGCTTTGGTCGAGAGGAGCTGCGAGGAGTGAGCGTGACACAAGGGGGCAGGCGGCATACGCCGTACGCACGGCTGCTGCGGCACGGCTTCACCGACCCGGAGGCCGCCGGCAGACTCCTGAGCAGTCCCCAGCTGTCACGTGTCCGGGAAGACCCCCTCTTCCTGGACGCGCTCGGCGCGACGGCCGACCCCGATCTGGCGCTGCTGGGCCTGCTTCGCCTGGTGGAGGCGCTGGAGGGCCAGGGTGAGGACGCCCAGCCGCTGCTCGGTACCCTGCTGACGGCCAAACCGCTGCGGGACCGTCTGCTGGGGGTGCTCGGTGCCTCGGACGCGCTCGCCGACCATCTGGCCCGGCATCCCCGCGACTGGCAGGCGCTGGTTACCTACGAGTCGGCGGACCTGCACCCGGGGATCGAGGAGTTCGAGGCGGCTCTCCAGGACGCCGACGACCGTGACGCGCTGCGGGTCGCCTACCGCAGGGCGCTGCTGTCCATCGCGGCCCGCGACGTGTGCGGCACCAGCGATGTGGCGCGGACGGCGGCCGAGCTCGCCGATCTGGCGACGGCGACCATCCGCAGGGCGCTGGCGCTGGCCCGGGCGGCGTCGCCCGAGGACGCGGCGGCCTGCAAGCTGGCCGTCATCGGCATGGGCAAGGCCGGCGGCAACGAGCTGAACTACGTCTCGGACGTGGATGTCATCTTCGTCGCCGAGCCGGCCGGCCCGGCCCGCGAGGGCGAGGCGGAGGACACCGAGCGGGCGCTCCAGGCGGCGACCCGGCTGGCCTCGCACATGATGCGGATCTGTTCCGACACCACGGCCGAGGGCACGATCTGGCCGGTGGACGCCAATCTGCGGCCGGAGGGCCGCAACGGTCCGCTGGTGCGCACCCTCAGCAGCCATCTGGCCTACTACCAGCGCTGGGCCAAGACGTGGGAGTTCCAGGCGCTGCTGAAGGCCCGGCCGATGGCGGGCGATCCGGCGCTCGGCTACGAGTACGTGGAGGCCGTGGCCCAGCTGGTGTGGCAGGCGGCCGAGCGGGAGAACTTCGTCACGGACGTCCAGCAGATGCGGCGCCGTGTCGTGGCCAGCATCCCGGCGGCGCAGGTGGAGCGGGAGCTGAAGCTGGGGCCGGGCGGGCTGCGGGATGTGGAGTTCGCCGTGCAGCTGCTCCAGCTCGTGCACGGCCGCAGCGACACCTCGCTGCGCAGCCCCACCACGCTGGAGGCGCTCGACGCGCTGGCCGCGGGCGGCTACGTGGGGCGGCAGGACGCGGCGGCGCTGGACGCGGCGTACCGGTTCCTGCGCACGATGGAGCACCGTATCCAGCTCTACCAGTTGCGCCGCACCCATCTGATGCCCGAGTCGGAGGCCGACCAGCGGCGGCTGGGCCGGTCCCTGGGGTACCGCAGCGAGCCCGTCGCCGAGCTGCACAAGGCGTGGCGGCGGCACGCGTCGGCGGTGCGGCGGCTGCACGAGAAGCTGTTCTACCGGCCGCTGCTGGACGCGGTGGCCCAGTTGGAGGCCGGGCAGGAGCGGCTGTCGCCGCAGGCGGCGCGGCAGCGTCTGGAGGCGCTGGGGTACGCGGACCCGGCCGCGGCGCTGCGCCATCTGGAGTCGCTGGCCTCGGGCGTCTCGCGGAAGGCCGCCATCCAGCGCACGCTGCTGCCGGTGCTGCTGGGCTGGTTCGCGGACTCGGCCGACCCGGACGCGGGTCTTCTGGGGTTCCGCAAGATCTCCGACGCGCTCGGCAAGAGCCCCTGGTATCTGCGGCTGCTGCGGGACGAGGGCGCGGCGGCGGAGAACCTGGCCCGGGTGCTGTCGGCCGGCCGGTTCGCGCCGGACCTGCTGCTGCGCGCCCCCGAGGCGGTGGCCCTGCTCGGGGACGAGAACGGGCTGCGGCCCCGCTCCCGGGAAGCCCTCACACAGGAGACGCTGGCGGCCGTGGGCCGGGCCGAGGGCGCCGAGGCGGCGGTGGCGGCGGCCCGCGGGGTGCGCCGCCGTGAGCTGTTCCGTACCGCGGCCGGTGATCTGATCGGCGCCTACGGCACGGAGGGCGTGGCCCAGCAGGAGCCGGCCGCCGCCCTCGACCGGGTGGGTGCCGCCCTCACCGATCTGAACGCGGCCACGCTCGCCGGGGCGCTGCGCGCGGCCGTGCGCGAGCAGTGGGGCGACGAGCTGCCGGCCCGGTTCGCCGTCATCGGCGTCGGCCGGTTCGGCGGCCGTGAGATGGGCTACGGCTCGGACGCCGACGTGCTGTTCGTCCACGAGCCGCGGGAGGGGGTGAGCGAGCACGAGGCGGGGAAGGCCGCGTTCGCCGTCGCCACCGAGATGCGGCGGCTGCTCCAGCTGCCGTCCTCGGACCCGCCGCTGGTCATCGACGCCGATCTGCGTCCGGAGGGCAAGTCGGGGGCGCTGGCCCGCTCCCTTGCCTCGTACGCCGCCTACTACGCCCGCTGGTCGGTGGTGTGGGAGAGCCAGGCGCTGCTGCGGGCCGAGTTCGTCGCCGGGGACGCCGGGCTGGGGGAGCGGTTCATCGAGCTGATCGATCCGCTGCGCTATCCGGTCGGCGGGCTGGGGGACGATGCGGTGCGGGAGATCCGCCGCCTGAAGGCGCGGATGGAGAGCGAGCGGCTGCCGCGCGGCGCCGACCCCACCACGCACGCCAAGCTGGGCCGGGGCGGGCTGACGGACGTGGAGTGGACCGTCCAGCTGATGCAGTTGCGGCACGGTGCCGAGGTGCCGGAGCTGCGCACCACCCGTACCCGGGCGGCGCTGGCCGCCGCCCGGGAGGCCGGGCTGATCGCCGGGGACGACGCGGACGTGCTGGACGAGGCGTGGGTGCTGGCCTCCCGGGTGCGCAACGCCGTGATGCTGGTGCGCGGCCGGCCCGGCGACACCTTCCCCTCGGAGTCGCGGGAGCTGGCGGCCGTCGGCCGGTACCTGGGGTACGAGCCGGGGCACGTGGGGGAGATGCTGGACGACTACCGCCGGGTGACCCGGCGGGCCCGCGCCGTGGTGGACCGCCTCTTCTACGCCGCCGAGTGACGCGCAGCCGTGAGGGCGCCCCGGCTCAGGCCGGGGCGGCGGCCAGTCGGGGGAGGCGGTAGGAGACGCGGCCGTACCAGGCGTAGGAGAGGGCGAAGCCGAAGCCCAAGCAGAGCAGGCCGCCCACGGCGTCCAGCCAGAAGTGGTTGGCGGTGCTCACGATGACCAGCAGGGTCGCCGCCGGGTACAGCGCCCCCAGCACCCGCACCCACACCGGCCGGGCCAGCATGGCGATGGTTATGCCGCACCAGACCGACCACCCTATGTGCATGGACGGCATCGCTGCGTACTGGTTGGACATCTGCGCCAGGTTGCCCGACGCCATCGACCCCCAGGTCTGGTGCACCTGCACGGTGTCGATGAAGTGTCCCCCGCTCATCAGCCGCGGCGGGGCCAGGGGGAAGAGGTAGTAGCCGAGCAGGGCGGTGCCGGTGGTGGTGAACAGCACCAGCCGGGTCGCGGCGTACCGCCCCGGATGGCTGCGGTAGAGCCACACCAGTACGCCGATCGTCACGATGAAGTGCAACGTGGCGTAGTAGTAGTTCATGGTGACGATCAGCCACGTGACACCGCCGATGGTGTGGTTGATGGTCTGCTCGACGGCGATCCCGAGGGTGTGTTCGGTGCGCCAGATCCAGTCGGCGTTCCGCAGCGCGTCGGCCCGCTGCTCGGGGACGGCGTTGCGGATGAGGGAGTACGTCCAGTAGCTGACGGCGATCAGCGCGATCTCGAACCACAGACGGGGGCGCCGGGGAGAGCGCCACTTCGCCAGGGTGCCGCGCGGGAAGCGGGCACCGCGGGCGGCCCGCTCGTCCTCACCGTGCGCAGGGGCGCTCTCGGTCGCGGGTTCGCCGGCGCCGTGCCGGGTGTCGTCTTTGGTCCTCGTGGTCGGTACCCCCATAGAGCGACAGTCTGCCAGACGGGGTGACCGGCCCGATCATCCTGCGGTCGGGTCTTGGACATGCGGCGTCGTCCCCTCGGGGGAGGCCGCGCGTCCCGCTGTCTCAGGGTTCCCGACGAGCGGGGGAGGGTGTGGGTCAGGCCGCCCACCAGGTGCAGGTCTGGGCCGGCAACCGCAGCCGCCCCGGGGCCGCCCCCGCCTCCATCGAGTCCCGTGACTCCTCGGGGGCCGAGCACAGCAGCAGCTCGCCGGGCGCCGCCATCTCCACCGGGGCCGGTCTGGTGTTGAGGACGCACACCAGCCCCGGCCGGGAGAGCGCGAGCACCCCCTCGGGCGCCGTCAGCCACTCCATGGCGCTGTCGCCGAGTCCCGGCAGCAGCCGCCGCAGCCGCAACGCCGTGCGGTACAGCTCCAGGGTGGAGAGGGGGTCGCCGGTCTGCGCCTGGACCGACAGCTCGCCCCACCCGGCGGGCTGGGGCAGCCAGCCGGCGGCGGGGCCGAATCCCAGCGACGGCCCGTCGCTCGTCCACGGCATCGGCACCCGGCAGCCGTCGCGCAGCCCCTGCTGGCCCTCGGCCGCCCTGCCGCCCTGCGCGGTGCGGAAGAAGGCCGGGTCCTGCCGGACGTCGTCGGGCAGCTCCGTCACCTCCGGCAGGCCCAGCTCCTCGCCCTGGTAGAGGTAGACGGAGCCGGGCAGCGCCAGCATCAGCAGGGTGGCGGCGCGTGCCCGGGCCAGGGAGCCGAGGCGGGTGCGGTGGCGGACGACGTCGTGGTTGGAGAGCACCCAGGTGGTGGGGGCGCCGACGGTGGTGGCGGCGGCCATCGACTCCTCGATCACCGTCCGCAGCTGCCCGGTGTCCCAGCCGGCCCGGAGGAAGTGGAAGTTGAACGCCTGGTGGCATTCGTCGGGCCGCACGTACAGCGCGAGCCGTTCGGGGGTGGGGGCCCACGCCTCGGCGACGGCGATGCGGTCGGGGCCGTAGGAGGCCAGCAGGCGGCGCCAGGCGCGGTGGATGTCGTGGACGCCGTCCTGGTCGAAGAACGGCAGCTCCTGGCTGCCGATCATGCGGGCCTGTTCCCCGGCGCCGATGTCGGGCAGCCCCTCGGCCTTGACCATGCCGTGTGCCACGTCGATCCGGAAGCCGTCCACGCCCAGGTCGAGCCAGAACCGCAGCACGGAGTCGAACTCCTCGTGGACCTTCGGGTGCCGCCAGTCCAGGTCGGGCTGCTCGGGCGCGAACAGGTGCAGGTACCACAGCCCCGGTTCGCCGGGTACGGGGCTCCAGGCGGGCCCGCCGAAGACGGACTCCCAGTCGTTGGGCGGCAGCGTCCCGCCCTCGCCGCGTCCGGGCCGGAAGTGGTAGCGCTCCCGGGCCGCGGCGTCACCGGCCAGGGCGCGGCGGAACCAGGGGTGCTGGTCGGAGGTGTGGTTGGGGACGATGTCGAGGATGACGCGCAGCCCCAGCCCATGGGCCTCGGCGACCAGGGCCCGGGCGTCGTCGAGGTGCCCGAAGCGGGGATCGACGGCGCGGTAGTCGGACACGTCGTAGCCCCCGTCGGCCTGCGGGGAGGCGTAGAAGGGGGTCAGCCACACCGCGTCCACGCCGAGATCGGCCAGATAGGGCAGCCGCTGCCGGACGCCGGGCAGGTCGCCGACGCCGTCGCCGTCCCCGTCGGCGAACGAGCGCACGTACACCTGGTAGATGACGGCGTCCCGCCACCAGCCCAGGCCGGGGGAGGAGGCGCGGCGTGCGGGGGCGGGGCCGGGGTCGGCGACCTGCCCGGTCCCGTCCTGTGGGGGCGTCGGACGGGGGGTGAGGGGCTGCGGGGGCGTGGCGTGCTGGGTCACAAGTCTTCCCCATCGGGCGGGACCCGCGGTGCGGGTCGCGAAGTGCGGCAAGCCAGTGTCAAGGGTGACAACGCGGGCGGCGCCCGTGAGTTACGTGCCCCTGTGCCGGGACGGCGACCCGCCCGCACCCGGTTCTTGCCCGGTCCGTCCCCCGGTTCGTACCCGGCCCGCGCCCCGGTTCAGGGCTGCTGCGGCCCGGTGCCGGGGACCAGCCCGGCCTCGTAGGCGAGGATCGCCGCCTGCACCCGGTTGCGCACCTGGAGCCGGGCGAGGATCTGACTGACGTACGTCTTCACCGTGCCCTCGACCACGTGCAGCCGGGCGGCGATGTCGGCGTTGGACAGGCCGGCCCCCACCAGGCCCAGCACTTCGCGTTCGCGCGGGGTCAGCGGTGCGATGCGGGCCTGTGCGCCGGCCCGGCGGCCCAGTTGTCCGCCTGCCATGTGGGTGAGGACGTGCCGGGCCACGGTGGGGGAGAGGTAGGCGCCGCCGTCGGCGACGGCGCGCACCCCGGCCAGCAGTTCCATGGGGTCGCCGGACTTGAGGACGAACCCGGCGGCGCCCGAGCCGAGGGCGGTGGCGATGTACTCGTCCTCGCTGAACGTCGTCAGCATCATCACGGCGCTGTCCGGGCAGGTGCGCCGCAGTTCGGCGGCGGCACGCAGGCCGTCCAGGCGGGGCATGCGGATGTCGAGCAGGCACACGTCGGGGCGGTGCCGCTGCGCCGTCTCGACGGCCTCGTGGCCGTCGGCCGCCTCCGCGACGACCTCGATGTCCGCCGCCGAGGCGAGGATCGCCCGCACCCCGGCCCTGATCATCGCCTCGTCGTCCGCCAGCAGTACCCGGATCATCGTCCTCGTTCCCCGCTTTCCTCCAGCCGAGGAAGCACGCTAACCCGGCGCGGTGCACCGCCGCCCGCCGGGCCGCGGGACCTGACGAAAGTACAGGGCGGCCGGTGACCGAGGTCCCCTGTCCGCGCCCCGCCCGCTCCGTAGCGTCCCGGTTGACCGAGCGAGGCAGCGAGCCGCACCGGGAAGGAACGATGCTCACACTGCGGGGACTCACCAAGAAATACGGCGCGAAGACCGCCGTGGACGACCTGTCGTTGGAGGTGGTGCCGGGCAGGATCACCGGCTTCCTCGGCCCCAACGGGGCCGGCAAGTCCACGACCATGCGCATGATCATGGGGCTGGACCGCCCCACCCGGGGCACCGCCCTCGTGGGCGGCAAGCCGTACGCCGAACTCACCCACCCGCTCCGCGTGGTGGGGGCGCTGCTGGACGCACGCGCCGCACACCCCCGGCGCACCGCCCACGCCCATCTGCTGGCCATGGCCCGCAGCAACGGCATTCCCGCCCGCCGGGTGCCCGAGGTGCTCGACGCGGTCGGGCTCGGCGAGGTGGCCGGCAGCCGGGCCGGCTCCTTCTCACTGGGCATGGCCCAGCGCCTGGGCATCGCCGCCGCGCTGCTCGGCGACCCGGAGGTGCTGCTGCTGGACGAGCCCGTCAACGGCCTCGACCCGGACGGGGTGCTGTGGGTGCGCTCCTTCCTGCGCTCCCTGGCCGCCGAGGGCCGCACCGTGTTCCTCTCCAGCCATCTGATGAGCGAGATGGAACTGACCGCCGACCGGCTGGTGGTCATCGGCCGGGGCCGGCTGCTGGCGGACGGGCCCGTCGCGGACGTGGTCGCGGCCGGCACCCGGCGCACCGTGCGGGTGCGCGGCCCCGAACACGGCGGGATCGCCCTGCTCGCCGACCGGCTCACCGCACAGGGCGCCGAGGTGACGCGCCCGGCACCGGACGAACTGTCGGTGAGCGGCGTCCCCCTCGAACGCGTCGGGGACCTCGCCCACGAAGCCCGTGTCCACCTGTACGAACTGCGCGCCGTTCAGGCGTCGTTGGAGGAGGCGTACATGCGGCTCACATCGCAGAGCGTGGAGTACGCCCAGCGGCGTACCGACGAGACGGCGGGGGTGTGACGATGGCCGCCACCGCACCGGCACCGGCCCGGCCCGCCGGCCGCTCCCGCACGGCGGGACTGCGCGGCGCGGTCGCCGCCGAGTGGACGAAACTCGTCTCCCTGCGCTCCACCTGGTACCTGCTGCTGGGCGCCGCCGTGCTCACCGGCGTCATCGCCTCCGCCGCGGGTGTCCTCACCCACGATCCGGGGGCCTCACCCGCCGGACCTGCCGTCGTCGCCGAACTCAACGGCACCGGACTGGTGGTGGCGGCACTGGCGATGCTCGCGGTGACGGGCGAGTACGCCACCGGCAGCGCGACCACCGCCTTCCTGTGCGTGCCCGACCGGGTACGGCTGCTGGCCGCCAAAAGCCTCACCCTGGGCGCCGTCACCTTCGCCGCCGGACTCCTGTGCGGGGTCGTCGGCCTCGTGTGCGGCCTGGTGACGCTGGAGGAGAGCACCTTCGATACGGCCACCGTGTGCGGGCAGGTGCTGGGCGTCGGGGTGCACGCCGCGCTGCTGAGCGTGCTGACGGTGGGGCTCGCCGCCGTGGTGCGCCGGTCCGCCGGCACCGTCACCGCACTGTTCGGGCTGCTCTTCCTGCTGCCGATGGCCCTCGATGTGCTGCCCGGTGCCGAGACCGCCGTCGATCTGCTGCCCGCAGGCGCCTCCGAAGCCCTGCTGCTGGACGGCAACGGCAGCTACGGATGGCAGGCCGGGCTCGCCCTCATGGCGCTGTGGGCCCTCGCCTCCCTCACGGTGGCGGCACGGGTGCTGCGCCGCCGCGACGTGTGACGGCACCCAGCGGTGACGGCCGCTCACCGGCGCCCACCGGGCGAGCCGTCGCCGCCGCGGGCCGCCCGCTCAGTCGGCCCGCCGCTGGGCCGACAGCCGCACCGAGGTGTCCCGGCCGGCGGCGCGGGCAGCCAGCGTGTTGCCGTCCGCCCGGGCCGGGCCCTCCACCAGACCCGTGCCGCGGGCCCGCAGCCGGGTGATCCGCGGATCGCCGGCGGCCAGCACGTACCAGTGGCCCCGCGTGGACTTCCACAGCAGCCCCGTGAGGACCTGCCGGGAGCGCGGGCCGCAGGTGCGGGTGTCCTCCGCGCGCGAGGTGACGGCCCCCGGGCGGCCGGGGTGCGCCGCGGGCGGCTGGAACTGTGTCATCACGCGGGCACCGGCACCCCGCCAGGTCGCCGCCCGGGTGCACACCCAGGCCGCCTCACCGTCCCCGTCCGGCAGCCGCTGCCGGGCGAACTCCCACGAGGAGACGGTCTTCACCCCGCTGTCGAGCACCGCCGGCAGATGGCAGACCGTACGGGCCAGCCGTCCGCGTGCCGCCGGGCCCGTGGCCGGGTCGCGTGCCGTGCCGTCCGTCAGCCGGGCCGGGACGGGCTCGCCCAGATCGGTGTAGAGCTGCGCACGGGACGCGAGGTGCGCACTGCCGCTCAGCAGCAGACCCGGCCAGCGGGTGCAGTGCCGCGGCTGGGTGACCGGCAGGGGCACCGGTTCGGTCACCCCGTCCGCGTCGCGCGCAAGGGGGCTGCCCGTCCTGTCCTCCGGGTCGAGCAGATCCACATGGGCGGCCCGGCCGATCCAGGGGGCGGTCAGATAGCGGACCTCGTCCTCGCCGCGCGAGACGGCCAGCGCTGCCGAGGCCGCCGTCCCGGCGCCCGCCGCGCGGGCCAGCTCCAAGGAGATGCCGTCCTTCGCCGCCCGGGAGCCGTCGCCCGGGGTCAGCGGCTCCGCGTACCGGGCCACGCGCAGCCCGTCGTACAGCAGCACCACGGCCCGTCCGTCCAGCCGTCCCGCGTACAGCAGTTGGGGCGGGCCGGGCGGCGGGCCCTGCGGGGTGCCGGGGGTGGCGCTCAGCCGTACGTCGGCGCGTGGCCGCGCCCAGGTGACCAGGGCGCGGCGCAGCAGCGAGGCGTCGCCGCGCAGTGCGCCGCGGGCCGGCCAGGCGGCGAAGTCCGTACGGGAGGCGTGCCGCCAGGCGTTCCGCCCCACGCGCACCAGTGCGTCGGGCTCCAGCGCGCGCTGCGCGTCGGTACCCGTCAGCAGCGGCGCCCGGGTGGCGGCGTCGGGCCCCCAGCCGCTGCCGGACGTCCCGAGCAGCCCGCCGCAGGCCAGGGCGGCGCACAGCGCGGCCAGCGCCGCCCGGCCGCGCCGTCTGCGGCGCACCGCCGTCAGGGGGTGGGCCGCCGGTGCGGCGCACAGGGCGCAGGGCCCGGCGTGCACCGGGACCGTCACGGTGCGGGCGTCGGCCAGTGCGGCCTCCGGGTCCCGCACGCGGGCCGCGTCCAGCAGCCGGCGGATTTCCGGGTCCGCCATGCCCTCCAGATGGCGCAGCGCGTACGCGGCGCGGGCGGGCGCGTTGCGGCCACGGTGTCCGGGCAGCGGCGGGCGGGGCCGGTCGAGCGCCGCCCTGACCACGCGCAGCCGCAGCCACGCGTACGCGGCGTCGTCCTCGCCTTGCGCCCGGGGCAGGCCGTCCGTCGTCGTCCTCCGCCGGGGCAGCGCACGCTGTGCCAGCGTGTGCGCGGCCCGTGCGTGGCGGGGCCCGTCCCCCAGGACGCAGTACGCGAGCCGCACCAGCCTCGCGTAGTGCGCGACGAGAGCGACCTCGGCCTGCTCGACGTCCAGCGTCGCGGTCCCCTCACTCACACCCCTCAAAACGACCTACAGGGGACAAGGGTCACCCGCCGGGACAGGGCGGACCCGCGGTGCCGGTGGGGGCAGGCGGCAGGGGAGGGGTCAGCCGGCGGTGCCGGCGTCGTCCAGGGGGTCGGCCGGCACCTCAAGAGTGATCATCGTGGGACCGCCGGCCGGGCTGCTGAGAGCCAGGACACCGTCGAACTGGGCGAGACGGCGCCGCACCCCGTGCAGACCGGAGCCCCCGTCGAGCGAGGCGCCGCCCTTGCCGTCGTCGGTCACGGTGACACGGATCGCGGGCCCGCCCGGTGCCGAGCGCGCGTACAGCACGTCCAGCCACACCCGGGACGCCCCGGAGTGCTTGGCGGCATTGGTCAGCAGCTCGCTCACCGCGAAGTACACGGCCGTCTCGACGGGTTCCTCGAACCGCCCCGGCAGTTCGATGTCGGCCTCCACGGGGGCGGGCATGCGCAGGGCCAGCGCGCGCAGCGCGTCGGGCAGGCCGCGTTCGGCGAGTACCGGCGGGTGGATGCCGCGCACCAGGTCCCGCAGCTCCGTGAGCGCCTCGGCACTGTTCTCCCGCGCCTGCGCGATCAT
>NZ_JODR01000044.1 GCF_000725885.1 Streptomyces albus subsp. albus | reverse complement strand
CCCCCAGCCCAACCCCCAACTCCGCCCCCACCAGCCAGCCCGCGATCTCGCGGACGGCTCCGGCGCCGCCGGGCCGGGTGGTGACGGCGCGGGCCGCCGCGCGGACGATGTCGTGGGCGTCGGCGACGGCGACGGGCCAGCCCGCCAGCGCGAAGCACGGCAGGTCGTTGGCGTCGTTGCCCGCGTACAGGACCCTCTCGGGCGCGATGCCCCGCTCCTCGCACCACTGTTTGAGTGCGAGGTCCTTGCGGTCGATGCCGTGCAGCACCGGTACGCGCAGCTTCGCGGCGCGGGCGGCGACGACCGGGTTGGTCTCGGTGGACAGGATGAGGACCTCGACCCCGGCGCGGCGCAGCGCGGCGACGCCGAGGCCGTCCCCGCGGTGCACGGCGACGGTCTCCCTGCCGTCCGCGTCGATCCAGACGCGGTCGTCGGTCTGCGTCCCGTCGAAGTCGAGGACGACGGCGTCCACGTCCTCGCGGGTGGGCAGGTTGCCCGGCCCGTCGCGGCGTGCGTCGAGCAGGGGCGCCAGCGCGCGGGCGCGGTCGAGGTCGTGCGGCTCGTCGATCTCCAGGACGCGGGCCGGGTCGGTCCGTACGAGGGCGATCCGGCCGAAGAACCGGTGCCCGGCCTCGCGGAAGCCGATGGCGTCCATGGCGTAGGCGGCACCGGTCTCCAGCAGGTCCTCGGGCCGGTCCTGGCGGCGGAGCCGCACGGCGTGGTCGTGGTTGACGCCGTGCGCGCCGCCCACCTCCACAGGTCCGGCGCCGTTGCCGGGAGCCCCGCCGGGCAGCCGGGCGGCGCCCTCACCGCCGGGCGCCGCGCCGTCGCGCCACAGGAAGCCGTGGAAGGGGGCGACGGTCAGGGCGCTGTCGGCACCGTCGTCGACGACGGCGGCGGTGACGGCCTCCACGTCCTCCCGCACCAGGAAGGGGCTGGTGCACTGGACGAGCAGCACGGTGTGCAGCGGCAGGCCGTGCCGTTTCTCGTAGACGTCCATGGCGTGCAGTACGGCGGCTTCGCTGCTGGCCAGGTCCCCGGCGAGGTCGGCGGGGCGTTCGACGACCTCGGCACCGGCCGAGCGGGCTGCTTCGGCGATGGCGGGGTCGTCGGTGGTGACGACCACGTCGGTGACGTTCCGCGCGGCCAGGCATTCCCGGGCGGCGCGGGCGACGAGCGGGACGCCCGCCACGGGCGCGAGGTTCTTGGCGGCCACGCCCTTGGACCCGCCCCGGGCCGGTATCACCGCGAGGACGACGGGGGTTGGCGACATGCTGGCTCCAGAGGGAGACGGGTCGGTGGACGGGAAAGCGGACGAGACGGAGGCCGGGTCGGAGAAGGACGAGGGGGTCGCGGAAGGAGGCGGGGCGGAAGGCGAGGGAGCGGCCGGGGAAGCGGCGCGCGGGACGGGCGGTCGTCGGGTCACAGTTCTCCCGCCTTCCGGATCAGGGGGGCGACGCGCTGGACGCCGTGCCGGTAGGCGCCGCGTGCCGCCTCGCGGACGACGCGGCGCATCAGGCCGCGTCCGCGGCCGGTGTCCTGCACGGCGGTGCCGGGCAGCGGGGTGCCGTCGGGGGCCAGCCCGTAGCGGCGCAGGATGCCGGGCAGATAGCCGGGGGCGGTGCGCACGGTGTAGTACGGCATGAGCGGTGGCAGCCCGTCGGCCGCGGCGCGGGCGGCGAGCGCGGCGACGCGTTCCCGGGCCGCGGCGAAGCCGTCGTCGCCGCGTACTCCTTGCCGCAGCGCCCATTTCTCGTCCGCCTCGGGCAGGTGCCCGTCGTCGAGTTCGTCCCAGGAGGCGAGGCAGCCGGAGCCGGTGAAGTAGTGGTTGCCGAGGGCTTCGCGGACACCGAGGTCGGTGAGGACGGCGGTGGGCACCCCCCGGTGGAGGGATTCGAGCGCGGCGGTGGAGCTGACGGTCACCAGCAGTCCGCCGGTGCGGCGCACCCGGTCGAGGAGTTCGCCCATGTTGCCGTAGACGAGGCGGCAGTTGGCGGGGAGGCCGCCGTCGGGGCCGGTACCGCCGGGCAGTTTGCGGACGAGTTTCTGGTAGGGCTCTTCCTCGATGTGGGTGGTGTGTTCGCCGGGCTTGCTGCGCAGTTTGATCAGCACGTCCCGTTCGGGGTGCCGCAGGGCGTGGGCGGCGGCGCGGCGCAGCAGGTAGGCGCGGTCGGCGCGGGAGGCCGGTACGGAGGGCTGGACGGCGAAGACGACGGTGAACCGGCCGCTGTCCACATCCCCGGACGCACCCCCGGACGCGCTTACGGGAGCGGACCCGGTCGCCGGCCCGGAAACCGCCTCGGCGGACCCGGTGGCGGCCCCGGACGCCGACGCCGCCACCGGAGTGTCCCCTTCGGCCGGCGGGCCCGCGAGGAACGGGAGGGCGCAGGTGACAACTCCGCCCGGGTCGGCGCCCACTCCCTCGTAGACGGTGCGGAAGCGCTCGGCGTCGTACGGCGAGTTGGCGAGGACGACGTCGGCGCCGTGCCGCAGCAGCAGTCCGTCGGTGAGCTTCTCGTAGACGACGCCGACGTACCCGGTGACGATCACGGGCCGGCGGGCGGGGCCGGGGCCGGTGGCGGCCGGGCCGGTGCCGGTGACCGCGCGGCCGAGCCCGTGCAGCATGGCCTGGACGGCGCCGCCGACGGTGGCGAGGACGATCACGTCGTAGGCCCCCGGCTCGGTGGCGGCGGCCAGGAACTCGCCGGTGGTGACCTCGCGCAGGCTCTCCACGGTGACGCCGACCTCGGCGAGCTGGCGCGGGGTGGGGGTGGCCCGGCCGCGCAGCAGCAGCCCGTCGATGGTGGCGCGGGGCGCCAGCCGGCGGGCGGTCAGGGCTCCCCATTTCCACCGGGTGTCGGAATCCGCGAGGACGGCGATCCGCCGCACGGTGTGCGGCAGGTCCGCCGGCTCCGGGGCGTACGCGGCATCGGGCGTGTCCGTGTACGCCGGAAGCTGCGTATCCGGTGATTCCGCGGGGGGTAGGGTTTTTTGCAACGGCACGTCGCCGACGTTAGGAAGGGATTCCGCAAGGCGGCCCAACGTGAAGGCAACAGACGGTTAACAGCGAGCCGACGAATGACCAACGCGATCATTCCTCCGCGCCGTTCACCATCCCGCCACGCGGCGTTCACTCTCCCGCCCGCCGCAGGTCAAGACGGGGCGGGGCGGGGCGCCTACCGTCCGTCGGGTGGTCAAGCTCTCCGTCATCGTGCCGTTTTACAACGTTCAGTCATTCGCCGCGGAAACGCTGCGCAGTCTGCGGGCGAACGCGCACCGGGATTACGAGTTCATTCTGGTGGACGACGCCTCCCGCGACGGAACCGCGGAAATACTGGAACGCGCCGAGGAGGAACTCGGACAGGCCGCGCAGGTGATCCGGGTACGGCACGCCGCGAACAGCGGGCTGGCGACCGCCCGCAACACGGGGCTGGACAGGGCCAACGGCGAGTTCATCACCTTCCTGGACGGCGACGACTGGCTGGCGCCCGGCTACTACGACCAGTTGGTCGGCTGCATCGAGCGGCTGGGCTGCGACTTCGTACGGACCGACCACGTGCGCTGCACCGGCCGCTCCCGCACGCTGGTGCGGGTGCCGCACGGCAGGCGCGGGGTGGTGGACGATCCGCGCGGCGCGATCCTGCCGGCGGAGCGCACCACGTC
Organism: Streptomyces albus subsp. albus; assembly: GCF_000725885.1. Classification (GTDB taxonomy): domain Bacteria; phylum Actinomycetota; class Actinomycetes; order Streptomycetales; family Streptomycetaceae; genus Streptomyces; species Streptomyces albus. The sequence goes on along the minus strand of NZ_JODR01000044.1, from coordinate 19,954 downwards.
GGTGGACTACGCCTACGCGTGGGCGGGGATCTACCACCGCCGGCTGCTGGACGAGGGGCTGCTGCACTTCACCGACGGGCTGCGCACCGCGGAGGACCGGCCGTGGATCTGGCGGCTGCACCGGGAGGCGGACTCGTTCGCCACCGTGGGCCTGCTGGGCGTCTTCTACCGGCGTGGGGTGGCCTCGTCGCTGACGCAGATCGGGGACGTACGGCAGCTGGACTTCATCCGCGCGTTCGACCAGGTGGTCGAGGAGACGGCGCGGGACCGGGACGCGGAGGCGCTGCTGCCGAAGGCGGTCCGCACCTACTGCGCGATCATCTCGCACCATCTGACCAGCGACCGGTTCGAGCCGCAGGTGGCCCGCAAGCTGCGGTCGATGAGCGCGGCGGCCCTCAGGCGGCTGCCGCCGCGGCTGCTGACCGAGGCGCTGGACTCGATGGACACCGAGCGGGCCGGCCGGCTGCGGCGGCTGCGGCGCCGCCCGGTGCGCCAGGCGCCACCGCCCCCCGGCGGCCCGGCGGCACACGGGCCGGCACCCACAGAGGTGACCGGCCGGGACAGCGGCACCGGCAGCACCAGCAGTGGCGGCAGTGACGGCCAGGACAGCCGGCCCGGCCAGGACAACAAGACCGGCCGCGACGGCCGCGACGGTGCGGAGGTGGCCGCCTGATGCGCACCCAACTGTTCTTCGCCTCCACCCTCTACGGCGCCGCGACCCTGGCCGCCGCGCTCGACGCGGGCTGCTTCGGCCCCGCCGACCAGCGGCTGCTGCTCGTCAGCAACAACGCCGCCGTCCCCGAGACGACGCCCGCGCTCGACGCCATGCCGGGCTTCGCACGACTGCGCGGCCGGTTCGACCGGGTGCTGTCGTGGAACGAGACGATCCGCCCCTTCCACCCGGGCGGCTGGTCGCCGCGCGGGGACGACGCCCCGCTGTGGGAACGCTTCCTGCGCGATCTGTGGCACCTGGGCGACGGCCCCGAGGACGAGGTGTCCCTCGTGCTGGAGTCGATCCAGGTGGACCCGGCGCTGGCGGTGGCCCGGCTCTTCCCGGACGCGCCCATCGACGTGTACGCGGACGGGCTGATGAGCTACGGCCCCACCCGCAACAAGCTGGACCCGCTGGTGGGCGGGCGGGTGCGCCGGCTCCTCCACCCGGATCTGGTGCCCGGGCTGGCGCCGCTGCTGCTGACGGAGTTCGGGGTGCCGGCCCAGGTCGTACCCGGTGACGCCTTCCGTGCCGTGCTGGCCGAACTGGCGCGGGACCTGCCGCCGTCGGCGGACGGGGTGCCCGAGGGCGGGGCGCTGCTGCTGGGGCAGTATCTGTCGGCGCTGGACATCCTCACCGACGACGAGGAGGAGGCGCTGCACCTGCGGATGCTGCGCAGGGCTGCTGCCCGGGGCCACCGGGAGGTCGTCTTCAAGCCCCATCCGGTGGCGCCGGCCCGGTTCGCGCGCGCCCTGGAGAAGGAGGCGGGCGAGCTGGGCGTCACGCTGACGGTGCTGTCCGAGCCGGTGCTGGCGGAGGCGCTGTACGAGAGGGTGCGCCCGGCGCTGGTGGTGGGCTGCTTCTCGACGGCGCTGCTGACGGCGGCCCGGCTGTACGGCCTGCCGGTGGCGCGGGTGGGCACCGGACTGCTGCTGGAGCGGGTGACCCCGTACGAGAACAGCAACCGCGTCCCGGTCACGCTGGTGGACGCGCTGGTGCCGGAACTGGACGGCGATCAGGAGGACTTCACGCCGCTGTCGGGGCCGGAGCTGACGGGGCTGGTGCGGGCGGTCGGCTTCTGCATGCAGCCGCAGGTCCTTCCCGGGCTGCGCCAGGAGGCCGAACGTTATCTGGCCGCGCATCTGTCGCCCGCCACCCGCCGCTACTTCAAACGGCGCCGGCTGACGGCGCTGGCGCTGCCGGGCGCGGTGCCGCGGCAGTTCGCGTTCGTGCCGCGGAGTCCGGCGGTGCGCCGGGTGGCCCGCCGGGCGCGGGCCCTCAAGCGCGCGGCGCTGGGCTGAGAACCAGGAGAGCCCGGAGGGCCCGGAGGAGGGGCCCGGAGGACGGACCTGGAGGACGGACCCGGAGGACCCGCCTCCGCCCCTCCCGCCCCGTACGGCCGGGAGGGACGGGTCAGGTCCGCAGCACGGTGACGCGGATGCCCTCGATCACGGTGTGGAGGCCCTCTTCGAAGCGGGTGTCGTAGTCGGCGAACAGGTCGGCGCTCACCTGGGCGGCCAGGGGGTGCTCGGCCATGCGGGCGGCGCGGTCGGCGGGGTCGTAGCCGGGGGCGCGTTCGCCGGGGAGCGGCTGGACGGCCTGTTCCTCGATGACGAAGCCGATGGTGTAGCTGTACGCGGTGGCCCAGGCGCGGGCGGCGGCGCCAGGGCTGAAGCCGGCGTCGGTCATCACCCGCAGGGCGCGTTCCTGGGCGGCTCCGTGCTCGGTGGTGGTCAGTCGGGTGCCGCTGTAGACCTTGGCGCCGTCGCGGTAGCGCAGCAGGGCGCGGCGCAGGTGCCGCATGCTCTCGCCGATCAGCGTGTCCCAGGCGACCGGCCCGTTCCCGGACCTGTGCACGGTCTCGTCCGCGATCTCGTCCGCGAGGGTGAGCAGGTCGCGGGTCATGACGGTGGCCATCTCGTCCAGGAGGGCCTGCTTGCTGTCGAAGTGCCAGTAGAGGGCGGGTGCCTGGACGTTCAGTTCCTTGGCGATGCGGCGGAGGCTGAGCCCTTCCAGTCCGGTCTCGTTGAGCAGCCGCAGTCCGGTCTCGGCGACCAGGGTGCGGTCCAGCCGCGGGGAGGCCGGTTTCTTCTTGGCGGGGCGCTCCGCAGGGCGCTGCGCGGGGCGCTTGGCAGGGTCGGTCGGGCTCACCCTTGACAGTTTAACGGCGTTAAGCCCATGCTTCCGCCGTGGCTTCATTTAACGCTGTTAAGGACCCGTCCGTGACCGAGGTGCTCATCGTCGGCGCCGGCCCCACCGGACTCACCCTCGCCTGTGACCTGCGCCGACGCGGTATCGGCGTACGGGTGGCCGAGCGCGGCCCGGCCCTCTTCCCCGGCTCACGCGGCAAGGGAATCCAGCCCCGCACCCTGGAGGTCCTCGACGACCTGGGGCTCGCCGACGCCGCCCTGGCGGCGGGCGGCCCCTACCCCCCGATGCTGGTGCGGCGCCCCGGACAGCCGCCCGCCGAGCACGACCTGGTCGAACGCGCCGCGCCCGGGGCCGGCACCCCCTACCCGCAGCCGCTGATGCTCCCCCAGTGGCGCACCCAGCTGCTGCTGCACGAGCGGCTGCGGGCACTGGGCGGCGAGGTGAAGTTCGAGACGGCGCTCACCGGACTGGAGCAGGACGCGGCCGGCGTCACCGCGCGCCTGTCGACCGGGCGCACGGTGCGGGCCGCGTACGTCGTGGCCTGCGACGGCGGACGCAGCACCGTACGGGGCGCGCTCGGCATCGCCATGCACGGCGAGACCGTGGATCCCGAGCCGTTCGTGGTCGCGGACGTACGGATCGCCGGGCTGGAGCGCACGCACTGGCACGTCTGGTCCGATGAGGAACACGGCATGCTCGCGCTGTGCCCGCTGGCCGGCACCGACGCCTTCCAGCTGGTCGCCCGGCCCGCGACGCTGGAGGGCGCAGAGGGCACGGAAGGCGGCGACGACTCCGTGCGGCAGGCCCTGGGCGCACTGCTGGCAGCCCGTACGGATCTGGAGGCCGGCCGACTCGAAGAGGTGCTGTACTCCTCGCAGTTCCGGGTCAACGCGGCGATGGCCGAACGGTTCCGCGAGGGGCGGGTCTTCCTCGCGGGCGACGCCGCCCACATCCACTCCCCGGCAGGCGGCCAGGGCCTCAACACGGGGGTGCAGGACGCCTACAACCTGGGCTGGAAGCTCGGCCTGGTACTGCGCGGGCAGGCGGCCGAGGGGCTGCTGGACAGCTACGAGGCCGAGCGCGCCCCGCTGGCCGCCGGGGTGCTGGGCCTCTCCACCCGGCTGCACGGCGGTGCGGCCCGCCGGGGCCCGGAGACCCACCAGCTGGAGCTGGGCTATCCGGACAGTCCGCTGACGCGGCGTCCGGCCGGCCCGGCGCCGGGTGGCGCCGCACCGGGCGACCGCGCCCCGGACGCGCACCTGCCCGATCATGCTCCGGGCCGCGTCTTCGAGTTGCTGCGGGGCCCGCACGCCACGCTGCTGGCGGTGGGCGGCGCGACCCCGCCCGCGGACCTCCCGTCGTACGTGCGCACCCACGCGATCCCTCCGGCGGACGCGTATGCGGCGGGCGGGCTCTATCTGATCCGTCCCGACGGCTATGTGGCACTGGCCACCGGGGAGGCGGAGGAGGTCCGCGCCTACCTCGCCGGCCTCTCCCGCGACGGAGGTTGTCAACCCAGGGTTGACGCTGCTTGAGCTGTCAACCTAGGGTTGCCACATGGCGAAAACCCCTGTGACCATGACGCAGCCCGTCCGTCTCGACGACCTCATCGACGCCATCAAGAAGGTCCACACCGACGCCCTCGACCAGTTGACCGGCGCGGTGGTCGCCGCCGACCACCTCGGGGAGCTCGCGGACCATCTGATCGGCCACTTCGTGGACCAGGCCCGGCGCTCCGGCGCCTCCTGGACGGAGATCGGCCGCAGCATGGGCGTCACCCGTCAGGCAGCCCAGAAGCGGTTCGTCGCCAAGGACCCCGGCGCCCCCTCGGAACTGGACGCCGGGGAGGGGTTCAGCCGCTTCACCACGTCGGCCCGAAACGCCGTCATGGCCTCGCAGAACGAGGCCCACGCCGCAGGCAACGCCGAGATCGGCCCCGTCCATCTGGTGCTCGGCCTGCTGGCCGGCCCCGAAACGGTCGGTGTGCGGGCCCTCACCGCGCAGGGCGTGACCCCGGAGGCGGTCCGCGAGGCGGCCACCGCGGTGCTGCCCCCGGCGGCCGACGAGGTGCCCGCGCTCGTGCCCTACGACGCGGGCGGCAAGAAGGCGCTGGAACTCACCTTCCGTGAGGCCCTGCGCCTGGGCCACGACCACGTCGGCACCGGACATCTTCTGCTGGCCCTCCTGGAGTACGAGTCGCTCCAGGAGGCGCCCGGCCTCCTCGGGGGCCTCGGCGTCACCAAGGAGGCGTCGGAGCAGTACGTCGCGGCGGCCCCGGCCGAGACCGCCGAAGACGCTCAGCAGGACTGACCGGGCGGCGCCCGGCCCGCACGGGGGACGGGCCGGGCACCCTCAGACGCCCGGCGGCCACCGTTCCCACCCTCGCCGCCCGGCCTCAACCGGGCGGCGAGAAAGACCACCAGTGGTCCGCTGCCGACGGAGCCCAGCAGTTGACGCCCACGGGCGGATCCCCGGGGCCGACGAGTGCGGCGGAAATGTCTGCGGCGGGCCGGCCCGTTCCACGGCCAGGCGTGCGGACAGTGCGGGATGCGACGCCGCATCAGTGTCCTCTCCCACACCTTCCCCGAAGCCCTCTTTCACGCCGCACGTCAAGGGCGTTGGAGGGGGCCGGTGGCCGCCGGGCCCCGGCATCACCCGCCCCGTTCAGGTTCGCGAGGGCGGCGCGCTGGGCAGTGATGTCCCGTACGTCCGTCGAACCTCCGGGGGGATGGGGATGCGCAGGAGGGGAAGAACGGCCCGCCGCGGACTCGTCGCCGCGACGGCCGTGGTGCTGACGGCGGGAGCCGTCGCGGGCTGCGAGGCCAAGGAGACGGGGGCCGGCGGGCCGCTCATCAAGATCTCCCAGGCGCCGCAGAAGGCACCGGCCGCGCCGCCGTCGAAGCCGTCGGCGCCGCCCACGCACAGCGCCCCGCCCGCTGAGCCGGCCCCGCCGCGGGTGGAACAGCAGCCGAAGCCCGCCCGCCCGGCCGCCCGCACGGTGGTGCGGATGGCGCCCGGCTCGCGCGGCGACCACGTACGCGATCTCCAGGCCAGGCTGCGGCAGTTGGGGCTCTTCGGGCGGAACCCGACAGGCTATTACGGCTCGGTGACCGCGGGTTCGGTCACCGCCTTCCAGAAGAAGCACGGCCTCGCCCCCACGGGCAAGGTCACCGATCCGGTGCTCACCGCGCTGCGCGCCCGCACCCGGCAGCCGACCCGCATGGAGCTGTATCCGCCCACCAGCCGGCCGCCGGCCGCGCCCGATCCGCGCTGCACCACCGGGCGGGCGCTGTGCATCAGCAAGAGCAGCCGGACTGCGGTGTGGATGGTGGACGGGAAGATACGCCAGGCCATGGACGTGCGGTTCGGGTCGGCGTACACCCCGACCCGTGAGGGCCGCTTCAAGGTGAACTTCAAGAGCCGCCACCACCATTCGACGCTGTACGACACGCCGATGCCGTACGCGATGTTCTTCAGCCGCGGTCAGGCCGTGCACTACTCCGCGGACTTCGCGGCCCGCGGCTACGCGGGCGCCTCGCACGGCTGCGTCAACGTCCGCGACAAGGCGACGATCGCCAAGGTGTTCGCCGAGATCCGGCCGGGCGACAAGGTGATCGTCTACAAGTGACATGTGCCCGGCGGCAGGTGCCGCCGCCGGCGCCGGGGGCACCGTCCGCGAGGCGGCCCCCGGGCCCCGGCCGGGAGAGGGGCCGGGGACCGAAGTGAAGGGGCGCGGGCGGGACCGGGGGAACGTGTCCCGCCCGCGCCGTCGCGCGAACCCGGAGGTACGGGGGGAACCTCGGGCTTAACCGCGCCGCCGATGACCAGTCGGCTCACTCTCTACAGCGCTGGGTGCCGCGAAAGTGTCACACCTGTTGTTCACTGTCCTGATGTGGCGCCCGTCACGGCGCCCTCGCCGCCGCTCGCGGCGCCCTCGTCCGGGTCGTCGGGGACGGAGGGCGCGCCGCCGGTGCCGCCCGTACCGTCGGAGCCGCCGGTGTCCCCGCCCGAGTCGTCACCGGGTACGGGAGGGTGGCCGCCTCCGCCTCCGGAGGAGCCGTCGGAACCGCCGTTGCCGTGGCCGGGGCCGCCCGGGGCGCCGCCTTGGCCCCCGCCGTTCCCGCCGGGGTGGTGGCCGTTGCCGTCCGAGGGGCCGTAGCGGGCGCAGAACGCGCGGACGACGGCCCGGCCGCCGGCCGCGCGTTCCAGCTTCCTGCGGTCGTCGGCCTCCAGCTTGCCGTCGGCGTACGCCTTGCACAGGGCGGCGGCGACGGCCTGCTTGTCGACGGCTTTGCCCTTGCCCGGGCTCCGGCCGGCGTGCCCGTCCTTGCGGCCGTCCTTGTGGTCCTTGCCCGGCCGGCCCTCACCGCCGGCCAGGTCCGTCCCGCGCTCGGAGTCGTCGTCGCGGCTGCCGTCGCCGCTCTCCCGGTCGTCGTGGGGCTCGCGGGTGCGGTCGCGTCCGCCGTCGGGGCCCTCGGCGCCGGTCTCCTCCTCGCCGGTCCCGGGCCCGTGGCCGTGCTTGTGGCCGTGCGGCGTGGCGGCCGGGGAGACGGTGGCGGCGGGCGTGTCCTTCCCGGTGAAGGGGGTGGGCAGCACGCCGGTGCCGGCCGCGACCGCGACGCCGCCGAGCGCGCAGCCGGCCAGCGCGACGGCGAATCCGGCGCGCAGCGGCCTGCCGGTCAGCAGGGAGCGGGTGCGGCTGCGGCTCTCGTCGCCCGTACCGCCCTGCGTGGCGGTGCGGGTGCGGGCCGTTCGGCCGCCGGCGCGCTCGTCGGCGCGGGCGGCGGCCGGGGGGCCGTCCGCCGGGGTGGTGTCAGCCAGTCCGGCGGGGCCGGAGGGCGCGGTGGCCGCGCGGGCGGCGCGGAACGCGGCCACGGCGGCGGACTCGCCGGGCAGTTCGGCGGGCGTGCCGCCGGCAGGGGCGGGCGGGGCGGTGTGGGCGGCGGCCAGTTCGTCGAGGGCGGCGGCGAGCCGGGCGGCCGTGGCGCGGCCTTCGGCGCGGAACCTCCTGTCGGAGAGCAGGGCGAACCGCCCGCCGGCTCTTCGTCCTGCGGGCCGGGCGCCGTCCGGTGACCTTCCCGGGCCGCGCCGCCCGGCGCCTGCGTCGTCGCGGGGCACACCGCCGGGGCGCTCCCGGCCGGGCTGCGTGCCCGGGGCGCCGCTCCCGTCGTGCCCTCTCCCGGTGGCGGCGCGTGCCGCCGCGTGCGCTTCCGCTTCGGTGCCGGGTCCGTCGTGCGGCCCGGTGACGCCGCCGTCGTGTGCGTCGACCGGCAGGCCCCGCAGCAACCGCTCCGCGATCTCCTCGTCCAGCCAGCTGTACCGGTCGTCCGCCATCACGTTTCCCTCAGCGTTCGTGTGGCTTTATGCGTCACACCCCGCGCCATGCCGCGTGCCCTGCCCTTGCCCGTGCCGCCGCCCGGCAGGGGCCTTGGGCCGCGCCCGCCGGTGCTGCCGTCGGCGGTTCCGCTCGGCTCGCCGGTGGGCGTCCCGTTCCGCTCCTCCAGCAGCTCCGCCAGTTTGCGCAGCCCCCGGTGCGCCGCCGTGCGGACGGCGCCGGAGCGTTTGCCGAGCACCTGTGCGGTGCTCTTGGCGTCCAGTCCGACGACCACGCGGAGCACCACGGCTTCGGCCTGGTCGCGCGGGAGTTGGGATATGAGCGCCATCGTGCTGCTGGTGCCGAGCGCTTCCAGCGCCTCGTCGGCGGTGTCCGCGCCGGCGGGCAGGCCGGCCAGTTCGCTCTCGTCGGCGCCGACGGCGGGGCGCCGGCCGCGCATGCGCAGGTGGTCGAGGGCGCGGTTGCGGGCGATACGGGCGGCCCAGCCGCGGAAGCGGTCGGCGTCCCCGGTGAAGCGGGGCAGGTCACGGGCGATCTGGAGCCAGGCCTCGGAGGCGACGTCCTCGGCGTCGGCGTCCTGCACGAGGGTGCGGACGTAGCCGAGCAGGCGTGGGTGCACGGCGCGGTAGACGGTACGGAAGGCGGCCTCGTCCCCCTCCTGTGCCGCGCGCACCGCAGCGGTCAGCTGCGCGTCGTCCCCCTGCACGCTCGTACTCGCCCCACTTTGCGGAAGGTCTCTGTGCCGTGCGCCGCCGCCGGCCGCGGTCGCGGTCGGGCCGCCGAAGGGTCCGCGGGCCGGCCGCCGGGGCCGGTCGTCCTCGGCGCGGCGCGATGAGCACGCTAAGGCCAAGTGTGCACGCTCGTCCATGCCGGAGGCAGGGGCGGGGGCGGGGGTGCGCGGTGTGTGAGGAGGCGGTCGCCGGGCGTCAGCGTGCCGTGGTCGCGGGCCCGGCCGCAGGTGCCGGGAAACGCCGGTGACATGACGGCGTAACACATTGCGGGGCACCGACGCTGAGCAGAGTACGGGCGAGCCGCTGGCGTAGTGAGCCCGTGTCCGACGACGACCGGGGTCTCTCCTGTGGGGGGTGGCGACCCCGGTCGTCTTCGTCTTCGCGGGCGGTGTTCCGCCGGCCGCCGCGGCCGGCGGCGCCGGGTCAGCGGCCGGACGGCTCCACGCGGTCCACCAGTTCGACGAAGGCGTCCCACGTGCGCTTGGGCTTGCGCGGGTCCCACAGCTTCTGTGCGGTGGCGGCGAGCGGCAGCCGGATGCCGCGGGCGACCTGTTCGGTGGTCTGCGCGTGGGAGAGGTCGCCCCACACGGCGAACCGGCCGCCCAGGATGTGCTCGGGCCCGGCCCACTTGTCGGGGACCGGCCGGGTGCCGCGCACGACGGCGGGGGTCCAGTCCTCGTAGATGCGCTTGCCCGTGGGGTAGGTGAAGTTGTTGGGCTGGCCGAGGACGTAGTACAGGTACTCGTCGTTCAGGTTGACGACCTGCCAGCCCTCCCGCAGGTACTCGGCGGGGTCCCGCTGGCCCATCTCGCGGCCGGTCCAGTAGGCCACCTGGCGGGGCCTGGAGGGTTTGACGACGCCACCGCGGTGCATGCCGTCGTTCCACACCTGCGGGGTCTTGCCGTGCTTGCGCAGGGTCGCCGCACGGTCGTTGAGCCAGTCGGTGGCCAGGTCCTGGATCCTGGCGTCCTTGCCGAACTTCTCCCGCGCCTTCTTGGCGAGGCCCGGGTAGGTCTGCTCGGGGTTCTCGGCCATCAGGGCCTGGTACTCGTCTCCGCCGGCGTGCGCGTACTTGCCGGGGAACAGGTCGGCGAACTCCCCCAGCAGATCGTCGACGATCTTGGCCGCCTTGGGGTTGGCGATGTCCACCGCGCCGCGCGGCGTCTGTCCGCCGGCGCCCTTGAGCTGGAGGTCGGGGTGGGCCTTGAGCACGGCGCCGAGGTGGCCGGGCGAGTCGATCTCGGGGATGACGGTGATGTGCCGGGAGGCGGCCAGCTCGACGATCTCCCGTACCTGCCGCTTGGTCAGGTGCGGGTCGGAGACGATCTCGGGGTGGGTCTCGCTCTGGACGCGGAACGCCTGGTCGTCGGAGAGGTGCAGCTGGAGCTGGTTGAGCTTCAGCTCGCCCATCTCGCGGATGCGGGCCTTGATCCAGTCGGCGCTGAAGTTCTTCCGGGCGATGTCGAGGGAGAAGCCGCGCTGGGAGCGGTCGGGGGTGTCGCGGACGGTGCCCTCGGCGAACCGGCCCTGGGCGCGGTGGGTCTGGAGCAGGGTGCGGGTGCCGTAGAAGACGCCGGCGTCACCGCCGCCGGTGATGGTGATGCGGCCGTCCCGGCTGACGAGTTCGTAACTCTCCCGACCCTTGGTGTGCTTCTTGCCCTTTTTGAGTTCGATGTCCCAGGTGTGCGCGGGACCGGCGGCCGTCTTCACGCCGAGTTCGTCCGCGAGCAGCTTCGCCTCGTCCTTGAGGGAGGCGGTGTCGGTGACCACCCTGGTGTCCTTGGTGCGCTTCCACCCCGGTCCGCGCACCGCGTGCCAGGACCGTACGGAGGGCACGGCGACGGGGGACGGCCCGACCCGGTCCGGGCCCGTGGGCGGTGGTGGCTGGGAACCGTCGCCGGAGGCGGACGAGCGGGAACCGCGTCCCGTCTCCCCGCCGTCGTCCCCGTCACCGTTCCCGCCGCAGCCGGTCAGTGCGACCAGCCCGACGGCGAGCACGAGGGCCAGCGTCGCGCCGGGGGCGCCGGTCGCCCGTCCGGACTTCTTCGAGCAGTTTTGTCCCATGCGAGTACGGTATTTCCCTTTCGGACTGTCCCCCGTCAGCTATGCGCTTCCTCGTGTTCCCTTACGGGTGAAAAATACGGACGAGCTGACGGGCACATCCCACCCGTCGCTAGCGTGGCCACTCCGGGCCGCCCGCACCGGGATGATCTTCTCTTACTCCACGGAGCGCATGACCCACCCCACGCTGTCGCAGCCGCAGACACGGTCCCCGCTGGACCAGCTCAACACGGCGACCGCCGCCACCGCCGTGCGCCTCCTCCTGTGCTGCTGCGCCAGCCGCCGCTGGGCGGAGCGCATAGCCCGGCACCGCCCCTACCCCGACGTCGAGGCGCTGCTGGCGGCGGCCGACGAGGCCAGCTACGACCTGACGACGGCCGACCTGCGCGAGGCCCTGGCCGGGGAACCCGACGCGCACCCCACCGGGGACGAGCCCCCGGTCGGCGCCCTGGCCGCCCACACCGCGCTGCGCGCCGCCCACGGCGCCTACGAGCGCAAATTCGGACACGCCTTCCTCTGCTGCCTGGACGGACTCGCCGCGGAGGAACGCCTGGATCACGTCCTGGCGGGGATTCGGACACGATTGGACAACGACGTGGACGAGGAGTGGGCGGTCACCGCCGAGGAACTGCGCCGCCTCGCCCGCGGCCGGCTGGGCCGGCTGGCCACCCGCGGCAGCTGAGACAAGGGAGTGGCGGGCCTCACACCCGGATAGCCCGTCCGTGCCTGATTGATCACACCTGCACACCCCTGGGCGAACGTGCCGACACCCCGTCGCTACGATGACCGAGGCCGGTGGACCGTACCCGGCCGGGCCCGCCCGACACCTCGAAGCCGGCAGGCCCCAATGTCCGCTCCCGGAGGGTTTTTCCGTGCCGGCTGGAACGCTGTACCGCGGCCGGGAAGGAATGTGGTCCTGGGTGGCTCACCGAGTCACCGGCGTCCTCATCTTCTTCTTCCTGTTCGTGCACGTCCTCGACACCGCGCTCGTGCGTGTCTCACCCGAGGCGTACGACGACACCGTCGCCATTTACAAGACGCCCCTCGTCAACCTGATGGAGTACGGCCTGGTGGCCGCCATCCTCTTCCACGCGCTCAACGGCCTGCGGGTCATCGCGGTGGACTTCTGGTCGAAGGGTGCGAGGTACCAGAAGCAGATGCTGTGGACCGTGATGGGCGTGTGGATCGTCCTCATGGCCGGTGCCTTCTACCCGGTGCTGCAGCACACGCTGCGCGAGCTGTTCGGGAGCTGATGCGTGATGTCGACGACCGAGACGACCGAATCGAAGACCACCGACGAACCCGGCGGCCCCGCCGACAGCGTCGCGCTGTACGACGTGGACCACCCGGCTCCCGTCATCGAGCCGCCGCGCAAGCGGACCGCGAAGACGCCGAAGGCGTCCCGCGGCAACTTCGAGATGCAGACCTGGCTGTTCATGCGGCTGTCGGGCATCGTGCTGGTGGTCCTCGTCCTGGGCCACCTGCTGATCCAGCTGGTGCTGGACGGCGGCGTGAGCAAGATCGGGTTCGCCTTCGTGGCGGGCCGCTGGGCCTCGCCGTTCTGGCAGGTGTGGGACCTGCTGATGCTCTGGCTGGCCATGCTGCACGGCGCCAACGGGCTGCGCACGGTGATCAACGACTACGCCGAGCGCGACAACACCCGCTTCTGGCTCAAGATGCTGCTGTACGCGGCCACCGTCTTCACCGTCCTGCTGGGCACGCTGGTGATCTTCACCTTCGACCCGAACATCCGCTGACGCACCGGGGACGAAGGCTGAGGTTTTCCCGATGAGCAACCACAACGTCAAGATCCACAAGTACGACACCGTCATCGTCGGCGCGGGCGGCGCCGGCATGCGCGCGGCCATCGAGGCCACCAAGCGCAGCCGCACCGCGGTGCTGACCAAGCTCTACCCGACCCGCTCCCACACCGGTGCGGCCCAGGGCGGCATGGCCGCGGCCCTCGCGAACGTCGAGGAGGACAACTGGGAGTGGCACACCTTCGACACGATCAAGGGCGGTGACTACCTGGTCGACCAGGACGCCGCCGAGATCCTGGCGAAGGAGGCCATCGACTCCGTCCTCGACCTGGAGAAGATGGGTCTGCCCTTCAACCGCACCCCGCAGGGCAAGATCGACCAGCGGCGGTTCGGCGGGCACTCCCGCAACCACGGCGAGGCCCCGGTGCGCCGCTCCTGCTACGCGGCCGACCGCACCGGTCACATGATCCTCCAGACGCTGTACCAGAACTGCGTCAAGGAGGGCGTGGAGTTCTTCAACGAGTTCTACGTCCTGGATCTGCTGCTCAACGAGGACGAGGGCGTCAAGAAGACCGCCGGCGTCGTCGCCTACGAGCTGGCCACCGGTGACGTGCACGTCTTCCAGGCGAAGGCCGTCGTCTTCGCCTCCGGCGGCAACGGCAAGTTCTTCAAGGTCACCTCCAACGCGCACACCCTCACCGGTGACGGCCAGGCCGCCGCCTTCCGGCGCGGGCTGCCGCTGGAGGACATGGAGTTCTTCCAGTTCCACCCGACCGGCATCTGGAAGATGGGCATCCTGCTCACCGAGGGTGCCCGTGGTGAGGGCGGCATCCTGCGCAACAAGGACGGCGAGCGCTTCATGGAGAAGTACGCGCCCGTCATGAAGGACCTCGCCTCCCGCGACGTCGTCTCCCGCGCGATCTACACCGAGATCCGCGAGGGCCGCGGCTGCGGGCCCGAGGGCGACCACGTCTACCTCGACCTCACCCACCTGCCGCCGGAGCAGCTGGACGCCAAGCTGCCGGACATCACCGAGTTCGCCCGCACCTACCTGGGCATCGAGCCGTACACCGACCCGGTGCCGATCCAGCCGACCGCGCACTACGCGATGGGCGGCATCCCCACCAACGTGCAGGGCGAGGTCCTCCAGGACAACACCACCCCGGTGCCCGGCCTGTACGCGGCCGGCGAGGTGGCCTGCGTGTCCGTGCACGGCGCCAACCGGCTGGGCACCAACTCGCTGCTGGACATCAACGTCTTCGGCCGGCGGGCCGGCATCGCCGCCGCCGAGTACGCGGCCACCGCCGACTACGTCGAGCTGCCCGAGGACCCGGCCCGCTTCGTCCTCGACGAGATCGAGAACCTGCGGGACGCCACCGGCAACGAGCGTGTCGTCGAGATCCGCAAGGCGCTCCAGGAGTGCATGGACAAGAACGTCATGGTCTTCCGCACGGAGCAGACGCTGAAGGAGGCCGTCGAGGAGATCGGCGCCCTGCGCAAGCGGTACCGCGACATCAGCGTCCAGGACAAGGGCAAGCGGTTCAACACCGACCTGCTGGAGGCCATCGAGCTGGGCAACCTGCTCGACCTGGCCGAGGTCACGGCCGTCTCCGCGCTCGCCCGCAAGGAGTCCCGCGGCGGTCACTACCGCGAGGACTACCCCAACCGCGACGACGTCAACTTCATGCGGCACACCATGGCGTACCGCGAGGTGGGCGACGACGGCACCGAGTCGATCCGGCTGGACTACAAGCCGGTCGTCCAGACCCGCTACCAGCCGATGGAGCGTAAGTACTGATGAGCACCGCAACGCTGGAAAAGAACGACTCCGGCTCTCCCTCCGGCGCCGCCGACAGCGGTGCCGCGCACCTGATCACCGTCACCTTCCGGATCCGCCGGTTCAACCCGGAGGTCTCCGACGAGGCGCGGTGGCAGGACTTCACGCTGGAGATCGACCCCAAGGAGCGCGTCCTCGACGCGCTGCACCAGATCAAGTGGGAGCTGGACGGCACGCTGACCTTCCGCCGCTCCTGCGCGCACGGCATCTGCGGGTCGGACGCCATGCGGATCAACGGCCGCAACCGGCTGGCCTGCAAGACGCTGATCAAGGACATCGGCCCCGAGAAGCCGATCACCGTCGAGCCGATAAAGGGGCTCACGGTCCTCAAGGACCTGGTGGTCGACATGGAGCCGTTCTTCCAGGCCTACCGTGACGTGATGCCGTTCCTGGTCACCACCGGGAACGAGCCGACCCGTGAGCGCCTCCAGTCCCCCGAGGACCGGGAGCGGTTCGACGACACCACCAAGTGCATCCTGTGCGCGGCGTGCACGTCGTCCTGCCCCGTCTTCTGGAACGACGGCCAGTACTTCGGGCCCGCCGCGATCGTCAATGCGCACCGGTTCATCTTCGACTCGCGTGACGAGGCCGGTGAGCAGCGGCTGGAGATCCTCAACGACAAGGACGGCGTGTGGCGCTGCCGCACCACGTTCAACTGCACGGACGCCTGCCCGCGCGGTATCGAGGTGACCAAGGCCATCCAGGAGGTCAAGCGGGCGCTGATCACCCGCCGCTTCTGAGCCGCACGGCCCCGGCCCCGCGCGGGCCGGGAGCCGACGGCCTCGCCCCGCCCCCGCGCCCCTCACCGGGCGCGGGGGCGGGGCTTTTCCGTCTTCGGCGGCGGGAAGCGGGTGGCGGCGGACCGTCAGCGGGTGCCGTTGTCGCCGGCGGCCCGGCTCCGGCTCAGGACGAAGTCCAAGGAGGCGGCGAAGACCGCGGCGACCGCGGCCTCGGGCGCGCCGTACCAGCCATGGTCGGCGTCGGGCACCAGCCGCAGTTCGGCCGGTGCGCCGGCGGCCCGCAGCGCGGCGGCGAGCTCCTCGCTGTGGCTGGGCGGCACCATGGTGTCCTCCGCGCCGTGGCACAGGAGGAACGGCGGCGCGGCACCATGCGCCTGCGCCAGAGGGCTCGCGGCGCGGGCCTGCTCGGGGACGGCGGCGGGGGCCGCACCGAGCAGCAGGGCCTCGGGTGTGTCGGGGTTGCCCGGGTCGAAGCCGCCGCGGGGTGTGGCCAGGTCGCTGGGGCCGTACCAGACGACGGCGCCGGCCAGGGCGGGCCGGGGCCGGGTGAGGGCGAGCAGTGCGGCGAGGTGTCCGCCCGCGGACTCGCCCCAGGCAACGGTGCGGTGGGGGTCGGTCCCCAGTTCGCCGGAGCGTAGGTGCAGCCACCGCAGTGCGGCCTGCGCGTCCTGGAGCGGCGCGGGGAAGCGGGCCTCGCCGCTGAGCCGGTAGTCGGCACTGGCGACGGCGCATCCCGCGGCGGCGATCCGGGCGAAGGGCGCCGGGTCCCAGTCGCGGGTGCGCATGCCCATGTCGTCGCGGCGTCCGCGCCGCCAGGCACCGCCGTGCAGGAAGAGCACCAGGGGTGCGTCCGTCGTGCCGTCGGCGGGCAGCCACAGGTCGCATTCGAGGGGCCGGCCGCCCTCGGGTACGTGGTAGGGCACGCCGCGCAGCAGGCGGACGCCGTCGGCGAGGCGCGCGGCGGGCGGCAGCGGGGCTGTGTCGGGGTGCGGGGCCTGGATGCGCCGCAGCAGGTCGGGGTGGGGCGGCGTCACCGGGTCCTCCACTGGTGGTCGGGCAGGAAGCGCACGTCGTACTGATGGGGCACGGTAGCGAACGCCTCCGGGGCGGGTACGACCGGCTCGGGCGGCAGGCCGTGCCGGTCGGTGGGCGCGCCGAGGGTTTCGAAGAACCTCTCGAAGGTGCCGCCCGGGCCGGCGGCGACGCCGACGACCTGGCTGTGGTGGCGCTCGATGCGGTAGGCGTGGGGGCAGTTCCTGGGGACGAAGCCGAAGTCGCCGGAGGTGAGCAGACGTTCCTGCTGGTTGCCCTCGGTGTCCTCGACGAACAGCCGGACGGCGCCGTGGGTGACGTAGAAGACCTCGTAGGTGTCCGGGTGGACATGGGCGGGGATGAGGTCGCCGCGGGGGCCTTCGACGGTGAAGAAGTTGAAGGTGTTCTCGGTCTGTTCCCCGCCCGCGTAGACGGTGACGAGGTCACCGAAGAGGTGGGCGCGGTCGCCCTCGCCCTTCTCGATGACGTACGGCTTGCCGGGTTCCGCGGGGATGCGGGAGGAGGCGCGGTAGCGGGTGGCGTACTCGATGGTCATTCGTGCTCCTGTGGGGGGGGCGGGCTGTCGGTCTCGTGGCGGGTCACGTCGCCGCGGGGCTTCGTGCGCGCCTCGGCACCCGAAGCATGTCAGGCTGCCTGACACGAGTACGCTACCGGCGATACCGCCACCCCCGCCCACCCCTCCCCCGTACCGTGCGGACATGCCGTCCACGCCGCCCGCCGACGCCCGCCCGCTGCGCTCCCGCGACTTCCGGCTGCTGTTCACCGGCCGGACCCTCTCCCTGATCGGTGACGCCGTCATCCCGCCCGCCCTCGCCCTCGCCGTCCTGCGGGCCACCGGCTCCACCTCCGCACTGGCCCTCGTACTGGGCTGCGCCATGCTGCCCCGGCTGGTGCTGCTCCCCGTCGGCGGAGTGCTCGCCGACCGGTTCCGGGCCCGCACCGTCGCCCTGGGCACCGACCTCGTCAGATGCGCCTCCCAGCTGATGGCCGGGCTGCAACTGCTGGGCGGCGACCCGTCGTTGACGGTGATCGCGGTGGCGGAGGCCATCGGCGGCGCCGCCTCCGCGTTCGCGATGCCCTGCCAGTACCCGCTGGTGGCCGGCACCGTGAAACCGGAAGGAAGGCAGCGCGCCAACGCCCTGATGGCGACCGCCGAGAGCGCCGGCCGGCTCGGCGGCCCCGCCCTGGCCGGAGTGCTCGTCCTGACGGCCGGACCCGGCTGGGCCTTCCTGCTGGACGCGGCCACCTTCGCGGTGAGCGCCGGGCTGCTGGCCGCCCTGCGGGTCGCCCACGTACCGCTGCCGAAACGCTCCTTCCGCGCCGATCTGGCCGAAGGCTGGCGCGAAGTGATCGGTCGCGACTGGTACTGGCCCAGCCTCCTGGCCCACGCCGTCTCCAACCTGTGCCTCGGCGTACTGCTCGTCCTCGGCCCGGCCGTGGCCGTCGGCCGGCTCGGCGGCGAAGGCATCTGGGTCGCCACCGTGCAGACCGGTGCGGTGGGCCTGCTGGCCGGCAACGCCCTCGCCGCACGCCACCACCCCCGCCGCCCCGTGCTGACGGCCAACCTGCTCGGCGTACTTTTCGCCCTGCCACTGGCCGCCTTCGCGCTCCCCGCCCCCGCCCCCGTCGCCGTCCTCTGCTACGGCGTGGCCACCGCCGGCCTCGGCTACCTCAACCCCGTCTGGCAGACCACCGTGCAAAACGCCGTCCCGCCCACCGCACTGGCCCGGGTCACCTCCTACGACTGGCTGCTGTCCCTGGGCGCCATGCCCCTGGGCTACGCCCTCGCCCCCTGGGCCGCCGGCCACTGGGGCGCGGGCGTACCGCTCGCGGCGGCGGCCGTGCTCACCGGGGCGGGCGCGGCCACCGCGGCGGTGCCCGGCGTACGGAACTTCACCGCGCGCAAGCCGGCCGGGCAGCAGGACGACACCGCACCCGGCCGCCCGGCCGGCGCCGAGACCTCCCGCACCCACGACGACGGGGACGAGGGCGCCCCCGACGGAGGCAGCGCACCGCTGGGCTCCCCCGGCTGACCGTCGCCGAACCGGGACTCCGCAGCGTCGGCGGCGCCGGGCTCCCCTGTCGGCCGTTCCCACCGGGCCCGGTGGCCGGGGCGCTGGGCGGGTGCGTATCGTGCGGCCGATGGGACGGATGCGGATCACCGGAACAGTGACGGCAGCACTCGCCCTCGCACTCACCGCGGCGGGCTGCGGCAGCGGAGGCGACAGCACGGCGGGACGGCCCGCGAAGCCCACCGGCGTGCACGGGGTGCGGTTCCACGCCACCGCGCCCACAGCCCGCGCGGACGACCCCGTGGCCGTACGCCTCACCGGGCTCGCGCCCCGCACCCGCGTCGCGGTCCGCGCGCAGGCCACCGACCGGCACGGGACGCACTGGGCCGCCACCGTCCGGCGCACCGCCGACCGCCGCGGCACCCTCGACCTGGGCACCGGCGGCACCGCACGGCTGCTGGAGGACATGCTGCCCACCGGCGGGCGCAGCGCCGAGCTGATCGGCAGCGGCAAGACGTTCTCGTACCACCCCGGCCCGCCCGGCACCCAGCGCTCCTACCGGGTGCGGCTGACCGCCACCGCGCTGTCGGGCCGCGACAAGGGCGAGCGTGTCGCCCGCCGCGATCTGGTCCGCCAGTGGCTGACCGAAGGCACCACGCACCGCGGGCTGACCGTTTCCCGGGACGGGATCGACGGGGATCTGTACCTGCCGCGCAAGGGCGGCGGACGCAAGGCACCCGTCCTCGTCTTCGGCGGCTCGGAGGGCGGCAACGCGGGCACCTACACGGCGGCGCTGCTCGCCTCGCACGGCCATCCGGCCATGTCTGTGTGCTACTTCCGCTGCGGCAAGGGCTCGGGCCGGCCGAACGCCATCGACCGGATCGACCTGGACTACTTCACCCGCGCCGGGAAACTGCTGCGCAAGCAGCCGGGCGCCGACGCGGACCGGCTCGCCGTGATGGGCAACTCCCGCGGCAGCGAGGCCGCGCAACTGCTGGGGCAGCGGCACCCCGACGTCTTCCACGACGTGATCGCCTACGCGCCCTCCGCGAACGTCAACGGCCCCTACCCCAGCGGCACCACGGCCTGGACCGACCACGGCGAACCCGTGCCCACCGGCCCCCTCCCCCTCGACCGGGTACGCGGCACCGTGCTCGCCGTCGCCGGCGGCAACGACAAGATGTGGGGCTCGGCCGACTCGGCGGACCGCATGGCCCGGCAGGGCGCGCGCAAGCTCCTCTACCCCGAGGCCGGCCACCACGTGAACTGGTTCCCCCTCGCCCAGCCCGGCCAGGAGGGCGGCGCGAACGGCGCCGTCGCCCGGACCGCCCACGCCGACCAGCGGGCCCGCGCCGACTCCTGGCCGAAGGTGCTCGCCCTGCTGTCCGGCGACCGCTGAGGCGGCGCCCCGCAGCCCCACTTGAGCGGCCCCCGTCCCTTCAGGAAGAGGGACGGGGGCCGTCGTTCGCGGGGCCTCACCTCGGTGCGGCCCGGCGCGTCACAGCTGAGGCGGTGCCGCGCCTCAGAGCTTGGTGATGGTGAGGGTCCACGAGCCGTCCGCG
>NZ_JODR01000043.1 GCF_000725885.1 Streptomyces albus subsp. albus | reverse complement strand
GTGCGGGGCCGGGGCCGGGAGAGGGGCGGGGGGCGGGGGGCGGGGGGCGGTGGCGTTCTCAGGCGCGTACCAGCGGTGTGTCCACCAGGTGTTCCCCGACGAACCAGGACTCCAGTTCGTTGACGCGGATGACGTCGGAGACCAGCAGGTCGTTCGTGCCGTCGTCACCCATCTCCTGGACGCGGGCGGCGGCGTCATGGCATTCGGCGAGGATCGTCTCGTGGGCCTCCAGCAGGCGTGACAGCATGCCGGGCACTTCCTCCGCGCCGTCGGGGGGACGGGGAATGGTGGTGATCTCGGCGACGTGGCGGGGGTCGCCGACGGCGATGCCGCCGAGCGTCTGGACGCGCTCGGCGATCTGGTCGATGAGGGAGAGCTGTTCCCCGGCGTGCTTGTCGAGCAGCAGATGCAGCTGGTAGAAGGTCGCCCCGCGCATGAGCCAGTGGTACTTCTTGTAGAACGCGTGCAGGATCCGGGTGTCCGCGAGGACCTTGTTCAGGCGCTCGCAAGAGTACATCCGGGCATCGTGCGACAGGGCCAGCGGAACCAGCTTGAGTGTGCCGAATTCCTGGATGACGGCGCCTTTTTGGTGGAGGCGCGGCTGACTGCTGCCGGCGTTGCCACTCTCGTTGGATTCGGAAGCCATGACACTCCCTCGGGTCGGCAGGAGAGCTGTGACATACCGAGTCGACCAGCCCCCGGGCACCCCCGCAAATTGGAGGCACCCGGTCGCGCGGCGGCCCGCGGCGATCCGGTGGTGCGCCCTTTGGTTCTGCTCCTGCCGGCCCGGTCCCCCGCTACCGGGACCGGTAGCGGGGCCGGGGCCGCAGCGGGGTGGCGGGCAGGGCCGGCGCGGGAAGAGCGGGGCCCTCGTAGCCGGCCACCGTGCCGAAGCGTGCCCCTCCCCTGCCGTTCGAGGTGCGTTCGGCCTCCCACTGAGCACGGGCCCCGACGATCTCCTCGTGGGTGCGGGCGACGAAGTTCCACCACATCACCAGCGGGTCCTCGAACGGTACGCCGCCGATCAGCAGCGCCCCAGCGGGCGCCTCCGCCTCCAGCCGCACGCCGCGCCGGCCCCGGCCCAGATAGAGCATGGCACCCGGGGGGACGGCGTGCCCCTCGGCGCTGAGCGGGCCACCGGTGGCGAGCACCGCGTGTTCGAATCCGGGTTCCAGCGGGACGGTGAGCCGTCCGCCGGCACCGAGACGGATGTCGGCGCCGACCAGCGGGGTGTAGGTGCGCGCCGGGGAGACGGCACCGGCGAGTCCGCCCATCAGGACGGTGATGCTGCCGGCCGGCTCGGTGAGGGTGGGCAGCGCGGCGTGGTGGTCGAAGTGGGCCGGGCCGTTGCGGTCCCGCTCGGGCTGCGCGACCCACGGCTGGATGCCGTGCAGGGTGCCGGAGTGGCCCGGCGGGGACTGCTCGGAATGGGCGATGCCGGCTCCGGCCGTCATCAGGTTCAGCTCCCCCGGCCGCACCAGCTGCCGGCTGCCGAGGCTGTCTAGGTGCCACACCTCGCCCGCCAGCAGCCAGCTGACGGTCTGGAGGCCGGTGTGGGGATGCGAGGGTACCTGCATGCCCGGTTTCCCGGTGATGTCGGCGGGCCCGTAGAAGTCGACGAAGCACCAGGCGCCGACCATACGCCGGTCCCGGTTGGGCAGGCTGCGGCCGACGAGCATGGCACGGGGTCCGCCCAGCGGCACCTCGCGGGGTTCGAGCAGTTCGATGTCGGGCTCGGCGGGGCCCGTCGGCGGGCCGGTGCACACCGTCTGCTCCGGCGGCCGGATGTCCGTGTTGCTCACCCGGTCACCGTACCCCGGCGGCCTGCGGCGGGTCCGGGCCCGGCGCCCCGCCGGGCTCCTCAGACGGGATCGGTCGCGGGCGGGTCAGCCGGTCCCGGCGGGCGGGTCGGCGAGGATGCCCTGGAGCAGCCCGGTGGACTGGCCGACCTCGATGAGATAACCGTCGGGGTCTCTCATGTAGCAGCGCACTTCCGCCTTGCGGTCGATCGGCGGCGTGAGGAATTGCGCGCCTTTGCTGCTCCATTCCTGGTAGCAGGCCTGGATGTCGGCCACGCGGATGTTGAGGAAACTGGAGGCCGTTCCCTCGTCCTCGGGCGGGCGCAGAGTGATATCGGGCTTGTCGGGGGTGGGTCCGCCGCCGGGATTCATCAGAATCCAGGCATTGGCGAGCCGGACGATGCACGGATTCTCCTCCAGCACGATTTCCCCGCCGAGGACGTCCGTGTAGAAAGCCCGCGAGCGGGGCACGTCCGCGACGGTGAGAAAGTGCGTAAGGACTATCCCGGTCTCGGGGGCCGGGAGATCTTCGCGGCGCATGGAGGGCTCCTGTCGTTCGGTGTCACCGTGGGAAAGGCGTTCCTGCCGTGCCGCGGCCGGGCCGGGGCGAGCACGTTCCCTCCCGCCATGGTGGGCGGCGCCCGCCTTGCCCGAAAGCGGGGCCGACGGCCGGCTGTGCCGTCACTGCGACATCCACCCGTTCGGCGTATTTCTGCGTCAATCCTTTGAACACTCTTTCTGCCTAGACTGGTATGTCCGACCCCACAGAAGCCGGGAGGCCCCATGCGTTCACCGATCGCACTCAGGCATCTAGCACCACGGCTGGCCACCGGAGCATTCATCCTCAACTCCGGGATGTCGAAGCGCGGCATGGACGAGGAGAACGCCACCGGACTGCACGGCATGGCCAAAAGCACCTATCCGTTCCTCGACAAGATCCCTCCGACGACTTTCGTGCGTCTGCTCTCCCGCGGGGAGATGGCGCTGGGCGCCGCACTGCTGCTGCCCGTGGTGCCGACCGTGCTGGCGGGTGCCGGGCTGGTGGCGTTCTCCTCCGGGCTGCTGGGGATGTATCTGCGGACGCCCGGTATGCACGAGGAGGGCAGCCTGCGGCCGACCCAGGAGGGCACCGCGCTGGCCAAGGACGTGTGGATGCTGGGGATCGGGCTGGGCTTCGTGGTGGACGAGCTGTCCGGCAGGCGGAAGTGACACAGCCTGCCCGGTGCTCACCCCGGCTGTGAGGCGCCGGGTTTCTCCCGGCCGCCGGCGGGTTGGGCGTAGGCCTGCGCGAAGTGGATCGTCACGTTCTCCGATTTCCGACTCGCTCATGCTTCCCGGCCCGCCACAGTCGGCTCACTGTCGCTGCCGTCCTTCCCGCAGCCGGGTCCTCAGGGCCGGGCGGCGGCACGTTCCCCGGAGCGTCAGGGCCGCGGGTCGGTGCGGTGCCAGCGGGGGCGCGCATCGGGTCCCCGCCTGCCGGCGACAGCGGCGCAGCGGGGGCAGACCCGCTGGACGCGGTCGGCGGCTCCCCCGGACTCGGGCAGGATGTCGGGCCACTCGACGTGGGGGAAGCGTGCCAGCTGCGAGCGGCTGAGGGCGAGGCCGCAGACGGTCTGGTTCGTGCCCGGTTCCCAGGCGTGCACCTCGCCCGCG
This sequence comes from Streptomyces albus subsp. albus, assembly GCF_000725885.1. Classification (GTDB taxonomy): domain Bacteria; phylum Actinomycetota; class Actinomycetes; order Streptomycetales; family Streptomycetaceae; genus Streptomyces; species Streptomyces albus. The sequence goes on along the minus strand of NZ_JODR01000043.1, from coordinate 22,944 downwards.
GGCAGGCGCCGGCCGTCGTCCTCGTCGAACCAGCGGCCCGAGGCCGCGACGGCGTACCGCTTCCGCGCCGCCATACGCACTCCTCTCCTCTCCCGTCCGCTTCCCCTCCTCTGCTCCGTCGCGTCGCCCGGAGGGGCCGCCGCCTGTCACCGCCCGACGGCCGGGTGCCAGGACCCCGGCGGCGGGGCCGGGGTCCTGGCGTGCGGTGGCGCTGCCGCGGCCCCCGGTCAGAACGTGACGACGTGCCGTTCGTCGGGGACGCAGTGGGTCATGGTGAGGCCGGTGACGTCCCGGGGCGGGTTGTTGCCGAGGTTGGCCAGCCGCTCCCGGTCCTCGTCCGTGAGGGTCTGGCCGGGCAGCGGTTCGAGGTGGGAGACGTCCTGCGGGCCGATGCCGAGCCCTTCGCCGACCCGGAGGCCGAGTTCGTTCTCGACCAGCAGGAAGTGCCACACCATCCGCTCCTGGACGGCGCGGTCCGCCTGGGAGATGAGGGTGACGAAGTTCTTGACGAGGTCGTCGCGCTCCCAGTCCTCCATGAGGCGGTAGCGCTGGCCCGCTTGGAGGTAGTCGTTGGTGCGCGGGATGCGTTTGCGGGTGACCCGGCCCCGGATCTCGGGGCCCTGCTCGTCGTGGGTGGGGTACTGGGCCTCGTGCAGTCCGCCCGTGATCGACGGCTCGTAGTTGACCTCCGGGTCCCCGCCGTGCGGGTCCTGCTCATACGTCATCAGACCGTCGCGCTGGTTGGTGTGCACGGTCGCGTTCTTGGCGCGGTTGACGGGGAGCTGGAGGTAGTTGGGGCCGACCCGGTAGCGCTGGGTGTCGCTGTAGGAGAACGTCCGGCCGACGAGCATCTTGTCGTCGGAGAAGTCCAGGCCGTCGACGAGGACGCCGGTGCCGAAGGAGATCTGCTCGTTCTCGGCGAAGTAGTTCCCCACCGTACGGTCCAGGACGAGGCGGCCCACCGGCTTGGGCGGGAACTCCTGCTCCGGCCAGGTCTTCGTGTCGTCGAGGGGGTCGAAGTCCAGCTCGGGATGGTCGTGGTCGTCCATCATCTGGACCAGCAGTTCCCACTCGGGGTAATCGCCGCGCCGGATCGCCTCGTAGAGGTCCTTGGTGGCGTGGCCCAGGTCTCCGGCCTGGACCGCGGCGGCGTCCTCCTCCGTCATGCTGCGCACGCCCTGCTTGGACATCCAGTGGTACTTGACCAGGACGGTCTTCCCGTCGTTGTTCACCCATTTGTAGGTGTTCACGCCGAAGCCCTGCATGTGCCGGTAGTCGGCGGGGATGCCGCGGGGGCTGAAGAGGTTGACGAGCATGTGCATGGACTCCGGCGTCTGCGACATGAAGTCGAAGATGCGGGCCGGCTTCTGCTCGTGCGAGACGGGGTCGGGCTTGAGGGCGTGGATGACATCGGGGAACTTGATGGCGTCCCGGATGAAGAACACGCCCAGGTTGTTGCCGACCAGGTCCCAGTTGCCCTCCTCCGTGTAGAACTTCACCGCGAACCCGCGCGGGTCGCGCGCCGCCTCGGAGGAGTCCCGGCCGCCGATGACGGTGGAGAACCGTACGGCCACCTCGGTGCGTTTGCCGCGCTCCTGGAAGAGCTTCGCCCGGGTGTAGCGGTCGATGGGTTCCTCGCCCCAGGCCCCGTAGCTCTCGAAGTAGCCGTACGCGGTGACGCCGCGGGCGTGGACCACCCGTTCGGGGATGCGTTCCCGGTCGAAGTGGCTGATCTTCTCCAGGAACTGATAGTTCTCCAGTGTGGCCGGTCCTCGGGCGCCGACCGTGCGCTGGTTCTGGTTGTCGTAGACCTTGTGGCCCTGTCGGTTGGTGAGCACCGGGCGGTCGTCGCCGGGCGTGGGGCCCTGGCTCGCTACGTCTGTCACTGCTCTCGGTTTCCTTCGCCGCTCAAGGGCGCTCGCTCCGCGCCGCCGGACAGAAGTCGGGTTGCACACGTGTACCCATTCGGGCGGCGGTGGTGCGGGTGGCTCACCTTTTCAGTGCAATCGTTTCGGCCCATTGCCTCCCCGACGGCGCACAGCGTGGTCAGCGGACCGGGAGCGGGCACGGGGGCGCTTGCGCCGGCGGCCCCGGCGCGGGGCCGAGGGCGGGGAGACCGGGACGGCGCCGTGACCATGAGCCGGGAAATTCACTCGATGGAGGGAGTTTTTCCATAGGATCGATTTTTCACATCCCGGCCGGGCGGGTGAGAGTAAGTACCGATCCATCAGGAGGACTTGCTCGTGGAACACGCACCCCCACTCCCGCCCTTCGCCGGCCTCTCCGCCCTCACCTCGCTCTCCGTACCGGACGGCCCCCCGCTTCCCGCCTCCGGACTCTCGCGGGGCCGCCCCGCGCACGCCCCGGTCACACGGCTCGCGTCCCGGCGTGCGAAGCGCGCCGAGGAGCCGTCGTGAGCCCCTCCGTCGACCCGGAGGACCCGGAGGGCGCGATCGCCGAAGCAGCCGCCGCCTGCTCCAACTGGGGTCGCTGGGGTACCGACGACGTGCTGGGCACGCTCAACTTCCTGGACGCGGCCAAACGGTGCGAGGGTGCCGCTCTCGTCAAACGGGGCGCGAGTTTCTCCCTCTCGCAGCGCTTCGACATGAACGGCCCGCAGCGGGGCTGGCGACGGCGCACCAATCCGGTGCACACCATGCTGGACACCGGTACCGACGCTGCGCTGGGCTCCCAGGGGTTCCCCCACGGGCTCGGCGGCGCCGACGACATGATCACCATGCCGCTCCAGTGCTCCACCCAGTGGGACGGGCTCGGCCACATCTTCGACCACGGCAGGGCGTGGAACGGCCGGGCCGCGGAGAAGACCGTCACCTCGGAGGGCGATCTCGTCACCGGGATCGAGCACATGGCCCCGTACGTGGCGGGGCGCGGTGTCCTGCTCGACGTGGGCCGCGTCCTGGGCGGGGAGCGGGGTGAGCTCCCGGACGGGTTCGCCGTGACGGAGGATCATCTGGTCCGCACCGCACGGGAGCACGGCGTGCGCGTGGGCCGCGGCGATCTCGTCGTCGTCCGCACCGGGCAGCTGGCCCGCGCCCGGCGCGAGGGGTGGGGCGAGTACGCGGGCGGGCCCGCACCGGGGCTGTCGTTCACCACGGCGGGCTGGCTGCACCGCAGTGAGATCGCCGCGATCGCCACCGACACCTGGGGCTTCGAGGTGAGACCGAACGAGTTCGACGGCGCGTTCCAGCCGCTGCACCAGGTCGCCATCCCGCACATCGGCCTGCTCATCGGCGAGATGTGGGACCCGGAGGCGCTCGCCGCGGACTGCGCCGACGACGGCGTGTACGAATTCTGGCTCACCGCGGCCCCGCTGCCCGTCACCGGGGCGGTCGGCTCCCCCGTCAATCCGATCGCCGTCAAATGAGCCTCACCGTGCTCCGAGCCCGGCACCGCGCGGCACGTCCCGCACGGCATCCGCGCCGGCGGCGGGCTGTGCGGCAGGGCGCGAGGAGGGGCCCGGTTCCGGGAGCCGGTGGCGTCGCGGAGCAAGATCATTTATAGGTTCCTCGTGGAAGACCGGGGCCCCGGTGTGCAGGGCACCCGGACGCACGGAATCGAGGAACCTCGCCGCCGCGAGGGGAGCAGGGAGAGAGATGACCGAGTCCCGGCGTCGCCGGCCGCGCGCCGACGCGCAGCGCAACCGCGATCGTTTGCTCGCCGAAGCGGACGCGGTCTTCCGCCAGGAGGGCACGGACGCGTCCCTGGAGCGCATCGCCCGGCGGGCGGGGGTCGCGATCGGCACGCTGTACGGGCATTTCCCCAGCCGGCGCGCCCTCATCGGCGCTCTGCTGCGGGAGCGCAACGAGGCGCTGTTCGCACGCGGCCGGGAACTGCTCGCCGGGCCGGAGCCGGGACGGGCGCTGGCCCGGTGGGTGGACGCGATGGTCGAGCACGCCACCGCCTACCGGGGACTGGCCGCCGTCCTGGCGGAGGGGCTGTGCGACCAGGAGTCCGAACTGCACACATGCTGCCGGGAGTTGATCGTCCTCAGCGGTGAACTGCTCGCCAGCGCCCGCGCGGACGGGGCCCTGCGCCGTGAGGTGACGGGCGCGGACATCTTCGCGCTGATGAGCGCCGTCGCCTGGGTCCGGGGACACCTGCCCGCGGAACAGGCGGAACGGCTCATGTCGCTGACGATGGACGGCATACTGTCCCCCTCCACGCGCTGACCCGCACTCCTCGTCGCGGCCCGCGTCCTCGCCGGGCGCGCTCCCCCGCCGCGCTGGTGCCGGGCCGGCGGCGCCCTGCCGGACCGGCCCGGGTGCGGCACCGGCCCTCGCACACTAACGGGCGGTCAGAATGCTGATGCCGAGCGCAAGAAGCGCCAGGGCCTTGAGGGATTCCGCGACGATGTAGACCAGATGGGCGCGGGAGCGCGGGAGGGTCTCGCCCGCCAGGACGCGGTCGGAGCGGCGGTTGAGGCGGGGCCGGACGAGCGTGAGCTGGGCCGCGAGGAGCAGCGCGGTGACGGCGGTGAGCACCCCGACACGCAGGGGCGGTGCGCCGGTGGCGACCGCGGCGATCACCGCGAGGGCGAGCACCGTCTCGACGCGGTTGAGCGCCCGGAAGACGAGGCGGCCGATGCCCAGGCCGATGGGTGTCGTCACACCCGGGGCCCGGAATTTCAGCGGCGCTTCCAGGAAGGAGATCGCCAGCACCATGCCGAGCCAGACGAAGGTGAGTGCCGTGGCCACGGCGGCTGAGGCGGCGTTCATGGCATGCCCTTCCGTTCGCGTCGTGCCGCACCGGCCCGGCGCCGGTCGGTCATGCGGGCCGGCGGCCGACCAGTCCGACCAGCACCGGCCCGGTGGGTGAGGCCACCAGATCGTTCACCGTCAGCGGGTCGAGCGCCGCGTAGAAGGCCTCCTGTGCGTCGCGCAGGGCGTGACGCAGCCGGCAGGCGCCGTTGAGCGGGCACGGTGGGTCGCCGTCGCAGGCTACGACCTCGCCGCCCCCTTCCAACTCCCGTACCAGCCAGCCGACGGAGGCGCGCCGGCCGGGCCCGGTGAGCCCGAGTCCGCCGCCGCGACCGCGACGTGCCTCCAGTACGCCGAGGTGCTGGAGGCGGGTGACCGCCTTGGCCATGTGGGCGTAGGGCACTTCCATGGCCTCGGCCACCTGACGGGTGGTCAGCGGGCCGGCCTGCTCGGAGACGGCGAGACGCATGACGGCCCGCAACGCCAGGTCGGTGAACTTCGTGAGCCGCACGGCAGGACGTTAACAAATGCGCATGTTAGATTCCTATTTGGGTGCGGCGGCGGGCGGTGTGGCGTGCCTCACTTCCCGTCCCCTCGGCCACGAGGCACAGTACGTCGCGACAGGCCGCCCACCCGCAGGCAACCCCCGGCAGCAGGCGCGCATCGGACGGTGATACCCCAGTGACTGACCCCCACACCGGTCCCCTCGACCCGGCTTCCGTTCCGCGGGTGTTGTGCGACATCGCCTCACTGGCCACCGCGGAGTCCGCGCCGGCCGGGGCCGTCTGGCGGCTGGCGGAGTCCGGGCGGCAGCTCGACGCCAATCTCGTGCGCATCCCGCCGGAGGGCCGGGTCGACACCCATGTCGAACCGGAGGTCGACGTCCTGCTGGTCGTCGTGGCCGGTGAGGGAACGCTCGACTCGGAAGCCGGACCGCAGTCCCTCGCGCCGGGCTGCCTCACCTGGCTTCCGCGCGGTACGGCCCGCAGTATCAGCGCGGGCGACGACGGACTGTCCTACCTGACCGTCCACCGGCGCCGCCCCGGCATGCGGATCCGCAGCCGGCGGGACAGCGCCTGACGCAGCCGACACCGCTGAACGGGGCCGACGACAGGGCGAGCGTTTTCTTAATATTTTTGTCATAATTTTGTGCACTCTTGAAGGGCAACTTCCAGGGCCCCATACCGGTCACCTGGTCACCCGAAGTGGTCGGGGGCTGACCGGAAGGACACCGACGTGCTCCACAAGCTGCGCAAGACCCTCCTCACGGCAGCCCTGCCGCCTCTCGCCGCCGTCATGCTCGTGGGGTGTTCGTCCGGTGAGGACACCCCGAAGAAGGACACCGGCGACGGCAGAGGCGGCAAAACCTCCTCCGCACCGGCAAAGGACGCCTCCCAGCCGCCGCTGGGCAAGGCAGCGGTGAAGAAAGCGCTGCTGCGCAACGGCGACGTCAAGGGGCTCGACGTCGAACCGGTCCCCGGGGACGAGGCCGCCGCGCGGCTCGCCCTGGCCGGCCCCGATGCGAAGCCCGCGGTCTGCACCCCCCTGGTGCACATGGCCGCGCACACCTCCGAGCCCGCACCGAAGTCCCGCGGAGCCATCACGGCCAGCAGCAAGGACGGCCTGGTCACCTCCATCAGCCTGATGGGGCACGAGAGCGGGGACGCGGCCAGGGTCATCGACGATGTACGGACCGCCGTGAAGAAGTGCGGCGACGGGTTCCGGGACGACGTCGGCAAATACGAGAACGTCGTCGCGCTCCCGGACCCGGAGCAGGGCGACGAGGGCGTGTCCTACCGCATGAAGGGCACCATGGACGGCGAGTTGATGCCGCTGACGTTCACCGTCGTCCGCTCCGGGTCCACGCTCGCGGTCTTCTTCGGCACGAACCTGGTCGACCAGGAGAAGACGGCCCCCGACCCAGAGGTGATCCGCGCACAGCTCGCCAAGCTCCCCGACTGAGCGCCGGAGTCCGCCCCGGGCGCGCGAGCCCGGGGCGGAACCCCGCGTCGGCGCACCAGCGCGTGCGTCAGCGACCCACTCGCACCACTGACCCGTCCGGATCTACCCTGAATGGACCGGTTAAGGACGGTAGGTGCCGAGATGACCGAAGCAGTGATAACCGTCATCGTCGTCCTCGCCGCACTCGCGGCTGTCCTCGTCATGTCGTCGGCCCGCATCATCAAGCAGTACGAGCGGGGCGTCGTCCTGCGGCTGGGACGGCTGCACCGGGACGTGCGACGGCCAGGACTGACGCTGATCGTTCCGTTCATCGACCGACTCCGCAAAGTGAACATGCAGATCGTCACCATGCCCGTACCGGCCCAGGAGGGCATCACCCGGGACAACGTGACGGTGCGCGTGGACGCGGTCGTCTACTTCAAGGTGGTGAGCGCGGCAGACGCGGTGGTCCGGGTCGAGGACTACCAGTTCGCCGTCTCCCAGATGGCCCAGACCTCGTTGCGGTCGATCATCGGGAAGAGCGACCTGGACGACCTCCTCTCCAACCGCGAGAAACTCAATCAGGGCCTGGAGCTGATGATCGACAGCCCGGCCGTCGACTGGGGTGTGCAGATCGACCGGGTGGAGATCAAGGACGTTTCCCTGCCCGACACCATGAAACGCTCCATGGCCCGGCAGGCCGAGGCACACCGGGAGCGCCGCGCACGTGTCATCAACGCGGACGCGGAACTCCAGGCGTCCAAGCGGCTCGCGGACGCGGCCCGGCAGATGTCCGTCCAGCCGGCAGCGCTGCAACTGCGGCTGCTCCAGACCATCACCGCCGTCGCCGCGGAGAAGAACTCCACCCTGGTGCTTCCCTTCCCGGTCGAGCTGCTGCGCTTCCTGGAGCGCGCGCAGCAGCCCGAATCCATGGAGGGGCCGCCTCGGTCGGACGCGGCGGAACCGGCCGGCGCGGGCGGGCGGGAGCAGGCCCGGGACGAGGATGTCGCGCTCACCTTCCGGCCCGCGGCCTGGGAGCCCCGCCCTGAGCACGCAGGGGAGCCGTCGGCCATGGGCAGCCTGCCCCCGGACCTGGCCAGCGCACTGCGGGACCCGGCGCTGACGCTGCCGGAGTTGCAGGTGACGGGCCTGCCCACGGGTGATACCGGCCGCCCCGCCGAGGAGAGCCCGCCGGCTTCCGGGGCAGCCGACTCCGCGGAGGGGCACCACAGGCGGCGCCACCACGGCACGGCCGCCTGACAGCCGGCAGGCCGGCCGTGTCGGGTGTTAGCCGACAGCCAGGCCGAGCCCGTCAAGGGGTGTTCCGCCGACCGGACCGGCCGGGCGCATCAGGCGTGCGTCCGCCGGCCGGACCGGAGGCCCGTGGCGTGGTGCCGCCGCATCAGGAGCGGCGCCGGGGCCTGCCGCGCCTGGCACCGCCCCTGCCGCCCGAGGAGCCTCCCCGCGGCTGCTTGCCCGCCGGTTTGCCCTGCGCGGCCTTGCGGCGCGGGGCGGGCTTCTCGGCGCGCTCCTGCTTCGGCTGCGGCTGAGGGGCCTTCCGGCCGCGTGTGCTGTTGACGGTGCGGCCCCGGACGATGCCGATGAAGTCCTCCACCATGTCGGTGGTCCGCTCCTCCGGCCACGCGAGGGCGACCTGGGAGACGGGGGCGTCCGTGACCGTGCGGTAGGTGAGGTCCCTGCGGTGGTGGAGACGGGCGAGGGACTGCGGGACGACCAGCAGACCGACACCTGCGGCCACCAGCTCGACGGCGTCACCGGTCGTGTCCGGACGGTGATCGACGGGTTTCCCCGGCCGCTGCTCCCATTCCAGGACCTCGTCGAGAGGATGCAGGACCAGCTCGTCGGCCAGTTCGTCGGTGCTCACCTCGTCCGCCGCCGTGACCAGGTGGTCCTTGGGGACGATCACCACCGTCTTCTCCGTGTACAGCGGGATGGCACTGAAGTACGTACGGTCCACGGGAAGCCGCAGGAAGCCCGCGTCCGTCTCGCCGTCCCGCAGCGCGCCGGGGGCCTGGGCGGCGGTCACCGCGACGAGGTGCAGCGGGATGTCCGGCAGCCGCTCGCCCCAGATCCGCACCCACTTGGTGGGCGTCACACCAGGGACATAGGCGACCCGGAAGGACGGGGGGAACTCCGAGCTGGTCACGGCGCCAGACTACCGGGCGTGGTCGGGGGCACTCCGCCACGCTCGATACCCTTGACGCATGACGTCGCAGAAGACCACCCAGACCATGAAGCCCGCGACCGCGGCGAAGAAGCTGGGTGTGTACCTCCAGGCCACCCCCGCCGAGTTCCAGGAGGGCGTGGTCTCGCGCGACGAGCTGAACGCCCTCCAGGCCGACCCGCCGCAGTGGCTGGTCGATCTGCGCCGCAACGGTCCGCACCCGAGGCCCGTCGTCGCCGCGAAGCTGGGCGTGTCCATCTCGGGGCTCGCCAGGGGCGGCGTCACCGAGCCGCTCACCACCGAGCAGATCGACGCGCTCAAGGCCGAGAACCCGGAGTGGCTCCAGAAGGAACGTGCCACCCAGGCCGAGGTCCGCAAGGAAGCCGCACGCATCAAGGCGAAGAAGGCGGCCGGCGAAGAGCGGCCGGACGCGGCCCGCGGCTGACCGCACACGGCCGCGGCCCTCCCTCCGGCTGCTGCCCGCCCCGGATGACGACGGCCGGGGGTTTCTCGTCACCGGCCCGCTCTGTCGGCGGCGGGCTTCCGGCCGGCCCGGCTCGTGGCCGCCGGTGGCGCACCGGGCTACGTCCGCCCTGTCGACCACGTCGCGGGCATCGTCGGGGTGACGGCTCCGCCCGGGGTGTGGCGGCGGATCGTGCGGCTCAGATGCGCCGCAGGGTGGCGGTGGCGATCTCCAGGAAATCGCGCAGCAGCTTCTCGCGCCGGTCCGCAAGGACAGCCAGGCATGTCTGGACTCCCGGGGCGTCCGTGACCGGGCGGTGGGCCAGATCGGGGCGGGAGTAGGAGCGTGCGACGCTCAGCGGGACGAGCGCGATGCCGTGCCCCGCGGCTATGAGCTCGAACTTCTCCTCGAGTGAAGAAGTGCGTCGGGTCGGTGCGTCGAGCATCCGCTCGCCGTCGAGATCGGCGCTGGTGAGTTCCCCACGGTGTGCGAGGGGGTGTTCCGCGGGCATGCAGGCGACCCGTGGTTCGTGGCCGATGGGGGTCGTGTGCAACCCCGAGTCGTCGAACGGCCGCCGCAGGAAGCCGACTTGGGCCCGGCCGTCCCGGAGCGGCATGTCCTGCTCCCACCAGCGTGCCGGGACCACGTCGGTCTCGACGTCCGGGTAGCGCGACGTGAAGGCCCGCAGAGCCTCCGACACATGCAGCCCCGGGGAAAAGGCGACCACGAGCCGTTGGACGGCCCGGTCGACGTCGCGCACGCGCCGCATCGCCGCATCGACCGCCGCGAGGACTCCCGGGGCCTCCTCGTAGAGCTGCTTGCCGGCAGTGGTCAGCTCCACGCTGCGGGTGGTCCGCACCAGCAGAGCGCACTGCAGCTCCTGTTCGAAAGCCCGGATCTGGCGGCTGAGCACCGGCTGGGTGATGTAGAGCTGCTCCGCCGCCCGCCCGAAGTGCCGGTGCTCGGCGACCGCCACGAAGTAGCGGAGTTTGCGCAGATCGAGATCCATACCCGCAAGGTATCAATCGGCGGAAAGGGTATTGGACGCCCCGAGCGACCGGCGCCGAGACTCGAAACATGATCGTCATCACCGCCCCCACCGGCAGGATCGGCAGCCGGCTCTTGAACATCCTGCTCGACGAAGCCCCCGCCCGGGGCGAAGAACTCCGCGTCATCGTGCGCGACCCCGGAAAGCTCCCCGACGCGGTCCGCGCCCGCGTCGACGTCGTCACCGGCTCGCACGGCGACGCCGAAGTCGTCGACCGGGCCTTCAGCGGCGCGGACGCCGTCTTCTGGCTGGCCCCGCCGTCCCCGCGGACACCGAGCCTCGAGGCCGCGTACTCCGGGTTCACCCTCCCGGCCGCGAAGGCGTTCACCGCTCACGGCGTCGGGCACGTCGTCGGCGTCTCGGCGCTCGGCCGCGGCACTCCCGTCGCCGACCGCGCCGGTCAGGTGACGGCGTCACTGGCCATGGACGACCTCATCGCGCATACCGGCGTGGCCTACCGGGCGCTCGCGAACCCCACCTTCATGGACAATCTGCTGCGTCAGGTGGCTTCGATCCGCGACGACGGCGTGTTCACGGACACCGTCGCCGCCGACCGCAAAGCACCGGCAGTCGCCGTCTCGGACATCGCAGCGACCGCCGCCGGTCTGCTGCTCGACCGCTCGTGGACCGGCACGGGCGAGGTGCCGGTGCCGGGCCCCGAGGACCTGTCGGCCAACGACATGGCGCGCATCATGTCCGACGTGCTCGGCCGCCCGGTCCGCTACGAGCGGATCACGCTCGACGGCTTCCGTGCCGCACTTGCCGGGCACGGCATGTCGGACGCGCTCGTACAGGGCTACGTCGACATGATGCGCGCCAAGGACGAGGGCCTCGACGACGGTGTGCGGCGCACCCCGCAGACCGCGAGCCCGACGACCTTCCGCGCATGGTGCGAGGAGCACCTCAAGCCGGCGGTGCAGGCATGAACACCGGAACCGCTCTCATAGTCGGGGCGTCCCGGGCACTCGGACTCGGCCTCGCCACCGATTACGCGCGGCGCGGCTGGGACGTCATCGGGACCGTCCGGGGCGATCGGCACACCGGCCTGCACGACCTGGCCGCGTCGTCCGGGGGCCGGGTGGTGGTCGAATCGCTGGACATGACGAAGCCGGACCAGATCGCCGCGCTGCGGGAGCGCTTGGCGCAGCGCATGCCCATCGACCTGCTGTTCGTCAACGCCGCCATCACGAGGGGCAACATTCCGATCGGCGACGTCCCCGCGGAGATGTTCACCGAAGTCATGGTCACGAACGCGCTCAGCCCGATGCGCGTCATCGAGTCCCTCCGCTCACTGGTCGCGCCGACCGGGACCATCGGGGTCATGTCCTCGCGCCAGGGCAGCGTCGGCCTGAACACCAACGGCGGTCAGGACGTCTACCGCGCCAGCAAGTCCGCCCTCAACCAGCTGATGCGCTGCTACGCCGCACGGTACCCGGATGCCGCACACACGCTGCTGCTCATCTGCCCCGGCCATGTCCGCACCGAACTCGGCGGCCCGGCCGCACCGTTGACCATCGACGAGTCCGTCCCGGGCGTGGTGGACACGATCAACCGACACAGCGGCGAACCGGGCCTGCGATTCCTCAACCACCAGGACGAGCCCGTGCCCTGGTAGCAGCCGCCGGAGCGATGTCCCGGGCCAGGAGACGGCCGCAGTCCTGCCCCGCTCACGTCGGGCGACGTGGGCGGGGCAGGTGCGGCATCGGCGTGATCGGGCGCCTGCGCCGGGCCGGTGCCGGGCCTGATGCCGCCCGGGACCGCCGAGGCCGTGCCCGCGCGGCCACGCCGGCCGGCGGACAGAACCGGCCGTCCTCTCAGCCCACCGCGCCGGCCGCCGGGGAGCTCTCGGCGGTCCGCCAGCGTACGGGCAGGGCCCTGGGCATGGTGATCGCGTGGTAAGGGTGCCATTCGATGTCGTCGGGGGAGACGGCGAGGGAGAGTTCCCCGGTCTCCTCCAGCAGGGTCCGCAAAGTCGCGGCGGCCTGCATGGGGGCGAGGGTCCTGCCGGGGCAGCGGTGCCGGCCGTGGCTGAAGCGCAGATGCGGGTTGTCCCGCCGGTCGATGTCGATCCGTTGCGGGTCGGGGAAGACGCGCGGATCGTGGTTGGCCCCGTCGGTGGAGACCAGGACGAGCTCCCCGCGCCGGACGAGGACACCGCCGACGGTGACGTCCTCGCGGGCGATACGCGGCAGACCGTCGCCGAGGAACGCCGTCCAGCGGAGGAGTTCCTCCACGGCCTGCGGCATCATCTCCGGCTCGGCACGCAGACGCCGGGTGATGTCCGGGTGCCGCATCAGGGCGACGGTCGCGGCGCCCAGGAAGGTCGCGGGGTTGCCGTACTGGGAGATGACCAGGAAGAGGAACAGGTCGGCGAGTTCCTCCTCGGTGAGGACACCCGAGGCGTCGGCCATCCCGACCATCCGGCCCAGCATCCCGCTCTTCTCCCGGCGCAGCCGTGGCAGTTGCCCGTAGATGTAGTCCCGGCCGGTCTGCCAGCACTCCGGGACGTGCTCCAGACAGTTCGGTCCGGTGCGGAAGATGCCCAGGAGCACCTCGTGGTCGAGCCGCGGGTCGTCGGTGAGGCCCAGCAGCCGGAAGGTCAGGGCGCGGGACACCGGCACGATGAACCCGGACACCAGGTCGCCGGGTTGTTCTCCGGCCAGGAACGGGCCGAGCACCTGGCGGGTGATGCCAGCCACCGTCCCGGCCGTCAGATACTGCTGGTCCGGGCCCAGTCCGCGGTGGAGTTCGGAGAGCATGCCGGCCCGCTGGAAGTAGTTGAGGGTGTCGGTCACCGGAGGCGGCGGCAGGAGGTCGTCCTGGCGGGGGGTTGTGGGGTCGGAGGTGAGGCTGAGGCTGAAGCGGCGGTCACGCAGCACCGCGGTGGCTTCCTCGTGCCCCGCCACCAGCCACGCGGGAGTGCCCGTGTTGGTGATGACCCGGCGTACCGGACGGTGCGCGGCCATCTCCGCCAGCTCGGGGGCCAGCCGGTCGCCGCGGAACGAGAAGGGGAAACGCGGAAAGTCTTCGGACACGGGCTCCTCCGTCATGTCGGGGCCGAAGCGGCGCTGGCCGGGCGGTCAGCGGTCCAGGGGAGTCGGGAGACGTGCGGGGTGACGGAAGGGCGTGACGGGAGCGCGGGGGCTTGCTTCAGGTGCGGTCCGGGGTGAGGACCGGGCTGGTCGTGGCGTCGGCCGGGGGCTTGCGGGACGCCGAGCGCAGCGCGTCCTCGACCGTGCCGGTGTGCCGCACCAGCAGCCGTTCCTCCGCCGTGATGAAGCCCTCGTCGCGCGCGTGGTCGAGCATGCGCGCCAGCGGGTCGAAGAAGCCCCCTCCGTCCAGCAGCACGACGGGTTTGCGGTGCAGACCCAGCTGCGCCCACGCCGTGATCTCGAACAGCTCCTCCAGCGTCCCGTAGCCGCCCGGCAGCGCGATGAAGGCGTCACTGAGCTGGTGCATCAGTGCCTTGCGCTGGTGCATGGAGTCGACGACGTGCAGCTCGGTCAGATCGCGGCGGCCGTACTCGCGTTCCATCAGCGCGCGGGGGATCACCCCGATGACGTCTCCGCCCGCGGCCAGCGCCGCGTCGGACAGAGCCCCCATCAGGCCGACGCCGCCGGCCCCGTACACCACCTTGATGCCCCGGCGGGCGCAGACGCTGCCCAGTTCGGCCGCCGCCTCGGCGTGTTCCTTCCGGGCGCCCGCACTGGCGCCGCAGAACACGCACACGCTGCGCAGGGTTTCCGGGGGCGCTTTGTCGCTCTCCCGGGGTGCTTCCGCCGTGTGCCCGTCTGTCCGGGCGGCGTCGGAGGGTCTGCTGTCGCGGGGTGTCGGCATGGGACGTCCCTTCCTGGTGGTAGGGGGGTACTGCCCGGGTGTGGGACCTACCCCCGGTCGCGTGGCCGGATGCCGGGCCGGGTCAGCCGGTCACGGGGGCGGCGTGCGGCGCGGCGGTACGGGTGCGCGGGCGCCGGGCTCGTCCTCCTTGGCCGGGGTCATCAGCCGGGCCAGGCGGGAGCCGGGCACGAGCACCAGATCGTGCTGTGCGGGCCCTACCCCGGCGGCGGCCACCTCGACGCCGAGGTAGTCCTCGATGCAGCGCAGGAAGTTGCGGGCCTCGGCGGGCAGGTCGGCGTAGTCCCTCACGCCCCGGGTGGAGGTGCGCCAGCCCGGCAGCCAGCAGTACACCGGTGCACACCGGGACAGGTGCGCGTTGTCCGGGACGAAGTCGCTGTGTCCGCCCCCGGGGGCGGTGTAGCCGACGCAGATCCCCACATGGTCGAAGCCGTCGAGGACGTCCAGCTTGGTGACCACGATGCTGGAGTAGCGGTTGAGGGCGACCGCCCACCGGGCGTGCACGAGGTCGAGCCAGCCGCAGCGGCGGGAGCGGCCGGTGGTCGTGCCGAACTCCTCCCCCGCACTCCGCAGCCGGTCGCCGAGGGTGGAGAGGTCCTCGGTGACGAACGGGCCGTTGCCCACCATCGTCTGGTACGCCTTGAGCACACCGACGCGGTTGTCCACGAGGCTGCCGTCCAGTCCGCTGCCGCTGCTGACCGAGTAGAAGGCGGTCGGCGAGGTGGTCACGTACGGATACACCCCGTGCTCGATGTCCAGCATCGGTCCCTGGGCGCCCTCCAGCACCACCGAGTAGCCGGCGTCCACCGCCGCGTTCAGGAATTCCACCGAATCGCCGGCCAGCGACAGGACGAGGTCGCGGTGCCGGGCCAGCCAGGCGAGTTCCCGGTCGGCCTGCCGCGGGGGCAGTTGGAAGAAGCGCAGGTTCTGCTCCACCCGGCGGCGCAGGGACTCCGGGTCGCGCAGATCGCCCACCCGCACGCCGATGCGGTTGACCTTGCTGACGTTGGCGGGGCCGATACCGCGGCGTGTGGTGCCGATCGCCTGCGAGGCGCCCCGCTCGCGCTCCTGGCGGGCATCGACCTCGCGGTGCAGCGGCAGGACGAGGTGTGCGCGGTCGCTGACCAGCAGCCGATTGCGCAGGGCCGGCATCTCCCGGCCGAGCTCCCGCACCTCCGAGGCCAGCGTCTCCGCGTTGACCAGCACGCCGTTGGCGATCACCCCCAGCACACGGGGGTGCCGCAGACCCGAGGGCAGCAGATGGTTCTTCAGGACGCGGGTTTGTCCCTCGGCGTCCTCGAACACGGTGGTGTGCCCGGCGTTGTCGCCGCCCTGCACCCGTGCGGTGATCTGGTGGAACGGGGTGAGCCGGTCGGTCATGGCGCCCTTGCCGCCGTCCCCCTGCTGGAGGTCGCCGACCCAGGTGAGGTGCTGGCGGGGCGGAGGGGGTCCGGCGATCTCCTCCAGCGGGGCGAGCGCCTCGCGGCGGCGGCGCTCGCGGGCTTCGAGCAGGGCGGGCAACAGGACGGGCCGTTCCGTCACCGCGCCTCCGCCACCGTCCGGCGGTACGGGGGGCACCACGGGAGCTGTCTCCTCGGGCATGGGACCTCCACAGTCCGGTCGGCAGAGGCATGGGGAGGGAGAACGTGCGTGCGGGTGGGCTCCGTATGAGCCCGGGCCGGCCCGCGTCGCCCGGCCGGCATCCGTGGCCGGGAGGAGGCGCCGCCCCGCGTGTCGTGAAGGTCAACAGTTGGTCAACACATGACGCGGTGAGTCTGCGCATCACCGGGACGTGGTACTCCCCCGGCGCGTGGGTTCACCCGACCGTGGGGCGCGCGGGGTGCGACCGTGTCCGTGGGGCGCGTGCGGAGCGCGCCGGGCGCGGCCGTACTCCGCCACCACTCGCGTGAGTGGATACCGGCGCCCCGGCGAGGGGCATGCCCCGACCGTCACCGCGGCCACCGCCCGGTGACCGTCCAGGACGTCCGCAGCCCGCATCCCCCGCCCCTCCGACGGCGCCCCCGCCCGGGAGTGAGACGACCATGACCGAGCCCCGCCCGGCCGAGCCTGCTGCGCCACGGTCCTCCGACGCAGCGGACACCGCGTGCCCCGACGTGCTGGCGTGCGAGTACGCGTCCCCCCGGATTGCGGCCATCTGGTCCCCGCGCACCCAGGTGGTGCTGGAGCGACGGCTGTGGCTCACCGTGCTGCGGGCGCAGCACGCCGAGGGGCTGCGGGTGCCCGACCAGGTGTTCAGGGACTACGCGCGGGCCGTCGACCGTGTGGACCTGGCCTCGATCCG
Source organism: Streptomyces albus subsp. albus (assembly GCF_000725885.1). Classification (GTDB taxonomy): domain Bacteria; phylum Actinomycetota; class Actinomycetes; order Streptomycetales; family Streptomycetaceae; genus Streptomyces; species Streptomyces albus. The sequence goes on along the minus strand of NZ_JODR01000043.1, from coordinate 6,432 downwards.
GCGCCGTGAGCACGCCACCCGCCACGACCTCAAGGCCCGTATCGAGGAGTTCAACGCCCTCGCCGGCCATCAGCACATCCACAAGGGGCTGACGTCCTGCGACATCACCGACAACATCGCGCAGACGCGGGTGCGGATGTCCCTGCGTCATCTGCGGGGCCGGGCCGCTGCCCTGGCCCGGGCAGCCGGGGCTGAGACGAGAGGTGCCGCCTCCGGGGCCGTGCTCGGTTCGGCGGCTGCGGCGCTGGACGCGCTGCTGGAGCGCTATCCCCTGCGCGGGCTCAAGGGACCGGTCGGTACGGCACAGGACATGCTGGACCTGCTCGGCGGCGACCGTGCCGCCCTGGCGCGGATCGAGGAACGCGTCGCGGCGCACCTCGGCTTCCCGCGTGTCCTGCGCAGCGTCGGACAGCTGTACTTCCGCTCCCTCGACTACGAGGTGCTCAGCTCCCTGTCGGAGTTCGCGGCCAGGGCCGGTTCACTGGTGCCGGCGGCCCCCGGCGAGGGGAGGGATACCCGCGGTCCGGTGCGCTCCTTCGCGGTACTGCTGCGCGGCTACACCGCGATGGCCGCCCAGCTGGCCGGTGAGCAGTGGAACGAGGGCGACGTGTCCTGCTCCGTCGTCCGCCGCATCGCCCTGCCGGGCGCCTGCTATGCCGCCGACGCCACGCTGAACACCGTGGAGAGGGCGCTCGGGTTTCCCCGTCAGCTCGGTGTCCCCCGCCAGGCGGTGCGCGGGTGAGGTGCCCGGCGGGTGCGCCGCCCGTCAGCCGGTGTGCGGGGGTTTGCCGTCCGGGGTGCCGGCGGACAGCTTCCGCAGGGTGGCCGTGAAGTGGGCGAGGACGGCGGCGCGGTCGGTGTGGAAGAAGAAGTGGCCGCCCTCGACGGTGTGGATCGCGCAGCCGCCCGTGGTGTGCCGGTGCCAGGCCGCGGCCTCTGCCGCCGAGACCTGCGGGTCGGCGTTCCCGTTCAGCACCGTGAGGGGGGCGCGGACGCTCGCCCCCGGTTCGGGCACATAGGTGTCGGCGAGGCGGAAGTCGGCGCGCAGGGCGGGCAGGATCAGCTCCCGTACGTCGGGATCGTCGAGCACGGCCGGTTCGACGCCGCCCAATCTGCGCATGGCCGCGAGGACGCTCTCGTCGTCGCGGGCATCCGCCACCGGGTGCCGGGGACGCACACAGGGGGCGCGGCGGCCGGAGACGATGAGGCCGAGAACGGTGCGGCGCCGCTGTTCCAGCTCGCGGGCCGTCTCGAACGCGAGGGCGGAACCCAGACTGTGCCCGTACAGCACCAGGGGCAGCTCCGCGCCGAACGTCGAGGTCAGGATGTGGGTGATCGCCGCGACCATGCGGGGGAACTCCTCGATGGGCGGCTCACTGCGGCGCTCCTGCCGTCCCGGGTACTGGAGGCAGTACAGCTCTCCCTCGTCGGGCACAGCCTCCCTCAGCCAGGGGTAGTAGGAGGCCGAGCCCCCGGCATGGGGGAAGCACACCATGCGGTAGGCCGGTGCCGTGCGGGTGGCGTAGGGCACGAGCCAGGGTGTGCGCTGCGGCGTGTGCGCGGCTGTCATCTGTCGTTCCCCTCCAAGCCGGCTGCCGGCCGGGCGGGTCCGGCAGCACGGTGAGTCGGCGGCGGGGCGCGGGCCGGACGCGGTCAGAGCAGATAGGAGTCCGCGGACAGCGCGTCCGCCGCGCGGACGTTCTCACGCGCCCTTTCGATGAGGCTGGCGTTCGTGTGTTCGGCGCCCTGCCCCAGAGCGACACCGTGGTATTCGCGGCGCGCGTAGATCCATCCCTCCATCGCGGCCCGCACCTTGAGCATCGCGGGCAGACGGCGCAATTCCTCGGCCGAGGCCGGCGAGGTTTCCAGATATCCGGTGAGAAAAGGCGCGGGATCGGTGTCGTCCTCGACGAAACTCAGCGTGCCCGCGAGGTCGAAGACGTGGGGCCCGTGCATCACTTCTCCCCAGTCGAGGAGTCCCACCCGGTCCCCCTCGAAACGGAATTCCGTGAGCCGCGGATCGCAGTGGAGAATTCCCTCCGACAGTTTTCCCGATGCCTCCTGGAAACCCTCGCGGAGGGCCTGGGTGATCCATTCGCGCCCTTCGAGGAACGGCTGTTCCTCCAGCACCCAGTCCATCTGTGACCACACCATGGTCTGCGGCAGCGGTGGCACCCCGCGCAGGACGGCGTGGATGTGGCCGAGCGTCCGGCCGGCCGCGGCCAGTTCGGCGGGGGCCGTCAGGTCGGTGGGGCGGCCGGGGACGAACGTCAGCAGCGCCCAGCACCAGTCCCCGTCCTCGGCCACGAGGCCGCCCGTGCGGGTCCTGCGGGGTGCCCCGGCGGGGATACCCGCGCGTTCCACCAGGTCGGCGGCGCGCAGGCCGGACCGGAACTTGACGGCCTGCTCCCTGGGCACCGCCTTGAGCACCCAGCGGTCACCGGCACCGCCGTGCGCGCCTTCGAGCAGCCACGTGTGGGAGTTGTAGCCGGTCTGCCAGATGTCCTCGGGCCACGGCACCACGGTCAGGTCCGTGGCGTCCCAGTGATGCAGGGGCAGTTGGCCGAGGGTGGGAGCCGCCGGCAGCGGATCGACAACTGGCATGCGCTTCCCTCGTCTCGCTGTCGGACACGTCTTGGGGCAGGACACCGCGGGCCGGGCGCCTCCGGTCCGGTGCACGCTCCGCATGGCCGGGTGCCTTTCCGGCCCCGGGCTTCGCCCATGCTATTGCAGACCAGCCGGTGCGGATCCTGTTCCACGTGGAACGGCGGAAACACCGGAAGCGGCTAGGGGGCACTGTAGGGGCGCATAGGGGTGTCAGGGGCTTCGGCTTCTTGCTTTCCTGGCCATTGCCCCTTCCCGGGGAACTGTGCACTGTCGGGCTTCAGCGCCTTGGGGAAGTCATTGATGGCGGAAGAGACTCGTGATGTCGTCGTTGCCGGTATCGCTCACCGAGAGGAATTCCGTACGGTTACGGAAACCGTCTGGAGGGCCGTCGAGGACGCCGGCGTCGCACCGTCCGCCGCCTCGCCGCTGGTCGTCTTCCTCGCGGCTCAGCCACAGCAGCGGCCCGAGTGGGAGGGGCTGCCCGGCGTACGGGTCCGCGCTGTCGGCGCGGAGGAGCTGTTCGCCGCGGCGGAGGACTGTCTGCGGACGGAGCGTCCACGCGCCGTCGCCCTCCACGACCCGTCCTCCGCAGCCGGGGTCGTCCTGGCGCGGGCGGGCCACCACGACGGCCACTACGGTCCACTCCCCCGCGGCCCTCGGGAGCGGACAGCACGGCTGTCCTCCCTGTCGCCGCGCTTCCGCCGGGGAACGGGCACCGACGGGGAGGCGGCGGCGGGGGGCGCTCGGCGGACGAAATCGGGCCGGCAGGCGGTGCCGGGGCAGCAGCCGGTGACGTCGCAGCCGCAGGTCACGCCGGGGCCGCAGGTGCCGGGGCAGCCACCGGGGACGCCGGGGCCGCAGGTGCCGACGCAACCACCCGGGACGCCGGGACAGCAGATGGCTCCGGGACAGCAGGTGATGCCGGGATCGGAAGGGGTGCCGGAGCCGCACGGGGCACAGGGGCCGCAGGCCGAAGACGCCGGGGCCGGGCAGGCCGCCGGCCGCGACCGTCCCCTCCCGCGCGTGGTGCCGCTGCTGGTGTCCGGCCGCAGCAGGGCCGGGGTCCGCGCCTACGCCGAGGCACTCGCCGGCCATCTCGTCGCCCACCCGGACATCTCCCTGACCGACACGGCCTTCACCCTGGTCGGTGCCCGCCCCCTGTGGCCGCACCGGTCGCTGGTGCCGGCCGGCGACCGGGACACCGCCGTCGCCGCACTGCGCGCGCTGGCGGCAGGAGCCCCGGGCGACGATGTGGTGCAGGCCGAGCCCGGACCGGACACCCGCACGGTGTTCGTCTTCCCCGGCCAGGGCCCGCAGTGGGCCGGCATGGCCGGCGAACTCGCCCGGGCCGAACCGGCCTTCCGCAAGAAGCTCGCCGAGTGCGCCCGCGCCCTGCGCCCCTGGCTGGACGTGGATCCCGACGAACTGCTCTTCGGCGCAAGGCCGCTGGACCGGGTGGAGCTGGTGCAGCCGGCGCTGTTCTCCGTCATGGTCTCCCTCGCTCATCTGTGGCGGTCGCACGGGATGACACCCGCCGCGATGGTGGGGCACAGCTTCGGGGAGATCGCGGCGGTGACGGCGGCCGGCGGCCTGTCCCTGACGGACGGTGCCCGGCTGGTCGCCGCGGTCAGCACGGCACTGGCCCGCATCGAGGGTCAGGGCGACATGGTGGCCGTCGCCCTGACCCCCGACGAGACCGAGGCGCTGCTGGCCGAGGAGGGCCTGGACCTGGGGATCGCCGTCGTCAACGGGCCGCGCTCCACCGTGGTCTCCGGCACCCGGGACGTCGCGACTAAGCTGCTCGGCCGGCTGGCGGCGCGGGGCGTGCGGGCCCGGCGGCTGCCGGTCGGCATCGCCGGCCACTCCCCGCACATGGACCGCATCCGGGACGTTCTGGTGCGGGGCGCGGCAGTGGTACGGCCACGCCGGTCGACGGTACCCGTGTACGGGTCCACCACGACCGCCCCGCTGGACGCCGCGGCCCTGGACGCGGACCACTGGTTCCGCGCGATGCGCGGGACGGCCCGGTTCCACGACGTCGTCGCCGGGCTGCTGTCCGCAGGGCACCGCCTGTTCGTGGAGATCAGCCCGCACCCGGTGCTGGCCATGTCGATCGAGGACACGGCCGCGCACCTGGAGCGGGACGTGGTCGTGCTCGACACCATGCGCCGCGACGACGCGGGAGCCGGACGGTACGTGCGCGCCCTGGCCGAGGCCCAGTTGCACGGCGCCGACCCTCCCGACTGGAGTGCCGTCCTCCCGTCGGCGGCGCGGGTGACGCTGCCGCCCTACCGGTTCGAGCGGGACACGAGGGAAGGGGACGGGGCGGAAGGGGACGGCGCCGACGCGCTGCGTGCGCGGCTGACCGGGCACCGGCCCGACGAGCGGGCGGACCAGGCCGTCCAGTTGGTGGCCGACGCGCTCGGGCCGGAAGGCCGGGAGGCCGCAGCCGCGGACCCCGACCGTGACTTCCGGTCGCTGGGGCTGGACTCCGCCGGGGCCGTACGGGTGCGTCGCCGTCTGGTGGAACTGACCGGGCTGCGGCTGCCGGTGACGGCCCTCTTCGACCATCCCACCCCCCGCGCGCTGGCGCGGGAGATCGTCCGCCGGCTGTTCGGCACCGCGCCGGACCCCCGCACGGCCGCCCTCACCGCGGCCCCGCCGCCCGGCCCCCGCGCGGAGGGCGCGACACGCGGGGATTCCGCCGCCGGGGTGCCGCACGAGCCGGTCGCGATCGTCGGCATGGCCTGCCGGCTGCCCGGGGGTGTGCGCTCCGCGGACGATCTGTGGGAGCTGGTGCGCGAGGGCCGCGACGCGGTGACGCGGTTCCCGTCCGACCGGGGCTGGGACCTGGCGGAGCTCTACAGCGCCGATCCGGCCCGGCCCGGCACGTGACCCGCAGCAGCGGCTGCTGCTGGAGACGACGTGGGAGGCGGTCGAGGACAGCGGTATCACCGCGGACACCCTGCGCGGCAGCCGCACCGGCGTGTTCGCCGGAGTCATGCACCTGCCCTACGGGACCCCGCTGGGCCGGACGCGGCCGGACCTGGAGGGCTATGTGATGACGGGCACCACCTCCAGCGTGGTGTCCGGCCGGCTCGCCTACTTCTACGGCCTGGAGGGGCCGGCGGTGACGGTGGACACCGCGTGTTCGTCCTCGCTGGTGGCCCTGCACCCAGCGCCGTCAACCAGGACGGCGCCTCCAACGGCCTGACCGCACCCAGCGGCCCCGCACAAGAACGCGTCATCCACGCCGCACTCCACAACGCCCGCACCCCCGCCGCCGAAATCGACCTCCTCGAAGCACACGGCACCGGCACCCGCCTCGGCGACCCCATCGAAGCCCAAGCGCTGCTGGCGACCTACGGCCGGCAGCGGGATGCGGAACGCCCGTTGTGGCTGGGGTCGTTGAAGTCGAACATCGGCCACACCCAGGCGGCGGCCGGTGTCGCCGGGCTCATCAAGACGGTGCTGGCGTTGCGCCACCGGACGATGCCGGCGACCTTGCACGTCCAGCAGCCGTCGGCTCAGGTGGACTGGTCGGCGGGGACGGTGCGGCTGCTCACCGAGGCACGTACGTGGGCTGCGCCGTCCGGCCGTCCCCGGCGGGCCGGGGTGTCCTCGTTCGGGATCAGCGGGACGAACGCGCACGTGATCCTCGAAGAGGCTCCCCGCGGTGTGCGCGGTACGGAGTCGGCGGAGCCCCCTGCGTGGGCTCACGTGGCGGTGCCGTTGGTGTTGTCGGCGAAGTCGCCGCAAGCCCTGCGCGAACAGGCCTCAGCTCTCAGCCGGCACCTGCGTGACCACCCCGAAGAACCCCTCCAC
>NZ_JODR01000042.1 GCF_000725885.1 Streptomyces albus subsp. albus | reverse complement strand
GACACCACCCCCCGGGTCATCTGTTCGACAGGGGGCAACAGTCATACCGGGCCCGGAGGCCAGCAGCCCTCTTGCAGGACCGCGAACAACATAACGGGGGGTCGCCCGCGCAGCCCGGCTCGTGGGCGGCGGCCACGAGGGAGGGGGCTGCCCCGGCCCCGCGCACGGCAGTCACCGGTCGGGGGACTGTTCGTTCCCGGCCGCACACGCGAGCACGTCGCAACCGGCCGGGCAGGGCCGAGCGCGGAATGTCATCCGGGCGCGCCGACCGGGTCCACGCCGGTCAACGCGCAACTGGCCTCCCACAGCGCCGCCGCGACGGACGGGTCGGCCAGGTGAGGCCACACCGTCTCTTGACGCGGCTGACCGCGCAGGCCGAAGAAACGTGGTCCCCACACCTGCCCCCCGCGCACCGCGGGGTCGAGCACGGCCCGGACCACCGGCCACGCCCCGGCGTGCTTGCCCTGGACGAACAGCGCGGCCGGTGCCGAGCGCAGCCGTGCCGCGGTGGTCCGTACGTGCACCGGCGGCCGGGACGGCGTCAACGAGTCGAGAGCGCCACCGGGGTGCGCCACCACGCTCGTCACCGTGCTGCCCAGCGCCCGTAGCCGGCGGTCGAGTTCGAGACCGAAGTACATCTGCGCCAGCTTCGACCTCCCGTAGGTGCGTTTGGGCCGGTAGTCGTGCCGGGACTGGAGGTCGGCCAGGTCCAGCCGCTCCGTCTTCGCCGCGAAACTGCCCACGGTCACGACGCGCGCCGCCGGTGCGGCCGACAGCAGCGGCATCAGCCAGTGGGTCAGCGCGAAATGCCCCAGGTGGTTCGTGCCGAACATCAGCTCGTGACCGTCACGGGTCTCCTGGCGCGGCGGATCGTCGAGCGCGACACCGGCGTTGTGGACCACGGCGTCGAGGCGGTCCACCCCCAGCGCGTCCACCGACGGCCCAAGAGACGACGGATCGGCGAGGTCCAGCGGTACGGCACGCACCCGCGCGCCGGGCACCCGGGAGCGGATCGAGCCCAGGGCGGCTTCGGCCCTCGCCGCGCTGCGGCTTCCGAGCACGACGGTCGCTCCGCTCGCGGCGAGCTGTTCGGCGACGAAACAGCCGATGCCCGCGTTGCCGCCGGTGACCAGGAAGACACTTCCCTCGGCGCTCGGCGGACGGCGCACGTCCCAGCGCGGGGCGGAGGACGGATGTGACATGACGGAGGACTCCCTTGCCGGCGTACGGACGGAACGGTCACGGCCGCCCGTGCTCGGAGCGGCCCGCCGGCCACGCTCCCAGTCACGGCCGACACCCCGCCGACAGACTGCCGACGGCCTTCCGCGCGGTCCGACACTCCACCGACGGCGCGCACCCGGCGGAGGACAGCGGCTGTCCCGCGCCGGCGTGAGGACACCGGCTGTCCCGGGGCGGAAAGCCGGCGGCGCGGGAGGAGCCCCGGGGGCACCGGAACGCCGGCGCGCCCGCTCACACGCCGCTGGGCAGGAGCACCTCCAGCACCGTCGGGCCGCCGGGCGGACTGGTCAGGGTGAGGGAACCGTCGTGGGCGGCGACGCGGCGGCGGATACCGGCCAGCCCCGAACCGCCGCCCTCCTCCGCGCCGCCCCGGCCGTCGTCCTCGACACGCAGCCGAAGGTGCCCGCCCCCTCCGCCCACCGTGACGGCGGCCCGGCGGGCACCGCTGTGCTTGGTGACGTTCGACAGCGCCTCGGCCACCACGAAGTAGGCGGTCGCCTCGACGGAGGCGGCGCACCGCCCGGGGGCTTCGACCTCGATTCCGCACGGTACGGCGCAGCTCGTGGCCAGCCCGGTCAGCGCGCCCTCCAGCCCGCGGTCGGCCAGCACGGGCGGCAGGATGCTCCGCGAGACGGTGCGCAGTTCGGCCAGGGCCTGTTCGGCCGCCGACTGGGCCCGCTCCAGCAGCTCGTCGGCGTCCGCCGGGTCACGGGCCACCGTGCGGCGGGCGGCACCCAGCAGGACGGTGACCGTGATCAGCCGGTTCTGGGCGCCGTCGTGCAACGCCCGCTCGATGCGGCGCAGTTCGCTGGCGTGGGCGTCCAGCGCCTCTGCCCGGGTCGCGGTGAGCTCCGCGACGCGCAGTGACAGATCCGTCTCGGGGCCGGCCGTCAGCAGACGCCGGCCGGGACGGGCCTGGAGCCGGGCCATGCCGGGAGCCAGCCCCAGGATGATGGCGGTCCAGCCGATGCCGAGCAGACCCGCGGCGGTGGCATCGACCCAGCTGTGCGCGATGCCCACCCCCACCGAGGTGCTCGACACGCCCTCCGGGACGAAGCTCCACCACAGCGGGAAAGTGGTGTCCCGCAGGGCGAAGAGAGGCAGCACCACGCCGAGCATGCCCAGCACCAGGCCGGACGTGGCGTGCCGGACGAGCCAGCGCAGGACGCGGTGCGTGTCCGGGTCGGCCCAGGCGGTGCCCAACCGCGTGGACAGCGGCCCGGGGCCCACCACTTCGGGCCCCCACCGGCCGAGCCGGTCCCGTTCCCTGCGGGCCACGCCGTGCATCGCGCGCAGCGCGACCGGTGTGAGGTACAGGCCGATGCCGAGCGGGATCGTGACCACCCCCAAGGACAGCAACAGCAGGACGAACAGGGCGAGTGCGGCGGTACCCAGGCCGCCCGCCAGCTGCTCCAGCGCGGTCACCGCGCGGGAAGCCGTCGAGGCGAGTGCGGACGTGAAGCCCGCCTCGCGTCGGCCGCCGGCGGAAAGTCCCGCCTCCGCGCCGGCCGTCTCCGCCCCCGTGCCCTGGCCTGTCGTCATGCCCGCCTCCCCTTCGCCGACACCCCTGTGCCGCCGCGCCCCGCCCGCTGCGCCGTCACGCGGTGGACGGTACAGCCTGCTGTACCAGGACCGACCCGCCCGCGGGATCGGCTCCCGCCGTCCGGTTCCCTATCGTCCGGATGCGGAGTGCGGACGCTGCGTCCGCCGTGCGAAAGGAACCGGGATGCCCGAGAGCGACGCCTACCGTCTCACCCCCGCGAGCGGCGGCCCCGAACACGCCGGGCGCCCCGCACCGGCCGGTCTCCTGCGCGGGGTGCTGTGGGCTCTGCTGGTCCTGAGTGCCACGGCCAACATGGTGGTCTCCGGTATCGGTGTCGCCCCCAGGGTCAACCTGGCCTGCGGACTGGTCACCGCCGCCTGCATCGTCGGCCTCGTCCTCGTGCGGCGGCGCGGACACCGGGAGCCCCGCCCCGCTCCCGGCCCGTACGGCGGCCCCGGGCAGCCCCGCCGCTGAGCCGGGCCGCCGTGGCTGCCCGTGCACGGGCAGCCGGGGCGCCGGCCGGTGCTCAGGCGCGGCGGCGCGCGTCGTCGAGATAGCGGAGCACGGCAGCGACCCGGCGGTCCGTACGGTCGGTGGGGGCCAGACCGAGCTTCGCGAAGATGCTGCGGATGTGCTTGTGCACCGCACCCTCGGTGATCCGCAGCCGCTCGGCGATCGCCGCGTTGCCCAGCCCCTCCGCCATCAGGGCCAGCACGTCGCGCTCGCGGGGGCTGAGCCGGTCCAGGTGGGCGTCGGGCCGGGTGCGGGCGAACAGCTGCGTGACGACCTCCGGGTCGATGGCCGTGCCCCCGTCCGCCACCCGGTGCAGCGCGGTGAGGAACTCCTGGACCCGGCCGACCCGTTCCTTGAGGAGGTAACCGAGCCGGGCGCTGCCCTCCGCCAGCAGCTCGGTGGCGAACGCCTGCTCGACGTAGGCGGACAGGACGAGCACGGCCAGTCCCGGCCGGCTGCGCCTGGCCCGCACCGCCGCCTTGATGCCCTCGTCGGTGTGCGTAGGGGGCATCCGGACGTCGACGATGGCGACATCGGGTCCGTGCGTCTCCACCGCGGCCAGGAACTCCTCGGGCGTCCCGGCCGTGGCCACGACGTCGAAGGACTCCGCACGCAGCAGCAGCGCCAGCCCCTCGCGCAGCAGCGGATCGTCCTCGGCTATCACAACCCGCATGACACGCTCTCTTCCCTGCTGACGGCCCCGGCGTACCGGCCGTCCCGTGCGTCCTCCGCCGGGCCGCACTGCCTGCGCTGCCTGCGCGCCGCCCGGACAGCGACAATAGGGCAACGCCGGTCACCGCTGTGCCGCGGGGCCAAGTAGCGGGCACGCAAAGGAGGTTGCCGCACACGGCAGGTACAGCCTGCTGTACCCCCGGCTTCCCGCTGGCCGGATCGTCCGCCCCGCCGATCGTTCCTAGCGTGCCGCGTCCTCGACGCACGCACGAGCAAGGAGCATGCCGTGACCGATCCCTCCCGTGGCCTCGCGAGGCCCCGGACACCGCGGCCGGCCCGGACCGCCTCCGCCCCGGCCGCCCCGCCCCGCGCCGCCGCGCCCGCCGCCCACCACGGCACGAGGGAGGAGGCATGAGGCCCGTGCGCGCCTGGGGGCACGAGAAGACCGTGCGGCTCGTCCCCGTCCGGGACCCCGGGAGCGGCATCGGGCGGCAGGCGCCCGCCGTGGAGCCGGCGGCCGTCAGCAAGACGTATCCCGGTCGGGTGCGGGCGCTGGACGAGGTGACCCTCACGGTGTCTGCCCACCCGTCGGGCTCTGCGCACCCCGCCCGCACAGGCGCTGGCCCGCACCTGACAGCGGAACCCGAGGCACCACGGGCCCCGGCCGGTTGCGGCCGGGGCCCGTGGTCTGTCACCCGTCCCGGCTGCCGGGCCGGCCTCGCGGTTCCGCGAGGAATTCCGCGGTTGCGTTCCGGGAAGCAGGAAAGCCCACATATTCTTCGTCCGATTGCCCGGCCACCCGTTATCGGATCGGAACTCGAAGGGCCTTATGGAAGATTTTTCTTTGTGTTAACATGTGAAAATCTCGGGTTAAGGTCCTTCGCCGTGAAGAACAACGGACACCCCAGTCGAACGGCTCTCATGTCGGCTGCCGCACGCGCGGCCCATCTCCTCGTCGACGACGCACCTTCGATCTTCGTCGACACCCTGGCGCAGACTTTCCTGGGTGAACGCGCCGAAGAACTCCTCGGCTATCACCGCGCATACGGCAGCTATCCGGTCCTGGCGGGCGCACGGTCGACGGCCGTCACCCGCAGCCGCTACACCGAGGACCGGCTCTCCGAGCTGATCGGCCGGGGACTCGACCAGTACGTGATCCTCGGCGCGGGGCTGGACTCCTTCGCCTACCGCTCGGCACTGGCCGACCGCATACGGGTGTTCGAGGTGGACAAGCCGGCGACCCAGTGCTGGAAGCGGGCCGTGCTGTCGGAGACGGATACGAAGGTGCCGCCGTCCGCCGTTTTCGTCCCCGTCGATTTCGAGAAGGAATCCGCCGACTCGCTGGCCGGTCACCTCGTCCGGGCCGGCTTCGATCCGGCCCGGCCCGCGCTGATCAGCTGGCTCGGGGTCACGATGTATCTCACCCCGGAAGCGATCGGGCAGACGCTGTCGGTCGTCAGTGGCTTCGCGCCCGGCACCGAACTGATCGTGGAGCACCTTCTCCCGGCCGGACTCCGTGACGCGGCGGGTCAGTCGTACGCGGAGCTCGTCATGGCGGCGGCTGCCGAGCAGGGCGAGCCCTGGCGGACCTTCCTGGGCATCGAGGAGATGGACGCCCTCCTGCTCGGACACGGCCTCCGGCCGGTCGAGTACGTGCGGCAACGCGAGACGGTCGACGCCTCGGAATGGGAACGCACCGACGCCCTCCGGCCGTTCGAACTGTCCGTCCTCGCCCGCGCGAGCGTCCCCTCCCGCCGGCTGTAGCGAGCGGTACGCCGGTGCAGGACCGAGTGCGGCTTGTGCTATGGGAGGAATATCGCTCCGGGTATTCACACGTGCGCGTGGTTTGGACGATTAGCTGCCTCCGCCTTCCCGTCAGGGAGGCTTCAATTGAGCGCCGGCATCACGATCCCGGATCCTCAAGGAGGAAAGCGTGACCACTTCGCAGCGCGTCCGGATTTCCCTGGCGGCGGTCCTCACCGCCGCCTCGCTGAGCCTCCCCGTCTCGACCGCGTCGGCGTACGAAGCCCTCGGTCCTGCGGTGGTCCTCAAGAGCTACACTGCCAAGGTCAAATGCTCGAAGATCAGGCTCAGCGACAACAACGCGGTCGGCTTCGTGTTCGGTACGGGGCGGGGCAGGACGAAGCCCGCGGCGGTCGCAGCCGCGAAGAAGAACGCGAACGACAGTGTCGGCAGGGGATACCGAGCCAAGCACTGCCGCACGATCAGCGTCCATTAGGCCGTCATCCGGGAGAACAGGAGCCCCCGTGAACGCCGTCAGAATCTCGCTCTACGAATTGCGCATCGGCGTGTTCGCCAGTGCCGAGGAGCTTTCCAGCGTGACCGCGTCCGTACGGAAACGCCTCTCCGAACTGGTGCCGCAGCGGGAGGAAGCGGCGGCGGAATGGGTGCTGAAGACCGCGGGAGCGAGCGAACTGGCCGCTCCCGGCCTGGACGACGAGATGACCGTCCGGGAACTGTACGCCGAGCTCCCCGAGCAGTGGCAGGTGGAGCACCCGGGGCAGTCACCGGACGGTCGCGCGGTCCATGAGCTGCGCATCGGTGTCTCCGGCGACCCGGAGAACGCCGGCGAACTGCTCGACCAGTTGACGGCGACCCTGTGCCCGGAGATCGAGCACTCGGGCCCCTGCCCCGTCCCCTGGTCGGCCGACTTCACACTCCCCGACGACGAGGAACAACGCGCCTTCCTCACCGCTCAGTACGGCACTCTGCCGCACTGAGCGGCTGTCGCGGCACAGCCTCTTCGAGTCGCTTCCCGCGACGGCCCGAGCAGCGCATGAGACTGCCGGCCCCCGCCGTCACCCGGCGGGGGCCGGCAGCCTATGCGCGGCTGCGGCCCGAGGCGTCGGAAGCACTGTTCCCGGGCCTCCGTTCCCGTACCGGCAGCGAGGGGAGCGCTGTACGGCACTCAGCGGGCAGGGCACGGGGCCGGGCGCCCGGCCAGCCGCCCGAACGGTGGTCACCGCGAGGTGTTCCGTCACCTGAGCGGGCACACGTGGCCCATGGATCAGACCCCCGGTGCGCAGACGAACCGTTCCTCCCCCCTACGGCAGGCCCTCACCACCCCGCTCCTGTACTTCTTCATCCTCGGCGACGTCCTGGGAGCGGGGGCCTACGTCCTGGTGGGCCAGGTCGCGGCCGAATCCGGGCCGGCGGTGTGGCTGCCGCTGACCGCGGCACTGTGCCTCGCCCTGCTGACGGCGGCGTCCTACGCGGAGCTGGCCACCCGTTCCCCGCGCGCCGGGGGCGCCGCCCACTACGCCGCCCTCGCCTACGGCCCGTTCGTCGGCTTCCTCGCCGGATTCTGCATGCTGGCCGCCGGGGTGGTGTCGGTGGGGGCGCTGACGCGTGGCTTCGCCGGTGATTACCTCACCGAGTTCGTCTCGCTGCCCGTCGCCCTGGTCGCGCTCGTGTTCCTGGCCGCGCTCGCCCTGCTCAACCTGCGCGGTATCAGCGCCTCCACCCGCGCCAACGCCGTCGCCACCGGCATCGAGGTCGGCGGCCTGCTCCTCGTCATCGCGCTCGGCGCCTGGGTGCTGGCACGCGGCGACGGGGACCCGCGACGGCTGGCCGACGTGGGCACGGTCCACCACGGCCCGGTCGCCGCGGTACTCGGCGGAGCCGTGCTGGCCTACTACTCGTTCGTCGGCTTCGAGACGTCCGTCAACGTGGCCGAGGAGACCCGCGATCCACGGCGCTCCTACCCGCGCGCCCTGTTCGGCGCGCTGCTGACGGCCGGGCTGGTGTACCTGCTGGTCGGCTGCGTCGCCGCGGCGGCCGTACCGGCGCACACGCTGGTGCACAGCAGCGGCCCGCTGCTGGAGGTGGTCCGGGAGGCCGGCGGGGTGCCGCCGCGTCTCTTCAGCGTGGTGGCGCTGGTCGCCGTGGCCAACGGCGCGCTGCTCACCGGCATCATGGCCTCCCGCCTCGCCTTCGGGATGGCACGTGACGGGCTGCTGCCGGGCGTCCTGTCCCGGGTGCTGCCCGGACGCCGTACGCCGTGGGTCGCCGTCGTCGCCACCACGGCCCTGTCCCTGCTTCTCGCCCTGACCGGCAGTGTCGCCGTGCTCGCCTCCACCCTGGTGCTCCTGCTGCTGGTGGTCTTCTTCCTGGTGAACACCGCCGCGCTGGTGCTGCGGCGCAGGCCGGCCGAGCGTGACCACTTCCGCACCCCGGCGGTGGTGCCCGTGCTCGGTGCCGTCTCCTGTGTGCTGCTGGCCACTCAGGTCGAGGCGGAGGTGTGGCTGCGCGGCGCCGCCGTACTGGCCGTCGGCCTCGTCCTGGCCGTCGTCGCCGCCCTGCGCCGCCGGGCGGGCCGGCGCCCCGAGCCGGAACGGAAGACCCCCGGCCGGCACCCGGAGGTGGTGGGGCCGGGACCGGACGCCGCGGCGAAGGACCGGCACGCCGCCGAGCAGGGCAGGGGCGCGGTGGCGCAGGGCGGTGATGCCGTCGAGCAGGGCAGGGGCGCGGCGGTGCCGCTGGATGACCCGTGGGACGGGCCGCGGTGACCGGAGCGGTCCGACGGGGGAGCCGCGGCGGCCTCGCGACACCCGGCGCCGCCGGCAGGAACGGCAGACGGCCGGGGCGCGCCATGCGCCTGCCCCGCCGTGAGCAGGCCGCTGACGGGTGGTCCGAGCCGTGCGGTCCCGTGCGGCGGCCCGGACGTAGGGTGGCAGGGTGTTCGACTCCCGGGACTTCGACCTGGCGCCGTACGCGGACTGCGACGCGGACGGGCTCGTGCGGCACACCTACTGCAGCTGGCAGACCGCGGGCTGGCGGTCGATGCTCGTGCAGTGCTTCACCCACGCCCGGGAGGCCGAGTCGTTCCCGCTGCCCGGGGTGTCCGACCTGCACCTGGTGCTGTGCACCGGCGGGGACACCACGATGCGGGTGCGCAGTGGCGGAAGAGCGACCCGGCGGCGCTGGGTCCCCGGCCGCCTGGAACTGATGGTGCCCGGCCACGCGACCGTGCGCAGCTACCGCGCGACGTCCACCCTGAGCACCGTCCAGGTTCACATCCCGCGGGCCACGGTGGACCGGACAGCGGGCGAACTGGGCGGCGGCGCCCCCGACTTCGAAGCGATCCGGGACCGTGTCGCCGCGGGCGACACGGTCGTCGAGCAGATCATGCGTGCCCTGCCCGCGGCCGGAGGTGCCGACGACCTGTACGCGGAATCGGCCGCCGCGTTCCTCGTCACGCATCTGCTGACGGGCGGCCGGGACCACCGCGCACCGGGCCCCGAGCGCGCGGCCGTCCGCGCGGGCATCGCGCTGATGCGGCAGCGGCTGGCCGACCCGTTGACCCTGGCCGAGATCGCCGCCGAAGCGCACCTGAGCGTCTACCACTTCATCCGTGTCTTCCGTGCGGCAACCGGCCAGACCCCGTACCGGTATCTGACGCGGCTGAGGATCGAGCGGGCACAGGAGTTGCTCACCACCACCGATCTCCCCTTGGCGCAGATCGCCCAGCGCTGCGGTTTCGCGAGCCCCGGCAGCCTGTCCTCGGCGTTCCTGGCACACGTCGGCGTCCGGCCCTCGGCGTACCGCAGGATCGTGTAGACGGGTGAGCAATCTGGCGCATCGCCCTCCCCGCACGGCCGACCTAGCGTGGCGCCATGCCCTACAGCTACACCGTCACCGCACATTCGCTCGCGCCCCCCGAAGCAGTCTTCTCGCTGCTCGTCCGTCCGTCCACCTGGCCGTTGTGGTCACCGATCGACGCCGCCGAGACCGAGGGCGGCGGTGATCCGGGGGAGCGGCAGGGGGTCGGTGACACCCGGGTCTTCCGCACCGGCCGGTCCGTCTCCCGGGAACGCGTCGTCGAACTGGTCGCCGACCGGCTGTTCGGCTACGAGAACCTGGGCGCGCCGTTCCGGTTCTACCGGGGCACCGTCGAACTCGCCGAGGCTCCGCAGGGCGGCACCGACCTCACCTGGTCGGGGCGCTTCGAGCCCAAGCCCCGTTTCACCGGGCGGTTCTGGCAGTGGTATCTGACCCGCTTCATGCAGCGCATGGCGGACGGCCTGGCCGCGTACGCCGCAGCGGAGGAGCGCCGGGCCGGGGCCGGCTGACCGCGGGGAGGTCCTGTACCGGGTGGCCGCCCCGCTGCTTCCGTCCGGCCCTCCGGGGCGCCCACGTGCAGCACGTGGGCGCCCCGCCCGACGGCCAGATCCGGACGATCCGTGCCGCGGCCAACTCCGGCGAACCCGGGCACCCCGGCCCGGTCGCCGGCGCCCGGGCCACCGGGCCCACGGGGCGAAGGGCATACGAGCACAAGCGCGGACCCGGCCGCGGCGACCGGCCCCGGCCACCCGCCACGGCACGGCCACCGGCACGGTCGCTGGTCGTCGCGGGGGCGTGACGCGCGACGGGCCTGCCGCGCCCGTCGCCGGTCCTCCGGAGCCGCGCGCGGGCGACACCTCCTGGATCCGCCGGCGCCGGCCGCCGCACCCTGCCGGTGCACCCGCACATGCTCGTGCAGCGTGGCCGAGTCACCCCACTGTCCGCAGGTGAGCGGGGCCACGAGGCGCTAATTCGGCCGCGTGCTGGATACCTGCACCTTATGAACACACATGACCGCAAACGTGAGACTCGGCAGATGATGGACGCGGTGACCGCGGGAGCCGGTGGAGCGATGACCGACGAGGTCGGCGTCATCACCGGCGACCTGACGGTGTGCACCGTTCTCCTGCCCGACAGGCGCGCCGACATCACGGTCCAGTACACCGGCGCCGACGAGTGGTACACCCTCACCGGCAGCCCCGCCCCGCTGCCTCCCGGCGGTCTGGCTGCGCTTCACTTCGACATCCTCGACCGCATCCGCGGCGAAGGCCCCGCACAGGCTCCGCACTGACCCGGGGCAGCCCCTTCCGATGCCGTCGCCGGCATGGCAACCCACGCCGCCGTGCCGGCCGCCGGAGCCGCCGCTCGACGGGCATGGCCGGCGCCCCGCGTCCCGGCCCCCGACCCGGGGCCGGCCTGCCCACGGAGTACGCCGTGGCGGAGCGGCTTCACCCCTGCGCGGGATGAGGTGCTGTCCGGCCGCTCCGCCACCGATCACGGTGATGGAGCGGTTCCTCGTCCAGCGTCGCGAAGTCCCCGCTCCGGACTCGCGCGGTCCCCTTCCGTTTCGCGTAGCCGCGCCCCTACGCCGACGGCAGCGCTCCAGGGGCTGTTCGCGCCCGTCGGCGCCGATGAACCGGTGCACCCGCTCGCCCTCGTCGCCCCTCGTCGAACGCGTCCAACGGGTCGAACGCGATGAGCGCGACGAAAACAACGAGTGCGACGAGCGCGACGACGTCTCGGCCAGAAGGGGGCGCAGCGCGAGCCGTTCGGTCTCGATCACCTGGTGTCCCCCTCCAGCTGTCACAGCATGGCGCCGAGTGATCGGTGATGTGCGGGCTCTTGACACCCGTATTGGTCTGGACCAACTTGACGGGTGTCCCGCTCTTCCACCCCCCACCACCCCCTACACCGGAGGAAGCCGTGGCTCCTTCCCGTTTCCGTTCGCGCCCCGGCCGACGCAGAGGCCGTCTCCGTGCCTCCCTCGCGGCAGGTGTCCTCGCAGCCGTGGGACTGTTCGCATCCCCCGTCACCGAGTCCGCCGCCGCACCCGCCCCTGGGGCGTCCACCGGCGCAGCAATCCCCGAACACGCGCTGGTCGGCTATCTGCACACCAGCTTCGCCAACGGGTCCGGCTACACGCGGCTCGCGGACGTCCCGGACAGCTGGGACATCATCGACCTCGCCTTCGGAGAGCCGACCTCCCCGACGTCCGGCGACATACGCTTCAGTCTCTGTCCGCGGTCCGAATGTCCGAACGTGGAGACGAAGGACGAGTTCAAAGCCGCCGTCAAGGCCAAACAGGCCCAGGGCAAGAAGGTCCTCATCTCCATCGGCGGCCAGAACGGCCAAGTGCAGCTGAGCACGACAGCCGCCCGCGACAAATTCGTCTCCTCCGTCTCGGCGATCATCGACGAGTACGGTCTCGACGGCCTAGACATCGATTTAGAGGGGCACTCGCTCTCGCTGAACGCGGGCGACACCGATTTCCGGAACCCCAGGACACCGGTGATCGTGAACCTGATCTCCGCCGTCAAGACCCTCAAGGCAAAGTACGGTCAGGACTTCGTCCTCACGATGGCCCCCGAGACGTTCTTCGTCCAACTCGGCTATCAGCGCTACGGTTCCGGCCAATGGGGCGGCGACCCGCGCGCGGGTGCCTATCTCCCCGTCATCCACGCGCTGCGGAACGAGCTGACACTGCTGCATGTCCAGGACTACAACTCGGGCCCGGTCATGGGGCTCGACAACCAGTACCACCAAATGGGCGGCGCCGACTTCCACATCGCCATGACGGACATGCTGCTCACCGGATTCCCGGTCGGCGGCAACACGGGAAACATCTTCCCCGCACTGCCCCCGGAGAAGGTCGCCATCGGCATGCCCGCCTCCCCGCTCGCCGGCAACGGACACGTTCCGCCCGGTGAGGTGAACAAAGCCCTCAACTGTCTGACCAAGGGCACCGACTGCGGCTCCTACCGCCCGCACGGCACCTGGCCCGCCCTGCGCGGACTGATGACCTGGTCGATCAACTGGGACGGCTTCAACAACCGGGAGTTCTCCAGGAACTTCGACCAGTATTGGTGAGCATTCCGGCGCGGAGCCGCGACCGGAGCAGCAGCCGCGACCGGAGCAGGGGCGCAGTGGCGCCCATGCCCGGGCAGTGGTTCCGGGGCACGGCGTCCCTGGAAGCACGAAGGCGGGCGGTGCGGGCCGGCCAGGGCGCCAGCCCGGTCGGCCCGCACCGCCTCCGCCGCTCGCTGTCAGCCGTTGTCGTCGCTGGCCGGCTTGGGCAGGCCGTCGTCCAGGACGATGCGGATGGTCTCGCCCTGGGCCGCGACATCGGTGAGCTGGTCGGCGATGCGGTCGTAGAACAGCGTCGCCAGAGGCCAGTCGCCGTCGTCCAGCGCCGGAACGGAGTCACGGGTCTTCCACAGCTCGATCAGCAGGGCGATGAGGGCCCGACCGGAGAGGACGGTCCGGATCCGTCCCCCCTTCAGCTCCTCCACCTGGGGCGCGGTGCGGAAGTGCCGGTGGCGGGCGGCCTGCACGAGGAGCCATTCCCAGGCGTCGCGGTGAGCGAGCAGTTCCGCCTGTGCGACGCCCGCGGCCCGGAGCAGTACGACGCCATGGGTGACCTGCGGGCTCTCGGCCGTGTCCGTGTCCGCGCCATCCTGGGAAGCTGGGGACGCGGCCGGGGAAACCGCCGGGGACGGCGCCTTGGCGCGGCGGTAGGCCGCCTCGATCGCCTGCTTCAACTCATGCTGGTCCTGGCGGCCTTCGTCCCCGGATTCGGGCCGCTGCGCGGAGTCCTCCATGGGTTCCCCCCTCCGGCCGGAGCCGGGGTCGGTGTGCTGGTGCTCTTCGATTGCCGGAGCCGGAGCCGGAGCCGGAGCCGGAGCCGGAGCCGGAGCCGGAGCCGGAGCCGGAGCCGGCTCGGCTTCCGCCGGTTCCGCGGGGTCGTCGGCGCGGGTTTCGGCGGAATGCTCCGCTCCGCCGTCCCCGGCCGGGTCCTCATCGCCCGCGGGTGCGCCGGCCTCGGGCGGCAGGGCGGCGCGTAAGGCGTCCGCCAGGTCCCGGAGTTCTTCGCGCGCCGTGCGCAGCTCCTCGAGCGCCTGTTGATGGCGTCGGTCGGCTTCGCAGTTCTTCTCCTGCAATCCGGCCACGCACGTCTGTACGAATTTTTCGATTTCCAGGCGGCTTTCCGTAATCTTCCCGCGCAGCGCGGTCAAACCGACCCTCGGGTCGTCGAGACGCTCCAGCCGTTCGTGCGCAGCACCGAGTTCTTCGAACGTTTCTCTGAACTCGCGCAGTTCTTTGACCGCATCGGCGAACTCCTGTTTGCGCGGCACCTGACCCCCTGATCGTTCCGAGCGTGTGACCGCTGCAACCTCCCCATGCAGTGCTCATACGACGCGGCGTTTTTCGGCCTCCTTCCGGCGTCGCGCGGGTATTCCTGGCGGACGGAACACGGGGACGCGGAAACCGCCCGACGGAAGGCGGAGGAACCGTTGTGCGGAATACCACGGGTGCGGTGCCCGGCCGCACTATCCCCCCGGCCCGCCCGGTCGATCATGGTTGGTAGCCTCCCGGGATGACTGCGACGTTCGACGAAGCCGTCCGCGCTCGACTGCTGGCCCCCCACATCTGGTACGTCGGCACCGTGTGCGCAGACGGTGCACCGCAGGTCAGCCCGATGTGGGTGGACCTGGAGGGAGAGAACGGACTGACGTTCAACACCTCGGTGGGCCGGGTGAAGGAGGAGAACCTGCGCCGCGACCCCCGTGTCTACCTCTCCCACGCGGATGCCACCGATCCTTTCGACAGAGTGCAGATCAGCGGTGTGGTCGACCGCTTCATCGAGGGGGAGGAGGCGCACGACCGGATGGACCGGCTGGCCCGCAAGTACCTGGGCAGCGAGCGCTTCGAGTGGATCATGCCCGGGGAGCAGCGGGTCGCGGTGATCGTGCGCCCGGTCAAGGTCCGGCACATCGTCGGGGTGGAGCGGTTCCGGCCCGGCGGCCCGGTCCCCGCTTCCTGACCGGCACGCCCGCGTGCTGCCCGACCGGACCGCGCGGGCCCGGCGCAGCCCCGCGCCTGTCCGGCCGCACCGGGCCCGTGCCGTGCCGCGGACCGCGGCAGCCACCCCCACCGGTACGGTCCGGCGGGGGACTGGCAGGATCCCAGGCGTGCTCGTATGGATGCGCTCCGCCCCGCGCCCGGTGGCGGCAACCGTCTGTGTCATCGCGGCCGGGCTTCTCCTCGTCGGCGCCGTCACACACATCGCCGACCTCTTGCGGCACGGCCTGGCGCCTTACGCCTGGGCGCCTGCGTGGCTCAACCTCTACTGGTCCGCGCTGGCGCTCCTCGATCCCCTTGCCGCCGTGCTCCTTCTCGGCGGCAGGCGACGGGGCTCGGACCTGGCCTGCGGCATCATGATCACCGACGTCGCGGCCAACTGGTACGCGGTCCACGGCATCCAGCACAGCAGCCTCGCCGCCCAGCCGGGCCTCCAGCGCTTGCTCGCCTTCGCCGCCCTCGTCCTGATGACGGCACCGCTCATCCGACGGCACCTCCCGAACCGGGGGCTGTCGCGAAAGTGCGCGGGCGCACCACCCCCACCCAGTGCCGCATGCTGCGCGCCGAACGTGACCGCCTCGCGGACAGGGGCGAGGAAATGACCCACACGCTGCGCCGACTCGACCAGCTCATCACAGCCGCCGACAACCGCGGCGGGACGGCGCACAACCACTCGTCGAGGGCTGCGACCGGCACGGCCGCCTCGTAGCGGACGGCGAGTGATCAGCCGCCCCGCGAGCGCCCCAGCCATCACAACGCCGGCCATCTGGCCCGGGATTGCGCCTATGCTCGGCTCGTGCAGCCGTTTTCCCGTCGCAGCAATCCGCTGATCGCCGCGTTCCCGGCCGAGCTCGCGAGCGACACCGAGGCGGTCTGGTCGGTGATGCCCGACTCCGGGCTCTCGCCGCATGCCCCGTTCCAGGTGACGGTCGAAGGCCGGCAGGTTCTGATTCCCCAGCGTCTCTACAACGACGAGCCGTCAGCCGAGGAGGTGGCGTCGCTCTCGCCGCGCCAACAACGGCTTCTGCACTGCCTGTACTCAAGGCACTGCGACGGCATGGTCAGGCAACGCCACCTGGAGAAGGTCGTTGGTTCCGCGGACCCATGGGTCATCCCCTTCGTCGTGCAACTCGTCGGCGAGTACGTCGTGGAGATCCTTGTCGTCATCCGCGACGAGCTTCGCGATCTCGCGACACCCGGCAGCCGCCGCCTCGCCTACGGGCAGTTCCTCGTGGACAACCCTGCCTTCTTCGCGCGCACCCAGCGGCGGGTCGTGAGCTACTGGAACTGCTACTACCGGGGAACTTACGCGAGTTTCGGGGGATACCCGGGATGCACGGTCCTCGGCCTCCTCCGGTCCGCCGCCTCCGACAGAGCAGGACGTCGCTGGCCCAGCCTCGCCCCAGCCGGCGGCAGGACGGACGGCTACTGCTGAGGGACAGGGGCAGCGGCGCACCACTGGTACGCGGTACGGTGCGCTGATGCCAGAGATCAAGAAGTTCCAAGTGACCTTCGACTGCGCGGAACCCGAGCGTCTCGCCCGCTTCTGGTGTGAAGTGCTGGGGTACGTCATGCCGCCGCCTGCGGGGTTCACGACCTGGGACGATTTCAACAGCACCCTGCCCCCTGAGCAGCAGGGGTCATGGTCCGCCTGCAGTGATCCCTCGGGCGTGGGCCCGCGCCTGTATTTCCAGCGCGTCCCCGAAGGCAAGACGGCCAAGAACCGGGTGCATCTCGACGTGCGGGTCGGTACCGGGCTCGTGGGGGACGAGCGTCTCGCAGCGCTCGAGGCCGAGTGCGCGCGACTGGTCGCGCTCGGTGCGACCCACGTGCGAACGCTGTACGCCGATGAGGAAAACGAGTCCTGCATCCCGATGCTGGACATCGAGGGCAACGAGTTCTGTATCGACTGAACATTCGTCGAGCCGGGCAGCCGCCTTCCTCGGTCCTCTCCGCACTCGTACGCAACCGTTCCGGCCGCCGGGCAGCGGCCGGCCCGCCGTCCACGAACAGCACGGCAACCAGCAGGAGCTGGTCCTCCGGCAGCACGCGGACCTCGCGGGCCGGGTCTGCTTCCTTACGCCGCCACCCGGTGATGAGCCTGTCGAACGGACCTGACTCAGCCCGGTGAACGGCGCTGTCCGGGAGGGCTCCGACGCCGTGATCACATCGGGGGCGAGAGGATCGTTGCCCCCGCGGCCAGCAGTTGCGGGCTCCTCAGGGGACGAGAACGATCTTTCCCCGGGCGTGGCCGGTCTCGCTCAGCTCGTGTGCGGCTGTCGCGTTCTCCAGGGTGAAGACGGCAGCGACGGGCACGGTGAAGCGGCCCTGCTGGGCGAGAGCGGCGGCCACGGCGAGGCCGTCGAGCGCCTGGGGGTCCGTGCCGGGGCCGCCGCCTCCCGTGCGCGAGAGGTGGACTCCGTGTTCCGCTGCGTTCAGGTCGGCGATCGTGACGACCCGGTCGGGGCTTTCCGCGATGGCCAGCAGATCGGGCAGTGAGCCGGAGCCGGCGCAGTCCAGGACGGCGTCGACGCCGTCCGGTGCCAGCACGGTGACCCGGTCGACCAGCCCGGGGCCGTAGGTGGTAGGAGTCGCCCCCAGCCCGGTGAGGAACGCGTGGTTGTGTGCGCCGGCTGTGCCGAGGACGCGGGCGCCGCGGGCCGTCGCGAGCTGGACGGCCACCGTGCCGACCCCGCCCGCCGCGCCCTCGATCAGCAGGGTCGTGCCAGCGGTGACCTTCAGCCGGTCGAGGGCGCGCGTGGCGGTCTCGATGTTCCCGGCTGCGGCGGCCTGCTCCCAGCTCAGCGCGTCCGGCTTCGGGGCCCAGGCCGTCAGGACGGCGTACTCGGCGTTCGCGCCCCCGTGTCCGGTGAGATCGACGAGGCCGAAGACCGCGTCGCCCGGCCGGACCCCGCGGACGCCCGGGCCGACCTCGTCGACCACCCCTGCGGCGTCCATGCCGGGCACGTGCGGCAGGGGCAGCGGGATCATGCCGCGGAACCGGCCCGCACGCAGGTAACAGTCGGCCGGAGTGACGCCGGAGGCCTTCACCGCTATCCGGATGCGGCCCGGTCCCGGGTGCGGTTCGGGTATGTCGGCGACCTTGAGGACGCTCGCGGGACCGTATGCGGAGAATTGCAGTGCTCTCATGACGCCGGACGCTAACGGAACACCCCGTCCGGTTGGCTAAAGTGAGAGCGATGACGAACCGATTGCCTCATCTGCTGCGCTCGGATGCGCGGGACAACCGCGAGCGCATCCTGGCCGTTGCCCGCTCGGTGTTCGCCGAGCAGGGGCTGGATGTGGCGATGCGTGAGATCGCCCGGCGAGCCGAGGTCGGCCCCGCGACCCTCTACCGGCACTTCCCGGCCAAGGAGGAACTGGTCACCGAGGTGTTCGCCGAGCAGATGGCAGCCTGCACCGCCATCGTCGACGAGGGACTCGCAGACCCGGATCCCTGGCACGGTTTCTGCCGGATGATCGAGAAAGTGTGTGAACTGCACGCGAGTGACCGCGGCTTCACCGCCGCGTTCGTCTCCGCCTTCCCCCGCGCGGCCGACTTCGCCGCGGCCCGGCAGCGGGCCCTGGGCAAGGTCGCCGAACTCGCCCGCCGGGCCAAGGCGGCGGGAAAGCTCCGCCCGGACTTCGTCGTGGACGACCTGATCATGATGCTCATGGCCAACGGCGGCATCCGGGCCACATCGCCGGCCGCCACGGTGGCCGCGTCGCAGCGCTTCGCCGCACTGCTCATCCAGGGCATGCGGGCCGAGCCGGCCGTCGTGCCGCTGCCCCCTGCGGTCAGGTTGCCGCTGACGGCCGTGATCTAGGTTTTCTCTTCCGGACGACTCCCGCGTGCGGCAGATCACCCTGGTGCGGCACGCTGTGGCGTGGCGAGGTCAGACGCGGAGCAGGCCGGTCGAGACGGTCCAGAGGCGCCGGGCGGTGGCGGGGTCGAGCGCCCATTCCTTGACACCATGCGGGTGCTGTGCGAGGTCGGCGTCGTTCGGCACGGTGTAGGCCTCTTGTGCATCGTCGAGGTAGTGGCCTCCGGAGTGGGCGAACTCGGGGGCGACGGCCGCGACGATGCTGGTGGCGGCTCCCTGTTCGACCGTTTTGTACGTGAAGACTCCGGCGGCCTCGGCCGCGTCGAGCGATGCCTTCTGTTCCGGTGAGAAGTTCCGTTGCAGTCCCGTCGCGATGCCGCCGGGGTTCACCGCATTGGCGACGATGCCGTCGGCAGCCCAGAGGCGGGTCGCCTCGACGGCGAAGAGGGAGTTCGCCGTCTTCGACTGGGCGTAGGCGATCTGCGGGTCGTAGCCGCGGCGCTCGAAGTGGAGGTCGTCGAAGTCGATGCCGGACCGCATGTGCGCCGTCGAACTGACCGAGACGATCCGTGCTCCGTCGCGGTCCGCCGCTCCCCGGGCCAGGGCGTGGTGCAGGCCGGTGGCCAGCGCGAAGTGGCCGAGATGATTCGTCGCGAATTGCAGCTCCCAGCCTTCACGCGTGCGTTCGAGGCCGCCGGTGACCACGCCGGCGTTGTTGATCAGCAGGTGCAGCGGGCCGCTCCACGCCTCGACGAACCGTGTGACGGTGGCCCTGTCGGCGAGGTCGAGCCGGACGACGCGGGGCCGGATTCGCCCGGTCGACCTGCCGATCGTCTCGGCGACGGCGTCACCCGCACTCGTGTTCCGGACGGCGAGGGTCACCTCCGCCCCGGCGGCGGTCAGCGCACGAGCCGTTTCGACCCCGAGTCCGGAGGAGGCTCCCGTCACGACAGCGCGGACGCCGGTGAGGTCGATGTCCCGCAGTACCTCCTCCGCGGTGGTGGAGGAGGTGAAGGGCGTGCAGATGAGTTTGCGAGTGTCCATGGCGGCTGACTATACGCACTAAACAGAATTTGTATAGTTCGTCTTCCCTCGTATGCTCGTTCCATGAGCAGTCCCGACTCCGGCCACCCGCCGTCGACAGTCGCCGATACCGACCGCCGGACCATGGTTCTGGAGTCCGCCATGGCCACGTTCGCGCGATTCGGATACCGGAAGACCTCGATGGAGGAGGTGGCGCGGGCGGCGCGGATCTCCCGGCCCGGGCTCTACTTCCTCTTTTCCTCGAAGGAGGCGCTGTTCCGTGCCGCGGTCACCCAGGCCCTGGAGCACGACATCACCGCGGTCGAACAGGTCTTGGCCGACAGGGGCCGCCCCCTTGCGGAGCGCCTCGTCGAAGCGTTCGACCAGTGGGCCGGCCGCTATATCGGCCCGCTGGCGTCCGATGTCGCGACGGTTGCCGAGGACAATCCCGACCTGCTCGGGGAGATCACCGAGACCGCACCGCGACGTTTCGAGGAACTGATCACAGATGCGATCGCCGTCGAGTCGGGACGAGAGGAGGCCCTCCCCGTCGCGCAGACGATGATCAGCGCATCGATCGGCATCAAGCATCAGGCCACGTCCCGGGAGTTCTATCTCGAACGACTGGCGGTCGCCATCGGTCTCCTGGTGCGCTGAAGACACGTGACCGCTCCACATGGGCGAGGGAGTGTGAGCGGCGTCTCTTTCCGGCGGCACTGCCGAGCCGTCCGAGGCGCATGGCGAGTTATAGTCACAAGGTCGCGAAAAACGATGTTCCGCCGGGTCCGCCCGCAAAACATCGCTCGTACATCGATGCAGATGGTTCTGATCGGTGAGCGTCTCCATGCCGGGGCCGGGCAGCACGTCCGCTTTCGGCGCTGACCGTCGCCGGCGCGTGCCGGCGCAACACAGGAGCGCACCATGCGGAAGACCATCGCCGTTGTCGGAGCAGGACTGGGCGGGCTCACGCTCGCGCGGGTCCTCCAAGCCCACGGCGTCGCTGCGACGATCTACGAGGGCGAGGCATCGGCGCAGACCCGTGACCAGGGCGGCCTGCTCGACATCCACGTGGAGACCGGGCAGGTCGCACTGCGCGCAGCCGGTCTGTACGACGGGTTTCTCGCTCTGGTCCGCCCGGGCGAGGACGCCAAGCGTGTCGTTGACCGCCACGGGACGGTTCTGCTCGACAAGCCCGCGGACCCCTGCTCGGCCCGCCCCGAGGTGGACCGCGGTGAACTACGGCGTCTGCTCATCGACTCACTGGAGCCCGGGACGATCAGGTGGGGGCACAAGCTCACCTCCGTCCGGCGCCGCGCGGAGGGCGGCTGCGAACTCACCTTCGCGAAAGGTTCCACCACGCGCGCCGACATCGTCGTCGGCGCGGACGGTGCCTGGTCGAAGGTGCGCCCGCTGCTCACCACCGCCAAGCCTCGCTACAGCGGAACCTGCTTCGTCGAAATCGCTCTCGCCCCGGGCGGCCGGGACCGCCGGGAGAGCGTGGCGGCGATCGGCAGCGGCACGCTCATGGCGGTCGAGCCCGGCAAGGGCATCATCGCCCACCGCTACGCCGACGGGAGCGTGCGCGGATACGCAGCGCTGAACAAGCCCGAGGAGTGGATGAGGTCGATCGACTTCGGCGACCTGTCCAGGGGCCTCCGTCGCGTCGCCGACGAGTTCGCCGGCTGGTCGCCGCTCCTCACCGCCTTCGTGACACGGAGCGACGCCGAACCGTTGCTCCGGCCCATCCACGCCCTGCCCGCCGGGCTCACCTGGGACAGGGTGCCCGGCGTGACGCTCGTCGGCGACGCCGCGCATCTGATGTCGCCCTTCGCCGGTGAAGGCGCGAACCTCGCCATGTACGACGGGGCTGACCTGGCGCGCAAGCTGGTCGAGCAACCCGACACCGAACTCGCGCTCACCGCCTACGAGGAGCGGCTGTTCCCGCGCAGCGGCGACGCCGCCCGCCGCTCGGCGAAGAACCTGGAGATTTTCTTCGGCCGGGAAGCACCGCAGAGCGTGGTCACGCTGTTCGCTCACCCCTGACCCGTACAGGGGACCGGGGCGCGGCCACCGCATGGTCACCGCGGAACTCCCCGGAGACCGTGCGGTGGGCGGTCGCCGCGGCCCTGTGCTCAGCCGGCGAGTGCCGCCCCGAAGGATGCCGCGTCCGGATCGGCGCCGAACGCCTCCGGGTTGAAGAGGGCCGCGCGCCGGCCCGAGACACCATCGGGGCCGCCGAGGAGCACGCAGACCGCACCGGACTTTAGCGACCGGCCGGGAACGCCGACCGCCACGTCGGCGGTTCCGTCACCGTCGTAGTCGCCCACCGCCAACGCCGAGGCGAAACGGTCGTTCCCCGCGGCCCCGCCGGGAACGCCCCGGGTGTCGAGGGAGACCGTCCGCATCGCGGAGCTGTCGAACCACCGCTTGCTCCCCGGGGCCACCCGCAGTGCGCCGGCGTCGTTGTGGCCTTCGGCGCTCGGTGCCCGCCGGTCACCGACGATCAGGTCGGCGTGCCCGTCCCCGTCGAGGTCGGCGAGCCGTACGGTGTCGCTCCGGACGCGTTCGCCCTTCCACACCACGGGGTCGTCCACGCGCAGGCCGCTCGCCCCGCCGGGGTACGTCCGCAGGACGGTGTCGTCCGGAGCGTCCCCGAAGCCGGTGTCGATGACGACATCGTCCTTGCCGTCGGCGTCGATGTCCCCGACGGCGAGGGCGAAGTCGGCGGAGGGCAGGGGGACCTGGTGTCCGAGCGGTTCGCCGCCCACGCCGCTGTCGGTGCCGGGCAGGACGGCGAGGGCGCCCTCGTCGGCGGGGTCGTCGGAGGAGGCGATGGTGACGAGGTCGTCGTGGCCGTCGCCGTCGATGTCGCCGCTCGCGAGGCGTTCCAGCGCCGCGCCGCCTCCCGGCGGGACGTGCAGGGTGATCTTCGGGCCGTTGGTGTCGCGGAGGTTCTTCGCGCCGAGGACGAGGGCGATCTGCTTGCCGTCGGCGACGGCGATGTCCTTCAGCCCGTCATGGTCGAAGTCACCCAGCGTCAGTTGCCCGCCGAACCCTCCTCGTTCCGTCGGAGAGGGGGCGTGGAAGGTGAGGGCCGCATCGGAGAGGCCGTCACGCGCGCCGAAGACCACGGTCACCGAACCGGCGCGCGCGGTACCGCCGGCGTTCTCGCCGCTCGCCCCGACGACCAGATCCGCGTGCCCGTCGCCGTCCAGGTCGCCCATCGCGAGGGCGGAGCCGAACGCACCGCCGGCTTGCGGGGAACCCGGTATGCGGGGATCAGCCCGGCTGAGCACCTGGTGACGGGCGGCCACGACGCCCTTCTCCGAGCCGAAGGCCAGTGCCACCTGTCCGGCGCCGGACTTGCCCCGAACGGTCGCGCCGGGCGCACCGACGGCGAGGTCGTCGTGGCCGTCGCCGTCGATGTCCGCCGCCTCACCGGATCCGGCCGTGGCCGCCGCCACGCTCACACCCCCCTGCGGAGGACTCCCCGTGGCGCAGGACCACAGCCCCAGGGCGGCTCCCCCCAGCGCGAGGGCTGTGACCACGGTCCATACCCGGCGTCGCCGCATGTTTCGATGCCTCTTCTTCCCGGTTCTGCCCGGATTTCTTCCCCGGCCGTCATGTCACCGCCCGGGCCACCGGTCGCCTCGACCGGCTCGCTGAGCGGACTCCAAGTGTCGGGGAACGGCGGCGGACCACGTGCCCGGGGGGTGTGTTCGCCGAGGCAGGCTTCGGTGACGGCGGCTGGGCGGTAACCGACGGCGGCTGGACAGCGGTTGGACGGTGCGGGGTGCGCGGCTGGTAGCCCGTGCCCGCCGTCGCGGAGACCAACGGGACGGAAGACCGCTGGAAGTCCGCCGCCTCCGCCCCCGATTGCGCCGTCTCCGCCCCGGTCGCGACGGCTCGGCCACCCGGTACGCCGGGCCGGGGGTCAGCCGTCGGGCAGTGGGGCGGCCGGGCCGCGCGGCCTCACCGCCCGTAGGTCTGCCGGCACAAGGCCATCAGATCGCGCCGGACACCGGCCTGCGTGCCCCACCGGCACAGCTCCCTGGGGTGCACCGTCACGCGGGGCCGGAGGCGGGTGCGGGGCCGGGGTTCGGCGGCGGGCCGGCGGGGAGCGGCCGGTGCGGCACGCTGGCGGGGCCGTGACGGTGCGGGCGGGGCGGCCCGGTGCCGGGGCGGTGGCGCCGCCTGCCTTCGGGGCGGTGCGGAAGCCGTGGACCTCGGACGGTCCGCACGGTTGCGGGGCTGCGGCTGCGGGCCGCTTCCGGTGCCCGCCGGCCCGCTCGTCCGCTCCGGACGGTGGCTTTTGCCGGCCGGCCGCGCATGGTCGCCCGTCTTCCGCCGCACAGGCGCGGAGAGCGCTTCGACCGGTGAGGGCCGCGCCAGGGTCGTGTGCGGCGGGGAGGGG
The DNA here is from genome assembly GCF_000725885.1 of Streptomyces albus subsp. albus. Taxonomy (GTDB): domain Bacteria; phylum Actinomycetota; class Actinomycetes; order Streptomycetales; family Streptomycetaceae; genus Streptomyces; species Streptomyces albus. Next base: position 10,861 of record NZ_JODR01000042.1, on the reverse strand, counting down.
TGCCGGCGCTCGGACGCGGTGGGGCTGGGATCGACATGTACGCAGGAGGCCGTCAGCGCGAGCATCAGGAAGACGACCACCGATCTGCCCACGGGCGGAGGGGCGGGCGCGCCGGCTGGGCAGCTTGCGCCCGGTCCGCCGCGCGGGAAGCGGCGGGGGAGCCGCCGCGCGGACGGGCGGCGCCTCAGCGAGCGCCGCTCCGCGAGCCGGCGGCGGGCGTGACTCTTGTGTCCCATACCGGGGTAACGAGGCAGACGCGGGGGAGGGGCGCGGGCCGCACTCCGATCATGCTTTCAGCTCACCCCGGCCGCGCCTCCCTCGTACGCACGCGGATCCGGGTCACGCACCGGGAAGCCGCCGTACCGGAAGCCGCGGCCGAGCCGCCCCTCTCCGATCAGCCGGCCAGGGACCGGGCCCTCCCGCGCCGTGACAGGACGAGCGCCGCCAGGGCCGCGACGGCGAGCAGCGCCGTGGTGAGGGCGTAGGCGTGCGAGGTGGTACCCAGCCCGAAGGCCTGGGTGGCGGCGCCCGCGGCGATGGCCGGCAGGCTCATGGAGAGGTAGCTGAGGACGTAGTAGGCGGCCAGTGTCGTGGCGCGGTCCCGCTCGTCGAGCGAGGCGAGAACCGTCCGCAGCGCCCCCTGGGAGACGGCGCCGAAGGCGATGCCGGCCAGCGCGGCGCCGCCGTACACGGCCGGGAGTCCGGCGCCGTGCAGACCGCTCAGGGTGAGGGCCGCGGCGGGGAGGACGGCCAGGCAGCCGCCGATCGCCGCGGTGGAGGGTGCCGTACGCCGCAGCGTCCACACGGTCAGCGCGGCGGCGGCGCTGAGGGTGAAGAAGACCATCCCGCGGGCCGCCTGCGGCGCGTCGGGTGCCACCAGGCGCACGAGTGCCGGCCCCAGGGAGGAGTAGAAGCCGCCCAGCGCCCAGATGGCGACCACCCCCGTGCCGACGGCCAGCAGGGCGCGGCGGGCCGTGGGCGGGACGCCGAGTCGCGGACGCAGCGATGCCAGCGCGCCGGAGCGGCGGTGTGCGGTCTCGGTGGTGAACCCGACCGCGACGGCCTGGGCGGCGAACAGGGCGGCGAGCACCACGTAGACGGTGACGGTCGGGGCGGGGGCGAAACGGACGAGGAGGGTGGCGGCAAGGACACCCGCGGCCATACCGGCGACCGGGGCGATGCTGTTGGTCAGCGCCGCCCGGCCCGGACGCCGGGGGTCTCCCAGGTCGAGGAGGACCGCGCCCGCGGCGCTGGTGGCCGCGCCGGTCGCCACCCCTTGCAGCACGCGCGCGGCTATCAGCAGCCCGGCACCGTCGGCCGAAGCCAGGACGATCATGGAGGCCGCCTCGACGAGCAGGGCGCCGGTGAGCACCGGGCGCCGGCCCAGGTGGTCCGAGAGCGCCGAGGTGGTGAGCAGGGCCAGCAGCAGCGCGAGGGCGTAGGCGCTGAAGACCACCGTGACGGCGAGCGCGGACAGGCCCCACCGGTCCTGGTAGAGGGGGTAGAGCGGTGTCGGGGCGCTGGACGCGGCCAGGAGGGCCACCAGGATCGAGGTGTCGAGGGCGAACGAGGCCGTGCGCCTCCTGGTGTGTCTCGTGGGAGGGGCGCTGTCGGCCGTGGGGGCGGGGCGCACCGGCGTTCGGGGCGGGGCGGACGCATCGGGCAGGACGCTTGGCATGGGACACCTTCTGCGGTAAACGCAATGTATTTGCTTTTAGTACCGTAGGCCCTCCGTCGGGCTAACGCAAAATCTTCGCTTTTAGTGGCCGTTCGGTGGGACCGGCGTCGTCACGTCCGCCGGACGGCGACACCGGCCCCGCCTTGCAGGGGGGAGGGGGCGGACGGTCCCCTTCGGGCTTGGTCCCGTCTCCGCTGTGGTGGCGGGCCGGGCTTCCGCGGTGCTGTTCCTGTGGGGGTCCGTCCGCAGTGGGGAGACCCGCCGTGTGTGGTGGCGGTGGCAGCTTCCGCGCCACCAGGTGGACGAGTGCCGCAATGGTGAAGCCCGCCCAGAAGGACGGCTCGCCCGACTCGGTATGGCGTGCCGCGACGAAGCCTACGGAGCCTCCTGGGCGCTGTCGCTGAGCCAGGCCTGGCTGCCGTCGTATCTGCGGACCGAACTCCGCATGATCCCCAGGCTGCTGCGAGCACCATCAGCGGCATCGCCGCCTTCAGCCTCGTCCCGCTGCTGACGGTCTCCCCGCTCATGGACGTGCTAAAGCCCCGGGGCGTCAGCAGCCGCTGGGCCAGCGGAGCCGCACAGGCTGTCGCGGTTCTGCCGGCGGGCTGCGCGATGGCCGCGCCCCCTTTCACCGACGGGGCCGTCCTCGGACACCTGCTGATCGGCTCGGCCTTCCGCACCGGTCCCGCCCCACTGCAAGACCGTCGCCGAGGTCGTGCCCGCCGCCCCTGCCGGACGAGGCGCCGTACACACGCCCGACCGGTGCCGCGGCCACGTAGGGCCCGGCAGACCCCGGTTCGGACCCCGACGGACGACGCGGTGCCGTACCCGTGACCCGAACGCGCCCGGACCCCAGGGCGATGCGGTGGATGAACGAGCCGCCGAGAGTCCGGATTTATGGGTGCTGGTGCTGGTGCTGATGCCGATGGCAGAGGCAGAAGCGAATGTGAGGGTGAACGGCCTTGCCGGCGCCTTCCGTGCGCTGAGGAACTGCCGAGCGGTTGCCCGGCAGTCAGGACACCGTTCGTCAAGCGACTACGACAACGCCTGATGTCCTACGCCTGGAATCCGATGCGTATGTGCAGTGTTGCCTGCATGGCGCGTATGGGTCGGTCGATGGCCGAATTGACGTTGGCCGACGATGAGCGTGAGTCGCTGGTGCGCTGGTCGCGACGGGCGGCATCCGCGCAGTCCCTGGCTCAGCGGTGCCGGACCGTGTTCGGCCGCGCGGAGGGGAAGTCGAACCGGCAGGTGGCCGCCGAATTCGGCATCTGGCCGCAGGCGGTGGGCAAGTGGCGTCGCCACTGCGCCCGACCTGGGGAAAGAACCTCATGAGTGCCCATGCGCCCGACACCCACGAAGGCTCCCACACACCTGCTTGGCCCGCCCGGCGTGCCTTGCTCGGCAAGTGCAGTGGAGGTCACCCCGTGAGCTGGGTCGCGACCGCCTCGCGGTCGATGAGTGACCAGACCTGCGCGATGCGCCCGGCCCGGAACCGGTAGAAGACGTGCTCGCCGAACGAGATGCGCCGCCCTGTCGGCGCCTGGCCGAAGAACGTGCCGGTGGGGTGTGCAGTCGAACCACAGGCGGCACGCCACGACGTCGTCATCGGTGAGCAGCAGGTGCGCGTCGAAGCGCAGGTCCGGGACGGCCCTGATGTCCGCCGCGATCATGTCGGCGTACTCCTGACGGGTGAGCACCTTGTCGTTGTAAGTGAGCTCGTCCTGGACGAACTCGTCCAGGACGCTGAACCGCCGGTCGTTGAGCGCGTCGAGGTAGGCCAGGTACGTCGCCTCCAGGCTCGCGTGGGGCACGGAGTCTCCTTCCGGCAGTGGTGTCTGGTCGAGGACCAGGAGATCGAGGATGGTCGGCTGCCGGGAAGCACGCATGGTCGTAGCAGGCCGAGTTGCCCGGCGAAAGCCGTGATGTTATCGGTGAGGGGCTCGGGTTTCTCCAGGGCAGCGAAGTGTCCGCCTCGCCGCTGGCGTCGTCGTCCTGCGGCGCACGTCGAAGAACCGCTCGCCGAACCGGCGCAGCACCCGTTCAAGCTCGCGCGGGAGGACTGCCACAGCGGTCGGGCTGGTTCGTTCTCCCCTCCGCGCAGCCGAGCGTGATCCGGCACCGCTGAGCCGGCGCTTGCGCGGACGTCGCCCGTCGCGACCAGCGCACCGGCTTCTCCCGCTCGCCGTCGGCCAACGGCAACTCGGCCATCGCCGTCCCGTACGCGCCACGCGGGCAACTACATACCTTCGTCGAACTACAGGCGTAGGGAACTAGGTTGTGGCAGGGGGCACCTCCAGGACGAAGAAGAGGAAGACAGGTTTGGCTGAGAGGCCGGGGAAATCCTCGGGGAACACTTCACGGGCGGCCGGGTCGGGCTGGGGCTCGCTGAAGGCGGCGAGACGGAAGCCGGCGGCAGTGAAGGCATCGGTCATCGCGTGCAACGGCCGGCGCCAGAACCTCATCGGTACCAACTGCCCGTCCAGCATCCAGTCGAAGGAGTAACTGGTGACCGCCGAGTAGTCGGGCCGGGGCTCCTGGATCGTGTAGGCCACGAACGGATGGTCCACCGACGCGATCAGCCGGCCGCCCGGAGCGAGTACGCGCCGCAACTCGGCGAGCGTCGGCCCCCAGTCCTCCAGGTAGTGCAGCACCAGCGACGCGACCACGTCGTCGAACGCCCCGTCGGCGAACGGCAGCGGGTCCTTCAAATCCGCCACATGCAGGGGCGTCGGCGCCGAGTCGCTGTCTGGCCAACGCCAGCATCCCGGCGCTGGCGTCGAGACCGGTGACCTCGGCGCCCCGGTCGCGCAGCGCGGCGAACAGGGCGCCCGAGCCACAGCCGGCGTCCAGGATCCGGCGGCCGGCCACGTCTCCGGCGAGGGCCAGCATCGCGGGCCGTTCGTAGTACGCGTTCACGAGACTGTTCTCGCTCTGCGCCGAGTACGCCTCGGCGAAGCGGTCGTAGTCGTTCACCCGGGGCTCTTCCGCGGGGTGGGCGGGCCGTTCGGGCATGTCGGTTGCTCGGTCCATCGCCGCAGCGTAGTTCCCCCGTGCGATCCGCCGGGGACCCGGCCGGCCGACCTCCTGGGCCGGCGAGGTCGCCCGCTGCCGGGCACGGCCGGGACACGGGGGCGCCGACGCCGTCCGGCGAGCCGGGCGATGCCCGCAGGCGTTCCGCTGCGCGGGGGAGAGGCCCCCGAAGTCGGAGCAGAAAACCGGCAAGCACGAGCGACACCACGAGGAGGAAGGAGACGTCGCTGACCGGACGGTTCGGGACGGGGGCCCGGTACACGGCGGTCGGCGAGGAGCCAACGGCGATTGGCGAAGAGGAAACAGCGGTGATTGGCGAATGGGTATCGGTCACGGTGCAACGATGCCGCCGACGCCCACCTCACGTCGTCGGAGCGTGGTCCATATTTCCGCATCGGACCACGGTCGTACCGCCTGCTCGTCCTTCCACCCCCGGTCCGACCGGGCAGCTGGACGCGGGCTTCGCCGACGGGCCGGACGCCTCGTTCCGGGGGAGTGGTCCGTCCCGTCCGGAACGGGGGAGGACGGGGCAGTCCCGGTGTCGGGCGGGACAAAGCGATGCGTTTCCATGGACCGCATGGATGGGACAGCCCGATGAATCACGACCACCCGCCGCTCGACGCCCCGGTGCGCGACGACCTGGCGCTCGACCACCCGGCCGCCGACGCCCCGCCGCTCGACGCCCCCGCCGACCTGGTACTCGACGACCCGGTGGGTCAGTCACTCCGCGGCCCGCACGCCCGGTTCGCCCGTCGGCTCGGCCGATCCGCCACCTACCTGCCGGAAGTGGCGACCTTCTCCTCGGTACCGGCCGAGCCAGGGCCCCGGGAGTGGGCCGACCTCGCCCGGCTGCTGGGGCCGGGCGAGGTCGCCGACATGTTCAGCTCCCCGGCCGCGCCGCCACCCGACTGGGAGCCCGTCTTCCGCCTCGACGGCCGCCAGATGATCTGGACCGGCAGCGGCCGGCCCGCACAGCCCGACGCGGGCACCCGGGTGGTCGAGCTGGGCGCGGAGCACGCGGCCGAGATGCTGGACCTCGTCGCGCGGACCCGGCCGGGTCCGTTCTGGCCGCGCACCTGCGAACTCGGTACCTATCTCGGTGTCCGGGAGGGCGGCAGGCTGGTGGCGATGGCGGGAGAGCGGCTGCGGCCTCCCGGCTGGACCGAGATCAGCGCTGTGTGCACCGCCCCCGAGGCCCGCGGGCGGGGTCATGCGGCGCGTCTGGTCACCGCGCTCGCTGCACGGATCGTGGCACGCGGCGAACGTCCCTTTCTGCACGTGGCCGAGGCCAACACCGCAGCGATCGCCTTGTACGAAGCCCTCGGTTTCGCAGCCCGCAAGCAGGTGGTCTTCCGCGGCTTCCGCACCCCTTGACGCGCCCCGCCGCCCTGCCGTCCCGCCGCACCCGCCCCCGCCGACCGCGGCGCACCGCCCACCGCCGTGCCGGCCGGCCCTCGTCACCGGAGCGAAGCAGGGGAGATCACTTATGGGCCAGCAGCGCGTCGGACAAGCCGAGCCGGTCGCGCAGCACCTGCCGCCCCTCGGGGGTGACGGTCACCGCGCGGGTTGTGCCGATACGCAAGATCCAGCCGGAGCCGAGGGCGTGGCCGCACAGGGCCGCGCCGACCGCTCCGGCAAGGTGCGGGCGGCGTTCCGTCCAGTCCAGGCACGACCGCACCGCGGGCCGGCGGGTGCCGGCCGGGACGGTGACGCCGAGTTCCGTGAGCCAGCCCTCCCCGGCACCCGTGAGCCTGAACCCGTGCTCCCAGTCCAGCAGGCCCCGCTCCGTCATGGCGTCGGTGATCGCGACGCCCAGGGTCCCGGCGAGGTGGTCGTAGCAGGTGCGTGCGTGGGCGAGGGCGCGTCGCCGGCCGGCCGCGGACAGCGAACGGGGCGGCGCGGACCGGTCGGGGGCCAGCGCCGCGAGATTCTCGACGAGTTCCGCCACGGGGGCGTCGGCGAGCCGTACGTAGCGGTGCCGTCCCTGCCGTTCCTCGACGAGCAGGTTCCCGCGCACGAGCGCGTTCAGGTGCTCGGTCGCGGTCGACGCGGCCACGCCCGCGTGCCGGGCCAGTTCCGTCGCCGTCCATGCCCGGCCGTCCAGCAGGGCCAGGCAGAAGCTCGCGCGCGTGCCGTCGGCCAGGAGTTGGGCCACGGCGGCCAGGTCCGGGCCTTTCGTACGGGTGCGCTGACTGGTCATGTGCTCGATTATCGCGGTCGAGGCTTCGGCACCCGCCGAAGCATCCGGTTCCCAAGCTGTCGCCCCATGACCACTTCATCACTCATCACCGCAGGTCAGAGCGGCTCTCGCCGCGCGATCGAACCGAACATCCTGTACTTCGGCACTCCGGTCGTGCTGCTGCCCACGGAGAACGAGGACGGCTCCTTCGATCTCGCTCCGATGTCCTCGGCGTGGGCGCTGGGGAAGACGGTCGTGCTGGGCCTGGGACGGGAGGGGCAGACGGCCCGGAACCTGGACAGCCGGTCCGAGCTCGTGATCAGCCTGCCCGCTTCCTCCCAGTGGCGGGCGGTGGAGCGCCTGGCCCCGCTGACCGGCCGGAATCCGGTACCGGCGGACAAGCCGGAGGGCTGCCGTTCCGAGCACGACGAATTCGGCGCGGCAGGGCTGCACCCCGAACCCTCCCACCTGGTGCGGCCCCCGCGCGTCGCCGAGTGTCCTCTTCAACTGGAGGCCCGCGCCGAGCGGGTGCCGCCCGACGCCTCCGGGAGTTTCGTCACCGTCGAGGCGGCCGTCCACAAGGTCCATGTGGATCCGCGCATCGTCGTGCCCGGCACGGATCACGTCGATCCCGCCGCCTGGAATCCGCTGATCTACAACTTCCGGCACTACTTCGGGCTCGGTGCCGAACTCGGCTGCTCCTACCGCACCAGGACACCGCGCAGGCCCTCCACACGCGCGTAGCGGAGCGCGCGGTCGCCGACCTGGCCGACGAGGAACTGGCGGTCCCGCCATACGCGCGTGGCGGAGCGGCCGTCCGCACGGCACCGGGCCCCGGAACCGGCGGGTCCCATGCGGTCTCCCGCGGAAATAGCTGTGCCGGCGCCCCGCCCGCCGAGCCGCATGGATTGCGCCCGCGCGCGTGCACCGGGGACCGAGCGGGCAGCGCTGCCGCGCCTCCTTTGGGGGACTTCGCGCCTGCTTGCCGGCCCGGGGACGAGCGCCCGCACTGTGCCGCCGTCCGGCAAACCACCGTTTCGGGTCGGTGTGGAGTGTTCTTCGGCCGGGCGCGCCCCGGGAACGAGCCCGGTGCCGCGCATGCCCCGTACATGTGGAAGTGAAGGGGTTTTGCTGCGGAAAGGCACCCGAGAGGGGGAAAAAGCGGATTTCCTATGTACCGGAAACCCGGCCGGCCCCAGGATTCCATCCAGCTTCCCGGCGCTTCCCGTCCAGGGACCTGTCCCAGTGTCTGTCCAGGGGACCCGTCCCAGGGACAGGAGCGCCGTCGGCGGAAGCGAAGGAGTCCACTGTGGAGAGAAAGGGCTGGCTGATGAACGGTCGGAAAGTTGCTGTCGGTGTCGCCGCCGGGGCTGTATCCGTGATCACTGTCCTCGGAGGCATGGCGCCCGCCTCGGCGAGCGGCGCGGCGGAGAAGCCGTCGGCGGCTGCTCAGCCCAGCGGTCGGACGATCGGCACGTTCGCCGGGAAGTGCCTCGACGTCGAAGGGGCCAGCCGCGCCGACCGTGCCCCGATCATCCAGTACCGCTGTCACAACGGCGCCAACCAGCGGTTCACCTTCCAGCGGGTCGGCAACAACGTCTACAAGATCCGCACGTTCGCGGGGAAGTGTCTCGACGTGGAGGGTGCCAGCCGGGCGGACCGTGCCCGGATCATCCAGTACGGCTGCCACAACGGCGCCAACCAGCGGTTCCGCTTCACTCTCTAGTCCCCTCCGGCGGCAAGCCGGCTGAGTTCCCCATGGAACCGTGGGGTTGCGGGGGCGGGTGAGGAGCCGGTTGCGGCACGGTCCGTTCCGGTGCTTCGCCCCGCCCGGCAGAAGGGCCGCACACCCGAAGCGTGTGCGGCCCTTCTCGTGTCCGGCCCCGGCCGCGTCACAACGGCCGTCCCGTACGGGGCCCGTCAGGGGGACACCTCTTCCAGCCGGCGGTTCGCGGTCTCCTCGGCGAAGAGCGCCGCGGTCACCGACCCGAGCAGGGCGACGCCGCCCAGCATCGCGAAGACGGGCGAGACGGCGCCGCCGGCGTACACCAGGCCGACCAGGACCGGCCCCAGGATGATGCCGAGCCGGTTGAGCGCGCCGCCCACGCTGCTGCCGAGGGCACGCATACGCGTCGGGAAGAGTTCGGGGGTGTACAGGTACAGGCAGATGTTGGCGCCGAAGAAGAAGACGGCGGCCAGCGAGGTCCAGACCAGTACCCGCGCGGGGGAGTCGGCGCCGAGCAGGGAGAGCGTCAGCAGGACGGCCGCGGTGGCGCCGAGACAGACGGAGACGACCCTGCGGCGTCCGGCTCCGTCCACGGTCAGCGCGACGATCAGGCAGCCGACGAATCCCGCGGCCGAGGTGACGGTCGAGCAGACGAGAGCTTCGGAGAGGGAGAGGCCGTAGCGGTCGCCGTAGATGGTCGGCAGCCAGGAGGTGACGCCGTAGTTGACGAAGTAGCCGGTGAACCACAGTGCGCAGATGACCAGCGTGCGACGGCGGTACCGCCCGGTGAAGAGGCCGCGCAGCCCGGTCGCGGACAACTCGGCGGCGGTGGCCGGCACTCGGTCCGCACCCGGTGCGTCCGCCGTATCCGGTGCGGCTGCCGCAGCTGGTGCGCTCGCCGTACCCGGCGCGTCCGCCGCGTCCGGGGTGTCCCCGCGCGGGGGTTCGGTGACCGGCGGCAGCGGGCGGCCCGTGGCACGCTCCACCTTCGCCTCGATCCGTGCCATCACCGCGGCGGCCTCCTCCAGCCGTCCGTGGTCGGCGAGCCAGCGTGGTGACTCGGGGACGACGCGCTGCACGACGTAGCACAGCAGTCCGGGCACCGCGGCGATCACGTACATCCAGCGCCATCCGAGCGCGGGCACCACGAGGGCGGCGACGACCGCGCCGACGGTCAACCCCGCGGGGAAGACCAGTTCGTAGAGGAGGACGAAGCGGCCACGGCGGAAGCTGCGGGTGATCTCGCTGATGAAAGTGGCCGCGACCGGCACTTCGCCGCCGATGGCCAGCCCCTGCACGAAGCGGACGGCCATGAACGGTCCGGGTGAGGGACAGGCGGCGAGCGCCAGTCCGGAGAGCCCGGACAGGCCGACGCAGAGCGCGATGACCCGGACGCGGCCGATGCGGTCGGCCAGGCGCCCGGCGAAGAGCGCGCCGGCCAGCATGCCGACCGAGCCGACGGTCAGGACGGCCGTCGTACCGCCCGCGCCCAGCTGCCACTCCTGGCGCAGCTGCGGCATGGCGTAGGCGATGAGGAGCTGGTCGAAGGCTTCGAAGAAGGTGACGACGCCGACGACGAGGCGGACGGTCACGTGCCAGCGTGAGAGGGGGAGCCGCTCGAAGCGGGCCGCGATCTCGGCTCGGGCGGTGGGGCTGCCCAGGGGGATGTCGAGTGTCATCCAGGTTCCTCCGGCTCCGGGCGCAGGGGGACGGAGCGGTTCGGGCCGCGGCTGTGTGTGACAGCGGGGGCACGGCAGTGGGGGAGGGGCGGGAGAGGGCGAAGGGGTCGGGTGCGCCGCGGCTCGTGCGACGTGTGGGGAGGGCGGCCGGGCGTGGGGCCGGGTGCCGGGGGAGCGGCCCGGAGGAGTCCGGAAGCCCAAAGATTCTTAGCGCTTAATTTCTACCGGGCCCGGGCTGGCCGCCGTCAAGGGGTCCGGCGGCGGCATCTTTTTCACCGCGGGGTCTTGCGGGTGAAATATCTAAGCCCTTAAATGTTTCTCGTTCGCCCGCTCCGGGCCCCACCCGCCGTCCCGCACCAGCCCCTTGGCGGGTCCCCGCAGCCGTCCCCCTGCTCCGCCCCCGCCCCGCCACGACCCGCACCGTCCCCCGTGGCCCGGCCCTGCTTCCTTCCACGCCCCTCCGTCCGTCCCTCCTTCCCTCCCCCCCCCCCCCCCCCCCTGGGGGGCCCCCCGTGCTCGAACTCCCCGCCCACCAGGCCCCCATCGCGGGAGAAATGGCGGGGCGC
>NZ_JODR01000041.1 GCF_000725885.1 Streptomyces albus subsp. albus | reverse complement strand
GCATTCGACCTCCTCATGGGCAGCGAGGTGGCACCCCGCCGCGAATTCATCAGCTCCTCCGCCGCCACCCTCGACCGCTCCCGCATCGACGTATGACCTGCTACGGGCACGCGGTCAACGCCCCGCGGGAGGACCGGGCGTGACGCACTGCCGGGCCGGGTGAGAGGCCAGGCCCGGCAGTTTCACCTGAAGGGGTGAAGGGGGCGGATCGGGCTGAGCGCGCCCACGGGGTGCGCACATCCTGGGGCATGCGTCTCGACGACCACTGGTACGACGCCGCCCCGGCAGCGTCCTCCCCTGCCGTTCCACCACAGGCGCCGCATCCGTCCCCGGCGTCGCAGCCGTCGGCGGTCCCGCCGCAGCACCCTCCGGTGCCGCCCAGCCCGCACGACGCCTACCTGTCGGTGCAGCGCAGTGCCGCGTTTCAGCAGGTGCGCAGCCGGTACCGGCGTTTCGTGCTGCCGGCCGGAGCGGCGTTCCTGCTGTGGTACCTCGCCTACGTGGTGTGCGCGGTCAGCGCGCCAGGACTGATGGCGCGGCCGGTGGCAGGGGTGCTCAACGTGGCGATGGTCGCCGGGCTGGCGCAGTTCGCCACCACCTTTCTGCTCACCTGGCTCTATGCGCGGCACGCACGGCTGCGCCGGGACGGGATCGCGCTGGAACTGCGCTGGGCCACCCAGGAGATGACCCGCGGTACGGGCGCCGCGGCGATCACGGTCGGGAGAGACGCGCGGTGAGCGGGCACCACCAGACGTTGACCCTGCTGCTGTTCTGCGCCGTCGTCGCCCTTACGTTGGCCATCACCAGCTGGGCGGGCGGCAGACGACGCCGTTCTGCCGAGGAGTTCTACGCGGGCGGCAGGCTGTTCAGCCCGGTGGAGAACGGTTTCGCCCTCACCGGCGACTACCTGTCCGCCGCGTCCTTCCTCGGCGTCTGCGGACTCATCGCGCTCTACGGCTACGACGGCATGCTCTACTCCGTCGGCTTCCTGGTGGCCTGGCTGGTCGTGCTGCTGCTGGTCGCCGAACTGGTGCGCAACTGTGGCCGCTTCACCCTCGCGGACGTCGTCGCCGCCCGCGTGCGGGAGCGGCCCGTCCGGCTGGCGCTGGGCCTCGCCTCGGTGACCGTCTCCGTGCTGTACCTGGTGGCGCAGATGGTCGGTGCCGGCAGCCTGGTCACCCTGCTGCTGGGGGAGGCCGGGGGAGCGGCACACACGTGGACGGTGCTGGGCGTGGGCGCCCTCATGGTCTGCTACGTCACCTGGGGCGGTATGCGGGCCACCACCTGGATCCAGATCGTCAAGACCGTGCTGCTGCTGGGGGGTGCCCTGACCCTCACCGTGCTGGTGCTGCTGCGTTTCGGCGGCGACCTCGGCGCGCTGCTGACCGCTGCCGCGCGCAACAGCGGGCACGGCACGCAGTTCCTGGCGCCCGGCCTGCGGTACGGGGGCGAGGGCTGGGCCTCGCGGCTGGACTTCGTCAGCCTGGGGCTGGCCCTGGTGCTGGGCACGGCCGGACTGCCGCACATCCTGGCGCGGTTCTTCACCGTGCCGACCGCGCGGGCGGCACGCCGCTCAGTCGTGTGGGCGGTCGGTCTCGTCGGTGCCTTCTATTTGATGACCATCGTTCTCGGCGCCGGGGCGGCGGCCCTCGTGGGCACCGGCACGGTGCGGGGCGCGAGCCCGTCGGGGAACACCGCCGTGCCGCTGCTGTCGGTCGAACTCGGCGGCGGGGCGGGTTCCGTGGGCGGTGCCGGGCTGGCCGCACTTGTCGCGGCCGTCGCCTTCGCCACCATCCTGGCCGTCGTGTCCGGCCTCACCCTGGCGGCTTCGGCAGCCGTGGCGCACGACGTGTTCGCCGCACTGACCGGACCCCGGCGGAAGACGTCCCCCTCACCCGGACGTACGGCGGAGGCGGCGGGCGCGGCGAAGCCCGGGAAGGGCCGGCGCGGGAGTGAGGTGACCGTCGCGCGTGGTGCGGCCGTGGCGATCGGGGCGGTGGCCATCGGGCTGAGCCTGCCGGCGCGGGACCAGAACGTGGCGTTCCTGGTGGGACTCGCGTTCGCCGTCGCCGCGTCGGCGAACCTCCCCGTACTGCTGTACGCCCTCTTCTGGCGGCGCTTCACCACGCGCGGAGCCGTGTGCGCGGTGTACGGCGGACTGCTGCCGGCGGTCGCGCTCGTCGTGCTCTCGCCCGTCGTCTCGGGCACGCCCCGCTCCTTCCTGCCGGGCCTGGACTTCGCGTACTTCCCGCTGGAGAACCCCGGGCTGGTGTCGATCCCGCTGGGGTTCCTCGCGGGCTGGCTGGGCACCGTGCTGTCCCGCGAACGTGCCGACCCCGGCCGGCACGCGGAGACCGAGGTCCGCTCCCTCACCGGCGCGGGCGCGGTATGAGACCGGTGGCGCCCGCCTCCGCGCCCCGCCCGCCCTTCGGAACGTCCCCCGGTGCGGCTCCTGCTCGGTCACCGGGCTCTCGCCCACTGTCCTGGGAGTGCAGCGCCTGGGGCAGGACGACGGTGATCTCCGCGCCGCCGTACGGGCTCCGGCCGATCTCCGCGCTGCCGCCGTGCCGTTCCGCGAGGCGCCGCACCAGAGCCAGACCCAGCCCTCTCCTGCCGTGCGCCGGAGGCTCCTTGGTGGACCACCCTTCGGTGAAGACGGCCTCCCGGTGCCGGGCCGGTACGCCGGGACCGTTGTCGGCGACGCGCAGTAGGACAGCGGTCGGCCCGTGATCGGGCGCCTGACCGAGGGAGATCTCCACCTGGCCCCCGGTGGTGCCCGCCGTCGCGTCCAGCGCGTTGTCGACGAGGTTGCCCAGCACTGTCGCCAGTTCCGGCGGGTCCACCAGCCGGTCGGGCAGCAGGGTGCCGGGAGCGAGCCGCAGGGCGACGCCGCGTTCGGCCGCCACGGTCGCCTTGCCGACCAGCAGCGCGGCGAGCATCGGGTCGTGCACATGGCCGGTGATCTCCTCCGCCGTGGCCCGGTGCACCCCGACCGCTTCGCTCAGATAGGTGACGGCGTCCTCCACCATGCCCAGTTGGAGCAGGCCGAGCAGGATGTGCATCCGGTTGGCGTGCTCGTGGTCCTGGGCACGGAGGGCGTCGATGAGGCCCTGCGATCCGTCCAGTTCGCGGCCCAGCAGCTCCAGTTCCGTGCGGTCCCGCAGGGTGGCGACGGCGCCGCCGTCCGCGGTCGGCATCCGGTTGGCCACCAGCACCCGGCCGCCGCTGACGGTCAGCAGGTCGGAACCGGACACGTCGCCGGCCAGCAGCCTGGCCGTGCGCCCGGGGCCCAGCGCTTCGTGCGGCGACAGCCCGAGGTGCCGGGGCGACAGGTCGAGCAGCCGCTGGGCCTCGTCGTTGACGAGCCGTATCCTGCCCGCCGCGTCCAGCGCGACGACGCCCTCCTTGATGCCGTGCAGCATCGCCTCCCGTTCGGCCAGCAGCGCGGTGATGTCGGAGAAGGCCAGGTCGTGGGTGCGTTTCTGGAGCCGCCGGGCCAGGAGGAGCGCGGCCAGGGCGCCCGCGCCGAGCGCCCCGCCCGCGTAGGCGATCAGTCCGGGTACGGCACGCAGGAAACGGTCGCGCACGCTGTCGTAGGCGATCCCGACGGAGACGGCCCCCACGACGCGTCCTTCGTCGTCGCGGAGCGGCACCTTGCCACGTGCGGACCGTCCCAGGGTGCCCTCGTCGATGTGGTGCACCTCGTGGCCCGCCAGCGCGGGGCCCGGGTCGGTGGAGACCCGCCGGCCGATCCGGTCCGGTTCCGCGTGCGACCAGCGGATGCCGCGCGTGTCCATCACCACCACATAGCTGGCACCGGTGGCGCGGCGCACCCGTTCGGCCAGCCGCTGGACGGGGCCGTCGCGGGAGGGGCCGGGGCGTTCGGTCAGCAGTTCGTCCAGGCCCGGTTCGGCGGCCGTGGTCTGGGCGATGGCCAGCGCGCGGCGGGACGCCTGGTCGTCGAGCTGGGCGCTGAACGGTGCGAGGAAGAGCCCGGTCGCCACCGCTGTCACACCGGTGAGGACGGCCAGTTGCATCAGCAGCACCTGCGACGAGACGCGCCGGGGCCGGCCGAGCAGACCGGTCGCACGCCGCCGGCCGGTCGGCGGCGGGGCGTCGGGGGAGCGGCGGGCGGACGGCGTACCGGAGCGGGACACGGGCGACCTCGCGACGGGAGGGGGCGGGGGTGCCACTCCCGGACGGGGAAAGCGGCAGCCGTGACGGTATCCAGCCCGGTGCCCGTGCGCACGGACCGCGGCAGCGCTCCCGGCGCCCGGCTCGCTGCCACCCGGCGCTCGGCTTCTGCCGCGCCGTGCCCAGGGCCGAGCACCAGGCCCGGCCGCCCTCCAGGTGGAGCAGCGGTCTCAGCCGCGTGCGGCTCCGGCTACCGCCGCCTCCTGGACGCACTCCTCGACGTCGAAGCGGACGGAGCGGACGGGGGCCGCCCCACAGCTGGCCGGCAGGGGCGGGCCGTCCGCCGTTTCGGCGAGGCGGACCCGCCAGCGCCGCCCGTCGGTGTGGGCGACGGTCACCCGCCACCGTGCGCCGTCCGCCCCGTCGGCGGCCAGGGCTGCCGTATGCGTCAGGGCTGTCGTATCCGCCGGGGCTGCCGTCTCCACCGCCGTCACCGACAGGGCGTCCGCCCGCGCTTCACCCGTGCGCTCCCGGACCGCCAGCTCGGCGGCCTGCCCCGGCCGGTCCCACGCCGACCTGCCGCGGCAGCCGTCGAGCGTCACACGGCCGTCGCGCACCGCGTCCAGTACGCCCTTCACGACGGCGGCACCCAGCCGCCCGTACGCGTAGCCGTGGGGCAGCACCAGCAGGGTCGGGGCGAAGCGGTGACCACCGATATGGGTGATCTCCCACACGTTCGCCCCGCCCGAGGCGGCCAGTTCCGCGGCCAGCGGCCGGCCGCGCAGGGCACAGCAGCGGTCCCGCTTGCCGTTGGTGCACACCAGCGCCAGCGGGTCACCCGCGTACGGCTCCCAGGGCGCGCCCCGGAGGGCGGCGGCGGTGTCCTTACCGGAGGCCTCGGGGGCGTCCACCGCCGCGAAGTCGATGTCCCGCAACGCCTCCAGCGAGTCGCTGCCGGACAGGACGGCCGTGCGCACCCAGGAGTCGCCGGGGACGGTGCGGGCCAGGAAGACGCGGTGCCGCGCGGTGGGGGAGCAGTCCGCGTGCCGGCCGGGGCGGCGGATCAGGGCGACCCGTCCGCCGTGCGCGCCCGCCGCGGCTTCCAGGGCTCGTCCGAGGCCGGGATCGAG
This sequence comes from Streptomyces albus subsp. albus, assembly GCF_000725885.1. Lineage (GTDB taxonomy): Bacteria > Actinomycetota > Actinomycetes > Streptomycetales > Streptomycetaceae > Streptomyces > Streptomyces albus. Next base: position 31,181 of record NZ_JODR01000041.1, on the reverse strand, counting down.
ACGGCTCTGGGTCAGCGCCTTCGCTCCCCAGGGGCCCGGCTGTTCGATCAGCAGCCAGGTACGGGCACTCGCCGCCGTGCCCGCGAGGGGCTCGTCCTGCGCCTCGGAGGCCGTCGCACACGTGCTCACGCAGGTGAGCCTAACCTGACGTGGGCGGGGCGGCCGTCCGAGGCCGGGGCGGCGGGCGTGCCGTTCGGTAGCATCGGCACCCGTTCAGCAGGCCGGAACGGGTGAGACGGGCAGCGGCGGACGCCGGACCGCCGGCCCGGGGCAGGAGGGACGTACAGCGTGGGCAGCACGACGGGCGGCGAGCGGCGGGGCGCGGTGGACGGCCGGATCCCGGTCGTCGTCCTGGCCGGTTTCCTCGGCTCGGGCAAGACGACCCTCCTCAACCACCTGCTGCGCCGCGCCAGGGGCACCCGCATCGGTGCGGTCGTCAACGACTTCGGCAGCATCGAGATCGACGCCATGGCGGTGTCCGGCCAGGTGGACTCGATGGTCTCCCTCGGCAACGGCTGTCTGTGCTGTGCCGTGGACACCAGCGACATGGACGAGGTCCTCGACGTGCTCGCCCGGCCCGCCGCCGGTATGGACGTCATCGTGATCGAGGCGAGCGGCGTCGCCGAACCCGAGACGCTGATCCGGATGGTGCTCGCGAGCAACAGCCCGCACATCGTCTACGGCGGACTGGTGGAGGTCGTGGACGCCGCCGAGTTCGACGCCGTGCGCGAGCGCCACCCCGAACTGGAGCGGCACGTCGGCGCCGCCGATCTGCTGGTGCTCAACAAGGCCGACCGTGTCACCGCGGAACGCCGGGACGCGCTGCACACCGAACTGGAACGGCTCGCTCCGGGGCGGCCCGTGGTACCCGCCTCGTTCGGCCGGATCGATCCGGAACTGCTCTTCGACCGCGTCCACCGCCCCCGCCCGCCCGTCGAACAGCTCTCGTTCGACGTGCTGCTGTACGGGGACGACGAGGAGTGCGACGGCTCCGGCGCGGAGGACGGCTCCGGGCACCAGCAGCACCTGCACGCGGCCTACGAGGCCGTCGAGTTCGCCGCCGACCGGCCCATGGACCCCCGCCGCTTCCTGGACTTCCTGGACGGCAGGCCCGAGGGGCTCTACCGGATGAAGGGCTATGTCGACTTCGGCGCCGCGGACCCCGACAACGTCTACGAGATGCACGCCGTCGGCGGGTTCCTCCGCTTCGCCCCACAGCGGCGCGCCCCCTCGGAGCAGCGGCGCACGGAACTGGTGATGATCGGCGCCGGGATCGACGGGGAAGCGCTGCGCACCGGTCTGACCGCCTGCGCCGCGGACCCGGACGACGCCCCGGACGAGCGCGCCCTGTGGGGCGTCCTCCGTTACGTGGACCACCGCTCCGACGAGGAGGAGACGGACGACGAGGGGACGGCCGGCACCCCTGACACGAGCGCCGACGGCGACGGCTGGAACGGCGATGGCCGATGTCCCGGCGAAGTCTCGGAGTACGACGACTGGGACGGCATCCCCTACGGCGAAGGGCCGCCAACGGTGGCCGCTGACGGCGAAGAGCCCCCGACGGTGGCCGCTAGCGGCGAAGGCAACCTGACGACAACTGTGTCGCACGGCCAAGCGCCCTCACCGGCGGCCGAGCACGTCCCGGTATCCGAATAAGCGCTGGCCCACCGTGTCGCCCGCCGAATAGGCGCCGTCCACAGAGCGCACCCCGGCCGCCGAGCAAGCGGCCGGCCCCCGGCCGCCCGCCGGTCACCGCGTACACGTCGCCCGTAACCGGCAGGCGCGGCCGGAAACGAAACGTGCGCACCCCGGGCGGGGCCCGGGGTGCGCACGTCTCACCGGCAGTGCCTCACCGGCGTCGGCGCACCGGGATGGGCCCCCGGCACGCGGCATCAGCCGGGCGCCGGGGGCCAACGGCGGGGCCGGTGTCACACCGGTCCGGCCACCGCGGCGACCTGCTTCTTCAGCGGCAGGCCCGAGCCGTCCCTGCGGGGATCGACCTCGGGGAGGTCGACGGGGGAGCCGGTCTTGGACGCCGCCATCGCGGGCGTCGGGCCGGCCCAGGCGAGCCGCAGCCGGTCCTCGCCCTTGAGGAAGCGCTGGCAGCGCACACCACCGGTGGCGCGTCCCTTGCGCGGATACTGATCGAACGGCGTGAGCTTTGCCGTGCTCAGCGAATCGTCCAGGGTGCCCTCGGCGCCGGCGGCCGTGAAGACCGCCGCGTCGGACGCCGGATCGACGGCACCGAAGAAGATCACCTTGGCGTCCTGGCCCAGTTTGATGCCGGTCATACCGCCCGCGGGCCGGCCCTGCGGACGGACCTGGCCGGCCGGGTAGCGCAGCAACTGGGCCTCGTCCGTGATGAAGACGAGGTCCTCTTCGCCGGTGCGCAGTTCGGCGCCGCCGACGATGCGGTCGCCGTCCTTGAGGGTGATGACCTCCAGCTCGCTGCGGTTGGCCGGATAGTCCGGCACCACGCGCTTGACGACGCCTTGTTCGGTGCCGATGGCCAGCCCGGGCGAGGACTCGTCCAGCGTGGTGAGGCAGACGAGGGTCTCGTCGCCCTCGAGGGTGAGGAACTCGGAGAGCTGTGCGCCGCCGGCCAGGTTGGGGCGGGTGGCCGATTCGGGCAGCTGCGGCAGGTCCACGACGGGGATGCGCAGCAGCCGGCCCGCCGAGGTGACGGCACCGACCTCGCCCCGCGTGGTGGCGGGCACGGCCGAGACGATGACGTCGTGCTTGGTGCGCTTGGAGGGCTCGCTGAAATCCGTGCCCTCGTCGGCGGTGCGGGCGAGCAGCCCGGTGGAGGAGAGCAGCACCCGGCACGGGTCGTCGGCGACCTCCAGCGGCACGGAGGCCACCGGTGCCTCTCCGGAGTCGAGGATCTCGGTGCGGCGCGGGGTGCCGTACTTCTTGGCGACGGCCGACAGCTCGGAGGAGACGAGCTTGCGCAGCTCCGCGTCGGACTCCAGGATCCGGGTGAGCTTCTCGATGTCGGCCTGGAGGTTGTCCCGCTCGTCCTCCAGCTCGATGCGGTCGAACTTCGTCAGCCGCCGCAGCGGGGTGTCGAGGATGTACTGGGTCTGGATCTCGCTCAGCGAGAAGCGGGACATCAGGGACGCCTTCGCCTCGGCCGCGTTCTCACTCGACCGGATGATTCTGATGACCTCGTCGATGTCGACGAGCGCCACCAGCAGGCCCTCGACCAGGTGCAGCCGGTCGCGCCGTTTGCCGCGCCGGAACTCGCTGCGCCGCCGCACCACGTCGAAGCGGTGGTCGATGTAGACCTCCAGCAGCTCCTTGAGGCCGAGGGTGAGCGGCTGGCCGTCCACCAGCGCCACGTTGTTGATGCCGAAGGACTCCTCCATCGGCGTCAGCTTGTATAGCTGCGCGAGGACGGCTTCCGGGTTGAAGCCGTTCTTCACCTCGATGACCAGCCGCAGCCCGTGCTGCCGGTCGGTCAGGTCCTTGACGTCCGCGATGCCCTGGAGCTTCTTCGCGTTGACCAGGTCCTTGATCTTGGAGATGACCTTCTCGGGGCCGACGGCGAAGGGCAGCTCGGTGACGACCAGACCCTTGCGGCGGGTCGTGACCTGCTCGATGGAGACCGTCGCGCGGATCTTGAAGGAGCCGCGCCCGGTGCGGTAGGCGTCCCGGATGCCCTCCCGCCCGACGATCTTGCCGCCGGTGGGCAGATCGGGGCCGGGGATGTACCCCATGAGGGTCTCCAGGTCGGCGCCCGGGTGCTTGATCAGGTGGCGGGCCGCCGCGATGACCTCGGACAGGTTGTGCGGCGCCATGTTGGTCGCCATGCCGACCGCGATACCGGAGGCGCCGTTGACCAGCAGGTTGGGGTAGGCGGCCGGGAGGGTGACCGGTTCCTGCTCGCTGCCGTCGTAGTTGGCGCCGAAGTCGACCGTGTCCTCGTCGATCGACTCGACCATGAGACCGGCCGCGGGCGCCGACCGGCACTCGGTGTAGCGCATTGCCGCCGGCGGGTCGTCGTTGCCCAGCGAGCCGAAGTTGCCGTGCCCGTCCACCAGCGGCAGCCGCATGGAGAAGTCCTGCGCCATGCGGACCAGCGCGTCGTAGATGGCGCTGTCCCCGTGCGGGTGGAGCTTGCCCATCACCTCGCCGACCACGCGGGCGCACTTCACGTACGACCGGTCGGGGCGCAGCCCCATCTCGTGCATCTGGTAGAGGATGCGGCGCTGGACGGGCTTCATCCCGTCGCGGGCGTCGGGGAGCGCGCGCGAGTAGATGACCGAATACGCGTACTCCAGGTAGGAGGCCTGCATCTCGTCGACGACGTCGACGTCGAGGATGCGCTCCTCGAAGTCCTCTCCGGGCTCCGGTGCCGGTGTACGGCTCTTACTGCGGCGGGCCATCGCGGCTGCGGCTCCTTCGCTGCTTCGTGCTGTCGCTCTTGTACTGCGGGGTCGTGCGCTTGCTCGTGACGGGTGCGCTGCGGCGCCCGGGGCCGGGCGCGTGCCCGGGCCCCGGCGGGGGCCGGGTCCGGGCGCGGGCTCGGGTCCGGGCGCCGTGCACGGCTGCGCGCGACCATTGTGGACCGCCCCACTGACAAGGGGGTCGCTCGGTACCGTACGGGAACTTCGCACGTTGTCGGCGTGGTTGCATACAGTGACAGGGCCGCCGGTCGCGTGAGACGCGCTGGCGGTCGGCAGTTCCCGGCGCCCGCCGGGAAACCTCCGCGAGCGGAAGGGACTCCACGCCCATGGGTCACACGGCCACGCCCCCGCCGGCCACCGGTGGGCTGACAGCGACGGAGCACCGGCTGGCCAACGGCCTGCGAGTGGTGCTCTCCGAGGATCATCTGACCCCCGTCGCCGCTGTCTGCCTCTGGTACGACGTCGGTTCCCGGCACGAGGTGAAGGGCCGCACCGGCCTGGCCCACCTCTTCGAGCACCTGATGTTCCAGGGCTCGGCCCAGGTCAAGGGCAACGGGCACTTCGAGCTGGTGCAGGGCGCGGGCGGCTCCCTCAACGGCACCACGAGTTTCGAGCGCACCAACTACTTCGAGACGATGCCGGCGCACGAGCTGGAACTCGCCCTGTGGCTGGAGGCGGACCGCATGGGCTCGCTGCTGGCCGCCCTGGACGAGGACTCCTTGGAGAACCAGCGGGACGTGGTCAAGAACGAGCGCCGCCAGCGGTACGACAACGTGCCCTACGGCACCGCGTTCGAGCGAATGACCGCCATGGTCTTCCCGGAGGACCACCCCTACCACCACACGCCGATCGGTTCCATGGCGGACCTGGACGCGGCCTCCCTCCAGGACGCCCAGGACTTCTTCCGCACGTACTACGCGCCCAACAACGCGGTGCTCTCCGTGGTCGGCGACATCGACCCGGAGCAGACCCTCGCCTGGATCGAGAAGTACTTCGGCTCCATCCCCGGCCACGAGGGCAAGCAGCCGCCGCGGGACGGCTCGCTGCCCGGTCTGATGGGCGAGGAGAAGCGGGAGACCGTCCGGGAGGAGGTGCCCTCCCGCGCGCTGATGGCGGCCTACCGGCTGCCGCACGACGGCACCCGGGAGGCGGACGCCGCCGATCTGGCGCTGACGGTGCTGGGCGGCGGCGAGTCCTCGCGGCTGTACGCACGGCTGGTGCGGCACGACCGCAGCGCGGTCGCCGCCGGCTTCGGCATGCTGCGGCTGGCGGGCGCCCCGTCGATGGGCTGGCTGGACGTCAAGGCGTCCAGCGGCGCCGAGGTGGCCGACATCGAGGCGGCGGTCGACGAGGAGCTGCGCCGCTTCGCCGAGGAGGGGCCCACCGAGGAGGAGATGGAGCGCGCCCAGGCCCAGCTGGAGCGCGAATGGCTGGATCAGCTGGCCACGGTCGGCGGGCGTGCCGACCAACTGTGCCGCTACGCGGTGCTCTTCGGTGACCCGCAGCTCGCGCTGACCGCGGTGCAGCGTGTGCTGGAGGTCACCCGCGAGGAGGTGCGCGAGGTCGCGGCCCAGCGGCTGCGCCCCGACAACCGTGCGGTGCTCGTGTACGAACCGCTGGCGAACGACGACGAGGAGGCCGGGCAGTGAGCGAGTCCCAGCGGACACCGGTGGGTGCGAGCCCCGCGGGGATCGCCGAGACGGCGGGAAAGAGTATGGAGTTCCACCCCCAGCCGCCCAGCGGCACCCCCAAGCCGTGGGCGTTCCCCACCCCTGAGCGCGGCACGCTGCCCAACGGGCTGACGGTGCTGCGCTGCCACCGTCCGGGCCAGGAGATCGTCGCCGTCGAGGTGGACGTGCGGGCCCCGCTGGACGCCGAGCCCGAGGGGCTGGACGGTGTGGCCACCATCATGGCCCGCGGGTTGAGCGAGGGCACGGACAAGCACACGGCGGAGGAGTTCGCCGCGGAGCTGGAGCGCTGCGGTGCCACGCTGGACGCGGGCGCCGACCATCCCGGGGTGCGGGTCTCCCTGGAGGTGCCGGTCTCCCGGCTGCGGAAGGCGCTGGGGCTGCTGGCCGACGCGCTGCGCGCTCCCGCGTTCCCCGACGGGGAGATCGAACGGCTCGTCGCCAACCGGCTGGACGAGATCCCGCACGAGCTGGCCAATCCGGCGCGGCGTGCCGCCAAGGAGCTGTCCAAGGAGCTGTTCCCGGCCACGTCGCGGATGTCGCGGCCCCGGCAGGGCACGGAGGAGACGGTGCGGCGCATCGACGCGGCGGCCGTCCGCGCCTTCTACGAGGCCCATGTGCGGCCGGCGGCGTCGACCGTGGTGGTGGTCGGCGATCTGGAGGGCGTCGATCTGGACGCGGCGCTCGCCGAGACGCTGGGTGTCTGGACGGGTGCGCCGGCCGAGGACCGTCCCATGCCGCCCGTCACGGCCGACGACACCGGACGGGTCGTCATCGTGGACCGTCCGGGCGCGGTGCAGACCCAGCTGCTGATCGGCCGCGTGGGTCCGGACCGGCACGACCGGGTCTGGCCGGCCCAGCTGCTGGGCGTCTACTGCCTGGGCGGCACCCTCACCTCGCGGCTGGACCGGGTGCTGCGCGAGGAGAAGGGCTACACCTACGGGGTGCGGGCCTTCGGGCAGGTGCTGCGTTCGGCCCAGGACGGCAGTGGGGCGGCGCTGCTGGCGATCAGCGGTTCGGTCGCCACGGACGTCACCGGTCCCGCACTGGCCGATCTGTGGCAGGTGCTGCGGGTGCTGGCGGCCGAGGGGCTGACGGACGAGGAGCGGGACGTGGCGGTGCGGAACCTGGTGGGTGTGGCCCCGCTGCGCTACGAGACGGCGGCGGCGGTCGCCGGGACGCTGGCCGACCAGGTGGAGCAGTATCTGCCGGACGACTACCAGGCGCGGCTGTACGCCCAGCTCGCCGAGACCGGCACGGTGGAGGCGACGGCGGCGGCGGTCAGCGCGCTGCCCGCCGACCGGCTGGTGACGGTGCTGGTCGGCGATGCCTCCCAGATCGCCGATCCCGTAAGGGAGTTGGGGATCGGCGAGGTGAAGGTCGTCAGCGGTTCCTGACGCTCTTCCGCACCGTCCGCAGGCGGTGTCACGCGGGGCCCGGGAGGGGGAATGTCCCCTTCCGGGCCCTGTTGTATGTCCGTTTGTGCTGCGGTTGTGGCGAGTTGGAGTGTGGCGAAGATGACAAACACAGGGATTCGTTTGCCGCTCGGAGTTGACGCCCTTTAGCGTCAATCCCGCTGTCCGTCAGAAGTGACCGCACCCGCGGCCGACGGACGGCGATCGCCGAATCCCGAGGGCGAGAGCCCGAGGGGACCGGGGACCCACCTTGTCCCATGGGGTGAATCGGACGGCCTCGCCGAGAGGCGGTCCGTAGGAGACCTTCCTGCTCCGAACCCGTCAGCTAACCCGGCAGGCGAGAAGGAAGGAAAGGAGTGCGCCTCCGTATGGCGTTGACCCGTGCCACTGGGAAGCACAGGCGTCCGAGCAAGACCCGCAGGGCCTCGGCGGGGGCGGCGGGCATAGCCGGTCTCGCCACCGTCGGCGTCGTGGGATCCATCGCCTCCCCGGCGTTCGCCGCGAGCGGCGGGCAGAGCCAAAGCCGCGTCCAGCAGAGCCCCCAGGTGCGGGAGGCGCTGGCCGCCCCGATCTCCGAGACGCTGGACCAGCAGGCCTACGACCAGGCGCTGTGGGCCGAGCAGACCAGGGCGGAGACCGAGGCCAAGGAGGAGGCCGCCAAGGCCAAGGCCGAGGCCAAGCGGAAGGCCGACGAGGCCAAGCGCAAGGAGGCCGCCGAGAAGGCGGAGAAGGCGCGGGAGGCCAAGCGGAAGGCCGAACGTGCCGCCGAGCGCGCGAAGCTCAACCAGTACGTCCTGCCCGTCGAGGGGTCGTACGTGTCCACCGGTTACAAGCAGGGCGGCGGCATGTGGTCGTCCGGTAGCCACACCGGTGTCGACTTCCACGCGGGGATGAACACCCCGGTCCACTCGGTGGCCGCCGGTGAGGTCGTGGAGGCCGGGAACGGCGGGGCCTACGGCAACAACATCGTCATCAAGCACAAGGACGGCACGTACACCCAGTACGGCCACCTGAACTCCATCGGGGTGTCCGTGGGGCAGACCGTCCAGGCGGGCCAGCAGATCGGTCTGTCCGGCTCGACCGGCAACTCCTCCGGCCCGCATCTGCACTTCGAGGCCCGTACCGGCCCCGAGTACGGCTCGGACATGGACCCGATCGCCTATCTGCGGCAGCACGGCGTCAAGATCTGACGACGGCCGCCCGGTGGCCATCAGCGGACGCTGCGCCGGCGGCCGGCCGTCCGGTGCCCGTCGGGGCGCCGGACGGCTGTGACCGTCGTGGCGTCGCACCAGGCATCGTGCTGCCGCACGAGGAAAGAGCGCCGCACCACGCGGAGAGCCCCCGGCCGTCCGGCCGGGGGCTCTCCGCGTGGTGCGTCCGCCAGGTGGCAGTCGGCTCGCGCCGGGCCGTGAGGGGCGGTTCAGACGGTCTCCGGGAGCTCCTCCAGCCCCTCCGAGACCAGCTTGGCCAGCCGGTCGAGCGCCGCCTCGGCGTCGTCCGCCTCGGACGCCAGGACGATCTCCTCGCCGCCCCCGGCGCCCAGGCCCAGGACGCCGAGCATGGAGGCCGCGTTGACGGGGTTGCCGTCGCCCTTGCGGACGGTGACCGGCACCCCGGCCGCGGAGGCGGCACGGACGAAGATGGAAGCGGGGCGGGCGTGCAGCCCCTCGGCCCAGCCGACGGTGACGCGGCGCTCAACCATGGTGTTGCCCTTCGGGTCGGTGCGGTTGTCTAGACCAGTCTCGCACGGTCGGCCGCAGGTCCCCGGCCCCGCGGGCCATGGACGCACCGGTGTTCCGCGCTGCGCGACAGGTGCTCTACTGGCGACGATACGACGCGGCGACGGCGTACTCGGCGCGCACCCCGGCCGCCGTTCGCGCGCACCCCCGCCGCCGTACGCTGGCCCCATGCCGAGCCCCGAGGAGCGCGCCTATCCGACCCACTGGGAAGCGGACATCGTCCTGCGGGACGGCGGTACCGCCCGGGTCCGGCCGATCGCGCCCGACGACGCCGAGCGCCTGGTCAGCTTCTACGAGCAGGTCTCCGACGAGTCGAAGTTCTACCGCTTCTTCGCGCCCTACCCCCGGCTGTCCGACCGCGATGTGCGCCGTTTCACACACCACGACTACGTGGACCGGGTCGGCCTGGCCGCGACCATCGGCGGCGAGTTCATCGCCACGGTCCGCTACGACCGCATCGACCACCTGGGCCGCCCCGCCTCCCAGCCCGCCGACGAGGCCGAGGTCGCCTTCCTGGTCCGCGACGACCAGCAGGGCAGGGGCGTGGCCTCCGCGCTGCTGGAACACATCGGCGCCGTCGCCCGGGAGCGCGGCATCCGCCGGTTCGCCGCCGAGGTGCTGCCCGCGAACACGAAGATGATCAAGGTGTTCACGGACGCCGGCTACTCCCAGAAGCGCAGCTTCGAGGACGGCTCCGTCCACCTCACCCTCGACCTGGAACCCACCGAACGCTCCCTGGCCGTGATGCGGGCCCGGGAACAACGCGCCGAGGCCCGCTCCGTGGCCCGGCTGCTGGCCCCGGGCTCGGTCGCCGTGATCGGAGCCAGCCGCACCCCGGCGGGCGCCGGCCGGGCGGCGCTCGGCAGCCTGCGGGCCGGCGGCTTCACCGGCCGGATCCGGGCCGTCAACCACGCACTCGACACCGGCCCCGGCGGACAGGAACCGGCCGAACTGGCCGGCGTGCCCGCCTACCGCTCGGTGCGGCAGATCCCCGAACGCGTCGACCTGGCCGTCCTCGCCGTCCCCGCCGACCAGCTCCGCGCCGTCGTCACCGACTGCGGCGAGGCCGCCGTGCAGGGGCTCGTCGTCCTCTCCGAAGGCGTGGACCGCGACGAACAGCGCTCCCTGGTGCGGCTCGCCCGGTCCTACGGCATGCGGCTCATCGGCCCGGGCGCCCTCGGGATCATCAACACCCACCCCGACGTGCGGCTCAACGCCACCCCCGCCATCCGGACGCCCGCCCGCGGCCGGATCGGGGTCTTCACCCAGTCCGGTGCCATCGGCATCGCCCTGCTCGACGGGCTCGACCGGCGCGGCATCGGCCCCTCCTCCTTCGTGTCCGCCGGGAACCGCGCCGACGTCTCCGGCAACGATCTGCTCCAGCACTGGGACGAGGACCCGGACACCGACGTCGTGCTGATGTACCTGGAGTCCATCGGCAACCCGCGCAAGTTCACCCGGCTCGCACGCCGCACCGCCGCCCGCAAACCGGTGGTCGTCGTCAAGGGCGCCCGGCACCGGGGCAGCGCGCCCCCGCCCGGACACGCCGCACCGGCCTCCCGCACCCCCGACGCCACCGTCTACGCGCTGCTTCGCCAGGCGGGCGTTTTGATGGTCGACAGTTTCACCGAAATGCTGGACACCGGTGTCCTCCTCGCCGAGCAGCCCCCGCCGGCCGGCCCGCACGTGGCCGTCCTCGGCAACACGGACGCGCTGAGCCTGCTGACCTTCGACGCCTGCCTGCACGACGGCCTGCGGCCCCGGCCCGTGGTGGCGCTGCCCGGCTCGGCCTCCCCGGGCGACTTCGGCCGGGCGCTGCGCGAGGCACTCGCCGACGCGGCCACCGACGCGGCGCTGGTCACCGTCATCCCCTCCGTGCCCGCCGAGCTGCCCGCCGGCACCGGCCCCCACACCCCCGACGCCCCGCCCGACGGGCATGTGGAAGCCCTCGCCGACGCGCTGCGGGAGGCGGCCGACGCCACCGCGCAGGGCGGCCGGCGCAAGCCGGTGGCCGTCGTCCACCTGGCCATGGAGGGGCTGGAGAAGGCGCTGGCCGCACGCGGTGTGCCCGCCTACCCGACGCCCGAGCGGGCTTCCCGGGCGCTGGCCGAGGCGGTGCGCTACACCCGCTGGCGTACCGAGGCCGGGGAGCCCGGCAAGGTGCCCGACCTGGACGTCGACGAGTCCGCCGCCGCGCGGCTGCTGGCCGGCGCCACCCCCGCGGCCCCCGAACGCGGCCGGGCCCTCACCGAGGAGGAGACCGGCCGGCTGCTGGGCTGCTACGGCATCGGCGTCCGGCCGGCCCTGCCGGCCCCCGACGCGGACGCCGCCGTCGAGGCGGCCCGCACCCTCGGCTTCCCCGTCGCCCTCAAGACCACCGCGCCCCATCTGCGGCACCGCGCCGACCTGGGCGGGGTGCGGCTCGACATCGCCGGAGAGGCCGGACTGCGCCGGGCCTACACGGAGCTGACCGGCGCCCTGGGCGCCCCGGCGGAGCTGCGTCCGGTGGTCCAGGCGATGGCCCCGCGCGGGGTCGGCACCGTCATCCGGGGCACCCTGGATCCGGCCATCGGCGCGGTGCTCTCCTTCGGGCTGGCCGGCACCCCCTCCGATCTGCTGGGCGATGTCGCGCACCGGCTGGTGCCCGTCACCGACAAGGAGGCCGCCGGGCTGGTGCGGGCGATCCGCTCGGCGCCGCTGCTGTTCGGCTGGCGGGGTGCGGAGCCGTCCGACACGGCGGCCCTGGAGGAGGTGCTGTTGCGTGTGTCGCTGCTGATGGACGACCATCCCCAGGTGGTCGCCGTGGAGCTCGATCCGGTGGTGGTGGCGCCCCGCGGCGTGACCGTGCTGGGTGCCGCGGTACGGGTGGCGGCTCCGGCGCACCGCCCCGACCTGGGGGCGCGCAGACTCCCGGCGTACTGACCCCGTGGCGGGGCACCTCCCGCGGGGAACCGGCCGGGGTTCGGTGACGGTACGGCCCCGTAGGATGGCTGTCATGGCGAAGACCGGTACGACGACCCAGGGGCTGCGTGAGGCGATCGAGCGCAGCGGCTACTACCCGGCCCTCGTGGCCGAGGCCGTCGAGGCTGCGGTGGGCGGGGAACCTGTGGCCTCCTACCTTGTGCACCAGGAGACGACGTTCGACTCCAACGAGGTCCGCCGCCACGTCACGGTCCTGGTGCTCACCCGCACCCGCTTCCTCGTCAGCCACACCGACGAGCAGGCGGCGGACGGCACCTCGCCCTCCCCGTACGCCACCACCTCCACCGAGTCCGTGAAGCTGGAGCGGATCTCCTCCGTCGTGCTCTCCCGCGTGGTGGCCAACCCCGAGTCCTACACGCCCGGCACCCTGCCCCGAGAGGTCGTGCTGACCATCGGCTGGGGCGCCGTCTCCCGCCTCGACATGGAGCCCGCCACCTGCGGCGACCCCAACTGCGAGGCCGACCACGGCTACACGGGTTCCGCGACCGCCGACGACCTCTCGCTGCGGGTCAGCGAGGCCGGTGACGGCCCCGACACCGTGCGCCAGACCCTGGCCTTCGCCCAGGCGCTGTCCGAGGCCACCGCCGGCGCCGGCCGGGTCGGGCCTCCGCAGTGACCCCGCACCCCCCCTCGCACCCGCCCCGGACGGCACCGCTCGGCGATCTCCCGCCGGACGACGACGCCCCGCTCGACCCGCGTACGGCACCCGTACCGCGCTACGGCTCCGGTTCCCTCGCCGACCTGCTGCCCTCCATCGCCGCCGGGCTCGGCGTCCCCGGTATGACTGCCGGTCTGCCGCTGACCCCGGCCGACCGGGCCTGCGTCTTCCTGGTGGACGGCATGGGCTGGGAGGCGCTCAGGGCGCACCCTGACGAGGCACCGTTCCTCACCTCGCTGCTGCCCGGCTCCGCCAACGGCAGCGGTGAGCCGATTACCTCCGGTTTCCCCTCCACCACGGCCACCTCGCTGGCCTCCGTCGGCACCGGCCGCGTGCCCGGCGAACACGGCCTGCCGGGCTACACGGCGCTGGACCCGGCCACCGGGCAGCTGATGAACCAGCTGCGCTGGCAGCCGTGGACCGACCCGTACGTGTGGCAGCCGTACCCCACCGTCTTCCAGCAGGCCGCAGCCGCCGGGGTGAGCACCTGCCAGGTGACCGCACCGCACTTCGAGCACACCCCGCTCACCAAGATCGCGCTGTCCGGCGGCACCTTCCTGGGCCGGCTGTCGGCCGAGGACCGCATGGACCTGGCGGCGGAGCGGCTGGCCGGATCCGACCGCGCCCTGGTCTACACCTACTACGCGGAGCTGGACGGCAACGGACACCGCTACGGCATGGACTCCGACGCCTGGCGCGGCCAGCTGGCCTACGTGGACCGGCTCGCACAGCGCCTCGCCGAACAGCTCCCGCCCCGCTCGGCCCTCTACATCACCGCCGACCACGGCATGGTGGACATCCCCGAAGACACCGAGGCCCGCCTCGACTTCGACGAGGACTGGGAGCTGCGCGCCGGCGTCGCCCAGTTGGGCGGCGAGGGCCGGATGCGGCACGTCTACGCCGTGCCCGGCGCGGCCGGTGACGTGCACACGGTGTGGCGCGAGGTGCTCGCCGAGCGGGCCTGGGTCGTCACCCGCGAAGAGGCCGTCGAGCTGGGCTGGTTCGGACCCGGGGTCGAGCCCCGGGTCCGGGGCCGCATCGGCGACGTGCTCGCCGCGATGCGTGACGACATCGCCGTCGTCGCCACCCGCCGCGAGCCCAAGGAGTCCGAGCTGATCGGCATGCACGGCTCGGTCACCGCGGCCGAACAGCTCGTCCCGCTGCTCGAAGTCCGCACCTGACGGCCCGCCCGCCGCCCGCCTCCCCGAGGACCCGCCCGCACCCGAGAAAGGTCTCCTTCGTCATGCCAGAGCTGGTGTTCTTCTCCGGAACGATGGACTGCGGGAAGAGCACGCTCGCCCTCCAGATCGAGCACAACCGGTCGGCGCGCGGCCTCCAGGGCATGATCTTCACCCGGGACGACCGCGCGGGCGTGGGCAAGCTCTCCTCCCGGCTGGGACTGGTCGCCGAGGCCGTGGAGGTGGCCGAGGACCTCAACTTCCAGCAGCACCTGGTCAGACATCTGACCGCGGGCGGGCGCACCGACTACGTGATCGTCGACGAGGCGCAGTTCCTCTCGCCCGAGCAGGTCGAACAGCTGGCCCGCGTCGTGGACGAACTCGGCATCGACGTGTACGCGTTCGGCATCGCCACCGACTTCCGCACCCGGCTCTTCCCCGGCTCCCAGCGGCTGATGGAACTGGCCGACCGGCTGGAGACCCTCCAGGTCGAGGCGTTGTGCTGGTGCGGAGCGCGCGCCACCCACAACGCGCGCACGGTCGGCGGCCGGATGGTGGTCGAGGGCGCACAGGTGGTCGTCGGCGATGTCGGCGAGCCCAGCGGCGAGGTCGGCTACGAAGTGCTGTGCCGACGCCACCACCGCAGGCGGCTGACGGCCGCCTCGGCACGCGCCGGGGCGCTGTCGCCCGACGTCCTGCCCGTGGACGAGCCGTCCGCCGCACCGCCGGTGCCGCCCGGCGGCAAAGTCAGCGCGCCGGCGCCGCGGGCCGGATCACACTGAAGTGCGCGCCCTCCGGGTCCGCCAGCGTCGCCAGCCGCCCGTACGGTGAGTCGTCGGGGCCCCGCACCACCTGCCCGCCCAGTTCGGTGGCGCGCCCCGCCACCACGTCCGGGTCCTCGACGGCGAAGTAGGTGCGCCAGTGCGGCCCCCGGTCCCGGGGCAGGGACTCGCCCACTCCGTGGATGCCGGCCACCGGGCGCCCGTCCGCGTAGAGGGTCAGATAGTCCGTCCCCGGCGCCTCGACGGCCTCCGCCTTGTAACCGAACACCGCCTGGTAGAACTTGACCACCGAGTGCGTCTCCCGGGTGACCAGCTCGAACCAGACGGGCGCCCCCAACGTGCCCCGCGGGGCGTTCCCCAGGCCCGGCAGATGCGCGTCCTGCCACAGCCCGAACGGCGCACCGTGCGGGTCGGCGACGATCGCCATCCGGCCGGCGCTCTCCGCGTCCAGCGGGCCGACCGCCACGGTGCCGCCGTACGAACGGACGCCCGCGGCCGTGTCGTCCGCGTCGTCGCTGGCCAGATAGGGCAGCCACGCGACGGGCAGTCCGCGGCCCGGCGCCTTCTTCCCCAGCCCCGCCACCTCGTGCCCACCCACGACCGCCCGTACGTAGGGCCCCAGCTGCCGGGGGCCGGACTGGAACTCCCAGCCGAACAGCCCCCGGTAGAACTCCATGCCGACCTCCAGCTCGTGCACCATCAGGCTCGCCCATGCGCGCGCGCCGGGCGTGCGCCGTAGCCGAGTCGCTGCCTCGGTCATCTGCTTCGCTCCTTGACCATCATCGATGCGGTCGTGCGGGTGGAAGTGCCCCGGCGTCCTTGCCGTGGCTCCGTGACTACTCGTCAGTGCAGATGCTGTCACCACCTGTCGCGCCGCGCTCCCCGGCCGCGCCGCTTTTCTCCGCGTTCGGGGCGAGAATCCCCGATCCGTGTGCCGTTGCCGGGCTCGCGGGGCCACGATGGCGCCGTCTGCGGGAAGATGGCGCCATGACAGCCATCATCTCCGTACCCCGACTCGCGAGCGCTCTCGCCTCCGGGGACGCGCCCGTGCTGCTCGACGTGCGCTACAAGCCCGGCGAGCCGCCCGGGCTGCCGCTGTACCAGAAGGGCCACCTGCCCGGCGCCGTCTACATCGACCTGGAGCGCGAGCTGGCCGCACCGCCCGCCAAGGGCACCGGCCGCCACCCGCTGCCCCCGCTCGATGTCTTCGGCGCCGCGATGCGCCGGGCGGGCGTCACCGCGCGGCGGCCCGTGGTCGTCTACGACGCGGGCGGCATGGGCGGCGGCTGGGCCGCGGCCCGCTGCTGGTGGCTGCTGCGCTGGGCCGGTCACCCGGACGTGTGCGTCCTCGACGGCGGGCTGGCCGCCTGGGAGGCGGCGGGGGAGTCCGTCAGCACCGAGACGCCCGAGCCCGCGCCGGGCGACTTCGTGCCCGAGCCCGGCGGCATGCCGACGCTGGACGCGGACGAGGCGGCGGCGCTGGCCCGTCACGGGGTGCTCCTGGACGCCCGCGCGGCGGAGCGCTACCGCGGCGAGGTGGAACCGCTCGACCCGGTCGCCGGGCACATCCCGGGCGCCGTCTCGGCTCCCACCACGGACAACCTCACCGACGCCGGGACCTTCCGTTCCCCCCAAGCCCTCGCGGAGCGGTTCGAAGCGCTGGGCGCCGACCCCGGTGCGGAGGTCGGCGTCTACTGCGGCTCGGGCGTGTCGGCCGCCCAGGAAGTCCTCGCGCTCCACCTCGCCGGGATCGACGCGGCGCTGTACATCGGCTCCTGGAGCGAGTGGACGGCGGACCCGCGCCGTCCTGTCGCCACCGGGCCCGAACGGGGCTGAGAGGCGGCACCACGAGCCGTGAGGGGGCCGGCACGCCGGTCGGGCCCCCTCACGGGAGGCCGGCGGGGCCGGAACGGCCGGCCTACTCCTTCTTGCGGCGGGTGCCGAAGACGATCTCGTCCCAGCTGGGCACGGCGGCCCGCCGCCCCGGACGGACACCGTCCGCCTCGGCCTGCCGGTCGGTGTTGCCCTTGAGACGTTCGCGGTGCGATCCGACGGACCGCGGCATCAGCACATCCGCGTACGCCGACCCCGCGCCGGCGGCGGTCGCGGGCGGCTCGACGGCCTCCGGCTCCTCCTCGCACTCGGCGACGACGCCTTCATCCGCCTCGGCGGCCTGCTCCTCCTCCGCCGACCTGTCCGGCACGACGAGGTCGCCCCGGAAGCTGGGCACCGCCTCCAGCAGGCTGGTGAGCGAGTCGGGGCCGCCGGCGTCGTCGGCGCCGGGGAGCTGGTCGTCCTCGTCACCGGGGGCGGGCGCCAGCGGCGCGGGCTCCAGGTCGTGCCGGCCGAACCGCTCCGCGCGCTCGGTGCGGTCGCGCGGCAGCCGGGCGATGCGGGGCACGAACGGGAAGCTGGGCTCGGGCGTGTCGTCGGTCTCGCCGATCAGCGCCCTGGCCTCGTCGTCCGCGGCCTGCACCAGGCGGCGCGGCGGGTCGTAGGTCCAGGTCGCCGAGTGCGGCTGGCCGGCGACGCGGTAGGCGAGCAGCACCTCCCAGGTGCCGTCGTCACGCCGCCAGGAGTCCCAGTGGACGGACTCCTTGTCGGCGCCGCGCAGCAGCAGCCGTTCGCTGACGGCCTCGCCGAGCTGGGGCCCGGTGTTCTCGCCGGGGCGGCGCACGGGCGTCTTGCGGGCGCGCTCGGCCATGAAGGCGCGCTCGGCGAGCACGGGGCCCTCGAAGCGGCGCACCCGGTCGACGGGGATGCCCGCGAGGGACGCGACCTCCTCGGCGGAGGCACCGGCTCGTATCCGGGCCTGGATGTCGCGAGGCCGCAGGTGGCTCTCCACCTCGATCTCGATCTGGCCCAGCCGCGCCCGGTCGTTCCGGACGGCGGCGCGCAGCCGCTCGTCGATCGGAAGCGTGTATTCCGTGCTGTCGGCAGCTTTGAGCACCAGTCGTGTGCCGTCGTTGCTGACGGCCACGACACGCAGTTCGGGCATGGGGACCTCCCGGGTGGTGCCTGCCGACGTCACGTGCGTCGCTGCTCCCGCTAGACGAGTGTGGCCTGCCCGGGTGCAGCCTGCCACAACCTTGCCGACTTCCTCGGGGTCCGAGGTAGTTCAGATCGTTGTTCGAATCGTACGGAACCACCCGGTACCGCCGCTACGGCACGGTTACCTCCTCACAACGCACGGTGGCCGAGGTGGTCACCGTGAGCAGTCGGCGCCGGGTCAGAACCGAGACCAGGGCTCGTCACACTACTCCATTAGGGCCACCCGGGTGGACCGCCGCGCCACCGAAGTTGCTCCGAGGTAAGGGAGTTGACGCCCCAAGAGTCCATTTGGCCTGGATACGGGGGTGGGAAGCGTCACAGAACCACCCTAAATGGAACCTTCGGCTTCGCTGGAAAGTCCCCTATTCGTGCACAGTGGCTGGAGTGTGCGATCGAGGGCGTTAGATGGACAAGACAGACAAGAGTCACATAGCGGAGTTTCGAGATAGTGAGCGAGACACCGAGAGGGAAGAGGAGAAAAGTGGCAAGAGCCGCAAAAAGCTCGACCTGAGCCTCGCGCAGGTACTGGGCAGTGCCGTGGCCGCGGTGGTCGCCGCCTTCGCGGCCGGCCAGCTGGGCGTCTACGGCACTTTCCTCGGGGCCGGCGTGGTCAGCCTCGTCGCCACCAGTGGCGGCCCGATCTTCCAGCACTTCTTCAGCAAGACCGGTGAGCAAATCAAGGAAGTGACCCTGCCGCCGAAGGCCCGCCGTCTCCCGGTGGGGGACCCGGCCGCCGGCTGGAAGAGCGACGACGGTCACCACACCGCCCAGGCCGCCCACAACGCGGAGGCGCTGGACGGCGCCCCCGGTACGCGCGGCGTCCACGACTCCCAGGCCACCCGGCTCTTCCCGGCCGCCACCCCCGAGGGCACGGCAGCCGGCGCCGACGACGCCACCAGGGCCCTGCGTGTGGACGACGTCACCCGTGCCCTGCGCACCGACGGGAAGGACACCGACGACGCCACCAGGATGCTCCGTCCCCAGCGGGCGGCCACCGGGGCGCCCGGCGACGACGCGACCCGGGTGCTGGGCACCGTCAAGCGCCCGGCCGGTCCGGCGGGCTCCGAGGCGGTTCCCGGCGACGGGGAGTTCACCGAGGCGACGACACACGGCACCCGCTGGCGCGGCTGGCGGCGCACCCTGCTGCCCGCCGCGGTGGTGTTCGTGATCGCGATCGGCGGCATCACGGCGTACGAGGCGATCTCCGGGCACACCGTCTCCGGCGGCAAGGGCACCTCGATCAGCGACGTGTTCCGTTCGGGGAGCGGGTCCTCCGGTGACAGCACGCCGGAGCAGCAGCCCACCGATCCCGATCCGGGCCAGTCGGAGCAGGACGACGGCACCACGCCGAGCCCCGGGGACTCCCAGCCCTCCACCGGCCCCGGCGACCAGGGCGGCGAGCACCGGGACCAGCCCGGCTCCGGCGACTCTGGTGGCCGGTCCACCCCGACGCCGGACCCGTCGGGCACCCAGCCGGGCGGCGCGGGCGGCTCCCAGGACGGCGACGGCAGCGGCACCGGCAAGACGCCCGGCCAGGGCGGCGACCAGGACAGCGGGCAGGACGGCAGCGACAGCGGCACCGACTCCGACAAGGGTGCGGGTGGCGCGGGCTCCGGCAGTCAGCTGCCCCAGAAGCAGCCGGTCATCCCGCAGGGCTGACCGCGGCGCTCCTGCGGGAAGGGGCCGTTCTCCCTCGGACGAGGGAGAACGGCCCCTTCGTCGTTCCGTGCCGGGTGTCCGGGCCGCGCTGGGGAGCGTTGCGGGTCAGTCGCCCAGGACGCGCCGCAGATAGGGGTTGCCGAAGACGCGGTCCGGGTCGAGCCGGTCGCGCAGGGCGGTGAACTCGGTGAACCGGGGGTAGACCCCGGCGAGGTACTCGGCGTCCCTGCTGTGCAGCTTGCCCCAGTGCGGGCGGCCGGCGTGCGCCGTCATGATGCGCTCGACCGCGCTGAAATAGGCCTGGTGCGGTGTGCCCCGGTACATGTGGACGGCCACGTACGCCGTCTCCCGCCCGCCGGCCGTGGAGAGCGGTATGTCGTCCGCGGGTGCGGTGCGCACCTCGACGGGGAAGCTGACCCGGAATCCGGACCGCTCCACCAGCGCCTTGAGCTCCCGCAGCGCGGTGGTGAGCGCGGCGCGCGGCAGGGCGTACTCCATCTCCACGAAGCGCACCCGGCGCGGGCTGGTGAAGACTTTGTAAGGGATGTCGGTGTAGGTGCGGGCCGACAGGGCGCGGCTGGAGACGCGGGCGACGGCGGGGACGGTGGCGGGCACGGCGCGGCCCAGTGCGCAGGCGGCCTGGAAGACCCCGTTGGAGAGCAGTTCGTCGTCTATCCAGCCGCGCATCCGGGGGAGCGGGGCGGCCGGGCCCGCGCTGCGGTTGTTCCGCTTGGTGTTGCAGTTGTCGGTGTGGGGGAACCAGTAGAACTCGAAGTGCTCGTTCTCGGTCACCAGCTGATCGAATTCGGAGATCACCCGTTCGAACGGCATCGGTTCCTCGCGGGCCATGAGCAGGAACTCCGGCTCCACGGCGAACGTCAGCTCCGTGATCACCCCCAGCGCGCCCAGGCCCACCCGCGCGGCGGCGAAGACGTCCCGCTCCTCCTCGCCGCCCTCGGCCGAGCAGCGCAGCACCGAACCGTCCGCCAGCACCATCTCCAGCCCCGTGAGCTGGGCCGCGACGGAGGCCGAGTCCCGGCCGGTGCCGTGGGTGCCGGTGCTGACCGCCCCCGAGACGGTCTGCTCCATGATGTCGCCCATGTTCGTCAGGGACAGGCCCCGTGCCGCCAGCGCAGCGTTGAGCACCTTCAGCGGTGTACCGGCGCCGACGGTGACCGTGCCCGCCTCCCGGTCCACGCGGCGTACCCCGGCCAGCCGCTCGGGGCGTATCAGCACTCCGTCGGTGACGGCCGCTGCCGTGAACGAGTGACCCGTTCCCGCGGCCTTGACCCGCAGCCCGTCGGCGGCGGCGCGGCGCACCACCTCGGCCAGGGCCTCGGTCGTGGAGGGGAAGACCGTCCGTTCGGGGGCGGCGGTCACGTTCCCCGCCCAGTTACGCCATGTCGCCGCTCGGTTGTTCGTCGTTCGCACGCCCGTCACTGACCGTCCCCTCTCGCCGCGGCACCGGCCGAGAGTTCAGCCGGCGGTAGCCGAGGAACGCCACCAGGGCCGCCACCGCCCCCGCCACGGCGGGAACTGCGTAGGCACGGCCGGCGCCGAAGGTGTCGACGGCCCAGCCGGCCGCCGAGGACCCGAGCGCCACCCCGACCGCGAGCCCCGTGCTGGTCCACGTCATGCCTTCCGTCAGCTTGGCGCGCGGGACGAGCTGTTCGACGAGGGCCATGGTGGTGACCATCGTCGGGGCAATGGTCATGCCCGCGAGGAAGAGCGCCACGGCCAGGGACGGCAGGTTCCCCACCAGTTGGAGAGGGATCATACTCACGGCCATCGCACAGACACCCCACAGCCATCTGCGGGCCGGCGGGCCGGCCGGGCGCAGCACCCCGAAGACCGCGCCGGCCAGCACCGAGCCGAGCGCGTAGACGGCCAGGAGCAGGCTGGAGACCGCCTTGTGGCCCGCCTCCTGGGAGAACGCGACCGTCACCACGTCGATCGAGCCGAAGATCGCCCCGGTGAACGCGAAGGCACCCACCAGCACCTGGAGCCCCGGCGTGCGCAGCGCCGAACCGCCCCCGTGGGCCCGCGGCGGATGCGGCGGCGGTTCTGTGGCGCGCTGGGTGCTCAGCCACGTCACCCCCAGCAGCAGGAAGCAGGCGGCCAGCAGCGGGCCCGCCTCCGGGAAGACACCCGTGGACAGACCGATGGCCAGGATCGGCCCCACGATGAAGCAGCACTCGTCGACGATCGACTCGAAGCTGAACGCCGAGTGGAGCAGCCGCGGCTCGCTCCGGAGCAGGTGCGCCCAGCGGGCCCGCACCATCGCGCCCACGCTCGGCATGGCCCCGGCGCCGACGGCCCCCGCGAACAGCAGCACCTCGGGCGCGTCCAGCCGGGCCGCCGTCACAAGACCCGCGACGGCCAGCACCGTCACCAGCATCGCGGGCTGTATCACCCGCCGCTGTCCGTGCCGGTCCACCAGCCGCGATATCTGCGGGCTGATGGCCGCGGAGGAGAGCGCCACCGTCGCCGAGAGCGCTCCCGCCAGCCCGTACCGGCCGGTGAGCTGGGAGACCATCGTGACGATGCTGATGCCCATCATCGACAGCGGGAGCCGGCCGAGGAAGCCGGCGGCGGAGAAGGTCCTGCTTCCGGGCGCGGCGAAGAGCGCGCGGTAGGGGCTGGAGGGTCTGGCCAACTGGGTAACGCTCGCCGATCGGATCAGACGGACGGGGGAGGCATCCAGCTTACGGGCGGGAGGGCGCCCGTCCTTCCCCCACACCGGATGGGAGGATCGAGACATGTCCGATGCGCTGCCCACCGAATCGTCCAGCCCCGACCGGGGCACCTCAGCGGCCCCCTACGACGCGCTGCTGCTGCTCTCCTTCGGCGGCCCGGAAGGGCCGGACGACGTCGTCCCGTTCCTGGAGAACGTCACCCGCGGACGCGGCATCCCCCGCGAACGGCTCGAAGAGGTGGGACAGCACTACTACCTCTTCGGCGGGGTCAGCCCCATCAACGAGCAGAACCGTGAGCTGCTGGCCGCCCTCCGCGAGGACTTCGCAGCCAACGGCCTCGACCTGCCCGTCTACTGGGGCAACCGGAACTGGGCGCCATACCTGACCGACACCCTGCGCGACATGGTGCGCGACGGTCACCGGCGCGTCCTCGTCCTGGCCACCAGCGCCTACGCCTCCTACTCCGGCTGCCGCCAGTACCGCGAGAACCTCGCCGAGTCGCTGGCCGCCCTCCGGGCGGAGGGCCTCCCGGTGCCGCGGGTGGACAAGCTGCGGCACTACTTCAACCACCCCGGCTTCGTCGACCCCGTCGTCGACGGCGTGGTGGCCTCCCTCGCGGAGCTTCCCGAGGACGTGCGCGCCGCGGCCCATCTGACCTTCACCACCCACTCCATCCCGACCGCGGCGGCCGACACCTCCGGCCCCGAGGAGGCGCACGGTGACGGCGGTGCCTACGTGGCGCAGCACCTGGATGTCGCCGAGCTGATCACCGAGGCGGTACGCAAGCGCACCGGCACCGCGCACCCCTGGAGCCTCGTCTACCAGTCGCGCAGCGGCCCGCCGTCGGTGCCGTGGCTGGAGCCCGACATCTGCGATCACCTGGAGGAGCTCCACGGCAAGGGCGTGCCGGGGACCGTCATGGTGCCCATCGGCTTCGTCTCGGACCACATGGAGGTCCTCTACGACCTGGACACCGAGGCCATGGCCAAGGCAGCCGAGCTGGGGCTGCCGGCCCGCCGCTCGCCCACCGTCGGCGCCGACCCGCGGTTCGCCGCGGCCGTCCGGGACCTGGTGCTGGAGCGGGCCGCCGCCGAGCGCGACGAGTCCCCTGTCCGGTGCGCGCTGGGCGCCCTGGGCCCCAGCCACGACCTGTGTCCCGTCGGCTGCTGCCCGGCCCGGACGCCCAAGCCGGCGGCGGCCGGCGCCGACGCACCGGAATTCTGACCATCCGCGGGGTGCGCGCCGCCGCACCGCCGGCAGGGGGCGCACTGCCGCACCACCCGGCGGGCGGGTCATGCTGGCCCGGCGCGCGGCCGTGCGCGCCCCGTACGCGAACCGACGAGTAGGAGCAGCGAGAACGTGACCGACACGCCCCAGCAGTCCGCTCCCGCCGACGCCGACGACGCCCTGAAGGCCGAACTGCTCGCCCTCGCCCAGGAAGCCGCCCGCCGTGCCGGGGCCCTCCTGCGTGACGGCCGCCCCGCCGACCTGGAGGTGGCCGCGACCAAGACCAGCCCCATCGACGTGGTCACCGAGATGGATCTGGCGTCCGAGAAGCTGATCACCGGCTTCCTGTCCGAGCACCGCCCCGACGACGGCTTCCTCGGCGAGGAGGGCGCCACCAGCGAGGGCACCTCCGGCGTCCGCTGGGTGATCGACCCGGTGGACGGCACCGTCAACTACCTGTACGGACGCCCCGACTGGGCCGTCTCCATCGCCGCCGAGTACCGGGGCGAGCGCGTCGTGGGCGTGGTTGCGGCCCCGGTACGCGGCGAGACCTGGCACGCCGTCCTCGGGCAGGGCGCCTATCTGGACGGGCGCCGGCTGCACTGCCGGCCGGCACCGCCGCTGGAGCAGGCGCTCATCGGGACGGGCTTCGGCTACATCGCCGAGCGGCGCGTCGCCCAGGCCGCGGTCGCCCGCGAGCTGGTGCCGCGGGTCCGGGACATCCGCCGCGCCGGGTCGGCCGCGATCGACCTGTGCGACGTGGCGGCCGGCCGGCTGGACGGCTACTACGAGCGCGGCCTTAACCCCTGGGACCTGGCCGCGGGCGACCTCGTCGCGCGGGAGGCCGGCGCCCTGACCGGCGGACGCCCCGGTCTGCCCCCGGACGGGGAGCTGACCGTCGCCGCCTCGCCGGGTGTCTTCGCGGTCCTCCAGCCCCTGCTGGAGGACCTGGGCGCCTGGCACGACTGAGGGCGCGCCCGGCGGAAGTGGGCCGGGCCACACAGAACGGCACAAAAACGTGGTGCGGCCCCGGCAGGGGCCGCACCACGGGGTGTCGGTCGGGCGTCGTCAGGCGACCTGCACGCCGTGCTCGGCGGCGAGGCGGTGGAGGTCGGCCAGTTCCGACTCCTCGACGTCCACGAGGAAGTCGTCGCCCAATTCACGTGCGCGGTCCAGGTCGGACTCCGTGGTCCGTATGCGCTGCAGGATGCCTGCGGTGAACGCGTCCATGGTTGTGCCCCCTCGTCGCGGGTCGGTGGCACGGGGTGTGCCGAGGGTTTGCAGTGCTGAGTCCCGGTCACGGCGTGGTCCCCGGCTGCGTCAGCGGCGGCTCGTGGCACGCTGCGCACAGGGCGTGATCGCGGGTGGTGCTCACGTCCTCCCCACCGGAAACCTCAGAGAAACCTCAACGAGGGCGAAAAAAGTGTGCGAGTGCCTCACCCCGGCGGCTCCACGGCCCCTCGTCCCGCCCCCTTACAGCCGGTTTACCGGCGTCCGGGGCACGATGGGGTACACATCCCCCACTCGCACCACAGGGAAGGAACAGCGCCGTGCGCGTACTCGTCGTCGAGGACGAGCAGCTGCTCGCCGATGCCGTGGCGACGGGCCTCCGCCGGGAGGCCATGGCCGTCGATGTCGTCTACGACGGGGCGGCGGCGCAGGAGCGCATCGACATCAACGACTACGACGTCGTCGTCCTCGACCGTGACCTGCCGCTCGTCCACGGGGACGACGTCTGCCGCCGGATCATCGAGCTGGGCCTGCCCACCCGGGTGCTGATGCTCACGGCCTCCGGGGACGTGAGCGACCGGGTGGCCGGTCTGGAGCTGGGCGCCGACGACTACCTGCCCAAGCCCTTCGCGTTCTCCGAGCTGACCGCCCGGGTGCGGGCGCTGGGGCGGCGTGCGACCACGGCCCTGCCGCCCGTCCTGGAGCGGGCCGGGATCAAGCTGGACCCGGGACGGCGCGAGGTCTCCCGCGACGGCCGGGAGGTGCAGCTGGCCCCCAAGGAGTTCGCCGTGCTGGAGGTCCTGCTGCGGGCCGACGGCGGCGTGGTCTCCGCCGAGCAGCTCCTGGAGAAGGCGTGGGACGAGAACACCGACCCGTTCACCAATGTGGTGCGCGTCACGGTGATGACGCTGCGCCGTAAACTCGGCGAGCCGCCGGTGATCGTCACCGTGCCCGGCGCCGGCTACCGGATCTGAGGCCGAGATGCCACCCTCCACCTCCGCCACCGGCACCGACTGGGGCGGAAACGGCACCCCCGCGGCGCCCCGCACACCGCCCAAGCCGAACTGGGACCCCCGGGATGCGCAGCGCCCCTCCCCGTGGCTGCGGCCGACCATCCGGATAAGGCTCACGCTGCTGTACGGCGGCATGTTCCTGATCGCCGGCGTGCTGCTGCTGACGATCATCTACCTGCTGGCGGCGCAGGCCCTCGACCAGATCAGCGAGCTGCCGTTCCGCATCCTCAGCGGCAAGACCCAGCCCACCTCGGACCGCTGTCCGGGGCTGACCGGGACGCTGCCCAGCGACGTGTTCACGGACCGCCTGTCGGCCTGTCTGGAGGCCCAGCGCGGGATCGCCCTGGACGGACTGCTGCGGCGCTCCCTGCTGGCCCTGGTGGGGCTGGCGGTGGCCGCCTTCGCGTTCGGCTACGTGATGGCCGGCCGCGTCCTGTCGCCGCTGGGCCGCATCACCCGCACCGCACGCCAGGTGGCCGGCTCGGACCTGCACAAGCGGATCGAGCTGGAGGGTCCGGACGACGAGCTCAAGGAGCTGGCGGACACCTTCGACGAGATGCTGGACCGGCTCAACCGGGCGTTCACCGCCCAGCAGCGTTTCGTGGCCAACGCCTCCCACGAGCTGCGCACCCCACTGGCGATCAACCGCACGCTGCTGGAGGTGCAGCTCGCCGACCCGGAGGGCTCACCGGAGCTCCAGCAGCTGGCCAAGACGCTGCTGGCCACCAACGAGCGCAGCGAGCAGCTGGTGGAGGGCTTGCTGCTGCTGGCCCGCAGCGAGAACGAACTGGTGGACCGCAAACCGGTGGACCTGGCCGAGGTCGCCTCGCAGGCCGTGGAGCAGGCCCGGGGCGAGGCCGAGACCAAGGGCGTGGAGCTGCGCGGGGTGCGTCAGCCCACCTACGTCCAGGGGAACGGGGTCCTGCTGGAGCGGGTCGCCCTGAACCTGGTGCAGAATGCCGTGCGCTACAACCTGCGTGACGGGGGATGGGTCTCGGTCAGTACCGAGGCGCAGCCGGGGCAGGCGGTGCTGGTGGTCGAGAACACCGGTCCCGTCGTCCCCGCCTACGAGCTGGACAACATCTTCGAGCCGTTCCGGCGGCTGCGTACGGAACGGACGGGCAGTGACAAGGGGGTCGGGCTGGGGCTGTCCATCGTGCGGTCGGTGGCGCGGGCCCACGGCGGCTCGGTCGCCGCGGTGCCGCGCGAGGAGGGCGGCCTGGTGATGCGGGTGACGCTGCCGCTGTGAGCGAACGGTCCGAACGTCCACGGGGATCCTCGTGGATGTTTCCCGGGGCGGAGCACGGCGGACACGGAAAGTGAGGAATGAGAGCGGAAAGTGATCGGGGAGGGAATACGGATGACTACGGTCGGTGAATGGCCGTATATCTAATCGGTAGCCCTCGCTCCGGTTGCGAAGATGCTGTGATCGATCACACACACGAATTTTCGGGGGATGCGCAGCGTGGCCGCGAGGCGGGAAGAAATCCCGGAAAATCCAGGTTTCCGCAGGTGGAGATCGTGGGCAGTACCCGGGATGGCATGCGCGGAGCGCTACCGGGGACCGTTTATGGTCCTCCTCGACAGCCGACGTGATCACCTCTTCAGGGGTGCGGTTGGGTGTCGATTGAGTAACAGACCTTGATGTGAGGCAAAATCTCCGCCTCGGGCCGGGCACAAGTCCGGCCTCTCACGCGTTACGTGCGCTGGAGACACCACAGACACCCAGAGGGGGAGAGCGACATGGCTACGGATTACGACACTCCACGCAAGACCGACGACGACGTCAACGAAGACAGCATCGAGGAGCTGAAGGCCCGCCGTAACGACAAGTCCGCGTCCAATGTCGACGTGGACGAGTTCGAGCAGGCGGAGGGCCTTGAGCTGCCCGGGGCGGACCTCTCCAACGAGGAGCTGTCCGTCCGCGTGCTGCCGCGCCAGGCGGACGAGTTCACCTGCATGAGCTGCTTCCTGGTGCACCACCGCTCCCAGCTCGCCGCGGAGAAGAACGGCCAGCCGATCTGCCGCGACTGCGCGGCCTGAGCCGAGCGGGACTGCTGCTCGTGGCGGTCGACGACGCACGTGACGACGAGCGGGGCCTTCGTGACCGGTCGGCCTCGCTCGTGCCGTACGGGGACGGCACGGCGGACGGCACAGCGCCGTCCGTGAGCGACGAGCAGGACAACCGGCTGCGGCGCGCGCGGGGGCGCCGTACACGCGCCTTCCTGCGCGCCGTCGCCGAGCGCATCATCGAGACCGCACCGCGTGTGCCGGTGCGGGACCTGGAGACCCTCCAGAAGCAGTTTCCCGGCCTGGGCACCGAAGAGCTGGCCGACAAGCTGGTGGCCGGGGCCACCAAGGGGTCGGCCACCGTCGGTGCCGGGGTCGGTGCCGCGGCCATGCTGCCGGTGCCGCCCGCCATGCCCGCCGAACTGGCCGCCGAGATCGTCGGCGTGGCCGGTGTGGAACTGAAACTGATCGCAGAGCTGCACGAGGTCTACGGGCGCCGGGCGCCCGGCAACGCCCGCGAGCGGGCCATGGCCTATCTGGGCGCCTGGACCGCCGAGCGGGGCATCGACGTCACCAAGCCGGCCACCCTGAACGCGGCCATGGGCGGGGAGATGCGGCGCCGGCTGCGGCAGCAGATCATGAAGCGCACCCTGCGCAACCTGCCGAACCTGGCACCGTTCCTGATAGGCGCGGCCGTCGGGGCTTACCTCAACCGGCAGGACACCGCGAAGCTCGCCCGGCGTGTTCGCGAGGACCTGCGGCGCGGCCCCGCCGCCTGAGCACCGGGGCGGCTGCGCCCCGCCGTCAGGACCGGGAGGTCTCCCGCGCGGCCCGCAGCGCCGCCACCAGCTCCTCGGGGTGCCGGGTGGAGACGTACACGTACGGCGTCGGGTCCTCCGGGTCGGTCACCTCGATGCGGACCGCGGTGGGCACGTAGCCGCGCAGCACCATGTGGGCGCGGGTGTCGGCCTTGTACGTCCGCCAGGCGCGGGCCTCCTCGCCCTCCAGCGCCTCCGCCTCACCCAGGGCCGACAGCGGGATCCGGGCGTCCCCCGCGACCAGGGAACCGGCCACCACACGTACCCGTACGCCGCCGTAGGAGCTGACGCACACGGCGGCCAGCGCGGCTCCTCCCACCAGACCGCACAGGGCGGGCAGCAGCCCCAGCGGGAACAGCATCAGGGCACAGCCGACACCGATCCCGGCGGCGATCAGCCACCAGGAACGGGGAGCGGTGAGACGTTCGTCGTAGGGCGAGGACGCGGGATGCATGTGTCCAGCTTGGCACGGCGCCCCGGCGCGCCCCGCACGGCGGTAAGGTCTGCCCCTGTGAGTGCAGTGATTCCTCCCGGTTCCCCGAAGACCTCGCTGGTGCCGCCGCAGGACGCCGTGGCGCCGGTGCGCCATCCGGACGCCCCCGCGCCGGGCTCCCCGCTGGGTGCCCACTACCGGATGTGCTTCGGCTGCGGCGAGGACCAGCAGCACGGTCTGCACCTGAAGGCATGGGCCGGGGAAGGGGTGAGCGTCACCGCGCGGTTCACCGTCAAGCCCGCGCACCAGGGCGCCCCCGGTCTCGCGCACGGCGGGATACTGACCAGCGCGCTGGACGAGACGCTGGGCTCCCTGAACTGGCTGATGCACATCATCGCGGTGACCGGACGGCTGGAGACCGACTTCCTGCTGCCGGTGCCGGTCGGCACCGAGCTGCACATCGAGGCGTGGGCCACCGCCGTGCACGGGCGCAAGATCTACTGCACGGCGACCGGCCGCATGGGCGGCCCCGGCGGGCCGGTGGCCGTGCGGGCCGACGCGCTGTTCATAGAGGTGCAGGTGGAGCACTTCATCGAGAACGGCCGCGAGGAGGAGATCCACGCGGCCATGGAGGACCCGGACCAGGTCAGGCGCGCCCGCGCCTTCGAGGTGAACCCATGAGCACGACCGACCACGGTGCCTGCCCCGCACCGCGCGGCCCTGTCGAGGTGCTGCTGCGGCGTCTCGACCCCGAAGTACCGCTGCCTGCCTACCAGCACCCGGGGGACGCCGGGTGCGATCTGGTGACCACCGAGAGTGCCGAGCTGGCGCCGGGGGAGCGGGCGGTGCTGCCGACCGGGATCTCCCTCGCCCTGCCCGACGGTTACGCCGCCTTCGTCCATCCGCGCTCGGGTCTGGCGGCCCGCTGCGGCGTCGCGTTGGTGAATGCCCCGGGAACGGTGGATGCCGGGTACCGTGGTGAGATCAAGGTGATCGTGGCCAATCTGGACCCGCGCGAGGCTGTGCGGTTCGAGCGGTTCGACCGTATCGCCCAACTCGTCGTCCAGCAGGTGGAGAAGGTGCGTTTCCGCGAGGTGGAGGAGCTGCCCACGTCGGCGCGTGCCGCGGGCGGTTTCGGCTCCACGGGCGGCCATGCGGCAGGCCGCACCGGCCCGGAGGCGGACTCGGCGGAGGAAGCGGGCTCCATCCAGCAGACAGCCGCACAGCAGAAGCATTACGTTGCGGTCGGTGCCGATCGAGCTTCCGACCTGAGAGGACAGTGACGTGTTCGGACGTCGTCGCAAGAAGAGCGAAAAGCCTGAGAAGGGCGCCTCGGACGAGTTCGAGACGGAACAGGACGGCCAGGACGAGCCGCAGGACGGCGCGGAAGCCGGCGCGGCCGGGGAGACCAAGGTCAAGCTGCCCCCGGCCCCCCGTCCCGACGGCCCCTGGGACCTGAGCGAGGTCAGCGAGCCCGATTCCGGCCGGGTGGATCTCGGCGGGCTCTTCATCCCCGGTGTCGAGGGCATGGAGCTGCGGGTGGAGGTCGCGGGTGACGCGATCGTCGCGGCGACCGTCGTGCTCCAGGACAGCGCCATCCAGCTCCAGGCGTTCGCCGCCCCCAAGCGGGAGGGCATCTGGGACGAGGTGCGGGAGGAGATCGCCTCAGGCATCACCCAGCAGGGGGGCGTCATCGACGAGGTGGACGGCCCGCTCGGCTGGGAGCTGCGTGCCCAGGTGCCGGTGCAGCTGCCCGACGGCACCGGTGGTGTGCAGGTCGTGCGGTTTGTGGGGGTGGACGGCCCGCGCTGGTTCCTGCGCGGGGTGATCTCCGGCCAGGGCGCCGTCCAGCCGGAGGCGGCAGGTGTGCTGGAGCAGATCTTCCGGGACACCGTCGTGGTGCGCGGTGACGGGCCGATGGCGCCGCGTGACCCGATCGTCCTCAAGCTGCCCCAGGACGCGCAGATGGTGCCCGACGGTGTGCAGCAGGAGACGGTCGAGGAGGGCTCCCGCTTCGCGGGCGGGCTCGACAAGCTCCAGCGCGGCCCGGAGATCTCCGAGGTGCGGTAGCGCCCCGCCCGGTTCCCGGGCGACAGCTTTCCTGGTACGACGAACGGCCGGGTCCCTTCGGGGGCCCGGCCGTTCGTCGTGCGGGGTGCGGGGTGCGGGGTGCGGGGCGCGGTCATGGGGGCC
>NZ_JODR01000040.1 GCF_000725885.1 Streptomyces albus subsp. albus | reverse complement strand
GCGGGATCAGGCTTTGTCACGGCCCCGCTCCTTCGTGCAGCGCGGGCACCGGCACGGCGGGCACGGCACCCACACCGGAGGTGACCCCTCGCCCTTCACCGTGCGCTCACGAGTCCACGTACGGCCCGAGTCCCGCGAGACGCGGATCGTCATACGGCTCACGACCGGGCACCCCCGCGCAACTGCCGGTAGAGCGCGTCCCGTTCCCACTGGATGCCGCACACCTGGGCGTCGTAGGCGGCACGCTCCTCCTCGGTGGCCGGGCGCAGGTCGCCGGGGGCGGCGGTCCACGCGTAACCGGTGGGGGTGATCAGCAGCACTGTTCCGTCGCGGTGCGTCTGTCGCACTCTCCCCACCCAGGGCGGGGCGGGCGGCACCGCAGTGGAGTGGTCAACGACGTAGTCGCCCCGCTGAGGCATCTGCGCTCTCACTGGATTGCCCCCGCGCTGGAATGCTTTTCGCCGGCAACCACAGACCAAGAGAGAGCCCGCCCCTGATGAGTAACCGAGACTTCCCCAACAGGAAAGAGGTCTCCGTTCAACGCGCCGCACTCTATGCGCGCTTCACTGTGAAGGTGGGCGATGCTGATCGCTGGCCTGTCAGCACCTCGTCTCGACGCTGCCTGGTGCATACCGCAGTCCCATCTGCCAACCATTCCGGTCACTCAGATGGTGCAGGGCGGAGAGCGCCACAACTGCCACAGCTTGTAGCAGCCGGTTACACCGCTTGGCACCAACCCGCGTAGTTGGACAGGTCTTCCCGATCGGCACGCTTCAGACGGCGCAGCGTGGCGATGTCCTCGCGCACCCACCGATGCTCCCTGGTGTGCTGGGGCGCGATCCGACGAGCCACCTTCAGCGACTCAAAGGCGTGATCCGGCTGGCCTGCCCACAATTGAGCACGGCCGAGCTCGATGTAGAAGCCCGAGCGGCGTTCAGCAGAAAGAGTCCGCGGCGGCGCCCACTCGTGCGCGATATCCAGGGCCCTCTGGAGGTGCCGGCCACCGAGGCTGACCGCCAGCGACACCTCGTGGATGCGGATCGACGACGGGCCGAACACGGTGCCCTCGTAGATGCCTTCCGGGACTTGATCGCCGCAGCGACGGGCCTCATCGATGTGCATCAGCGCGGCGTCCTCACATCCAGCCCGGCCGGCGATGACAGCCGCGCGCATGTGCAGAGTGCCGCGGGCAGCTACCTCGGCCCGACCGGGCGTGACCGGAGCGGAGTCCAGCGCCCGTTCCAGGGCGCGCAAGCCGGGATCGTGCGCCTCGGCGGCGAAGAACGTCTCGGTGCGCACGTAGGCCACCGTCGCGTCGAGGAGTGGATCTTCTGCGCCCGTAGCAGCCCATCGCATGAGCTCGACGAGCCGTGCCGACAAGTCCCGGTAGCCGAACTTGTAGGCCACCGCGTCAGCAGCGCGGTAGGCAGCCACAAGCAACTGCGCGACCTCCCGACGCTCAGCACCGTCCCGGACCCCGTCGAGTGCACGAGCCAACTCGTCCAGCAGGCTCGGGATTCCGCGGGCGATCCGCAGATACTGGGCCCCGACCCGCCAGGTGACAGCTTCCTCCACTGCTGCACGAAGCTCGTGAAGAGGGCGCACCGGCCCGTCCTGGGGCATGTCATAGGCGGCGATCACGCGGGAAAGTTCGGGGATCTCGTCATGCACCCGCGAATCGGTATTGCCGTGGTTCCCCAGCAGCCGTGCGGGGTCCACGCCCAAAACTGCGGCGAGCGCGTCGAGCACCGAGTCCCCGGGCATCCGTGCACCACGCTCGATTGCGCGAACCATGCTGTACGAGACACCCGAAGCGTCGGCCAGTTCCTTTTGCGTCATGCGAGCGAGTTGACGAGCAGCAGCAATGCTCTCCCCGACCCTGGAGCGCGGGTCTACGGGCATACAGGAACTCCGTTCTGTGCAGCCACATAGAACGGTAACGCGTGGGCCCCCTCGGGGCGTGGCTTCGACGGGGCCCCACCTATGAGGTCAAGACACGGAGCAGGTCGAAGATGCTGTCGACGCGGAACTCGGGTGCGGGGTCGGTTGCATCGAACCACAGATGCCCCCACGGTCCTCGGCGCAGCAGGCAGGTACGCAACCCCGCTGTTGCTGCCGGGACGATGTCGTTGGCCGGGTGGTCACCGACGTACAGGGTCTCTGCTGGCTGGCTGCCCGCAGTTTCCAGAACGCGGGCGAAGAATGCAGGGGCAGGCTTGGCACAGCCCCACTCGCCCGACGTGGACACGGTTTCGACCGGCAGGTTCAGGGCTCGCAGAAGGTCACCCGCGCGAGCGGTCTGGTTCCCCGCGATGTGGACCCGGTATCCGGCATCGCGGAGCGCGGCAAGGCCAGAGCGGACGTCGGAATAAAGGTCGGAGTCGTCGAGGATCTCGCCCGCTCCTGCTGCCTCCATCGCAGCACGTTCGGTATCGACGTCAATGCCTGGACGAAGAAGTCTGATGGCGTTCGCGTTGTCTCGACCCTGGGCGACGACGGCGCCGACGAGGGCGGAGAGGGTGTGCCGGGGGACGTTGAGCCAGTCGGCCCAGCGGCCCCAGTAGCGGTCGTCCCGCACCAGGGTTTCGCCGACGTCGAAGACGATGTCAGTAATCATCCTGGCCAGCCTAGGGGGCGTCGATGGTCCAGCGGCTGGGGCTCCCGAGATGCGGCGGCTGCCGACTGGCCGCACGGCGATGTCATGGCTGCACCGATCGTGGTCTACCCGCCCGACGAGGACGGCGGACGCCGCGCCGCGCCGGATGCGCGATTCCCGGCGGCACCTACAGCACGGGCGACGCCGCCCGATAAATAGGCCGCCCGCTCCTGAGCCGGCAGCTTCGGCGCAGGCGGGGCGGATCGGCGTCCGGGGCTGCCTTGTCCAACCCGCAGGCGCCTCCGCGACGTGACGTCCGACGCGCATACCCATGGGTTGCCGCGCCAGGCGAAACGGAACGCGTCTCGTTCGCTCCTACCGGCCGAATGCGGCCAGCTCCACGAGCAGCTGCGCCATAGCCACCAGCAGCGCCCACCGGCACCAGTCCACACGGCGTCGGTCCGCGCCCAGCTACCCACCTCCATGATCCGTTCCCGGGACCGTAGAACGGGGCGCGAGGTACCCGGAGCGGGGTACCCACAGGCAGGCCGGATCGTCATACCGGAGGCTCACCCTTTGGATGAAGGGCTCGTCGGACTGGAGGCTGACCAGCCCTCGCAGTGGCCCAGCTGACACCCTTCGGCAGGGTTTCGACTCCTAATGGGAGAACGCCCGGAAGGTCCGAGTCGTGGGAAGTGGTTAAAATCAGCCCTCGACTGGCGAAACGCTGCTGGTCAGCCTCTGTGCTCCCCGCACGCGCGGGGTTGGTCCCCGGTGCCGCTGGAGCTGCTGTTGCCGCTGCCGGTGCTCCCCGCACGCGCGGGGTTGGTCCCCGGATTCGCCGCTTCCCCAACGGCATGAGCTTGTGCTCCCCGCACGCGCGGGGTTGGTCCCGTTGATCGTCGGACAGTCCGGACAGTTTTGGGGTGCTCCCCGCACGCGCGGGGTTGGTCCCGCCTGACGCCTGGTCAGAACCGCAACTGTCCAGTGCTCCCCGCACGCGCGGGGTTGGCCCCAGGTTCCGGACGTCCGCGTCGGTGATGGTGAAGTGCCGCCTGTCCCCGCATAGTGGCCCCGCCGGCACCACTCGGCGGGGCCATCCACATGGTCGGTGCGCTCCAGCACCACGTCCAAGCGCCCGCCCAGCCGCGCGAAACCTGCCTCGGTCACGCCGCGCAGGTGCTCCAGCTCGACGGCGACCGTCGCCTCTTCCGGTACCCGCATTCCTTCTGCTCGCAGAGCCGAAAGCAACTGCGTCCTGAACGGCACGTGCACGGGGGCGCTCGTCGCCGCTGACGACGGAGGTGACTGGCGCCGCTCGCTGGTGGCCGCGTGCACCGAGCACGGTTCGGGGATCGGCACCCCGGCCCTGTGGGAGGTGGCCGCGTCAGCGACCTGCGGCCCGCCGGCTTGCACTTTCCCGAAGGAACGCAGGGGAACGTGGCGGAGGGGCGCGTGCAGGGGCCGTCTTTCGGCGAGCTGTGGGACGGAGTGCGGGAGGCGGTCCTGGTGCCGTGCATGTGTGAATTGTCAGTTCGTCGGTGCGTGTGACTGTCGTCACATATGTCTAACCGAATGGCTGAATCGAGGAGCCCCGCCTGCCGCCCCCCTGCTGCGCCCGATGTCACGCAGCAGGAGGCGGCAGGCGGACTGCTGGGCACCTCTTCGAGCCGTCTGCTACCCGCCGGTGGGGCCACTTCCGCGTGCCGGGTCGGCTTCCTCGGAGAGGTGCGGACGGGGAGCGACCGGGGGTGCACAGGGGGCAGGTGCCCGTGGAGGCCCGGTTGTGGCCGGTGCCGGCCGGGCTTCGGCGTTCGTCGAGGTGTCCTCGTGTGCAGCGTTCAGTGCGGGTGGAACCCGCTCCGAACTGCTGGAACGCGGCCCGGCCGATGGTGGGCCGGTGGCGCCCCCGGCAGGACTCGAACCTGCGGCCAAGCGCTTAGAAGGCGCCTGCTCTATCCACTGAGCTACGGGGGCCGGTCTCCGTTGCGGTGGGCGAGCTCGCCGCCCCCGGAGTGACCACGGCGGGGTCAAGGATAGGGGGACGGGTGGCTCGTCCTGCTTGCTTCACGTCCGCGACGCCTTGTGGAGGTTCCGTGAAGCGGTCCCGATAATCGCAGGCTGGTGCGATTCATGCAGCGGTTTTGGCGGCGCGCGGTGCGGGTGTTGCGCAGTCGTTATGGGTGCGGCCGGGTGGCAGCTGGTACATGCGGTGCGAATGGGGCAAAAGAGCCCATCGGTCACCGAAAGCGTCTATTTTCCCCGCCCTTGCCCGCGAATACGCTTCAAAAGTGGAGCAAAATTGGGCATTCTGCCCCATGTGGCGATCTTGGACGTACGGCTTGAACTGCTGAGCGCGCTCACCGCACTGCGCGAGCGCGTGGCTGCCGCGCGCTTCCCCCTTCCGTTGCCGGGCGCCGAACGTGCCCGCCGTTCGCGGGACGAGCTGCTCGATCAGCTCGACGACTACCTCGTCCCGCGCGTCCGCACCCCCGAGGCACCGCTGCTCGCGGTGATCGGCGGTTCCACGGGCGCGGGCAAGTCGACGCTGGTCAACTCGCTGGTGGGGCGCCGGGTCAGTGAGGCGGGCGTACTGCGGCCCACGACACGCACCCCCGTGCTGGTCTGCCATCCGGACGACCGGCCTTGGTTCGTCGGCCCCCGCGTACTGCCCCGCCTGGAGCGGGTGTGGGTGCCCAGACAGGACCCGCCCGGCACCCACGAGCCGGGCAGAAGCGGCTCCGGCCGGCCCGCCGCCGCCCGCGACGCGGCCGAGGACTGGGGATCCGGGCCGGGCCTCCCCGGCGACCGGGACGGCACCCGGAACGGCGGCCACGCCGGCCGCAGCCGCCGGTGGGGCCCCGACCACGCCCAGGGCCGTCCCCCGGCCGGGCACTGGGACCCCGGGCACGGCAACGGCTGGGAACCCGACCCCGGCCCCCGGAACGGCCCCGGTCACGCCCCCGCCTGGCACCCGGGCCCAGGAGGGGAGTGGGACGGCGGCCGGGGGACGGAGTGGGGCTCCGGTTCCGGAACCGCTTGGGACCCCCGTGCCGGCGCGGAGTGGGACACCGGCGCGGAATGGGACACCGACTGGGACGCCGACCGTGATGAACCACGGAACGCCCTGCGCATCGAGACCGACAGCGGACTGCCGCCCGGCCTCGCCCTCCTCGACGCCCCCGACGTCGACTCCCTCGTCGCCCACAACCGCGACCTGGCGGCCGAACTGATCTGCGCCGCCGACATCTGGGTACTCGTCACCACCGCGGCCCGCTACGGCGACGCCGTGCCCTGGCACCTGCTGCGCAGCGCCAAGGAGTACGACGTCACCCTCGCGACCGTCCTGGACCGCGTACCGCACCAGGTGGCCCCCGAGGTCGCGGCCCAGTACGCGCTGCTGCTGGAGCAGGAGGGCCTCGGCGACGTGCCCCGCTTCACCGTCCCCGAGCTGCCCGAATCGGCGGGCGGCTCCGGACTGCTCCCCGTCTCCGCCGTCAGCGGGCTGCGCGACTGGCTGGAGAGCCGCGCCGCCGATGCCGAGACCAGGTACGCCGCCGCCACCCGCACGGCGGCCGGGGCACTGGCCTCGCTCCGCCCCCGCGTCGCCGCCCTCGCCGCCGCCTCCGCCGCCCAGCACGCGGCGGCGACACGCCTCGCACAGCAGGTGGAGAACGCCTACGAGTCGGCGGGCAACCGGCTGCGCGCCCGTATCGCCGAAGGCGAGCTGCTGGCCGGTGACGCCGCCGAACACTGGCGCTGCTTCCCCGCCGACAGCGACGGCGAAGAACTGTTCGACGCCTTCGCCGACGGACTCGCCGCCCTGCTGACCGGCGCCGTCGCCGCCGCCGACGAACGCGTCGCCGAACTCCGACGCGCCACCCCGCACCTCGACCGGTGCGTCCCGCCCGCCGCGTACGACGGGACCGAACGCGGCGAGGCGGCCGGCCGGATCGGCGTCATGGTGCGCCGCTGGCGCCGCTGCGTCGAAGAACTCGCCGACGAGGAGGCACGCGCTGCGGGCCGCGCCGCCGCCCCCGACGGCGACACGGAACACGTCGCAGGGCTCGTCGCAGCCGCCCTCCTGGGCGGCCCGCACACCGACGGCGCGGACGACGCCCTGGCCGACCTGCTCGGCGACGAGAGCGCCGACGAACTGCGCACCCAGTGCGCCGACCTGCTGGACGCGTGCATCGACCGGATCCTGTGCGGCGAACGCGATCTGCGCCTCGCACCGCTGGAGGAGTTCCGCACCGGCCCCGAACCGCAGGTGGAACTGGTCGCCGCGTTCTCCGCACTGGAAAAACTCGACACCAGCCGGCGGCTGCGCCCGCCCCACCGGCCGTACGGGGCACAGACCCCGGACGTGCCGCCCAGTGATCTCCCGCCGACCCGCACCCCGCTCGGCCTGCACCACAGCACGCGCGGCCTCCAAAGCGCGCACACGGAGAGGTGACCGCAGTGACCACCACCGACGCCACCGCCGGCAGCGCCGGAGGCCCGGGCGAGCCGCCCGAGCGCTGGACCGGCAACTGGCCCGACGCCTGGACCGACCCCGTCGACGGCCAGCTCGAACTCGACCTCACCGAGCCGCCGGCGCCGGACCAGCAGTCGTCTGCCGACCCGCGTCCGTCGTCGGAGCAGCCTTTGTCGTCCGGCGAGCGGCTGTCTGCCGACCAGCCCTTGCCGTCCGGCGAGCACTTGGTTGCCGGCCAGCCCGTGTCGTCCGGCGAGCACTTGGCTGCGGACCAGTCCTTGTCGTCCGGCGAGCACTTGGCTGCCGGACAGCCCGTGTCGTCCGGCGAGTACCTGGCTGCCGACCCGCCTCTGTCGTCGGGCCAGTCTTTGTCCGCCGGCCAGCACCTCTCGCCTGACCGGTCCCTGTCGTCCGGTCAGCCCCTGCCGCCGGATCCGTCCGTGTCGCCGGATCGGTCCTTGCCGCAGCCCCTGTCGTCGGAGCGGCTTCTGTCGTCCGGCGAGCCCCTGTCGTCGGATCAGCCTCCGTCGTCGGACCGGCACCTGGCTGCTGGCCCGTCCCTGCCGTCCGGTCAGTCATTGGCGTCCGGTCAGCCTCGGTCGTACGGCCAGCACCTGCCGCCGGGTGCGGCTGTGGGCGCGACCCCCGCCGTGTCGGCGAGCGCTCCGGAAGACGCGGGCGACTCGCCTGTCGCGCGCCGCTCGGACAGTGAGGGGCACAGCACGGGAGCCGAGAGCAACCCCATGGGGGCTGCTGGAGCAGTGCACAGCAGTGGAACGGCCGTGCCGGCCAGTGCGCCGGTTTCGCCCGGCCCTGATGGTGGGGCCCGCTCGACCCCCGGGAGTGAAACGGCCGTGTCCGAGCGGGACGCCGTTGCGGATACGACAGTGACGGACAGGCCCCGCGTTGACCGTCCGGCTGACATGAGTCACCGCACCGATGCGGACGAGGGCACAGGGCCCACCAAGACGCCTGCGGGAGCGGCGGACGGCACGTGCGTCGGCGACGTCCCGGACGCCGGAGAAACGGCGCACAGGGCGGGCAGCGCGGACGGTGGGCAGAGCCCGGACAGCGGAGAAACCGCTGACAGGGCGGACAGCGGCGAATCGTCCGCTGAGGCGTCACCGCGTCCTGTGGTGCACGTACCGCACCAGCAGGCGGAGGCCGCGGCGAACGCGGTACCACGTCCCACGGGGGACGACAGCGCGCAGGAGAGCCCCTCCGAACAGGAGCGCGCGGCCGGGAGTGAGCACCTTCCCGAAGGGGACCGGGCAGCCACGCAGGGGCGCACTCCCGAGCAGGGGCGGGTCCCGGAGCAGGAACGGGAGCACGCGCACGCCTGCGCGACCGAGCCGGAGTTCGTCTGGGACGACGGCATCATCGCGCGCCGGGCCCGCGTGGACCGTACGGCGCCCGCCGAGCACGGTGGCCGGCGGGAGTCCGAGGCGGAGCCCTGGACGCCCGGCCCGCGCAGCCACTCCCCGGGCGAGGAGGGGCCGGAGCGTACTGCCGACCGCCCGGTCACCGGTTCCGGGTTCGCGCCTCCATGGCGCAGCACCGTCTGGCCGGAGGACCCGTACTCCGGGGAGGGCCCCGGCGGCCCGTCGGCGGATCCGGAAGGCGCCGACGGCACTGCCGTCCAGCAGCCCGTTGAGGCGGAGGCCGTGGAGAAGGCCACCGCTCCGGAGGAGCAGCAGGACCCCGTCGCCGTCCATGACGACGTGCAGCATGACGACGCGCAGACCGCGCAGGAGGGCGCCCGGGACGCCGTAAGGGAGGCCGCGCAGTACGCCGCCCGGGACACCGGCGCGGACGCCGCGCGGGAGGCAGACCAGGACGCAGGCCGGGACGCTGACCGGGACGCGGACCGGGACGCGGACCGGGACGACGTGTGGCGGGACGCCGAACGTGACATCTGGCGGGACGTCGGCACGGACGCCCAGCGGGACGCGCGCCGGGACGAAGGAGAGCACCGGCTGCGGCAGCGGCTCGGTGCGCTGCGGGAGCTCGTCGGACTGTCCCACACCCGGCTCGACCCCGAGGTGCTGGCCGAGGCGGGCCGCGTGCTGGACGAGGCGACGGCCCGCAGGGGGCTGCCCCGTGCGTACACCACCGTCGCCGTGGCGGGCGCCACCGGGAGCGGGAAGTCCTCGCTGTTCAACGCTCTGACCGGGGCGCGTCTCTCCGAAGTCGGCATGCGCCGGCCGACCACCGCCGCCCCGGTGGCGTGCACCTGGGAAGCGGGCCGGGACAGCGACGGCGGTCCCGACGGGCTCCTCGACCGGCTCGGCATCCCGCAGCACGCCCGTCACCGCACTCGGGACAGCGCCCTGGGCGGCCTCGTCCTGATCGACCTGCCCGACCTCGACTCGGTCGCACCGGGCCACCGCGAACAGGTGGACCGGCTGCTGGAACTGGTCGACGCCGTCGTGTGGGTCGTCGACCCGGAGAAGTACGCGGACGCCGTCCTGCACGAGGACTACCTGCGCCGGCTGGCCGGACACGCGGAGGTCACCTTCGTCGTCCTCAACCAGATCGACCGGCTCACCCGGGACGGTGTGGACGCGGTCCTGCACGACCTGCGCCGCCTGCTGGACGAGGACGGTATGGCACTGGGCG
Organism: Streptomyces albus subsp. albus; assembly: GCF_000725885.1. Classification (GTDB taxonomy): domain Bacteria; phylum Actinomycetota; class Actinomycetes; order Streptomycetales; family Streptomycetaceae; genus Streptomyces; species Streptomyces albus. The sequence continues at coordinate 30,002 of NZ_JODR01000040.1, read as the reverse complement.
AGCACGGCGAACCCGGTGCCGTCGTGCTGTCCGCGTCCGCTCTCACCTACGAGGGCATCGACGTCCTGCGCGAGGAACTGGGCGAGTTCGTCGCCCAGCGGCGCGCCGCCGTCCTGCGGCTGACCGCCGACCTGGACGGGGCCATGGAACGGCTGCGCCCCGTCTACGCCGACCCCGGGCCCGGCGCGGTGGACGGCCCGGCCGGACTGACCGAGACCGCCCGCGAGGACTTCGAGGACCGGCTGGCGCTCGCCGTCGGTGCCGCCGCGGCCGGTCAGGCGGCCGAACGCGCCTGGCTGCGCCAGGCCGAACGCTCCGCCGGCACTCCCTGGGTGCGCGCCTTGCGCTGGTACACCTCCCGGCCGGGCAGCGACCGCGACGAGGCGGTCGGCGAGACGGTCACGGGCGCGCCCGTCCGGCGCCCCCGTGAGACGCTCCAGCAGCCGCGTGCCGCGCGCCCGATGGTCGCCCAGGCGGTGCGTGAACTGGCCGACGCGGCAGCCGCCGGGCTCCCCGGCGCCTGGGCCCGCACCGTCCGCGAGTCCGCACGGCGCGGTGCGGCGGGCCTGCCGGAGGCGCTGGACGAGGTCATGGCCGTCTGCGCGTCCGGCGCCGACGCCGCCCTCACGTCCCCGAAGGCGGCGGCCGACACCGGGGGGACGGCCGCCGGCCGGACGACGGAGACGGGGCCGGTGCCGACGCCGGCATCGGTCCCGCCTCCGGCCCCGGCCTCGGGGCCGGAGGCGGGGACCGGGCGGGGTTCGGGGCCGGTCGCTACGGGAGAGCCGATGTCGGTCCCGGCGCCCGGATCGGAGTCGAAGTCCGCTACGGGGTCGAGGGCGCGGTCGGTGTTCCGGTTCCTGTCCCGGTCCAAGGCCCGGTCCGCCTCAGCCCCTGCTTCCGCTTCCGCTTCTGCGTCCGCGTCCGCGTCGGCTCCCGGCTCCGCATCCGCTGCCGCTTCAGTGCTTGCGCCCGTGCCGGGACTCTCCTCCGCTTCCGGAGCGGGCGCTATGGCGGTGCCGGCGCAGGGGCCCGTGCCCGGCGCCGGACCGGACGGAGGGGCGCCGGGAAGCAGGTATCCGGCCGGCGGGACCGGCGGAGCGGAGGCGGTGGGCGGGCGCACGCCTTCGGCCGTCTCGGCCGATCCGTACGCATCCCCGGTCGTACGGGGTCCGGCTGAGCCCGGAGTGTCGGGCGCGCCCGCTGCGCCGCGAGCCGAGGAAGGGCAGGCGGCAGCACCGGACGCGGCCGGGCCCGGGGCCGGGAGCGGTGCGTCCGGCGGAACGGGGCCGGGCGGGCGCGGGGTGCGGGTGCCACGGCCGCCGTGGCACGCCGCGGTGCTGCTGGGACAGTGGCTGTTCCTCGTGCTGCAAGGGGCGAGTGCGGCGTGGGCGGTGACAGTCGCGGTGATGGCCGGCGGCGTCACGCAGGCCCTGGCGCTGCCCGTCGCCGCGCTGGTCGCGGCCACCCTCGCCGGCCCCGTACTGGCCTGGGGCTGCCGCCGAGCCGCCCGCGGCCCCGCCCGCGCCTACGGGCTGGACGCCGAGCGCAGGCTGCGCGGGCTCGCCGCCTGCTGCGGCCGGACCCGGGTGCTGGAGCCGGTGGCGGCCGAGCTGCTGCGCTACCGCGAGGTGCGCGAGCAGTTCGCCGTCGCGGCCGGGGGACCCGTCCTCGGCACCGTCTCGGACCCGGCCGTGGGGACCGGCGTGGACGCGACCTTCGGGGCCGGCTCCGAGCTGGGACAGGGGGCCGTTCCGGGCGGGGAGTACGGAACTGTTCCGGGCGCGGAGTTCGCCGCCGATTTCGACGCGGTACCGGGCCGGACGTCCTCCGTGGTCGCGCCGGGCACGGCGCCCGGCGCGCACCCGGCCCCGGACCCGAACGCGCCGAACCCGGACGTGCCGAACGTGCCGAACCTGGACGCGAACCCGGACGTGAACGCGGGTGTGGGTGCGAACGCGGGCGCGGATGCGCAGGCGGCCCGTGGGGCGGATGCGGTGACGGATGTGCCCGCGGGTGCGGGGCGCGGCGCTGACGCGGGCGGCAGGCCGGTGGGGGCCATGTGACCCGTCCCCCACACAGGTGAGCGAGTTATGCACAACTGCTGAGTTATCCACAGATTCGGAGCGTTTTTCCCACGCGCCGCCCTCGGCGTCCACGCTGGTTCCCGGACGCAGACAAGCAGCGGCGGACAGCCGCACTCAGCGGCAGTCAGCCGCGTCACGGGGTGGTTCGGATGAACGAGACGCATGTCACGGTGATGGGGAACGTGGCGACGAAGATCGACCACTGGATGTCGCCTTCGGGTGTGCCCGTCGCCCGGTTCCGGCTGGCCAGTACGGTGCGGCGCTTCGACAAGCGGGAAGAGCGCTGGGCGGACGCGGGCACCAGTTTCTACACGGTGTGGGCCTGGCGGTCGCTCGCCACCAATGTCGCCTCCTCGGTGGCGCGTGGCGAGCCCGTCATCGTCCGCGGCCAGCTGCGCATCGTGGAGGACGAACGCGACGGCAGGCGCTATCTGACGGCGGACCTGATGGCCTCCACGGTGGGGCACGACCTCACACGCGGTACGGCCGCGTTCGTCCGGGTGGCCCGCGCTCAGTCCGGCCCGCACCTCACTCACGGTCCCGCGCCTGCCTGGCCCCCGGCGGAGGCACACGATGCCGCGCCGTTCGGCCCCTCGGGCGGCGGGGGAGCGGGCACGCCCGATGCCGCACCGGTGGCAGCGGCCGTCGCCGTGTCCGCCCCCGGCGCGGGCACGGACGACGACGAACCCGGTCCGGAGCCGCTCGGTACGCCCCGGTAGCGGCCGGCCACCGCACCCCCGCCCCTGCTCCGGGCCCTGCCTTCGGTCCTGCCGTCTGGTTCGGGTGCGGTCGCCGGCCTGAGCCCGCCCCGGGGGCGCGGGTCGCGGATCGCTGGGCTCGCCCCTGCTTGCCGAGCCCGAGCCCGTGCCGGTGCCCGTGCCTGGGCCCGTGCCCGCGCCCGAGCCCGCGCCTGGGCCCGCGCCCGTGCCTGGGCCTGTGCCCTGCGCCTGGGCCTGGGGTGGGGGTCGGCACGGGCACGCTCGCGGGGTCCGGTCTCGTGCTGGCGGGCCCCGGAGCAGGGGTGATGCCTTCGGTGGAGAGGTGCGGCCCCATGCCTCGGCGGAATACCCCCCGGGGTACATCTGTTAGCGTGGGAAGTGGCGATCGATACCCCGGGGGGTACGCAGATCAGGGAGGAGTCATCGTGTTCTTCGTCGACACGCTGAAGTTCGAGGGACTGGGCAACCGCAGCTATCTGGCGGGAGGCCCCGGCACGGCGGTGGTGGTGGATCCGCCCCGGGACATCGACCAGGTCCTCACGGCCGCGGCGCGGCGCGGGGTACGCCTCGCGTACGTGGTCGAGACCCACCTGCACAACGACTACGTCAGCGGGGGTCTCCAGCTCGCCCGCCTCACCGGCGCCGAGTACCTCGTCCCGGCGGGGGCACCGGTCGCCTTCCGCCGTACCGCGATCGCCGACGGGGACACCGTCGCGGTGGACGAGGGCTTGGTACTGCGGGCTGTGGCCACCCCGGGTCACACCCCTCACCACACCTCCTACGTGCTGGAGGAGCAGGGCCGGGCGGTGGCGGCGTTCACCGGCGGTTCGCTGCTGATCGGCACGGTCGGCCGGCCGGACCTGGTGGAGCCGCGGCTGACCGAGCAGTTGGCCCGCGCCCAGCACGCCTCCGCACACCGCCTCGCCGACGAACTGGACGACGAGGTACGGGTACTGCCCACGCACGGGTTCGGCAGCTTCTGCGCCTCCACCCAGGCCGCGGGCGAAACGACGACCATCGGCGCGGAACGCGAACAGAACGACGCGCTGACCAAGGACGTGGACACCTTCGTCGCCGAGGTGCTGGCGGGGCTGGACGACATACCCGCGTACTACGCCCACATGGGGCCCGCCAACGCCGCCGGACCCGCCCCCGTCGACCTCACCGAGCCCGAGCCGGCCGACGCCGCACAGATCGCCGACCGGCTGGCGGCCGGTGAGTGGGTGGTGGACCTGCGCAACCGGGTCGCCTTCGCGGAGGGCCACGTGGCCGGGTCGTTCAACTTCGAGGCCGAGGGGCAGCTCGCGACGTACCTGGCGTGGCTGATCCCGTGGGGCAAGCCCGTCACGCTGCTGGGGGAGACGCCCGAGCAGATCGCCTCGGCGCAGCGTGAGCTGGCCCGGGTGGGTATCGACCGTCCCGCTGCCGCAGCCAGCGGTGATCCGGCCGCCTGGGTCCGTGAGGGCGAACAGCTCGCTGCCTTCCCGCGCGCTCGCTTCGCCGACCTGGCCGCGGAACGCCACAGCGGTGCGCAGGTGGTGGTGCTGGATGTACGGCGCACCTCCGAACGCCGCGCCGGTTACGTCGAGGGTTCGGTGCACATACCGCTCCACGAGCTGCCCGGACGCCTCCGTGAGGTGCCGGACGGGGTGGTGTGGGTGCACTGCGCCGGCGGCATGCGCGCGGCGATCGCGGCGTCGATGCTGGACGCCGCCGGCCGCGAGGTGGTCGCGGTCGACGACGGCTTCGGCTCCGCCACCGACGCCGGCCTCACCCTCATACGCCCCGACGGAACCGAGGGCGGGGGAGCGTCCACCCGCACCACGACGTGACGGCTCCGGCCGGCCATGTGAAGACCCCGCCCGGCAACTGCCCGCCCGGCGACTGCGGGTCAGGCAGGGCGAAGCACAACCGGCGCCGCGCCGAACACAATTCGAGCCGAACACAATTCGAGTCGAACGGAACCCGAGTCGAACGGAACCCGAGCCGAACGGCATCGAGCTGAACCGCAATCCGAGCCGAACGCGATTCGGGCTGCGCCGCACGCAACGGGTGGCGTGCCACGCACGGTCCGCGCCGTGCCAAGCGCGATCCGCGCCGTGTCACGCACGACACTCGCCGTGCCACATGAGCCGGTGCCATGCCCTGTGCGGCGCGCCCGCGCCACGTACGAGCCGAGCCGCATAACGGGCGCCCCGCGCTGTACCGACCGCACCACGACCAGAGGAGACCGCACCATGTTTCCGCCGTCCCCACCGACCCTACCGACCCCGCCCTCTCCGCCGACGCCACCGTCCTCGCGTTCCCTTCGTGGTGCCGATCGGCTCGGTCCCGCCCAGGCCCACCGGAGGGCAGTCGACGGCCAGGCCGTCCTGCTCGATGTGCGGGAGGAGGACGAGTGGGACGCCGGTCATGCGCCCGGGGCGCTGCATCTGCCGCTCAGCCGTCTGAAGGCGGGAGCCGCTCTGCCGGCGGCTGCGCGGGGCAAGCCGGTGGTGGCTGTCTGCCGCTCCGGTCACCGTTCCCAGGAGGCGGCGGAGCTGCTGGCGGGCCGGGGGATCGAGGCCACGGATGTCGCCGGCGGTATGACCGCGTGGGCTCGTGAGGGCTTGCCGGTCACCGGGGGGAGCGGCGGCAGCGGTGTCATAGCGTGAGCGCGCTGGTCCTCGCGCTGGTCGCCGGAGGCGTGGTCGGGCTGGCGCTCGGGGCTCTCGGCGGGGGCGGCAGTGTCCTGGCGGTGCCCGCGCTGATCTACCTGCTCGGCTTCACCCCGGCCGCGGCCACCACCGCCAGCCTGATCGTCGTCACCGCCACCTCGCTCACGGCCCTGTACGCCCATGCCCGGGCCGGCAAGGTGCGCTGGAAAGCGGGTGCCCTCTTCGCGGCGGCGGGTCTCCTGCCCGCCGCCGCGGCCGGAGCTGTCGCGGCCCGCCTTCCTCAGCCGGTGCTGACCTGTGCGTTCGCCGTCGTCGCCGGGTTCGCCGCGGTCAGGATGCTGCGTTCCGGGCGGGCCGGTGACGGCGCCGGCGAGGAGCCGGGGGCGGCGGTGGTGCGGCCGGTCAAGGCGGCCGGTACCGGGGCGGGGCTGGGGGCGCTGACCGGGCTGCTCGGGGTCGGTGGGGGCTTCCTCGTCGTTCCCGCGCTGGTCACGGTGCTGGCGTTCGAGATGCAGGCCGCCGTGGGCACGAGTCTGCTGGTGGTCTCGGCGAACTCCCTCGCCTCCCTGGCCACTCGTGGTGCGACCGCGCACGGCCTGGACTGGGCGCTGATCGCACCGTTCGCCGGGGCCGCGATCCTCGGCGGCTGGGACGGCAGACGCCTGGCCGCCAAGGTCACCGGCACGCTGCTGCGGCGGATCTTCACCGTCCTGCTGCTGGCCGTGGCCGCCTTCATGCTCGTGGACGCTCTCATATGAGCCGGACAACGGGCCGCAGGGCCCCCGGCCCGTGGCCGCTGCCCCGCCCCGGGCGCGGCGGCCATCACCCGGAGCGTTCTGGTCGAGTCCCAAGCCAGAGACTGGTCGAGTCTCAAGCCAGAGACTGGTCGAGTCTCAAGCCAGAGAAAGGAAGAGCTTCTCCAGACGGGCGCGCATCTGCTCCCGGTCCTCGGAAGCCGCCATGTCCGTATCGGTCAGGCAGTGCTGGAGGCCCGTCGCGATGATCGCGAACCCTGCCCTGTCCAGGGCGCGGGACGCCGCTGCGAGCTGGGTGACCACGTCCTCGCAGTCCCGCCCCTCCTCGATCATCTTGATCACCCCGGCGATCTGGCCCTGCGCCCTGCGCAGCCGGTTGACCGCCGTCTTCAGTTCCTCAGCCGCCATCGACAGTTCCACAGCCCACACTCCTTCGTAGATACCCCCACGGGTATCCTACCGAAGCGGTGAACCGACCGATCCAAGGAAGCATTCCCGTGACCCCCACCACTCCTTCCCCCGCCCCCACCCCTCCCGGCACGGCCCTCACCGCCGACGAGGCGCACGCGCGTCTCGGCGAACTGACCGTCGTCGACGTGCGCACTCCCGGCGAGTACGCCTCCGGTCATCTGCCGGGTGCGCACAACATCCCGCTCGGCCGGCTGGACGAGGCGCTGCCCGCCCTGCGAACAGCGGCCGGACGCGGCGCCCTCCTGGTCGTCTGCGCCTCCGGTGCGCGCTCCGCGCAGGCCGTCGAACGCCTGGCGGCGCAGGGTGTCCCCGCCGCCACCCTCACTGGCGGCACCACCGCCTGGAGCGGGCTCGGCCACGAACTCGACCGCACCACCGGGGGCCGTACGCCCTGGCCCATGGAGCGCCAGGTCCGTCTCGCGGCCGGCTCCCTCGTGCTGTCCGGGCTGCTCCTGGGGCGGCGCCGGGCGCGGGCGCGGTGGATATCGGCGGGTGTCGCCGGCGGGCTGGTCTTCTCCGCACTCACCGGCACCTGCGGCATGGCCAAGGTGCTCGCCATGCTCCCCCACAACCAGCCCCGGGCCACTGATCTGGAGGCCACCATCGCCGCCCTCAACGGCTGACGGCACCGGCCGCGTGCTCCCGTCCGGAACGGGCCGGTCGATGCGCCGGTCGATGTGCCGGACGGGAGCGACCCAGGTCAACGCGGTGCGTCGTGATCGTCCCGGTCCGCCGGATTCGCTGATAACGATTGCGAGTCGGAATGTGTGACGACGGTGAATCATGGGGACCGCACGCTGTTGATCTTCTTACGATCCCACGCGTACTGACCGGGGGGTACGAGCTTTGCGGCAGACCGGCGGACGCGGGCGACGCGGGCCCGCGCGCGCTGCCAAGAGGGGAAGACCATGACTTCTGTACGCGCGCGGGCGGCCCGCCGTCTCACGGTCGTCGCGGCGGCCACCGGGCTGTGCGCGGTGAGTGCGGCGATGAGCGCGCCGCACGCGACCGCACGGCCGCATGCGGGCGGTCCCACGCACCTGGGCGCGCCCGCCGGCGGGCTGCCCGAGGAGCGCAGCGGGGCCACCGCCACCCTCAACGGGCTGACCACCCACGACGAGGCGGTCGTCACCGTGGACGGCGAGCGGCAGAAGATCGGCGCGGGACTCTTCGAGATGACCGTCGAGGGCGGCGGCACGCTCCAGACCTACGGGATCGACGCGCTCAACCCGGCGCAGGCGCAGTCGCGTTACGCGGAAGGGGAGTGGAAGTCCTCACCGCTGTCCGGCAATCCCAACGCGGGGAAGATCCGCTGGGTCGTGGAGCACTCCTATCCGCGCCGGAACGACCTGGAGGCGCTGGCCGAAGCCGCCGGGGCCAAACGCCTCACGCCGGAGACGGCCGCGGCCGGCACGCAGGTCGCCATCTGGCGGTTCGCCGAGAAGGGGGCGCGGGGAGACGGGCGCGGCGAGGCCCGGGGCACGGCGCCACGCAAGCGCCCCGTCATCACCGCCACCGACCCGGCCGCGCAGAAGCTGGCCGCCTACCTGGTGAAGAAGGCACGCTCCGTCGCCGAACCGCGGGCGTCCCTCGCGTTCGACCGGGCGGAGGTGTCGGGCCGCAGCGGTGAGCGCACCGCCCCGGTCACGGTCCGCACCACCGCCTCCGAGGTCACCGTCGCTCCGGGGCCGCGTGCCAGATCCGCCGGGGTGAAGGTCGTCGACGCGAAGGGCAAGCAGGTCCGCTCCGCCCGTAACGGGACCAAACTGTTCTTCGACGTGCCCAAGGAGGCGGACTTCGGTGCCGCCTCGCTGACGGCGCAGGCGGCGGCCAAGGTGCCGGTGGGCCGGGTCCTCACCGGGCTCGGCGAACGGGGCCGCAGCCAGGCGCAGATCCTGGCCGGCTCCAGCCAGTCGACGGTCTCGGCCACGGCCGTCGTCAACTGGGCCGAGCGCGGCCCGGTGCCCGCGGCGACCGCGCGTGAGAACTGCGCGGGCCACGGGGTCGACGTCACCGTCACCAACGGCGCCGACGCCGTATTCCCGCTGCGGGTCGGCAAACAGCGCCAGGTGATCGCCGAGGGGGAGCGCGGCACGGTGACCGTGCCGGTCGAGGAGGACCAGCCGTACCGCATACCCGTGCACGGGCCGCACGGGTACGTCAAGACCTTCAGCGGGGTCCTCGACTGCACCACGACGGCGTCGCTGGGGACCGTCACCCAGCAGAGCGCGCCGCTGACCGCCGAGCGTCCCGCGACGGTCGGCGGCGGTACCGCCGCCGCGGCCGAGGGCGACCTGGCCCAGACGGGCAGCGGCAACACGCGGCTGATCGCGGCGCTGGCCATCGGGTTCGTCGCCGTCGGCGTCACAACGCTGCGGGCGCTGCGCCGCCGCAGCTGAGACCGGCGCCGGTGGTGCCCCCTGGTGCGGGTGGTGCCTCCTGGTGCCCCCTGGCGTCGTCCGGTGCCGGTGTGCCGGTGGTGCCGTTTGGTCCCGGTGGTGCCTCCTGGTGCCGGCGATGCCAGCGATGCAGGCGGCACCGGGTCTCCGCGACGCGATGGTGCCGCGTCGCGGTGGCTCTGCGTCCGCCGACCCCTTCCCCGTTCTCCGCCCGTGCCTTGTATGTCCGGCCGCGCCCTGCACGTCCGCCCGTTCCCCGTCCCTGTCGGTTCGCCGTCCGCGCCGCCCCCTGCCCGTCGGGTGCGGTTCCGTCAAGCGCGGTTCCGTCCGGTGCGAGTCCGTCCGGTCCGAGTCCGTCCGGTCCGAGTCCGATCGGTTCGAGTCCGATCGGTTCGAGTCCGATCGGTTCGAGTCCGTCCGGTCGGAATGCCTCCGGCCCTGTTGCCGTTGCGGCATGTGTGTCGCCTGCGGCACATGTGGCGTCCGTCGCTGCTCATGTCGTGCCGTCCGGCGCCGTGACCGTCGCCCTGCGCGGTCCCGGCGGGGCGGCTTCCGCGGGTGGGGCGGGGCGGGTGGCGGTCGGGTGCGGCGGATCCCGTTTCCGGGGCGGGGGCCGGGTGCGGCAAGATGGGGTGCGTATGCCTGACGTGGTAGGGCCGCAGCACACTCCGCGGCGCGCTGCCGCATGACGTAACGACCCGCGCGGCCTGGCCGCGCACGACTACCTACAGATTGCCGGACGGTTCCTCTTGGCTGAGTACATCTACACCATGCGCAAGGCGCGCAAGGCGCACGGCGACAAGGTGATCCTCGACGACGTCACCTTGAGCTTCCTGCCCGGCGCCAAGATCGGTGTCGTGGGCCCCAACGGCGCGGGCAAGTCCACCGTTCTCAAGATCATGGCGGGGCTCGAGCAGCCCTCCAACGGTGACGCCATGCTCTCGCCCGGCTACAGCGTGGGCATCCTGCTCCAGGAGCCCCCGCTCGACGAGTCGAAGACGGTGCTGGAGAACGTCCAGGACGGTGTCGCGGAGACGAAGCAGAAGCTCGACCGGTTCAACGAGATCGCCGAGCAGATGGCGACCGAGTACACCGACGAGCTGATGGAGGAGATGGGCAAGCTCCAGGAGCAGCTCGACCACTCGGGCGCCTGGGACCTGGACGCACAGCTGGAGCAGGCCATGGACGCGCTGGGCTGCCCGCCCGGCGACTGGCCGGTCACCAACCTCTCCGGTGGCGAGAAGCGCCGGGTGGCGCTGTGCAAGCTGCTGCTGGAGCAGCCGGACCTGCTGCTGCTGGACGAGCCCACCAACCACCTGGACGCCGAGTCGGTGCAGTGGCTGGAGCAGCACCTGGCCAAGTACCCGGGCACCGTCGTGGCGATCACCCACGACCGGTACTTCCTCGACAACGTGGCCGGCTGGATCCTGGAGCTGGACCGGGGCCGTGCCATCGGCTACGAGGGCAACTACTCCACCTACCTGGAGAAGAAGCAGTCCCGGCTCAAGGTCGAGGGCCAGAAGGACGCCAAGCGCGCCAAGCGCCTCAAGGACGAGCTGGAGTGGGTCCGCTCCAACGCCAAGGGGCGGCAGGCCAAGTCGAAGGCGCGTCTGGCCCGGTACGAGGAGATGGCCGCCGAGGCGGAGAAGACCCGCAAGCTGGACTTCGAGGAGATCCAGATCCCGCCGGGGCCGCGGCTGGGCAATGTCGTGGTGGAGGTGGAGAACCTCTCCAAGGCGTTCGGCGACAAGGTGCTCATCGAGGACCTGTCCTTCACCCTGCCGCGCAACGGCATCGTCGGCGTCATCGGCCCCAACGGCGCGGGCAAGACCACGCTGTTCAAGATGATCCAGGGCCTGGAGCAGCCGGACTCGGGCTCCATCAAGGTCGGCGACACGGTCAAGATCTCCTACGTGGACCAGACCCGCGCCAACATCGACCCGAACAAGACGCTGTGGGCGGTCGTCTCGGACGAGCTGGACTACATCAACGTGGGCCAGGTCGAGATGCCCTCGCGCGCCTACGTCTCGGCGTTCGGCTTCAAGGGCCCGGACCAGCAGAAGCCGGCGGGCGTGCTCTCCGGCGGTGAGCGCAACCGGCTGAACCTGGCGCTGACCCTCAAGCAGGGCGGCAACCTGCTGCTGCTCGACGAGCCGACCAACGACCTGGACGTGGAGACCCTCTCCTCGCTGGAGAACGCGCTGCTGGACTTCCCCGGCTGCGCCGTGGTCGTCTCCCACGACCGCTGGTTCCTGGACCGCGTGGCCACGCACATCCTCGCCTACGAGGGTGACAGCAAGTGGTTCTGGTTCGAGGGCAACTTCGAGTCGTACGAGAAGAACAAGATCGAGCGGCTGGGTCCGGACGCGGCGCGCCCGCACCGCGCCACGCACAAGAAGCTGACCCGGAGCTGATCGCGTGCGCCACAGCTACCGGTGTCCGCTGCGCTGGTCGGACATGGACGCCAACGGGCACGTCAACAACACCGTCTACCTCCGCTATCTGGAGGAGGCCAGGATCGACTTCCTGACCGTGGCGGCGAGGGCGAGCGACCCGGAGGCGTTCACCGGCAGCACTGTCGTGGCGCGGCACGAGATCGACTACCTGCGGCAGCTGGTGCACCGTGCCGATCCGGTGACGGTCGAGCTGTGGGTGGAGAAGCTGACGGCGGCGTCGGTGACGTTCGGGTACGAGATCAAGGACGCCGACGCCGTCCCGGTTGCCGCCGGGCCGGGGGCCGCCAAGTCCCGGGGCCCGTACGTGCGGGCGCGGACGGTCGTGGTGCCGTACAACATCGAGGAGGGCTTCCCCCGGCGGCTGTCGGCCGCCGAACGGGCCTTCCTGGAGGACTATTTCGATGACAGCCACCGTGGCTGACCGGCTCGTCTTCGCCGACCCCGGGGAGGCGGCGGGACTCGCCGCCTTCCTGGAGCGGCTGCTGCGCTGGGAGAAGAACGCCGCCGTGCGCATCCGTGCGGGCGGCGGCGTGGCCGGGGTGTTCGCCAAACCGGCCCGGTTCGAGGTGCTGGCCGTCCGTACGGGACGGCTGCTGGAACCGGTCGAGCTGGACGTGACCGTGGCCGCCGGCGAGCTGCTGGAGCGGGTCGAGGAGGAACGGGAGTCCGTCGGCGTGCCGTCGGCGGTCACCGGCCCCTCCTGGGCCGGAGTGCTGCCCCCGCGCGGCGGCTGGCAGGAGTTCGCCCGGGTGCCGGTGGACGCGGTCGGCTCGGTCGCGGCGGCAGCCGTGGGCGAGTTCCGGCAGCGGGCGGAGAAGCTGCCGCCCGAGCGGCGTGGCAGGCAGACGCTGGACGCGCTCGCCGAGGAGATCTGGTCCCGCCCGCTGGGGCGTACGGGCCTGCCGCTGCGCGCCGCGCACGCGGCGCACGCGCTGGGGTTTCTGCGCGGCAGTGAGCCTGTCGTGCTGCTGGAGGCCGGTGCGTGGCTGCGGCTGCGCACCGTCTACGGCTCCGTGGCGGTCCGCCGCCGCGCCGCGCCGGGCACCGGCCCGGGCGGTGGATTGAGCGTCACCCCGGTCTGAACCCTCGCCGGTCTGTGTCCTTGGCGGTCTGAGCCCTGGCCTGGTTTGCGCCCTGGCCTGGTCTGGGCCCTCGGTGGTCTGGGCCCCCGCCTGGTGCGGGTCCTGGGCGGTCGGGGTCCTCGGCGGTCTGGGCCCTTGCCTGTCCGAGTTCCTGGGGGCGTGAGCCTTCGCCTGTCCGAGTCCTCGCCGTTCCGAGTCCCCGCCGGTCTGCGTCCTCGCTGGTCTGTGTTCTCGGCGGCGTGAGTCCTCGCCTGGTGTGGGTCCTGGGCGGTTGGGGTCCTCGGCGGTCTGGGCCCTTGCCTGTCCGAGTTCCTGGGGGCGTGAGCCTTCGCCTGTCCGAGTCCTCGCCGTTCCGAGTCCCCTTCGAGTCCCGCGGGTCCGAGCCTCTGCCTCCCCGAGTCCATGCCTGGCCGAGCCTTGCCTGTCCGGGTTTCCGCCGGCCCCGAGCCCGTGCCTGGCCTCCGGGGGAGACCCGGGGCGCGTCCCCCGGGGCGGGGGCCGGTCGTCCGTGCCGTCAGGGTCCGGGCCGGCCGGCCGTGCGGGCTCGCCCGGATTATGCGGGCCGGGGCCCCTCCCGGGTGTCGTCGGTGGCGCCGTCAGCGGTGTCGTCGGCCGTGTCGTCGGCGCGGACCTGGATGTGGTCGGGGCGCAGCTCCAGCAGCACCCGGTCGCGGAGGGACAGCGGCTCGGTGAACTCCGGCGGGAGCTGGAGGCGTCCCGCGCGGTCGAGGGTGGCGTACTCCCGGCTGACCGTACGGGTGCGGCCCTGTCCGTCGGCGGTGACACTGCGCAGCGTCTCGGTGCTGGTACGGCCGTCGCGGATGGCGACGGTGCGGCGCACCTGGGTGGAGACGCCCGCGTCGTGGGTGACGACGAGGATTGTGGTGCCCAGCTCGGCGTTGGCGCGGCGCAGGGCGGCGAACACCTCAGCCGCTGTCGCCGTGTCCAGTTCGCCGGTGGGCTCGTCCGCGAGGACCACCGCTGGGTCGTTGGCCAGCGCCACGGCGACGGCGACCCGCTGCTGCTGACCGCCCGACAACTGCGCGGGGCGGCGGTCGGCGTGGTCGGCGACGCCCAGCAGGTCCAGGAGTTCCCGGGCCCGCCGCTCCCGGTCCGGTCGCCGAAGCCGGCCGCGGCGGGCGGTGAGTTCCATGGGGAGGGCCACGTTCTGCGCGGCCGTCAGGTACGGCAGCAGATTGCGTGCCGTGCGCTGCCAGACGAAGCCGACGACCTGTCGGCGGTAGCGCAGTCTGGTGCGGGCGTCCATGGCCAGCAGGTCGTACCCGGCGACGTGGGCGCTGCCCGCCGAGGGCACGTCCAAGCCCGCCAGGATGTTCAGCAGCGTGGACTTGCCGCTTCCGGAGGCGCCGACGAGCGCCGTCAGTTCGCCCTCGCGCACCAGCAGGTCCAGGCCCTGCAACGCCTGCACCTCCACGTCGTCCCCCCGGAAGATGCGCACCAGACGGTCGCAGACGATCAGCGCGTCGTCACCCGCCGGACGGTGCGGCGCGGGGGTGGCGGCGCGCCGTTCCAGATCGGCGAGGGTGGGGGCCCCTCCCGTTGGACGCGGTTCGCGCGGGTGGGCACTTCCGGGGTTACCGGGCGGGGGCGGGGTGTCGGGTGCCATCACAGCTCCTGGGTCTCCGTGCGGAGGTCGGCCGTGCCACCGGTCAGCCGCGCCTGGAGGAGCAGCCCGCAGCCGGCGAGGACCAGCAGTGCCAGCGGCGGCAGCAGCAGAGAGGCGGTGTCGGCGGTCAGCCGTACGGGCAGGGTGCCGGGGGTGCCGGCGAGGGCTCTCAGGTCGATGCCGGGGCCCAGCAGGGGTACCGCCGCGAGCGAGGTGACGGCGCCCGCTGCGGCGGTCAGGGCGTACAGCGGCAGGCTCTCCAGCAGCAGGAGGCCGGTGCCCTGGCGCCGGGTCAGGCCGAGGGTGCGCAGCCGGGCCAGCAGTGCGCGGCGTTCGGGCGCGGTGTGCAGCAGGCACAGGACGACGGCGAGGGCGCTGTACCCGGCGGCGGAGAGCGCGGCCAGCCGGTAGAGGCGTTCCGCGCCGGACTTCAGGGCGGTGTCGGCGTAGCGGGCGCGTTCGGTGGTGCGCAGGGTGACCAGGGTGGTGGTGTCCGCCTTCGGGAACGCCTCGGCCAGCAGGCGGCGCAGTGCCGTACCGTCCGGATGCCCGTTGGCCAGCAGGGTGTTGGGGGCCAGCAAGGCGGTGCCGCGGGTGTCGGGGCGGGCCCGGGCCACGGCCTCGCGGGAGACGACGACGAAGGGGCCCTGCTGGGCGGCGGGGGTGGCGTCGCGGACGAGTGCGGGCCGCACCGGTATCTGGAGTCCGGGCAGTACCAGATCGGTGTAGCGGGAGCCGTTGCCGAGCTTGCGGGCCAGGTCGGGGGACATCAGTGCGGGCAGCGGTCCGGTGGTGTCCTTGCCGGGGGCGAGGGCGGCGGCGGGGAAGGTGCCCTGGCCGTTGCGGCGGGTGAGCCGCGCGTAGCCGGGTGCGTCGACGAGGGCGACGGTCACCGCGTCGGCGACCCCCGCCAGGTCCCCGCCGTCGTGGGCCCGGTAGGCGGTCACCTGCTCCACGCCCGCCGCCCGGGCCGCCTTGCGGGCGAACCCGGGCGGCAGGTCCGCCGAGCCGGGCGTGGCCAGGCGGGCGTCGGCCCCGACCGCGCCGAGGGCGGCGGCGTCCCGGCCGTCGGCGACACCCGCCAGCACCATGCCGCCGAACGAGGCCACGGTCACCGCCACCAGCAACGCCCACAGCGCGGGGCCCGGCACGGCGGACGGGGCGCGGGCGGCGCGGGCCAGTCCGAGGAAGGCCACCGGGCCGCGGCGGCGGGCCGCGAGCCGGGTCAGCAGACGCAGCAGCGGCGGACAGCAGCGCATCAGCAGCAGCGCCGCGACCAGGGCGGACAGAACGGGGGCGAGGACGGGCAGCAGGTCCCCGCCGCCGTTCCCGCTGCCCCCGGCACCGGCACTGGCGCCGTCCCCGTCCCCGGCGCCGCCCTGCCGCAGTGCTGCCACCGCGCCCGCCGCCAGGACGCACACCGTCAGCTCCGCCACGGTGCGCCGCCGCGAGCGCCGCCCCGGTGCGTCGGGGCGGGCCGTGGGCGGTACCGGGCGGCGGTGCGCCACCACGGCGCGCAGCGGCAGTGCGAGAGCGGCCGTCACGGTGACGGCCCCGGCGGCGGCGAGCGCCCAGCTCGTACGGCCGCCGTCGGACGCCCCCAGGGCCGCCGCCGCGCCGGCCGCTCCCGCCGGCACCGCCACCAGGGCGGTCTCGGCCAGCACCCGGCCGGCCAGGCCCGGCAGCGAGATGCCGCGGACGCGCAGCAACGCCAGTTCGGCCCGGCGGCGTTCGGCGGCCGGTGCCGCCGACAGCAGCAGGACCGTTCCAGCGGTGGTGGCCAGTCCCACGGCGGCGGTCAGCAGCAGGGGCTGGACGGCGTCGCTCTCCCG
This sequence comes from Streptomyces albus subsp. albus, assembly GCF_000725885.1. Lineage (GTDB taxonomy): Bacteria > Actinomycetota > Actinomycetes > Streptomycetales > Streptomycetaceae > Streptomyces > Streptomyces albus. Next base: position 13,917 of record NZ_JODR01000040.1, on the reverse strand, counting down.
TTCGTAGGCGGCCAGTGTCTCGGGCAGCCCGGTGCCGAAGGTGAGCCGCCCCACCCCGGCGGCGGTGCGCAGCCGTGCCGTGGCGCCGCTCGCGGACAGCTCGGCCATCTGCCGCCGCACCGCCCCCGCCTGGCGGCCCGCGAGCGCGGAGGTGTCCAGCGGGTGGTGGAAATACAGCTCGGCGCCGTCCCGCAGGGTCAGCAGTGCGGAAGCCGCCTCGGGGTGGATGACGGCGGTGAAGTGCCAGTAGGTCTCCTTCGTCCCTCCCGGCGAGGTGGGCGGCACCGTCACCAGGGAGGGGTGCAGCAGGGTCGGCTCCGCGTGCCAGAAGGGGCTGTCGGCCGTCTGCCCGGCGGAGCCGCGCGGGGTGAACACCCCGGTGACCCGGACGGTCATCGCACCGGGCACGCCGCGCAGTCGGAAGCTGTCGCCCGGGGCGAGCCGCATACGGCGTGCGGTGGCGGTGCTGACGGCCGCTTCGAGGAGCTGCCGACCCTGCGGTCCGGTCACCTTCGGCCGGGGCAGGCGCCCTCGGACGATCCGGGAGCTCTCGGCGAGCCGGGCCTGTGCGGTCACCGTGGCCTTGGGCGGCAGGCCGGGCGAGGGGCGGGGCAGGCCGGCGCCCGCCGCCTCGGCGGGGGTGGCGGTGTGCACGCCGTACGCGCCCTCACCGTCCGCGAGCCGCAGGGGCGCTCGTACGGCGCGGCGCAGCGCGGTGTCGGCTCTTTCCACCGTCCGGGGGCTGACGCGGGTGCGGAGTTGGCCGGTGCCGCCGGTGTCGGGCGCGGCGGAAGCGGTGGCGCTCAGCATCCGGTCGGCGGGCCGGGCCCGTTCGAGTGCCGCCCGCAGCCCCGCGTCGGACGACGCGTCCCAGGCCAGTGGCAGCGCGGCGGCGAGCCAGGCGGTGACCAGCACCAGCGCCCCGAACGCGAGCGTCCCACCCGGTGCGGCCCGCAGCCGCGCCCACACCGTCCCGCCGGGTGCCTGTCTCCTGGCGGGAGCGCCCCTCCCGCTGGGTACGTGCGTCCCGCCGGATGCCTGCCCACCGCCGGGCGGGCGCGGGCGGCCGGGCGGGTACGGACGGCGGAGGCGGCCGAGACGACCAAGTACGCGCGGATGCCCAGTTGCAGGCGGGCGCCCGGAGCCCCAGCGCGCCCCGCCCTCATGCGTACCGCCCGGCCGACCGGGCGGGGCGCCCGCACCCGTGGCGGGCCGGTCTTCGGGGTGGCGGTCCGGCACGGTCATCCCTCCCTCTCCGCACGCAGGGCGGGCGCCGGGGCCGGGCGGCGCAGGGCCGTGCCCGCGACGACGAGCAGGGGGACGGCCAAGGCGGCGGCCACCAGCCAGGCCAGCGGACCGGGCGGCAGCCGCACCAGGAGGTCGGGCACGGGGGCGCGGCCCTCCCCGGTGACGACGAGCAGGGGGACGAACAGCCGGGTCAGCACGGTCCCCAGGGCGAGGCCGAGGGCGGCGGACAGGGCGACGACCAGGCCCTGTTCGGCGGCGACGGCGCGGGCGAGACGCCGCCGGGGCGCCCCCAGGGCGCGGAGCACCGCCAGGTCGCCGGCCCGTTCGCGGGCGGCCCCGGCGGCGGCGACCGCGAAGCCCGTGGCGGACAGCAGGGCCGCCGCCGGCACCAGCGCGGTCAGGGCACTGCGGGGTCCGGCCCCCAGCGGGTCGCTGCGCAAGGCGTCGGCGATCTCGTCACGGACCCGTACGGTGCCGACGGCCGGGCGGTCACGCAGGGCCTGTGCCGCCCGGGCGGTGCCGCCGGATTCGGCCGACAGCCACCAGGTGCGTGGTTCGAGGGGGTCGGCGCCCCGGTCGGCGAGCGCCCGGTCCAGTGCGCCCAGGTCGCACAGCAGGGCGCCCGCGTCGGGTTGTCCGTCGTCGCTGTCGCGGGGGGTGACGGTGGGCAGGGCGCGGACGGCGCCGGTGATGCGGACGTCGAGTTCGGTGTCCGCCACGCGCACGGTCACGGTGTCGCCGACGGTGCTGCCGCCGGCCCGCAGATAGGAGTCGGTGGCGACGGCCGCCAGGGGAGCGGCTGCGGCCTCGTGCGGCTTCCACTCGACGGAGACGGTCCCCGGGCCGTCGTTTCCGTCCGGCTTCGGTGCGGGGGCCGAGCCGGTGGTCCAGCGGAGGGTGACCGGGGCACCGCGGGGGCGGACGCGGGCGGGCCGCGCGGTGGCTACGGCGTACTGTCCGCCGCTCGCCGTCGACGCGTCGTCGGGTCTGACGCGGGGTGTCCAGCGGGAGGCCGTGGCCGGGTGGACGGTGCGGTGCCCGAAGCGGCCGTGCGCGTGCAGTGCCTCGACGGTCAACCGCCGTCCCGCATCGTGCCGCGGGACGTGGTGGCTGACGCCGATGCGGGTCAGCCGGAGCGGGCCCGCGGGGCTGCCGCCGCCGTCGGTCAGACGGGCCGTCAGGGTGTGCGTCCGGCCGTCGGCCGGTATGTCGCCGAGCGGGAGACGGTACGGGACGCCGAAGCGGTCGGTGACGGTGACGGCGAGCGCGAGACCGCTCCGGGCCGCCGCCGGGCCGCGGGCCCGGCCAGGGCCGTCCAGCCGGAGGCGCAGCGCCAGGCGGTCCGTCCCCGGGGGCAGGCGCAGCCCGGCGCGGCGGCCGGCCCCTTTCCCGGCCAACGGGCGCAGCAGCCGGGGGAGGGGCCGGCCGGCGAGGTCGTCGCGGAGCCGCAGCACGCCGTCGGCGGCTGCGGCGGTGTCGGTCGCCAGGAGCCGTGCTTCCCGGCTGCCGTCCGTGGTGACGGTGGTGCGTACCACCGGCGCCGCCCGGGTGATGCCGGGTACGTCGTCGAAGAGGCCGCCCTGGGCGAGGGGCGAGGGCGCCGAACCGCTGACGGTGAGGTCGGCGCCGGTGCGGAAGTCCGCCTGGTCGTCCTGCGAGCGGTCCCAGCTCGCCCCCTGGCCGACCGCGAGCACCCCGGTGGCCACGGCCAGGACCAGCAGCAGTGCGGGCCGGGCCGCGCGCTGCGGGCGGCGCGCCAGCTGCCAGCCGGCGAGGGCCCCGGCCAGGCCGCGCCGCCGGGCCGCGTACCGTTCGCCCAGCCGTGCCGCGAGCGGCAGCAGGCGCAGCACCAGCACGGTCCCGGCCAGCAGCGCGAGGGCGGGCGCGGCCACCAGCAGCGGGTCGATGCCGAGGACGCCGCCCGCACCGGACGGGGCGAGGGCGCCGGTGCCCTCGGAGCGGCGCCCCGCCAGTTGCGCGTAGGCGACGACGGCGAGGACGACCAGCGCCAGATCGACGCCGCCGCGCAGCACGGTCACCGTGGCGCGCCGCCGCGTGGGCCGGGGCCGGCCGATGGCGCGGCGGTCGGGGTCGTGGGTGCCGGCGGTGCCGCGGGCCAGCAGCGTCGGCCCGGTGAGCAGCAACGCGCACCCCGCGGCGACGGCGGCGGCCGTCCACCAGGTGCCGGCGCCGGGCCCGGCGGGCGGGAGGAGCCCGGCGCCGTCGGGTGCCCCGTGAGCGGACAGCAGGCGCAGCGCGGGCCCGGTCAGCAGCGGGGCGGCGAGGGCCGCGGGCAGGGCCAGCAGGAACGCTTCGGCGGCGGCCAGTGCGCATATCCGGGCCCGCGAGGCGCCGCGGGCCCGCAGCAGCGCCGTCTCCGCGGCCCGTTCGGTGCGCAGGAGTTGTGCGACGAGCAGCAGTGTCAGCCCCGTCAGCAGCACCAGTTGCAGCGCGGTGATCAGCAGGGCGGAGCGCGTCACGAGCAGGGCGCGCTCCAGCGAGGCCAGCAGCCCGGGCAGGTCCGTCCGGGCGACGGCGTGCGGCGCCCGGGGCGAGGTGCCGAGGGCTTCGACGGTGTGCGCCACCCGGCTGCGCAGGTGGCCGATGCGGGAGCTGTCGAAGGAGGTGAAGTCGGCGTCGGCCTGCCAGCGGGTCTCGGCGGGCCACAGCGGGCCGCCCGCGCGGTGCGGGGCGGGGCCGGAGGCGAAGGCGCTGCCGGGGACGGCGAGCGGCCCGTAGCTGGTGAAGTCCCCCACGGCGACGCCCTCGCCGTGCAGCGGGTCGAGGGACCGCCAGGTGGCGGAGCCGGGGGAGACGGGGGTGTAGATCCCGGTGATCTCGACGCGGACGTCGGGCGGTCCGTGCAGTCTGCTGGTGACGCGGAGGGTGTCGCCCACGTGCAGGCCGAGCCGTTGCGCGGCCCGCTGCGGCACCGCCGCGCGCACGGTGGCCGGTGCCCGTGCGCTCCCGCCGCGCACGTCCGGGGGCCGGGGCGGGGCGCCGGGCCAGGAGCCGGCCACCATCCGGACGTGGTCACGGGGGAGGGTGGCGAAGCGGGTCAGTTCCGGAGTGCGGTCCTGTGCCCCGTCCGGCGGTCTGTCGGAAGGGGGCCCGCCGGACGGGGCGCCGTCGGGCGGGGCGCGGTCGGGCGGGGCGTCGCCGTCGGGCCGGCTGTCGTGCCCGCGCCCGGTGGCGGTGGGCTCGTGCCCGCGCCGGGTGGAGGCGGGCAGTGCGTAGGCGCCCGTGCCGGTGCTGGCGGTGACGGTGACCGGGAGCCCGTCGAAGGCGCCGGCCGCCGCCTCGCGCACCGCCGCGTCGGTGGTGCGCCGGTCCTCGGCCGTCACGTCGGAGCGGATGTCCAGCACGGTGCGGGCCGCCGCCCGGTGCTCCAGGGTGTGCCGCAGACCCGCGTCGCCGACGGCCGCGGAGAAGGCGGCGAGGGCGGTCAGCACGCAGGTGGCCGGCACCACGGTGAGCAGCGCGGCGGCGACGAGTAAGCGGCGGGCACGCGCCCGCGCCACGACGAACCCCGTCAAGCCCTGCCGCCCCCCGTCCTGCCGCCGGACGTGCCCGCCGGGCACCTCCCGGCCGGTCGCCGCCGGTGTGCGCCTGTCCGCGTGCGGGCCCGGGCACGCGGGGCGGGCGGGCCGGCGGCCGCTCAGTCCGCGGAGTTGACCATAGACCCGGCGGCGTAAACGAGGTAGTCCCACAGCTGGGTTTCCAGGTGCTCGGGCAGCTCCAGGCTGTCCACGGCGTCACGCATGTGCCGCAGCCACGCGTCGTGGGCGGCCCGGTCCACCTTGAACGGTGCGTGCCGCATCCGCAGCCTCGGGTGGCCGCGCCGCTCGCTGTAGGTGCGGGGGCCGCCCCAGTACTGCATCAGGAAGAGCCGCAGCCGTTCCTCGGCGGGGCCCAGGTCCTCCTCGGGGTACATGGGCCGCAGCAGGGGGTCCTCGGCCACGCCCTGGTAGAAGCGGTTCGCCAGCCGTCGGAAGGTCTCCTCGCCGCCGACCTGCTCGTAGAAGGTCCGCGTCTCAACGTCGCTGCGCCCAATCTCCATCACCCGTCCATGGTGGCAGACGCGACGGCGGAGGCCCCTGGTCCTACGACCGCCCCCGGCCCGCCCCGCACCCGCGAGGCGGGGCCGAATGCGGTCTCGCGCGGCCGGCGCCGGGGCCGCACAGTGGGAACATGACGGCGCCCGGCCAGCTGGTGAGGCGGATCGCGGCCCGGGGCGGGCTGCGGGACGCGGCCTGGCGTGCGGCGTTCGCGCAGGTGCCGCGCGAGGTGTTCGTCCCCTACTACTACGAGCCGCGGCCCGGCGGCGGTCACGAGCGGCTGTGGCGGCACGACCCCGATCCGGGGCGGCGGGCCCGCTGGCTGGCGGGTGTCTACAGCGACCGGCCGCTGGCCACCCGGCTGCGCGACGGGCAACTGGTCTCCTCCAGCAGCCGCCCGTCGCTGATGGCGACGATGCTGGAGCGGCTGCGGGTCGCCGACGGCATGGACGTGCTGGAGATCGGCACCGGTCCCGGCTACAACGCGGCGCTGCTGTGTCACCGGCTGGGCGACGCGCACGTGACGACGGTGGACATCGACCCGGACATCACGGGGGCGGCCCGCGGTCATCTGGCCGAGGCCGGGTACCGGCCGCGGGTGCTCACCCAGGACGGCGCCCTGGGATGCCGGGCGTACGCGCCCTACGACCGGATCGTGGCCACCTGCGCGGTGACCGCGGTGCCCTGGGAGTGGCCGGCGCAGAGCGTGCCCGGCGCACTGATCGTCGTCCCGCTGGCGGGCGGGCTGCTGGCGCTGCGGGTGGCCGCCGACGGCGCCGCGGAGGGCACGTTCTGCTCCTCGCCCGCCTGTTTCGTCCCGCTGCGCGGCGGCGGCGCTCCCCGCGGCGGTACGGGGGAGGGGCCGCCGGACGGGACACCGCGGACCGGGCCCGGTGAGGGCGACGACGGCGATACCGACGGTGCCGGTGCCGGTGCCGGTGACGAGGGCGCGGCGGGCCTGCGTCTGCTGCTGGCGCTCACGGCGGGACGGGTCGCGCCCGCCGACGCGTACGCGCTGTGGGGGGACGCCGGCCGGCCGGGGCGGGAGCGGTACGGGGTGAGCGTGCGCGGCGGCCGGCAGTGGGCGTGGCTGGACGATCCGTACGGCCGCCACACCTGGCCGCTGGCGGGCCGCGAGAGGGGCTGAGGGCCCTCGCGGGCCGCGCCGGCGGGAACCGTGGGCGCGGCGGGGTGCGTGAGGGAGAGCAGAAGGGGCGGACGGGGGAACGGAAGGGGGTGCGGGGCCCAGCGGAGGGGCGCGGAAGCGCGGAGGAGCGCGTTCCGTCCGCTGTGCGACGGTCTTCCGCGGCGGAGGACCGGTGGTGCTCCGCGCAGGATCACGGTCGAAGCTCCTGTGGTTGCCGGGCCGGTTGGCCATACTGCTGCACCAGGCACCACGGCGGGCTTCCGGCCGGCCGGGCCGGACCAGCAGGGCGAGAGCGGGGTGCCGGCACGCACGGCAGGCGGCGGCGGTGGTGGTCCCCTCTCCCGGCGCGGAGGCCGGGGAAGGGACGCAGCAGCAGGGCACCGGCAGGGCGTCTGCCGGGACCGAGGGGGAGGGCCAGCAGTGACACAGCCGTCGACCGCACCACCGGCACCGCCGCCCGCGCCCGCACCGTCCCCGGACGGCACCCCGGCCGGTCCCTCCGGCACCCGTCCCGGCGGCGACAGCGCGGGCGGCCCGCCCGGCACCGTCCGGCGGGCGTGGACGGCGCGGCTGCGGCAGGCCGCGAGGGCGGAGCCGGGACGGCTGCGGGCCATCGGCGCGCTCCTGGCCGCGCTCCTGGTGCTCTTCGGTGCCGTGACCGCCTGGCAGGTGTCCGGCCGGCAGGCGGCGGCCGACGCGGTGATCGAGCACAGCCAGCCGCTGAGCGCGGACGCCGCCCGTATCCACCGTGCGCTGGCCGACGCCGACACCGCCGCCTCCAGCGGCTTCCTGGCCGGCGGCGACGAGCCGCGCGAGGTGCGCGCCCGGTACGACGAGGAGATCCGCCGCGCGTCGCAGCTGCTGGCCGACGCCGCCGCCAACTCGGCCGGCTCGCGCACCGCCGAACGCCAGATCGCCGTCCTCAACCGGGGCCTGCCCGTCTACACCGGCCTGGTCGAGGCGGCCAGGGCCGACAACCGGCAGGGGCTGCCGCTGGGCGGTGCCTACCTGCGGTACGCCAACGAGAAGATGCGCGGCGAACTGCTGCCCGCCGCGCGCAAGCTGTACACGGCCGAGACCACCCGGCTGGACAACGACTACGCGGACGCCCGCGCGTGGCCGCTCCTGGCCATCGGCACCGGCGCCGTCGCGCTGGCCGCGCTGGGCTGGGCCCAGGTGCGCACCTTCCGCCGCACCAACCGGGTGTTCAACCCGGGGCTGCTGGGCGCGGGGGCGGCCACCCTCGTGCTGCTGGTGTGGCTCGTGGCCGGGCACGGTACGGCGCGGCACGGGCTGGGCGAGTCCGACACCAAGGGCGCCCGCTCCCTCCAGGCGCTCAACGAGGCGTGGACCGCGAGCCTGCGGGCGCGCGGCGACGAGAACATGACGCTCGTCGCGCGGGGCGGCGGCGCGGCCTACGAGGACAGCTACCGCAAGCAGATGGCCGGCATCCTGGGCGGGCAGCGGCTGGGGGAGCCGGGCGAGGGGCTGCTGCCCGACGCGCGGGCCCTGGCCGACGACGCCGCGGGACGGGACGCCGTGAAGGAGGCGGAACGCGCCGTCGAGGAGTGGCAGCGGCGGCATGTGGCGGCCCGTGCCAAGGACGACAGCGGCGAGTACGACGCGGCCGTGCGGCAGGTCATCGGTGCGAAGGGCAGCACGGGGGAGAGCTTCGACCGGGTGGACCGCAGCCTGTCCCGCGCCGCCGCGCACGAGCAGGACCAGTTCGACCGGGCCGCCCGTCAGGGCCGCGGCCGGCTGACCGGACTGCCGGCCGGCGCCTGGGCGCTGGCCGTACTGGGTGCCGCGGCTGCCGTGGTGGGCATCGGGCGCAGACTGGCGGAGTACCGGTGAGGGGGAGAGCGATGACAGCCGGACGGGACGTCCACACGCAGCGGTCGGCAGCCGGGGCAGCCGGGCGGACACCGCCCGCGCCGGGCGGGCGGTCCGCGCCGGGCCGCCGTAAGCCGCGCCGTGCCCGGCCGGGCGGCAGCGCCGCCGTCCTGGCGGCCGTCCTGGCGCTCGCCGCCGGCGCGGTGGCGGGCACGGGTTGTGCCGCGCCCCAACCCGCCCCGCACGACGGCCGGCGGGCCGGCGGGACGGGCGACGGGAGAGGACCGGAAGCCGGGCGCGGAGAGGGACTCGGCAGCGGGCACGGGAACGGGAACGCGGACGGCACCGGGCACGCCGCGGGCCGGCCGGCGGCGGCCACGGGTCCGGACGCCGGTACGGACAGCGGCCCGGACGACGAGCCCGTGCCGGAGAAGTGCGCGGACGGCAGCGACCCCGCCGAGAGCCTTGAGCCGTCGTCCGCGTCGGGCAAGGCGGTCAAGCGGATCCGGAAGGCCGGGAAGCTGGTCGTCGGCGTCGACCAGAACAGCTATCTGTGGGGCTACCGCAACCCGGTCACCCGCCGGATCGAGGGCTTCGACATCGAACTGGTCAAGGCCATCGCCCGCGACCTGCTCGGCGGCGACGGCCCCGACCGGATCACCTACCGCACGATCCCCACCGACCAGCGCATCCCCGCCCTGCGCAAGGGCGACGTGGACATGGTGGTGCGCACCATGACCATCGACTGCGAACGCAAGAAGCAGGTCGCCTTCTCCACGGCCTACTTCCAGGCGGGCCAGCAACTGCTCGTGCCCAAGAAGAACGCCCGCGTCAAGGGCTTCGACGCGACCATGCGCGGCAAACGCGTGTGCTACGCCTCCGGTTCGACGGCGCAGAAGATGATGAAGTCGCACAAGTACGCCGAACTGGGCGCCCGCCCGGTCGTGGTGCCCAACCAGCTCGACTGCCTGGTGCGCCTCCAGCTCGACGAGGCCGACGCGATCGTCACCGACAGCGCCCTGGCCGCGGGACAGGCCGCACAGGACCCGTCCGTCCGGCTCATCGGCAAGCCCCAGACCAGCGAGCCGTACGGCGTCGCGATGAACCGGAACGACACGGACCTGGTGCGCAGGGTCAACAAGGTGTTGGAGGACTACCGCGAGCACGGATGGAAACGGGCGTACAAGCGCTGGCTGTCCGACGCGATGGTGGGTACGGAAGGGAAGGAGCCCGCGCCGCCCGAGCCGCCCGACCCGCCCGACCACGAATGACCCGGCGCGCCGCCGCCGCGCAACACCGCCACGTACGAGTCGAACAGCGAGGTGATCGATGGGGCCCGCCCAACCCGCCGGTGAGGTGATGAGCCGTGAGGAGGCCGACCGCACACTGGAGCGGCTGTACGCCGAGCACGAAGCGGTCGAGTCGTCCCTGCTGGCGCTCCAGGACCACGCCGGCCGCAGGCTGCTGGAAGGCGCACGGCTGACCGGCACGACCGCCCACCGTTGGGCACGTGCCGAAGCGGCCATCACCTCGCTGTGGAACGGGTTCGAGTCCTACTCGCGCACCCTGGAGCGGGCCCGCGAACTGCGCGCCCGCCGCCGCTGGCCCAGCCGTGAGGACCTGGCGGAGCTGACCCGGCTGCTGCGCGGCACCCTCACCGTGCCCGGCGGCGCCCTGCCCGGCACCTCGGGCGCGAGCCTGGGCGAGACGCCCCGGCTCACCCAGGAGCTGACCCTCGGCCGGCTGGTCGAGCGGATGAACGAGTGGTACGCGCAGGCCCTCGACGTGGTGGCCGCCGCCGACTCGGTGTGGTCGGCGCTGCCCGCCCGCATCGACCTGCTGGCCGCCGAACTCGGCCGCGTCCGCTCCCTCGCGCACTCCGTCGGCATCCGCCCCGGCGAACACCCCGCCGCCGACGACCTGGAGGGCATCACCGCCGAACTCGCCGCCCTCCGCGAAGAGGTCGTCCAGGACCCGCTCGCCTTCTGGCGGCCCCTCGGCGGCAGCGGCGCACCCGGCGGCGGCACCCCCGACACCACCCGCTACGACAACGCGGCCCGCGCGCTGGAGGACGTACGCCGCGAGATCGACGCCGTACTGGCCGTCCGGCAGGACGCCGAACAGCGGCTGATGAAACTCCGCGACCTGCTCAGCCGCGCCGACCGCACCCTCGCCGAGGCCCGCGCCGCACGCGGCGAGGTCCTCGCGAAGATCGCCGCCTCCGAGGTGCCCGCGGTCAGCGGCCCGCCGACCGTGCTGCAGGAACAGCTGGCCACCGCCGCCGACTACCGCAGACGCGCCCAGTGGCACCGGCTCTCCCCGCTCCTGGAGAGCCTGGAGGAACGCGCGGAGGAAGAGCTCCAGCGGGCCCGCGCCCAACTGTCCGCCGTGACCGCGCCGCTGGCCGTCCGCGCCGAACTGCGCGGTCGGCTGGACGCGTACAAGGCGAAGGTGGCCCAGCACGGCCTGGCCGAGGACACCATCCTGATCGAACGCTACGACATCGCCCGCCGCATGCTGTGGAGCGCGCCCTGCGACCTGCGGGCCGCCGAGGAGGCCGTGCTGCGCTACCAGCGGGCCGCGCAGGAGGCACTGCTCCAGCGGCAGCGGGAAGCGCGGCAGGCACCTGACGCCGCGGGCGACGCCATGAACCTGGGGGCGGAGTGAGCGAGCAGCCGGGCGCCGCCGGCCGGCCGTGCCAGAGGCCGCAGTGCGAGGGCGCCTACGAGGACATGGGCGGCGGCGAACTGTACTGCGACACCTGCGGGCTGGCACCCGTGGTGGCACCCGGCGGACTGCTGGGCTCGGTGCCGACGGGGCTGACCGGACACGGCCCCGGGAACGCCGCGGCGTCCTTGCGGGCCGGCTCCACCGCGGGGAGTTCCTCCGCTTCGGCCGGTGCGGGCTCCGCCGCCTCTTCCGGGGGCGGCTCCTCCACTCCATCCGGTGCCGGCTCCTCCGCTTCGACGGGCAGCACGTCCCAGCACGCCTCCGCCGGCTCCCGCTCCTCGCGCCGGTCGGTCTCCGGGCGGCTGTCCCGTTCGCTGTCAGGCCGCTCCACCAGCCGTTCGGTCTCCGTCCGCAGCGCCCGGTCCGGCACCAGCGGCAGCTCCGCGCGGGCCCGGCTGGGCGCCGGGCTGGTCCGGGTCCCGCCCGTGCCGCGGCCCGACCCGGCCACCGTCGTGCTGGCGAACCCCGAGGTACCCGAACGAAAACGGTTCTGCGGAAACAGCGGCTGCGGCGCCCCCGTCGGCCGGTCCCGGGGCGGCCGGCCCGGCCGCACGGAAGGTTTCTGCACCGCGTGCGGGCACCCCTACTCGTTCGTGCCCAAGCTGCACCCCGGCGATGTCGTCCACGGCCAGTACGAGGTCGCCGGCTGTCTCGCCCACGGCGGACTCGGCTGGGTCTACCTCGCCGTGGACCGTGCCGTCTCCGACCGCTGGGTCGTCCTCAAAGGCCTGCTGGACACCGGAGACGAGGACGCCATGGCCGCCGCCATCGCCGAACGCCGCTTCCTCGCCGAGATCGAACACGCCAACATCGTCCGCATCTACAACTTCGTCGAGCACCTCGACCCGCGTACCGGCAGCCTCGACGGCTACATAGTGATGGAGTACGTCGGCGGCAGCTCGCTGAAGGAAATCGCCAACGCCCGCCGCACCCCGGACGGCAGACGCGACCCGCTGCCGGTCGAACAGGCCTGCGCGTACGGCATCGAGGCCCTCGAAGCCCTCGGCCATCTGCACAGCCGCAACCTGGTCTACTGCGACTTCAAGGTGGACAACGCCATCCAGCAGGACGACCAGCTCAAACTCATCGACATGGGCGCGGTCCGCCGCATGGACGACGACGAGAGCGCCATCTACGGCACCGTCGGCTACCAGGCGCCCGAAGTCGCCGAGGAAGGCCCCTCCGTCGCCTCCGACCTCTACACCGTGGCCCGTACCCTGGCCGTCCTCACCTTCGACTTCCAGGGCTACACCACCGTCTACGCCGACAGCCTGCCCGACCCGGCGCACATCGAGGTCTTCCGCAGGTACGAGTCCTTCCACCGGCTCCTGGTGCGGGCCACCGACCCCGATCCGCAGCGCAGATTCGCCTCCGCCGAGGAGATGTCCGAACAGCTGCTGGGCGTTCTGCGGGAAGTCGTCGCCCTCCAGACCGGTGAGCCCCACCCCGCCCTCTCCACGCTCTTCGGCCCCGAACTGCGCGTCGTGGACACCGAACTGGTCGGCGCCGCCCCCGCCGAGGTCTCCCTGCTGGGTGCCCGCACGGTGCGCCGGGGACGTAGGCGCCGCGCCCCCGCGCTCGCCGCGGCGCCCGCCTCCGTCGCCCTGCCCGCCCAGGCCCCGGCCGGCGCCGCACGGGGTACGGCCGGTTCCACCGAGGCAGGGGTCCCCGCCGCGTCCCCCCTCGTGCTGCGGCCCCTCCCCGCAGCCGCGGCGGCGTCGGCGCTGCCCGTCCCGCGCGTCGACCCCGCCGACCCCAACGCGGGCTTCCTCGCCGGACTGATGACCTCCGCACCCGGCGAACTGCTCGCCGCGCTGGACGCAGCGCCCGCCGACTCCCCGGAAGTGCGGCTGCGCGGTCTGCGGGCGCACCTCGAACTGAGCGGCGGCCCCGCCGGCCCCGGCCCCGCCCTCGACGCCCTCGCCGCACTGGAGGCCCGGCACCCCGACGACTGGCGCGTCGTGTGGTACCGCGGGCTCGTCTCGCTGGTGACGGGCGACCACGAGAGCGCCGCCGTCGCCTTCGACGCCGTCTACGACGCCTTTCCCGGCGAGCCCGCGCCCAAGCTGGCCCTCGGCTTCTGCGCCGAGCTGCTCGGCCGGCCGGACGACGCCGCCGACTACTACCGGCTCGTGTGGGCGACCGACCCGGCCCACGTCAACGCCGCGTTCGGGCTCGCCCGGGTGCAATTGGCCGCCGGTGACCGGACCGGCGCCGTACGGACCCTGGAGTCGGTCCCGGCCTCCTCCATCCACTTCACCGCCGCCCGGGTGGCCGCCGTCCGGGCCAGGCTGCGGCAGCGGCCCGCGCACGAGGTGGCGCTGGACGAACTGCGCGCCGCGGCGCGGCAGGTGGAGCAGCTCGCACACCTCGGACTCGACGTGGTGCGCCGCCACGAGCTGACCTGCGAGGTACTCGGCTGCGCACTCGACCGGCTGTTGTGCCAGGCTGTTCCCGCCCCGGGGGCCGCCCCCGGGGTCGCGCCTGCGGGTGCGCCGGGGCCACCCGCGGGCGAGCGGCTGCTGGACAGCCCGTTCACCGAGGAAGGGCTGCGCTTCGGCCTGGAGCGCTCCTACCGGCTGCTCGCCCGGCACGCGCAGACCGGAACCGAGAGGATCGAACTGGTGGAACGCGCCAACCGCTTCCGCCCCCGGACGTGGGTGTGACCATGCCTCAGCTCGACCAACTGTCCACCTGCCCGAGCTGCGCGGAGCCGCTGGAGACGGGTGACCGTTTCTGCGGCGCGTGCGGCGCCGACCTGGAAGCCGCCGTGCGGGCCCGTACGGCGAACGGAACGGCGGCGGCCGACGGCACGCCGGACCGCACCCCCACCCTTCCCGACGGTGCCCCCCCCCCGCCCGGCCCGCCCCCGCCCGTGCCGGACGTCGCCCTGCCCCACCC
>NZ_JODR01000039.1 GCF_000725885.1 Streptomyces albus subsp. albus | reverse complement strand
ACCCGGACAAGGCTCAATTCGACCTGATCTACGAAGACGCGAAAGCCGGCGTCGCCGAGGCGCGGCAGCGCGTCCTGGACGCCTCCGCCGGCGGCCCCGACAGTCCCCGGCTGGCGGAAGCCCTCGACGAACTGGAGGCCGCGCTGGCGCACCGCGAGGCCGCCCGGCTGCGCACCCGCGACGACGCCTGGCTGCTCACCGCGCTGGGCGCGGCCAACGCCATCGACCCGCAGTACCACGGGGACTCCCGCTCCGTCACCGGCCGGTCCAACGGGGAACAGGGCCCGACCGCCTGACCTTCCCGGCCCGCCGCTGCCCGCCCGGGGCACCGGCCTGGCCGAGAACCGCCCCCCGTGGGGCGTGCGTGCGCCCGGCGGTCTTGAACGGCGGACGGCTTGTCGGTTTCAGTGGAACCGAGGAGCTCACGTCCGGTACCGCATGACCGCTTGGGCCGAGGGGGCGGGCGATGACCGTCATCGAGTCGCACGGGACACGGGAACTGCTGACGGAGGAGGCCGCACTGGCCCGGGTCCGCGGCATCTGCTTCAAGACCGGCCCACCGCGCCGGGTCGGCGTCGAACTGGAATGGCTGGTCCACCCCCACACCGGTACCGCACCGGCGTCGGGGACGGCACCCCCGCACAGGGGTGTGCGGCAGGACGCGGCAGTCGGTGCGGCTGCCCTGGACGCGGCGGTGGCCGAGCTTCGCGGGCTTGAGCTGTCGTCCCTGATCTCCCTCGAACCCGGCGGCCAGGTCGAGTTCAGCTCCCGGCCGGCGGAATCCCTCCCCGCGTGCGTCGAGGCGGTCGGCGCCGATCTGGCCGCCGCCCGGGCCCGGCTCGGCCGGCACGGCATCCGGCTGGTGGGCCGGGGCCTGGACGACCGGGGCGGCACCCGGCTGCTGGACGATCCCCGTTACCGCGCCATGGAGCGCTTCTTCGACCGTACGGGCCCGGCGGGCCGGATCATGATGTGTTCCTCCGCCTCCGTGCAGGTCTGCCTTGACGCCGGTACCCCGGGGCCCGGCCCGTTCGGACTGCGGCGACGCTGGTTCCTCGCACATGTGCTGGGCGCGGTGCTGTTGGCCGCCTTCGCCAATTCGCCGCTGCGGGAGGGCACCTGGGCCGGCTGGCGATCGGGACGGCAGGCCGTGTGGGCGGCCCTGGACGGCTACCGCAATCTGGCCCCGGCACCGGTGGGCCGGGGCGACCCGCGCACCCTGTGGGCCCGGCACGCGCTGGACGCCCCGGTGCTGTGCGTCCGCTCCCCCGACGGCCCCTGGACGGTGCCCGCGGACGGGATGACCTTCCGCCAGTGGGTCCGGCGCTGGTCCGCGCCGCCCCGGCCGGGCGGCGTACGGCGTCCCCCTGGGCCGGGCGGCGGCAGGCCGCCGCGTCTGACGGACCTCGACTACCACCTCACGACCCTCTTCCCGCCCGTACGTCCACGGGGGCATCTGGAGCTGCGGATGATCGACGCACAGCCGGGCGACGACGGCTGGATCGTGCCGCTGGCCGTGGCGACCGCGCTGTTCGACGACGCGGTCGCCAGCGAGACCGCCTACCGGGCCGTGCGTCCGCTGGCCGCCCTGGGCGGCGCCGGGCGGGCCCCGCGCAACACGCTGTGGGAACGTGCGGCCAGGAGCGGGCTGAGCGACCCGGAGCTGCGCGCGGCGGCGGGGGCGTGTTTCGCCGCCGCCCGCGAGGCACTGCCCCGGCTGGGTGCGGGCCGGTCGGTGGTGACGGCCGTCGAGGAGTTCACGGCCCGCTATGTGGCACAGGGCCGCTGCCCGGCCGACGACACCCTCGACGCGGACTGCCCGGCCCCGCCCCCTGTTCCGGCAGCCGTGGGAAAGGAGGGCACCCGATGACCGCCGGCAGCACGTACGACGCCGCCCGGCTGCGCGCCCGCGCGCTGGAGGCTCTCACCTCGGCACGCGACCGCACCCTCGGCCTGGCGGACTGTGTGGCGGACGGGGAGCTGACGGCCCAGCACTCGCCCCTGATGTCCCCGCTGGTGTGGGACATGGCCCACATCGCGAACCAGGAGGAGCAGTGGCTGCTGCGGGCGGCCGGCGGCCAGGCGGCGATCCGCCCGGAGGTGGACACGCTGTACGACGCCTTCGAGCACCCCCGCGCCGAGCGCCCCTCCCTCCCGCTGCTGCCCCCTGATGAGGCCCGGGGCTATCTGGCGCAGGTGCGCGGACGGGTTCTCGGCGTACTGGAACGGACGCGGTTCACGGGGTCGGGGCCGGGGGCGGGGCGGCTGCTGAGGGACGGTTTCGCGTTCGGGATGATCGCCCAGCACGAGCAGCAGCACGCCGAGACCATGCTGATCACCCATCAGCTGCGCCGCGGCCCGGCGGCGCTGACCGCTTCCCCGCCACCGCCGGCCCCCGCCGACGTGGCCGCGCTGCCCGCCGAGGTGCTGGTGCCGGCGGGTCCGTTCACCATGGGCACCGACGACGATCCGTGGGCGCTGGACAACGAACGCCCCGCCCACCGCCGCGAGCTGCCGGCCTTCCTCATCGACACGGTGCCGGTCAGCAACGGCGCCTACCTGCGGTTCATCGAGGACGGGGGCTACCGCCGGCCGCACTGGTGGCACCCGGAAGGCTGGGAGCAGGTGAACCGCCACGGCTGGCGGGCCCCGCTGTTCTGGCACAGGGACGGGGCGGGCGGCTGGTGGCGGCGCCGGTTCGGGGTGCGCGAGCCGGTGCCCGAGAACGAGCCGGTGTGCCACGTGAGCTGGTACGAAGCCGATGCGTACGCGCGGTGGGCGGGCCGGCGGCTGCCGTCGGAGGCCGAATGGGAGAAGGCGGCCCGCCTCGATCCGGCGACCGGACGCAGCCGCCGCTTCCCCTGGGGCGAGCAGGAGCCCGGCCCGCACCACGCCAATGTGGGGCAGCGCCATCTGGGCCCCGCCCCGGTGGGCGCTTTCCCGGCGGGCGCCTCGGCGGTGGGGGCGCGGCAGCTGCTGGGGGACGTGTGGGAGTGGACGGCGAGCGACTTCCTCCCCTACCCCGGTTTCCGCGCCTTCCCCTACCGCGAGTACTCCGAGGTCTTCTTCGGGTCCGCGCACAAGGTGCTGCGGGGCGGGGGTTTCGGGGTGGGAACCGTGGTGGCCCGGGCGACGTTCCGCAATTGGGACTACCCGGTACGCCGCCAGATCTTCTCGGGTTTCCGGACGGCCCGCTCGCTCCGCCGGGAGGAGACGTGAGGGCCGCTGTGCCGGGCCGCGGCACGATGGGCGCGGCCCGGCACGGTAGCGCGGGGGCCGGCCGCTGATGTGCCGGCACCTGGCGTACCTCGGTCCGCCCTGTCCGCTGGGCGAGGTGCTGGCGCGGCCGGAGTTCTCCCTCGTACGGCAGTCGTGGGCGCCGCGCCGGCAGGGACACGGCACGGTGAACGCGGACGGTTTCGGCGTCGGCTGGTACGCCCCCGGCGACCCGCGGCCGGCCCGGTACCGGCGCACCGGGCCGGTGTGGGCCGACGTCTCGTTCCCGGACCTGTGCCGGGTGGTGCGCTCGGGCGCCCTGCTGGCGGCGGTACGGGACGCGACCGACGGCTGCGCGGGCGGGGAGGCGGCGGTCGCCCCGTTCGGTGCCGGACGCTGGCTGTTCAGCCACAACGGCGCGGTCACCGGCTGGCCGGCCTCGGTGGCGGCGGTGGCGGAGCGCGTGCTGTCGACGCGGGAGCTGCTGGAGGTGGAGGCCCGCACCGATGCGGCGCTGGTGTGGGCCCTGGTGCTGCACCGGCTGCGGGCCGGCGAGCCGCCGGCCGGGGCCGTGGCCCGGGTGGCGGCCGAGCTGGCCCGGGCGGCGCCGGGCTCCCGGCTCAATTTCCTGGTCACCGACGGCCGGAGCATCGCCGCGACGGCGGCCGGTGAGTCCCTGTGGTACCTGCCGCGTCCCGGGGTGTCGCTGACCGTCGCGTCCGAGCCGTACGACACCGACCCGGAGTGGCGGTCCGTGCCCGAGGGCCATGTGCTCGCCGGGGATTCCGGACACGTCGGGCTGACCGCCCTCGCCTGACCCGCGGGCCGCCGCCCGCCCCTCATCCGCAGTCCGCCGCATGTGCGGTGAAGCGAACGGAGAGACATGTGAGTTCGTCCCGTTTCATCCTGACCCGTGCCCTGCCGCAGGGGGCGACGGCCGCCGCCCTGGCCTCCGATGTGGCCGACGGCTTCGCGGCCGTCCCGAAAGCACTGCCGCCCCGGTGGTTCTACGACGCGCGGGGCAGCGAACTGTTCGAGGAGATCACCACACTGCCCGAGTACTACCCCACCCGCGCGGAGCACCGGATCCTCACCCGGCACGCCGGGGACATCGCCCGGCTGACAGGAGCGCGCACCCTGGTGGAGCTGGGATCGGGCTCGTCGCTCAAGACCCGGCTGCTGCTGGACGCGCTGCCCGGCGGGCTGCTGTACGTGCCGGTGGACGTGAGTGAGAGCGCGCTGGAGGCGGCCGGGCACGCCCTGCTGACCGAGCGCCCCGGGCTGCGGGTGCACGCCGTGGTCGCCGACTTCCAGACACGTCTTCGGCTGCCCGCCTGCCCGGGCCCGCGTCTGGTGGCCTTCCTCGGCGGCACGATCGGCAACCTGCTGCCGCCCGAGCGGGCCGCGTTCCTCGCCGCGCTGCGCGGCCTGCTCGACCCGGATGACGCGCTGCTGCTGGGCACCGATCTGGTGAAGGACCCGCGGGTGCTGGTGGCCGCCTACGACGACGCCCGGGGTGTGACGGCCCGGTTCAACAAGAATCTGCTCCGTGTACTCGCCAGGGAACTGGGCGCGGACTGCGATCCGGACGACTTCGACCATGTGGCGCTCTGGGACGCGGAGCACGAGTGGATCGAGATGCGGCTGCGCGCCCGCTCCGCGCTGAGCGTCAAGGTGCCCGCGCTGAACGCCGGATTCGACTTCCGGCCGGGTGAGGAGCTGCGTACCGAGATCTCGGCCAAGTTCCGCCCCGAGGGGGTGCGGGACGAGCTGACGGCCGGCGGCTGGCGGCAGGCCGGGTGGTGGACGGACCCGGAGGGCAGGTTCGCGCTGAGCCTGGCGTTCCCGCGCGCGTGAGCACACCCACCCTGCGGCGGCCTCAGACGGGTGCGTCGTCCGGGCTGTCGGGCAGGGGAAGCTCCGCCCAGATCGTCTTGCCGTGCGGCCCGTAGCGGGTGCCCCAGTGCTGGGCGAGCTGGGCGATGAGGAAGAGGCCCCGGCCGCCCTCGTCGGCGGAGGTGGCCCGGCGCAGATGCGGGGCCGTGCTGCTGGCGTCGGACACCTCGCACGTCAGATACCGGTCACGCAGCAGGCGGACGGTGACGGGGGGGGCGCGCCGTGGCGGACGGCGTTGGTGATCAGTTCGCTGAGGATCAGCTCGACGGTGAAGGCGGTCTCCCCCAGGCCCCATGCGGTCATCTGACGCACACAGGCCGCCCGTACGGGCGCCACCGCCTCCGGGTCCAGGGGGACGTCCCACTCGGCCACCCGGTCGGGCGGCAGCTTGCTGGTCCGGGCGACGAGCAGGGCGATGTCGTCCCGGTCGCTGAGCGAGCGGTCGGGCAGCAGCGCTTCCAGCGCGGCGGTGCAGGTCTCCTCCGGCGCGTCGTGGACGTGTCCGACGGCGCTGCGGAGCAGGTCGATGCGCTCGTCGAGGTCCCGGTCGCGCATCCGGATGAGTCCGTCGGTGTAGAGCACCAGCCGGCTGCCCTCGGGGAGGGTCACCTCGCGCATCTCGAAGGGTGAGGTGCCCAGCCCGAGCGGGAGGTTGGCGGGTGCCTCCAGGACGGTGGTGGTCCCGTCGGGGTGGGCGAGGACGGGCGGCGGGTGCCCGGCCCGCGCCAGGTGGCAGCGCCCGGAGGTCGGGTCGTAGAGGGCGTAGAGCACGGTGGCACCGGTGACCGGCTCGGTGTCGGCGCCGCGGGTGGGGTCCTGGTCGATGCGGGCGACCAGTTCGTCCAGGTGGGCGAGGAGTTCGTCGGGCGGCAGGTCGAGGGAGGAGAAGTTGTGCACCGCGGTGCGCAGCCTCCCCATGGTGGCGGCGGCGTGCAGCCCGTGGCCGACGACGTCCCCCACCACGAGGGCGACGCGGGCGCCGGGCAGCGGGATCACGTCGAACCAGTCGCCGCCGACTCCGGCCTGTGCGGGCAGGTAGCGGTAGGCGGCGTCGACGGCGTTCTGTTCGGGCAGCCGGCCGGGCAGCAGGCTGCGCTGGAGGGTGACGGCCATGCTGTGTTCCCGCGCGTAGCGCCGGGCGTTGTCGACGCACACCGCCGTGCGGGTGACCAGCTCCTCCGCGGAGGCCAGGTCCTCGGGCTGGAACGGCTGCTGGTCGCGGCGCCAGAAGCCGGCGAGCCCGAAGACGGTGCCCCGGGCCCGCATCGGTACGGTGATCCGCGAGTGGAAACCCGCCGCGAGGATGCGCTCGGCGCGTTCCGGGTCGGTGGCACGCCACTCGTCGGCCGCCGCCAGGTCGGGTTCGAAGACGGTCACCGTCTCCCCCTCGTCGTCGACCGCCACGGGTGGGACGCGGGGGCGGCTGCCGACGTCCTCCAGCGGGTGGGCGCTCCCGGCGGAGCGGAGGGCGACACGGCGGGCGGTGGCGGGGCCGGGCAGTGGTTCCCGGCCGTCGATGACGGGGTCGAGCAGGTCGATGGTGGTCACGTCCGCGAACCGGGGGACCGTCACGTCGGCGAGCTCTTCCGCGGTGCGGACCACGTCGAGGGAGGTGCCGATGCGCAGTCCGGCCGTGTAGAGCAGGTCGAGACGCTGGGCGGCGCCTTCCGCCTGTCCGGCGATCTCACGCAGCTCGGTGGTGTCGCGGAAGGTCGCCACGGTGCCGGCGGGTCCGTCTCCGTGGCCGGTGGGACGCTGGTTGACGGCCAGCAGCCGCTCGCCGACGGCGTGCACCTCGTCGTCGGCCGCACGGCCGGAGGCGAGCAGATCGCCGACGCCCGGGGCGAGGCCGAGCGCGCCCACGTGCCTGCCCAGTGCCTTCTCCGGCAGGCCGAGCAGTCGTTGGGCCTCGTCGTTGGCGAGCAGCAGCCGCCGCTCGCCGTCCAGGACGAGGACCCCTTCACGGACCGCGTGCAGGACCGCGTCGTGGTGTTCGTACATGCGGGTGACCTCGGCCGCGCCCAGGCCGTGCGTCTGGCGGCCGAGCCGCCTGCTGACCAGGGCCGCCCCGCCGCCGGCCAGCAGGAGAGCGATCGCGGCTCCGGCGGTCACCCAGGGCAGTTCGTCGTCCAGTTGTGCCGCGACGGTGGACAGATCGACCCCGGCGGTGACGATGCCGATGACTCGGCCGTCGGCATCGCGGACGGGGACCACGGCACGGGCCGAGTCGGTGGGCTCGCCATGGAATTTCTCCGTGTAGGCCTTTCCGTCCAGCGCCCTGCTGAAGTCGCCGGAGGCGCGGGTGCCGATGAGGTGTGGGGCGGGGTCGGAGAGGCGGACGCCGGCGCGGTCCAGGACGGTGACGAAGTCGACGCCGCAGGCGCGGGTCGCCCGCAAACTCAGCGGCTGCAGTCCCGCGGTGGGATCGGGCGAGCGGAGGGCGGCGGCGGTGGAGGGGGTGGCGGCGACACCGCCCGCGCAGGCGTGTGCCTGTTCGCGGGCGTTGCGGATGTCGGCCTGGTGCGCCCGCCAGGCCAGGATGAGGGTGGCGGCGACGACCAGCAGCAGCAGGATCGCCAGCTGGAGGAGGAACACCTGTCCCGCGACGCTGCGCAGCGCGAACCGGGAGCCGCCCTTGCCGGTCCGGGCGTCCCGTCGCCGGGCGGGCCGTTGAGGCCCGTGCAGCCGCTTCGAAGCCATACGACAATGGTCTACCGCCCTTTGTCCAGGATTGCGGGGACGCGCCTCGGACGGCGGGGTCGCGCGCTGCGGTGCGGCCGAATGCCGGTACTGTACCTACTGGTATGTACAGACCAGGGGAGGCAACCGCCATGCCGTTCGTCCGTATCGACGCCTACCGGACCGACAGCGACCGGCTCGACGCGCTCGGCCGCGCCGTGCACGACGCGCTGGTCGAGACGCTCGCCGTCCCGCCGGAGGACCACTTCCAGGTCCTCACCGGCCACGACGGCACCCACTCCGGCCTGCGCTGGGGCGACTATCTGGGCATCCGGCGCGACGAGGGCATCGTCTTCGTCGCCATCACGATGCGCGCCGGGCGCACACCCGGACGCAAGCAGGCCCTCTACCGGCGGATCGCCGAACTGGCCCACGCCTACGCGGGCACCGAGCCGCGGAACGTGTTCGTCACGGTGACCGAGAACACCTCGGCCGACTGGTCGCTGGGCGAGGGGGTGGCGCAGTACCTCTCCTCGCCCGGGGCGAGCGTCAGTTGAGCAGCAGCAGCGTGTCCCAGCCACTGGCCGGGGCCCGGCCGGCGGCGTAGGAGTGCAGGGCGAGAGCGATCCCCGCGGCGCCGTCCAGGAAACCCGGCATGTCCAGGTGCAGCCGGGCGGCGGGCTGGTGGTAGCGGTACCCGAAGGGTGCGGCGGGGGTGAAGCCGCCGAGCAGCCGTGCGGCCATCTCGTCCGCCGCGGGGCCGAACCCGGCCTCGGGATGGTCCAGCTCGAACAGCGTCAGCAGGTGCAGCATCCCGGACCAGCCGTGGCACAGGGCGTGATCCTGGATGCCCCATGTGCCGGCGGGTCTGCGCAGCATGGCCCGCACCGCGTCCAGCCCCGCGCGGGTCCAGGCGGGCCGGTCCAGGGCGCGGCCGGCCATGCCGAGTGCGCGGGCGGTACCGGCGGCGCCGTAGCACCACGACGGCCGGGCGGGCAGCGGTGTGCCGTGGCCGTCGCGGTCGGCGTAGTACCGCAGCGGCAGATACGGGGTCCAGTACGGTCCGGCCTCATCGTGTTCGCGCCAGGCCAGCAGCCATTCGGCCATGGCCGTGATCGCCTCGGCCTGGCCCGGTACCCGCACCTCCTCCTCCCAGGCCAGCGAGAGCAGCCCCAGCGGGCCCGGTATGCCGTGCGCGAGGCCGAAGTTGACCTGGCCGTCGGCGAACTCCTCCGCGACTCGCGTGCGCGAGGTCGCCCCGTACCACCAGCCGGGCACCTGAACCCCCCGCACCCGCAGCGGTGCGTGCAGGGACACCAGGGAGGCGACCGCCGTACGCAGCGCGGTCCGCTTGTCCTCCCTCTCCTCGGCCGGGCCCGCGTCCCGCCGGTGCAGCAGATAGCGGGCGACGCCGCTCAGCCCGCTGAGCACGTCCACCACGGCGGGGTACGTGGGCTCACCCGCCTGGCGGGTGGCGGAGTGCAGGGCTGCCAGCCGGTGCGCGTAGGCGGCCATCCGGGCGTCGGTGCGGCGCAGCAGCGAGGTGTAGCCGCCCTCCCCCGCCGCCACCCGTACCGCCGAGGCCAGCGCCCCGACCCCGGCGAACGCCCCGTGGACCGGCTGCCGCGCTGTGGCGGCGGCGGTCAGCTCCAGATAGCGGTGTGCCGTCCTGCGGTGCGGCTCCGGATCGTGGCCCGCGCCGGGTCCCGTTCCGGTGACGGACGCACCGAGTTCGGCGTACAGCAGCGCCAGTGCGGGGTGGCCCCGGTTGAGGGAGCCCGCCTCCCACAGCGGTGACCGGGTGCCGCCGGCCTCCGCGTGGCTGCCCTGCGCCACGGTGGCGGCCACCACCGCGTCCGGGTCCCGCAGCCGCGCGGCGAGTTCGGTGACGGCCTCGGCGGCTGCCCGGCGCAGTGCCGTTCGCTCCGGGCCGGGAGCACGGCCGGCGGCTGCGACCGCGGCGGGGCCCTGTCCTGCGGGATCGGTGCTCACGTATGCCTCGCCCTCCCCTCGAAAGCGCGCACCATGCTGCGCAGGATGCCGAAGGCATGCCGTTCGGCCGCCGGGTCGAGACCGAGCAGGCGGTTGGCGTGCATGTGGAGGATTCCGGCGACGGCGGCCCCCCGCTCGGCGGACGGGCCCTGTGTGCCGATGCCGAGGGCCCGCCCGTAGTCCCTTGCGGCCCTCGCCAGCCCGGCGCGTTCGGCGGACAGGGCGTCGTCCGCACCGCCTTGCCGGCCGGCCAGCCGTACGGCGGCCCTGCGCCGGGCCGCGGGCACCTCGTGCTCCGCCTCCGGCGGGCATGCCGTGCGCACCCATGTCCACCAGTCCCAGTCGCCGAGCGCGTCGAGCAGCGCGGCGTGGTCGAGGGCGGCCAGCGTCTCGAGCGGTACCGGCGGACCGCCGTCGCCGTGTGCGCGGGCCGCCAGCTGCGCGGCCACCAGGCGGCTGTCGGCGTGGAAGAGCCGTTCGGCCCAGGGCAGGGCCGCGCTCCCGCCGTAACGTTCCGTCTCCGGCTCGTAGGTGTCGAGCACCAGTTTGCGCAAGCGTCCCTCCGCCATGGCGGCCTGTGCCCACTCGTGCAGGGCCGTCAGCACGCGTCCCCGCAGCGCGTCCGGCGCACCGTGCAGACGCAGCCGCAGATGGGGTGCGGGGTCGAGGTACCGGAGGAAGAACCAGCGGTCCACGTCCGTGCCGGCCCGCTCCAGCAGCGGGGGCAGATCCCGGACGAGCAGGGTGTCGAGCCGGTCGCGGGCCGCGTACAGCTTGGCGTACAGCCACTCGCCGCCGGGCGCGTGCCGCACCCGGGCGGTGGCCGGGGCGGGGGTGCGGGGAGCGGCCGGCCGGGGCCGGACGGGCAGCAGGGGGACGACGACCTCGGTGACGTGTCCGGCCGACCAGCCGAGCAGCTCGGGGTCCGACAGCGGCGACTCCTGCACCAGCGGCGCATGACGCCCCCTCAACTGGCCGCGCAGCACCTCCTGGTGCGCCGGTGCGGTCACGTCCAGGTCCAGATGGTGGTCGAGGACGCTGACCCGCAGCACGCGGGGCACATGGCAGCGGGACCGCCACTGTTCGAGGGCGCGCACCCATTCCTTGCCGTCGAGCGAGGGATCACGCAGTGCGGGCGGCGGGCGCCAGCGTGCGGGTGCCAGGATCGTGCGGCCGTACCGCACCCGGGGCAGGCAGGGCAGCGCCTCCAGCCGGCTCCACTGCCAGGGCGCCCAGGGCCGCAGCCCGCTGGTGCCGATCCCGGCGAGGAACCGGGCCAGGTTGGGGGCCTCGGTGACGATGTTCAGCATGCTGGGGCGCAGGATGGTCACCTCGCGCCCGGTGGCGGCCTGGACGAGGAAGAGCCGCTCCCCGTCGGCGGCGACGGCGAGCTCGTCCAGGGCGACGATGTCGGCGGGGCCCGCCTCGGGGTCGGGGAAACAGCCGGCGAAGACCGCGTGTCCGGTGAGGCGGGGCACCCGGGCGACGTTGGCGGACCGGGCGTGGCGCGGCTGGAAGAACAGCTGGACGGGCAGCGGGGGTTCGGGGCCGGTGCCGCCGTCGCCCGGCGCCTGACGGTGCAGGTCCGTCAGTTCCGCCTCCAGTCCGAGGGCGGCGGCGAAACGGCCGGCCATGGCGCCCGCGCTGTAGGAACCGTTGGAGACCAGCAGCCGGAAGTCGCCCTCCGCGAGCGCGGCGACCGACCGGGCGAGCGGCTGGACGCACAGGTCCAGCGTGCCCGGCGGCAGTGCCGCGCCCGCTTCCCGGGGTGCGAGCCGGTCGATCAGCGACTGGTCCAGCACGAGTTCGGCGCCGGGGCCCGAGACCAGCACCTCGTGCAGGGCCTCGCCCAGTGCTTCGTCCCGCGCTGCCGGGTAGGGCGTCGCGGGTGCGCTGTCGCCGCCGCGGTCACCGGCCGGCACCCGGTATCCGGCCGGGGCCCCCAGTCCGCGGTGGGCGTCGAGCACCTCGCGTACGGGCACGGGCCGCTCGGTGCCGTACCGGTCGAGGAACGCGCGGTGGTACTCGGTCAGCTGCGGGTACTGTCCGTCGGCCGGGGCGAGCCGCCACAGCACGCCGGCGGCCCGCGCCACCTCGTCGCGCACCGTCCCCGGCAGCCGGACGTCGCTGTCCGTGCGCAGGTCCACGTGCACGGGCGGCCGGGTGCCGGTGGGTGCGCCGCCCGTGGCGAGTGTGTACACCTCGCGCATCGTGTCCAGCGCCGCGTGCCATGCGGTCCGGCCGGCGCCGGGCGCGGCTGCGGAGTAGGCGGCGAGCCGTTCCTCGACGCGGCGCAGTCCCCTGGCCAGCGGTGAGGGCTCTTCGCCGCACGAACCGGCCCGCAGCAGCCGCCTGTTGACGTAGAAGAGCTGGTCGGGGTGGTCCTGGCGGGCACGTACGTCGGTGAGCAGCACCTCGCGGTCGATCAGCCCGGTCAGCAGGCGGTCGACGTCCTCGGCCCGCGCCTGGGGGAACCGGGCGCGCAGGGCCGCGCGCAGCTCGGCGAACGGCAAGGGCTGCCGGGCGGCCT
This sequence comes from Streptomyces albus subsp. albus, assembly GCF_000725885.1. GTDB lineage: Bacteria > Actinomycetota > Actinomycetes > Streptomycetales > Streptomycetaceae > Streptomyces > Streptomyces albus. Next base: position 28,903 of record NZ_JODR01000039.1, on the reverse strand, counting down.
CGACGGCCGCCTCGACGACGGGCCCGTTGCCGATCGTCATCTCGTGCGGCACCGGCTGCTCGGCGGGGGTGTCCCGCCCGGCGCGCACATACGGGAGGACGAGCCGGTCGCCCCGCCGGAAGCACAGGTTGTTGGTGACGACGAGCAGCCCGTCGCGCAGTGCCGGATCGTGGTGCAGCCGGGCGACGATGTCGTCCAGCCAGGCCGCGTCGGGGCGTGCGTGTCTGCGGTGCGCGGTGCCGATCCGCACGGCCGGCCGGTCGCCGAAGCGGGCGGTGCCCACGCCGGCCAGCAGTCCGAAGGGGGTGGGGCGTGAGGTCATGCGCACCACGTAGCGGGTGACGGCGAGGGCGGCCCGGCGCAGTCTGGCCGCGGGTACCGCGACGCCCGCTTCCAGCTTGGTGAGGGTGCCGGCCAGGGAGGCGCTGGAGGCGTCGAGGGCCTCCCGGACCACGGGGTCGGCGGCCACGTCCGTCACGTAGGAGGCCAGGTGTCCGGCGCTCTCGGGGCCGCCTGCCGGGGAGGGCGGGCCGCCCGGTTCCTGTCCGGTGGTCAGCGTGCGCGCCAGGCTCGGGTGGGTGCGCGGCAGCGCGGCCATCCGTACGACGCCGAAATCCGCCGCCCGGAAGACGTCCCGCGACTCCTCGTCCGGCGGCGTCCGCCCCGTTCCCACACCTGCCCCCTCGTCCGGCCCGGCCGCGGGCCGCCGCCCACCTCCGGCCCGGGCCGTGCGGTGGGCAGCGGTCGTTCAGCGGTCGTTCAGCTGTCGTTCGGTCGTCGCTCAGTGGTGCGTCGCAGCGGCTGGGAGTCTCAGCAGCACGGCACGCACATGGCGACGCCGAGGCCGTAGGTGTTGACGGTGGTCGGGGTCAGGGCGGCGTTCTCGTCGAGCTCCCGGGCGGCTTCGGGGTTCACCGTCTCCCGCTCGGTGGACTCCACGAGTTCGACGTCGAGATCGAACAGGGTGCTGGGCATATCGGACCTCCGTTGTGACGTGCACGAACGATGCGCCCTCATTGATGAAGACACGTCACGTTAAAGTGGGTGACTGCCCCGGAGCAATGGTCGGTGAGTGGGAAGAATCGTCCGCTGGGGCGGAAGTGAGCGCGGCTGCACGTGCGTTGCACGCGCCCGGGCGTCCGGTGCCCCGCTCCCTATGCTGCGGCAATGGACTGGTCCACCCTCGCGAGCACGGCGACCGGCGGTCTGATCGGCGTCGTCTCCACCCTCACCGCCGAATGGGTCCGATCCCGGCGCGACCGTGCGAGCGCCGACCACGCCGACCGGCGCCGACTGTACGGCGAGTACCTCGCCGCCCTCTCCCGCACCCGCTCCCAACTGCGCGCCACGGCCCGCGACACCGAGGCCCCGGCCGGCGACCGGTCGGCGCGCGCGTTGAGCGCCTTCCACGACGGCGGCGCCTACGAGCTGCGCTACCAGGTGGCCGTCACGGCACCGGACGACGTTGTCGAAGCATCGACCGCCGCCTTCCGGACCCTGCGCGACATGCGCGACCTGCTCCAGGCCGGAGCCGTGCGCACCGACCCGGCCTATGCGCGGCTGCGGGACCGCTGGGAGGACGCCTTCGCCGAGCTGCGGGCACGGATGCGCCGTGATCTGGGCCGCGAGTGAGCGCTCGGGCGTCCCCTGGAGAGAACCGGCGCGAGGTGTTCGTCAGGTCACGGCTCGGTTGCGGCCGTCGTCGGCCATTGACGTGGCCGTCACCGGAGTTCTAGGTTCCCGCCATCGATAGGAAAGTTTCCTAACGAACCCGCCACCCGTGCACCGTCGCCCGGGTGGCCCGGACGGACAGGGGCACCACCGTGGCCACACACGCCGACCCCGGCGGGATATCCGGCACTCCGGGCACCCCCCGCGTGCTGCGCGCGATGAACGACCGCGCCGCACTCGACCTGCTGGTGTCCCACGGGCCGCTCACCCGCACCCGCATCAGTGAACTGACCGGCCTGTCCAAGCCGACCGCCTCCCAACTACTGGGCAGGCTCGCGGAGATGGGCCTGGTACGCACCCGCAGCAAGGAGCGCGGCAAACCGGGCCCCAACGCGCTGCTGTACGAAATCGAACCGTCGGCGGCCCATGTGGCGGCCCTGTCGGCCGATCCGCACGGCATCTCCGCGGTCGTCGCCGACATCACCGGCGCCGTCGTGGGGCGGGCCCGCGTCGAGGCGGACTCCGTGGCCGACGACGTACGGCACCGCACCGCGCAACTGGTCAAGGAAGCCGTGGACACCGCGCTGTCCGCGGCCGGGCTGGGCCCGCGGGACCCGCACACCACCGTCATCGGCACCCCCGGCGCCCTCGACCCCCGCACCGGGGAGCTGCGCTACGCCCCGCACCTGCCCGGCTGGCACTCGCGCACGCTCCGCGCCGAGCTGGCCGAGGTCCTGGGCACGCCCGTGACGATCGAGAACGACGTCAACCTCGCCGCCATGGCCGAACAGCACGAGGGCGCCGCCCAGGACCACGACGACTTCGCCCTCGTGTGGGTGGACGACGGCACCGGCGCCGCGATCGTCGTGGACGGCATCCTGCTGCGCGGGGCGACGGGCGGCGCCGGCGAGATCGGCTACATGCCGCTGCCCGGCGCCCCGCTGGCCCGCGGCGGCCCCGGCGAGTACGCCACCGAGCACGCGGGCGGCGGGTTCCAGAGCCTGGTGTCCGTCCCCGCCGTGCGCGCCCTGGCGGGCGGCGCCCCGCTCGCCGACGCCCTGGCCGATGCCGAGGTCCGCGCCGAGACGGCCCGCCGGCTGGCGTCCGGCATCGCCGCGGTGGTCGCCGTGGTCGATCCGCAGCTCGTCGTCCTGTCGGGCGCCGTACCGCAGACGGGCGGCGAGGAGCTGCGCGCCCTGGTGGAGGCCGAGCTGACCGGGCTGGCACTGCCGCGCCCGCTGCTGCGGCTGAGCGACGTGGAAGGCGACCCCATTCTGAGCGGCGCCCTGCTGTCGGCCCTGGCGCAGGCCCGCGACGACGTCTTCGACACCGCCTGAACGACTTTTTCCCCGCATGCCCGCCGACGGCCTCCGCACCTCGCGGCGGCCCTCCTCGGCGGCGCCGGGGCAACCGGGTTGATCGCCCGGAAGGCCCCGGCCGGCCGTCACCGGCCCGCCCGGCGGGGCTTCGCCCCGCCCCTCCCCTGCCCCTTTGCTCCCCCTTCTTCCGTTCTCCCTGCCCCCCGTGAAGGAGTCACCATGCCGCCTCCGCGACTGCGCGCCTGGTCGGCCGTGCTGCTCGCCGTCGGACTGCTGCTGACCGGCTGCGCCAACCCGAGCGTCGGCAGCGCCGACGACGATCCCGAAGCCCCCGTCACCCTGCGGTTCTGGCACGGCTGGTCGGAGCCCGGCGAGGTGAAGGCCATCGACGAGAGCATCAAACGCTTCGAGGAGCAGCACCCCAACATCCACGTGGACACGACCGGGAACGTCAACGACGCGACGGTCAACCAGGCCCTGCGGGCGGGCGGCGACAAGGCGCCCGACGTGGTGTCGTCGTTCACGACCAACAACGTGGGCCAGTACTGCGACTCGGGGATGTGGGCCGACCTCGACCCGTTCCTGAAGAAGAGCGGCATCGACAAGCGGAAGCTGTTCCCGAGCACCCTGCTGGACTACACGCAGTACAAGGGCACCCAGTGCGCCCTGCCGCTGCTGGCCGACGCCTTCGGGCTCTACTACAACAAGGACGCCTTCGCCGAGGCCGGCATCAGGCGTCCGCCGCGCACGATGTCGGAGTTCGTCGAGGCGGCGGCCAAGCTCACCGAGCGCGACGGCAACCGCGTCGAGCGGGCCGGTTTCATGCCGAACTTCCGGCTGTACCAGAACAGTCCGGACCGGATGTTCGCCCAGTGGGGCCCCCGCTACTTCGACGCGCACGGCAAGGCCCGGCTGGCCGAGGAACCCCGCACCCGGCAGTTCTTCCGCACGATGAAGAAGCTGTCCGACGCGCAGGGCGGCTACGCGGCCCTGGAGCGGCTGCGGCAGAGCTTCGGCGACGAGATGTCCAAGCAGAGCGGTTTCATGACCGGGAAGCTGGCGATGCACCTCGACGGCGAGTGGCGCGGTCTGATGCTCAAGGAGAACAAGCCGGACTTCGACTGGGGCGTGGCACCGCTGCCGGTCCCCGACGACCAGGCCGACACCTACGGGCGCGGCTATCTGACCGGGACGGTCGCCGGGATCGCGCACAGCAGCAAGCACCAGAACGCGGCCTGGGAGCTGCTGAAGTTCCTCACCACGGACACCGGCCAGGTGGTGTCGTTCGCCAACGCGATCCACAACGTGCCCTCCACCAAGCCGGCCCTCGCCTCGCCGAAGCTGGACGCGGACCCCGAGTTCCGCACGTTCCTGCGGATCGCGAAGAACCCGCACAGCCAGGCGCTGCCCCCTTCGACGACCGGCGGCATGTACGTGACGGCGTTCCAGGACTTCGCCTACTCGGTGGAGTCGGGGAAGTCCGGTGATCTGACGGCGGGGCTGCGCGAACTCGACCGGCAGATCGACGCCGACACCCTCCAGGCCCAGAACTAGGAGCCCCGGCCATGGCACTCTCCCTCTCAGGCGCCGGTGCCCGCACCGGCGACCGGACCCCGCGCGGCGGGGACGCGCTGCTGCGCCGCAAGAAGACGCGGGACAGGCTGCGCACCCTCGGCTTCCTGTCGCCCTGGCTCGTGGGGTTCTCGGTCTTCTTCGGCTACCCGCTGATCGCGACCGTCTACTTCTCCTTCATGCACTACAACCAGATCAAGGAGCCCGAGTTCGTGGGGCTGCGGAACTGGTCGTACGTGTTCACGCAGATGCCGCTCTTCGGGCCGGCGCTGTGGAACACACTGTGGCTCGTCGTGGTGATGGTGGCGCTGCGGGTGGTCTTCGGCATCGGCATCGGGCTGCTGGTGACCAAGCTGAAAAGCGGCGTCGGCTTCTTCCGCACCGCCTTCTACGTCCCCTATCTGGCACCGCCGGTGGCGGCCACCGTGGCGTTCGTCTTCCTGCTCAACCCGGCGACCGGCCCGGTCAACGAGGTGCTGGCCGCGATCGGTATCGACGGTCCGAACTGGTTCAACGACCCCGCCTGGTCCAAGCCGTCACTGGTGATGCTGTCGCTGTGGGGCATCGGGGACCTGATGGTCATCTTCATGGCCGCCCTGCTGGACGTGCCCAAGGAGCAGTACGAGGCGGCCGAACTGGACGGCGCCGGGCCCTGGGCCAGGTTCCGCTACGTCACCTGGCCGAACATCACGCCGATCGTGATGTTCGCGGTGGTGACCGGCGTGGTGCAGACGATGCAGTACTACACACAGGCACTGGTGGCCGGCAAGCTCGCCTCCGGCGTCACCATCGGCCCGGGCACGGTCATCCAGCCCGGCTACCCCGACCACTCGACGATCACCGTGCCGCAGCTCGTCTACCAGCTGGGCTTCCAGAACTTCAACACCGGTGCGGCGTGCGTGCTCTCCCTCGTGCTGTTCGCGATAGCGATGGCCGTCACCATCCTGCTCATGCGCCGCAAGAGCGGCCTGCTGTCGGCGGAGGACTGACCGATGACGACCCCGACGACCTCGACGGCGACCCTGCCGTCGCCCGGCGCCCGGCCGGTGGGCGGCGCCGCCCGCAGAGCCTCCCACAACTCCCCCGCGGCCGGCCGCAGAGCCCGGCGCACCCGGGTCCTGCACTGGATCGCCGTGCACTCGGTGGCCCTCGCCCTGGCCCTGGCGTTCGTCCTGCCGTTCGTCTTCGTCTTCCTCACCTCGGTGATGAGCGACAGCCAGGCCATGAGCGGCGAGTTGTGGCCCGCCTCCTGGCACTGGGAGAACTACGCGAAGGTCTTCCACACCCCCGGGTTCCTGGAGTGGTGGCGCAACTCGCTGATGTACGCGCTGCTGGGCACGCTGTTCACGGTGTGCTCGTCCATCCCGGTGGCCTACGCGCTGGCCAAGTTCCGCTTCCGGGGGCGGCGGACGGCGATGCTGCTGGTCATCTCCACGATGATGCTGCCGCCGCAGGTGATCGTCATGCCGATGTACCTGGTGTGGGCGCAGCAGTTCCATCTGTCGGGCTCGCTGTGGCCGCTGATCATCCCGATGGCGTTCGGTGACGCCTACTCCATCTTCCTGCTGCGCCAGTTCCTGCTGACGATCCCCAAGGAGTACATGGAGTCGGCCCGGGTGGACGGCTGCGGTGAACTGCGCACTCTGCTGCGGATCATCGTGCCGATGGCCAAGCCGGGCATCGCCGCCGTCGCCCTCTTCCAGTTCTTCTACTGCTGGAACGACTACTTCGGCCCGCAGATCTACGCGGCGCAGAACCCCGGCGCGTGGACGCTCAGTTACGGCCTCGAATCGTTCAAGTCCGCGCACAGCGTGGACTGGAACCTGACGATGGCGGCCACATTGTTGATCATGGCACCGGTCATCATCGTCTTCTTCTTCGCACAGAAAGCCTTCGTCGAAGGCGTCACCCTCACCGGAGTAAAGGGCTGAACGACACATGAAGCTCGCAGTGGTCGGCGGAGGCTCGACCTACACCCCCGAACTCATCGACGGCTTCGCACGCCTGCGGGACGTGCTGCCCATCGACGAACTCGTCCTCGTCGACCCGGCCACGGACCGGCTGGAACTCGTCGGCGGCCTGGCCCGGCGGATCTTCGCCCGCCAGGGCCACCCCGGCGCCGTCACCACCACCTCCGACCTGGACGCCGGCGTGGACGGCGCGGACGCCGTGCTGCTCCAGCTGCGCGTGGGCGGCCAGGCGGCCCGCAACCAGGACGAGACCTGGCCGCTGGAGTGCGGCTGCGTCGGCCAGGAGACCACCGGCGCCGGCGGCCTGGCCAAGGCGCTGCGCACCGTCCCGGTCGTCCTCGACATCGCCGAACGGGTCCGGCGCAGCAACCCGGACGCCTGGATCATCGACTTCACCAACCCGGTCGGCATCGTCACCCGCGCCCTGCTGACCGCCGGGCACAAAGCCGTCGGCCTGTGCAACGTCGCCATCGGCTTCCAGCGCAAGTTCGCCAAGCTGCTGGACGTCACCCCCGCCGAGGTACACCTCGACCACGTCGGGCTCAACCACCTCACCTGGGAGACGGGCGTACGCCTGGGCGGCCCCGAGGGCACCGACGTGCTGCCCCGGCTGCTGAGCGAGCACGGCGACGCCGTGGCCGAGGACCTGCGGCTGCCGCGCACCCTGGTCGACCGGCTCGGCGTCGTCCCCTCGTACTACCTGCGCTACTACTACACGCACGACGCGGTGGTACGCGACCAGCGGGAGAAGCCCACACGGGCCGCCGAGGTCGCCGCACTGGAGAAGCAGCTGCTGGAGATGTACGCCGACCCGGCACTGGACACCAAGCCCGAGCTGCTCGCCCGCCGCGGCGGCGCCTACTACTCCGAGGCCGCCGTAGACCTGGCCGCCTCCCTGCTGCGCGAGGGCGGAAGCGCCCACCAGGCCGTCAACACCTTCAACGACGGCACCCTGCCCTTCCTCCCCGACGACGCGGTGATCGAGACCCAGGCCCGCATCGACCGCAACGGTGCCCACCCGCTGGCGGTGCCCGCGCTCGACCCCCAGTTCACCGGACTGATCGCCCACGTCACCGCCTACGAGGACCTTGCCCTGCAGGCCGCGCTGCACGGCGGGCGCGACCGCGTCTTCAAGGCGCTGCTCGCCCACCCCCTCGTCGGCCAGATCGAGTACGCCGAGCAGCTGACCGACCAGCTCCTCGCGCACAACAAGGAGCACCTGGCGTGGGCCTGAGCGAACAGCCGTCCGGCGGCGCGGCGGCGCACCCGTCCGCCGCCGGGCACGCCCCGGCCGTCCTGGCCATCGACGCGGGCAACAGCAAGACGGACGTGGCACTGCTGACCGCCGACGGCGAGGTGCTGGCCACCGCACGCGGCGGCGGCTTCCGCCCGTCGGCCGCCGGTGTCCCGGCAGCCGTCGACGTCCTGGCCGAAGCCGTCGGCCGGGCCCGCGCCGCGGCCGGCGGCCAGGCCCCGGCCGCCCCGGTACGGCAGGTGATGGCCTGTCTGGCCAACGCGGACCTGCCCGTCGAGGAGGAACAACTGGCCGCCGCCCTGACCGAACGCGGCTGGGGCGGCCAGGTCACCGTGCACAACGACACCTTCGCCGTGCTGCGCGCCGGAATCGCCGCGCAGGAAGGCGATGCAGCCCCGAGCGGCGTCGCGGTCGTGTGCGGCGCGGGCATCAACTGCGTCGGCATGCTGCCCGACGGCCGGACCGCCCGCTTTCCCGCCCTCGGGCGGCTGTCCGGCGACTGGGGCGGCGGAGGCGGGCTGGCCGACGAGGCGCTCTGGCACGCGGCACGCGCCGAGGACGGCCGGGGCGAGCCGACGCTGCTGCGCACCGCGCTGCCCGCGCACTTCGGGCTGGAGACGATGTACGCCCTGATCGAGGCGATGCATCTGGGCCGGATCCCCTACGCGCGGCGGCTGGAGCTGACCCCGGTGCTGTTCACCGTGGCCGCCCAGGACGACCCCGTCGCCGCCTCGCTCGTGGCGCGCATGGCGGAAGAGGTCGTCACCATGGCCGTGGTGGCGCTGCGCCGCCTCGACCTGCTCGACGCGCAGGTGCCCGTCCTGCTGGGCGGCGGCATCCTCGCCGCCGGGCACCCGCTGCTGAACGACCGCATCGTGGACCTCCTCGCCGAACGGGCACCCCGCGCCGTCCCCCGGGTGGTACGGGCCCGCCCGGTCCTGGGCGCCGCCCTGCTCGGCCTGGACGCGCTGGGCGCCCCGGTGGCCGCCCATGCGAGAGCCCGCCGCCACTTCGAGCCGCAGCCCGACGCCGGCCCCTCCGCGGGCGCCGGCACGCCCGCCCCGGCGGCGGCACCGGGGGGCGGGCCGGGCACGCTCTGAGAGCCGCACCCTGCCGCCGGCCGGCCCCCGCAACCGTGTGGGGGCCGGCACCGGGTGCGGCGGCGAAGCCCCTCACCCACCGTCCCGGGGCCCTTCGCGGGCCGCTCAGTGGATGACGGACACGATCCGGCAGACGGCGTCGGCCAGCGACCGCTCACCGTCGGTACGGGCACGAGCCCGTGCGGTGTCCGGCTGGATGCCCCGGGTGCACAGACGCCAGGCGGTCTCCGCGTCGAGACGGACGGTCGCGGCCGGGCGGCCGGCGTCCGCCTCGGCCAGGGACCAGCGGCCCCCGGCCGCGGTGACGGTCCACGCGCCGCCGGCCGGGCCGTCGATCCGTACCCGCACCTGCGTACCGGCAGGTGCGTCGATGTCCCGCAGGGTGTGGGGCAGAGCCCGCATGAAGGTGTCCAGCACCACGGACAGCAGCCGCGGATCGGGGTCGGTGCCCTGGCCGGTGGCGTGCCGGATCTGCTGACGGTGGGTCCAGAACTCGGTCAGGTCGCGAGCACTGTCCAGCCACATCGGCGCCGGATCGGCGCCGGCCCAGGACACGCCGAGCGAGGGGGGCGGCGGGGTCGGCCGTCTCGAAGAAGCGGGCCACCTGGGGGCCGATCAGCTCCAGGGTGTCGACGAGTGCGGCCGGACTGATGCGGCGGCAGGCCGCCACCCACTCCTGGTTGCTGCGGTGGATGAACGCCTCCAGCGTCTCGCCCGGGGCGAAGGCGGGGCCCTCGTCGTGGCCGTCGCGGTCGCGGGCGAGGCGCCCGTAGAAGTCGCCGAGCAGGTGCGCGGCCACATCGCGCACGGTCCAGCCGGGCACCGCCTCCCTGCGCCAGTCGGCTGGTGCCAGAGCGCGCAGCGTCGCCGTCAGCGCGGTCTGCTCGGGGGCGAAGAGGGGGCGAGCGTCGATCGGGGCGCCGAGCCAGGAGTGGCCCGGCGGGTCGGTGAGCCGGGAGTTCATCGGTACAGCCTGCCAACCGGGCGGGCGGAGGGCCACCGCATATCCGTACCGTACGGCCGGGCCGGTACGGGTCAGTTCCGCAGGGTGAAAAAGCCCATCGGCGAGTTCGGCACGAAACCGATGCGCGGGTACACCGGTGCTCCGGCGGCGGTCGCGTGCAAGGTGGCCCGGGCCAGGCCGGTGGCGCGACCGCCCTCGTGGAGCGCTTTGCGGGTCACCGCCTCGCCGTAGCCCCGGCGCTCCGCGCCCGGTTCCGTGGCGACGAGGAGGACGAAGAGGCGGCCCTGGGCCTCCACGGTCGCGGCGCACGTCACCGGTGTGCCGTCGCGCAGGCCCAGGTAGGCGTGCACCCGCTCCTTCCACAACCGCGAACCGAGGAGCCCGTCCCGGCCGTCTTCCAGGTCGAAGCCGTAGGCGCGCGCGTTGATGTCCGCGTAGGCGCGCAGCAGTTCATCGCTCGTCGCACGCACGAACGTCAGTTCGGGATGTGTCGGCTCCGGGAGCGGCAGCAGGTCCCCGGCCATGCCCGTGCCGGGGAAGGCGTACCGCAGCCCCGCTCGTTCCGCCGCGGGCCCCAGGGCCGCGCGTCCGCTCTCGTCGAGGAGCCCCTCGAACACCCACAGGAAACCGGGTCGTTCCTTGTCCCGCATGATCCCGGCGGCCTGCCGCAGCCGTTCCCCGACGAGCTGCGCGCCCGCGCCCACATCGGTCAATGTCACGCAGTTCCAGAACGGGAACCGGCAATCGGCCCACCGTACGGCGATCCCGGGAAGGTCCCGGACATCCGCCCCGGCATCCCGGTCCAGCACCATCTGCCGCCACACCACGGCGAGCTGCTCCATCGACTCGACGGACTCCGCAAGCCCCACTGCCCTACCCCCCACGCAACGCCCCGACCGGTCCGGTGCCTGACGCCGCCAGCGTATGCCCCGGCCCCGCCGCGCGTGAGGGGAAGACGCCATCTCCCGGGGCCCGTCCCGTCGCCGGGTGAACCGGCGGTGACGCCGGTGCGGCCGGCCCAAGAAGCCCCGGCCCACGGCGGGACGGCATCAACGGGACCAGGAACACCGCTCCGCCTCACCGGTACGCAACCCGCCTCACCGCGCCCGCCGTACGCTCCCGGTGCGACCGGCACGCGCCCTGCCAGCACCGACACCGGCGCCGCACCCTGCCCCCATGGGCGACCCCCTCCGCTGCCGCGCATGCCGACGTCCCGATCCCACCACCGTCGACCACGACATCCCCTTCGGGCCGCAGTGCGCACGCTGCTGGGCCGGCGCCGAGATCCGCTGCGCCAACCGGCAGGCCCTGGACGAGTACGCCGCCGCGCCGCCCCCGCCCGCCGAACCGCGCTGCCGGCACTGCGAAACGCTCCAGGACCGGTACGAGACCGGCTACGACCGGTGGGTGCTCCTCGAACCCGGCACGGCCGTCCCCTGGCACCTCATCCCCTTGGGGCACCGCTGGACCCTCGCCGGTGACGGCAAAGCCGTCAACCTCGGCACCCGGCGGCTGCCCGGGGGCGTCCGCTGCCGCTTCCCGCACGCCCTCGTCTGCCCCTGTGACGAGCAACCCGAGGTCCTGCGGCCCTTCTTCACCGCCTTGTGGGAGGAGGACGAACACCGCTACCGGAGTCACCGCCCACCCGGCATCGACGACTTCCCCGGCACCGACCCCCCTGCGTACGGCTGAAGCCCTCCCCGCCTCCGCCGGGCAGGACGTTGCCCCGGGCGCTCCCTCAGGGGCGCAGGAGCGGGGACGCCAGCCCGTGGGCGCGTCCGTGCGGACCGTCCGCGGTCCGGCCGGGCCGCCGGAGCGGTGGGCGGCCGGGGTGGAGGCCGGATGCCGTCGGGCTACTGCTCGACGCCGCCCAGCAGGCGCTCCGCGCGTTCCTCCAGGATGCGGAGCGCCCCGGGCTGGCGGCCCGGTACGCGGCGGCGCAGCACGACGAGTTCGGGCGCCAGATCGCGGGCCGTCTCCTCGTCGTCGAGGCGCTGCCACTGGTGGTGGGCACGGTCGACCGCGCCCTCCACCTCCGGTGCGTTCTCGGCCTCGCCACGCTCCAGCCGGCCGCGGGCGACCCACATCCACAGCTCGCAGCTGCGGGCCGCGTCACCGGCCAGCCGGGCCAGGTCCGCACGGACCTCCACCCAGTGCAGCACGCCCTCCGAACCGGGACCCTCCGTCTGTTCCGCGACGTTCTCCCAGGAGAGGGCGATGGCCTCTGCCTCGTCGTGACGGCCTGCCCGGGCGGCGGCCATGATCGCCTCGTGCGGGTCCTGGCCGCTTCGGCCGGCCGGCTCCCGGTCCGCCGGCGGGGGCGCGGCCGGCTCGGCGGCGTGTGCGGCGTCCGCCTCCGCGGCACCGGCGCTCTGCGCCCCGTCGGTATAGGCGGTGTTGGGCTGGGGAGGGGTGGCCGCCTGCGGCGGGGGCACCGCGCCGTTCACGGGCTCCGGCACGGCGGCGGGACCGCCCATGGCGGGGTGCCCGTTGTGGGGCGTCCAGGGAGGCTGGTCGGCGCGGGAGTGCTGTTCCCAGCCCGGGTGCGGGAGGGGGCCGGGACCGGGGGGCAGGGCGGTGGCCTCGCGCAGGGACGGCTGCCCGCCGGGGACGCCGGGTCCGGGCGCCGTCGTCAAAGTCACCGGAGCCGTCGGTGTCACGAAGACCGCCTCGGGATTCTCGCCGACGCTGGCGGTGGCGGCCCTCTCGTGCAGTTCGGCGAACGATATCCGGCCCCCGGCCCGCCACAGCCGCACGCACTCCAGGAGATAGGCGGGTGCCACGGGTTCGGCGGCGGCACCGCCCCGCAGCCGCCGCCATCTGGACTCGCGCCCCTGCCGCACCACCCGTCCGAAGACGCCGACTCCCGGCACCTCCGGCAGCCCGCCCGTACGGACCGCCTCCCACGCTCCGGCCTCGGCGGCGACGTCCAGCAGCACGGTGGTGCTGCCGTGCGGGCGGACGGCCAGCTCTCCTGTCAGCCACTCCCACGGCAGCCCGCTGTAGCGGACGGCCGCCGAGCCCTGTCCGGGCGCTCCCAGCCCGATGTGCAGTCCGCCCTTGCGGGGGTCCTTGCGCAGCTCTCCCACGAGCAGGACCAGGAGCCGTCCGGACACCCCGGCGGTGAGCCGGACGCGGCCCAGCACGACCTGCGGGTCGACGGGGCCGACCAGTTCGACGACCCCGACACCTCCGGCGTGCGGTGCGGCTGCGCCGCCGTCGAAGGCTCCGGCGAGGATCCCGCTCCAGGACACCCCGCCCAGGCCGGCCACGACGACGCCCACGTCCATGAGACCGCCGCCGACGCCCGCCACCACCAGCACGCCGTCGCCCGCGGCCTCGGAGCCCACACCCGGTACCGACACCAAAACCCCCCACACACCAAAAACAACGAAACATCGGACAGTTCCCAGCCACGGCTCCGGTGAGTGGCGGGGCCCCGGCCTTGCCGGCAGCGACCTCCAACCCTCCGGCGGCGGAGTCCAATTCAACACGACCGCGTGCGGCTCGGCGATCCGGATGGCATCGTCGCGCCCGACGGCGGGGCCGTCGAAAGCTGTTCGGACGAGGCCCCGGTTCGCCACCCCCTCGGGTGAAATCTGCAAGGAGGACCCTTTCGGGGCCCTCATCGGCGGCTCTGGCGACGGGCGCCGAACGAGCGAACAGATGCGAACTCACAACGATCGAAAATGGCCGCACTCCAAGGTTTTCGAAACACACACGAAGAATTTCCGTCATTCTTTACGCCCACCAGTTCGATCAGCTACCGAAGATCGCCCGTGGCGTCCGCCGCGTGCAATTGCCGATGAAAATGCACGTGCGCGACACGCATGGCGTGAGCCCCGTCGCTGCCTGTAGCTTCCGGCCAGAGGGGCCGCGACGGAGGGGATGGGAGGGGAAGAGAACGTTGAGCGTTCGGATGCCCTTGCCGCGCGAAGAACACTGCTCCGCGGAAGGTCAGGAACACCGCTGTGCGGACTCCGCCACAGCGGAATCCGGGCTGCGGCACGACAGCCCGGACCGGGAAAGCGACCTGCCCGTCGAGTTCGCCGCGTTCTGCGCGCTCTACCGCGGCCGGTATCTCCAGTACGCGAACAGCCGGCTGTCCGATCCCCGTACGGCCGACATCGCCGTGCACCTGGCGCTGACGGAGCTGGCGCAGCAGTGGCAGGAGGCGTTGCGCAGCCCGCACACCAACGCCTACGCCTGGCGGCTGCTCAATCGCCACATCAGCATCCACGCGTGTTCCACGGACGGGACCGTGCCGGAGGACGGGGGCGGACCGGGCGGGCGCACCGGGATGTCCCTGCTGACCGACCACACCAACGAGACCCGCATCCTCCACCAGGACCTCGGTATGCCGTTCGACGAGGCGACCGAACTGATGGGGCACGCCTCTCCGAGGCCGCCCCGCTAGACCGCCGACGAGGGGCTGCCCGACGGGGGTGGGCAGCCCCTCACGGTGCTCCCCCGGTGCGTCCGTGCGCTCCCCGTGTGACGGGCCGGTACGGGCAGTCTCCCCGGGAGCGAGGGGGTGGACGATGCACGGCTCTGCCACGGTCGGATGGCTGGTGGCCGCGCTCTGCGCGGTGACGGGTGTGTGGTGCGTACTGCGGGCACGCGGCGGATCTCCAAGGCAGCGTGCGGACGCGGGCGCCGAGGCCACGATGGGCTTCGGGATGGCGGCGATGGCGGTTCCCGCCCTGTGGGACGGGGAGCCGGTTCCGGCCGTGGTGCCGGCCTGGTGTTCCGTCGTCTTCTTCGGCGGGCTGCTGGTGCGGGAGTCGGCCGCGGCCGTCCGCGACCGCGGTGCGCCGGGCGCCCGGCACGGACACGCTCACCATGTGATCGGCGCGGCGGCGATGGTGTACATGGCACTGGCGATGGCGGCGGGCGGCGCGGGCGCGGCCGGGGCGCACCACGGGCAGCACGGCGGGGTGCCGTGGGTGACGGCCGCCCTGCTCGGCTACTTCGCGGGCTACGTGCTGTGGGCCGGCACCCGGCTGATGCCGTCCGCGGCGGCCGGGGCCGGGACGGCGGGAGGCGTCACGGCCGGCCCCGGTCATGGCGGACCGGGCGCCCTGGGGGCACCGGTGACCGCTCTCCTGGCCCGGCAGTCCGGCGTGGTGGCGGGGTGCCGGCTGGCCATGGCGGCGGGCATGTTCGCCATGCTGCTGGGCGTGTGAAACCGAGCTGCTGGGGATGTGACACCGAACCGCCGGGCGCACAGCGGGCGCACACCATCGGCTGTGGCGATTGGGGCCCGAGTGACTGCCGTGAGTGCGAGCAAACCCCTCCGCGCCGTGATGCGCGTCACTTCTGTCCCACTGGGCGTATCACTGTCTCGTAACGGCCTCATAGGCTGAGCGGCATGACGGTCCCGCTCGCGCTGATGGTGCTCGCCCTGCTCGCCGCGGGCCTCGCACCCCGGGTACTCGCCCGCTGTTCGTGGCCCGACCGGGAGCCCGTGCTCGCCCTGTGGGTGTGGCAGTGCGTGGTCGGGGCGGTGCTGCTGTGCTGCCTGCTGGCGATGGCGCTGTCCGGCGCGACCGCCTTCGCCGTGGTCCGCGCCCACGTCTTCGCCGGGGCGCCCGACGGCGTCGCCGAGATGTACACCTCCGGCGGGTACGCCCCCTGGGCGGGGGTGCTGTGCCTCCTGCTGGCCTGCGGCGGCGCGTGGACCGGCGCCATGCTGCTGAGGGAGATCCGCGACGCGCGGGCCAGGCGCCGCAAGCGCCGCGCCGAACTGCGGGAACGCGCGCCCCGCCTGCCGGGCGAGGAGACGACCTCCAGCGACCGCCTGGTCGTGCTGGAGGAGGACAGGCCGGACGCCTGGTGGCTGCCGGGCGCCACACCGCAACTGGTCATCACCACGGGCGCGCTGCGGCGGCTCAAGGGACGACAGCTGGACGCGGTGCTGGAACACGAGCAGGGGCACGCGCGGGCCCGCCACGACTGGCTGCTGCACTGCTCCTCCGCGCTGGCCACCGGCTTCTCCCGGGTGCCGGTGTTCGCCTCGTTCCGGGACCAGGTGCACCGGCTGGTGGAGCTGGCCGCCGACGACGCGGCGTCCCGGCGGTACGGGCGGCTGACGATCGCCCTGGCGCTGGTCGAACTGAACGAGGACCGGGGCGTCTTCGGCCCCTGCCCGGCCTCGCTCGCGATGGTGCCGCAGCGGGTGCACCGGCTGCTGTCACCGGCCCCCCGGCTGCCGGTGAGCCGCCGGCTGCGGATGACGGCCGTCGCCTCGCTGGTGCCGGTGGTGCCCGTGCTGATCGCGTTCGCCCCCGGGCTCACGGCGCTGCGCTAGGAGTTGCCGCCGGCCACCGCGCCCGCTGCCGGGAGATGGCGCGCGAACCATGAAACGAGCCCGGCGTCCACCTCGCGGGCCGTCGGGAGTTGCGGGGCGGGTTCGATACCGGGCTCCTCGGCGAGCGGGTGGGCCAGCCCCGGGACCGACAGCAGTGCGGACCGCTCCCCCAGCGCGCCGACGAGGTCCAGCGCGTCGGCACGCAGCCCGGGGTGGTCCAGCTCGCCGCTGACGACCAGCAGCGGCGCACGGGCGGCGATACGGTCGGCCCGTGCGACGAAGTCCAGGCTGTCGACGGCCTTCTCGGACTCCGCGTCGTAGGGGTAGTCGCCCGGGAACAGTTCGACGACGGACCGCATCCGGACGGCTGCGTTCACCACGGCGCCGGCGAAGACCGGAATGTCGCTCTCCGCGAGGACCCGCAGCGCGACGGCGCCGCCCAGCGAGCCGCCGAGCACACCGATCGGGCCGTCGTCGAGAGGCAGTTGTGCGCGCAGTGACGCCAGCGCGGCCGGGAACTCCTCGGTCGCCTGCCGGACGAACGGGTACAGGTAGGCCATCAACGGGTCTTCGCGCATCAGCGCCGCACCGGCGTCCATGCTGCCGTCCACCATGCGTGCCCCGCACATCGGCATGCCGAGGTGGACCCGCCACGCCGGCAGACCGTGCATCGGCAGCGCGGCGGCGAACGCGGCGTCCGACCTCGGTGCGTCCAGCATGTGCCAGGTGACGATCAGCGGCGCGGGGCCCTCGCCTGCCGGTGGCAGCGCGGTGAACGGCACGCCTGCGGCCGTACCCGTGAGCGGTGAGTCCATGGGGGCAGCGTAGGGAGGCGTCCGCACGCAGGTGATGGGTTATCGCTCCCGGCGAAACCCGCGCGGCGCGCTGTCGGGGGCCGTCCCGCCCGGCCGTCGCCGCCCGGGGCGCCGACGGCCTTCCGCGGCCCGACAGCGCTCGTCCGCGCGGGACTTGTGCCTGCACGGGTGGGACGGGCGATGATCGGCGTATGCGAGGTCCGTTCCGTCGAGAAGTGCCCACTCGAACGCTGCGGTCGGTGATGGCCGCCGTGCTGGGGGCTGCCGCCGCCGTACTGATCCTTCTGGTGGGCCTGCGCTGGCAGCCCCTGGCCGCGCTCGACCGGAACGTGGCGACCGGACTGCACACGATGGCCCTGGAGCACCCCGGGCTCACCCGTGCCCACCGGATCCTCAGCGACTGGGTCTGGGACCCGTGGACCTTCCGGCTGCTGGTGGCCGCCGTCGTGCTGCGGCTGCTGTGGCTCCGCGAGCGGGCGGCGGGCTGGTGGCTTGCCGGTACGGTGCTGGCCGGTTCGGCGGTGCAGCAGGGGCTGAAGGCGGCGCTGGACCGGGAGCGGCCACGGTGGCGGCAGCCGGTCGACTCGGCGGAGTACGCGGCGATGCCCTCGGGCCACGCCATGACAGCCGCGCTGGTGTGTGTGGTGCTGCTGTGGCTGTGGCGGGAGCGTGGCGGGCCCGGTGGCGACGGCGGACGGCGGTGCGCGGTGGTGGTGGCGTGCGTGTCCGTCCCGGGCGTGGCGTTCACCCGGGTGTGGCTGGGCGTGCACTGGCTGACGGACACGGTGGTGGGGGTGCTGCTGGGGGCGGCGCTGGGCTTGGCCTCGGCGGCGGTGTGGGCGGCGCTGAGGACCGCCGGGCAACTGCCCGCCCCGCCGGTCCGGTTCCGGTAGCCGGGGGGCGGGGCGCCCTTGCGGAGGGCGGCGGCGCCTCAGTTCTTGCGGGCGACGCCTCCCACGTTGTCGACCTCCGCCGGCTCACCGAAGGGCAGCGCTTCGGGACGCCAGCGGGTGACCGAGACCAGCCCTGGTTCCAGCAGTTCCATGCCGTCGAAGAAGCGCAGGATCTGCTCGCGGGTGCGGTTGACGCGCGGGTTGTCGCTGGTGCTGTTCCACTGCCGCACCATGGCCCGGACGGCTTCCGGGTTGACGACCTCGGCCGAGTCGCTGAAGACCAGGTGGCTGCCTGGGGGCAGGGCCGCCATCAGCCGGGCGACGACGTCGTAGGCGCTGTCGTCGGTGATGTGGGCGACGACGCCGAGCAGCATGAGGGCCACCGGACGGTCGAAGTCGAGGGTGCCGGCCGCGCCGCGCAGGATGGCGTCCGGGTCGCGCAGGTCGGCGTCGATGTAGTGGGTGACGCCCTCGGGCGTGCTGGTGAGCAGGGCCCGGGCGTGGGTGAGCACGAGGGGGTCGTGGTCCACGTAGACGATGCGGGCGTCGGGTGCCACCCGCTGGGCGACCTCGTGGGTGTTGTCCACGGTGGGCAGCCCGGTGCCCACGTCCAGGAACTGCCGGATGCCCGCCTCGCCGGCCAGGTACCGCACCGCGCGGCACAGGAAGGCACGCTGGGCCCGCGCGGTGGTGACGATGCCGGGGTTGCTGCGGGCGATTCCGTCGCCGACTTCCCGGTCCACGTCGTAGAAGTCCTTGCCGCCGAGCCAGTAGTTCCAGATGCGGGCCGAGTGCGGCACCGTGTTGTCGATCTCTTCGAGGTCCGGCTCCGGGCCGTCGGTCATCGCTCCCCGCCCTCCGCGTGTGCGTTGTCGGCTCTGTGCGCGCACCAACGTACCCGCATACGCACGTTCGAGCGCGTCGGAGAAGCAGGACGAGGTGGAACCGATCGCGGTGGGCGCCGATATCGGGGCGATCCCCCGCGTCGCCCCGATATCGGCCGCTGAACCGGGTGTCCGTCCGCGGGGCGGCGCGGACGCCCGAAGTCGTGCTGAGTATATTGGCTGCCAGCCAGCCAACGCAGGAGTTACAGGATGTCCCCTCGGAGCGCATCGGTCAATGAGGAGTTGCGCCGACGCTCGCGCGAGCGGCTGCTCCAGGCAACCGTCGAACTCGTCGCGGAGCGCGGTTACGAGGCCACGACGCTCGGGGCCATCGCCGACCGGGCGGGCTCCGCACGCGGGCTGATCTCGTACTACTTCCCCGGCAAGCGACAGCTGTTCCAGTCGTCGGTGCACCGGCTGATGCACCTCACCCTGGCCGAGGCCCTGGAGCGCGCCCCCGTACCGGAAGGGCCCGGCAGCGGGCACGAGACGCTGGCCCGCGCCATCGACGCGGTCCTGGGACTGGCCCGCGACCATCCGGTGCTGATGCGCGCCCATATGGCGGGCATCCTCCAGCAGGAGGGCTTCGTCCAGTGCGACGAACAGCAGCGCCTGGCAGTGCTGTTGCGCACGGCCGTGACACGTTACGGCTCCACCGATCCGGACCGCGACTACCCGCTGCTGCGGGCGAACCTGATGGGCGCCGTCGTCGCGGTGCTGCTGCCGGGCGCACCGATGCCGCTGGAGCGGCTGCGCGGTGAGCTGTTCGCGCGGTACGGGCTGGAGTGGGAGCGCGGCGTGCCCCCGAAGGAGGCGGCACGCCGCGCGGAGGGTGTCTCGTCGGTGGAGCTCGTCCGGCGGCTGGGCGGCGGCACACCGTGCGCCGGGAAGCAGTTCCCCGGGGCGCACGGCACGCCGGCTCAGCGGTAGTCGGGCTGGGTCTGGACGTTGAGCTCGCGCATGCGGACCTTCGCGGCGCTGTCGGTACGCCGGTCGTCGAGGCGCAGGACGTCGAAGCCCTTGGCCATGTCGTTCGAGTAGATGTGGCCGTTGTAGTAGTACGCGGACCAGGAGCCGCCCGTCACCAGTGAGGTGGTGGACAGCGGCCCGCGCTCGAAGTAGGCGATCTCACGGGGCTTGTCGGAGTCGGTGAAGTCCCACACCGAGACACCCCCCTGGTACCACGCCTGGACCATGATGTCGCGGCCCTTCGCGGGGATGAGCGACCCGTTGTGGGCCACGCAGTTCTCCGTCTCGGCCTGGTGGCGCGGGATCTTGAAGTAGGAGCGGAAGACCAGCTTGCGCTTGTCGCCCTTGCCCTTGATGTCGTAGATGCCGTCGGCGCCCTTCTGGTCGCCGGTCTCCGCGTTGCAGGTGGGGGCACCGCCGCCGCCGAGTTCGTCGGTGAACACCACCTTCGCGCCGTCCTGGCTGAAGGTCGCCGAGTGCCAGAAGGCGAAGTTCTCGGTGTCCTCGACGCGGTCGATGACGCGGGGTTTGGCCGGGTTCCTGATGTCCAGCAGGATGCCGTCGCCCATGCAGGCGCCCGCGGCCAGCTTCAGCCTCGGGTAGGAGGTGATGTCGTGGCAGCCGGTGGTCTCCACGGCCCTGGGCTTGTCCGGGTCGCCGGGGAAACCGCCGTCGGGGAAGAGCACCGGGAAGTCGATGACGGCGGCCTTCCCGGGCTGCGAGCGGGGCACCTTGACGATGGAGATGCCGTCGTGCGGGGGCCGGCAGTCGGGGAAGGAGGCGTCCGGCGCGTAGGAGGAGACGTAGATGTAGACGTTCTTCCTGTCCGGCACGAGGGTGTGGGTGTGGGAGCCGCAGGAGGTCTCGACCGCGGCGACGTACCGGGGGTGGCGTATGTCGCTGATGTCGAAGACCTTCATGCCCTCCCAGGAGTCCTTCTCGGTGGCCGGCGCGGTGGTGCTCGCGCACGAGTCGTCACTGCGCGAGCTGTCCGTGGACAGGAAGAGCAGGTTCCCGGAGACGGAGACGTCGTTCTGCGACCCGGGGCACAGCACCTGGCTGACGATCCTGGGCTCGGCCGGCCTGCTGATGTCGTAGACGGTGAACCCGTCGTAGTTGCCGGCGAAGGCGTACTTCCCCTGGAAGGCCAGGTCCGAGTTGGTGCCCTTGAGCGCGCCCTTGGGCAGATTGGCGAGATGCGTGATGTTGTCGCTGTGCACGATCTCGTCCTGGCCGGGGATGTCGCCCTTGCGGATCGCCTCCCTGGTCTGCGCCCGGTCCTGCTCGGTGACGTCCCGCGGTGCGCGGGGCGAGTCCCCCGGGTCGGGGATCGCCGCCGCGGGGACAGCGGTCAGCAGCGCGGCCAGCAGGCCGAGCACCACCGCCGCGACGGCGCCCGGCCGCACGGCGGGCCGGGTGGGTCTGTGGTTCGAGGTCACTGCTACCTCCCTTGGCGCCGCCCGCCCTGGTGTGTGGGGCGGTGACGGACGGGGGCAGTATGCCGCCGTGCATGTACATATCAACAGAGGGCGATGAGACGACTCGGGCCGTCTTTACGCGCGCCCGGCCACCCCTCACTCTCGTACCAGGCTTCGCCGCTCGTGCACTTGTCCCCGTCCGCCCCGGAGGACCATGTGAGAGACCGTCACAGAGCCCGTACCCGCCGCTCTCCCGCGGCGGTGGCCGCCCTCGCCCTCGCCGCCGCGCTCACCGCCCTGCCGGCACTGGCCGGATGCACCGGCGGGACATCCGCAGCACGGTCCGGGGAAGCCAAGGACGGGCCGCCCGTCGTGGCACCCGGAAAACCGGGCGAGGCGGCACGGACCCTCTCCCCCCGCAAGGCCCGGGAGAAGGCCGGCAAGGACACCGAACCGAACGCCGCCGACGTCGAGTACGCCACCATGATGATCGAGCACCACCAGCAGGCTCTGGTGATGACGAGGCTGGCCCCCGACCGGGCCGCCGGCAGCGCCGTACGCAAACTCGCCTCCCGTATCGGCGCCGGACAGGGACCGGAGATCAAGGCGATGCGCGGCTGGCTCGCACAGCACCGGCGGCAGGACGGCGGCAACGGGAGCACACGGAGCCACGAGGGACACGGGAGCGGGCACGGAGCCCACGCACACGGCGGTCAGGGAACCGGGCACGGAAGCGGGCACAGTACCGGCGGGCAGCACGACGGCCACGGCACGATGCCCGGTATGGCCACCGAGGCGCAGCTGGCCCAGTTGCGCAAGGCCGAGGGCAAGGCGTTCGACCAGCTCTTCCTCACCCTGATGACCACCCACCACAAGGGGGCCGTCACCATGGCCGTCCAGGTCCTGGAGAAGGGCAACGACGTGCGCATCGAGGAGATGGCGACGGACGTCATGGCCCAGCAGCGCGCCGAGATCGCCAGGATGCGGAAGCTGCGCTGAGGGCGTGCACGGCCGCTCAGCGGCGGGCGTGCCGTGGAGCCAGCAGACCGGCGTCGCGGGCCTGTGCGATGGCGCGCAGGGCCCTGCGCCGGCTGTGCCCGGTCACCCGCATGACGGCCAGCACGGCGTCCTCCCCGTCCTCGCGTGCCGCCGTGTACGCCTCGGCCACGACGTGCCGGGCAGCCCGGCCACGCGGCCCGGGAGGGCGTCCGCGGCCCCGCACCGGCGCCGGTGGCGGCGCCTCGGGCAGGACGCACGAGCCGGTGCCCCACGCGGTGGCCGCCGTGAGCGGGGGGCGGACTGCCTCGGGGCAGATGTCGGTCAGCGGGTCGCCGAGCCAGGGCGCGAGCGCGGCCACGTCCTGCGCCGTCAACGGCGGCTCGGCGCGCATCTCCTCGACCCGGACCTGGCCGTCCACGACGGCTGCGAGCACATCGACGCGGGCACCGTCGGGCAGGTCCAGCGTGACGGCGAACCAGGGCGCACGGGCGTTGACGCCTTCGGAGTGGGGGCCGGCGCCGCTGCCGTGGCCCTGGAGCTGCCAGCAGGGGAGCAGCGGCTCCGGCGGGTCCGGCCGGTCGCACGGCGGGAGGTCACCCCGGGCGCGGGAGGGGGCGGGCGGGCAGTGGGGGGATGAGGGTCTGTCCGACACGTCGCGGCACCGTAGTCAACGGCTGCGCCCCCGGGGAGGGACGGCACGCGCGGGCACCTTGACGGCGCCCCGATCGACGGAGGGCGGGCAGCCCGAACGGCTCACCCGTGCCGCCGTACGGGCGTCGGGACCGCACATCGGCACGCACGCGCCGCCGCGGGCCCTAAGGGATTGTCAGTGGGCGGAGGCAGACTGATGCGCACCTTGGACAACGACGTCTCGAAGGCGGTGCCGTCATGGCCGAAGTACTGCTCGCGGTGGGTACGAGGAAGGGGCTGTTCCTGGCCCGGCGGCGGGGGTGGTGGCGGCTGGGAGTTCACCGGCCCGCACCTGGGCGCGCAAGCGGTGCTCTCCGTCTGTCTGGACCGGCGCGGGCCGGGAACGCCCAGGCTGCTGGCGGCCGGGGACAGCGCGCACTGGGGCCCCTCCGTCCTGCACTCGGACGATCTGGGCGCCTCCTGGACGGAACCGCCGCGGCCACCCGTGCGCTATCCCGAGGACACCGGGGTGTCACTGGAGCGGGTGTGGCAGTTGCAACCGGGTGGTGACGACGAGCCGGGAGTGGTGTACGCCGGTACGGAGCCCGGCGGCCTGTTCCGCTCCGAGGACGGCGGTGAGTCCTTCGCACTCGTCCGCCCCCTGTGGGACCACCCCACACGCCGGGACTGGGTGCCCGGCGGAGGCGGGCTGGGGCTGCACACCGTCCTGGTCGACCCGCGGGACTCCCGGCGGGTGACGGTGGCCGTCTCCGCCGGCGGCGCCTACCGGACCGCGGACGGCGGCGCCGGCTGGGAACCGTGCAACCGCGGGGTCTCCGCGGTGTTCCTGCCGGAGGGCCGGCGCTACCCCGAGTACGGGCAGTGCGTCCACAAGATCGCCCGGGACGCCGCGGACCCCGACCGCCTCTACCTCCAGAACCACTGGGGCGTCTTCCGCAGCGACGACGGCGCCACCGGCTGGCGCTCGATCGGGGAAGTCCTTCCCTCGGACTTCGGCTTCCCGGTGGCGGCCCATCCCCGGCGGGGCGGCGTGGCCTATGTCTTCCCGCTCAACGCGGACGCCGACCGGGTTCCCGCCGAACACCGCTGCCGGGTGTACCGGACGCAGGACGCGGGCGACAGCTGGGAGGCGCTGACCGCAGGGTTGCCCGAGGCGGCGCACTACGGTCCGGTTCTGCGGGACGCCCTGTGCACCGACGACGCCGATCCGGCGGGCGTTTACTTCGGCAACCGCAACGGCGAGGTGTACGCCAGCGCGGACGAGGGCGACAGCTGGCAGCAAGTGGCCCGGCATCTGCCCGACGTACTGTGCGTACGGGCGGCGGTGATCGGCTGAGTCCCCGCCAGGCGCCCCGGAGGGCGAGGGCCCGCTGTGCGGAAACCCGGTCCCGGACCGCGGGAACGCGAAGAGCCCGGGGCGCAAGGGGAAGTGGACGGGAGGAGAGGCGGGCGCGGCTGAGCCAGTAGAGTGACGGCTCGTGGCTGCACGACCGTTGAACGAGATTGTCGAACCAGGCTGGGCGAAGGCGCTGGAGCCGGTCGCCGGACGGATCGCCGCGATGGGCGACTTCCTCCGTGCGGAGATCGCGGCGGGGAGAACCTATCTCCCGTCGGGCGCCAATGTGCTGAGGGCGTTCCAGCAGCCCTTCGACGAGGTGCGCGTCCTCATCGTCGGACAGGACCCGTATCCCACGCCGGGACACGCCGTCGGCCTGTCGTTCTCGGTGGCGCCCGACGTGCGTCCGCTGCCGGGCAGCCTGGAGAACATCTTCCGGGAGATGCACAACGACCTCGGCCTGCCCCGGCCCTCGAACGGCGATCTGACGCCCTGGACCAAGCAGGGTGTGCTGCTGCTCAACAGGGCGCTGACGACTGCTCCGCGCAAGCCCGCCGCACACCGGGGCAAGGGTTGGGAGGAGGTCACCGAGCAGGCGATCCGCGCACTGGCGGCGAGGGGGCGCCCGCTGGTGTCGGTGCTGTGGGGCCGCGACGCGCGCAACCTGCGTCCGTTGCTGGGCAATCTGCCCTCCGTCGAATCGCCGCACCCCTCCCCCATGTCGGCGGACCGCGGGTTCTTCGGCTCCCGCCCCTTCAGCCGCGTCAACCAACTGCTGGAGCAGCAGGGGGCCGCGCCGGTGGACTGGCGTCTGCCGTGAGCGCGGAGCCGGCCCGCGCGCGGGTGTGGGTGCTCGGCGTCGACTCGGGCGGGTCGGGGCTGCGGGTCGCACTGGGGCGGCAGGATGCGGACTCGGGGGCGCCGCCCGTGCCGGCGGGCACCGTCACCTGCCCGGAGCCGGTGCGGACCGGCAGCGCGGGTATCGACGCCGCGCACATGGCCGAACTGCTGCTGCCCGCCGTACGGACGCTGCTGGCGGACGCACACGGTGGACAGGACGGCGAGGAAGACGACGGGCACGGCGGCGGGGCGCGGATCGCGGCGGCCTGCGTGGGCGCCGCCGGGATGGCCACGCTCGGCGACGGGCTGCGCGCCGAGCTGCCCGGGATACTGGCCGCCGGATGCGGTGTGCGCCGGCTGGCACTGGCGGCCGACGCCGTGACCGCTTACGCCGGGGCGCTCGGCGAACGGCCCGGCGCCGTCGTCGCGGCCGGCACCGGGATGATCGCCATGGGTACGGACCTGATGACGTGGCGGCGCGCGGACGGCTGGGGCCATCTGCTGGGCGACTGCGGCAGCGGTGCCTGGGTCGGCCGGGCCGGACTGGAGGCGGCGCTGCGCGCGCACGACGGACGCTCCGGTGGTTCGCCGGTGCTGCGGGCCGCCGCCGAGGAGATGTTCGGGGCACCGCTGAGCGGGCTCCCGGCCCAGCTGTATCCGCGCACCGACCGTCCCGCCGTGCTCGCCTCGTTCGCGCCCCGGGTGGCCCGGTGCGCCGGGCAGGATCCGGTGGCCGCGCAGATCATCCGTGCGGCGGCCCGGGAGATCGCGGCCAGCGCGGTCGCCGTGTGCCCCGAGGGGAGCGGGTCCGACGGGGACGCCGGACAGGGCACGCCGCACGCGGACGTGCGGATCGCGTTCACCGGGGGGCTGTTCAACCTCGGGGAGCCGCTGACCGGGCCGCTGCGTGCGGAGTTGGCGAAGCGGCGGCCCGGTGTCGTGGTGACCGAGGCGGCCGGCAGTCCGCTGGACGGTGCGCTGCTGATCGCGGGCCGGCTTGCCGCAGGCGGGCTCTCGCTGCCCCGTGACCCGGCGCTGCTGTCCGTCTCGGAGACGTAGGAACCTGACCTGCCGGGTTTCCGCCCCCGGGCGCGCGGCAGGGCAGGAAGGCCCCTGTCGGTCACGTCCGGCGGCCGGATGCGCGTCCGGGGATGAACGCCGGACAACCAAAGAAACAGATAATCAGCCCACTTGGGGTCGGGCGAATCGGGACATACACCCATCCCTGCGACCCGGCCGAACAGCAAAGCTCATCAAGGCATTAGCATGCGGGCGCATGAGCTCCCCCACAGGACCGGACAATGGCCTGCCCGTACGAATGCCACGTCCCCGCCGGCCCGGACGGCACCGGCGGCCGGAGCCCGTCGTCGCCCCCGAGGGCGCGCCGGCGCTGGTACTCGCCGTCCCCGGCACACCTTCCGGTGCCACGCGCGCGCTGGCGGAAGAGACGCTGAGCATCGCCCGCTCGGAGCTGCCCGGTCTCGACGCGCGCGTCGGCTACGCCGAGGGTGACGACGAGGAGTTCCCCACCATCCGTACCGCGCTCGGCCAGGCGGTGGCCGACCGGGCGACGCGCCTGCGATACGCGCGCGAGGCGCGCGAGACGGCCGCCGCCGCAGCGGACGGGGCGGCGACCGAGGAGCACGGCGGCGGGGTGGCCGCCCCGGCGCTGGACGAGGCCGACGACGGACTGCCCGCCGTGGTCGTCCCGCTGCTCGCGGGGCCGGACGCCGCACATCTGCGGCGCATCCGCCAGGAGGTGCTGAACAGCGGCTCGGGCGCCGAGCTGACCGATGTGCTGGGCCCGCACCCGCTGCTCGCCGAGGCAGTGCACGTACGGCTGTCCGAGGCGGGGCTGGCACGCGCCGACCGGGCGCGGCTGTTCACCGTCGCGACGGCGGCCGACGGC
This sequence comes from Streptomyces albus subsp. albus, assembly GCF_000725885.1. Lineage (GTDB taxonomy): Bacteria > Actinomycetota > Actinomycetes > Streptomycetales > Streptomycetaceae > Streptomyces > Streptomyces albus. The sequence continues at coordinate 2,028 of NZ_JODR01000039.1, read as the reverse complement.
ATCATCCTGGCCGCCGTCGGCGGCGAGGAGGCGGTGCAGGCGGCCGGTATCACCGGCATGCTGCTCGCCGCCCGGCTGGCGGTCCCGGTGCTGGCGGCGGCCCTGGACAACGAGGGCGCGATCGCCCGCACCGCCGAACAGCTGCGTGAGGCGGGCTCGCAGCAGCTCGCGGTCGCCCCGTGTCTGATCGGCCCGGAGATCGCCGAGGGCCTGCTGGAGGCCGCGGCCGAGGAGGCGGGCTGCCCCGCGGCGGAACCGCTGGGCGCCTACCCCGCGCTGGGCAAGCTGGTGGCCTCCACGTACGCCGCCAAGGCCGGGATCGCCCAGCCGGAGGCGGCACGCGCGGGGATGCCGGTGCGCTGAGGCCACGCACGTACAGGCGGTGCCGGGGCACGTCCGGATGTTTCTCCGGTACGTGCCCCGCCGCCTGTCCGGCCCCGGGCTTCCGCTCCCCCTACGAGCTTCCCCGGGCGGCAGCGACACCTCCGGGCGGAGAGCGGGATCCCGGTCAGTCGAAGACGACGCAGGAGGCGGCGGGTGCGGCAAGCGCGCCCGCGCGGTGCGGCGTCCCGGTGTCGGGATCGACGTCGAACCAGGTGACGTCGCCCGACCGTTCGTTGGCCGCGTAGAGCCTGCGTCCTGTCGGGTCCAGCGCCAGGTCGCGCGGCCAGTGGCCGCCGCAGGGCACCGTGGTGAGGAGTTCCGGCAGTTCCGGCGCGGTCAGATCGAGCACGGCGATGCTGTCGTCGCCCCGGTTGGCCACCCAGGCGCGACGGCCGTCGGCCGAGAGGACCAGTGCGGAGGGGTAGGTGCCGGCCGTCCGTGCGCCCGCCGGGAGTACGCCCGTCTCGCCCAGCGGCTCCAGCTCTCCCGTCGCGGGATGCCAGCGGCAGGTCGTGAGGGTGGGGTCCAACTCGTTGATGATGTACACGCGCCCGACGCCGTCCGGCTCCTGGTGGCCGTCCGGGCCGGCCGCCGGCGCGGCGGCGAAGGCCAGATGGCGCGGCCCGGTCCCGGCACGGAGCCGGACCTCCCGGTGCGGGTGCAGTCCCGCCGCACCGTCACGCAGGTCGTAGCTCCACACGGAGTCGGTGCCCAGGTCGGTGCACAGGAGCCACCGTCCGGTCGGATCGGGGACGACGGCGTGCGCGTGCGGGCCCTCCTGGCGGTCGGTGACCGGGCCCTGCCCGTGGTGCTGGTGGGTGAGGGGGCGGGCCTCCAGGCCGCCGTCCGCGCGGAGCGGCAGCCGGGTGACGCTGCCGGAGCCGTAGTTCGCGGTGTACAGGTGCCCCGCGGCCACCGTCAGATGGGTGGGTGCCGCCCCCTCCACCGCCACGCGGTCGCCCAGGAGGGCCGGGTCCGCCGCAGGGCCGAGGGTGAACGCCGCGGCGCCGCCCTGGTCGGTCTCGCTGACGCAGTAGAGGACCCCGCCCTGCGGCGCCAGGGCAAGGAAGGAGGGGTCCGCGACGGTGTCGTCCGTGTTGTGGAGGGGCATGAGCGCCCCGGTGGCCGGGTCGACGGCAGCGGTGGTGATGCCACGGCCGCCGTCCGAGGTGAACGATCCGATGTACGCCCGCCGGGGGGTGGTGCCGTTGGTCATCGCGCTGCGCCCTTCGCCGCTCGGATTCGGGCACGACGGTAACAGCTCCCCCGCTGGTCTGGACCAGACGTCCGTGTGGCGTCGCCCAGCGGCCGGGGGGCGGCGCCTCAGACCGAACGCAGCGGGCTGTGCAGCGGGGCGGCGAGCTGGTGGAGGGCGTCTTCCAGGGCGTGCAGATGGGCCAGGGCGCGGTCGCCCGGCGACTGCGGCTCCCCCTCCCCCGCGTACGCCCCGGCCGGGCCGGCCGCCGGAACGGGCACCGGGGAGGGCGCCGGCGCGGCGAGGCGGTGCACAGCGGCCTCCACACGTTCGCAGGCCGCGGTCAGGCGGGCTCTACCTTCTTGATCGGGTTGATCGAGCCATTCGTAGGGTTGGGTCGCCCAGGGGTGCTGGGTGTGGCTATCAGGCGGCTGCCGTCTCGTGGCATA
>NZ_JODR01000038.1 GCF_000725885.1 Streptomyces albus subsp. albus | reverse complement strand
CCCGGAAGCTAAGCCTTACAGCGCCGATGGTACTGCATGCGGGAGCGTGTGGGAGAGTAGGACGCCGCCGGACTCTTTGTGAAGTCGTGGTCCCTGAACACCAGTTCAGGGACCACGACTTTTTTATGTGCTGTCACCGGAAGTTCATGTGGGGTGGACACGATTCCCCCATGGCGACAACACAGTTGAGCGCAGCGGGTGTCCGGGCCGGGGACGAGGTCGTGGTGCCCTCCTTCGGTGGGGCTCAGCTCGCCCGAGCGGTCCAGGAACTGGGGGCACGGCCCGTCTTCGCGGACATCGACGCCGGCACGTACTGCCTTGACCCGGACGGGGTCAGCCAGGCGTTCTCGTCGCGGACCGCGGCTGTCGTGGCGGTTCATCTCTTCGGCCGCCGCGCGGACATGGCCGCGCTGTGTGCCCTCGGGGAGCGGCACGGTGTGGCCGTCGTCGAGTGGGAGCGCATGCCGCGTACCGATGCGCTCGACGCGGTACGACGGCGGCAGTACGCCGGCTATCTGCGGCGTCGCCTTCGGGGTGTGGTGGCGCCGGTCGTGGAGCGGGGCGCGGAGCACGCTTTCACGGAGTACGTGGTGCGGGTGCCGGGGAACGGGCGGCCCGACCGGGACGCGTTCCGCAGGGCGTTGCGGGCGCGGGGTGTGGAGTGTGGCGTGCCGGTGCGGACGCCGGCGCATCTCATGCCGGAATTCGGTGCGTCCGTGCGGCTGCCGGTATCCGAGCGGGCGGCGGACGAATGTCTGTCCCTGCCGTTGTCCGCGGCCACGACCAAGAAGGAGCTGCACCACATCGTGTCGGCGTGCAACGGGCTGGGCGGGTTGCTGCGGGAGCGCGCGAGCTGACCACAGGGGCCGGTGCCGCGGGGCCGGCAATGGGGCCCGACGCGAGTTCGATCCGGCGCCGGGAATCAGGTAAGATCTCTACCGCTGGCCGCGCCCCAATAGCTCAGTCGGCAGAGCGTCTCCATGGTAAGGAGAAGGTCAACGGTTCGATTCCGTTTTGGGGCTCTTCGAGAAGCAGGAAAAGGCCCTCGTCCACCGGACGAGGGCCTTTTGCTTTCCCCGTTGTGAGAAGAGTGGGGGAGAGCGGGAGCGGTGGGCCGGGCCGGTACTCACCGGGCCCGGCCCACCGGATCATTCGGGGACGCGCATCGCGAGGATGGCCATGTCGTCGGACGGGGCGTCGCTGGCGAAGCGTTCCACGGCCCGCATGATGCGGGCGGCGACCGCACCCGCGTTCAGCCCTGTGCAGGTCGCCAGGACGTCGGCGAGGCCGTCGTCGCCCAGCATGCGGGTGCCCTCGCGGCGTTCGGTGACGCCGTCCGTCACGCACAGCAGGACGTCGCCCGGGTCGAGGACGACGGTCTGCTCGTACAGCTCGAGGTCCTCCATGACGCCGAGCAGGGGCTGGGGGTCCGCAGCGGCCTCGACGGTGCCGTCCTGGCGCAGCCGCAGGGGCAGGGGGTGGCCGGCGCACACGACCTTCAACTCGGCGCTGCCGTCCTCCTGGGGGCGCATCTCGCCGTAGAGGAGCGTGAGGAAGCGGCTGCGGGCGCCCTCGTCGAGGATCGCCGTGTTGAGGCGTTCCAGTACGGCGGGGCCGCTGAGGCCCTCGCGGGCGAGGAGGCGCAGGGCGTGCCGGGCGAGACCGGTGACGGCCGCAGCCTCGGGGCCCGTGCCGCACACGTCGCCGATGGCGAAGCCGTAGGTGCCGTCGGCGATCTCGAAGAGGTCGTAGAAGTCGCCGCCGACCTCGTTGCCCTCTCCCGCTGCGCGGTAGATGACCTCGCGTTCGATGCCGCCTTCGATCTCGGGGAGGTCGGGCGGCAGGAGGCTGCGCTGGAGGGACTGGCTGATGGCGGTGCGCTCGGAGTAGAGGCGTGCGTTGTCGAGGGCGAGTGCGGCCCTGCGGGAGAGGTCCTCGGCGAGTTCCAGGATCTCCTGGCGGAAGCGTTCGTCGGTGGGTTTGCCGAGGGTGAGCATGCCGATGACGCGGTTGCGTGCCACCAGCGGCAGTACGACCGTCTCCCCGCCGACGGCGGCGGCGGTGGCCAGGGTGATGCCGGGGGAGAGGTGGTGGTCCTCGCCGTTCATGACGACGTTGCGCAGTGAGGTGCGCAGGGCGGCGGAGTGCGCCGCCTCGGAGGGGGCCGTCCACACGCGGGCGCCGGGGGTGGGTACGGGCTCGGGCGGCGGCACCTTGACCAGCAGGGCCTTGAGGTTGTCGATGCGGTCCTCGTCCTCGTGCAGGACGTACGACAGCTGGGGCTCGGAGCCGTGGTCGGCGACGGTGTAGACGGCGCACCAGGTGGCGAGGGTGGGGACCGTCATCTGCGCCATGAGGGCGAGGGTCTGGTCGCGGTCCAGTGTGCCGGCGAGCAGGTCGGAGGCCTCGACGAGGAAGGAGAGGGAGCCGCGCCGGAGCCGTTCCAGTTCGGTGAGGCGGGCTCGTTCGACGGCGAGGGCGATGCGGTCGGCGGCGAACTGGAGGCGCAGTGCCTCCTCGTTGGTGTAGCGGCCGGCGGCTTCGGTGGCGACGCCGAGGGAGCCGGTCAGGCGGCCTTCCACCTTGAGGGGGACGGTGACCACGGAGCGCATGCCGGTGCCGTCCAGGAGGGGCACGGCGCCGGGTACGACGGTCAGGTCCTCGTGGACGGAGGGCATCCTGGCCGAGCCGTACCGGCCGCTGCCGGTCTCGACGGGGACGCGGGCGAAGCGCTGGCGTGCGGAGGGCAGCCCGGTGGAGGCGCGGACCTCCAGTTCGGTCTCGTCGTCGGTGGCCAGCAGCAGGTAGGCGGCGTCGCCGTCGAGCATGTCGCGGGCGCGTTCCACGGTGCGCTGGAGGAGGCCGTCCAGGTCGTCGGGGGCCGGGGAGCCGATGAAGACCTCGAAGGGGTCGCTGGAGGACTGCTCCTGGGAGTCGCCCGCGGTGCCGGTGTTGTCGTGGCCGTGGACGCGGGGCGGGGACTGGAGGACGGCGCGTTCGTGCTCGCGCACCAGCAGGCAGACGGTGGAGGGCTCGCCGTCGCTGTCCCTCACGCGCAGGTGGGAGGCGTAGACGGGGATGGTGCGGCCGTCGGAGCCGCGCATGCCGTAGGAGCCTTCCCAGCGGGACAGGCGCAGGGCCTCGGCGATGCCGGTGCCGGTGCCGGGGGTGTGGGGCCAGGCGGCGAAGTCGGTGAGGGGCTTGCCGACGACCTGTTCGGCCGGGTAGTCGAAGAGTTCGGTGGCGTCCTCGTTCCAGGCGCTGATCGCTCCGCTGCGATCGACCTGGATGACGGCGACCCGGACCCTGGCGTCGGTCACCGGCAGTGCGGTGTCGGGCAGGGCGGGGCCGGCGGTGCGGGTGCCGACCGGGCGTTCGGGCAGGTCGAGGCGGAACCAGACGCGTTTGTCGGCGGCGGTGTAGTCGACGCCCCAGCGGGTGGCCAGTGCCGAGCACAGCAGCAGCCCGCGGCCTCCTTCGCGGTCGGGGCCTGCGGGCTGCGGGTGGGTGTCCTGGAGCGGCAGCTCGCGTTCGGGGTAGCGGTCGATCACCTCGATGCGGACGCCGTCCTCGTCGCGCAGGCACAGCACCTCGGCGGCCGTGCCGGCGTGCACCACGGCGTTGGTGACCAGTTCGCTGGTCAGGACGACGGCATCGTCGACGATGTCGGCCAGGCCCCAGCCCTGGAGGGTGTCGCGTACGAAGCCGCGCGCGGTGGCGACCGACCTGCCGACCGGTTCGAAGGTGGCGGCGGCTCGCGCGGTGATCACTGGTCTCCCCATGGACGTCCTGTCGGCCAGGCGCACTGGCGTGCGCTGCGCGGTCAGCGCCGCGATGGTGCTCGTGTCTTCCCCCGGGCCTTCCCGTGAGCTTCCGGCCCCCGGCGGGACCTCGGTGGGGGAGCCCCCACGCTCGGCGCTCTGCTCTTGCGTCACCGCAGCGCCCCTCCGTAGCCCTTCGTACTCACACCGCTGCCCCTCTGCGAGTCCCCTACCCAGTGGACCCGGCGGAGCACCCGCCGGCATGGGGGTGAACGGACAGCCGGGTGCCAGGTTACTTACGTATCCGTGAGGCGTGGCTGCCGGATGTGGGTGTTTTCCCCGGGGGCCCCGCACCGGAGTGCGGTATGCCATGCTGCCGAACTGTTATCGCCGGGTTCGGGCAGGGTGAAACACTGGGAAGGCTCGGAGTACAGGGCCCGGGCAGCTAGGTCGAACCGCAGGAGGGGCAGTGGAGTCTGGCGCAACCGCGCGTAGCGGCAACACGCGCGCGAAGGGCGGACGGTCCCGGAGGAGCGGGACGATCGAAGTGGACGCCGCCGCCGTCAACAAGCTGCTGGCCGCGTTGACGGCGATGCGGGACGGGAATTTCCGGCGGCGGCTCACCGTCACCGGTGAGGGCCCGATGGCCGAGATCGCCGCTGTTTTCAACGAGGTCGCCGACCAGAATCTGCATCTGACCGGGGAGCTGTCCCGGGTGCGCCGGGTGGTGGGACGTGAGGGGAAACTCACAGAGCGGCTCCAGACGGGCACCTGTGAGGGTTCCTGGGCGTCGGCGATCGACGCGGCGAACGCGCTGGTGGACGATCTGGTGTGGCCCGTCTCCGAGGTCGGCAGGGTGCTGACGGCGGTCGCCGACGGCGATCTGGAGCAGCGCATGGATCTGCGCTCGCGCGGCTCGGAGGGCGGCGGGCATCCGCTGCGGGGGGAGTTCCTGCGGGTCGGCCGTACGGTCAACGGTCTGGTGGACCAGCTGTCGGCGTTCACGGACGAGGTGACGCGGGTCGCCCGTGAGGTGGGCACCGAGGGCAAGCTCGGCGGTCACGCGCGGGTGCGGAACATGTCCGGCTCGTGGAAGGACCTGACGGACACGGTCAACACCATGGCGTCGCGGCTGACGGCGCAGGTGCGGGACATCGCGCTGGTGACCACGGCGGTCGCCAAGGGTGATCTGTCACGCAAGGTGACCGTGCATGTCGAGGGCGAGATGCTGGAGCTGAAGAACACCGTCAACACGATGGTGGACCAGCTCTCCTCGTTCCAGTCCGAGGTCAACCGGGTGGCGCGTGAGGTCGGCGTCGAGGGTGAGCTGGGCGGCCAGGCGCGGGTGCCCGGTGTCGGCGGTGTGTGGAAGGACCTGACTGATTCCGTCAACCTGATGGCGGGCAATCTCACCTCTCAGGTGCGTGAGATCGCCCAGGTGACGACGGCGGTCGCGAACGGCGACCTGTCGCAGAAGATCACGGTGAACGCCCGGGGCGAGGTCGCTCAGCTCGCCGAGACGATCAACGCGATGACGGACACGCTGCGGACGCTCGCGGACGAGGTGACGCGGGCGGCCAGCGAGGTGGGCACCGACGGCGTGCTGGGCGGTCAGGCGGCCGTTCCCGGCGCGGCCGGCATCTGGAAGGACCTGACGGATTCGGTCAACACCGCGTTCCGCAATCTGACCGCTCAGGTGCGGGACATCGCTCAGGTGACGACGGCTGTGGCCAACGGCGACCTGTCGCAGAAGGTCACCGTGGACGTCGCGGGCGAGATGCTGGAGCTCAAGAACACGGTCAACACGATGGTCGACCAGCTGTCCGCCTTCGGTGCCGAGGTGACGCGGGTGGCGCGGGAGGTCGGCGTCGAGGGCGTGCTGGGCGGTCAGGCGGCCGTTCCCGGCGCGGCGGGCACCTGGAAGGACCTGACGGACTCGGTCAACACCGCGTTCCGCAACCTGACGGGCCAGGTGCGCAACATCGCTCAGGTGACGACGGCTGTGGCCAACGGTGACCTGTCGCAGAAGGTCACCGTGGATGTGTCCGGTGAGATGCAGGAGCTGAAGAACACCGTCAACACGATGGTGGACCAGCTCTCCTCGTTCGCCGAGCAGGTCACCAGGATGGCCCGGGACGTGGGCACCGAGGGCCGGCTGGGCGGTCAGGCGCGCGTGGACGGGGTTTCGGGCACCTGGAAGGACCTGACGAACTCCGTCAACTTCATGGCGAACAACCTCACCTCCCAGGTGCGGCAGATCGCCCAGGTGACGACGGCGGTGGCCCGTGGTGACCTGTCGCAGAAGATCGAGGTCGACGCACGGGGCGAGATCCTGGAGCTGAAGAACACCATCAACACGATGGTCGATCAGCTGTCGGCCTTCGCCGACCAGGTGACCCGGGTGGCGCGGGAGGTCGGCACCGAGGGCAGGCTGGGAGGTCAGGCCCAGGTGCCGGGTGTCGCGGGTGTGTGGCGGGACCTGACGGACTCGGTGAACGGCATGGCCGGGAATCTGACGACCCAGGTGCGCAACATCTCGCAGGTGGCCACCGCGGTGGCGCGCGGTGATCTGTCGCAGAAGATCGACGTGGACGCGCGGGGCGAGATTCTCGAGCTGAAGACGACGCTGAACACGATGGTCGACCAGCTCTCGTCGTTCGCCGAAGAGGTCACGAGAGTGGCCAGGGAGGTCGGCACGGAGGGCATTCTCGGCGGCCAGGCGGAGGTCAAGGGTGTCTCGGGCACCTGGAAGGACCTCACCCAGTCGGTGAACTTCATGGCGAACAACCTCACCAGCCAGGTGCGCAACATCGCCGAGGTCACCACGGCCGTCGCCCAGGGCGACCTGTCCAAGAAGATCACGGTGGACGCCAAGGGCGAGGTGCTCGCCCTGGTGACGACCGTCAACACCATGGTGGACACCCTCTCGTCGTTCGCCGAGCAGGTCACACGGGTGGCCCGCGAGGTGGGCACCGAGGGCATCCTGGGCGGCCAGGCCCGGGTGCGGGACGTGTCGGGTATCTGGAAGGACCTGACCGACAACGTCAACATCATGGCCAACAACCTGACCAATCAGGTGCGGAACATCTCCCAGGTGGCCACCGCGGTCGCGGGCGGCGATCTGACGAAGAAGGTCACGGTCGAGGCCAGCGGCGAGGTCGCACAGCTCGCGGACACGGTCAACACGATGGTCACGACGCTCTCGTCGTTCGCGGAGCAGGTGACCAGGGTGGCCCGCGAGGTGGGCACCGACGGTGTGCTGGGCGGCCAGGCCCGGGTGCAGGGGGTGGCCGGCACCTGGAAGGACCTGACGGAGTCGGTGAACTCCATGGCCTCCAACCTCACCGGGCAGGTGCGGCAGATCGCCATGGTGACGACGGCCATCGCCAAGGGTGATCTCACCAAGAAGATCGACATCGAGGCGAACGGGGAGATCCTCCAGCTCAAGACGACCATCAACACGATGGTCGACCAGCTGTCCACCTTCGCCGAGCAGGTCACCCAGGTCGCCCGTGAGGTGGGTACGGAGGGCCAGCTGGGCGGGCAGGCCCGGGTGCCCGGTGTCGCGGGGACGTGGAAGGACCTGACCGACTCCGTCAACGAGATGGCGGACAATCTCACCCGTCAGGTGCGGGCGATCGCGGATGTGGCCACCGCGGTGACGCGCGGCGACCACAACGTGCGCATCGACGTGGACGCCGCGGGCGAGATCCTGGAACTCCAGGGCTACATCAACACGATGATCGTCAACCTGCGGGACACCACGCAGGCCAACCAGGAGCAGGACTGGCTCAAGGGCAATCTGGCCCGTATCTCCGGGCTGATGCAGGGCCGCCGTGACCTGCGGGATGTCGCGGGGCTCATCATGAGCGAGCTGACGCCGGTGGTCTCCGCGCAGCACGGTGCCTTCTTCGTGGCGCTGCCGCAGGGCACGCCCGAAGGCGCGGTCGGCGTCGGGGCCGGGCCGGGTGAGGACGGCTCCTACGAGCTGCGCATGCTGGGCAGTTACGGCTACTGCGCCGGCAGCATGCCGACCTCCTTCCTGCCGGGCGAGGCCCTGGTGGGCACGGCCGCGAAGGAGAAGCGTCCCATCGAGATGGGCACGCCCAAGAACTATCTGAAGATTTCTTCGGGGCTCGGTGAGGCGCCGCCCGCGCACGTGATGGTGCTGCCAGTCATCTTCGAGGGCACGGTGCTCGGCGTGATCGAGCTGGCGTCCTTCCAGCCGTTCGCGCAGATCCAGAAGGACTTCCTCAACCAGATCGCGGAAATGATCGCGACCAGCGTCAACACGATCAGCGTCAGTATGCGCACCGAGCGGCTGCTGGAGCAGTCGCAGGAGCTGACGGCGCAGCTCAAGGAGCGTTCCGCCGAGCTGGAGAACCGGCAGAAGGCGCTCCAGGAGTCCAACGCGGCGCTGGAGGAGAAGGCGGAGCAGCTCGCCCAGACCAACAGCGACATCGAGATCAAGAACCGTGAGATCGAGGAGGCGCGGCAGGTCCTGGAGGAGCGCGCCGAGCAGCTTTCGGTCTCGATGCGCTACAAGTCGGAGTTCCTGGCCAACATGTCGCACGAGTTGCGCACTCCGCTCAACTCGCTGTTGATTCTGGCCAAGTTGCTGGCCGACAACGCGGAGAACAATCTGACGCCCAAGCAGGTGGAGTTCGCCGAGACGATCCACGGTGCCGGGTCGGATCTGCTCCAGCTGATCAACGACATCCTGGACCTGTCGAAGGTCGAGGCGGGCAAGATGGACGTCAGCCCGACCCGGATCGCGCTGGTGCAACTGGTGGACTACGTGGAGGCCACTTTCCGGCCGCTGACGGTGGAGAAGGGCCTGGACTTCTCGGTGAGCGTCTCGCCGGAGCTGCCCGCCACGCTCCACACCGACGAGCAGCGGCTGCTGCAGGTGCTGCGCAATCTGCTGTCGAACGCGGTGAAATTCACCGACAGCGGCGCCGTGGAACTGGTCATCCGTTCGGCGCGCGACGACGTCCCCGAGGCGATCCGCGAGCAGATGCTGGAGAACGGGTCCCTGCGCGAGCCGGACGCGGAGATGATCGCGTTCTCGGTGACGGACACCGGCATCGGTATCGCGCAGAGCAAGATGCGCGTCATCTTCGAGGCGTTCAAGCAGGCCGACGGGACGACGTCGCGCAAGTACGGCGGTACGGGTCTGGGGCTGTCCATCAGCCGGGAGATCGCGCGGCTGCTGGGCGGCGAGATCCACGCCGTCAGCGAACCGGGCCGCGGCTCGACCTTCACGCTTTACCTGCCGCTGCACCCCACCGAGCTGCCGCCGCAGGGCTACGCGCAGCTGCCGTCGAGCGGTACCCCGGCCCTGCCCCAGCTCCAGGCGGGCACCGCCGAGCGCGAGAGCGGCGGTGCGGAGGCCGGTCCGCTGTCCGAGGGGGCGGCACCCGGCCCGCAGCAGACCCCGCAGCAGACCCCGGAGGAGGCCGCGCACACCCTGGCGGACCGGCAGCGCATGCGGGGCGGTACCGGGCGGGCACAGCCCGAACTGCCGCCGGAGGCGCGGCCGTCGGTGCCGCAGCCGGAGAACGGGGCCGCGCCGGCGTCCTGGGGGCCCTCTGCGGAGGCGCAGGGCGGCTCCGCGGAGCCGGCCGGGGCAGGCGGCGAGGTCGGGCCGCAGCAGCCCGCACAGGACGCCGAGGGTCACCCGGCGCCGTCGGCGGCGCAGGGCGGCGGGGCCGACCTGGCCGGCCGCAAGGTGCTGATCGTCGACGACGACATCCGTAACGTGTTCGCGCTGACCAGCGTGCTGGAACAGCACGGGCTGCAGGTGCTCTACGCGGAGAACGGCCGGGAGGGCATCGAGGTGCTCGAACAGCACGACGACGCGGCCGTGGTGCTGATGGACATCATGATGCCGGAGATGGACGGCTACGCCACGACGGCGGCGATCCGCAAGATGCCGCAGTTCGCCGGGCTGCCGATCATCGCGCTGACCGCGAAGGCGATGAAGGGCGACCGGGAGAAGAGCATCGAGTCGGGTGCGTCGGACTATGTCACCAAACCGGTCGACACCGATCATCTGCTGTCCGTCATGAGGCGGTGGATCAACGGCGGGTGAATGTGACACCGTGTCGCTGGGGCCACATGCTGACTCAGTGTGGTCACAGGAGTGTGGAAACGCGGTAAACCGGGAACCTTTTGGTCCCCTGGGGCGTTTCTGCTACGTGCACAGTGACATCACGGTGACAGGGTGTGGTGGGCCGCAGGGTGCGGCTACCATGACCGGCACAAGGACGGGCGGCGGCGACAGAGGGCCGCTCCCAGGGGCGGCGTCCGAAAGGCTGCCGGGGCGAGGAGGACGGGCCATGGTGCAGAAGGCCAAGATCCTCCTGGTCGATGACCGGCCGGAGAATCTGCTGGCGCTGGAGGCCATTCTCTCCGCGCTCGATCAGACGCTGGTACGGGCATCGTCAGGGGAGGAAGCGCTCAAGGCGCTGCTGACCGACGATTTCGCGGTCATTCTGCTGGATGTCCAGATGCCGGGCATGGACGGCTTCGAGACGGCCGCGCATATCAAGCGCCGCGAGCGCACCAGGGACATTCCGATCATCTTCCTGACGGCCATCAACCACGGCCCGCACCACACCTTCCGCGGCTACGCGGCGGGCGCGGTCGACTACATCTCCAAGCCGTTCGACCCGTGGGTGCTGCGGGCCAAGGTGTCGGTCTTCGTCGACCTCTACATGAAGAACGTGCAGCTGCGTGAGCAGGCGTCCCTGCTGCGGCTCCAGCTGGAGGGCAACGGCAGTGGGCGGCAGCGGCCCGAGCCGGCGGAGGACGGCGGCGAGGCCCCGGGCCTGCTGGTCGAGCTGTCCGCACGGCTGGCGGCCGTCGAGGAGCAGGCCGAGGCCCTCACCAAGCAGCTGGGCGAGTCGGCTGACGCGGCGACAGCCGCCACGGCCGCGCATCTGGAACGCAAACTGGCGGGGCTCCGTCGGGCACTTGACGCCCTGGAGCCGGGCGCCGGCGGCGATCCCACACACGTCCCGTCCCAGAACTGACGCCGGGCCGCGCAGAGCACGCACGGCCCCGGTGGGCATCCGTGCCTCGCGTGTCCGGCCCAGGTAACCTCACACCCATGGCCTCACGCGCGTCGGGAACAGGAAAGGCAGCCAAGAAAGCGCCCGCGAAAAAGCCTGCCCCGAAAGCCGCGAAGCCGGCGGCGGCGAAGAAGGCGCCGGCCAAGAGGGCCCCCGCCAAGAAGGCGCCCGCGAAGAAGCCCGCAGCCGCCCGGGCCAAGGGCAAGGGGGGCTCCTCCAACGGTCTCCTCAGGGTGCTCAAAGCGTGCTGGCTGGGGCTGGCCCACGCCGTGGCCGGGGTCTTCCGGGGTATAGGACGCAGCGGCAAGGCGCTCGACCCGGCACACCGCAAGGACGGTCTGGCACTGCTGCTGCTCGGCCTGGCGCTGATCGTCGCGGCGGGCACCTGGTCCAACCTCCAGGGGCCGGTCGGCGATCTGGTGGAGATGCTGGTGACCGGCGCGTTCGGCAGGCTGGACCTGCTGGTGCCGATACTGCTGGCGGCCATCGCCGTACGGCTGTTCCGCCATCCGGAGAAGCCGGAGGCCAACGGCCGTATCGTCATCGGTCTTTCGGCGCTGCTGATCGGGGTGCTGGGCCTGGTCCACATCGGGTGCGGGGCACCCGGCAGGGATGCGGGAGACGACGCGCTGCGGGACGCGGGGGGCCTGATCGGCTGGGGTGTCTCCCGGCCGCTGGTCTTCACCCTGGGGGAGATGCTGGCGGTCGCGCTGCTGGTGCTGGTGACCGTCTTCGGGCTGCTCGTGGTGACGGCAACGCCCGTCAACGCGATTCCGCAGCGGCTGCGTGCGGCCGGGGTGCGGCTGGGGATCGTCCAGCCGGTGGCCGGCTACGACTACGACGTCGAGGACGAGGAGCCGGTGCGCCCCGCACGGCGGGCGCACAGCATGCGCAAGGAGAACCTCGACCCGGCGCTCGCCGAGAAGGAGGCACTCGACCGGCGCCGCACCGCACGCAAGGGGAAGCGCGGACAGGACGGCGACGCGAGCGCGGGGGAGCCGGAACGGACCCTGGACGCCGTCGATCTGGCCGCCGCGGCGGCGGCCTCGCTGGACGGTGCGGTCGTCAACGGCATCCAGCCCTCCCCGGTGGTCGCCGACCTGACCAGTTCCGTGTCCAAGGCGCGGGGCAAGGGGCGCCGTACCGCCGCGGAGCCCGCGGTGCCCGAGGCCCGCCGGGACGACGCCGACGAGGTCACCGAGCGGACCCCGGTGCCCGACCTGACCAAGGCGCCGGCGCCGCCCGAGCCCGCCGATCTGCCGCCCCGCGCCGAACAGCTCCAGCTCGCCGGGGACATCACCTACGCGCTGCCTTCCCTGGACCTGCTGGAGCGGGGCGGGCCGGGCCGGTCCCGCAGCGCCGCCAACGACCAGGTGGTGGAGTCCCTGACGACCGTGTTCACCGAGTTCAAGGTGGACGCAGCCGTCACCGGCTTCACCCGCGGCCCGACGGTGACCCGCTACGAGATCGAACTGGGCCCCGGTGTGAAGGTCGAGAAGATCACCGCGCTGGCCAAGAACATCGCGTACGCCGTCGCCAGCCCGGATGTGCGGATCATCAACCCGATTCCCGGCAAGTCCGCCGTCGGTATCGAGATCCCGAACAGCGACCGGGAGATGGTCAATCTCGGCGATGTGCTGCGCGCGGCCGACGCCGTGGGGGAGACGCATCCGCTGATAGTCGGCCTGGGCAAGGACGTCGAGGGCGGTTACGTCTCGGCCAACCTGGCGAAGATGCCGCACATCCTGGTCGCGGGCGCCACCGGCTCCGGCAAGTCCTCCTGCATCAACTGCCTGATCACCTCGGTGATGGTCCGGGCCACCCCGGACGACGTGCGGATGGTGCTGGTGGACCCCAAGCGGGTGGAGCTGACCGCCTACGAGGGCATCCCGCATCTGATCACCCCGATCATCACCAACCCGAAGAAGGCCGCCGAGGCCCTCCAGTGGGTCGTGCGCGAGATGGATCTGCGCTACGACGACCTGGCCGCGTTCGGTTTCCGGCACATCGACGACTTCAACGAGGCGGTACGGGCCGGCCGGGTGACCGCCCCGGCGGGCAGCGAGCGGGAGCTGACCCCGTACCCGTATCTGCTGGTGATCGTGGACGAGCTGGCGGACCTGATGATGGTGGCGCCGCGCGACGTGGAGGACGCGATCGTGCGCATCACCCAGCTGGCGCGGGCTGCGGGCATCCACCTGGTGCTGGCCACCCAGCGGCCGTCGGTGGACGTCGTCACCGGCCTCATCAAGGCGAACGTGCCCTCCCGGCTCGGGTTCTCCACCTCGTCCCTGGCCGACAGCCGGGTCATCCTCGACCAGGGCGGCGCCGAGAAGCTGATCGGCAAGGGCGACGGGCTCTTCCTGCCGATGGGCGCCAGCAAGCCCGTCCGGATGCAGGGCGCCTACGTCAACGAACGGGAGGTCCAGGCGGTCGTCGAGCACTGCAAGGCGCAGATGGCGCCCGTCTTCCGGGAGGACGTCACCGTCGGGCAGGGCAAGAAGAAGGAGATCGACGAGGAGATCGGCGACGACATGGATCTGCTCTGCCAGGCGGCGGAGCTGGTCGTGAACACACAGTTCGGTTCCACCTCGATGCTCCAGCGCAAGCTGCGGGTGGGTTTCGCCAAGGCGGGGCGGCTGATGGACCTGATGGAGTCGCGCGGGGTGGTCGGGCCCAGCGAGGGCTCGAAGGCCCGGGACGTGCTGGTCAAGCCGGAGGAACTGGACGAGGTGCTGGCCGTCATCCGGGGCGGGGAGGCGTAGCCGGGCATCATCCGGCGGCGGGCCGGGAACCCGGATACCGGCTTGGAGACGGCGGCTCACTCGAAAGGACGAGCGAGGCAACCGTTTCCACGGCTCGTACGTCAAGTTGAGGGAAGGGGTGGCAACGGCGCCCGCGCCACCGGTCCCGCGCAGGTGTCACCCGCCGCAGCCGCGCCGTAAGCAGGCCGTATGCAGGCCCTGCGGATGGCGTACAAACTCGCTCCGCCCGCTTGCCCCACCCTTTTGCCCCGCCCCTAGACTGAACCTCCAGCAGGTGGCTACACGCTCGAAAGGCGCCCACGTGTCCATCGGCAACTCACCCGACCAGGACCGGCCTTCGGTCGGTCGAGCCCTCCGACAGGCCCGTATCGACGCACGGTTGACCGTGGAGGAGATCAGTACCTCCACTCGGGTGCGAGTCCCCATCGTGCAGGCGATCGAGCAGGACGATTTCTCCCGGTGCGGTGGCGACGTGTACGCCCGCGGACACATCCGGATGCTGGCGCGCGCTGTCGGGCTCGATGCGGACGCGCTGGTGGAGCAGTACGACGCGGAGCACGGCGGGCGCCCCGAGCCGACCGCGCCCGCCGCCCTCTTCGAGGCCGAACGTATCCGCCCCGAGCCGCGTCGGCCGAACTGGACGGCCGCCATGGTCGCGGCCATCGTCGCGGTGATCGGCTTCGTCGGTTTCACCCTTGTGAGCGGTGGTGGCGGCTCCGACAAGCAGGCGGCGGCGGGGGACCCGGCCGCCGAGTCCCCGTCCCCG
The DNA here is from genome assembly GCF_000725885.1 of Streptomyces albus subsp. albus. Lineage (GTDB taxonomy): Bacteria > Actinomycetota > Actinomycetes > Streptomycetales > Streptomycetaceae > Streptomyces > Streptomyces albus. The sequence continues at coordinate 77,731 of NZ_JODR01000038.1, read as the reverse complement.
AGCACCAAGCCCTCCTCGTCCCAGAGCAGCGACCCCAAGCCGTCCGAGAGCGCCATCGCGGGAGCACCCGCCGACAAGGTGACGGTGCGGATGACGGCCGAGAAGGGCAACAGCTGGGTGTCCGCCAAGGACCACAACGGCAAGCTGGTGCACGAAGGGGTGCTCAAGGAGGGCCAGTCCAAGACGCTGACCGACGACAAACGGCTCGACCTTGTACTCGGCAACGCGGGCGGGGTCAAGTTGTTCGTCAACGGCAAGGAGGTCAAGCACGCGGGCGAGGTCGGCCAGGTGCAGCGGCTCAGCTACACCCGCGGTGATCCGGAGGCCGGCTGACGGCTGCCGGCCGGCGCCCGCCGGGGCCCGGCTTTTCCTCCGGCTTTTTCCGTACGGAGCGGCTCCTGCCGGGCCCGTTGCGTGCGGCCCGCGGGGCGTCACGGCGCCGCCGTATCGCGCGTCCCGTGCGGGCGTCCGGCGTTGCCCGGGCCGGTGAGCTGCGCGGGCAGAACCTGGCGGCGGGGGCCCCGTGCGGGACGAAGTAGGCTGAGCGCATGCCCGAACGCCGTACCGTCGCCCTTGTCACTCTCGGCTGCGCACGTAACGAGGTGGACTCGGAGGAGCTCGCAGGCCGCCTGGCGGCGGATGGCTGGGACCTCGTCCAGGACGCCGCCGACGCCGATGTCGCCGTCGTCAACACCTGCGGGTTCGTCGAGGCCGCCAAGAAGGACTCCGTGGACGCGCTGCTGGAGGCCAACGACCTCAAGAGCGCGGCACAGCGGGGCGAGGGCCGCACCCAGGCGGTGGTCGCCGTCGGCTGCATGGCCGAGCGGTACGGCAAGGAACTGGCCGACGCACTGCCCGAAGCCGACGGCGTCCTCGGTTTCGACGACTACGCGCAGATCTCCGACCGGCTGCGCACGATCCTCGGCGGCGGCGTGCACGCCCCGCACATCCCCCGGGACCGGCGCAAGCTGCTGCCCGTGAGCCCCGTCGAGCGGCAGGGCGCCTCCGTGGCGCTGCCCGGCCACGGGGCGGCGGAAGGCGCGGAGGCGGCAGCGTCCGCGCCCGCGGACCTGCCGGAGGGGCTGGCGCCCGCCTCCGGCCCGCGCGCCCCCTTGCGGCGCAGGCTGGGCAGCAGCCCGGTGGCCTCCGTCAAGCTCGCCTCCGGCTGCGACCGGCGCTGCACCTTCTGCGCCATCCCCTCCTTCCGCGGCTCGTTCGTCTCCCGCCGCCCCTCCGACGTGCTGAACGAGACGCGGTGGCTGGCCGAGCAGGGCGTCCGGGAGATCATGCTCGTCTCGGAGAACAACACCTCCTACGGCAAGGACCTGGGCGACATCCGGCTGCTGGAGTCGCTGCTTCCCGAGCTGGCCGCCGTCGACGGCATCGAACGGGTACGGGTCAGCTACCTCCAGCCCGCCGAGATGCGGCCCGGACTGATCGACGTCCTCACCGGCACCGAGAATGTCGCCCCCTACTTCGACCTTTCCTTCCAGCACTCCGCGCCCGGTGTGCTGCGCGCCATGCGGCGCTTCGGGGACACCGACCGGTTCCTCGGGCTGCTCGACGAGATCAGAAGCCGCGCGCCCCTGGCCGGTGTGCGCTCCAACTTCATCGTCGGCTTCCCCGGCGAGACCGAGGAGGACCTGGCCGAGCTGGAACGCTTCCTGACCGGAGCACGGCTGGATGCGATCGGCGTGTTCGGGTACTCGGACGAGGAAGGCACCGAAGCCGCCGGGTACGCGGACAAGGTGCCCGCCGAGGAAGTGGCCGGACGCCTGGCACACCTCACACGGCTCGCCGAGGAGCTGACCGCCCAGCGTGCCGAGGAGCGTGTGGGGGAGACCGTGCGGGTACTGGTCGAAGCTGTGGACGAGGAGGAAGGTTTCCTGGGGCGCGGAGCGCACCAGGCCCCCGAGACCGACGGACAGGTGCGTCTGGTGGCGTCCGGCCGGAGCGCCGACGGCCACAGAGAACCGGCGGTGGGCCGGATGGTCGACGCCAGAGTGGTCGCCGCCGAAGGCGTGGACCTGATCGCCGAGCCGCTGACGGAGGCGGAGGCCCCCGCCGGGCCGGGCACGGTCAGTGAGGAGGCGGCCAGATGACGGGAGCCCCGGCCTCCGCCGCGAGGCACGGCACCGTCCCGAAGCCGAAGGCGGCGAGCGCCGTGCGACCAGTGAGCCTGTGGAACATCGCCAACGTCCTCACCATGGTCCGGCTGCTGCTGGTGCCGGGCTTCGTGCTGCTGATGGTGGCCGACGGCGGGCACGACCCGGCCTGGCGCTCCTTCGCGTGGGCCGCGTTCACCATTGCCATGATCACGGACCTGTTCGACGGTGAGCTGGCCCGGCGGCACAATCTCGTCACCGACTTCGGCAAGATCGCCGACCCGATAGCCGACAAGGCGATCATGGGCGCCGCCCTCATCTGTCTGTCGGCCCTCTCCGACCTGCCCTGGTGGGTCACCGGTGTGATCCTCTTCCGCGAGCTGGGCATCACGCTGATGCGGTTCTGGGTGATCCGGCACGGGGTGATTCCGGCCAGCCGCGGCGGCAAGATGAAGACCCTCGCACAGGGCGTCGCCGTGGGCATGTATGTCCTGGCGCTGACCGGACCGCTGGCGACCGCCCGCTGGTGGGTGATGGCGGTCGCTGTCGTACTCACCGTCGTGACCGGTCTCGACTACGTACGGCAGGCCGTCGTCCTGCGCCGGGCCGGGCTCGCCGCGGCGGCGGAGGCGGCGGCCGAGACGGAGGCGGCTGCCGCCGCGGGCACGGTGGCCGGAACGGCTTCCGGCGAGCCCGCCGGCGGCCCTGTTCCGGGCGGCGCACCGGTCGGCGACCATCCGGATCCGCAGGCGGACGGCCGCCGGGAGCGGCAGGATGGCGAGCAGGATCCGCCCGCGGAACGGGTACGGGCCACTCAGGACGTGTCCGTGGCCGGGCGTGACCGGCCCACGACGGAGCGGGAGGAGGACGGACGGGCGTGACCGACGTCGCATCGCGAGCCGGTGGTGTGCTCGCGCTGCTCACCGAACGGGGCCAGACACTCGCCGTCGCGGAATCGCTGACAGGCGGGCTGGTCGCCGCGGAGATCACTGCCGTCCCCGGAGCCTCACGGTCGTTCCTCGGCTCGGTGACGGCATATGCGACGGCACTCAAGAGGGATGTTCTCGGGGTGGACGGGGCACTCCTTGAGGAGCGGGGCGCTGTCGACGCCGAGGTCGCGCGCCAGATGGCGCGAGGCGTCCGCACCGCACTGGGCGCGCACTGGGGCCTGTCGACGACCGGAGTGGCCGGCCCCCAGCCGCAGGACGGACAACCTGTCGGCACCGTGTACGTGGCCGTCGCGGGCCCCGACGGCGAGGCCGCGGCGGAACTGCTCCGGCTCGACGGAGGCCGGGGCGGCGATCGGGCCGGTGACACCGGTGAGGAAGCCGGGGAACGTGTGCGTGCCGGTATTCGTACGGAGAGTGTTCGAGGAGCCCTGGAGCTGCTCTACAAGAAACTGATCGAAAATGCCGGAGGGCAGGATAGGGAACAGACCGGGGGGAATGGATGTTTGCAGCCCTGAGTGAACACGACATCGCTCCCCGCACGGCTGCCTGTCAAGGCGGTACGGTGGAGCCTGAAGGAACCGGGGCCAACTGGCCGCCCCGACACAGGCTGTGGAAGACGCCGCGCGTTGAGAGGGAGGAGCACCGATGATTCTGCTCCGTCGCCTGTTGGGTGACGTGCTGCGTCGGCAGCGCCAACGCCAGGGTCGAACCCTGCGCGAAGTCTCTTCGTCCGCCAGGGTCTCGCTCGGATACCTCTCCGAGGTCGAGCGCGGCCAGAAGGAAGCCTCGTCCGAACTGCTTTCGTCCATCTGTGACGCACTCGACGTGCGGATGTCCGAGCTGATGCGGGAAGTCAGCGACGAGCTGGCACTCGCGGAGCTGGCGGAGTCCGCGGCGAGCGACGCCGTGCCCGCCCCCATGCGGCCGGTGCTCAACCCGCTGTCCGTCACCTCGGTCACCTCCGTGCCCGAGGAACGCGTCACCATCAAGGCACCCACGGAAGCCGTGGACGTCGTCGCGGCCTGACGGCCGTCCGACGCCTCTGTGGCCGCCGGGACGTTCCCGGCCGTGCGGGTGTCCGGATGCCCTGGACGGAGCAGGCGATCATGGTGCAGCGCGACACAGGCCCCGCCGGAGACGCGGCGGGGCCTCAGCGCGTTTCCGGGGCTCTTTTGCGGTCCGGGGCTCTATTGCGGTTGGGCGCTTTTGCCGCGGGTCCCCGGCCGGTGCTGCGCCGGACCGCGCCGTGCGTGTGTGAGCCGTCGCCTCGGTCATGTCCGGCCGGGTCTGGTCCGCCCAAGAGCCGTTGCGCTCGGTGACCGGGCTCCTGTGGTCGCGGGGTCGCGCGGAGTGCGCGACGATGGCTGAGTCCTGACTCGTCGGGGGACCGAGCACCGGCGCGGAGGTACGGCAATGACGGCGGTGAGCCCCTTGCGGCTGGGGCGCTGGGCGCTGAGCGGCGCCTGCGCGGCCGGCTGGCTGTGCGCGATATGGCGGCTGGCCGTGGGGGAGGGCGGAGCCGTCGAGGCGTCCGTGACGGCCGGGGGGTGGGGGTTGAGCGTACTGCCCGTACATGTGGCGCACTCGCGGTCCGGGTCCGGCTCCCGGCCGTGCGGCGGACCGGCCGCCCGGCGGCGCACCGGGCCGCGGCCGTCCACGGGGGGACGGGGGATGACCGGGCCACCGGACGGCACCGGGGTGGAGGGCTTCGCGGACGTGCCCGGCAGCACCGGGGAGTCCGGCCCTACCAGGGCATCGCGACGCCGCCGTTGGGGCGGAGGATCTGCCCGGTGGTGAACGACGAGGCGTCCGAGGCCAGGTGCAGCACCGCGTGGGCGATCTCCTGCGCCTCACCCACCCGCTCCAGCGGTGACATCCTGCTCAGCGTCGCCTCGACGCGGCGTTGCCCCGCGGCATCGTCCCGTTCCGTCATCGGAGTGCGCACCCAACCGGGCGCCACCGCGTTGACCCGTATGCCGTGCCGGCCGATCTCCGCGGCCAGCGTCTTGGTGAGCTGGACGACGGCGGCCTTGGCGGCGCCGTAGCACAGCAACTCGGCGGAGCCGGTGTCCACGGCGCCCGACGCCATGGTCACGATGCTGCCCCGGGTCCCGGTGCCGATCATGGAGCGGGCCGCTTCCTGGCAGGTGTGCAGGACGCCTTTGAAATTGATGTCCAGGACCCGGTCCAGATCGGCGTCCTGCGTCTCCAGCACCGTACTGCGGTGCATCACTCCGGCGATGGCCGCCGCGATGTGGAGGCTGCCGCCCGTGCGCACGGCCGACGCCACCGCCGCGGCCAGTGCCGGCCGGTCGGTCACATCGAGCGGGTGCGCCCACGCCTCGCCGCCCGCCTCCCGGATCAGACCGGTGGTGCGGTTCAGGCCCTTCTCGTCCAGGTCGGCGCAGTGCACAGCGGCACCCGCCTGGGCCAGCAGTACGGCGGTGGCCCGGCCGATACCGCCGGCGGCACCGGTGACGAGAGCGGTCCGGCCGGTCAGGTCGTACGCCGCAAGGCTCATGGCCACAGACGGTAAAAGCACTATGACGAAGCGTCAATTGCCGTGCGCGACCGGGCCGCACCGTGCTCCGCAGGTGCTTCACCGTGCTGCCGCCGGGTCTGCGGGTGGCGGTTGGCAGTGCGGGCAGTACCACACGGTGCGGGGGCGGTCGGGCGGTCCGTGGCTGCCGGTACGGACCGGGGTGCCGCAGCGGTAGCAGGGCCGCCCCTCACGGCCGTAGACCGCCAGGGCCCGCTCCGGGCGGGCGCTGTTGGTCGTCCGACGGCGTACCCGGTTCTTGTTGGCCTCCAGAAGCCGTTTGGCCGCGCCCAGCAGACGCTTCAGCAGCGGAACGGGCAGCGAGCCGACGGGTGTCCAGGGGGAGATGCGGGCGAGGAAGCACAGCTCAGCGGCGTAGACGTTGCCGATCCCCGCGAGATTCCGCTGGTCCAGCAGCGCCTCGACCACCGGACGCGCCGGATCCTGGAGCAGTCTGCGCCCGGCCTCGGCCGCGTCCCAGTCGGGGCCCAGCAGGTCCGGGCCGAGGTGGCCCACCGCCGAGAACTCCTCTCGCGTGCGCAGCAGTTCGAGCACCGGGAGCCGCAGCCCGGCCGCGGTGTGCGCCTCGGTCGTCAGCAGCGCGCGGATCTGGTGGGCCGGGCCGATACCGCCTGGCGGGTTGGGCCGCACCCGCCAGGCGCCCTCCATGCCCAGATGGGAGTGCACGGTCAATCCGCCCTCCACCCGCATCAGCAGGTGCTTGCCCCGGGGCGCCACCTCCAGCACCGTGCGGCCCGACAGGTCGGCCGTCGCCAGCCGGGGCACCCGGAAGTCCGTGCGGAGCAGCAGGTGCCCGGCCAGCGTCGTGTGCAGCGTGTGCGCCGTACGCCAGACCGTGTCTCCCTCAGGCATGGGCCCATCGTCCCAGGAGCCACCGGCAAGCGCCCGCCGGTCGGCCCTGCGTCTCCTCCCGTCGGAAGGCGGTGTGCGGTGTGCGGGGTGTGGAGTGCGGTGCCGGTCGGCGGACCGGCGGCCGGGAGCCGAGTCGCCGTGCGGGAGGGGCGTCGGGCCCGCGCCGGACCGGGGCAGGGCCGGTGTCCGTCCCATGGAAGTGGATCTCTGCATACGATCACGGGATACGATCCGGGGCCATGGGGCAGTGGGGCTACGAACGACAGCACGACGCGCTCGATGTGGACGACGAGGCCGAGGCCGAACAGCGGGACGCACTCGAAGGCGTCCGGGACTGGGTCGACGACCATGTGGACCGCTGGCGGCCCGTGCTGCCCGACCTCGATCCGGACGTCGAAGGCTCCGTGACGCGCATGCAGTTCCTCACCGACCGCCTGCGGCGGTTCGCGGAACGGGCACTGGCCGAACTCGGGCTGAGCCGTGAGGAACACGAGACGCTGCACGTCCTCGTCAGCGGCGGCGGGCGCGTCGGCATCACCCGTCTCGCCACCGATCTGGGGACGGCACCGGCCGAACTCACCGAGCGTCTGGAGGCGCTGGCGCGGCGCGGCTTCCTGACGCTCCCCGGTGCGGACGCCGCCGACGCCGCCCATACGGAGGGGCGTCCGGCGGAGGGCCGCGGCGGCGAGGTCGGGCTGACCGACGAAGGGCGCGCGATGTGGCGCCGTGCCGTCGAGGCGTCCGGGGCGGAGGAACGCCGCCTGCTCAGCGCCCTCGACTGGTACGAACAGCAGCTGCTCGCCACCCTGTTGCGCCGTGTGGTGCTGAAAGCCGAGGGCTACGGCGAAGACTGACCGCCGCCGGCCTCCGCGGCCCGGCGGGTGATGGTCACCCCGCCCGCAGCCGCAGCCCTCGCGGGGTCGGGTGGAAGCCCGCGGCCTCCAGCGCGGTGCCCAGGGGGGAGGAGAGCGCGGGGGTGCCGTTGACGCGTTCGACGGTGACGGTGCCCAGTGCGCCGCGCCGCGCGGCGTCGGCCAGCGCCTCTACGGCCGCGGCCAGACGGGCCGCCCCGGCGCCGCCGCCGGCCTCGGCGGTGGGCTCACCGGCGGCGTCCGGATCGTTCGCCCACGCCAGCAGCGTCTTGCCGCCCCGCTCTACGTACAGCGTCAACTCGCCGTCGACCAGCACCACGAGCGCGCCCGCCTTGCGGCCGGGTTTGTGCGTGGCACCCGTCGGCGGGGAGGGCCAGGGCAGAGCCGCACCGTAGGCGTTCGCCGGGTCGGCCGCGGCCAGCACCAGGGCCCGCGGGCCCGCCGAACGGCCGCCGGCACGCCGCCCGTCCGCGCCGCGGCCGGGACCGCCGGGCGGGAGAGGGCCGTGGCCGCCGGACTGTCCGCCCCTGCCGTTGCCGCCGTACCCGCCGCCCGGGCCATGAACGCCGGGCGCTTCCGCACCCGCCGATCCGTAGCGTGCCTCCGCGTACGGTGCGTCCCCGTACGAGCCCGCTGTGCCGGCCTCCCGCTCGCGGGCCGTGCTGACCGCCCGGAGTCTGTCCACGGCGCCGTCCATCGCGAACTGGGCAGCGCCCAGCCCCTCCACGACGTAGCCGCGGCGGGCCTGCCCGCTCTCCTCGAACGCTGACAGCACCCGGTACGCCGCCGAGAAGCCGCCCTCCACCCCCTCGGCGGCCACGGCGCCCCGCGTCACCACACCGTGCCGGTCCAGCAGGGTGCGGGCGAGCGCGTGCGCGCGGTGGGTCGGTTCGCTCTCGGGCTCCGGCAGCAGCGACCAGCGTCCCGCCACCGTCGGCGGTGCCGCACCGGCCGGGCGGCCCGGACCGCTTCTGCGGGCCACGCCGCTGCCCGCGGCCACCGCCGCCGCCGTGAACGAGCCGTAACGCCCGCGCGGCGTGGGCCGCTTGGCTCGGTGCGCCGTCGCGCCCGCAGTGCGGCCGGACCCCAGCAGTGCCCGCAACGGTGCCAGCGTGTCGCCCGTGACCTGGCCCGACCACACCAGGTCCCACAGCGCCTCCGTCAGCTGCGGATCCGTCGCCTCCGGCAGCACCGCCCTGGCCCGCTCCGCGATCTGGCGGAAGAACAGCCCGTACCCGCCCTCCAGCGCGGTCAGCACCGCCTGGTGCACGGGCGTCAGTTCCAGCGGATGCGGTGGAGGGAGCAACAGCGGCGCCGCGTCCGCCAGATGCAGACTGATCCAGCCGTCCTTGCCGGGCAGCGCCCCCGCACCCGCCCAGACCACCTCGCCGGACGCGGTCAGCTCGTCCAGCATGGGCGGCGCGTAGTCCGCCACCCGGCCGGGCAGCACGAGCTTCTCCAGCGCGGACGCCGGTACTGGAGCGCCCTGCAACTGCTCGACGGTGCGCAGCAGTCCCTCCACACCGCGCAGGCTGTTGGTGCCCACGTGCTGCCACTGCGGCAGGAAGGCCGCCAGGGCCTGCGGGGCGACCGGCTCCAGCTCCTGCCGCAGCGCGGCCAGCGAGCGGCGCCGCAGCCGGCGCAGCACCCCCGCGTCGCACCACTCCTGGCCCACCCCTGCGGGGTGGAATTCGCCCTGCACCAGCCGTCCGCCGGCCGCCAGCCGGTGCAGGGCGCCGTCCGCGACGGCGGTGCCCAGTCCGAACCGTGCGGCGGCGTCGGCCGAGATGAACGGACCGTGCGTGCGCGCGTAGCGGGCCAGCAGATCACCCAGCGGGTCGGCGACCGGTTCGGTGAACGCCTCGGGCACCCCGACCGGCAGGGCCACCCCCAGCGCGTCCCGCAGCCGCCCGGCGTCCTCGACGGCCGCCCAGTGCTCCCGGCCCGCGATCCGCACCCGGATGGCACGACGCGCCGCCTCCAGCTCGGGCGCCCAGCCGGGCTCGGCGCCCCGCTCCGCCAGCTCCTGCGAGGTGAGCGGACCCAGCAGCCGCAGCAGATCGGCGACACCCTCCACGTCTTTCAGGCGGCGGTCCTCCGTGCGCCACTGGAGCTCGGCCTCCAGCTCGGCGAGCACCTCGGCGTCCAGCAGCTCCCGCAGTTCCGCCTGGCCCAGCAGTTCCGACAGCAGCCGCGAGTCCAGGGACAGCGCGGCGGCCCGCCGTTCGGCCAGCGGGGAGTCCCCCTCGTAGAGGTACTGGGCGACGTAGCCGAACAGCAGGGACCTGGCGAACGGCGACGGCTCGGGCGTCGTCACCTCCACCACGCGCACCCGGCGGGACTCGATGTCCCCCATCAGCTCCGCCAGTCCCGGCAGGTCGAACACGTCCTGGAGACATTCGCGGACCGCCTCCAGGACGATCGGGAAAGAGCCGAACTCGCTCGCCACCTGGAGCAGCTGGGAGGCCCGCTGCCGCTGCTGCCACAGAGGGGTGCGCTTGCCGGGGCTGCGGCGCGGCAGAAGCAGCGCACGTGAGGCGCACTCCCGGAACCGGGCCGCGAACAGCGCCGAGCCACCCACCTGGTCGGTGACGGTCTGCTCGATCTCCGCCTTGTCGAAGAGCACGTCGCCGACGCCGATCGGCGGCTGGTCCGGATCGACGGGCGGCTCCTGCGCGGGCGTGCGCGGGGCACGCGGCTCGGCGTCGAACAGGTCCAGCTCCATCAGCTCGGCGTCCGGCAGCCGCAGCACCAGACCGTCGTCGGCGTGCATGACCTGCGCGTCCATCCCGTACCGCTCCGAGAGCCGGGCGCCGATCGCCAGCGCCCACGGCGCGTGCACCTGCGCACCGAAGGGCGAGTGCACCACGACGCGCCAGTCGCCCAGCTCGTCACGGAAACGCTCGACGACGATCGTCCTGTCGTCCGGGACATGACCGGCCGCTTCACGCTGCTCGTCCAGATACGCCAGCAAATTGCCCACCGCCAGCGCGTCCATCCCGGAGGCCGCCAGCCGCGCCTCGGCCCGCTCGCGCGGCAGCGCACCGATCTCGCGCAGGAAGGCGCCCAGCGCACGGCCCAGCTCCAGCGGCCTGCCCAGCTGATCGCCCCGCCAGAACGGCAGCCGCCCCGGAACACCGGGCGCCGGAGTGACCAGGACCCGGTCGCGGGTGATGTCCTCGATCCGCCAGGACGTCGTCCCCAGGGTGAAGACATCACCCACCCGGGACTCGTAGACCATCTCCTCATCCAGCTCGCCGACCCGGCCCCCGCCCTTCTTCGGGTCGGCACCGGCCAGGAACACCCCGAACAGGCCGCGGTCCGGAATGGTGCCGCCGGAGGTGACGGCCAGCCGCTGGGCGCCCGGGCGGCCGGTCAGCGTGCCCGCGACCCGGTCCCACACCAGACGGGGCCGCAGCTCGGCGAAGGCGTCCGAGGGGTAGCGCCCGGCCAGCATGTCCAGCACCGAGGTGTAGGCCGACTCGGGGAGGGAGGAGAACGGCGCCGCCCGCCGCACCAGGGCCAGCAACTCGTCCACGTCCCAGGTGTCGACCGCCACCATGGCGACGATCTGCTGGGCCAGCACGTCCAGCGGGTTGGCGGGGATCCGCAGCGCCTCGATGGCGCCCTCGCGCATCCGTTCGGTGACGACGGCGGACTGCACCAGGTCGCCCCGGTACTTGGGGAAGACCACCCCCGCCGACACCGCGCCCACCTGGTGCCCGGCGCGGCCCACCCGCTGGAGCCCGGACGCCACCGAGGGCGGCGACTCCACCTGGATCACCAGGTCCACCGCGCCCATGTCGATGCCCAGCTCGAGACTGGAGGTCGCCACCACAGCGGGCAGCCGGCCCGCCTTGAGGTCCTCCTCGACCTGGGCGCGCTGCTCCTTCGACACGGAGCCGTGATGTGCGCGGGCGAGCAGCGGCGGCGCACCAGCGACCGCGCCAGCGTTGCCCATCAGCTCGGCCGGGGAGTGGTCCTCGGGCATCGGCTCGCCCGTCGCGCGCTCATAGGCGATCTCATTCAGCCTGTTGCACAGCCGCTCGGCCAGCCGGCGCGAATTGGCGAAGACGATGGTGGAGCGGTGCTCCTGGATCAGGTCGGTGATCCGCTCCTCCACCGACGGCCAGATCGACGGTCTGCCGCCACCGCCCGGCCCGCCCGAGCCCGGCCCGCCGGCGTCCTGCGCCGGGGACGTTCCCAGCTCGCCCATGTCCTCCACGGGCACCACGACCGACAGCTCGAACCGTTTGCCCGCGGGCGGCTGCACGACCGTCGCGTTCCGGCGCGGCGACAGGAACCGGGCCACCTCCTCCACCGGCCGCACCGTCGCCGACAGGCCGATGCGCCGAGCGGGCCGCTCCAGCAGCTGGTCCAGACGCTCCAGGGACAGCGCCAGATGCGCGCCGCGCTTGGTGCCCGCCACGGCGTGCACTTCGTCCAGGATCACCGTTTCCACTCCCGAGAGCGCGTCCCGCGCCCCCGAGGTCAGCATCAGGAACAGCGATTCGGGCGTGGTGATCAGGATGTCCGGCGGGCGGCGCGCCAGCGACCGGCGTTCCGCGGCGGGGGTGTCACCGGAGCGGATGCCGACCCTGATCTCGGGTTCGGGCAGGCCCAGCCGCAGCGTTTCCTGGCGGATACCGGTGAGCGGGCTGCGCAGGTTCCGCTCCACGTCCACGGCCAGCGCCTTCAGCGGGGACACGTACAGCACCCGGCAGCGCTTGAGCGGGTCGGCGGGCGGCGGGGTGGAGGCCAGTGCGTCCAGGGACGCCAGGAACGCGGCCAGCGTCTTGCCGGACCCGGTCGGTGCCACGACCAGGGCGTCCGATTCCGCGGCCAGGGCGCGCCAGGCCCCCTCCTGCGCGGCAGTGGGCTCGCGGAAAGCGCCCGTGAACCACGCACGGGTCGCCGGTGAGAAGGCGTCCAGCGCCGATGTCCGACCCATGCCCCCATCGTGCAGCACGGCACTGACAACGGCGGCCGGGCCGCCCGACGACCCCGGGCCGCCGGCCGGTGATCCGCCGCCGCGCCCGGCTCGCCACGCGGAGTGACAATGTGGCCATGACGGACGACGAGAGCGCGCACTACTGGCGGTCGCCGAAGCTGCCCGGCATCGACCTGTTGCGCGCCCGCTACATCCGCAAGACGTTCGCCCGGCACACGCACGAGACGTACGTCATCGCCGCGATCACCGAGGGCGTCGAGGCCTTCCACCACGGCGGGAGCGTGCACCGGGTGGGCGTCGGCGGACTCGCCCTGATCAACCCGGACACCACGCACACCGGACACGCCGGGATCCCCGAGGGCTGGCGCTACCAGGTGCTCTATCCGGACGCCGGGCTGGTGGCCAGGATCGCCGCGGAGACCACCACCATCCGGGGCACCCCCGGCTTCGCCGTCCCCGCTGTGCACGACCCTGTCTCCGCCCGGCACGTCCTCGCGGTCCACCGGGCGCTGGAGGAGGGCAACGCGCTGGCCGCCGACACCCACCTGCACGCGGCCGTCGCCCGGCTGCTGCGGTCGCACGGCGGCCCGCTGCCCGAACGGTCCGCCCGCACGGCCGCGGCCCGTACAGCCCAGCGGGCCCGCGTCCTGCTGGAGGAGCGGATGACCGACCCGCCTTCCCTGGAGGGCCTCGCCGCCGAACTGGGCACCAGTTCGTTCGCGCTGCTGCGGGCCTTCCGGCGGCTGCACGGAATGCCGCCCCACGCCTGGCTGACCGACGCACGGGTGCACCGGGCGCGTGCGCTGCTGGACTCCGGCCTGCCGCCCGCACAGGCCGCCACCGCTGTCGGCTTCACCGACCAGGCCCACCTGACGCGTCACTTCGGCCGGATCGTCGGAGTCCCACCGGGCGCCTATCAGCGCGGACGCGCAAGAACGTACAAGACCGGGGGACCAGCGCCTTCCTAGCGTGACGGCGTGCCACAGCAGAGAGAAACCAGCGACACGATCGACCAGCCCTGCATAGCCCCCGCGCAACACGGTGCGGACGCATCGGGAAGCCCGCAGTCCGGACCGTCCGACCGCGCCGTCGTACGCGACGCCCTGGGCGTCGGTATCGCCGTCGGGCTGTCCGGTTTCGCCTTCGGCGTGACCGCCGCGGGAGCAGGGATCAGCCTCGCCCAGACCTGTGCCCTCAGCCTCTTCGTCTTCACCGGAGCCTCCCAGTTCGCCCTGGTCGGCGCCCTGGCCGCCGGAGGCGGCCCGCTCACGGCGGCAGCCGGCGCCTTCTTCCTGGGCATCCGGAACGCCTTCTACGGACTGCGGCTCTCCGCCCTCCTCGGACTGCGCCCCGGAGTACGGTTCGCAGCGGCGCACTGGGTGATCGACGAGACCACCGCTGTCGCCCTCGCGCAGCACGGCCGACGTGCCGTCCGGCTCGGCTTCACCGTGACGGGGGCGACCCTCTTCGTCCTGTGGAACCTCACCACCCTGCTGGGTGCGCTCGGCGCGGAAGCCCTCGGCGACACGGACGCCTGGGGCCTGGACGCCGCCGGGCCTGCCGTCTTCCTGGCCCTGCTGGCGCCCATGCTGCGCAGCGGTGCGGAACGCGCCACCGCCGGGCTCGCCGCCGTCGCGGGGCTGGGGCTCCTCCCGGTGCTCCCCGCGGGAGTTCCCGTTCTGGTGGCCGCGCTCGCCGCGCCCCTCGTCCTGCTGGTGCACACCCGGCTGCTGCCGGGGAAGCGGACGGCGGCGGACGGGACAGCCCCGGAGGAGTCCACTCCCGAGGGAACGACTCCTGGCGGAAGAGGACCGGACGGACCGGAGAGCGGCGAGGCGCACGAGACCGGCAACGCGGACGATGCCGCGAGGGCCGAAGGCACCGTGAGGGCGCGGGAGCCGCGGACAGCGGAGGAGACCGGAACGGCGAAAGAGGACGACCGATGAGCGTGTGGATCGCCATAGGGGCCACTGCCCTCGGCTGCTACCTGGTGAAACTCCTCGGCCTCTCGGTGCCCGCCGGAGCCCTGGAGCACCCGTGGGCCAAGCGGCTGGCCGCGCTGCTGCCGGTGGCGCTGCTCGCCGCTCTGACCGCGCAGCAGACATTCGCCGAGCAGACCGTACTGGTCCTCGACGCGCGGGCCGCCGGACTCGGCGCCGCCGCGCTCGCCCTGGTACTGCGCGCACCGTTCCTCGTCGTCGTCGCCGCGGCAGTGCTGGTCACGGCCGGAGTACGGGCCATGGCCTAGCGAAGGGCGGGGCCGGCGTCCGTCCGGAGCGCCGGCTCCGCCCCGGCCCGGTGTCAGAGCCTGCCGTAGGCACGCAGGGTGTGCAGCGCCTCCAGAGTGACCAGCGGCCGGCCCTCCAGCGCGGTGCCGGGCGCCCACCTGCGCCAGTTGATGTCCCACCCGCCGTCCTCCTGCTGGCGGGACACCAGATGGTCGAGACCCCTGTCCAGCTCGGCGTCGGAGAACCAACGGCGTGCCAGCGAGTCGGGAGTGCGGGCGAAATCGGTCACATAGTGGTGCTCACCCGGTGCGTACCCCTGGGGCACCGGGGCGTCGTCGGCGCGGCCCGGGTCGGTCACCACGAGCCGCTGCTCGCGCACCAGGGTGCCCAGCCGGCTCGCGGCGGCCTCGGCCCGTGGACGGTCGGGCACGCCGTCCAGGAAGACCAGCGCGGCCATCACCTCGTAGGGATGGGTCGCGCCCAGGTTCTCGATGGTCTGCCAGCAGTAGTCGGTCGCACGGAAGAGCCAGGCGTGCCAGACGCCGTTGCGGTGCAGGGTGCCAACGACCGGCCCGGTCGCCAGCAGGTCGCTGGGCGGCGGGTCCACCACCGGGATCCAGGGGGCTGCCGGATAGCCGCGCAGCGAGGGATGCACGGCGGGCAGGGCACCGTCGGGTGTGGAGACCGCCGTCAGGTACCGGCCGATACGTTCCACCCGTTGTCCCGCGCACCGGCCGATACCGTCCAGCACCCGGATCGCCGCCGCCGTGTGCAGCGGCTGGCTCACCGGACCCCGCAGATCGGGCTCCAGCGCGTGGCCGTACCCCCCGTCCGGATTGCGGTAGGCGTCCAGCGCCGTCTCGACCGTGCTCGGGTCGCCGTCCAGGAAGTCGTGCTCGAAGCGTCGCTGTTCCAGTACGCGCGCTGTCAGCCAGATGAAGCTCTCCGCACGGGAGAGAACCGAACCACAGGGAGCCATTCTCCGACCGTAGGCCCGCACGGCCGCCCGGTCACGGCTGTGGCGGGGAGCCAACCCTCCAGGCGGGATACTGGAGGCATGCGGTTGACGGACTTCTGGCAGCGGATGGCGGACCACTTCGGCGCGGCGTACGCGGACTCGTTCGCGCACGACTTCGTCATGTCCGGACTCGGCGGCCGGACCGTGCACGAGGCGCTCGCCGCCGGCTGGGACGCCAAGGACGTGTGGCGCGTGGTGTGCGAGGTGATGGACGTACCCGCCGAGAAGAGGTGAGTCGTTTACCGGCGGGACTGCCCGGCGGCGCGAAACTTGCCCGGTGGGCGCAGCACACGACGATCAGGGCGGGACGGGGGAGGACGGCACCGGCCCGGCGAACGACCGCCCTCCGCGGGCCGCGGGGGAGGGTCCGGGCGGGGACCGCGGCGGTTCCGGACTGACACGCTCCCCCGGTGATGCCCTGCCGGCCGCCGGTCCGTCCGGCGGCCCTGCGGGCCACGACCGTGGTGACCGGGCGGCGGCCATGCCGGGCTGGCTGCCACGGGCCTTCGCGCTGGCGCTGGCCCTCGTCGGCGCCTACCAACTCCTCAGCTGGGCGTTCCTGGGCCTGCTGCTGAACGTCCCGATCGCGTTCTTCCTGGCGCTGGCCATGGAACCCGCCGTCGCCGGTCTGGCCCGCCGGGGGATGCGCCGCGGAGCGGCCACGGCGCTGGTCTCGCTGGTCCTGCTGCTGGCCGCGGCCGGGTTCTTCTACGCCCTCGGCTCGCTCTTCGCCGAGCAGGTCAGCCGGCTCGCCGAGAACTTCCCCCGGTACGTGACGGAGGTCGTGCGCTGGAGCAACCAGCACTTCCACACCGACCTGGACGTCGACGAGCTGCGCACCGGGTTCGTGCACTCGGACTGGGTGCGCGGTTATCTGCGCCACGGGGCCCAGAACGTGTGGGGTGCCTCCGCGACGGTGCTGGGCGGCGTCTTCCAGCTGCTGACGGTGGCCCTGTTCACGTTCTACTTCGCGGCCGACGGGCCCCGGCTGCGGCTCGCGTTGTGCTCGGTGCTCCCGCCGGCCCGCCAGGCCGAGGTGCTGCGCGCCTGGGAGATCGCGGTCACCAAGACCGGGGGTACATCTACTCGCGGGCGCTGATGGCGCTCGTCTCGGCCGTCGCGCACTACGTCTTCCTGGTGCTCATGGACATTCCCTACGCCGCCGCGCTCGGGGTGTGGGTGGGGGTGGTCTCGCAGTTCGTGCCGACGGTCGGCACCTACATCGCGGGGGCGCTGCCGCTGCTGATCGCGTTCACCGTGGATCCGTGGTCCGCTTTGTGGGTTCTGGTGTTCATCGTCCTGTATCAACAATTTGAGAATTATGTCCTGCAACCGCGCATCACCGCCCGGACCGTGGACATCCATCCGGCGGTCGCTTTCGGCACGGTGATCGCGGGGACCGCCTTGTTCGGTGCGGTGGGCGCGCTGGTCGCCATCCCCGCCACGGCGACGCTCCAGGGGTTCCTCAGCGCGTACGTGAAGCGGTACGACGTACCACGTGCGGAGGGGGCCGGAGGCGGGGCGCCCGGTGGCGGCGAACCGGGACGCGGGGAGGCGGGAGACGGGGGGCCGGAGGGGGGTTCCCGGGGTGGGGCAGGGCGACGGAAGGGGTTCTTGCGGCGGTCGCGGCGCCACCGGTAGCCAGGGCTTCCCGTCCAGACCACGGCTGTGACCTGGGGTTTCTCCGGTTATCCACAGGTGGGCGGTGCGACTTGACGCAAAAATCGAACATCGATTCTTATGGAGGCTCCGGTGAGCACGCCCGCTCAGGCCCTGACCGGCCGGTGGAGCGCGGCCCGGACCGATTGTCAGTGGCAGGCGCTAGCGTCGTGAGACGTGAAGCGATCGACTCAAGCAAACCGGGTGGCACCCATGGCAGGAACCGACCGCGAGAAGGCGCTCGACGCCGCTCTCGCACAGATTGAACGGCAATTCGGCAAGGGCGCCGTGATGCGCATGGGCGAGCGGCCGAACGAGCCGGTCGAGGTCATCCCCACCGGGTCGACCGCACTGGACGTGGCGCTCGGCGTCGGCGGCCTCCCGCGCGGCCGGGTGGTCGAGGTCTACGGCCCCGAGTCCTCCGGTAAGACGACTCTGACCCTGCACGCGGTGGCCAACGCCCAGAAGGCCGGCGGCACGGTCGCCTTCGTGGACGCCGAGCACGCGCTGGACCCCGAGTACGCCAAGCGCCTCGGCGTGGACACCGACGCGCTGATCCTCTCCCAGCCGGACAACGGCGAGCAGGCCCTCGAAATCACCGACATGCTGATCCGCTCGGGCGCGCTCGACCTGATCATCGTCGACTCGGTCGCCGCGCTGGTGCCCCGGGCCGAGATCGAGGGCGAGATGGGCGACTCCCACGTCGGCCTCCAGGCCCGGCTGATGAGCCAGGCCCTGCGGAAGATCGCCGGTGCGCTCAACCAGGCCAAGACCACCGCGATCTTCATCAACCAGCTCCGTGAGAAGGTCGGCGTGATGTTCGGCTCCCCGGAGACCACGACCGGTGGCCGCGCACTGAAGTTCTACGCCTCGGTGCGGCTCGACATCCGCCGCATCGAGACCTTGAAGGACGGCACCGAGGCAGTCGGCAACCGCACCCGCGTCAAGGTCGTCAAGAACAAGGTCGCCCCGCCCTTCAAGCAGGCCGAGTTCGACATCCTCTACGGCCAGGGCATCAGCCGTGAGGGCGGTCTGATCGACATGGGCGTCGAGCACGGCTTCATCCGCAAGTCCGGCGCCTGGTACACCTACGAGGGCGACCAGCTCGGCCAGGGCAAGGAGAACGCCCGCAACTTCCTGCGGGACAACCCCGACCTGGCCAACGAGATCGAGAAGAAGATCAAGGAGAAGCTGGGCATCGGGGTACAGCCCCAGGAGCCCTCGGGGGAGCCCGGTGCGGACGCGGCCGGCAGCGCTGCCCCCGCAAGCGCCGAGCCGGCGGCGGACGGGGCGGAGACCGCCGCGGCCAAGACCGTCCCGGCCCCGGCCGCCAAGGCGGCGAAGACGGCCAAGGCGACCAAGACCGCCGCGGCCAAGAGCTAGTCCGTGACGCGGCGCAGCGACTGGCCGGAGTACACCCCGCCGGCCCCCTCGCCCCCCGCAGCCCGGGACGGCGAGGTGCGGCCGGACTTCCTCCAGGACAGCGATGGCTCCGCCCCGTCGAGGGCCGGAGCGGGGCCATCGCGTGCGAGATCCGGGAGCCAGGAACCGCAGGATCCGGTGGAGCGGGCCCGAGCCAGCTGCCTGCGGCTGCTGACCGGGACCCCCCGCACCCGCAGGCAGCTGGCGGACGCCCTCCGCAAGCGGGAGGTGCCCGAGGAGGCGGCCGAAGAGGTGCTGGCGCGCTTCGAGGACGTCGGTCTCATCGACGACTCCGCGTTCGCCGCCGCCTGGGTGGAGTCCCGGCACCACAGCCGCGGCCTGGCCCGGCGCGCCCTGGCCCGGGAGCTGCGCACCAAGGGCGTGGACTCCACGGTGATCGACCAGGCCATGGACCAGCTCGACGCGGACCAGGAGGAAGAGACCGCCCGCGCGCTGGTGGCCCGCAAGCTGCGTGCCACCAGAGGGCTGGAGCGCGACAAACGGCTCCGCCGTCTCGCCGGCATGCTGGCCCGCAAGGGCTATCCGGAAGGGCTGGCCCTCCGTGTGGTCCGCCAGGCACTGGAGGAGGAGGGCGAGGACCCCGGGGCGTTGGAGGAGCACTTCCCGGGGATATGAGCCACGCGGAGCCGGCGGCCCCGACGGACCCGGCGGCGCCCTGGGGAGTGAGCGCCGCGGTGGGTCAGCCCTCCTGCCCGGAGCCGTCCCCCGGCGGGAGGTCGGCCCCTCCGCGCAGCGCCTCCGCCCAGGCGCGCAGCGCGTCGGCGCGGCCGGCCGGCAGGGCCGCGGCGAGGTGACCGTCGGCGCGGACGACCAGCACGGTGTGGGCCGCCGCACCGGGATAGTCCTCGGCGACCAGCAATGTGGCGCGCAGCGGCAGCCTCTCCACGTTCGCGGCGAGTTCGGGCATCATGCCCGCCGTCAGCCAGTGCCGGCTGTCCCACACGGCGGTGCCCGGTGCCACCAGGACCACCAGCAGCTCTCCGCCCGTGCCGCCGAGCCAGTCGCGGAGGGTGCCGCGTGTCCCGTCCGCGGCGGTGACCGGTACGTCGTCCACGGGCGCACCCGGCGGTGTGCGGACCGGTACCTGGAGGGCGCTGCCGCGCGGCGGCGCCAGGGGCGTGCCGGCGTAGGTGGGGGGCGCGCCCAGCAGGCCGTGCCCCAGATGGCCGTCGGTCAGCAGCCCGAGGTGGGCGCGGGCTCCTCCGCCGGTCAGCAGGGAACGCAGTCCGCCGCTCTTCCGCACCGTCGGCAGGGCCTGGTCCACAGCGCGGAGCCGGGCGGCGACAGCGCTGCGGCGTTCCGCCTCATAGCTGTCGAGCAGGGCTCGGGCGGCGCCGTCGTGTCCGTCGTGCCAGGCGACGGCGAGTTTCCAGGCGAGGTTGGCCACGTCCCGCAGGCCCTCGTCGACGGACTGCACACCCAGCGCCCCGGTCAGATGTGCGGCGTCCCCGGCGAGGAAGGCCCGGTCCACACGCCAGTGCCGGGCCAGCCGCTGGTGTGCCGTATGGACGCCGGTGTCCACGAGCTCGTACGCGCCGATACCGCCGGGGGACTCCTCGGCCCCGCGCCTCCGGGACCGGCCGCGCGGTGTACCGGCGTCCTTGTGCCCCGCTGCCTCGCGGCTGCCTCCGGCGCCGACGCGGAGGGTGTGGGCCTCCTCGGACCAGACGGCGAGGGTGTCGGCCACCCGTTCCAGCATCTCTTCCGGGGTCACGAGGTCGCCCCGGGGGGTGAGCAGCCAGTCGAGCCGCCACAGTCCGGCCGTCAGGGGGCGGGCCGTCACCTCGCCGGGAGTGCCGCCCGGGTCCCGGTGCAGCAGCGCGCCGCCCACGCTGCCCGGCTCCCACACGCCGTCCGGTCCCCACTCACCCTCTTCCCAGGGCAGCCGGACCCGCAGGGCGGCGACGGCGTGCCGTTCGACGGCGGTGCGGCCGGGGAAGCGCACCCCGAGCAGTTTGCGGACCATGGAGCGGGCACCGTCGCAGCCGACCGCGTAGCTGCCGCGCCACCAGGTGCCGGACGGCCCGCGGGTGTGTGCGGTGACGCCGCGCGGGTCCTGTTCGAGGAGGTCGACGGGGCTGTCCGTGACGACATGGACGAGTTTCTCGTCGGCCAGCGCCGCGCGCAGGGCCCGCTCCAGGGCGTGCTGTTCGACATGGAGCGGGGCGTGTTCAGGGGGCAGATCGATCTCTTCGACCGGCTGCGTGCGCCGCCGGGTGCGCCAGGAGCGCCAGCGCAGTCCGGGCAGCGGCGGCAGCAGCGCCGCGGTGTCCGCCCGCAGGACGCAGGTGCGGGCGGCCCGGGGCTGCGGGTGGCCGTCTGTCGCGTCGAGGACGAGCGACGGCACGGAGTGCCGGGCCAGGGCGAGGGAGAGCGCCAGTCCGACGGGGCCTGCCCCGACGACGATCACCGGGTCCACAGCGTGGCGACCTCACACCCCTGCCGGCGGGGACGGGGGAAGGGTTCTTCTGACGGTGGAGCCTGGTGCGCGATCACTCTGGTATGCAACCCACTGCCTGAGCGGTCGTCAAGTGACGCCCGTTCAGGGCCGGACACGTCTCGGTGGGGGACCCCGGGGCCGGACATGCCGCAGGCGGCGGCCCGTTGCCGGGCCGCCGCCTGCGAGGGGGGAGGGGGATGGTCATTCTTTGCGGATGTCCGCGGTGCCCGCCGGGGCGGCTGCGGCCAGGTCGGCGGTGCCGGCGGCGGCCACCTCCTTGAGCTCCTTGGCACCGGCGGCGGGGGTGATGCCCGCCTTCGACTTACGGCCGCGCTGCTCGATCCAGTTCGCCAGCCAGGCCAGGGCCAGACACAGCGCGATGTAGATGGCGCCGAAGACGATGACCGTCTGGACGATCGGGTAGACACCGCCCACCGGGGTGTTGTTGGCGATCAGCCGGGCCGAGTACAGCAGCTCGGGGTAGAGCACCATGAAGCCCAGCGAGGTGTCCTTGAGGGTGACCACCAGCTGGCTGATGATGGTCGGCAGCATCGACCGGACGGCCTGCGGGAAGAGGATCGAGGCGTTCACCTGCGTCTTGCGCAGACCGAGCGCGTAGGCGGCCTCGGCCTGCCCCTTGGGGACGGCATTGATGCCGGCGCGCAGCACCTCGGCCTGGACGCACCCGTTGTAGACGGTCAGGCCCACGACGAGCGCCCACATCGGCGTGAAGTCGCCGACGATGCCCACCCACAGCGCGTAGATGGTGATGAGCAGCGGGATGGAGCGGAACAGGTCGATGAAGACCGTGGCCACCCAGCGGATCGGCTTGTGGTCCGAGAGCCGGGCCACGCACAGGATGACGGCGAACACCAGCGAGAGAACGCCGGCCATCGCGAACACCTTCAGGGTGGACAGCAGCGCGTCCAGGATGTTCTCCCGGATGCCCGCGTAGTTGAAGATGTCCCACAGTTCGCCGGCGAACTGTCCCTTGTCGTTGAGGCGGATGCCGATCCAGAAGAACAGCCCGAGGAAGGCGAGGGTGCCGACGACGGACAGGATGAGGTTGCGGGCGCGGGCCCTCGGGCCGGGCGCGTCGAACAGGACGCTCGCACTCATCGGGCGACCTCCAGACGGTTCTCCAGCAGCCGGAAGAGGCCGTTGATGGCGTAGGTGATCACGAGATAACCGATGGTGATCCACAGGAAGATCCAGGCGATCTCGTACCCGTCGTTGCTCAGCGTCTTCTGCACGTTGAACAGGTCGACGTTGTCGAACGCGCCGGCGATCGCGGTGTTCTTCGTCAGCGCGATGAAGATGCTGCTGAGCGGCGGTACGACGGTCCGGGTGGCCTGGGGGAGCACCACGATCCGCATGGTCTGCGTGAAGGTCATGCCGATGGCGCGGGCGGCCTCGGCCTGCCCCATGGGCACGGTGTTGATGCCGGAGCGGACGGCTTCGGCGACGAAGGCCGAGGTGTAGAAGCCGCAGGCGCACACGGCGAGGAGGAAGGAGTTGACGCCGGGGAAGAGCACCTTGGGGACGACGAAGAACGCCACGAGGAACAGCAGCGTCAGCGGGGTGTTCCGCAGCAGCGTCACCCACAGCGTGCCGAAGATCCGCAACGGTGGCACCGGGGAGACCCGGAAACCGGCTATCACGACGCCGAGGACGAGGGCGAGGACGGCGCTGACAGCGGTCAGGTAGAGAGTGCCGAGGAATCCCTCGCGGAACAGCGCCAGGTTGTCGAGCAGTACGTTCATGAATTCTCCGCGAGGAGTCGCGTAGGGGGCGGCAGCAGAAGCGGCCGGGAGGCTGGGTCGCAACAGTGCGCCCCGCCCCGCGCGGCATCGGGGACAGTGCCGGGGAGCGGGGCGCGGGACGTCACTTCTCGGTCAGCTGCGGAGGCGTCTTGAACTTCGAGCCGGACTTGCCGATGGTGGCCTCGAACGCCTTCTTGTAGTCGCCGTTGTCCTGGTGCGCCTTGATGGCGTCGGCGACGGCCTTCTGGAGGGCGTCGTCACCCTTCTTCATGCCGACGCCGTAGGGCTCGTCGGAGAAGGGCTTGCCGACGACCTTGAGCTTGCCGGGGTTCTGCGCGGCGTAGCCCATCAGGATCGCGTCGTCGGTGGTGACGGCGTCCACCTGGCCGTCGAGAACCTGTGAGACGCACTCGGAGTACTTGCTCAGCTCGGTGACCTTGGCGCCGTACTTCGGCTGCTTGATGACCTGCAGCGGCGTCGAACCGACGATGGAGCAGACCTTCTTGCCCTTGACGGTCTCCGGGCCGGTGACGGCCTTCTCGTCCTTGCGGACGAGCAGCGAGGCGCCGGCGTGGTAGTACGGGCCGGCGAAGTCGATCTGCTTCTTGCGCTCGTCGTTGATCGTGTAGGTGCCGATCATCAGGTCCACGTCACCCTTGGCGACAGCCGTCTCACGGGCGCCGGAGTCGACCGTCTTCCACTCGATCTGCTTGGCGGAGAAGCCCAGGTCGGCGGCGATCATCTTGGCGATCTCGATGTCGAAGCCGGAGTACTTCTTGGTCGACTGGTCCTGGAAGCCCAGGTAGGGCTGGTCGGCCTTCGCGCCGATGACGATCTTGCCGCGCTTGTGGGCCCGCTCCCAGACGGGGGAGTCAACCTTGGCGTCCTTGGCGATGTCGTAGGTCGGCAGTGCCTTCTCGTCCGTCTGGTCCTTCGGCTTGTCGCCCGCAGAACCCTCCTTGCCACCGCAGGCGGCGGTGGCGGCGAGCGCCAGCACGGCGGCTGCCGCGGCGGCGGTCTTGTGGAACCTCATAGTGAACATCCCTTGCTTGAACAGTCGTGGCCCAGTGCGCTGGCTGCGCTGACCGGTGGCTCAGTGGTGCAGGATCTTCGAGAGGAAGTCCTTGGCCCGGTCGCTGCGCGGGTTGCTGAAGAACTGCTCGGGTGCGGCCTCTTCGACGATCCGGCCGTCCGCCATGAAGACCACACGGTTGGCGGCCGAGCGGGCGAAACCCATCTCGTGGGTGACGACGACCATCGTCATACCGTCCCGGGCCAGCTGCTGCATGACCTCCAGGACCTCATTGATCATCTCCGGGTCGAGCGCCGAGGTCGGCTCGTCGAAGAGCATGACCTTCGGGTCCATCGCCAGCGCGCGGGCGATCGCCACACGTTGCTGCTGACCCCCGGACAGCTGCGCGGGGTACTTGTCGGCCTGGTTGCCGACACCGACCCGGTCGAGCAGCTTGCGGGCTTTCTCCTCGGCCGCCTGCTTGTCCGTCTTGCGGACCTTCAGCTGGCCGAGCATGACGTTCTCCAGCACCGTCTTGTGGGCGAAGAGATTGAACGACTGGAAGACCATGCCGACGTCGGAACGGAGCCTGGCCAGCTCCCGTCCCTCCTGGGGCAGCGGCTTGCCGTCGATCGTGATGCTGCCGGAGTCGATCGTCTCCAGGCGGTTGATGGTGCGGCACAAGGTCGACTTGCCGGACCCGGAGGGGCCGATGACGACGACGACCTCACCGCGGGCGATGGTCAGGTCGATGTCCTGGAGGACGTGCAGCGCACCGAAGTGCTTGTTGACGTTGTCCAGCACGACCAGCTTGTCGGTCGCGGACTCGGGCCCGCTCGTTTCCTTGGTCACCGATACTTCGCTCATCGGCGTGTAGCTCCGTCCTCGTCGGTTGCGAGGACCTTAATGAGCGGCCAACGTGACCGTCATTACATCTGAGCGGAAATTGAGCATCACGAATCGGCTGCGGTCCGCCCCGCTGGGGCAGGGGGGTCGGTACCGGCTGCGTAACGGATGGGGGGACCGGACGAACAGCCTCTTGACTCACCTGCGCCGATCAGCGTGGATGCACTGTCAGACCGTTCGCCGGGGCAACCACCTGCCGGCGCCGGCCGGACGGCACGACGGGACAAGAAAAGAGGAGGGTGCCTGGTGAAACTGCTGCTCGTCGAGGACGACAACCGGGTCGCCGCCGCACTCTCCGCCGTACTGAAGCGGCACGGTTTCGACGTCACCCACGTACGCAGCGGCGCCGAGGCACTCCAGGAACTGCTGGTCGGCGGAGGGGAGGGGGCGGGCTACGCCGTGGTGCTCCTCGATCTGGGCCTGCCCGACCAGGACGGCTTCGAGGTGTGCGGCCGGATCCGCCGCACCAGTGCGACCCCGGTCATCATGGTGACCGCCCGCGCGGACGTCCGCTCCCGGATACACGGGCTCAACCTGGGCGCCGACGACTATGTTGTCAAGCCGTACGACATGGGGGAACTCCTCGCCCGTATCCACGCCGTCAGCCGCCGCTCCGCGGGGGAGGACGGCCAGAGCACGGGCGAGCACCCGCTGCCCGGCCGCAACGGTACGGAGCAGCCCGGCACGATCCGCCTGGGCGCCGTCATCATCGAGCTGCCCACCCGCACGGTGAGCGTCGACGGTGCACCGGTGGCGCTCACCCGTAAGGAGTTCGATCTGCTGGCCCTTCTCGCTCAGCGCCCCGGAGTCGTCTTCCGCCGCGAGCAGATCATCAGCGAGGTGTGGCGCACCAGTTGGGAGGGCACCGGGCGCACGCTGGAGGTGCACGTCGCCTCGCTGCGCTCCAAGCTCCAGCGGCCGACCCTCATAGAGACCGTGCGCGGCGTCGGCTACCGCATGGCCGCGCAGGGCGTCTGACGAGCCAGGACCGTCCGGGACCACAGTGCGCAGCCGCCTCCTACCGCTTCTGATCATCCTGCTCGCCGGGATCCTGCTGGCGCTCGGCTTCCCCCTCGCCGTCAGCCAGGCGCAGGCCGAGCAGCAGAACGTCGTGGTCGACCGCATCGACGATACGGCACGGTTCGCCTCGCTCGCCCAGTTCGTCACCTCCACGAGCCAGCCGGACGAACGCCGCGCCACCCTCCAGCGCGAACTGGACCGGTACCACGACGTGTACGGCATCCGCGCCGGCGTCTTCTACCGGGACAAACGCACCATGGCCGCCTCACCCGGCGGCTGGCGCGTCCCCGGCGACGGCGAGAGCCAGGGCGCGGCCCGGCCGGACGGGGCGCGGGCCTTCGCCGAGGCACTGGCCGGACGGCGCAGCCACGATCCGCCCCAGGTGTGGCCCTGGCAGCGGGACGGCCGTATCGCGGTCGCCTCCCCGGTGATCCGGGACGGTGACGTGGCGGCCGTCGTCCTGACCGACTCGCCCACCGGCCAGCTGCGTTCGCGGATCCTGCGGGACTGGCTGGTCGTGGCACTGGGCGAGTCCGCGGCCATGCTGCTGGCACTCGGCGCGGCGCTGCGGCTGACCGGATGGGTGCTCAAGCCGGTACGGACCCTGGACCGGGCCACCCATGAGATCGCCACCGGAAAATTCACCTCCCGTGTGGTCGCCTCCGCGGGCCCGCCGGAGCTGCGCCGGCTGGCGCACTCCTTCAACGAGATGGCGGGCAACGTGGAGAGCGCGCTGGAGCAGCAGCGCGCGTTCGTCGCCGACGCCTCCCATCAGTTGCGCAACCCTCTCTCGGCGCTGCTGCTGCGCATCGAACTGCTCGCTCTGGAGCTGCCCGAGGGGAACGAGGAGATGGCCTCCGTACGGGCCGAGGGCAAGCGGCTCGCGCGGGTCCTGGACGATCTTCTGGACCTGGCGACGGCCGAGCACACCGACGCCTCGCACGTCGTGCTCACGGATGTCGCCGAGGTCGCCGCCGAACGGGTCGCCGCCTGGCGGCCCAGCGCCGAGCAGCGGGGCGTGGAGCTGACGTTCGCCGGCCAGACGGCGGCCACCGGGTGGGCCGATCCCGTGGCGCTCTCCAGCGCGCTGGACGCCGTCGTCGACAACGCGGTGAAGTTCACCCCGCGCGGCAGCGCCGTCACCGTACTCGTCCGCGCGGAGGGCGACCGGGTGACGGTCGAGACGGCCGACGGCGGCCCCGGGCTGACGGACGAGGAGCTGGAGCGTGTGGGCGACCGGTTCTGGCGCAGCAGCCGTCACCAGAACGTCTCGGGGTCGGGGCTGGGTCTGTCCATCACCCGGGCCCTGCTCGCCGGAAGCGGTGCGGGACTGTCCTTCGCGCACAACACTCCGCAGGGGCTGCGGGTGCTGATCTCCGTGCCGAGGAGCGCGCCGGCGGCCGGCCCGCCGGGAGAGGCGACCGCCGCGCAGTAGGAGCGGTCAGGGCTTGACGGACCGGTAGTAGCGCCGTGCGCCCTCGTGCAGCGGCACGGGGTCGGTGTAGATGGCGGTGCGCAGATCCACCTTCTGCGCGGCGTGCACCTCACGCCCTATCTGGTCCCTGCTCTTGATGACCGAGCGGGTGACGCCTTCCGTCAGATCGGCTTCCGTACGGTCGGTGGTCACCAGCAGGTTGGCGATGGCGAGCGTCTTGACCGACCGGCCGCGCTGCACCGTGGGGTAGGCGTCCGGCGCCATGACGGCGGCACGGTAGTACCGCGATTTGCGCCCCTGCTCGTGCAGCCTGGGCAGCAGATCGCCCAGCTGGACCAGGCGGATGTCGGTGCGCTCCGCCAGCCGTTCGACGGCGTTCGTCGGCAGCCCGCCCGACCAGAAGAACGCGTCCAGTTTCCCTTCGGCCAGCAGCTTCGGCATCCGGTCGATGCCCTCCCGCACCGGGTGGATGTCGTGGTCCATGTCCAGTCCGGCGGCCTTGAGCAGCCGGTTGGTCACCAGCCACACCCCCGAGTGCGCCTCGCCGACCCCCACCCGCAGGCCCTTGAGGTCCTTGGCGCTGTTGACGGGGGAGTCCCTGGGCACCACCAGATGCATGTAGTCGTCGTACAGCCGCGCGCACGCACGGATGCGGGAGGCGTCCTTGCCGCCGTCCTCCTGGTAGGCGGCCAGGGCGTCGGAGGCGGTGATAGTGAAGTCGGCCTTCCCGGACGCCACCCGTGCCACGTTCTGCACCGAGCCCTGGCTCCTCTGCAACGTCAGCCGCACCTTGGGCAGGTCGCGGGACAGCCGGTGCTTCAAGAGGCTGCCGTAACGCTCGTACACGCCGGTACGGACGCCCGTGGCGAAGGTGATCCGTCCGCTGGGCGAGGGCGCGGGGGAGGGCAGCAGCCACCACGCGAGCAGCCCGCACACCACCAGGATGACGGCGGCCACCCACACGAGGCGCCGTCGTCCGGCACCCAGCCCGCGGGCCAGCAGGGAGGAGGACGCCGTTCGCGCACGCAGACTGGCCATGGAAGGGGATACTGCCAGCCCCCAGGCGGCGGGGGAGTGGCGGGGGTCACATCCCCGCTCCTGCATGGAGGCTGCGGGAGCGGTGGTAGCGACGAAGTGCAAATTTCACACTGTCGCTTGCTGAGTGGAACAGCAGGGGCCATAGTGACGGGCAGACCATGCGTCGCGGCCCGCGCCCCCGGCCGCGACCAGCCCGACGGAAGGCGCCCCCACGTGTACGCCGCCCCCGCCCGCAGGGAATCCGCAGCCACCACCGCCCCCCTCTCGGGAAGCACCTGTGATCCGACCGCACCGGCCGCGCGTACCGCACACGCCGGCTGGCAGCTCAGCATCCCCGCCCGGGAACGGAACATCGCCCGCGCCCGTGCCGCCTTCACCCGGTGGCTCGGGCAGCCGCACGACCCGCCGATACCCGAGGAGACGGCCGACGACGCCGTCCTCCTGCTCTCCGAACTGACCACCAACGCCGTCGTCCACACCCGCTGTCTGCCCGACGCTGAACTCCTGTGCCGCGCCGCCGTGGCCCCCCGGGGCACCTCCAGGGGAGCACTGCTCCGCATCGAGGTGCACGACCCCTCCGAGGGCGACGAATGCCCGCACCTGAAGCGCAGCGAGGCCGGGGACGAGAGCGGGCGCGGGCTGTGCATCGTGGCCGCGCTCGCCGCCGACTGGGGCGTGCGCCGCTCCACGATGACCGCCGGGAACGCGGTGTGGGCCACACTGCGGCTGCCCCTGGACGGGCCCGCCCCCCGGTACGCACAGTGAACTGCGTCACAGTGCTCCCGCGGTGATCCGGCGATGCCCTCCGGCGAGGCGGAGGGCGTCCGGCGGAACGCCTACCCTTGTCGCATGAGCAGTAGCGACCGGAGTCAGGCAGTGGACGTCCAAGGCGTCAAGGGGACGTACGAGGTGCGCACCTTCGGGTGTCAGATGAACGTCCATGACTCCGAGCGGATGGCGGGCCTCCTGGAGGACGCCGGATATGTGCGCGCGCCCCAGGGAGCCGACGCCGCCGACGTGATCGTCTTCAACACCTGCGCGGTCCGCGAGAACGCCGACAACCGCCTCTACGGCAACCTCGGCCAGCTCGCCCCCAAGAAGGCAGCCCGTCCCGGCATGCAGATCGCGGTCGGCGGCTGCCTGGCGCAGAAGGACCGCGACACCATCGTGAAGAAGGCGCCCTGGGTGGACGTCGTCTTCGGCACCCACAACGTCGGCAAGCTCCCCGTCCTGCTGGAGCGGGCCCGGCTGCGCGACGAGGCACAGGTCGAGATCGCCGAGTCCCTGGAAGCGTTCCCCTCCACGCTGCCCACCCGCCGGGAGAGCGCGTACGCGGCCTGGGTCTCCATCTCCGTCGGGTGCAACAACACCTGCACCTTCTGCATCGTCCCCCAGCTGCGCGGCAAGGAGAAGGACCGCCGGCCCGGCGACATCCTCGCCGAGATCGAGGCACTGGTCGACGAAGGCGTCACCGAGATCACCCTGCTCGGACAGAACGTCAACGCCTACGGCTCCGACATCGGCGACCGGGAGGCGTTCAGCAAACTGCTGCGCGCCTGCGGACGCATCGAAGGGCTGGAGCGCGTCCGGTTCACCTCGCCGCACCCCCGCGACTTCACCGATGACGTCATCGCCGCCATGGCCGAGACGCCCAACGTGATGCCGCAGCTCCACATGCCGCTCCAGTCCGGCTCCTCGCGGGTCCTGAAGGCGATGCGCCGCTCCTACCGCCAGGAGCGCTTCCTCAACATCATCGAGAAGGTCCGCGCCGCCATCCCCGAGGCCGCCATCTCCACCGACATCATCGTCGGCTTCCCCGGCGAGACGGAGGAGGACTTCGCGGAGACGCTGCACGTCGTGCGCGAGGCCCGGTTCGCCCAGGCGTTCACCTTCCAGTACAGCAAGCGCCCCGGGACGCCGGCCGCCGAGATGGAAGGCCAGATCCCCAAGGAGGTCGTCCAGGAACGCTACGAGCGCCTGGTGGCCCTCCAGGAGGAGATCTCCTGGGAGGAGAACAAGAAGCAGGTCGGCCGCACCCTGGAACTGATGGTCGCGGAAGGTGAGGGCCGCAAGGACGACGCCACCCAGCGGCTGTCGGGGCGCGCGCCCGACAACCGCCTGGTCCACTTCACCCGGCCCGAGGAGCCCGTGCGGCCCGGCGACATGGTGACGGTCGAGGTCACTTACGCAGCCCCGCATCACCTGCTCGCCGAAGGCCCCGCCAAGGCGGTGCGCCGGACCCGTGCGGGCGACGCCTGGGAGCGCCGCAACGCGGCACCCGCGGCGGAGCAGGGCAAGGGTGTGCTGCTCGGTCTGCCGAAGGTCGGCGTCCCCGAGCCGCTGCCCGCACCCACCGGCGGCTGCGGCCTGGGCTGACCTCCTCGCCCCTCCGGCGCCTGCCGGGCGGGCCGCGCCGGTACCGACGGCGCTCGCGCTGCCGGGCCCGGCAGCGCGAGCGGGCGCGTTGCCGGGTTGGGCAACGGCCGGTGCGTGCTGCCGGGCCGTCCATGGACATTCGGGCCTCGCACCGAGCATGGGCGTTCGCGATGCCGCGCTTCGTCGGTGGCGTACCCGCCGCCAGGTCAGGTCCGGCCACCGGTGTCCGCGCCGCCGTCGGTCTCCGGGGCCCGCTTGCCAGGGACTCCGCCGCTCCGCCGCTTGCCGCATCCGTCGGGCGGCGGCGTCCGGGTTGTCGCATTCGTCGAAAGGTGTCGCGTCGCGGGGCCGGTCCGGCGGAGTGTGCCGTCGTTCGTCGGCGGCCCACGCCCTTACCGATGTCCGACGTCCGACGCCCGGAGCTCGACGTCCGACGCTCCGCGACGTCCGGTCTTCCGTGGCGTCCTGTTCCGGGCGTGAGCGCGCCCAGCACACCTACTCCGGCATGCGCCCTCGACGTCCGGAACGGACGGCTGGGAAGCCCGTCTGCTGGGGCGCAGAGGTCCGTGACGGGGGCCTCCCGTGGGCCGGCCGAGCGCAGGAGCCCGGCCGAACGCCTGCCGGGAGGGCGGGAGATGACCGCCGCACATGTGCGGCGTCTGTGGCGCACGTGTCACCTGTTTTCGTGGTTCTCGCACGCGCGGGTGAGTCACGGCGCGGGCAGTCTGGGAAGTGGACGAAGCGGCACTTAAGCTGCGCGCCATGCTTGTCGCCGCAGCCGTATGCCCCTGTCCCCCGCTCCTGGTGCCCGAGGTCGCGGGCGGAGCCGCCCCCGAGATGGACGCGGCCCGTGCCGCCTGCTACGACGCCGTCGGCGTCCTGGCGGCTGCCCGTCCGGACCAGCTGTACGTCATCGGCCCCGCCGAACAGCCGGGGCGCGGCCCGCACCCCCAAGGGGCGCGCGGGTCGTTCGCCGGGTTCGGTGTCCCGCTGGAGGTGAGCCTCGGCAAGGGCGAGCCGGCCAAACGGGAACTGCCCCCGTCGCTCACGGTCGGCGCCTGGCTGCTGGAGCGCACCGACTGGACCGGTTGCCCCGTGGAGGGGCTGGGGATCGGCGAACCACTGGCCCGCTCCCGCTGCGTGGAGACGGGCCGCGAGCTGGCTGCTGCCGCCGACCGCGTGGCCCTGCTCGTGATGGGAGACGGCAGCAACTGCCGCACCCTGAAGGCTCCCGGTTACTTCGACGACCGCGCCGCCGCTTTCGACGCGCAGGCCGCGCGCGCCCTGGGAACCGCCGACACCACCGGGGCGTACGGTGCTGCGGCACGCGTACGCCCCCGCCGTTGTGTGGAAGCCCGCTCCTGCCCCGCCGCGGAAAGACGCACAGCGCCCTTGTGCGGGCCGACGAGACCGCCGGAGTCCGCGGGGTCGCACGGCAGCCCGGGAGGCCGCCTGACGGCCTTCCGGGCGCCCCGGAGGGGGCGGTCCGGTTCGCGCGGGGAGCCTGCTCACGGCGTAGGTCCGGAGCCGCAGGGGTGGGCGCGGTCCGAGAGTTCAGGTCCCGGTGCCGCCGCCGGTGCCGCCCGTCGGGCCGGAGCCGCTGCCGCCGCCCGGTGACCCCGGTCCCTTGGGGCCGCTGCCGGAACCGCCCGCTCCGCCGGAACGGCGCTGCTCGTCGGCCATCCGCTGGGCGGCTTCCTTCGCCTTCTTGGTGCCGCTGTCGATCTGGCTGCGGTACTTGCCCTTGGTCTTGGAGTCGGCGGCCTTGGCGGCCTTGTCCAGCCCCTGCTGCACCTTGTCGCCGTGCTGGCCGAGCATGCCCTTGACCTTGTCCATGAAGCCCATCTCGGTCGCCTTCCTGCCGGACCGTGCGGGCGGGCCGCACGGTCTACTTGCGGGCGTTGTCGCCGGTCTCGCTGTCCGCGGCCTCCTCGGCCGACTGCTGCTTCGGAATGCCGACAGACCCCTCGGCCGGCTCGGTGCGCGCCGCGGGGGCACCCTCTGCACCCTCCGCCGCAGCACCCTCGGCGCGTTCCGCGCCCCGGGACTCGGCGGATTCCGCAGCGGTGCCCGCGGCGGGCGGGCTCTCCCGGGTGGCCCCGGCCTCCGGGGTGCGCCCCTCGGCGGATCCGGCCCCGCCGGACGCGCCCTCACCGGCCTCGCCGTCCCGCGCGACGGAGTCCGCCTGGGCGGTACCGGTTTCCTCCGCGCGAGTGGCATCGGAGGTGTCCTGTGTTGACTTGCTGGACGAACGACGGAGAAGCCTCGCAAACACGCCCATATCTACTCCAGACTGTACTCGTGTGGGCGAAATCCCGCGCCTTGCGGAGCGTCCCATTGCGCCGCCCCGGGGCACCGGTGCGGAAACCGGCTGTCGGAACCTCGCAACGGGCAACGACCCCGGGCGCGGTCCGTCACGTCGCTCGTTCGGGAAGGCGGAGGACGGTTTGCGAAACTTGACGCGTGAACGCCGCAGCTCCGCAACCGTCCGTCCCCTCGTCCGCGCCACCGGTCGTCGCCGTCGTCGGCCCCACCGCGGCGGGCAAGTCCGATCTGGGCGTCCATCTCGCCCGCGCACTGGGCGGCGAGGTGATCAACGCCGACTCCATGCAGCTCTACCGGGGCATGGACATCGGCACGGCCAAACTGACCGTCGAGGAGCGGCAGGGCGTCCCGCACCACCTGCTGGACATCTGGGACGTCACAGTCGCGGCCAGCGTCGCCGAGTACCAGCGGCTCGCCCGTGCCGAGATCGACAGGCTGCGGGCCCGAGGGCGGGTACCCGTGCTGGTCGGCGGCTCCGGGCTGTACGTGCGCGGGGCACTGGACGCCATGGAGTTCCCCGGCACCGACCCGGCGGTACGCGCCCGGCTGGAGGGCGAGCTGGCCCAGGAGGGCTCCGGTGCGCTGCACGCCCGCCTGGCCGAGGCCGACCCCGAGGCCGCCCGCGCCATCCTCCCGAGCAACGGCCGGCGCATCGTCCGCGCCCTGGAGGTCATCGAGATCACAGGGCGGCCGTTCACCGCGAGCCTGCCGGGCCACGAGGCCGTCTACGACACCGTGCAGATAGGCGTCGATGTGGCCAGGCCGGAGCTGGACGAGCGGATCGCCCGCCGCGTGGACGTCATGTGGGAGGCCGGACTGGTCGACGAGGTGCGCGAGCTGGAGAAGCAGGGCCTACGAGAGGGGCGCACGGCATCCCGTGCCCTGGGCTACCAGCAGGTGCTGGCCGCCCTGGCGGGGGAGTGCACCCTCCAGGAGGCACGCGAGGCGACAATCCGCGCCACCAAGCGCTTCGCACGCCGCCAGGACTCCTGGTTCCGGCGCGACCCGAGGGTGCACTGGCTCAGCGGCGCGGCTGCGGACCGGGGGGAACTCCCGGGTGCGGCCCTGACGTTGCTCACGAAGGCGGTTACAGCCTGATCACGTGATGGCATCGGGAAGCCCTGTGCGACCGTCCCGTTACCGTCGGCGTGCCATCATCGTCCATCGTTGGAAGCCAGCAGGCCGGAGTTGGGAGGGCGCGTGGCAATGGAGGCCGGCCCTCGAGACTCCTCCCCGGCGGACGCCGAACCCCCCGGCCCGGGCGCCGTGGGCGGCGGGCCGCTGGATGCGGGCCCTCCCGTCGAGCCGCACGAGCTGCGCCCGCAGCGCAAGCTGCGGTTGTGGCAGCTCGCTCCCATCGTGGTGCTCGGCGCGCTCGGCTCCCTGATGTTCGCCTTCCCGCTCGCGTTCGAGCCGGGCGGCAGCTCCGGCGCGGTGGTCTCCATGCTGGGGCTGCTGCTGTGCGGCTGTGCCGCCGGCTGGGGTGTCATGGCCGCCCGCCGGGTGGGGCACACCTGGCCGGGGCTGCCCGCGCGCGGCTCGGACCGCCGTCCCGACTGGCGGGTGGTGGCGCTCTACGCGGTCGTGGTGTGCACCCTCGTCGTCCTGGCCGTCTGGCGGGTCGCCCGGCTCCGCTGACGGCCGCCCGCCGCTGCCGCTGGCCCCGCCCCGTGCGCCGCCGTCCTGGTGCGCCGCGCTGCTGTTCCCCGGGGCGCGGCACTGCCGTGTCCTGGGCACCGCTGCCCCGGGCCGCGGGGGCACCCGGTCTCCCGTACGATCGGCAAGGTGAGCAGCACAGCAGGCGTGCCCTTCCCGTTCCTGAAGGGGCACGGCACCGAGAACGACTTCGTGATCATCCCGGACCCGGACGGGGAGCTCGACCTGCCGCCGGCGGTGGTGGCCCGGCTGTGCGACCGGAGGGCGGGCATCGGGGCCGACGGTGTGCTCCGTGTCGTCCGCTCGGCGGCGCACCCGGAGGCCAAGGCCATGGCCGCCGAGGCGGAGTGGTTCATGGACTACCGCAACAGCGACGGTTCCGTGGCCGAGATGTGCGGCAACGGTGCCCGGGTATTCGCCCGCTATCTGGAGCGGGCCGGACTCGTCGAACCCGGTGATCTGGCCATCGCGACCCGCGCGGGGGTCCGCCGGGCGCACATCGCCAAGAACGGCGGTCCCGTCACCATCGCCATGGGCGCCGCCGAACTGCACACCTCCGCGCGGGGCGCCGACGAGATCACCGTCAGCGCGGCAGGGCACACCTGGCCGGTACGCAAGGTCGGCATGGGCAACCCCCACGCGGTCGCCTTCGTGACGGACCTGGCGGACCCCGGGCCGCTGCTGGAGGCCCCCGTGGTGCGGCCTGCCGCCGCCTACCCGGAGGGCGTCAACGTCGAATTCGTCGTCTCCCGGGGCCCGCGCCACGTGGCGCTGCGGGTGCATGAGCGGGGCGCCGGCGAGACGCGTTCGTGCGGCACCGGGGCCTGCGCCGTCATGGTGGCCGCCGCCCGGCGGGACGGACACGATCCGCGACAGGACGGCGCCCCGGTCACCTACACCGTGGAGGTGCCCGGCGGACAGCTGGAGATCACCGAGCGGACGGACGGGGAGATCGAGATGACAGGCCCGGCCGTGATCGTCGCGGAGGGCCGGATCGACCCCGGCCTCCTCGTGTAGGAGCGGGGCTGCTTCCCGGCGTGCCCGGCGGCCCGGGCGAGCACCCGCGGGCTTCCGCCGTGCCGCGTCTTCCCGGGGCTGCCGCCGCCGGACTCGATGACGGAGCGCCGCCTTGCGGTAACAGACCGCAGAACGGGTACGCGGTGGTGTCGCACACCGGCGCGTCGCACGATGGAGTGATCCGCCTCACCCTGGGCGGGAGGCGGTCAGCGGCACGTGGTGGGGTCGGTAGCATCACAGCCCCGGCCCGGGGGTGCGGCAGGAGCGGGAGGTGCCCATGAGCGCGGTGCGCGGTCTGCGGAAGCTGAGCAGAGTGGCACTGCGGGGAGCCTCGTCACGGGACCTGCCGGACGCCATCGAGCACGTGGCCAAGGTGCACAGGGCGCACCACCCGGGTGCCGACCTGCGGCCCCTGCGCAGGGCGTACGTGCTGGCCGAATCGTCGCACCGGGGCCAGACCCGCAAGAGCGGCGAGCCGTACATCACACACCCCCTCGCGGTCACCCTGCTGCTGGCCCAGCTGGGTGCGGAGACCACCACACTGACCGCGTCGCTGCTGCACGACACGGTGGAGGACACCGCCGTCACCCTCGACCAGGTACGCCGGGAGTTCGGCGAACAGGTCTGTTATCTGGTCGACGGGGTCACCAAGCTGGAAAAGGTCGACTACGGGTCGGCGGCCGAGCCGGAAACGTTCCGCAAGATGCTGCTGGCCACCGGTAACGACGTGCGCGTCATGGCGATCAAACTGGCCGACCGGCTGCACAACATGCGCACTCTCGGGGTCATGCGCCGGGAGAAACAGGTCCGCATCGCCAAGGTGACCCGGGACGTGCTCATCCCGCTCGCCGAGCGTCTCGGCATCCAGGCGCTCAAGAGCGAGCTGGAGGACTTGGTCTTCGCCGTTCTGCACCCCGAGGAGCACGCCCGCACCCGCGAGTTGATCCAGGAGCACAACGCCCGCCCCGACCCGCTCACCGCCTTCGCCGCACAGGTGCGCCGCACCCTGCGGGAGGCCGGGATCGCCGCGGAGGTGCTCATCCGGCCCCGGCACACCGTCTCCGTGCACCGGCTGCGGCTCAAACGCGGCCAGCTGGGCGACTGCGACTTCGCCCGGCTGCTGGTGCTCGTCGAGGAGGACGCCGACTGCTACGCGGTACTGGGCGAGCTGCACACCTGTTTCGCGCCGCTGGTCTCCCAGTTCAAGGACTTCATTGCCGTCCCGAAGTTCAATCTGTACCAGTCGCTGCACACCGCGATCGCCGACCAGGACGGACGCGTCGCCGAGGTGCTGGTGCGCACCCGCCGGATGCACCGTGTGGCCGAGACCGGGGTGATCGCCCTGGGCGACCCCCATGCTTCGGCTGCCGCGGAGGCGAGGGACGCCACCGAGCGGGCGGGCGCCCCGGCCGGGGCCGGCCCGCAGGAGCGTACCGATCCGACGCGCCCCGGATGGCTCTCCCGGCTCCTCGAATGGCAGAGCCACGCCCCCGACCCGAACACCTTCTGGCAGGAACTGCGCGACGAACTGGCGCAGGACCTGGAAATCACCGTCTACTGTGCCGTCCCCGGCGCCGAGGGGTCCGGTGGCTCCGCGCTGCCGCTGCCCGCCGGGGCGACCTGCGTGGACGCCGCCTACGCCAGGCTCGGGGAGGCCGGGCACCGGTGCATCGGGGCGCGCGTCAACGGGCGGCTGGCGGCGCTCACGACCGTGCTGCGGGACGGGGACTCCCTGCAGCTCTTCCTGGAGCCCGGCCAGGGCAGCCCCTCGGGTCCGTCGCCGGAGTGGCTCGCTCACGTGAGGACACCCTCCGCCCGGCTCGCCATTCGCGAGTGGCTCTCCGCACACGGTCAGCCCACACCCGACCGGCAGAACCCCGGCCAGGACCCCGACCAGCAGGATCCCGACCGGCAGCCGGCCGGGCAGCCGCAGCCCGCCGCCGAAGTCCCGGCCGGCAGCACCGCGCCCGCCACCGGGGCGGCACCGCGCCCCGCCGTACGGACAGCACGTACCCGGCGCCGGGAGCGGACGGCCCAGCAGCCCGCCGGGCACGACCGGTACGCGGAGAACGTCCCCGTCGTGCCAGGACGCCCTGGCGCACCTGTGCGGCTGGCCCGCTGCTGCACACCGGTGCCCACCGACGCGGTCACCGGTTTTCCGGTGCGCGGTGGTGCCGTCACCGTCCACCGCGAGAGCTGCCAGTCGGTGGCCCGGATGGCGTCGGACGGGCGGCTGACCCTGCCGGTGCGCTGGGAGCAGGGCGCCGTCGGATGCCGGGTGACCCTGCGGGCCGAGGCGTTCGGGCGGCCCCGTCTGCTGGCCGACCTGACCGAGACCATCGCGGCGCACGGCGCGGCCGTCGTAGCCGCCGACGTCGAGCCTCCTCGCGAGCAGCGCGTGCGGCACACCTACACCCTCCAGCTTCCCGACGCGTCCGAACTCCCGGCCCTCATGCGCGCGATGCTGCGCGTGCCCGGCGTCTACGACGTGACCCGGTCCGCCCGCCCCGTGGCCGACTGACGCTCTTGCGGGGACGGCGCACAGAGCGCGGCGGCGCGGCGCACGGGTTCTCCCGGACGCACCCGTCGCCCCCTTTCGGGTGGACGCGCCCGACGCTGATCACCAGCCGCCCCCGGGCGCTGGTAGCGATGAGCCATGGCAGCCCTCTCAGCCCACACATCCCTCAGCCGCTCGCGCACCGCCCGCCGCCGCTGCACCGTTGCCGGCACGGTTGGCGCCGCGACCCTCGCGCTCGTCGGGGCGGCCCTCCCCGCGCCCCGTGCGGCCGGGATCGGCGACCACCTCTTCCCGCATCTCGGCAACCCGGGCTACGACGTCCGCACCTACGACCTGTCGTTCGACTACAGCGGTGACAACAAGAAACCGCTCACCGCACGCACCGTCATCGACGCGCAGGTCACCGCCGAGACCATGGATCGTTTCAATGTGGACTTCGCCGCCGGTGACGTCCGTTCCGTTCAGGTGAACGGCGCACCCGCCCGGCACGCCAGGGCCGGTGAGGACCTGGTGATCACCCCGCGGGCGCCCCTGCGGCGCGGCGGGTGGCTGCACGTGGTGGTGGACCACACCAGCGATCCCACCACCAAGAACGGCGGCTGGGTCCGCACCAAGGACGGTCTGGCCATGGCCAACCAGGCCGACGCCGCCCACCGCGTCTTCCCCTCCAACGACCACCCCGCCGACAAGGCCGTCTTCACTTTCCGGGTACGCGCCCCGCGCGGACTGACCGTCGTGGCGGGCGGTCTCCCGGCCGGCCGCAGCCGTGCCGGCGGTGACACCGTCTGGACGTACCGGATGGCACACCCGATGGCCACCGAACTGGCCCAGGTCTCCATCGGCCGCTCCGCCGTGATCCGGTCCACCGGGCCGCACGGGCTGCCGCTGCGCCACGTGGTGCCCGTCAAGAAGCGCAAGGCCCTGCTGCCGTGGCTGGAGCGGACCTCCGGCCAGATCGCCTGGATGGAGCGGCACGCCGGGCCGTACCCGTTCGAGACCTACGGGGTGCTGGCCGCCCAGGCACGGACCGGCTTCGAGCTGGAGACCCAGACACTGTCGCTCTTCGAGAGCGACATCCTCGCCGACCCCGCCTACCCGGCCTGGTACAAGGAATCACTGATGGTGCACGAACTGGCCCACCAGTGGTTCGGAGACAGCGTCAGCCCGCGCCGCTGGACGGACCTGTGGCTCAACGAGGGGCACGCCACCTGGTACGAGTGGGCGTACGCCGCCGAGCGCGGCGGTTTCACCGTGGAGGAGCGGGCGCGCGCCGCGTACGAGCAGTCCGACGCGTGGCGCAAGCGTTACGGTCCGCCCGCGGCCCTGCTGCCCGCCAAGAGCGACGGAAAGGTCGATCTGTTCAGCCCGATCGTCTACAACGGTTCGGCTGTCGTCCTGTTCGCCCTGCGGGAGCACATCGGGGAGGACGCCTTCGCCCGCCTGGAACGCGCCTGGACACAGCGGTACCGGGACGGGAACGCGGAGACGGCCGATTTCATCGCCCTGGCCTCCCGGGTGACGGGGCAGGATCAGAGCGCCTTCTTGAAGAAGTGGCTCTACGGGAAGACCACTCCGCCCATGCCGGGGCATCCGGACTGGAAGCAGAAGAAGCACGCGAAGCCGCAGCGGAAGGCGGCCGAATCCCGCCCCGCCCCGGCCGGGCACCCGGCCGGGGCCGCCACGTCCGGGCACTGAGGGGCCCCGAGACGGGACCCAGCGGCAACTCGACACGGACCGGCACACACGCGGGAAGCGGCAAATACGGATGACGCCGCCGCTGCGCCGTGCGACCATCTGGTGACCGCACGGCGCGGCGGCGCGCTCCGCGTGTCGCCCGGAAAACACCGCAGGCCCGAGGGGAATCTTCCCCGCCGCCGGAGCGTTGTGAGCGGCACGACAACTTTCCTCGACCTTAAGGATCCACTTGACCTTCTCCTCTTCCCTTCCACAGAACGGCCAGCGCATCGCCACGAACCGCCGAGCCGACGCCCTGATGGAAGAGGACGTCGCTCTGAGTCACACACTCGACGAGGACCGTGACGGGGAGCAGTTCGATCGCTCCGACCGGGCGGCGTTGCGGCGAGTGGCCGGTCTCTCCACCGAGCTGGAGGACGTCACAGAGGTCGAGTACCGGCAGCTGCGTCTTGAGCGCGTCGTGCTGGTCGGTGTCTGGACCTCCGGCACGGCCCAGGACGCCGAGAACTCCCTGGCCGAGCTGGCAGCCCTCGCCGAGACGGCGGGCGCCATGGTGCTCGACGGTGTCATCCAGCGGCGGGACAAGCCGGACGCGGCGACGTACATCGGCTCCGGCAAGGCGGACGAGCTGCGCGACATCGTGCTCGAGACCGGCGCGGACACGGTGGTCTGCGACGGTGAACTGACCCCCGGCCAGCTGATCCACCTGGAGGATGTCGTCAAGGTCAAGGTCGTCGACCGGACGGCCCTGATCCTGGACATCTTCGCCCAGCACGCCAAGTCCCGTGAGGGCAAGGCGCAGGTCTCGCTGGCCCAGATGCAGTACATGCTGCCCAGGCTGCGCGGCTGGGGCCAGTCGCTCTCCCGGCAGATGGGTGGCGGTGGCTCCGGATCGGCCGGCGGCGGCATGGCGACGCGTGGTCCCGGTGAGACCAAGATCGAGACGGACCGGCGACGGATCCGCGAGAAGATGGCGAAGATGCGCCGGGAGATCGCGGAGATGAAGACCGGCCGCGAGGTCAAGCGGCAGGACCGCAGGCGTAACCGGGTGCCCTCCGTGGCCATCGCCGGGTACACCAACGCCGGCAAGTCCTCGCTGCTCAACCGGCTCACCGGCGCGGGCGTGCTGGTGGAGAACGCCCTGTTCGCCACCCTGGACCCGACAGTCCGCAAGGCCGAGACGCCCAGCGGGCGGGCCTACACGCTGGCCGACACAGTCGGCTTCGTCCGGCACCTGCCGCACCACCTGGTGGAGGCGTTCCGCTCCACGATGGAGGAGGTCGGCGACGCCGACCTGATCCTGCACGTGGTGGACGGCGCCCACCCGGCGCCGGAGGAGCA
The DNA here is from genome assembly GCF_000725885.1 of Streptomyces albus subsp. albus. Lineage (GTDB taxonomy): Bacteria > Actinomycetota > Actinomycetes > Streptomycetales > Streptomycetaceae > Streptomyces > Streptomyces albus. Next base: position 36,551 of record NZ_JODR01000038.1, on the reverse strand, counting down.
GCTGGCGGCCGTGCGCGAGGTCATCCGCGACGTGGGTGCGGCCGACGTGCCCGAGATCGTGGTCGTCAACAAGGCGGACGCCGCCGACCCGCTGGTCCTCCAGCGGCTGCTGCGCGCCGAGAAGCACGCTCTGACGGTCTCGGCGCGCACCGGGCAGGGCATCGACGAGCTGCGGGAGCTGATCGACAACGAGCTGCCGCACCCCTCCGTCGAGCTGGAGGTGCTGCTGCCCTACACCGAGGGCAAGCTGGTCTCGCGGGTGCACAGCCAGGGCGAGGTGCTCTCCGAGGAGCACACCGAGCACGGCACCCTCCTCAAGGCCCGTGTGCACGAGGAACTCGCCGCCGAGCTGCGCGCGTTCCAGCCCATGGCAGCGGCCCGGCCGTGACCGGGCGCCGCCGCCGGTGAGCCGGCGGCGGCACCGCCGGAGGCCGCCTGCCACGAGGCTGCTCTTCGCGACCGCTGAGGAGCCCTCCCGTCGGGCCGCTGGGACGTTTCTTTCGACGACTGAGGGCCCTGCTTCTTCCTTTGGGGAGAAGCAGGGCCCTCAGTGTCGTGTGACGTGCCGTCGGCTCAGCCCTTGCGGCTGGCGGCGTCGAAGACTGCCTTCGCGGTGGCACCCAGGCGGGGCCCGGCCAGCCAGGTGGCCGGGTGCGGGCCGATCGAGTTGACCGAGATCAGTTCCGGCTTGCCGTCCGAGCCCTCGACCAGCCAGGCGCCGCCCGACGAACCGCCGGTCATGGTGCAGCCGATGCGGTACAGCGCGGGCTGGGACGGGTCGATCGTGAGCGCGCCCGGTTTGTCGGTGCAGGAGTACATCTTGGCGCCGTCGAAGGGCGGGGCCGCCGGGTAGCCGTAGTTGCTCACGCCCCGGATGCGGGAGAGCGAGGGTGCCTTGAAGCTGACGCGGATGGCGTTGCCGACGGTCTCCTCCAAAGACTTGCCGGACTTGTTCACCGGCTGCACGCTCAGTACGGCGAAGTCCTGCTGGGAGCCGCCGCCCCCCGACTTCTCACCCTTCTGGATCCAGTAGTTGCTCGTCTGCGCCCACCTGACCCACCACTCGCCGTACGGGGCGACCTCCTGCGGCGGTGCGCTGTTGACCGAAGGCATGTCCAGGCCGCGGTCGTTGAACGCCGGGATGAAGGTGATGTTCCGCAGCCAGCCGCCGCTGCGCCCGGAGTGGACACAGTGGCCGGCGGTGGCCACCAGGTTGGACTTGCCGGGGTGACGCGGGTCGTGCACCACCGTTCCTGAGCACACCATGGGCCCCTCCGGGGTGTCCATGAAGACCTTGCCCGCCGGGGCGGCGTTGCGGGTGTACGGCGTCTTGACCGCCTCGGCCCGTACCGGGCGCGGCTCGGCGGTGTCGGCCGCTCCTGAGGTGCTCGCGATGTCCTTGGGGACCTTCTTCTCGTTGTCCTCGGCCTTCTTCATCCGGCCCAGGTCCCAGTGGCCCTTGAGGTACGGGTTGGCGAACTCCTTGGCCTCACGGACCCACTTGTCCTTGTCCCAGTTCTTCCATCCCCCGTTGCGCCACTGGTCGAGATCCTGGAACGAGCCCGGCAACTTCCTGGGCAGTTTGTCCCGCAGGCCGAGCCCGTCTCCGTCGTCGCCGGAATCGTCGCCCCCCTGCGGCGAGTCGGAGGCGGCCGGCTTGGCGTCCGTCTTCTTGCCGGAGCCGTCGTCCGAACCGCAGGCCGTCGCGGTGAGGGCCAGCGTCGCGGCGAGTGCCGCGGCGGCCAGCGCCGGACGCTTGTGTGGTGCTCTGCGTATGCGTGACATGTTTCGCGTTCCCCCTGAGACGTCATACGTGAGCGCGGTGTGTCCGCGCGCTGGCGCGGCGCCCCGCGCCGTACGGCCGGTCCGGCACCCCGGGTGCCGGACCGGGCGACCGGTTCAGCCCTCGCGGCTGACCGTGTCGAAGACCGCCTTGGCCTCCTTGCCGAGGCGGGCCCCCGCCAGCCAGTCGGCGGTGACGGGGCCGATGGAGGTCACCGACAGCAGCCGGGTCCCCGAGGCGTCGAGCCAGGGGCCCCCGGACGCGCCGGCCGTCATCGTGCAGCCGATGCGGTACATCGTGGGCTGCTCCGGGTCCAGCGTGAGGCGGCCGGGCTTGTCGGCGCAGCGGTACATCTTGGCGCCGTCGAACGGAGGCGCCGCCGGGTACCCGACCGCGGTGAGGCTCTCCACCGACTTCACCCGCGGCGTGCTGAAACTGACCTGGACGGCGCCGCCCGCCTTCTCCTCCAGCGAGGTGCTGTCCGTCTTGTCCTCGGGCTGCACCCGGAGCACCGCGAAGTCCTGCTGAGCGCCCTTGCCGCCGCGCTCGGCGCCGTTGTTGATCCAGTGGTCGGTCGTGCGGGCCCGCTTGGCCCACCAGATGCCCTTGGGCGCCACATCGCTCTGGGAGGCGTTGGCCAGCTGCTCGTTCGGCAGCCCCTTGGGGTTGTAGTCCGGGACGAAGACGACGTTGCGGTACCAGCCCTTGCCCTTGCCGCCGTGCACGCAGTGGCCGGCGGTGGCCACCAAGTTCGACTTGCCCGGGTGGCGCGGGTCCTTGACGACGGCGCCGGAGCAGACCATCGAACCCTTCGGGGTGTCCATGAACACCTTGCCGACCGGCAGATCGTCCTGGGTGTACGGCGTCGGTACGGCGCTCGCCTTCACCGGCTGCGGCGTCGGGTCGGTGACCCCCTCGTCCTCACCCGTGCCGTCCCTGCCGCCGCTCTGGCCGTCGTCGATGTCGGAGTCGTCGACCTTGCGGTCGTTCCCGTCCGCGTCCTTCATACGGTCCGGGTTCCACAGGTCATCGATGATCGGGTTGAAGAACTGTTTCGCTTCTTTCAGCCACTTGTCGCGGTCCCAGTTCTTCCAGGCGCCGTTCTTCCACGCGTCCAGGTCCTTGAGGGAGGTCGGCAGGTCCTTGGGGAGGTCGTCCGGAAGCCCCAGATCCTTCTTGAGGTCACCGGTGAGGTGCTCGCTGGAGGCGGGGGACGGCTTGCCGTCCGCCTGGTCGTCCTCCGGGCCGCAGGCCGTCGCGGTGACCGCGAGCACGGCGGCGACCGCTGCTGCGGCCAGCGCCGAGCGGCGCCGTGCGGACCTGGCTATCGATGGCATGGCTGTAACTCCCCCTGAAGCGGATCGTCGTGCCTGTTGCGTGGTGCCTGTTGATTTGTCATGAACCTAGCTGAGTGGGGCGCCCCCACTATGCCCGGTGGTGTTCGGGACGGGCACAGCAGGGTCCGCGGTTCCCCGGCGCACGCCGCGCGTGATGCGCCCCCGTGTCGCTTCACTGTGCCCCGAGCGGAAACGGATCGCCGACCAGCCCGTGATCCCGCGTGGCTCCCCTCGTTGGTGCGTACGGGGGACAGTGGCTCGCTGCCCAGCGCGCCCAGTCGACACCAGCTGAGGAGACCTTGAGTGAACGCGCGCTCCGGAGCCGACTGCCCGCAGGAACCGGTCCGTGAGGGGCCGGTCCGCGTGATCGAGCCGAAGGTTCCGCCACAGGAGCGCCGCACCGGGCTCCAGGAGGACATCCCGGCCGAACAGCACGGGACGACGGCGGCCGCAGGAGGTCACGCCACCGAGCAGGAGGGAACCGCCGTACGGCATGTGACCGACGGGCAGGACGCGCCGGATACGACCGGGAACGGGTACGGACTCGGGAACCAGCAGGCGGGCGAGGACCGGTACGCGGACGTCACCGAGAGCCGGCAGGCGGCCGAGAGCCGGTATGCGACCGACGTTCGGCCCGATTCCGAGGCACTACGCGTGTCCGAGACGCGGCGCGTGCCGGAAGCGCGGCATGCGTCCGACCCCCGGCATTCACCGGGCGGGCGGCGAGCCGATGAGCGGCACCGGATCGGTGAGCGGCACCTGGGCGGATCCCCGCGCCCCGGCGTACGGCAGCGGAACGGCGCCCGGTATGACGTGGTGCACGCGCCCTGGGAGGGCGGCGGGCGCGAGAGGGAAGCTGCACCACCCCGCATCGCACCGTACGATCCCCTGCACGACCGTGACCCCGGGAGGGCTGCCGACGCCGCCGCGACGGAGAACCTGCTGCGCTGCTGGGTCCGGGAGACCGGTCCGGCCCGACCCGCGAACGGCCTTCTGCGGATCCCGCTGCCCGCCAGCGGCACGGCCCTGCTGGTGCCGGTGCGGCACTGGTCGTCCGTGGGGTGGCACCGGTTCGACCCGCCTTTCCTGGAAGGCGCCCCCGGGCACGCGGCGCCCCTCGAAGCCGTCGCCGTCGCTGCTCTTCTCGGACGCGAAGCCGCACAGGGTGCGGCAGACGCCGCCGCGCACGGGAGTGCCGAGACCACCGCCGACGCGGCCCCCACCGGAAGCAGCAGCGCAGCCGCCTGCACCCGGGAGAACGCGGCCCTCGTCGGCCGTGTCGCCGACTCCCTCCAGCGCACCGCGCGCTTCCTCGCCGACCGCCGTGCCCACCCCGAACCGCCACCCGGCACCGGCCCGTTCCTCGACGGCGAACAGGCTCTCCTCTTCGGCCACCCGCTCCACCCCACCCCGAAAAGCCGCGAAGGGCTCTCCGACGCGGAGGAGAGCGCCTACTCGCCCGAACTGCGCGGCAGCTTCCCCCTGCACTGGATGGCGGCGCACCCCTCCGTCCTGGCAGGAGCATCCGCATGGACGGAGCGGGGCAAGCCCGTTCCGGCACCGGAGCTGGCACGGCGCCTCGGCGGGAAGGCGCTGGCTGACCGGCTGCCCGGCGAGTGCGTACCGCTGCCCCTGCACCCCTGGCAGGCCGGCGAACTGCGGCACAGCCCGGCCGTCCGCCGACTGCTCGACGCCGGCCTCCTGCACGACCTGGGGCAGGCGGGAGAGCACTGGCACCCCACTTCCTCCGTGCGGACCGTTTTCCGCTCCGACAGCATCGCCATGCTCAAGCTGTCCTTGGGACTGCGCATCACCAACTCGCGGAGGGACAACCTCCGCAAGGAACTGCTGCGCGGCATGGAGGTGCACCGACTGCTCCGCGGCGGACTGGGGACGGCGTGGCGGGCCGCCTGCCCCGGGTTCGACATCGTGCGCGACCCCGCGTGGCTCGGGGTGGACGTGCCCGGAGAGGGACGTCTGCCCGGGTTCGACACCGTCATCCGGCACAACCCCTTCACCGGCGGCGAGGACGCGGTCTGCGTGGCCGGGCTGACGGCGCCCGTACCCGTCGCGGACGACCCCTCCGGAGCGCTGCGCTCCCGCCTCGCCGCACTGGTGACCGCCCTCGCGCAGGACACCGGGCGGCCCGTCGGCGCGGTGGCCGCCGAGTGGTTCCTGCGGTACCTGCACGCCGTCGTACGGCCCGTCCTGTGGCTGGACGCGCACGCCGGCATCGCCCTGGAAGCGCACCAGCAGAACACGCTCGTGCTGCTGGACGAGGACGGATGGCCCCGCGGCGGGCGGTACCGCGACAATCAGGGGTACTACTTCCGCACCTCGCACCGTGACGCGCTCAGCGGGCGGCTGCCCCGGGCCGCCCTCGGCGTGGCCAGTGACACATTCGTCGCCGACGAGGTCACCGACGAACGCTTCGCCTACTACCTCGGCATCAACAACGTCTTCGGACTCATCGGTGCTTTCGGCGCCCAGCAGCTGGCCGACGAGCGGCTGCTCATCGCCGCCTTCCGCAGCTTCCTGGCCGATGCCGCCCGTGAACGCCCGGCGTCCCCGCTGCCGGCGCTTCTGCTGGAGTCACCGACGCTGCGCTGCAAGGCCAACCTGCTGACCCGGCTGCACGGCCTGGACGAGCTGGTCGGCCCGGTGGACACCCAGTCCGTCTACGTCACCCTCGACAACCCGCTCGTCCCATGACCCTGTAACCCCGGCCCTCCAGGAGAGGAGACGTCGTCATGCCGCATCCCCAGCCGGGCTCCGCACCACCAGCCGCAGCCCCGGGCGTCGGCCCGGGCCAAGCCGGCCCCGCAGCCGTGAGCACCGCGGAGACCGGCGCAGACCCGAGCAGCGACGACCCCCTCACAGCCGGCAACGGTGGACCCGCCGCTCCGGCGGCCAGTGGCGTGACCGCCGCACGGATCGCTGGAGCGACGGACGGAGCGGCCGGAAACCTGGCCACCGCACCGGCCCACGACGAGGAGACGGAGGACACCCTCGACCTGGAACTGCCGCACGAATGGCCCGAACTGCTCGCCCGGCGAGCGGCTTGTCCCGGGCCGGCGGAGGAACCCCGGCCGGGCACCGCGCCCGGCGAACTGCTCGACCACCCGGCAACCTGGCCGGCCGTCCCCACCGCGGCGGGCCGTTTTCAACTCGTTCCGGTACTGCTGGCGCGCGATCTGCCGTTGATCTCCGCCTGGATGAACGACCCCGCAGTGGCTGCTTTCTGGGAGCTGGCCGGGCCGGAAGAGCTCACCGAAACGCATCTGCGCCCGCAGGTCGAAGGTGACGGCCGCAGCATCCCCTGCCTGGGGGTGCTCGACGGGACCCCGATGAGCTACTGGGAGCTCTACCGGGCGGACCTCGACCCGCTGGCCCGCCACTTCCCGACCCGGCCGCACGACACCGGTGTGCACCTCCTGATCGGGGGAGTCGCCCACCGGGGACGCGGCCTGGGCACGCTGCTGCTGCGTACGGTCGCCGATCTGGTTCTCGACCGCCGTTCCCGGTGCAGCCGGGTGCTCGCGGAGCCGGACGTGCGCAACGTGGCGTCCGTCGCGGCCTTCCTGGGCGCGGGCTTCCGGCTCTGCGCCGAGATCGAACTGCCCGGCAAACGCGCGGCCTTGATGATTCGTGACCGCGAACTGGGCCACCTGCTCTGAACCGGTGCGCACGGCAGGTCCCGCCGTGCCGCGACCGTGCCCGTCCACGCGCGCACCCCACAGGCGCCCCGTGCCCACCCCTGAACCCGCCCCCCCACATTCCGCTTCCCACAAGGAGCAACATCCGTGTCCCGAAAACCATCTGTCCCCTCTTCCTCGGACGTGGCCCCGCTAGCCGTCCCCACCGGCTTGGAGGCAGGGCCCGACCACTGGCGCCGGGCGGCCAGGCGGCTGCTCGCCAAGCTGCTCGCCGAGTTCTCCTACGAGGAGATCCTGTTCCCACGGGCCCTGTCCGGCGCCGTGCCCGACGGGTACGAACTGCCGGTGGACGACGGGCTCACCTTGCGTTTCCGGGCCCGCCGGGGCGCCTACGGCCACTGGAGCATCGACCCGGCGTCAGTGACCCCCGAACTGGACCCGCTGGACTTCGTCCGCCGCGCCAGGTCACTGCTGGGCCTGTCAGCCGAGACGGCCGGGCACTATCTCCGCGAACTGGCCGCCACCCTCACCGCGGACGCCGGGCTGCTGGCCACCGAACTGCCGGCCGCCCGGCTCGCCGACCTGGGATACGCCGAACTGGAAGGCCACATGACCGGCCACCCCTGGCTGGTCGCCAACAAAGGGCGCCTCGGTTTCTCCGCCGGCGACGCGGAACGCTGGGCGCCCGAGGGCCGCACCGCGAGCCCTCTGCCGTGGATCGCCGTGCACCAGGACCTGGCGGATTACCGGGGCGTTCCCCGGCTCGCGGAGGCGGAACGTCTCCACACACGCGAACTCGACGGGCAGACCCTCGCCGCCTTCCACGCATGCCTGCGCTCGCGCGGCCTGGCGCCGCAGGAATACCTGTGCATGCCGACGCACCCCTGGCAGTGGGACGAAACCATCGTCCCGCTGTTCGCCCCCCAGGTGGCCGCCGGGTACATCGTCCCGCTCCCCACCGACGGCGACCTGCGCCTGCCCCAGCAGTCGATCCGTACCTTCCTCAACCTCAGCAGACCGGACCGGCACACCGTCAAGCTGCCGCTCGCCATCCTCAACACACTGGTGTGGCGCGGGCTGCCCACCGAACGCACCCTCGCCGCGCCCGCCGTCACCCGGTGGGTGCAGGGGCTGCGCGACCAGGACCCTTTCCTGAGCGACGAATGCCGGGTCATTCTCCTCGGGGAGGTGGCCTCGGTGGCCGTCCGGCACCCGGTCTACGACGTCCTGCCCGGCGTGCCCTACCAGTACCGCGAACTGCTCGGGTGCATCTGGCGCGAGCCCCTCACCCCCGGCCTCGACCCTGGTGAGCGGGCCCGCACCCTGGCGGCCCTCATCCACACCGACGCGGACGGCCGTGCCCTCACCGCCGAACTGGTGGCCCGTTCCGGACTGGAGCCGGTGGTGTGGCTGCGGCACCTGTTCGCGGCACTGCTGCCGCCCCTGCTGCACTTCCTCTACCGGTACGGCACGGTCTTCTCGCCGCACGGCGAGAACGCGATCGTCGTCTTCGACGAGCAGGACGTGCCGGTACGGCTGGCCATCAAGGACTTCGTCGACGACGTCAACGTGAGTGCCGAGCCGGTCCCCGAACACGACTCCATGCCCTCCGACGTACGGGATGTGCTGCTGACGGAACCTCCCACGTTCCTCACCCAGTTCATCCACTCCGCACTCTTCGTCGGCGTCTTCCGTTATCTGGCCCCGCTGTGCGAGGAACAGCTGGGGGTTCCGGAGGAGGACTTCTGGGCGCTCGTACGCGGCGAGATCGACCGCTACCAGCAGCGCTTCCCGGCCCTCAAGTCCCGGTTCGAGACCTTCGACCTGCTCACGCCGCGCATCGAACGGCTCTGCCTCAACCGGAACCGGCTGCACACGGACGGCTACCGCGACCGTTCCGAGCGTCCGCACGCCGCCGTCCACGGCACCGTCCGCAACCCGCTGCACTGAACCTGATCTCCGTGGCCCCCCGGGGCGCCCGGCCGCCGCACCGCCGGGCGCCTCACCGGACTCCGGTTGTGTACCGGTTCCCTGCCCCGGGGCGGGTGCTCGGGCGTCCTGCCGCCGGCCGGGCGCACGCCGGCCTCCCGCTGGGATCCGGTGCGTAACGGAACGGGCACTTGGTGTGTCAGAACGGGCATGGAACCCACAGCGGAAAGCAGTCGGGAAGAGACCGTCCTCGACCAGGTCGGACCGTCGGGGACCGGAGGGGATCGCGGCCGAGCGGAGTGTCAGTGGAGCCGCGTAAGGTGTCGGGTCTATGAGCAAGCCCGCCGTCACCGAACTCCTCAAGGCCGCCGTCGACGCCGTGAAGGGCACCGAACGCACTGGTCAGGCCGCCATGGCCGAGGCCGTCGCCGAGGCTGTCGACTCCGGCCGCCACCTCCTCGTTCAGGCGGGCACCGGCACCGGAAAGTCGCTCGGCTACCTGGTGCCCGCGCTCGCCCACGGCGAGCGGGTCGTGGTCGCCACCGCCACGCTCGCGCTCCAGCGCCAGCTCGTGGAGCGGGACCTGCCGCGCACCGTCGACGCGCTGCATCCACTGCTGCGCCGCCGTCCCGAGTTCGCCATGCTCAAGGGCCGCTCGAACTATCTGTGCCTGCACCGCCTCCACGAGGGCGTCCCGCAGGAAGAGGAGGACGGCCTCTTCGACCCGTTCGAAGGCGCTGCCCCCACCTCGAAACTCGGCAAGGACCTGCTGCGGCTGCGCGACTGGTCGGACGAGACGGAGACAGGCGACCGCGACGACCTCAAGCCGGGCGTCTCCGACCGTGCCTGGGCCCAGGTCTCCGTCACCTCACGCGAATGCCTGGGCGCCAGCAAGTGCGCCTACGGGGCCGAATGCTTCGCCGAGGCCGCCCGCGAGCGCGCCAAGCTGGCCGATGTCATCGTCACCAACCACGCACTGCTGGCCATCGACGCCATCGAGGGCGCGCCGGTGCTTCCCAGCCACGAAGTGCTGATCGTCGACGAGGCCCACGAACTGGTCTCCCGCGTCACCGGCGTGGCCACCGGTGAGCTCACCCCGGGCGGGGTCAACCGCGCGGTGCGCCGCGTCGCCAAACTGGTGGACGAGAAGGCGGCCGACCAGCTCCAGACCGCTTCGGAGACGTTCGAGCGACTCATGGAGCTGGCCCTGCCAGGCCGGCTGGAGACTCTTCCGGAAGACCTCCAGTACGCGCTGATGGCGCTGCGGGACGCGGGCCGGGCCTGTCTGACGGCTCTCGGCAACACCCGGGACGCCTCCGTCCAGGACGAGGACGCGGTCCGCAAGCAGGCCAAAGCGTCGGTGGAGAACGTCCACGACGTAGCGGAACGCATCCTGGAGGGCTCCGAGTTCGACGTCATCTGGTACGAGCGCCACGAACGCTACGGCGCCTCGCTGCGGGTGGCGCCGCTGACGGTTTCCGGCCTGCTGCGCGAGAAGCTGTTCGCCGACCGCTCGGTCATCCTCACCTCCGCCACCCTGAAACTGGGCGGCGACTTCAACGGCGTGGGCGCGTCTCTCGGTCTGGCCCCCGAGGGGATCGGTGACGACGACGAGGACGCCGAGACGCCGCCGTGGACGGGGCTCGACGTCGGTTCCCCCTTCGACTACCGCAAGCAGGGCATCCTCTACGTCGCCAAGCACCTGTCGCCGCCCGGACGCGATGCGCAGCGCAGCGACATGCTGGACGAACTGGCCGAGCTGGTGGAGGCCGCCGGTGGCCGCACCCTGGGGCTCTTCTCCTCCATGAGGGCGGCGCGGGTGGCCGCCGAGGAACTGCGCGGACGTCTCGATGTGCCGATCCTGCTCCAGGGCGAGGAGACACTGGGCGAGCTGATCCGGCGCTTCGCCGAGGATGCGGAGACCTGCCTCTTCGGCACCCTCTCGCTGTGGCAGGGCGTCGATGTCCCGGGTCCGAACTGCCAGCTGGTGGTGATGGACCGGGTGCCCTTCCCCCGCCCCGACGACCCGTTGATGAGCGCGCGGCAGAAGGCGGTCGAGGAGGCGGGCGGCAACGGTTTCATGGCGGTGGCCGCAACCCACGCCGCGCTGCTGATGGCGCAGGGAGCCGGCCGGCTCGTTCGTGCCACGGGGGACAGGGGAGTGGTCGCCGTCCTCGATCCGCGACTTGAGCGGGCCCGGTACGGCGGTTTTCTGCGGGCCTCTCTGCCCGACTTCTGGTACACGACGGACCGCAACCAGGTGAGGCGCTCCCTGGCCGCCATCGACGCCGCGGCGAAGAAGGGCTGACAGGGGCGGTCGCCCGGCTGTCGGCCGTCAGCGCCGCCGTCGGAGACCGCAGGGGATGCCGGGGCAGGGGGGCGGATCCGGGGGGCTGCCTCGTCAGGCGAGGGGCGGCCCTGGTCCGTGCCGGGGGCAGCCGGAGCAAGAGGGCGGACGGATGCGTGCCGCTCGGCCGCGGTGGTGGAAAAGGAGCGGGCCGCCGGTTCCGGTGCGAAGGGAACCAGCGGCCCGTGGGGCCCCGAGGGGCTGCACGGCGACCGGTGGGGCCGCAGATGGCGGCGGGGCGGTGCCGTGGTGAGGATCCAGAAGAAGAGAAGTCGGTCAGACCCTCCGCAGAACGGCGACGACCTTGCCCAGGATGGTGGCGTCGTCGCCGGGGATGGGCTGGTAGGAGGAGTTGTGGGGCAGCAGCCACACGTGCCCGTCCTCCCGCTTGAAGCGCTTCACGGTGGCTTCGCCGTCGAGCATGGCCGCGACGATGTCGCCGTTCTCCGCGACGGGCTGGCGCCGGACGGTGACCCAGTCGCCGTCGCAGATCGCGGCCTCGATCATCGAGTCGCCGATGACCTTGAGGACGAAGAGTTCACCGTCACCGACGAGTTGGCGCGGCAGCGGGAAGACGTCCTCGACGGATTCCTCCGCGAGGATGGGACCGCCCGCGGCGATCCGCCCGACCAGGGGAACGTAGGAGGCGGAGGGCTTCCCCGCGGTGTCGGCGGCGGCCTGTGCGGTGCTGGGCGTGTCCGAGCCGCGCACCTCGTAGGCACGGGGCCGGTGCGGGTCACGGCGGAGGAAACCCTTGCGCTCCAGTGCCATCAGCTGGTGCGCCACGGAGGAAGTGCTGGAGAGTCCGACAGCCTGACCGATCTCCCGCATGGACGGCGGATATCCGCGCCGCTGGACGGAGTCGCGGATCACCTCGATCACCCGGCGCTGTCGCTCCGTGAGTCCGGAACTGTCCGCTCGGATACCCGGAGGTCGGCCGGGCAGTGAGCGCTTCGCCTGATGGGCTTCCTGAGGATCTCCGTTGGAGGCGTGCGCGGCGTTCCCCGCGCTCACCGCGTTCACGGTGTTCGCGGCATGCGCGACGTTCGCGGCGTCATTCACCGGCTGAATTTCGTCCATTGCCTGAGCTGAGCGATTCTGGGAGGTGATGGTGGCGCTGTCTGCGGTCGTGGTCACGTCGGCCCCTCTCGATAAGTTCTCCCTAGCCGGACAACGGTAGTTGGTTTCGAAAGGTTGCGCCAAACACACGTTCGAGTGAAAATTCGCAGATCTGCGGACTCCTTCGGCCTCATGGGTGTATAAGTCGCGCTTTCGCTCGTACCGGCGGGTTTCGCAGGGCCTTCGGAATCCGTGTGACCGGGTTTTCCGTTCGCTCTCGCGGTCTGTTCGCAGGTGCGGTCTGTTCGTTGTCGGGGTCGGTGGTCGCTTCTTTTTCGTCTGTCGTTGTGTCTGTTGTCGTTGCGGCTGGGGTGGCATCTGTGGCACTGACGGCCGGGCAAAGACCGGCCGGCGTTCTTTGTGACGGATGTGACCGTCTTTTCCACGGCGCCCGCGCATGGCCGAGGCCATTGACTGCCGCGGCCTCCGGAGGGATTGCCGTCGTCGCCGCCACGGGCATTGTCTGCTGTCGATCCGCCGCCGTTAGTTGCTCTCCGTAATCGTTTCGCCGTTCGCGTGGTCGCCGCCGCGCTGTCGCCGGGCGTCCGTACGGCCGGTTTCCGGCAGCCGTCCGGCGCGCCCGCGGAGCCGTATGGCGTAGCCTGCGACATCGTCTCCGCGCCGCCCGGCCACCGGCTCGCCGCCGGTCCGGCCCGGCCGCGTCACCGCGTCCCGCACAGTCTTGCAGGCGCGCCCCCGGCGCTTTCCGCCACCCCGCTTCGCGTAGGCTCATGGCTCGCGCCGGTGCGACACGCGTATCTCCGTTCCTCGCCATCGGCTACCAGATCTAGTGGTTTGATGAGCGCACGCCACCACAAGTTGTGGTCCCCGGGTGCTCACCCGGGAGCGCTTCCCCTATGCTGGTGACCCGTCGAGGGGCCCCTGTGACGGGGGTGCCCAGGCGTGATCTGTCATGCACGGTGAGGGCTCGGGCGAGCCCTGGGAGGGTGAATACGATGCGCTGCCCCTTCTGCCGGCACCCGGACAGCCGTGTGGTCGACAGCCGTACGGCGGACGACGGTGCGGCCATCCGGCGGCGGCGTCAGTGCCCCCACTGCTCCCGACGGTTCACCACCGTGGAGAACGCATCACTGACCGTAATCAAGCGGAGCGGCGTCACCGAACCCTTCAGCAGGGACAAGGTGATTGCGGGTGTCCGCAAGGCCTGCCAGGGCCGGCCCGTGACCGAGGACGCCCTCGCCCAGCTCGGGCAGCGGGTGGAGGAAGCCGTCCGGGCCACCGGCAGTGCCGAGCTGTCCACCCACGACGTCGGGCTCGCCATACTGGGCCCGCTGCGGGACCTGGACCTGGTCGCATACCTGCGGTTCGCATCCGTCTACAAGGCGTTCGAATCGCTGGAGGACTTCGAGGCGGCCATAGCGGAACTGCGCCAGGCGCGGTCGTCCGTCCCCGGCTCAGGGGTACCGGGTGAGGACGGGCCCGACCCGGAGTGTGCCGGGGAGGCGACCCGCGGAGCGAAGTCCGCCAAGGGCGGATCCGCCTCGGCGGACGGCCGGGCCGGGACGGGCGGGCCGGGCGGGGCCGATGACGCCCCCGCCACTGCCGCCGCCGACTGAGCGGCGGCCGGTGCCCGCTGCAGGGCGGGGCCGACAGGCCGGGGAGAGAGCCCGGCACACACAGAGACCTGGTCCGGGTGCGCAGCGTGCCCGGATCACCAGACAGGCACAGATCTCGGGGAAGAACCGGGGCATGTTGGGGTGTTATGCCCCATACAGGGAGGCGGAATGACAGAGACGACGAGCGGCCCGACACGCGGCTCCCGCGCGAAGGGCAGCAAGGCGAACAAGGGGCTGCGCATCGAGCGCATCCACACGACCCCCGGAGTGCACCCGTACGACGAGGTGAACTGGGAGCGCCGCGACGTCGTCATGACCAACTGGCGCGACGGCTCGATCAACTTCGAGCAGCGTGGCGTCGAGTTCCCCGACTTCTGGTCGGTGAACGCGGTCAACATCGTCACCAGCAAGTATTTCCGCGGCGCCGTGGGCACCCCCCAGCGGGAGAACAGCCTGAAGCAGCTGATCGACCGTGTGGTCAAGACCTACCGCTCCGCCGGTGAGGAGAACGGCTACTTCGCTTCCCCCGCCGACGCCGAGATCTTCGAGCACGAGCTGGCCTACGCGGTTCTGCACCAGATCTTCGCGTTCAACTCCCCGGTGTGGTTCAACGTCGGCACCAAGCAGCCGCAGCAGGTCAGCGCCTGCTTCATCCTGTCCGTGGACGACTCCATGGAGTCGATCCTGGACTGGTACAAGGAAGAGGGAATGATCTTCAAGGGCGGCTCCGGCGCCGGCCTGAACCTCTCCCGTATCCGTTCCTCCAAGGAACTCCTCTCCTCCGGCGGCAACGCCTCCGGCCCTGTCTCCTTCATGCGTGGCGCCGACGCCTCCGCCGGCACCATCAAGTCGGGCGGTGCCACCCGGCGGGCGGCCAAGATGGTGGTGCTCGACGTCGACCACCCGGACGTCGAGGCGTTCATCGAGACCAAGGTCAAGGAAGAGGAGAAGATCCGCGCCCTGCGCGACGCGGGCTTCGACATGGACCTGGGCGGCGAGGACATCACCTCCGTCCAGTACCAGAACGCCAACAACTCGGTCCGGGTGACCGACGAGTTCATGAAGGCCGTCGAGTCCGGTTCGAAGTTCGGGCTGCGGGCCCGCATGACCGGTGAGGTCCTGGAGGAGGTGGACGCCCGCAAGCTCTTCCGCAAGATGGCCGAGGCCGCCCACGCCTGTGCCGACCCCGGTATCCAGTACGACGACACCATCAACCACTGGCACACCTCGCCGGAGACGGGCCGGATCACCGCCTCCAACCCGTGCAGCGAGTACATGCACCTGGACAACTCCTCGTGCAACCTGGCCTCGCTGAACCTGATGAAGTTCCTGCGGGACGACGACGCGGGCAACCAGTCCTTCGACGCCGAGCGGTTCGCCAAGGTCGTCGAGCTGGTCATCACGGCGATGGACATCTCCATCTGCTTCGCGGACTTCCCCACCGAGAAGATCGGCGAGACCACCCGCGCCTTCCGTCAGCTGGGCATCGGCTACGCCAACCTCGGCGCCCTGCTGATGGCCACCGGTCACGCCTACGACAGCGACGGCGGCCGGGCCCTGGCCGGTGCCATCACCTCTCTGATGACCGGCACCTCCTACAAGCGGTCGGCCGAGCTGGCCGCCATCGTGGGTCCGTACGAGGGCTACGCCCGCAACGCCGCGGCGCACAAGCGCGTCATGAAGCAGCACAGCGACGCCAACGACGCTGCCACGCGGATGGACGACCTCGACACCCCGGTGTGGGCGGCTGCGACCGAAGCGTGGCAGGACGTGCTGCGGCTCGGTGAGAAGAACGGTTTCCGCAACGCGCAGGCCTCCGTGCTGGCCCCGACCGGCACCATCGGCCTGATGATGGACTGCGACACCACCGGTGTCGAGCCCGACCTGGCCCTGGTCAAGTTCAAGAAGCTGGTCGGCGGCGGCTCCATGCAGATCGTGAACAACACGGTCCCCAAGGCCCTCAAGCGCCTCGGCTACCAGCCCGAGCAGGTCGAGGCGATCGTCGAGCACATCGCCGAACACGGCAACGTGGTCGACGCTCCCGGCCTCAAGCCCGAGCACTACGAGGTCTTCGACTGCGCCATGGGTGAGCGCTCCATCTCGCCGATGGGCCACGTGCGGATGATGGCGGCTGCCCAGCCGTTCCTCTCCGGCGCCATCTCCAAGACGGTCAACATGCCCGCGAGCAGCACCGTCGAGGATGTCGAGGAGATCTACCTCCAGGGCTGGAAGCTCGGCACCAAGGCGCTGGCCGTCTACGTCGAGAACAGCAAGGTCGGCCAGCCGCTGTCGGCCAAGGCCAAGGAGGAGAAGAAGGCGGAGGAGCCGGAGAAGGTCGTCGAGTACCGCCCGGTCCGTCGCCGTCTGCCCAAGGGCCGCCCCGGCATCACCACTTCCTTCACCGTGGGGGGCGCCGAGGGGTACATGACGGCCAACTCCTACCCGGACGACGGCCTCGGCGAGGTCTTCCTGAAGATGTCCAAGCAGGGCTCGACCCTCGCGGGCATGATGGACGCCTTCTCCATCGCCGTCTCCGTCGGCCTCCAGTACGGCGTGCCGCTGGAGACCTACGTCTCGAAGTTCACCAACATGCGCTTCGAGCCGGCCGGCATGACGGACGACACCGACGTGCGGATGGCCCAGTCGATCGTCGACTACATCTTCCGCCGCCTGGCGCTGGACTTCCTGCCGTTCGAGACCCGCTCCGCGCTGGGCATCCACTCGGCGGCCGAGCGCCAGCGTCACCTGGAGACCGGCTCCTACGAGGCGAGCGAGGAAGAGGAGTTCGACGCCGACGCCCTCGCCCAGTCGGCGCCCAAGGCCGACCAGGCCCCGCAGGTGACCCCGCGGGAAGAGGCCAAGGACGCCAAGGACGCGGACCGCACCACCGCCGAACCGGAGGCACCGACCCCCGCACCGAGGGAGGCCCACAGCTCCACGGAGCTGCTGGAGATGCAGCTCGGCCTCAACGCCGACGCCCCCCTCTGCTTCTCCTGCGGCACCAAGATGCGCCGCGCGGGCAGCTGCTACCTGTGCGAGGGCTGCGGCTCGACCAGCGGCTGCAGCTGAGGCCGGCCCTCACCCCTGACCGCCGGGGCGGGGCACGGGAAGAGCACACTTTCTTCCCGTCCCCGCCCCGGCGGCGTTTTCAGGGACTGGCAGCGGTCAGGAATGTGGCGGGCGCGGGGCCCTGCCACGGGAAGCCGACAGGGGCTCGTGGGGTCCGAGGCTGGGGAGCGGAGGTACACCAGTGCGAACCGATGGTGTGCCGTCGCCGTGACCCGGGGTCGCTGGGATGGCCGTACGATGGCGCGGTGCTGGTCAAGTGGATGCGCTGCGCCGTCGTCGACCGTCCAGGGTTCGCACGGGCACAGCGGAAATGGGCGGGGCTGCTCGGCGAGCCCGGTTTCCGGGGCCAGGGCGGCGGCTGGAGCCGCAGCCGCCGGGGAGTCGTCCACCTGTTCGCATTCTGGGAAAGCCGGGCCTTCTACGACTCCTTCATGGCCCGCTCTCACGACCGGCTCCATGCCTCTCAGGTCGGTACCTATAAAGATCCCCAGGTCAGACTCTTCGACTACCGGTTCGACGTCAAAACCGGCTTCACCCCGGTGTTCACCGACGCGGACCTGCTGCGGGTGGCGCACTGCCGAGTGCGGCCCGACCGCGTCGAGCACTACACGCTGATGCAGGAGAAGGTCTGGAACCCGGCGATGGCCGGCTCGCCCGGCATGCTGCGCGGAGTATTCGCGCAAGCGAATACGGGGGACGAGTTCCTCGTCCTTTCCATGTGGGACTCGAACGCCGAGTACGGAAAGTACCGGGTGGAACGCGTCGAGCGGCTCGCCCTGCGCGCCCAGACGGGAGCCGACATTACACACGTGGACGGGGACGTCATCGACCTCGAACCGTCGTGGACCGTGTGACCTCGCTAGGGTGGACAGCATGGCGCGTCCTCGTCGCATCGTCCTTCTCCGGCACGGAGAGTCGGAGGGCAACTCCGACGACAGCATCTACGAACGCGTACCCGACCACGCACTGCCACTGACCGAACGCGGACTGCGGCAGGCCGAGGAAGCCGGGAAACACCTTCGCGAGGTCTTCGGCGCAGAACGCGTCTCCGCCTTCGTCTCGCCCTACCGCCGCACCCGCGAGACCCTCGCCGCCCTCGGCATGGGACCCGACCAGATACGCGTGCGCGAAGAGCCCCGGCTGCGCGAGCAGGACTGGGGCAACTGGCAGGACAGGGAAGACGTACGACAGCAGAAGAAGTACCGCGACGCCTACGGCCACTTCTTCTACCGCTTCGCGCAGGGGGAATCCGGCGCCGACGTCTACGACCGGGTAGGCGCCTTCCTCGAAAGTCTCTGGCGCAGCTTCGAAGATCCTGACAACCCGCCGAACGTGCTGCTCGTCACCCACGGCCTGACCATGCGCCTCTTCTGTATGCGCTGGTTCCACTGGACGGTGGAGGAGTTCGAATGCCTCACCAACCCGGACAACGGTGAGACCCGCACCCTCCTCCTCGGCCCGGACGGCCGGTACCAGCTAGACCGGCCCTTCGAACGCTGGCAAACGCCCCGGCCCTACGGCAGTCCGCGCTAGCATCGTGCGGATATGAGCGCACGTTTTCCCGCCGCATCGCGTGACGAGCGCATCTCCCGCGCCCTTGCCTCCCTGCGCGGCGTCGCCGTGGGCGACGCTCTGGGGTCGCAGTTCTTCGTCCCCGACAACCTTCCCCACCTTCGACGTCGCGAGCTCCCGCCGGGCACCTGGCGGTGGACCGACGACACCGAGATGGCCGCCTCCGTCGTGGCCGTCCTCGCCGCCTGCGGCCGGGCCGACCAGGACGCGCTGGCCGCCTCCTTCGCCCGCCACCACGACTTCGACCGCGGCTATGGCCCGGCGGTGAACCGCATGCTCCGCCTCATCCGCCAAGAGGGCGGCGACTGGCGCGAGTTGGCCCCCGCCCTCTTCGACGGCCAGGGCTCCTGGGGGAACGGCGGAGCCATGCGGGTGGCCCCGCTCGGCGCCTGGTTCGCCGACGACCCGGAGTACGCGGCCGACGAAGCGGCCCGCTCCGCCGAGGTCACCCACCGGCACCCCGAAGCGATTGCCGGCACCCGCGCCATCGCCGCGGCCACCGCGTTCGTCGCCGCAGCCGCCCAGGGAGCCACTGCCGCGGGCCCCGTTCCGGGCGCGGCCCCCGCGCGGGACGCGGCAACCGGTGCTGCGAACGACGGCAGGCAGCAGGACGCCGGTGAGCAGCAGGCCGGGGGCGAACGGCAGGGTGGTGGCGAACGACAGTCCGGCGGCCAGCCACGAGCCGGTGGCGAACGGCAGGCGGGTTATCAGCAGCAGGGCGGCAGCCGGCAAGATGTCGGCGACCGGCAAGACGTCGGCGGCCAGCAGGAAAGTGACAGCAAAACGTCCGCCCCGCCCACCTCGCTCAGTCCCGAGACACTGCTCGTCCAAGTCCACGACCTCGTCCCCCGCAGCGCAGTCCAGGCCGGTCTGCGCCGTGCGCTCGACCTGCTCGACTATGCCGACGTACATACCGTCGCCGCCGTCCTGGGCTGCGGACGGCGCACCAGTACCCAGGACACCGTGCCGTTCACCCTGTGGGCCGCCGCCCGGCACCTGGGCGACTTCCGCGAAGCCATCTGGACCACGGCCGCCGCCGGCGGTGATGTGGACACGACCTGCGCCATCGTCGGCGGTATCGTCGCCGCAGGAGGCCCCGGCTCCGCCCCGCCCCGGGAATGGGCCGACCGGACCGAGGCTTTTCCCGCCTGGCTCCGCGAAAGCCTCGGCTGGCCCCGCTGACGCCTGAGCCCCGGAAACCGCAGCAGGCGAAACCTCACGCTCCATTACGCGGACTCTGTGTCACCGAATAGCGCCCTTCCGCGACCAGCGGACCCTTTCCCCTCTGCCGCTCCCGCCTTTCTCGGAGTCGGCTGAACTCGCCGCACCCCCAGCGGATACGCTTGGTATTGCCATGCCGTACGAGTCTCCAACCCATCGCGTCGAGCGCTCGCTCCGCGCCACCACCGGTGCCAAGATCGTCGCTGGAGTGGATGAGGTCGGCCGTGGAGCCTGGGCCGGGCCCGTCACGGTCTGCGCCGCGATCACAGGCCTGCGTCGCCCGCCCGCCGGTCTGACCGACTCCAAGCTCATCCCCGAGCCCCGCCGCAGCGAACTGGCCGAGGAACTGATCAAGTGGGTCAACGCCTACTCCCTCGGCCATGCCACACCGGAGGAGATCGACGAGTACGGCATGACCGCCGCTCTCCGGCTCGCCGCCGTCCGCGCCCTGGACGGCCTGCCCGAACGCCCCGACGCCGTGATCCTGGACGGCAAGCACGACTACCTCGGGGCACCGTGGCGAGTCCGCACCGTCATCAAGGGCGACCAGTCGTGTGTCGCCGTCGCAGCCGCCTCGGTCATCGCCAAGGTGCGCCGCGACGCCCTCATGGCCGAACTCGCCCTTGAGCACGAGGAGTTCGCCTTCCAGGACAACGCCGGGTACCCCTCGCCGGTGCACAAGGCGGCCCTGGAAAAGCGCGGCCCCACCCCGCACCACCGGCTGTCCTGGGCGTATATGGACGCCCTGACACGCTGGAAGCACCTCAAGCGCAACCGGAGCGAGCCCGCAGAACAGATCGGCCTCTTCTGAATCGGAACTTGCCGGACGGCAACGTCGCGAAGTACGGGAACTCCGCCGGGGAATAGCCCGGTACTCCGTACCCGCTGACTTAGCTGATTCCGTCATTTGATAGACAACACCCCATGCCTCTCACTCCCGAGGAGCCAGAGATTTACGAGAGCGTCCCGGGCACCCGCGCATCAGCGGGAGCGTCCAGAACACCGCAGGCATCACGCACCGCAGCCCCCGTTCCCGGCCCGCGCCCCGCGCCGCGTCCCGCACCGCCGAGGACCGACAGCAAGGGCCCCAACACCCCCGGCCGGCCGAACGCACCCCGCCAGGGCAACAGCCCGGCTCAGCCCAAGCCCGGTGCCCAGGCCAAAGCCGCCGCCAAGGCGCAGATCCAGCTCGTCGCCGCGACCGACGCGACGGCGGTGGAGGTCGCAGACGAAACCGTCGACAAGCTGCTCGACGAGGGCCGCTCGCCGGGCGACATCCTGCTGCTGACCACCGGCGCCCAGCACCCGTGGGCCGAGCACGAGCTCTCCTTCGGCGAGGACGCCTACTGGCGCCAACTCACCGAAGCCGAGGACGTGTTCTGCGCCCATGCCTCCGCCGTCGCCCGCACCGCGCAGCGCCCCGTCGTACTGCTCGCGGTCAACGGCGGTACCGATCCGGAGGCAGCGGCAGCACTGCCGGCGGCTTTGGAGAAGGCCACCGAGCAGCTGATCGTCTGTGGCGACCCGGCGCGTCTGCGCGTCCTGCTCTGACGTTCCCCGGCACCGCGGCCACGGCACTCACGCCGTGATCCGCGGGGCGGGGCCAGGGGATGTGGGCTCCGCCGAGTGAGCCGATGCCATGACCGGCTCGTTCCTCGGCTCGGCCGACCGTGCCGCTGCGGGCTGTGAGCCGCTGGGCTCCGCACCCATCACCTGCCACCCGGAGGCGGTGAGAGTGATGTAGGCCCCGCAGCGCAACCCGTGCAGGGTGCAGGCGTCGCGCAGGCCCCACATCCACGCACCGTCCACGGCCGTCCACCCGGGCTCCCCGAACCGGCAGCACAGCAGGACCGCCGTGCGTGTCGGAGTTCTGCGTCGCAGGTCGTGCGGAACGATCCGGCGCAGTCGGCTCAGCAGCGCGTTGCGGTATTCCCAGCCGTCCGGCCGTGCCGTCTCCTGGTTGAACGACGCGCTGGCGACGAGCCGTTCGCCGGGGCCCAGGACCCCGAGCACCAGAGTTTGCGGACGGGGCTGATGACGTTCGTACAAACCTGTCACCAGGGCGGGGGCGTCCTCCGGCACGGGAATGCCGAACCGTGCCCATTCGGCGAGACGGACGATGCGGCTGTGCTGTCCCGACACGGGCCCGGGGGCCGGAGCAGCAGCGGAGCCGAAGGCCATGTCCCTACCTCCGTTCGTGCTGTTCCCCACTTCGGCACTGAGCGGGGCGGCGACGAAGGCGGGGAGCATCACCGGCCTCCTGCCGCTGTCTCTTCCCCCTTATTCCCGCTGAGCCTCCGGTTGTCCCTTCCGTGCCTCCTTTCCGTGACGGCCTGGCCGGGCCGGCTGCCTCCCGGGCGGGCGAGGGTCAGTTCTGCACCGCGAGGACCAGCGGGAGCACCTCCTTCGCACCGGCCTGCCGGAGCATCCTGGCGGCCACGGTCAAGGTCCAGCCCGTCTCGGTGTAGTCGTCCACCAGGAGAACCGGACCGTTGACGGAGGCCAGGGAAGCGGCCAGCTCCGGTGGCAGCGTCAGCGCCTCGTGCACCGCCCGGAGACGCTGAGCACCATTGCTGCGCGGGCCGTTCAGCAGGCCGAACTCATCCGCGCAGGCCACCGCACCCAGCAGCGGCAGCCGGCCGATCTCGGCGAGCCGCTCGGCGAAGGACCTCACCAGCTGAGGACGGGTACGGGAGTCGATCGCCACGACGCCGACGGGCCGTCCGGACACCTCCGGATCGTCCGACGCCCAGCCGCCCGGCCCCTTCGCCCAGTCGGAGAGGACCGTCACCGCGCCGCGCAGCACGTCGTCGGGGATCGGGCCGTCCCCGGACTGGGGCGACAGCAGTGGGCGCAGCCGGTTCCCCCAGCCGATGTCGGAGAGCCGGCCCAGCGCGCGTCCTGGCGCCGCCTGCTGCTGAGCGGGGATCCGCCCCTTGAGGTCCATGCCGACCGAGGGCATGCCGGTGGGCCACATTTTTCTCGGCTCGACGCGCACGCCTGGCCTGCGCAGTTCACCGCGGGCCGCGGCCACCAGCGACTCGTCGGCCTGCGGGCTGTAGTGGTTCCCCGTGCAGTTGTCGCACCTGCCGCAGGGGGCCGCCTTCTCGTCGTCCAGTTCCCGGCGCAGGAACTCCATACGGCAGGTGGTGATCTCCGTGTAGGCGCGCATCGCCTGCTGCTCGGCGAGGCGCTGCTTTTCCACCCACTCGTACCGGTCGGCCTCGTAGTGCCATGGCCGGCCGGTGGCGACCCAGCCTCCCTTGACGCGACGCACGGCCCCGTCCACATCGAGGACCTTGAGCATCATCTCCAGCCGTGAGCGGCGCAGCTCGACGCGGGGTTCCAGGGCCGGCAGGGACATCGGGGTGTCCGAGGAGGCCAGGACGTCCAGTGTCCGGCGCACCTGCTCCTCCGGTGGGAAGGCCAGCGACGAGAAATAGCGCCAGATCGCCTCGTCCTCCTGGCCGGGGAGCAACAGCACCTCGGCGTGGTCGACGCCTCGGCCGGCGCGGCCGACCTGCTGGTAGTAGGCGATGGGGGAGGAGGGAGAGCCGAGGTGGACGACGAATCCGAGGTCCGGCTTGTCGAAGCCCATGCCCAGGGCCGATGTGGCGACCAGAGCTTTCACCCTGTTGGCGAGGAGATCCGCCTCGGCGGCTTCACGGTCCGCGTTCTCCGTTTTGCCGGTGTAGGAGGACACCTCGTGGCCGCACTGGCGGAGGAAAGCCGCAACCTCCTCCGCCGCGGCGACGGTGAGGGTGTAGATGATGCCGGAGCCCGGGAGCGAGGCGAGGTGATCACCGAGCCAGGCCAGGCGGTGCGCGGCGTCCGGCAGCCGCAGCACGTTCAGGCTGAGGCTCTCCCGGTCGAGGGAGCCGCGGAGCACCAGCGTGGGTGCCGGGCCCGCGAGGTCTCCGTCGTCGGCTTTGCCGCCCGTGCCGAGCTGCTCGGCCACGTCCGCCGTCACGCGGGCGTTGGCGGTGGCAGTGGTCGCCAGGACCGGCACGCCGTGGGGGAGCTCGGCGAGCATGGTGCGCAGACGTCGGTAATCGGGCCGGAAGTCGTGGCCCCAGTCGGAGATGCAGTGGGCTTCGTCCACGACGAGCAGTCCGGTCGACGCGGTGAGACTCGGCAGCACGTTGTCCCGGAAATCGGGGTTGTTCAGTCGTTCCGGGCTGACCAGGAGGACATCCACCTCTCCCTGCGCCACCTCGGCCTCGATCGTCCGCCATTCCTCGGGGTTCGAGGAATTGATCGTGCGTGCGTGGATGCCTGCTCGCGCGGCTGACTCGACCTGGTTCCGCATCAGCGCCAGCAGCGGCGAGACAATCACCGTCGGACCGGAGCCCCGCTTGCGCAGCAGAGCGGTCGCGACGAAGTACACCGCCGATTTGCCCCAGCCGGTGCGCTGGACCACCAGCGCGCGTCGGTGTTCGGCGACCAGCGCCTCGATCGCCCGCCACTGATCCGTGCGCAGCCGGGCCGTGCCTTCCCGGTCGCCGACGAGATCGGCGAGCACGGCGTCGGCCTCTCGTCGCAGCTGTGTGTCACTCATGCGTCCATGCAACCCGATGGCCGGTGGAACCGGGGAATCGGGCTGTGGACAACTCACTGTTCGTATGACAAGAGGACGGACGGTATGCGCCTGTGGACAACCGCGGACCGCGGATCGGTGAGGTCCGTCACCGTCGAGGCATGACACACCACGACCGCGCCGAACGCGGCGCTGAACCGGCCCTGCCCGAATCCCGTCCGATGAGCATCTCCCTGCGGGAGCCGGCGGAACTCGCGGAGGCCTTGCCCTATCTCCTCGGCTTCTACCCGGACGACTCGCTGGTGGTGGTCGCCCTCCACGGTGAGCGGGGCCGGTTCGGAGGACGGATCAGGATCGGCATTCCCACCGCGGAGAGCGCCTGGAGCCCCCTCGCTCCTCAGATCGCCGAATGCCTGGATGCCAGCTCCAGGGCGCGGGGAGCCCCGCCGGACGGTGCACTGATCTTCGTATGCCAGGAACCGGAAGAAGGAGCCAGCGGAAGGGACGTCATGGAGCGGCTGCGGCCTCTCGTCCAAGCGCTGCGCCTTGCCTGCGGACAGCGGGACATGCCCGTCTACGAAGCGCTCTGCCTTTCGGACGGCCGCTTCTTCTCGTACTGCTGCCCCGACGAGAGCTGCTGCCCGCCCGAGGGGGTGCCCCTGTCACGTTCGCGGACCTCGGCGATGGCCGTCGCCGCCGCCTACGCCGGTATTCCGGTCCGCGGCTCGTTGCGGGAGATGGAACGGCGGCTGCTGCCGCTCGGGCCGCCCCTCGGCGAGGAGCAGCAGCGTGCCCTCGACCGCGCGAGCCTCGCCCTCACCCCGCGCATGCTGTCGCAGGGTGGTCGGCTGGAAGTGCGTGTCGAGACGCTGGCCCTCCTCCAGCGCCTCTTGGAACGCTTCGAGCAGCGGCTGCCGAAGACGGGGGCACACGGGAGTGACGACGCGCACGACGACGGACTCCTCACGCACGACGAATGTGCCGCGGCGGTACTCGGCCTCCAGGACCGGGAGACGCGTGATCAGGTCGCCGCATGGACGGAGGAGGGGGACCTGCCCGCGGCCCTGAGGCTGTGGCGGGCACTGGCCCGTCGGTGCCCGGGACCCTACGCGGCCTATTCGGCGGCCTTGCTCTCACTCGCGGGATGGGCCGCTTGGTCGAGCGGAGACGTACCGACCGCACGCGTCACTCTCGGGGTGGCACTGCGGGTGGACCCGGACTACCTGTTCGCCCAGCTCCTGCACCAGGCATGCAACGAAGGGCTCGATCCCCAGCTGGTCAGTCGCTGTCTGCGCAAGGAACAGAAGGGCCGGGAGCGCCCCGTCGACGAGGAAGCGGAACGGCCTGGCCCCGCCCCGGACACCGCTGTCTGAACATTCCCCGTACCCGCCCTGGGACCTGCCCCCGCCTGCGAGAAGGAGGTGTCAACGGTGCTGCCGAACCGCCTGTTTATCGTCAAGGAGACGACTATGATCACGTCATGCCCTACGACCCCTCGGCCTTCCCGCCTTTCGCCGTCACCGTCGACCTCGTGGTGCTCACCGTGCGCAAAGACGCACTCTGCGCACTGGTCGTACGCCGTGGGGAACCGCCCTATCAGGGGATGTGGGCTCTGCCCGGCGGATTCGTCCGGGACGACGAGGATCTGGAGGCGGCGGCAGCGCGCGAGCTCACAGAGGAGACAGGGCTCCATCCGCAGGTCCCCGACGGACAAAGCGCCGGCGCTCACCTCGAACAGCTCGCCACCTACGGTGCGCCGGACCGTGATCCCAGGATGCGGGTCGTCAGCGTCGCCCACCTCGTCCTCGCGCCCGACCTGCCCTCACCCATCGCAGGCGGAGACGCACGCGGCGCCCGGTGGGCGCCGACGGAGACCTTGCTGGGCGGCGCCGACGGAGCCGGCTGGGACGGTGAGCGGCAGGCACCGCTCGCCTTCGATCACGAGCGGATCCTGCGGGACGGTGTGGAGCGGGCGCGTTCGAAGATCGAATACTCCTCGCTCGCCACCGCTTTCTGTCCGTCCGAGTTCACAGTCGGGGAGTTGCGGCGCGTGTACGAGGCTGTGTGGGGCGTGGTACTTGACCCTCGGAACTTCCACCGCAAGGTGACGGGAACGCCCGGATTCCTGGTGCCCACCGGAGGGACGACGACTCGTCAGGGCGGCAGGCCCGCACAGCTCTTCCGCGCGGGAGGAGCCACATTGCTCAACCCACCCATGCTGCGACCCGAGGTCTGAGGACGGCGCGAGGCGGGACGGGTCCGGCTCCGCCCGGCTGATGGCTGGACTGCCTACCCGGAAAGTCGGAAATGTCGCGTTATCTTGCAGTGGTGCGTCCGCCATGCGTTCTGCGGGAGAAGCGATGATTCAGGCCATCGGACTCACCAGTACGGCCCGGCGAAAGCACCTGCCCCGCGTTGACGACCTCACTTTCGAGGCGCGTTCCGGCGAGGTCACGGTGTTGCTGGGGCCGGCTGGTTCGGGCAAGAGCGAGGCTCTGCGGCTCATGCTGCAACTCGTACCGGGGCGAGGGGTCGCGCTCTTCCGGGGCCGTCCTGTCCAGCGGATCCAGCACCCCGCTCGGGAGATCGGGGTCCTGCTGGGAGACGTGCCCGGACATCCGGCCCGCAGCGCACGCGGCCATCTCCGGATGCTCACGGCCGTGGCGGGAGTGCCCGCCGAGCGGGCGGACGAAGTGCTCGAAGTGGTCGGGCTCAGCGGACTCGCGGACGAACGCCTGGGCAACTTCTCGCGGGGCATGGACCGCAGGCTCGGGATGGCCGCAGCGCTACTGGGGGATCCGCACACGCTGGTGCTCGACGAGCCGGCGTGGGAGCTGTCGCCCCGGGAAGCCAGTTGGCTCTACGGACTGGTGCGCGGATACGCGGAGCAGGGCGGGCTGGCGCTCATCGCCTCGCGTGATCCGAAAGTGGCGGCACGCATCGCGGACCGAGTGGTGACCATCGACAACGGAAGGCTGGTGGCCGATCAGACCGCTGCTGACTTCTCCCGGACCCGTCTCCGGCCGCGCGTGGCGGTCCGTACACCGCACGCGGAGCGCTTCGCGGCCGTCCTGTCGCAGGAAGCACGGAGTGCAGAACGAACACAGCTGAGGCAGGGCGCTGTTGAGGTGGTGTGTGAGGGAGGAAGTCGTATCTCGGTGTACGGCACGGACTGTGCGTTCGTGGGAGAGACGGCGTACCGGCACGGCATTCTCGTCCACCAGCTGACGGAGGAGATCGGGGACACCGGGGACAGATTCCGGCCGGGGCCGCTGATCCGAGCCGATGGGCGGGCCACTGCCCGGAGCACATCGGCGCGGAAGACCATCTCGCCCGACGAGAGCGGGGGAGGTGAAACGAAGGGGGCGGATGTGGGGGCCCGTTACGCAGACGACATGGGGGAGGCGGTTCGAGATGATGAGACGGGGGCGGTGGAAGGCGGAAGCATCACCGTCCGGGGGCATGCCTCGGTGCCTGCACCCGGTGCTCACCTGCCACAACGTGGCGGCGGCGCCGCAGTGGTCACGGAAACCAGGGAAGACGGGGGGAGGGGCTGTCCGGCGACAGCGTCCGAAGCGGATGACGAGCCCGGGTGCGCAACCGGTACCCAGCAAGCCGGTGAGCAGGCCGCAGCAGAGGAACGGTCACAGAAGGCACCGGAGCCGTCGCAGGAGCACCGGCCCGCGTCGGCAGAGGTACTCGTTCCGGCGGTGAAGCAGAACTCGGCACCGGTGACCGGCATTTCCGCGCCCGTCGATGCGCTGCCGCGGGCCCAGAGGCAGTCCGCGCCCGGTGCTTCGCAGTCTCCGGCCGGAGCCGGGCGCGAAACGGTGCCGGAGGAGACCGGGGCGGCGGCACAGATGCCCGCGGCTGAGAGCGAGTCGGCCGACGGCGGGCACCCGGCCGGCCCGCGCGGGAGCGCCGAGGAAGGGACGCGGAGCGCAGGAGGCCCTGTGTTCCGAGCAGCGGAGACCCCCGATGCGCAGTCGGCCGGGAGGGGAGGAGGCGCGCAAGGCGGGGCGGAAGGCGGGCCGGACCCGCGGCGCGTCTTCGCCTCGGACCTGGCCGAGCCGATGCCCGGGCGGCGGGAGGAGTACGGCGCTGCGGCAGCCACTGCCCAGGAGGGGACCCTCAGCGCGGCGGTGCGGACACACGGCCGGCGGATGTACGGCGTTCTGCGGGGCAGGGCCGGCACTCGGGGAAACGCGGCGAGCCGGACGTGGTCGGGCAAGACCCCGTTCGGGAGCCCCGTCTCGGATACGCCGGGGAAGCGGGCGGTGTTGCCACCCGTCTCACGGGTGGTGCGCCGGCCGGGACCGGTGGCCCCGCTCCAGTACGAACTGCGGCGGCTGTTCGGTGTGCGCACTCCGTGGGTGCTGATCGGGTTGGCGCTGCTGGCCGGGCTGGTGGTGTCCGTCGCGGTGGCGCGCGTCGGAGCGGGGGACAGAGCCGTGGTGGATGCGGAGACGGGCATCGCACCGGCGCTGAAACTGCTGACGGGATGGCCTCCCGGTTCGCCTTTCCTCGTTCCGCCCGCCGCTTTGGCTGCGGGACTGCTGGGGGCAACGGCCTTCGGGCAGGAGTTCCGGTATCCGGCGCTGGTTCCGGCGCAGGTCCCGGTGCCGAGAAGGCTGGGGCTGCTGGTGGCGAAACTGGCGGTGACGGGCGGTACGGCCGTGGCGCTGTGCGCGGCGACAGCGCTGTGCAACGGGGTCGCACTCACCCTGCTCTTCGGTGCGGACAGCGGCGCCCTCGGCTTCCCCGCCGGCACCTTGCACCAGGACGGCCTGACGAGCTTGTCCGTGCCGGGCGGTTCGGCGGGCGGGGCCTCGGTGCCGTCGCTCGGGGTGCAGGTTGTCGCGGTGCTGGCATTGTGCGTCGGCTGTGCTTGGGCGGGGCTGCTGGCTGCTGGGGTATTCCGCTCAACGGTGCTCGGTGTGGCGGCGGTTGTGGCCGTGCCGTTGCTGGTGGCGCCGTTCCTGCGGGGGGCGACGGTGGATGCGGGCGGCCAGTCGTTCGGGGGGCTGCCCGAGCGTCTGCGGGCAGTGCTGCTCTTCCCCTGGCCTTCGGTGGCCGAACGATGGGGCACTGTGGCGGGGGAGATCGCAGCCCAACCGGTGGGGCGGGCGTTGGCCTTTGCGCTGATGGTGCTGTTCTGTGCCTATGCCCTCACCTCGCTGCGGGGGCGCCCATGGCGGAGATAGGTGCTGAAGGTGTCCGACGGATGGCAGGAGGGAGGGACGAACACGGCCCATGACAGCCGCATTGGTCAGTGGCTCACGGAACAGCGCGTAAACGTGCATCTGTTCACCTGCGCACCCCGCAAACCGGTGCTCGACGGGCGTACATGGCTCTGACCACCAGTGTTGTGGTCCGTTCTTTCCGATAAGGCGTCAATTACAAGGAAGGCAGCGATCACCCTTTCGTGTGCTTTTCACCAAAGCCCTCAAGACCGCGCCGAGCCCCGCCGACACAAGGGTCGTGACTACCCTTGCGCACTCCATGATGACCGCGGCTCGCTCCGTCGACACAGGCATCGTCGGCCCGGGCGAGCTGGACCGCTACGCATACGCCGAGTCCACGGGGACGGCGCGTACCACCACCAACGCCTCGGCGTGGGAGGGTTCCGAGGCTGATATGAACCGTGTGAACCGACGTGCGTCCGGTAGCCGTGGCAGGGGCCTGCACGGCCAACTCGTCCAGCAGCTGGGCCAGATGATCGTCTCGGGCGACCTGGGCGCGGACCGTCCACTCGTCCCCGAAGAGATCGGCCAGCGCTTCGAGGTCTCGCGTACCGTCGTACGGGAATCCCTGCGCGTGCTCGAAGCCAAAGGGCTGGTGAGCGCACGCCCCAACGTCGGCACCAGGGTCCGGCCCGTCAGCGACTGGAACCTGCTCGACCCCGACATCATCGAGTGGCGTGCCTTCGGGCCGCAGCGGGAGGGGCAGCGCCGCGAGCTTTGCGAGCTGCGCTGGACGATCGAGCCCCTCGCCGCGCGCCTGGCCGCCGGGCAGAGCCATGACGACGTTCAGCAGCGCCTCGGCGACATGGTCGAGATCATGGGCCACGCCCACGCTCAGGGCGACGCCCTCACCTTCTCCCGCGCCGACGCGGAGTTCCACGGCCTGATCCTCCAGGCTGCGGGCAACAGGATGCTGGAGCACCTCTCCGGCATCGTCTCCTCCGCGCTCCAGGTCTCGGGCGGCCCGACGGCCTGCTGCGAGCACCCGACCGAAAGTGTCGTCGGGTACCACCGCCGCGTTGTGGAGGCTCTCGCCGCCGGCGAGGCCGGCGTCGCCGAGAACGCCATGCGGCAGGTGCTCGGCGCTCCCACCGAGACGGTCCCGGCCGCGCAGGCTGCGCAGGCGGGCGCCTCCGGGCAGGCGGCGGCCCCCGCGGCCCAGCCCGCGCAGGCGGGGTCCCATGGTGTGCCCGCCGGCGCGGGGCAGCCCGGTCAGGCAGGCAGCCCGGGTGCCCCCGGCGGGGCGGACCACGTCGTCCCGGCGCCGCGCGAGCACTGACCGGCGGCGGGCAGCCGAGTCGGGCCGCCCGCCCGCTCTGCCGGCCTGTCGGCCCGCGGGACGGCCTGTCGGCTCCGGGCTTCCATACCGGCCGGGTGTCCGGTGACGGGACACGACCTGGGCACCCGGCCTCTGTGTCGCTGCGTGCCCGAGGGTGCAGAGCGCTGCCCGTCCCGCTGTGGCTCGGCGGGTGCGAACCCGAACGGTGGTCCGGTCGCCCGCTCCTGGCTCGTGCGGTGGCTCGGGACTGCGCCAGGCCCCCTGAGGACGCACCGCTCCGGTACGCGGGTCGGGTCGCGGTGCGACCGGCCTGGGGAAACCATTTCGCTGTTCCCGAGGAGCC
Source organism: Streptomyces albus subsp. albus (assembly GCF_000725885.1). Taxonomy (GTDB): domain Bacteria; phylum Actinomycetota; class Actinomycetes; order Streptomycetales; family Streptomycetaceae; genus Streptomyces; species Streptomyces albus. The sequence goes on along the minus strand of NZ_JODR01000038.1, from coordinate 5,539 downwards.
GAGGGGCCGAGGACTGGCCGCCGTGAGTGCCTCGGGGGTGGGTTTCCGCTCGCAGAGTGGTGAGCCGCGTCCGGCGTCGCGGGGCCGGGGCCGCCGCGAGTCCGGGTCGAGGGCCCCGGGCTCGCGGTTCCGGGCCACCAAGCCATGGTGGGCCGACGAGATCGCAGGCATGGCACAGCACAGCACCGAGTCTCGCGTTGCCTCTCCTGTCGGCGGGGCATGGCTGACGCTTCGCAGCCGTGGGTCTGAGCCGCATCGGACGCGACCGGCCTCCTCGGAAGCCGGTCACTCGGCCGGTGCCGATGCCGGTGCCGGTGCCGGTCTTGGTGTTGGTGGGTCGGGGCGGTGACCCCGCTCGTCTCCTCGAAGGCCTCGCTGAACGGTGTCCTCCAGCCGAGTACCCCGCTGCGTGCACCCGGACCCCGGAGCCTGCGCTCGACCTTGCCCGCCCGCACCCGGACGCAGAGGGCGGCTGTGCATGGTGCGGCGGCACCGTGTCCGGGGTGACAGTCGCTGCCGGTTCACATCAGAGCCTCGGAGCGACACGAGGGGGCGGTCGGAGCGTCCGCCCAGCCCCTGCTGGTTGCACGGCCACAAGGCCGGGCAACCAGCACGACAGCCCCGCGTGCCGCACCGCAGTCGTGCTCAGTCGTCCTCCGACAGGGGGACAGGAGCGGCGGCCGGGAGGGGCGGACCTGCCCCGGAGGCGGACAGCCTCGGCAACGGTCCCCGGGTGGAGGCCGAAGGGCTGAGGGACAAAGCCCGGGCAGCCGAGCGGGTGGGCGACCGAGGGGCGGTCCGCCGCCGCGTCCGCACTCCGCCGGGTGGTTCGCGCGCTCGTCGTGCAGGTGCCGACTGTCCGCAAGACCGTTTCGCGTGCGGGAGCCGTACCGTGGAGGTGTCGCGCCCGCAGTGGTCAGGGGTTTCGTCCGGTTATCACCGGATAGAGACGGGTACAGAATGTGACTCGGGCCACGTGAATTGGGCGTAACGCTTCCCGTTCCCACGCGATGACTCAAGAGGTGACAGCCGAGGAGGGAATACGGGCGCCCCGTTCGGGGCTCTAGTCTGCACCGTTGTTTCTCCACTGCTCCGCCCGTGCCGTCGGTTCATCCCCGCCGGCGGTCCGCCGTTTCCATCGTTCCGAGAGGTTGTTCGTGTCGGCCAGCACATCCCGTACTCTCCCTGCGGAGATCGCCGAGTCCGAGTCCGTGATGGCGCTCATCGAGCGGGGGAAGGCTGAGGGGCAGATCGCCGGCGACGACGTGCGTCGGGCCTTCGAGGCTGACCAGATTCCGCCGACCCAGTGGAAGAACGTTCTGCGCAGCCTCAATCAGATCCTCGACGAAGAGGGTGTGACGCTGATGGTGAGCGCAGCCGAGGCGCCCAAGCGCACCCGCAAGAGCGTCGCAGCGAAGACTCAGGCCAAGCGCACCACCACCAGGACAGTCGCCACCAAGACCACGCAGGCCAAGAAGGCCGCCCCCACGCGGACGGCCTCCACCGCGGCGTCCGTCGCCTCCTCCCCGGCCGCGACGGCCGCGACCGTCGGGCAGGACCCCGCCGGGGAGGGCGCAGCCAAGCCCGCCGCGAAGAAGGCCACTGCCAAGAAGGCCGCGGCGAAGAAGACCGCCGCCAAGAAGACCGCCGCCCCGAAGAAGACGGCGGCCAAGAAGTCCGTCGTCGACGAACTCCTCGAAGGTGACGAGGAAATGGTGGAGGACCTGCCCGTCAAGCCGTCGGGCAAGCCCGGCGCCGAGGACGGTCCGTCCGCCGACGGCAAGAACGAGAATGAGGGCTTCGTCCTCTCCGACGACGACGAGGACGACGCGCCGGCCCAGCAGGTCGCCGCCGCGGGGGCGACGGCCGACCCGGTCAAGGACTACCTCAAGCAGATCGGCAAGGTCCCGCTCCTCAACGCGGAGCAGGAGGTCGAGCTGGCCAAGCGGATCGAGGCGGGTCTGTTCGCCGAGGACAAGCTGGCCACCGAGGAGAAGCTGGCCCCCAAGCTCCAGCGGGAGCTGGAGATCATCGCCGAGGACGGCCGCCGCGCCAAGAATCACCTGCTGGAGGCCAACCTCCGACTGGTGGTTTCGCTGGCGAAGCGGTACACGGGCCGCGGCATGCTCTTCCTGGACCTGATCCAGGAGGGCAACCTGGGTCTGATCCGTGCGGTCGAGAAGTTCGACTACACGAAGGGCTACAAGTTCTCGACCTACGCGACGTGGTGGATCCGCCAGGCCATCACTCGCGCCATGGCCGACCAGGCCCGCACCATCCGTATTCCGGTGCACATGGTCGAGGTCATCAACAAGCTCGCCCGTGTGCAGCGTCAGATGCTCCAGGACCTGGGCCGCGAGCCCACCCCGGAGGAGCTGGCCAAGGAGCTGGACATGACGCCCGAGAAGGTCGTCGAGGTCCAGAAGTACGGCCGCGAGCCCATCTCGCTGCACACTCCGCTGGGCGAGGACGGTGACAGCGAGTTCGGTGACCTGATCGAGGACTCCGAGGCGGTTGTACCGGCCGATGCGGTGAGCTTCACGCTTCTGCAGGAGCAGCTGCACTCGGTTCTCGACACGCTCAGTGAGCGTGAGGCGGGCGTCGTGTCGATGCGATTCGGTCTGACCGACGGCCAGCCGAAGACGCTGGACGAGATCGGCAAGGTCTACGGCGTCACGCGTGAGCGCATCCGGCAGATCGAGTCGAAGACGATGTCGAAGCTGCGGCACCCCTCTCGTTCCCAGGTTCTGCGGGACTACCTGGACTGAGTGGCCGTACGCGGCACACGCGCCGGGCGAAGGCCGGTGCTCCCTCCCGGGCGGAGGGGGTGCCGGCCTTCGCCGTACCGGCTGCTCCTGGCCGCGGCACCCGGACGGCCCACCGTGCGCCGGGCGCACACCTGGGGCGGCCCGGGATGCGCGCAGCGTCGAGCCGGAACACCCTGGGTAGTCACAGGGTTCCGTACGGTCAGGAGGTCGGTCTCATGCGATCGATGCGCTGGAGGCGAACGCGGGTCATCCGGATCGCGAGCGGGCGGGGAAGGCGCCGTCTGGTGCTGGGGGCGGCGCTGATAGCGGCGCTTGCCGCGCCCACTGTTCCGCAGGGGGCGGTGGCGGCCGAGTCGGCCGCGGAGCGGCCCGTGCACGCCCCGGGGCAGGTTTCCGGGCCCGCGGCACGGGAAGGCGGTGTCGGGCGCGTCCTGGGGGCGGCGGCACACGACCAGGATCCGGACCGTGCGGTCATCGGGGGCGCCCCGGTGCGCGCCGAGAGTCATCCGTGGGTGGTGGCGCTCTCCAGCCGCTCCCGGTTCGGTCCCCAGCGCTCGGGGCAGTTCTGCGGCGGTGCCGTCGTGGGCCCGCGAACGGCGATCACGGCGGCGCACTGTCTCAGCCGTGAGGTGCTGGGCGCGGACCCCTCGCAGGTCACGGATCTGCGGGTGATCACCGGCCGTACCGATCTGACCGGTACGGCCGGTAAGGAGATCCCCGTCGAGTCGTCCCGGGTGAACCCGGACTACGACCCGGTGACCAACAAGGGTGACATCGCCGTACTACGGCTGGCGTCTCCGCTGCCGCAGGGTTCCGTCCTCCCGATGGCCCAGAAGGGCGACGCGGTGCACCAGTCGGGTACCGCGGTGACGGTCTACGGCTGGGGCGACACCACGGGGCGTGGGACCTACGCGACGAGCCTGCACGCGACGCGGGTGCGGGTGCTGGCGGACACGGACTGCAGTCGGGCCTATCCGGGGTCGTCCGAGGGCACCTACGACCCGGCCACGATGCTGTGCGCGGGGTTGAAGCAGGGCGGCCGGGACGCCTGCCAGGGAGACAGCGGCGGGCCGTTGGTGGCCCAGGGCAAGCTCGTGGGGCTGGTGTCGTGGGGCATCGGCTGCGGTGAGCCCGGCCGGCCCGGTGTGTACACGCGGGTCTCGGCGCTGCAGTCCGTGGTGCAGGCGGAGGACGCGGGGGTCCCGGCGGGGGCGTGAGCCCGGCAACCGCTGTTGCCGCCCGAGGTGAGCGAGCGCCGGGGGAGCTGACCGGAAAGCGCGGGGGCGCCGGATGCGCCGGGCCCGTCGCCCCGGGGGGGGCGCGCTTCAGGGCCGGCTGTCCGCGCCGTGATACGGGCTGCTGGGGTTTCCGTCCCATGACGAGGGCGGGCGGCCCTTCCGCTGGGGGAGGGCCGCCCGCCTGTTCCGGCCTGCGGCGGGCTAGCTCGTCGGATGCGGACGCGAGGGCGTCAGCTCAAGCGGACGCCGTTCCGGAGTTCATCGTTCGTCTTCGCCGGCGGAAGCGGGAGTCGCGTTGAGCTTCTCCGTCTCGTCCTGTATCTCCGCGGCGATCTTCTTGAGTTCCGGCTCGTACTTGCGGCCGTGGTGGGCGCAGAACAGCAGCTCGCCGCCGCTCACCAGGACAACGCGCAGATACGCCTGGGCGTTGCAGCGGTCACAGCGGTCGGCTGCCGTCAGCGGAGTCGCGGGGGTCAGAACTGTAGTCACGTCGCCTCTTCTCTAGCTCGACGAGCTGTCGTACCAGGGTCAACATCCAACCAGGCCGATAACGTTCCCGCTCTGGCCATCATTCCCGGACTTTTTTGGCCGGGAGGCCGGATAGTTGCCGGGTGGCGGCGAATGGGCCGTAGTGCAGGGGTTGGGTTTTCCGTCTGTTGTGTTCGGTCTGTTGTGCAGTCTGTGACGGTGGGTGGTGGCGAGCTCTGCCGGTGGCGCCGGCAGGCCTGTCGTCGTGCCGTTGGGTTGTCGTCCGGCTGCGGGCTGTTCCTCCTTCGTTGTGGAGGACGTGCCCGGAGCCTAAACGGTTCATGCCTGGATGGGAACGTGATGTGTGTGTCACCCAGGTCGTTATCGAACAGGATATCGAATGTGGGCTAGCATGGCGGTTCTCCCTGATCGTCTCCTGGGTCGTGCGTCACCTGCCGTCCTGGGCCTCGGTACCCTCTGACGCGGCAACCCAGGGGTATGTACATCGGCTCGACCGACAGTCGTGGGCTGATGCACTGTCTGTGGGAGATCATCGACAACTCGGTCGACGAGGCGCTGGGCGGTTACTGCGATCACATCGAGGTCGTCCTGCACGACGACGGTTCGGTGGAGGTCAGCGACAACGGCCGCGGCATCCCGGTGGACGTCGAGCCCAAGACGGGGCTGTCCGGCGTCGAGGTCGTGATGACCAAACTGCACGCGGGCGGGAAATTCGGCGGTGGCTCCTACGCCGCCTCCGGCGGTCTGCACGGTGTCGGCGCCTCGGTCGTCAACGCCCTGTCCGCGCGGCTGGACGTCGAGGTCGACCGGGACGGGCGCACGCACGCCATCAGCTTCCGCCGCGGTGTGCCGGGGATCTTCACCGAGTCCGGTCCGGACGCCCCGTTCGACCCCGCCAACGGCCTGCTGAAGGGGAAGAAGATCCCCAAGACCCGTACGGGTACCCGGGTGCGGTATTGGGCGGACCGGCAGATCTTCCTGAAGGACGCGCGGCTGTCGTTGGAGACGTTGTATGCGCGGGCGCGGCAGACGGCGTTTTTGGTG
>NZ_JODR01000037.1 GCF_000725885.1 Streptomyces albus subsp. albus | reverse complement strand
CCCCGCCCCGCCCCACCGCGTCCCGCCCCGTCCCGCCCCGAACTGACCCACCCCGCCCCGACCTGCCCCGGCGGCCGACCCCCAGGGCATCGGGCGGCGGTCTCATTCCTCCTGTTCACCCAGGGAGTTGAGGCGGTGGAGGAGGCGGGCCAGTTCGGCGATCTCCCGGCGGTCCCAGGCGGCCAGTTTGCGGGCGTAGGAGAGCCGGCGGGCGTCCCGTACGCGGGTGAAGCGTTCGCGGCCCTCGTCCGTGAGCCGTACCAGCGAGGCCCGGCGGTCTCCCGGGTCGGGCCGCCGGTCGACGAGGCCCAACTGTTCGAGGGCGTGCAGCTGGCGGCTTATCGTCGCCTTGCCGACCCCGAAGTAGGCGGCGAGTTCGGTGGCGCGCTGTTCGCCGGCGTCCTCCAGCCGGACGAGGAGGCCGTAGGCGGCGGGTTCCAGGTCGGGGTGGACCTGGCGTGCCATTTCCCCGGAGGAGGCGCGGGCGCGGCGCAGGAAGACCGCCAGTTCCCGCTCGACGTCGAGGCACTCGGGCCCGAACTGTTCGACGGGCCCGGCCGCTCCCACCGAGGCACCGGCCGCTCCAGCCAAGGGACCGGCCGCTCCGGCCGCTCCCGCGGAGGCGCCTGTCGCCTCTGCGGGGGCGCCGGCCGTACCCGCGCGGGGCCGGGGGTCGGTCGCGTTCCTTCCGGCCGTCTCGCCGTGCCGGCCGGCGGCGTGTGCGGCGGGCGCGGCTGCGGTGTCGCGCGGGGCGGACGCGACGTTCGCGGCAGCCCCGGCGTTCCCGGTGGCCCGGCGCGGGCCACCGGTGTTGTTGGCGTCTCCGGCGTTTTCCATGAAGAAAATTGTCTCCCGCGAGCGCGATAGTCCCAGCTCCGCCAGTATTTCGCAGGATTAGACCAACGGAAGACGGCGGAGCATCTTCCGCCTGACCGGTCTACGCGCGTACTTTCAAACATGACATGCCCACACCAGCGGCATGGTCCCCACTCCGCGCGTCGCAGCGCAAAAACCCCCACATAGGTAAATACTACGCACGTACCAGACCCCCACCACCGAGGCTCCGGAGGCAGCGATGCCCAGCTTCAGATCCGGTACGGCCCGGCACAGACGCGGACTCGCGGCTGTCGTCGGGATGTTCGTCTCCCTGCTCGCGCTCGTCCTCGCGCTCCCTGGCGCGGCGACGGCGGCCCCCGACGACAAGGAGGCGAGCAACACACCCACCACGTCCGCGAGCGGCAACCACAGCGCGAAGGACACCGAGGGACTGCGCGCCAACCCCAAGGCACCAGGCAAGCGTGGTGAGGCCTGGATGGGTGCGGGCGTCCAGATGCACGAGGCGGACTCGACGGACGGCGCAGCGCCCGACAGGGAACGGGCCGGCCTGGCCGCCACGGTCCACGGCGTGGACGTCAGCAGCCACCAGGGGAACGTCGCCTGGTCCACCCTGTGGAACAGCGGGGTGCGGTTCGCCTACGTGAAGGCCACCGAGTCGACCAACTACAAGAACCCGTACTTCACACAGCAGTACAACGGTTCCTACAACGTCGGGATGATCCGGGGCGCCTACCACTTCGCGACGCCCAACACCTCCAGCGGCGCCACCCAGGCGAACTACTTCGCCTCCAACGGCGGCGGCTGGAGCAAGGACGGCAAGACGCTGCCGGGCGTGCTCGACATCGAGTACAACCCCTACGGCGCGACCTGCTACGGGCTGAGCCAGAGCGCGATGGTGAACTGGATCAAGGACTTCACCAGCACCTACAAGGCCAAGACCGGGCGCGACGCGGTGATCTACACCACGACCAACTGGTGGACCCAGTGCACCGGCAACAGCAGTGCCTTCGGCAACACCAACCCGCTGTGGATCGCGCGGTACGCCTCGTCGCCGGGCACCCTGCCGGCCGGCTGGGGCTTCTACACCTTCTGGCAGTACACCTCGAGCGGCCCGACCGTGGGTGACCACAACTACTTCAACGGTTCCATGGACCGGCTGAAGGTGCTCGCCAACAACGGCTGACCCGGGCCCGGCCGCCCTTCCCGGCCGCGGGTCCGTCTCCCCGAAACGGGCAGTGGCCCCCGCCTGCGGGCGGGGGCCACCGTGCTGCCGGACGCGTCCGTCACGCCGCGACCGGCGCCTCGTGGGCGGGGGTCTGCGCCGGCGTCAGGGCCAGCTCCAGGACCTGGCGGACGTCCGAGACGGGGTGGACGTCGAGGCCGTCCAGCACCTCCTCGGGCACGTCGTCCAGGTCCGGCTCGTTGCGCTTGGGGATGATCACGGTGGTCACCCCCGCACGGTGGGCCGCCAGGAGCTTCTGCTTGACGCCGCCGATGGGCAGCACCCGCCCGGTCAGCGAGACCTCGCCCGTCATGGCCACCTCCGGCCGCACCTGGCGTCCGCTCAGCAGCGAGGCGAGGGCCGTCGTCATGGTGATGCCGGCGCTGGGACCGTCCTTGGGGACGGCACCGGCGGGCACGTGCAGGTGGATGCCGCGTTCCTTGAGGTCGCCCACGGGCAGTTCCAGTTCGGCGCCGCGCGAGCGCAGGTAGGACAGGGCGATGTGCGCGGACTCCTTCATCACGTCGCCCAGCTGGCCGGTCAGGGTGAGCCCGGAGGCGCCCGTCTCGGGGTCGGCCAGCGACGCCTCGACGAAGAGCACGTCGCCGCCCGCTCCGGTGACCGCCAGCCCGGTGGCGACGCCGGGAACGGCCGTGCGGCGCTCGGCCGGGTCCTGGGCGGCCTCCGGTGTGTGCCGGGGCCGGCCGATCAGCTCGCGCAGCTGGTCCACGCCGACCGTGAACGGCAGCTCGGTCTCCCCCAGCTGCTGCTTGGCCGCCACCTTGCGCAGCACCCGCTGGACGGACCGCTCCAGGGAACGCACGCCCGCCTCACGGGTGTACTCGGCGGCGAGCTTGCGCAGCGCCAGCTCCTCGAAGACGACTTCGCCGCTCTCCAGCCCGGCGCGCTCCAGCTGACGGGGCAGCAGGTGGTCGCGGGCGATGGTGACCTTCTCGTCCTCGGTGTAGCCGTCGAGTTCGACGACCTCCATCCGGTCCAGCAGGGGCTGCGGGATGGCCTCCAGGACGTTCGCGGTGGCCAGGAAGACGACGTCGGACAGGTCCAGCTCCACCTCCAGGTAGTGGTCCCGGAACGTGTGGTTCTGCGCCGGGTCCAGCACCTCCAGCAGGGCCGCCGCCGGATCGCCGCGGAAGTCGGAGCCGACCTTGTCGACCTCGTCCAGCAGCACGACGGGGTTCATCGAGCCGGCCTCCTTGACGGCGCGGACGATGCGGCCCGGCTGGGCCCCGACGTAGGTACGCCGGTGGCCGCGGATCTCGGCCTCGTCCCGGACGCCGCCGAGGGCGACACGGACGAACTTCCGGCCCATCGCGCGGGCCACGGACTCGCCCAGCGAGGTCTTGCCGACACCGGGCGGGCCCGTCAGGGCCAGCACCGCTCCCCCGCGCCGTCCGCCGACCACCCCCAGGCCGCGCTCGGCGCGCCGCTTGCGCACGGCCAGGTACTCGGTGATGCGCTCCTTGACGTCCTCCAGCCCCGCGTGGTCGGCGTCGAGGACGGCACGCGCCCCGGAGATGTCGTACTCGTCCTCCGTACGGACGTTCCACGGCATCTCCAGCACCGTGTCCAGCCAGGTGCGGATCCAGCTGCCCTCCGGCGACTGGTCGCTGGCGCGCTCCAGCTTGTCGACCTCCTTGAGGGCGGCCTTCTTGACGTCCTCGGGCAGGTCGGCCGCCTCGACGCGGGCGCGGTAGTCCTCGCTCTCGTCCTCCGGATCTCCGTTGAGCTCGGCCAGCTCCTTGCGGACGGCCTCCAGCTGGCGGCGGAGCAGGAACTCGCGCTGCTGCTTGTCCACGCCCTCCTGGACGTCCTTGGCGATGGCCTCTGCCACGTCCTGCTCGGCGAGGTGGTCGCGGAGCGCGGTGGTGGCGAACTTCAGGCGCTCGACCGGGTCGGTGGTCTCCAGCAGCTTGAGCTTCTGCTCGGTGCTCAGGAACGGGGAGTAGCCCGCGTTGTCGGCGAGCTGGCCCGGGTCGTCGATCTGCTGCACCCGGTCGACCACCTGCCAGGCTCCGCGCTTGCGCAGCCAGTCGGTGATGAGGGCCTTGTACTCCTTCATCTGTTCGACGACCTGGCCGGGAACGGGGTCGGGCACCTGCTCCTGGACGGGAGTGCCCTCCACCCACAGGGCGGCGCCGGGGCCGGTCGTGCCGATGCCCACCCGGACCCGGTGGAGACCGCGGATGAGGGCGCCGGGGTCGCCGTCGGCGAGGCGGCCGGTCTGCTCGACGCGGCCCTCCACGCCGATCCCGGCGTAGGTGCCGTCCACACGCGGGACCAGCAGGACCCGGGGCTTCTCGCCCTCCCGAGCGGCGGACTTCGCGGCGTCCACGGCCGCGCGCACGTCACCGTCGGAGAGGTCCAGCGGGACCACCATGCCCGGCAGGACGACGCCGTCCTCGGCGTCGATGGGCAGCACGGGCAGGGCGAGCGGTGTGGACTCCTTGGACTCAGCAGCCATGATCTCTCCCTCGGCAGGCAAGTTGAGTAGTACCCACTCAATGCTTTTGATGCCCCTGGTGTTCCCCCGGGGCGGGGAGATGCTGTTCGCTGTGAGCGATCGGCTGTCCTGCGTGTCGACTCCGGTGTTGTTCTCATCGCGCCGCCGCCCTGCAAACGCAGGGCCGGCGAAGCTCTCCGCGCGGCGCCGGCACGCAGCGGGCCGAGGTCGTGGCGAGCCAGGGCCCCAGCGGACCAGGCCGTGGCGGAGACACCGAGGCCGCGTACGCGACCAGGACGGCCGCTCGCCGCGGTGGGCGCCCGCGCGGGGCGGACACCCGGCGTGCTCCCGGGCGGGCGGTGTCAGCCGGTGGCCGGAGCCGTTCCGTCCAGGTGGGCCGCGATGCGTGCGATGGTTCCCGCGTTGCCCTCGAACAGATGCGCCTGCATACCGGCCTCCTGGGCGGCCTCGACGTTGACCACGACGTCGTCGACGAACAGACAGTCCCGCGGGCGCACCCCCAGCCGGGCGCAGACCACCTCGAACGCGCGCGGATCAGGCTTGCAGACGCCGATCTCGTGGGAGTAGACGATCTCCTCCACGAGTGCGTCGAAGCCGTACGCGGCCGTCTCCCGTTCGCGGGCGCCGACGAAGCTGTTGCTCAGGATTCCCAGCCGGCAGCGCGGGCGCAGGCCCCGCACGTACGCGATCAGCTCGTCGTTCGGCGTTCCCAGGTACTCGGCCCACAGATCCGCCATGAAGGCCTCCACCCGGGCGGCGTCGAGGCCGAGACGGCCGGCCACCTGCTCGCGCACCTCGCGCTCGCCGACCGCCCCGACAGCGCCCGCCCGCCACACCTCCCCCAGCCGCCGCTCCACGGTTCCCGCCGCCAGTCCGAGCCGCTGCTCCCAGCGTGCGACCCACCCCGTAGTCGGTGTGATCTCCAGCACACCGCCGATGTCGAGGATCACGCATCGCGAGTCCGCCACAGTCCCCCCTCGTCCCCCGTACGGCCGGAACCACCGGCACGGCCGCACCCCGCTTCGGTCCACGCACACTGTCCGCCCGCCCCCCGAACCCGCGTCAAGGGGCGGGCGCGCGCACCCGGGTCAGTCAGCGGGCAGGTAGTCCGTCAGTACGCAGCCGGGCACGGTGCCGGTCCGCTTCTCGTAACCGCTCGGCACGGTGAAGCCGGACTCGCAGGAGAGGTACATCAGGTCGGAGGGCTCCAGCTGCCGGATGGCGTCGTCGCTGACCGGGACGACGGCGAAGTCCCGGCCGACCAGGAAGGAGTCGCCGCTCTTCTTGGCCGCGGCCTGGAAGGCGTCCATGTCCCGGACGGTCAGCAGGGCGAGGGGGTTGCCGCTGTTGGCCCGGCAGACGGCACGCTGCTTGATGCCCCAGGACGGATCGGCGGCCTCCTCCTCGCCCCAGGCGGTCCGGCCGCTCCCGTCCGCTCCGTAGTCCTCGCCCATGGTCAGGTCGAGGCATTCGGTGTACTTGTTCAGGTAGTACTCGATCGAGGCCATGTCGGGGCCCTCCGGCAGACCGTCGAACGCCGCCCGGGAGCCCCCGCCGCCCTCCTCGCGGGCGCCCCCGGCCCCCTTGTCGGCCTTCTGCGTGCTCTCCGCCGCCTTGCCCGTGTCCTTCCCGTTGTCCCTGCCCTCGCCCGTGCTCTCGTCCCCCTGGCACGCGCTCAGCGCGCCGAGTGCGACCAGAGCGGCACCGATGGTGAGTGCCCGCCGGAACCGCATACTGCCTCCCCGTTGGCTGATGTGACGGCCGTGATCATGACACGGATACCGGCGGGCCGGGGGCTCAATACGTTGAGCGGGGACACGCCGCGCGGCCTACCCTGCCCGCATGCCGAACTCCGCCGTTCCGCCTCTGGTGCCCACCGCCGACGACGCGCCGGTCACGCTCGACCGGCGCACGGGTCCCTACGGGGAGGTCGTACTGCGGCAGCGCGGGGCGCACTACGAGATCATCGCCAACGGTTGTTTCCTCATGGACACCTCCGACGGCCGCTCCGAGCGGCTGCTGGTGCGGGCCGCGTTCGCCGAGCTCGGCGAACGGGACCGGCCCGGCCTGCTGATCGGCGGCCTGGGGGTCGGTTTCTCGCTGGCGGAGGCCGCCGCCGAGCCGGGCTGGGGCCGTATCACGGTGGTCGAGCGCGAGCCGGCCGTTCTCGACTGGCACCGCGAAGGGCCGCTGTCCGCCCTGTCCGGCGCGGCGCTGGCCGACCCCCGTACGGAACTCGTCGAGGCCGATCTGGTGGCCCATCTGCGGCAGGCCGCGCACGACGGGCCGCGCTACGACGCGCTCTGCCTCGACATCGACAACGGCCCCGACTGGACCGTCACCGACGACAACTCCTCCCTCTACTCCCCCGCCGGGCTGGCGGCCTGCCGGGCGGCGCTCACGCCGGGCGGGATTCTCGCCGTCTGGTCGGCCCGGCCGTCCTCCGCATTCGAGAAATCGCTAGCAAAGGCGGGATTCTGCCGTGTTCGGACGGATGAGATCCCGGTCGCCCGAGGCGTCCCCGACGTGGTCCACTTCGCAGCCCGACCGGCGTAGCCGAGGCCCTGGGCAGGCGCTTACGCTGCTGTCCCAAGAAAGCCGGAAGAGCCACAGGGGCGGGGTCGAATGGACCAGAAGAACACCACTCAGACAGCTGGCGGAGCCGTCGCCGCGACCACCCCTGGCGCCCAGCGGCGCATCCTCGTCGTCGAGGACGACCCCACCATCGTCGACGCCATCGCACGGCGGCTGCGCGCGGAGGGCTTCCAGGTGCAGACGGCGGGTGACGGGCCCGCCGCCGTGGACACGGCCGAGGCGTGGCAGCCGGACCTGCTGGTCCTGGATGTGATGCTGCCCGGATTCGACGGGCTGGAGGTCTGCCGGCGGGTGCAGGCACAGCGCCCGGTGCCGGTGCTGATGCTCACCGCGCGTGACGACGAGACGGACATGCTGGTGGGTCTCGGGGTCGGCGCCGACGACTACATGACCAAGCCGTTCTCGATGCGCGAGGTCGCCGCCCGGGTGCATGTGCTGCTGCGCCGGGTGGAGCGGGCCGCGCAGGCCGCGAACACGCCGCGCAGCGGCATACTCCGGCTCGGTGAACTGGAGATCGACCACGCGCAGCGGCGGGTCCGGGTCTCCGGCGAGGACGTGCACCTGACGCCGACCGAGTTCGATCTGCTGGTCTGCCTGGCGCACTCCCCGCGGGCGGTGCTCTCCCGCGAGCAGCTGCTGGCCGAGGTGTGGGACTGGGCGGACGCCTCCGGCACCCGCACCGTCGACAGCCACATCAAGGCGCTGCGCCGGAAGATCGGCGCGGAGCGTATCCGCACGGTGCACGGGGTCGGCTACGCGCTGGAGACCCCCGGTCCGGACGGCGCCCCGGCCCCGGTGACGGGCGCCGCGGCGGAGAGCTCCTGACGGCCGGAGGGGACGGTACGAGGTGTCCGCCGCGGTGACCGATCCGTCTTCCGGCCCGTCCGGTTCCCCCACGCCCGTGGTGCGGTGGCCGAGCCGCTGGTGGCGGGCCGCCACCAGCGCCTGCGCCCAGGGCTGGCAGCGCCTGTGGGAGGGGCTGCGGCCCCTGGACCCCTACCGTTCGGTCAAGGCTGCGCTGGGCGCGCTGGTGATCGTCTCCGTGGTGATCACCACACTGCTGGCGCTGTTCGCGGTCCAGTCCGCGACCGAGCTGCGGGTCATCACGATCATCTCGATCGTGGCGTCGCTGCTGATCACGCAGTTCGTGGCGCAGTCGCTGACGGCGCCGCTGGACGAGATGACCGACGCGGCCAAGGCGATGGCGGGCGGGGACTACTCCCGCCGGGTGCGCGGCGGACGGCGCGACGAGTTCGGTGAGCTGGCCGAGAACTTCAACCGGATGGCCGCCGACCTCCAGGCCGTCGACCAGCACCGCAAGGAGCTGGTCGCCAACGTCTCGCACGAGCTGCGCACCCCCATCGCGGCGCTGCGCGCGGTGCTGGAGAACGTCGTGGACGGCGTCTCGGAGGCCGATCCCGAGACGATGCGCACCGCGCTGTCGCAGACCGAGCGGCTGGGCCGGCTGGTGGACCACCTGCTGGACCTCTCGCGGCTGGACAACGGGGTCGTGCCGCTGCACTCGCGGCGCTTCGAGGTGTGGCCGTACCTGGCGGGCGTGCTCAAGGAGGCCAACATGAGCAAGCGCTCGGGGCGCGCCCGCAAGGACGTCCATCTGCACCTGGATGTGTCACCTCCGGAACTGACGGCCTACGCGGACCCCGAACGGCTGCACCAGGTGGTGGCGAACCTCATCGACAACGCCGTCAAGCACAGCCCGCAGCACGGCCGGGTGACCGTGCGGGCACGGCCGGGCAGCGGTCCGGTGGCCACCGGCGAGGGCAGTCTGGAGGTAGAGGTGCTGGACGAGGGGCCGGGGATACCCGAGTCGGAGCGGCAGCGGGTCTTCGACCGGTTCAGCGGAACGCACAGCACCGAGCCGGCGAAGGGCGGCAAGGGTGTCAGTCCGGGCGGCGGCACCGGGCTGGGGCTGGCCATCGCCCGCTGGGCGGTGGAGTTGCACGGCGGACGGATCCGGGTGGCCGAATCGCCGCGCGGTTGCCGGATACAGCTCACTCTTCCGGGGACGAAAGGTCAGCCGTCTTGACGTACCCTCGCAGGTGAGCCCACGTGGACGCGGAAGAGGGCCGTGCGGTTCCACTCCCAGGGCAAAACCGTGAGTGATTCCCGCCAAATCCTGTCCCGAAACCGGCGCCCCGATGTGACGTACGTGACCAAGGGGCGGCCCGGACTCCACCTCGCGCGGGGAGAGGCGTAGCCTTTATTCCCGCTGTCCACCACCTAAGGAAGCGGAAGAGGGCGGTTGCCGCCGTGTCGTCACAGTCCCCCAACAGCTCACCGAGCACCTCGCCGGAACGGAAGGACGGACAGGGCAAAGACCCTGGTCCCGCGTTCGGGCCGAACGAGTGGCTCGTCGACGAGATCTACCAGCAGTACCTCCAGGACCCGAACTCGGTAGACCGAGCCTGGTGGGACTTCTTCGCTGACTATCAGCCGGAGTCCTCCGACGGGGCCTCGGCGCCGGACGGCGCGGGCACACCGCGGGACACGTCCCCGGCCCCCGCGAAGGCCGCACCGGCCCGGGCCGCCGCGCCCCAGGCCGCGGCCGGGGCGAGCGCCCCCGCACAGGCCGGCGCCCCCGCGCAGGCTCCCGCACCGGCTCAGCCGCAGGCCGCGCCCGCCGCACCGCAGGCGCAGCCCAAGGCCGCACCGAAGCCGGCCGCCAAGCCGGCCGCGCAGCAGCCCGCCCCGGCGGGCGGCGCGAAGGCGGGCGGCGGCAAGGCCGCCGAGCCGGCCGAGGCGCCGGCGGGCCCCGAGTACGTGCAGCTGCGCGGCCCGTCCGCGGCCGTCGCCAAGAACATGAACGCCTCGCTGGAGCTGCCCACGGCCACGTCCGTGCGCGCGGTCCCGGTGAAGCTCCTGTTCGACAACCGCATCGTCATCAACAACCACCTCAAGCGCGCCCGGGGCGGGAAGGTCTCCTTCACCCACCTCATCGGCTACGCGATGGTGCAGGCGCTCAAGGCGATGCCGTCGATGAACTACTCCTTCACGGAGAAGGACGGCAAGCCCACCCTGGTCAAGCCGGACCACGTGAACCTGGGTCTGGCCATCGACCTGGTGAAGCCGAACGGTGAGCGCCAGCTGGTCGTCGCCGGCATCAAGAAGGCCGAGACGCTGACCTTCTTCGAGTTCTGGCAGGCGTACGAGGACATCGTCCGCCGGGCCCGGAACAACAAGCTGACGATGGAGGACTTCACCGGCGTCACCTGCTCGCTGACCAACCCCGGCGGCATCGGCACCGTCCACTCGGTGCCGCGTCTGATGCCCGGCCAGGGTCTGATCATGGGCGTCGGCGCGATGGAGTACCCGGCGGAGTTCCAGGGCACCTCGCAGGACACCCTCAACCGGCTCGGCGTCTCCAAGGTGATGACGCTCACCAGCACCTACGACCACCGGGTCATCCAGGGTGCGGCCTCCGGCGAGTTCCTGCGCAAGGTCTCCCAGCTGCTGCTGGGCGAGGACAACTTCTACGACGAGATCTTCCGTGCGCTGCGCATCCCGTACGAGCCGGTGCGCTGGATGCAGGACATCGACGCCTCGCACGACGACGACGTCACCAAGGCGGCCCGGGTCTTCGACCTGATCCACTCCTACCGGGTGCGCGGCCACATCATGGCCGACACCGACCCGCTGGAGTACAAGCAGCGCAAGCACCCCGACCTGGACATCACCGAGCACGGCCTCACCCTGTGGGACCTGGAGCGGGAGTTCGCGGTCGGCGGTTTCGCCGGCAAGTCCATGATGAAGCTGCGCGACATCCTGGGCGTGCTGCGTGACTCGTACTGCCGCACCACCGGCATCGAGTACATGCACATCCAGGACCCCAAGCAGCGCAAGTGGATCCAGGACCGGGTGGAGCGCCCGCACTCCAAGCCGGAGCGCGACGAGCAGCTGCGCATCCTGCGCCGCCTCAACGCGGCCGAGGCGTTCGAGACGTTCCTGCAGACCAAGTACGTCGGGCAGAAGCGTTTCTCGCTGGAGGGCGGCGAGTCCGTCATCCCGCTGCTGGACGCGGTCATCGACGCGGCGGCCGAGTCGCGGCTGGACGAGGCCGTCATCGGCATGGCCCACCGCGGCCGGCTCAACGTGCTGGCGAACATCGTGGGCAAGCCGTACGCGCAGATCTTCCGGGAGTTCGAGGGCAACCTCGACCCGAAGTCGATGCACGGCTCCGGCGACGTGAAGTACCACCTGGGTGCCGAGGGCGTCTTCACCGGCCTGGACGGCGAGCAGATCAAGGTCTCGCTGACCGCCAACCCCTCGCATCTGGAGGCCGTCGACCCGGTCGTGGAGGGTGTGGCACGCGCCAAGCAGGACATCATCGGCAAGGGCGGCACGGACTTCACGGTCCTGCCGATCGCCCTGCACGGTGACGCGGCCTTCGCGGGCCAGGGCGTGGTGGCCGAGACGCTGAACATGTCGCAGCTGCGCGGCTACCGCACCGGCGGCACGATCCACATCGTCATCAACAACCAGGTCGGCTACACCGCGCCGCCCGAGTCGGCGCGCTCCTCGATGTACTCCACGGACGTCGCGCGGATGATCGAGGCTCCGATCCTGCACGTCAACGGCGACGACCCGGAGGCCGTGGTGCGCGCGGGCCGGCTGGCCTTCGAGTACCGGCAGGCGTTCAACAAGGACGTCGTCATCGACCTGATCTGCTACCGCCGGCGCGGGCACAACGAGACGGACAACCCCTCGTTCACCCAGCCGCTGATGTACCACCTGATCGACAAGAAGCGCTCGGTGCGCAAGCTCTACACCGAGTCGCTGATCGGTCGCGGCGACATCACCCTGGAGGAGGCGGAGCAGGCGCTCCAGGACTTCCAGGGCCAGCTGGAGAAGGTCTTCACCGAGGTCCGCGACGCGACGGCGCAGCCCGCCGCCACCGAGGTGCCGGCCCCGCAGGCGGAGTTCCCCGTCTCGCTGGACACCGCGATCTCCCAGGAGGTCGTCAAGCGGATCGCCGAGTCGCAGGTCAACATCCCCGAGCGGATCACCGTCCACCCGCGTCTGCTGCCGCAGCTCCAGCGGCGAGCGCAGATGGTCGAGGACGACACGATCGACTGGGCGATGGGCGAGACCCTGGCCATCGGCTCGCTGCTGATGGAGGGCACGCCGGTGCGGCTGTCCGGCCAGGACTCGCGGCGCGGCACGTTCGGCCAGCGGCACGCGGTGCTGCTGGACCAGAACACCGGCGAGGACTACACCCCGCTGCTGTACCTCTCGGAGGACCAGGCCCGCTTCAACGTCTACGACTCGCTGCTGAGCGAGTACGCGGCGATGGGCTTCGAGTACGGCTACTCGCTGGCCCGCCCCGAGGCGCTGGTGATGTGGGAGGCGCAGTTCGGCGACTTCGCCAACGGCGCGCAGACGGTCATCGACGAGTTCATCTCCTCGGCCGAGCAGAAGTGGAACCAGACCTCCGGTGTCACCCTGCTCCTGCCGCACGGCTACGAGGGCCAGGGTCCGGACCACTCCTCGGCCCGCATCGAGCGGTTCCTCCAGCTGTGCGCGCAGAACAGCATGACCGTGGCGATGCCGTCGCTGCCGTCGAACTACTTCCACCTGCTGCGCTGGCAGGTCCACAACCCGCACCACAAGCCGCTGGTCGTCTTCACCCCGAAGTCGATGCTGCGGATGAAGGCGGCGGCCTCCAAGACGGAGGAGTTCACCTCCGGCGGCTTCCGCCCGGTGATCGGTGACACCCTCGTGGACAGCGGCCAGGTGGACCCGGCCGAGGTCCGCAAGGTCGTCTTCTGCTCCGGCAAGGTCTACTACGACCTGGACGCCGAACGGACCAAGCGGGGCGTCAAGGACACCGCGATCATCCGGCTGGAGCGGCTCTACCCGCTGCCGGGCCAGGAGATCCAGACCGAGATGGCGCGCTTCACCAACGCCCAGAAGTACGTGTGGGCGCAGGAGGAGCCGGCCAACCAGGGTGCGTGGCCGTTCATCGCGCTGAACCTGGTCGACCACCTCGACCTGATCATCGGTTCCGAGCCCGTCCCGAACGCGGACCGGCTGCGCCGGGTCTCCCGGCCGTCCTCGTCCTCGCCCGCCGTGGGCTCGGGCAAGCGGCACGCCGAGGAGCAGGCCAAGCTGGTCCAGGACGTCTTCGAGATCTGAGGCGTCCGGCCCGTTCACGGTCCGAGGGCCCTCGCCGCGTCACCGCGGCGGGGGCCCTCGGCCGTTCTCCGGGACGGCACACGCGCAGGGCCGGCACGCATGTGCAAGCCGGCACACGCGCGCGGGGCCGGCACCGTGTGCGCAGGGCCGGCACACACGCGCGGGCCCGTACGGCGCTCCCCGGAAGGTGCACGCCGTGCGGGCCCGCGCGGCCGTGCCGTCAGCCCAGATACGGCTCGTAGTCCCAGTAGGGGCGGGTGCGCTGGCGCGCGGAGAGGGTCTGCTGGTGCTGGGCGCCCAGCGAGCGGGTGAGCCGCTCCAGTGCCTCGCTCTCCACCGCCCGGGCCTCGTCGCGCCGCCGCAGCGCCCGCAGGTCGATGGCGTTGGCGACCATGCAGGAGAGGGTGAGGGGATGGTCCTCGCCCAGCACCCGCCGGCAGCGCTTGAGGGTGTCCGTGCTCAGCTCGTAGGCGTCCTCCAGGGCCTCCCCCAGGTGCCGGCCGCCACTGGTGTTCAGGGCGCAGCCGAGCGTCGCCGGATGGTCCGGCCCCAGCAGCGAGGTGAGGCCGGCCAGCGCCTGCTCGAACATGTTGAGCGCGCCGTCGCGTTCGCCCTCCGCGGCCAGGATGAGCCCCATGTTGGACTGCATCGCGGTGGGCACCGGGTGCGCCGGGCCCAGCAGCGCCCGGAAGCCGTCCTCGGCCTCCGTCAGCAGCTCCCGGGCCAGCGTCAGATCGCCGTGCTCCCGCAGGAAGTTGCCGTAGTCGGTCATCAGCGACAGCGTCGTGAAGTGGGTGCGGTTGTGCACCTGCTCCTGCTGGTCGAAGAGCAGGGCCATGGCGGTGGCGATGTCCTGCCGCGGAGTGCCGGCCCTGCGCTGGCACAGCATCAGATTGTGCCGGGCCAGCAGGGTCTGCGGATGCTGGGCGCCCAGTACCTGGACGTGCAGCCGGATGCTCAGCTCCTGGCGGGCCAGCGCCTCCTGGTAGCGGCCCATCAGCCGCAGGTCGCGGGCGCAGGCGTTGCCGGAGGCGAGGGTGTCGGGGTGGCGGGCGCGCAGCACCTGCTCCCGCTTGCGCAGCGTGTCCAGGTCGGTCTCGTACGCCTCGTCGTACCGTCCCAGCAGCCGCAGGCCGACGGCGAGATTGTGCTGGGCCAGCAGGCTCGTCCACTCCTCGGGCCCGTACAGCCGCCGGGAGACCTCCACCACCTGTTCCTGGAGCTGGAGCGCTTCGTCGTACTGGCCCAGCAGCCGCAGGTCGGCGGCCAGGCAGCTGGTGGCGTCCATGACGGCCTCCTCGTGGACGCCGCCGGGCTGCGGCACCGCGCGCAGCCGCTCCAGCCGGGCGCTGTCGAGGGCCTGCGCGTTGCGGAAGTGGCCGCCGGCGCGCAGCAGGTTGCCCTGGAGGCTGGTGAGGACGAGCATCTGCTGGTCCTCACCGCCCATGAACGTCTCCCAGTCGGCGCGGATGGCGTCGGCCATCTCGGCGCCCAGCGAGTACTCGCCGGAGGCGTAGCAGTAGCGCAGGCAGTTGAGCAGCATCTCCTGCACCCTGCGCTCCTTGCTGGCGGGTGCCCCCGAGGCCAGCAGGTGCGGCATCAGCTCCGCGTACAGCCCCCACTGGCGGCTGTCCCTGGGGGTGCCCGGGTCGGCCTCGACCAGCAGCCGGTGCACCACTTCGCGGAAGGTGTCGCTGTTGCGGCCCTGGGTGAGTTCGCTGATGACGCTGTGGACGACCTGGTGCATGTGCACCGAGTCGCTCTGCTCGGTGTCGCCGGCCGAGGGGTTGCGGGCCTCGCGGGTGAGGACCGAGTAGTTGACCAGCGAGTCGAGGGCGCGGGCCCAGCCTGAGCGGTCGGTGACCAGCCAGCGCAGGTTCTCGGGCAGCTCCGAGGACGGGATGCCGCGCACCAGTCCGAGGGGGATGCGTCCGGGCGCGAAGACGGCGCACAGGGAGAGCAGGTCGACGGTGCGCGGCTCGGACTTGCGGAGCTTGTTGAGCAGCATCGACCAGGACGTCAGGGACGAGTACGGGTAGTCGTCCGGCATGGTGCCCGACTCCAGCCGGGTCAGGCCCACCCCGCGCACCATGCGCAGGTACTCGGGCACCTCCATGCCCTCCTCGCCCAGCCACGCGGCGGCCTGGGCCAGCTGGAGCGGCAGGTCCTGGAACTCACCGGCCACCTGGTCGGCCTGCTCGGCGGTGATGTGCGGGGCCCGGCGCATCAGATAGCCGGTCGACTCCGCCCGCTTGAAGGCGCTGATCTGCTTGATCTCGGTGGTGGTGCGCCAGCTCTTGTTGCGGGAGGTGATCAGTACGTGGCCGCTTCCGCCGTGCGGCAGATAGGTGGCGGCGTCCTCCGGCTCCTCCCAGCCGTCGAAGATCAGCAGCCAGCGTCCCGACGGCTCGTTGCGGCGCAGCGCCTCGCGTACGGCGCGGACCCGCTCGCCGACCTCCCCGGCACGGTCGAGGCCGAGTTCGACGGCGAGCTGGCCGAAGGTGTCCCGCTGGGTGTTGCGCTGGTCGCAGTTGACCCACCACACCACGTCGTAGTCGGGGCCGAACCGGTGCGCGTACTCGGCGGCGATCTGCGTCTTGCCGATGCCCGCCGTGCCCACCAGGGTGCACACGGCGGCGCCGTGCTCGGCGTCCATGAGCCGTTCCTGGAGTTCGTTGAGGATCAGATCGCGGCCGGTGAAGCGGGCGTTGCGGCGCGGGACCTCGCCCCAGACGTCCGGCGGGTCGTTGGGGTAGCGGCTGGTGTAGCCCGGCTGCGGCACCGGCACCCGGCGCGGACGCAGACCCAGCCGGTTGAGGAGTCTGCGCTCGGCCTCCTCCTCACCGATGCCCCACAGCGCGACCGGCTCCAGCACGGCCGTGGCCGGCAGCAGCTCGCGGTTGGTGAGGTTGACGGCGGCGAACCGGTCCGCGTGTTCGGCGACGTAGCCGCGCAGCACCGCGTTCCAGTCGGCCTCGGTGCGCGGGCCGAGCTGGAGGAACACATCGCTGAGCACCAGCAGGACCCGCCCGCTGGCGAGCTGGAGGTCGCCCAGCGCCTCCTCCAGGGGCTGCTCGCGGTCCGGGTCCCACCGCTGGAGCGTGGTGCGGTGTCCGTGGCTCTCCAGCCGGTGTGCGATCCAGTTGCCCCAGGCGCGGTGGTAGCCGGGAAAGACCACCACGAAGTGCTCGGACTCGCCTCCGGGCGCGGAGCCCCGAGCCGGTTCCCGCTGAGCGACCATGCCTGCGTTCTCCCTCGTCCAGCAGCCGTCGTCGCCCACCGGGGAGCGACCTGTACGGCGAGATTACCCAAAGTGACGGTTTGTGAGGTTGTGGGTGGCGCCCCGGGCGTCCCGGCCGCCTGGGGCGGTCAGCCGCGCGTGCCGGCGGCGCATCCCCTCCACGAACTCTGTGCCCTCACGGGTCAGTTGGCCAGAGCCCAGAAGGAGGAAAAGAGCGTGGTCGACCTGGGTGGCGAAGTCCGCGCTGCGCCGCCGGGCGGCCTCGCGTGCGGCCGGGCCCGCCCCGTCCCGGCGGGCCAGCCGGTCCCACAGGTCGGCGAGCGCGAGATGCGCGTACGTGCCCTGGACGACGGCGCCCAGCGGCCTGGGGTCGCTGCGCCAGGCGACGCGGTACAGCGGGGCCCTCTCGCCGTCGGCCGGGGCGTGGCTGAGCGGGGCGACGCCCTCCAGCACCGCGAGCTTGCTGTGCTGCACCTCGTGCACGAGGACCTCCGCCATCTCCTCGCCGGTGCGCGGCCGGGTGGTCAGGACCGCCCAGGGCGCGGCGAGCCGGGTGGCGCTGACGCTGCCCTCGGGGCGGGACCGGACGGGGACCACGGCGCGCACCAGGCCGGCCGTCTCGGCGGCGCGCTCCGCGTCCACCTCGCGCAGCAACGCAAGGGCGCCGCTCCACAGTTCCCGCCAGCGGCGTTCCTCGGCGGACCCGGCGACCGTGGCGGGCCGCAGCCCGGCGGGGTCCTGCGGACCGGTTCCGGCGCCGAGGTGCGGGTCGCGGTCGTCCAGGACGGCGGCGCCGCCGGGCAGGGCGCTCAGGGGGTGCCAGGGGACCGTTCCGTACCGCCGGCGGGCCAGCACCGCGGTGCGGGGCAGCGACGCCGGTGTGCCGCCGTCCGGGGTGAAGGTGAGGGTGTCGCCCGCGGCTTCGAGACGGACGGCGGGGGTGGTCGCCGCGTAGGCGCCGAGGCCGGGCAGGACGAGGTGTCCGCCGGTGACGGGCAGTTCCACCCGGAAGTCGCAGCCCGCGACGGTGGCCACGGTGGCGGCGAGCGTACCCGAACCGGCAAGCGCCGCCGCGAAGTCGTCGCCGGTGCGGGCTTCCAGTGCGCGGGCGAGCCAGTTGCCGACGGCCGGGTAGCCCAGTACGGCGCGCATGGCGGCCGGGTCGCGCCGCTCGGCGTGCTCAAGCAGCGCCCAGTGCGCATCCAGCTTGCGCGCTGCCGCCTCGGGCAGCCGCGCCCGTTCGGCGCGGGTGAGCAGGGTTTTGAGCAGCACGAGGCGCCGGGAGTGCAGCCAGTCGTCCAGGGCCGCCGCCTCGCCCGGGCCGGGGCGGGTCCCGCCCAGGCTGCGCAGTCGGCGGTCCGATATCTCGAAGGGGGAGAAGGAACCGGTGGATTTCATGGCGGACGGTCACACCGGCTCAGGAGGGTCCGCGGCGCCCAGTCCGGGAACGGGTGAGGGGCCGACTGCGCCGCCGGGGCCGGAAAATGACCGGAACGCATACTGTTTTCCGCACGCCCGCCGCCCCTCGGCCCGGCCCGGACCGGAAGGCAGCACTCCGCCGCCGCCGTTGGTGCCGTCCGACCGCCACATCCTGGACAGTTCCCGGGAAGTGCGCAACGTGCTCTCCACCGCTGCCGTGACGGCCGGATCGTCGCAGGTCCTGAGCGTGCGCAGGGACACGCCCGTCAGATCGGGCAGGGGCGGCGGCGCCGCTTGGGGCTGACGGCCCGGGCTGCGGGACGTGCCAACGGTCCGCTTCGGCACCCTGTTCTCCTCCCTAAGAACCCCGCCCGGGGGCGGTTACCACGGATGATTTCTCTTTCCCGGGGCAGGTAACCGGAAACACGTTCGGAGCAAGGGGCCGACGCATTCGGCCGGACACCGGCGCGCGCCGGATCACCGCGCCGATTCGGCCACCCGGTCCCTCGTCCGGCGCACCTCGTCCCACGGCACGTCCACCGCGTGCCCGGCCAGCAACTGCCATTCGGCCTCCGCCGCACGGTAGTCGGCCAGCGCCTCCTGACTGCGGCCCTGCGCCCGGTGGAAGTCGCCACGGGCATGCAGCGCACGCGCCACGGTGAGCGAACCCTGCTCGTGCGCGCCGGCCACCTCCTCCAGCGCACTGGTGAGCTCCGCACCCGCCTGCTGCGACTGCGGCGACCCCGCGGGGAAGAGGGCACGCGCCCGGCCCAGCCGCAGCCACGCCTGCGCCCGGCTCTCCGCGTCCGCCCCCTGCCGCGCCGCCTGCTCCAGCAGATGGCAGCCCTCGTACAGATCGGGACGGAAACCTTCCCGGTCGTACCGCAGCAGCAGCACCCTGCCCAGCAGCAGCGCGGCCTTGGCGACGGCCGGGCTGCCGGACGGCGCACGCGTGAGCGCCTCACGCAGGATTCCTTCCGCGCGCGTCAGATCGCCCGCCTCGGTCAGCAGCATCTCGCCCCATTCGGTGAGCAGTTCGCCGCGCTGCGCGCTGTCGCGCGACGTGACGCGTTCGGCTTCCGTGTACGCGTCCGCAGCCGCCTCCCAGTCCCGCATCTCCCGCAGTACGCGCGCCCGCTCCCGGGCGCAGCGCAGCCGCAGTGCGGGCCGCTCCCCCGCCGCCTGCCGGGCCTGCGCCAGCACCTGGAGCCGCTCCGGCGCCGAGGCCCCGCTCAGCCGCAGCGCGGCGGCCAGGTCCAGCAGAGCGCCGCTGAGCTGCGCGCCGGTGTCGTCCTGGGGGCGCGGCGGGGCCGCCTGCCCGGCCGGGGACGGGCCGTCGGCGGAGGCGCCGGACGGTTCGGAGGGGCCGGGCGCACGGTCTGCCAGCATCTCGCTCGCTTCGCGGAGTGCACCGACGGCCTCAACGGCCGCCCGGTGACGGTGTTCGGGTGCGGCGTGGGCCAGTGCCAGCAGCACCCGGCCCAGCCGGAGTTTACGGGTGAGGGCGGCGTCCGGCAGCGCCTGTCCCTCGTCCGTGTCCCCAAAACCGTCCGCCGGTGAACGCAGCAGCCGCTCCGCGCGCAGCAGATGCCGCACGCCGCCGTTCGCCTGCCACAGGTCGTACTCGACACCGCCCCGCTCCAGCAGCGTCGCCGGGCCGCTGTCCGTCAGCAGTTCGGCCGCGTCCCGCAGCAGCGGCTCGGCGCCCTGCGGGCTGCGCCTGACCGCCGCCGTACCGGCCAGGGCGTGCAGCACCCGGCCCAGCGCCAGCCTGGCCCGCGGACTGTCCCGGTCCGCCGCACGGGCCACCTCGCCCACCGAACGGGCCCGGTGCAGCAACTGGATGTCGCCCTGGGCCCGCCACCGGCCCAGCAGCCGCTCCGTCTCGGCCACCTGGTCGGCCGCGGGCTGCTCGGGCAGGTAGAAGCGGACCACCTCGGCGGGGATGGTGGCGAACAGCTCGTCGCCGCCCGTCTCCTCGCCGTCCTCGCCCAGATCACCGCCGGGGGTGCCCGCCTCGGGTGTGCCGGGAGCGTCCGCCGCCGTCTCACCGCGGCCGGTCAGCTGGGCCACGGCCATGGCGGCGAAGTTGCGGGTGCCCTTGCCGAAGCGCTGCGCCACGTACCCCGACAGATGCTTGAGGATGAGCACCGCCGCGGACTGGTCCAGCGACTGGAGCAGCAGCTCGCGCACGCCGGGCGCGAACGCGTAGCGGGGCCCGTACAGATCCGGGCCGCCCTCCTGCTCGCCCTCGCTCTCCGGCAGCCGCGTCAGCAGCCCGGACAGCAGCACCTCCGCCAGCTCCATCGGCCCGGTGTCCGGCAGCATCGCCTCCTGCACCAGATGGATGACCGGCAGCAGCAGCGGGACGACGGCCAGATGGACGGCCAGGTCGAGGGCGCCCGGCGAGGCGGTGTTGCGGAACTCCCGCAGCAGGGTGCGCGGCGGCACGGCCCCGGGCGCCGTGCGCGGCGGCGGCATCGCCGGATGCCGGGGCAGCACCCAGGCGGCGGCGCCCGGCACCGACCGCTCGCCGTCCGAACCCAGCAGCCGGGCCCAGCCGCCCAGGGCCTGCGGGGTGGGCAGCAGCACCGGCACCGGCACCGCGTCGGCCGGCGGCAGCGGCCCGTAGCCGTCCGGCTCGAAGGTGATCCGTCCGCCGACGCCCCGGTCCCGCAGCAGCGTCCCCGGCTCGGCCGGCAGCGCGGTGCGCGGCCACAGCCGGGGCGGCAGCGGCTGGACGACGGCGAGCGGGGAGCGGCCCGACCAGTGGTGCAGCAGCCGCTGGGCCCGCCCGTCCTGCCACAGCGCGCCCACGCAGTCGCTGACCACCAGGGTGAGGCGGCGGCCGGTGGTGTCGCGGTACTCGTCGGCGGGCCGCAGCCGGGTGGTGCCGTCCGCCGGGCCGCTGCCGATGAGGGGCGCACCGTCCCTCGCGCGGTGCAGATAGCGGACCTGCACATCACGGAAGGCACCCAGTTGTTCGAACGTCTGGCGCAGCCGTTCCAGGGTGGGCTGCCACACGGACGCGGTGGGAGAGGCGTCCATGATCAGCTGGATCTCGCTGTAGCGGCGGGCCGTGGTGCCGAAGACCGGCAGCACGGCCGTGGAGCGCGCGCTCAGGTCGGCGGTGGCGTCCTCGTCCAGGTCCCCGGCCACCGGCGGCAGCGGCGGACGGTAGCCGTGCAGCGGACGCAGCGCGTGCTGGAGCTCCAGCAGGCCCGACAGCGACCCGGCCGCCGGGGCACGCACCGGGAAGCCCGCCGGCGGCGCCCCGCCGTGCCGGCGGGGCGCGAAGAGGGAAACGGGTGCCGTGCGCTCCGCCTGCGGGCGGGGCGGCTCGTACGGTTCGGGGGTCTCGTGGTGACCGGGTAACGGCATGGGCGGCTCCGGCTGCCGCGTCGGGCCTTCGGCGTAGCGCGGCGCGGTGGAGTCCGCGTCGAGCCCGCCCGCGTCCCGGGCGCCGGTGAAACGGGCCAGCCACAACGCCTCGGCGACCTCCTCGGACGAGGGGTCCCAGCCCGCGGCACGCAGCCGCGCCACCAGCTCCGTCACTTCCTTGACGGACCGGGCGGACGGCTGCTCACCCGCCGCGGGCCGCGCACGGCCCTCGGGCGACGGCTGGGACGGCGCCGGACTCATGAATCCGTCACCTCGGGCGGTCGAGAGGGCGCAGCAGCATCTCGGCGAGCCGGTCACGGGTGACCCGCTCGACACCCGAGGCGCGCTGCGTCAGGAACAGGGCGTTGAGCAGCTGGTCGGTGGCGATGACCTGCCCCGGCTCCCGGCGCAGGAACCGCTGGACCAGTTCGGCTCCCTCCTCCAGTGCCTCTTCCCCCAGGTGGGCCGAGACCATCGCCGCGAGCTGTTTGTCACCCGGCGGTTTGAGGTCCAGCTGGATGCAGCGGCGCAGCAGGGCCGCCGGGAAGTCCCGCTCCCCGTTGGAGGTCAGCACGATGAACGGGAACGCCGTGCAGCGCACCCGCCCGCCCTCGATGGGCACCTTGTCCCCGTCCGCGGTCAGCACCTCGGTGACCGGCTCCCGGTCGGCGATCCGCTCCAGCTCCGGAATGGTGAACTCGCCGTCCTCCAGAACGTTCAGCAGGTCGCTGGGCAGGTCGATGTCGCTCTTGTCCAGCTCGTCGACGAGCAGCACCCGGGGCAGCGGCACCCCGCCCGGCTCGGCGGGCCGCGCCGGCAGCAGCGCCGTCCCCAGCGGCCCCAGCCGCAGATACGACCCGATCGGGGGACGGGCCGGCACGGAGCTGCCGTCCCCGGCCACGGCACGGTCCAGCTGGACGTCCTGGAGCCGGCCGATGGCGTCGTAGTGGTACAGCCCGTCCTTGAGCGTCGTCCGGCTGACGATCGGCCAGCGCAGCACCCGGCCCAGCCCCAGCTCGTGCGCCACCGCGTGCGCGAGTGTCGATTTACCGGTGCCCGGGTTGCCGGTCACCAGCAGCGGGCGGCGCAGATACAGCGCCGCGTTGACCGCCTCGACCTCCTCCGGCCTGGGATGCAGACTCTCCACCAGACGCCGCCGTGCGCCCAGCCGCCGGGCCGTGTCGGCCCCCTCCGCGTCGTCCCCGCCCGGTGAGTCGGGGCCGGTGCCGGCGCCGGTGAAGTCGCGCCAGGGCGGTGGCTCGGGCAGCTCGCGCACTCCCTCGTGCGGCACGCCCGCGCCCCGGTAGATGCGCCAATCGCTCACGATGTGCTCCTCAACGCTGTCGGCGGCCTGGGCATGAGCGGTGGTTCGCGCAACGGTCCGTCCCCCGAGCTCCTGTGTGGCGGATCGTAAAGCAGGACGATATGCCGTGCCCAGGCCGCCGAGGGGTCAATTGCCGTGCTGTCCGGGCCGGTTGCCCCGTCGGCGCCCTCGGTGTCGCCGGTGTCGTCGGTCAGGTCGGCGTTGCGGTTGCGGAGTGCCCTGATGTGCGACGGCAGCTGCCGGGCCGAACGGACCTCGCTCAGCAGCGCCGCGGCCTGCTCGTGGAACTCCGCGCAGTCGTCGTGGTCGTGGCCGCCGTCGAAGGAGTGCCGCCACAGCGCCACCGCGTGCCCCGCCCCCAGCGCGGCGGCCATGGCGCGGGCGCCCGGGCCGCTGCCGGCCCGCGCACAGTAGACGGGCACCGCGCCGGGCGGCGCCGCCATGAGCCGGCCGTAGGTGGCCTGGCCGCCCTCCGGCGCCGGGGCGTCGTGCCCGGCCACCGGCACCTCACGGCGCAGCGGCACCGCCTCCATGGGGCCGCCCAGAACGGCCGCCGCCCGGGTGCGGTACTCGGGCGTGAAACCGTGGTCCCTGCGGGAGCGGTCACGCACCACCACGAGCCGGCGCTGCCCCAGCGGCAGGGTGTGCGGATTGAACGGGTCGGCCGGGTCGTAGGGCCGGGCCCGCCAGGCGTCCACCGGCTCGTCGAACAGCGCGCGCGGCAGCAGGAACTCGACGGCCGCCAGATGGTCGTCCACATCACACAGGTCCAGCGCCTGCGAGAGCGCCGAGCGCACGGCCTCCTCCAGCTGGGAGCGCGGCACCTCCTCCCGGCTCTGGTCGACGGTGAACTCCTCGCGCTCGGCTCCCTCCGCGTCACCGTCCTCGCCGTCGTCGCCGGATCGCAGCTCGTTCTTGTCCGCCGACCGCACCAGCGCGACCCGCCAGGCGTGCCGCCCCGAGCCGTAGATGTCCGGCTCGATCTCCACGAGCACATCGGCGCGCGCCGCCGACGCCGGACGGTGCCCCTCCAGGACGGAGGGCACCTGCGCCCGGATGACGTCGTTGAGGAGCGTCCGCGCCGTCCGCTCCACCCACGCGCGCAGCTCGGCCAGCGCGCGCACTGACCTGGCCGTACGCGCCGTACCCGCCCGGGTGAGCGCCGCCGTCACCTTCGCGGCGTACAGCACCACCGCCTCCAGTGCCAGATCGGGCGAGGGCTCCTGCTCCCCGGTCTCCGCGTCCCGCGGGTCGTACAGCAGCCCGGCGCCCTCCCGCCAGGAGCGGGGGTCGTGGTCGCGGAGCGTGTAGGGCAGCCGCAGCACCATGTTGCGGGCCTCGTTGGCCAGTTGCAGCACCTGTCCCGCGCCGGTGGGCGGCTCCACATCGGCGAACAGCGCGTACAGCTCCGCCCTGCGGTCCACGGTGAAGCCGTAGGCCGGCTCCCCGCCGGACGGGCCCAGCCGGGCGTGCTGCCGGTACCAGCTGTGGCCGAACCCGTAGTAGCGCGCCAGATGGTGCCGGTCGTGCGCCGACAGCACCTCGTGCAGCACCCGCGCCCCGCGCGGGCCCGCGTCGCACAACTTGCGCAGCGCCGTTATGGGCGTCGCCAGCCCCGTGCCCGGCCGGCGGCCCGTGCCCTTGCTGACGCCCAGCACCGTGCCCCGCCGCTGGTCCAGCACCGGTCCCCCGGAACAGCCCTCGGTCAGCTCGTCACCGCTGAGCATCAGCGGACGGCCCAGCACACCGGTCGCCTTGCCCAGACCGGTGAAGAACATCTGCTCGCCGCGCTCCACGGCGGGCGCCCACCCGTAGAGCCCGATGGCTGCCGGCGTGAGCACCGAACGGTCGCTCAGCCACAGGCAGTCCACGTCGCCTGCGTCCGGCACCCGCACCAGCGCCAGGTCCGGGAACGGCCACGGGGACGGGGGCGCCTGCGGATCCTCGGGCAACGGCAGACCGAACGCGAGCTCCCCCTGGAGCACCGCGCTCTGGGCGCCGTCCCCGACCGTGATGCCGATGGCGCGCTCCCCCCTCCATATGGGTGCGGCGCCCTTGCCGACGACATGGGCGCACGTGAGGACCCATCCGGGTGCGACGAAGAAACCGCTCCCCCAGAAGGCCCGCCGCCGCCCTCCGGCTCCGGCGCCCCCGCTGCTCCAGTCGCGGCGACCGCGGTCCCGGCCGAGGCCGTCACCGCTGTCGCTGCTTCCGTCGTACCCCTCGGGCGGCGCCCCGATGCGCACGACGGAAGCGCGAACGGAGTCGGCGAGGCCCGTGGGGGCGTTCACGCGGCACAGGGCGCGCACAGCAGCACGCCGAATCGTGGCCTTCCGCACCGCGCGGCTCGCACTCCGGTCACAGCACTCCCCCTTTACGCCCCGTTCCCCCGTCACTTCTGCCTGTGAGGTGTATGAGGCAGCAGGCTAGTCGCCGGGTCCGACAGACGGGAGGGGCCTCCCTCAACCATCGTCACACGAACGAGTGTTGATCCCCTACGGGGATGCCTCGACTGGTGCTGGTGCCTCGCGGGGGCGAGCAGTGCTGCGGGGGTTGGGCGGCTGCTGTGAGCGTGGGCAGTGGTGCGGGGCGCAAGGCTGGTGTCGGGGGCGGTGGATTGGTGCCGCCGCAGACGCCGGTACGGTGCCGACGCTGGTGCGGCGGCGGCGCTGGTGCGGCGGCGGCGGGCAGGGCCCCGCGGCAGGGGCCCTCCCCCACCGTCAGCCGGCCTGGGTGGTGGTGCCCGCCGCGCCGGGCGGGCCGTCCCCCGTCGTCGCGTCGCCCGGGTCGGTGCCGTCCCGCCCCTGGTCGTCCGTCGCCGGGTCGCGGCGCCAGGTGAGGGTGACGGAGACCGATGCCTTGGCCTCACCGTCGGCGAGGACGGCAGCGAGCGCCTTGCCGGATTTGACGGCCAGCTCGACGCCGAAGGTGGCGCTCACCTCGTCCGGTCTCGCCGCGCGGGCCGCACCGAGCACGGCCGAACCGACGCCGCTGATCACCTCGTTGAGCTGCTGGGCGCGGGCGATGAGCTGGTCGTGCATACCGACGTCGTCGTACTGGAACTCGTCGGCGTTCGGCGGGACCTCTTCCTCGTCCAGCACCCGCACCCGGGCGAGCACCGTCTCCCCGCCCGGCAGTGTGATCTCCCGGATCTCCCGCTCCATACGTCCCCCTCCTGCCCGTCGGCGCCCGAACGCCGGTTGCCGCAAGGCCCATTGAACCTCTCCGGCCCCGCTCGGCGCGACCATGGATCCGGGTCACCGCCGCAGCCGGAGCGGAAGCGTGTCGTCAGCCGGCGTCCGGGCCGGTGTCCTCCTTCCGGCCGTCCGGTTCCGCGCCCCGTGCCGGGGAGCCGTTCGCCGACTCGCCGGCCGCGCGCAGGAGGACGCCGATGTGGGCGGAGGCGGTGGACAGATGGCGGCAGACCTCGCGCAACTGGGCTTCGGTGACTCCGTGGTCGCGGGCGGCGTCCCGCACCTCGTCCCGGAAGCGGTCCAGGAGGCGTTCCAGGTCGCGCACCGGGTCACCGGTGGAGTCGGGCAGCGGTGCCTCGGCCTCCGCGTCCGGGTCGGTACCGGCCGGGTGCGGTCGCACATAGGGCGGCCAGGCGGTGGTCTGGCCGGTGACGCGGCCGAGGTTGCCCATTTCGCGGGCCAGTTCGGACATGCCGTCCCGGACGGCACCGGGCCAGTCGCCCGCGCGCATCCGGGTCTGCACCTGGTCCTGCACCTGGCGCGCTATGCGCTGCACCTCGGCCAGCGCCTCGGTGTGGGCCTCGCGTTCCTTCTTCGCCTGGCGGCGGGCGCGCTGCGCCTCCTCCTTGGCCTTGCGGGCCTGTTCCTTCCATTCGTCCTTGGCGCGGCGCATCTCCTCCTTGGCGCGGCGCCAGGCTTCCTTGTCATGCCAGACGCCGTCCCATCCGGTCTCCCAGCCGTCCTCCCAGCCGGACGGCTCCTGGGGGCCGGGGCCGGTGGCGGTGCCCGTACGGGAGCGGCCCCGGCCGCCCTTGGCCCGGCCTCGGGCGTTGCGCGCCTCCTCGCGCATCTCACGCCGCAGTTCGCTGGCGGTGCCGCTGACGTCCTCGCGGATGTCCGCGGCCAGCGCGGCGAGGGAGTCGCGGATCTCGACCTCCAGCTCGGCCAGTTCGGCCTGTCTGCCGGCCAGTTCGGTGCGGCCCGCCTCGGTGATCGCGTAGACCTTCCGGCCGCCCTCGGTGGTGTGGCTGACCAGCCCCTCGGCCTCCAGCTTGGCCAGCCGGGGGTAGACGGTGCCGGCGGAGGGCGCGTACAGGCCCTGGAAGCGCTCTTCGAGGAGGCGGATCACCTCGTAGCCGTGGCGGGGTGCCTCGGCCAGCAGCATCAGCAGGTACAGGCGCAGTCGGCCGTGTGCGAAGACAGGGGGCATGTCACAGGCCCTTCGCCGGGTCGGGGTTGCCGGGGGTCTCGGGTGGGTGCGGGCCGCTCGACGGTCCGGCGCCCGGTGCGGGGTCCGCGGCGTGGGCGGCGACCGTGGCGGTGCCGTCCGGGTGCGGGTCCGGGTCCGTGCCGTCGCGGAGCGGGCGGCGCAGCAGGGCGAGACCGCCGGTGACGTTGTCGGCGCGCAGGGTGCCGCGGCCGGCGCCCAGGGTGCCGGCGACCCAGTGGTCGCCCCAGCCGCCGCCGGTCGTCAGTTCGTCGAAGGCGCTGGAGACGGCGCCGCCCGTGGTGCGGGCCTCGACCGTCAGGTCCGCGTCGTCGGGGAGGCGGACGGCCACCTCTCCCGAGACGCTGCTCAGCCGGATGTCGGCGGCCTCCCCCGCGCGCGGGGCGCCCAGGTCGAGGATCATGGCGCCGCTGACCGAGTCGGCCTTGATCTCACCGCCGGTGCCGTCGATGCACGTCAGATCGCCGGAGACGGTGGAGAAGCGCAGCGGGCCGGACAGCAGTCTGGTCTCGACGTCGCCCGAGACCGTCTCGGCCTGCACCGGGCCCGAGAGACCGACGAGCGTGGTGGTGCCGGAGACGCCCGCCACCGTCGTGGTGCCCCGCATGCCCGTCACCACCGCGCCGGCCGTCACAACGCCGACGGAGAGGGTGACGTCGGCGGGGACGCGCACCGAGACCTCGGCCTCGCGGCGCCGGCGGGTGCGGTCCAGCCAGTTGAGGAAGCCGCGCCAGGGCAGGTCGTCGTAGGCGACGACGAGTCTGCCGCCCTCCCGTCGCACATGCAGCGGCGGCCCCTCGACCTTGCCGATCTCGAGCCGGGTGACGGGCTCGTCGGTGCCGACGACGTTGACGGTCCCGCTGACCACCCGGACGTCCAGTTCGGTCACCGGGTCGTCGAAGTCGATCCGCCGCGGCTCGGTGATCTGCCACGAGCGGTCGTCGAGTACGGGCACGGCGGCCTCCCCAGGCTCGGGCGCTGCCTGCGGGCGGGCACCGCCGGGCGCGGGCCCGCGACATACCGCAGCAACGACATATCGCGTCTCTGGGAAGACACGATATGTCGTGTGTCGCGATATGCGCAAGCCTCCCCGCGGGTGGCCTGCCGGTCTCAGTCCTCGTCGTCCTCGTCGTCCAGGCGGGCCAGCCAGGTGGCCAGCCGCTCCACCGGAACCTCGAAGTCCGGGTTCAGGTCGACGAAGGTGCGCAGCTGCTCGGACAGCCACGCGAAGCTGATCTCTTCCTCGCCGCGCCGCTTCTCCAGCTCTTCGATGCCACGGTCGGTGAAGTACACGGTTCTGCTCCTGGTCGGATACGTACCTACGGGAACGGGCGCGGCCGGACGCCTCCGCCCCAGGGTATGCCGACCCCGCCGCCGTCCCGTCCGCTCCCGGTTTCAGTCCCGGCCTCAGTCCCGGCCCCGGGCGGCGACGGCGTCCGAGGCCGCGCCCACGGCGATGCCCAGCGCGATGAGCACGACGCAGACATAGATCTCGTAGCCGTCGAGGAAGCCGATGCGGTGGACCAGCGCCCACTTGTCGAACCAGCCGGTGAGCGCGTACGCGATACCGCCGGCGCCCTGGGCGATCAGTACGAAGGCGATGATGTTGAGGAGCTTCTTCATGGGCCTTGAGCCTCACCGGGCCGCCACGGGCGGGATATCGGGCGTCGGCGTCGGACGGAGCGACGAAAGTCGACGATGTGCCCTCGCGTTGTCCTACCGAAGTAGCCGGGCGCCGGCGGGACGGGCACCGGAGTCGGCGCAGGCCGTAGATTCGCGGCATGGGTTCCGGAGACAACCGCGGGGCGGAGCGGCGCAACGCCAGGGAGTGGGCTGTCGACATCGGCGCGTTCCTGTTCGCCGCGTGCTTCCTGGTGCTCAGCACCGATCAGGTGGTGATCGAACCGGGTACCTCCGGGACGGCGCTGGCGCTCGACCAACTGCGCGGCGGACTGGCGTGCGCCGCGCTCTTCCTCCGGCGCCGCCGGCCGGTCGAGCTGGCCGTCGTGCTGCTGCTCCTGGAACCGTTCTCGCACTTCATGGCGGGACCGATCATGGTCGCGCTGTTCACCGTCGCGGTGCGGCGACCGCCCCGGGTGACGGGGTACGTGGCGATCCTGGCCTTCGCGCCGCTGCCGTTCGTGCTCGCCCACCGGCCGGACCTGGACGATCCGCGCACCGGCTCCGCCCTCACCTACTTCGTGCTGCTGGCCGCCACCGTCGGCTGGGGCCTGTACGTACGGTCGCGGCGCCAGTTGATCGCCTCGCTGCGCGAACGGGCCGACCAGGCCGCGGCCGACGCCCGCCGAGAAGCCCGCGAGGACGTGGCCCGGGAGATGCACGACGTACTGGCCCACCGGCTGTCGCTGCTGAGCGTCCACGCCGGTGCGCTGGAGTTCAACCCGGACGCCGGGCGCGACCAGGTGGCACGGGCGGCGAGCGTGATCCGGGAGAGCGCCCACCAGGCGCTCCAGGACCTGCGGGAGATCATCGGCGTGCTGCGCGCCCCGGAGACGGGAGACCGGCCGCAACCGGTGCTCGCGGACCTGGAACGGCTGGCGGACGAGTCACGCAAGGCCGGCGCCGATGTCCGGCTCGACCTTGAGGTGGACGGCGGCCTGGAGGCGGCCCCTGCCGTCGCGGGCCGTACCGCGTACCGCATCGTCCAGGAGGGACTGACCAACGCGCGCAAGCACGGCTCGGACTCCGGCGCACCGGTCACCGTCACCGTGCGCGGCGGCGCGGGCCGGGGCCTGACCGTCGAGGTCCGCAATCCGGCACCGTCCCCGGGGGCGGGCAGCTCCGCCCGGGTGCCCGGCGCCGGGCAGGGACTGATCGGACTCGCCGAACGGGCCCTGCTGGCGGGCGGCACCCTCGAACACGGCCGGGTGGACGGCGATTTCCGGCTCCGGGCCGCACTGCCCTGGCCCGGCACCGCCCCGGCCGCCGCCCCGCAGGCCGCACCGGCACCGGACACGACACACTGACGACACACCTGACGACGCCGACGCGATACACCGGAGGACCGCAGGGACACGGAGAACCGCACGGGACACGCGGAGGACCGCACGTAACACAGAGGACCGCACGGCCGCCGGGCTGACGCGACATACGGGCAGGCACCCGGTGGCCTGACCGGCGGCACACCGGCAGCCGCCCGGCGGGCAGGCTCGGCGTACGGACGGCGTACGGACAGCCGCCCGGCTGCCGGACGCCGCACATGTGCAGGCACCCGGCGGACAGCCGCCCGGCGGACAGGCGCCGTGAGCGGTGCGGGGCGCGGCAGCCGGCGGGGTCAGCGGGTGGCGGCACGGGTGTCGTCTCCGTCGCCCAGTGCGCGCTGCATCAGCACGGTGTCGATCCAGCGTCCGTGTTTGCGGCCGACGGCGCTCAGGCGGCCCGTGGTACGGAAGCCGTGCTTGTGGTGGAGGGCGACGGAGGCGTCCGTCCCGGCGTCGGAGATGACGGCGATCATCTGGCGTGCCCCCGCCGCGGCGGAGCGGGTCAGCAGCTCCCCCAGCAGGAGGCCGCCCAGTCCGCGACCGGTGTGACCGGGCGCGAGGTAGCAGGTGTCCTCGACCGTGTGCCGGTAGGCCGCCCTGGGGCGCCACGGCCCGGCGTAGGCGTAACCGGCGACCTCGCCGGCCGCGGTCTCGGCGACGAGGAACGGCAGTCCGCAGGCGGTCAGGCGGGCGAGCCGGTCCGCCCAGTGTGCGAGGGGCGGAGGCTCCTCGTCGAAGGTGATCACCGTCTCGGCCACGTAGTGGGCGTATATCCGCGCGCAGGCGCCGAGGTCGGCGGGCGTGGCCGGCCGCAGGAGGGCGGGGGCGATGGGGGTCAATCGGCCTCACAGTGCTGCTCGGGGCCGGCCCGGCGGCCGGTCCCGTCAGCGTAGGAGCGCTCTGTTTCCGTGAGGTTTCCCGCCGGTTGCCTCCACCGGCGGGGACTTGGCACCCGAGTCCACAACGTGCCTCGGCCGGCTCCCGGCGGAGGGTGGCCGGCCGGCATGCGCGCGGGCGGGTCAGCCCGCCATGTCGTCGACCGCCGCGTAGGCGAACGTCATGGCGGGGCCGATCGTGGCGCCGGGCCCGGGGTAGGTCTCGCCCATGACGGCGGCGGAGGCGTTGCCGGTGGCGTAGAGGCCGTCGATCGCGGTGCCGTCCGCACGCAGGACACGGGCGCGTTCGTCGGTGCGCAGGCCGCCCTTGGTGCCCAGGTCGCCGGGGACGACGGGGACGGCGTAGTAGGGCGGCCGGGACAGCTCGGCGAGGTTGGGGTTGGGCAGGGTGGGGTCGCCGTAGTAGCGGTCGTAGGCGCTCTAGCCGCGCTGGAAGTCGGCGTCGTGCGCCTGCCGGGCGAAGCCGTTGAAACGGTCCACTGTGCGGGTGAACCGTTCGGCGGGGACGCCCATGAGGGCGGCCAGCTCCGTCAGGGTGCGGGCTTTCTTCACGAAGCCGCTGCCGGTCAGTTCGCGGGGGAAGGGCTGGCGCGGGAGGAGCCCCATGAACACGTAGCGGGCCCGGGAGCGGGCGTCCAGGACCAGCCAGGAGGGGGGCCGTCTCGGCGCCGGTCTTCTTCCGGTGCGCGTACATGGCGTCGACGAACTCGTGGTACGGGGCGGCCTCGTTGACGTACCGGTCGCCCTGCTGGTCGACGACGATCATGCCGGGGATGCCCCGGTCGGCGACCAGGAAGAAGGGGGCGGGGTTGCCGGGGACGACGACGGAGGGGGCGCCCCACACCTTGTCCATGAGGTCGGCCACCGCACCCAGCCGCAGCCCTTCGAGGAGGCCGTCGCCGTCGTTGCCCTCGGGCGCGGAGCTCCAGTCGGCGCGGGTGGGCGCCGGCAGGTGCTGCTCGCGCAGCCGCTGGTTGCGCGCGAAGCTGCCGGAGGCCAGGACGAC
Organism: Streptomyces albus subsp. albus; assembly: GCF_000725885.1. GTDB lineage: Bacteria > Actinomycetota > Actinomycetes > Streptomycetales > Streptomycetaceae > Streptomyces > Streptomyces albus. The sequence goes on along the minus strand of NZ_JODR01000037.1, from coordinate 16,967 downwards.
GCCGCGGCGGGCGTGGAAGGTGACCTCGCGGCCGTCGTGGCGGGCGCGTACCCCCGTGACGCGCCCGGTCTCGTCCGTCAGCAGCCGTGTCATGGGCGCGCCGAGCCACAGGTGGCCGCCGTGCACGCCGAGGGAGTAGCGCAGCCGGGCGACGAGCGCTTCGCCCAGGGACAGCGGTCGGCTGCCGGTGGCCAGGGCCTTGGCGGCGCGCAGCCCGACGCGGGCACAGGCTCGTTTGCCCGCCCAGGTGCGGGTGGCCATGTTGAGGTATCGGAAGTCGTAGGAGGTGAGGGTGAGTCCGTGGGTGGGCAGCGCGGCGCGCCGCAGCAGGGCGCGCTCGTGGGCGGGAAGCCGGTTGAGGTCGAAGACCTGCGGCTCGACCGAACGCCCGCGCACCAGCCCGCCGGGCCGTTCGGGGTAGTAGTCGCTGTATCCGTCGGTGTGGACGAATCTGACCTCCGTTCGGTCGTGGAACTCCCGCAGCATGCGGGGCCCTTGCGTCAGATACGCCTCCTTCCGGGCGGCCGGCACCCGGTCGCCGACGGTGGCGTCCAGATAGGCGCGGCCGGCGGCGTGGCTGTCGTCGAGCCCGGAGGCGGCGAGGTGGAAGCTCGCGGGCATCCAGACGGCCCCGCCGGACAGTGCGGTGGTTCCCCCGTACAGGGCGGTCTTCTCCAGTACGACGGAGGACAGGCCGCGCAGCCGTGCGGTGAGTCCGGCGGCGAGGCCGCCCGCTCCGGAGCCGATGACGACGACGTCGAAGGTGTGCGCGCCGCCGGGGTTGTCGAGTGTTCCCATGGTGCGCCCTTCAGCCCCGCTGTCCGACGGACCAGTCGTGGCCCCAGTAGCTGTCGGCGGTGATCTCCTCGGCGACGTACTCGGCCTCGTCCACGAGCAGTCCGTCGCAGCCGACCTCCAGGTCCCAGCCGCCGGGGGTGCGCACATAGAAGGAGACCATTTTGTCGTTGGTGTGCCGGCCCAGGGTGGAGGAGAGCGGGACGCCGTGTGCGGCGACGCGGTCGAGGGTGCGGCCCACGTCGTCCAGGGCGGCCATCTCGACCATGATGTGGACGAGTCCGGGCGGTTCGGTCGCCGGGACGCCCATCACCGCGAGGGTGTGGTGGCGGCGGCTGGTGGACAGGAAACGCACCCACAGCGGACCGCCCGCCTCGGGCGGGAGCGGCACGCCCATCCGGCCGCGCGGGGCGAAACCGAGCACCTCGGTGTAGAACGCGTGGACGGTGTCCGCGTCGTGCACGGGGACGACGACGTGGCCCAGGCCCAGGCCCCCGGTGACGAACCGGGCGGCGAACGGTGTCACCACCGGGGAGTGGTCGAGCGCGGGCCCGCAGAAGAACTCCAGCGGGGTGCCGCCGGGGTCGGTGGCGGCGAGCGCCGCCTGGACGCCGCGGGCCGCGCAGGCGGTCTCGTCCAGCTCCTCGACGGGTGTGCCGTGCTTCTCCAGCGCCGTGCGGACGCGGTCCAGCGCCAGGTGGTCGCGGACCTCCCAGCCGGTGGCCAGCACCTGGTCCGTGTCGCCCGGCACCAGCTCCAGCCGGTAGGGGCGCTCGTCCATGCGCAGCCGCAGCGCACCGTCCCGCGCGCCGGGCCCCTCGGCGAAGCCGACGACGTCGAAGGCGAAGCGGCGCCAGGCGTCCGGGTCGGTGACCCGGACGCGGACGTATCCGAGGGAGTGGACGTCGGACGGCACGTGGCCGACGGGCGCGGGGTTGCTGCTGCTCATAGGGCTCATGCGGGGACGTTACGCACGCTCCGGGCCGCCTCCTGAGCCCTCTTCCCGGTGGGTGGGAGGCCACCCACCGGGGCCCGCGGGAACGGCGCCGCGGAGCCGCTCTCACCGGAGGCCGGGGGTGTCCAGGGCGGCGAGGCGGTCGGCGAGCAGCCGGGCGCGGTGCCGTGCGGGCGGCCCGAACAACTGACCGGTGGAGTGGGCGCGTTTGAAGTAGCGGTGCGCGGGGTGCTCCCAGGTGAAGCCGATACCGCCGTGCAACTGGATCGTCTCGCCCGCGATCCACTCGTACGCCTCCCCGCACACCGACTTGGCCAGGGCGCCGTACCGCTCGGGGTGGACGGCGGCGGCGCGGGCCGCCGAGCGGGCCGACTCCAGCCGCGCGTACATGTCGGCCAGCCGGTGCTTGACCGCCTGGAAGGAGCCGATCGGGCGGCCGAACTGGACGCGGGTGCGCGCGTACTCGACGGTCAGCTCCACGCACCGCTCCGCCCCGCCCACCTGTTCGGCCGCCAGCAGTGCGCACGCCTCGTCCCGGGTACGGGCCAGCACGCGTGCGGCCGGCGCGCCAGGGGTGCCCAGCAGCCGGGCGCGGGTGGCCGCGAAGGTGCAGCGGCCCAGCGGCCGTGAGGGGTCGAGCGCGGGCGGCAGCTCGATGTGCGGCGCTTCCAGCAGTTCGAAGAGCGCGAGCCCGGCCCCGGTACGGGCGAAGGCGAGCAGCAGCTCACCGTCGGCACCGAGCACATGTTCCTTGCCGCCGGTCAGCAGCCAGTCCGAGCCGTCCGGGCCGGGCACCGCCTCAAGAGCGACCGCCTCCGGCTCCCAGCTGCCCGCCTCGGCCCAGGCGAGAGCCGCCGTCCGCCCCTGCGCCAGGCCGGGCAGCAGCCGGGCGTGGGCGTCGGTGTCCCCGGTGTGCAGCACGGCGCGGGCCGCCAGCTGTCCGGCGAGGTAGGGCACGGGGCTGAGGGCGCGGCCCAGTTCGCCGGCCACCACGGCGACCTCGGCGAGGGTGCAGTCCGCTCCCCCGTACCGCTCGGGCAGGGCGAGCCCCCAGGCGCCGATGGCGGTGGCGAGCAGCTGTGTGACGCGGGAGAGTTCGGCGTCACCGTCGCCGAGCGCCTTGCGGACGAGGGCGCGCAGTTCGGTCTGTTCGGGGGTGAGGTGGAGGGCGGGGGCGAGGGTGTCGGTCATCACTGTGCCGTTCCGGTGCGGTGTCGGGCGCGCAGGACGTTCTTGAGGACCTTGCCGGAGGCGTTGCGGGGCAGGTCCGGCACGGTGGTCACGGTGCGCGGCAGTTTGTAGTTGGCGAGCCGGGTGCGGGCCCAGGCCGAGAGGGCGTCCGGCAGGGCGGCCGGGTCGGCGCCCGGGCGGGGTACGACGTAGGCGGCGCCGACCTCGCCGAGCCGTTCGTCGGGTACGCCGATGACGGCCACGTCGGCCACGTCGGGGTGAGCGCGCAGGGCCTGCTCGATCTCGGCGGGGTAGGTGTTGAAGCCGCCGACGATGTACATGTCCTTGAGGCGGTCGGTGAGGGTGAGGTAGCCGCGTTCGTCCACGCTGCCGACATCGCCGGTGTGCAGCCAGCCGTCCGCGTCGACGGCGGCGGCCGTGGCCTGCGGATCGTCGCTGTAGCCGCGCATCACGTAGGGGCCGCGCAGCAGGACCTCGCCCTGCTCGCCCGGGGCCGCGCGGGTGCCGTCGCCGGTGACGACGCGCAGTTCGACGCCGGGCAGCGGCGGGCCGACGGTGTGCGCGACGGTGGCGGCGTCGGCGGAGGCGGGGCAGACGGTGGCGACGCCGCAGGACTCGCTGAGCCCGTAGGCCGTGAACACGTCCGCCACGCCCAGCTGCTCGCGGATCTCGGCCACCAGCCGCACGGGCACCCCGGCCGCCCCGGTGCCGGCCAGCCGCAGTGCGGACAGGTCGGCCGCGGACCGGCCGGGGTGCCGCACGAGGGTGTGGAAGACGGTCGGCGGGCCCATCAGGACGCTGACGCGCTCCTCGGCGATGCGGCGCAGGGCGCGGCCGGCATCGTAGACGGCCTCCGGCAGCATCGTGACCCCGGTCAGCAGGCACGCCAGGACACCCGCTTTGTAGCCGAAAGTGTGAAAGAACGGGTTGGTGAGGAGGTAGCGGTCCCCTTCGCGCAGCCCCACCGCGCGCGCCCACGCCGTGAACGCGCCCAGCGTCTGCCGGTGGGTCACCTCGACACCCTTGGGACGCCCGGTCGTGCCGGAGGTGTACAGGATGTCGGACAGGTCGTCCGGGAGCACGTCCTCGGCGCGGGCCGCGTACTGCCCGTCGGTGACGCGGGCTGCGCTGTCGAGATAGCGCGCGTAGCTCTCGCCGTGTCCGCCGCCGCCCGGCTCGTGCTGTATGGCCCCGGCGCCCTCGGCCGGCTTGTCTGTCTCACCGGCCTCTTCTGATTCTTCTGCCTCTTTCGCCTCGTCGACCTCTGCTGCCCCGCCAGCCTCTACCGCATCACCCGCCTCTTCCGCCTCACCGGCCGTCGGCAGGGTGACCGTCAGCTCCAGGTCGGGCAGTTCCTCCCCGGACCCGGCGAGGGAGCGGGCGTAGTCGGTGCCGAGGAAGGGACCGACGGTGAACAGGAAGCGGGCCCGGGAGCGGCGCAGGATGTCGGCCGCCTCGGCCGGTTTGTAGCGGGTGTTCAGCGGTACCAGCACGCCGCCCGCGCAGACGGCACCGAGCGCCGCGGTGATCCAGTGGCGGGAGTTGGGCGCCCAGACGGCCACCCGGTCGCCCTTGCGGAGTCCGTGCGCGAGGGCGGCCTTGGCGCTGCGGACGGTGCGGGCGTGCAGCGTCGCGAAGCTCCAGCGGTGACCGCCCTCGACCAGCGCTTCACGGCCCGGGTACGCCCACGCTGCGTACGCCGTCAGCTCGGCGAGGGTGGCCGGGGACGGGGGCTCCGCCGAGGGCGGGCGCTCCACCGGGGACCCGGCGGCCGGGCCGGGTGGGCCGGGTGGGGCCGGGCTGGCGTGACAGCCGGGAGGAACGCTGCGAGGGGTGGGAGGAAGGGGGCTGGCGGTCATGGCTGAGCCTCCGAAGCACCGTGCGGGACAGGGGGGTTGACGCGGCGGTGAGGGCGGGCTTTCAATCCGGTAACCCCGAGGTATTCCGATTAGGAATACACCTAGCAGGCACATGGTCTTCACGGAAGCGAGCGTCCCGATGAGTGCGACACCCCCTGCGACGACCGCCGACAACCGCCCCCGGCCCCGCCACCTCCCCCGGACCCGCCGTCGGCCCCGCCGACGGCCCTGCCGTCGATCCCGCCCTGATGCGGCAGGTGATGGGCAGCTTCTGCACGGGCGTCGCCGTCGTCACCGCGACCGGCGACGACGGCGAACCGGCCGGCATGGCCGTGCAGTCCTTCGCGTCCCTCTCCCTCGACCCGCCCCTGGTCTGCTTCGCCCCCGCCCGCACCTCGACGAGCTGGCCCCGCATCCGCGCGGCCGGCCGCTTCGCCGTCAACATCCTGGCGGAGGACCAGACGGCGCTGTCCCGTTCGTTCGCGGTCAGCGGCGGCGACAAGTTCGCGGGGGTCGCCTGGCAGCCCGGCGGCAACGGCGCACCGCTGCTCGACGGGGCGCTGGCCACCGTGGAATGCGCCGTCGAGTCCGAACTGCCGGGCGGTGACCACACCATCGCCGTGGGTCGCGTCACCGCGCTGCACCGGCCCCGCGAGGCCGGCCCGCTGCTGTACTTCCGCCGCACCTACGGGGTCTACGGCGCCCACGCGGCGTGAGGGCGCCCTCCCGGGACCGCCGCCCCGTCCGGGCCCCCCGGCCACCCCGGCGCCCCCGCCGGCGTCACACCTTCCGGCACTTCACCGTGAGTCCGTGGTAGGGGAAGCGCACGGTGCCGTCCTTCCAGCGCACGCTCCAGGGGGAGAGTTCGGGCTTCTCCCCCTCGCCGAACTTCAGCCCCATCGACTCCGCGACGTCCGACGGCAGTCCGTCGGCGGTGTAGGGGCCGTCGTCGCCCTCGACGCGCAGGGTGCCGCCGTCCAGTTCCCACGTTCCGCTGTGCGGCACGCCGTCACCACCGCGGCTCACCTCGTAGATGCCGTCGCCCACCGTCACGGTGGAACTGAGCGACCTGGCACCGTCGGTGACCGTGCAGTCCCAGGTGCCCAGAGCGGCATCCTTGAGGGACGTGCCTCCCGCGCAGGCCGCGACCACCAGCGCCAGCGGCACGGCGGCCCCTGCCGCCGCCCGTCTCACCCAACGGCTCACCGACGCACCCCCTTCGCCCGCACTCCTGTTCGTGCCCGGCGGGGTCACCCTACCGACAAGATCACCGGGCGTCCGGCGGAACGCTGTCGCCGAACACCCGGGAGACGGCCGCGCGGACGAGGCCGTCCACGTCGTGGGGAGCGGCGGCGAGGACGCCGGGGAGGGTCATCTCGTCCAGCAGCAGGCCCGACATCGCCAGGTAGAGCAGGGCGACACCCGCATCGTCGCCCGGCATGCCGATGTCCCGGTGGAAGGCGATGACGCCCTGGAGTTCGTCGCGCAGGAAACCCGTCAGCTCGTCGCGGAGGCCGGGGCGCCGGGTGGCCTCCAGGCGGAGTTCCAGCATGGCCAGGTAACCGCTGCGGTCGGCGCGCATGCGGGCCACCAGATCGCGCATGAACTCCCGCTCCAGAGCGAGGTCGCGCGGGGCCTTCAGCAGGTCGGCGTGGGCCGCCTCGTCGGGGGTCAGCCGCTCCCGGGTGCGCCGCATGATCTGGGTGAGCATGTCGTCGCGGTTGGCGAAGTAGTTGGAGGCGGTGCCGGTGGGCACGCCGGCCTCCTTGTCGACCGCGCGCAGGGTCAGGCCCCGTGAGCCCTCCCGGGCCAGGACTTCGATGGCCGCGTCGAGCAGCGCGGTGCGCCGTTCGGTGTTCTGCCGCATGACGGTTCTGCCTCCTCGGGATTCCGCTGATTCCCCGTTGACACCACTGCAAGTGAAGTACTACGTTCAAATCACTTCAACCAGAGTAGTACGAGCGAAGTGCTTCGAGGGAGTCAGTATGCGAGGTCCGTTCCCACGCCCCACCGCAGGCCGTCAGCCCCGTCACGAACCCTGGCGCCGCCCCGTCAAGCCACGTCATGTGCCACGCCACCGTCCGCTGCCCGGACCCGGCACCCGCCGCTGATCCGGTCCCGCCCCGGCCCCGGTCCCACACCCGTTCCGACCGGGCCGGCGTCCGGCCGCTGGGACGACCGCTGTGGGACCGACCGAATCCGAAACCCGACCGCACCCGGGACCGCGCCCGCACCACCGGCCTGCCGCACCCACACTGCCGGCCGGCCGCAGCCGAGCCGTACCCCCGACAGAAGGAGAGCCTCTTGCGCGCACTCGTCTACTACGTCGCCGCCACCCTCGACGGCTTCATCGCGGGTCCCGGCGGGGAGTTCGACTTCCTCCCGGTCCCCGAGGACATCACCGCGGACACCCTGGAGGTGCTGCCCGAAACCGTCCCCACCCACGTCCGTGCGGCACTTGGTCTGCCGGACCGCCCCAACCAGCGCTTCGACACGGCACTGATGGGCCGCGGCACCTACGAACCCGCCCTGCGCGAAGGGGTCACCAGCCCCTACGCCCATCTGCGCCAGATCGTCTTCTCCCGGACCCTCGCCGGCGAGGACCCGGCCGTGCAGATCATCGGCGACCGGCCACCGGCCGAGGTGGTACGCGAGCTCAAACAGCAGGACGGTGCGGACATCTGGCTGGTCGGCGGCGGAAAACTGGCCGCCGCGCTGCTCGACGAGATCGACGAACTCATCGTCAAACGCAGCCCCCGCGTGGCGTGCGCGGGGATACCGCTTTTCGACGGGGAGTTCACCCCCACCGCGTTCGTCCCGGTCGCCACCAAGGAGTTCGCCTCCGGCATCACCCGGACCACGTACGTGCGCGAGCGGTGAGCCGCCGCTACGGGCCGGGCTCCGTGCCGTCCCCGCCCCGCCGCTCCCGCGCCAGCTCGTCGAGGTCGGCCAGCATGTCCTCGGCGAGCTTGCGCTCCGCCTCGTAGTAGCGCTCCGCCCACCGCAGCACCAGCCGCGGATACGCCCACGAGGGCTCTCCTTCCGCGCCCTCCGCGTCCAGTTGGGCACGGTGGCCCATCTTCTCGGCGTACGCCTGGTGCTCTCGCAGGATGTCGCGCGCCTGCTCGGGCTCCAGCAGGTGCCCCAGCCAGAGGCGGAGCATCACCCCGTGCTTGAGCACGGGCGGTTCGACCGGCGCCCCGCGCGCCCACTCCCGTACGGCGGCCCGGCCCGCGTCCGTGATCGAGTACACCCGCTTGTCGCGGTTGCCGGTCGCCTGGGGGACGCTCCGTGCGGTCACATAGCCCGCGCCCTCCAGCCGTTTGAGCTCCCCGTAGATCTGGCTGAACGACGGCGACCAGTAGAAGAAGCTCAGCGACCAGTCGGCCCACTTCTTCAGGTCGTAGCCGGACAGTTCCTGCTCGAAGGAGAGCAGGCCGAGCACCGCCCAGCTGGTCGGCGGCAGGGGACGCCGGCCGGTGTCCCGCCCCTCGCCCGTCCCCGCGGCCTCCGCGTCCGCGCCCGCGTCCGTCGTCATCCCGCCTGTACGCCCTTCGTACGCCCCGCGCCGCCGCGCCTTCCACCCTTACGTACCACGCGCCGACTCTACGCCGCCGCCCGCGTCCCGCAGTCGCCGCGACCGTCCGGCGGGAAACCGCACCCCCGGTACGTCCCCGCCCGCCTCAGCGCGCAGCGCGCTCGTCATAGGAGCGGCGCGCCTGCCTGCGGATGACCGTGACCAGGAGCGCGACCCCCGCCACCAGGCCCGCGTTCAGCCACGTCGCCCCCGCCATGGCCGCCGCGGCACCCTGCGGCGCCAGCGCGAAGAAGACGCCGCCGACCACCGTCACCCCGGCCGCACCGCCGAACTGCTGCGCGGTCGTCAGCATCGCGGAGCCGATGCCCGCCCGTTCACCGTCCACCCGCCTCAGCGAGGCGCCCAGCAACTGCGGCAGCACCAGCCCGTTGCCGAGACTGGCCACCCCCAGCACCGCCATCAGCGCGGGCAGCCCGCCCGGCACCGCCTGCCCCCGCGTGGCGGAGACCAGGACGGCCAGCGCGAGCAGTCCCAGCAGGGTGAGCGCCGCACCCGCCTGCACGGCCCGCAGCCCCCAGCGGCCCACCAGATGGCGGCCCGCCAGCGACGAACAGGCGAAGGCGACACCGGGCGCGGTGAAGACCAGGCCCGCCGCCTGCGCGTTAAGCCCCAGCCCGTCCTGGAGCAGCAGGGTGAGGGTGAACATGAAACTGGCGAAGTACGCCATGAACACGGCTGCCGCGGCGATGCCCGAGCGGTAGCCGGGCTCCCGCAGCAGGGAGAGTTCCAGGACGGGTGCGCCACCGCGCCTCCGCAGCACCCGCTGCCACCGTACGGTCACCGCCCCCACGGCCACCGCCAGCGCCATGGAGACCCACGTCCACGCGGGCCAGCCCTCGGTACGGCCCAGGGCGAGCGGCACCAGCAGCAGCGCCAGCGCGACGGCGACACCCACCGCGCCCCGCAGATCGAGCCGGGCCGCGCCCGCACGGTGCCCCGTCCGGGGCAGCACCCGGTGGGCGGCCAGCAGGGTGCCCACCCCCACGGGCACGTTGACCAGGAAGACCGTCCGCCAGCCCAGGCCCAGGAAGTCCGCCTGCACCAGTGCGCCGCCCAGCACCTGCCCGGCGATGGAGCCCAGGCCCCCGGCGGCGCCGTACCAGCCGAACGCCCGCGAGCGCGCCCCGGCCGGCAGCACCGCCGTGAAGGACGCCAGCACCTGCGGCACCATGACGGCCGCGCCCAGGCCCTGGAGGAGCCGGGCGGCGATCAGCTGGCCGGGGGTGACGGCCAGCCCGCACAGCAGTGAGGCGACGGTGAAGCCGGCCGTGCCCGCCAGGAAGATGCGCCGGTATCCGTGCAGGTCGCCCAGCCGGCCGCCGGTGATCATGCCGCTGGCGTAGGTGAACGCGTAGCCCCCGACGATCATTTCGAGCGCCACCGGTCCGGCCCGCAGCTCCCTTCCCAGGGACGGGGCGGCGACGTTGACGACGAAGAAGTCGAACTGCGCCATGAAGACGGCGGACAGCAGCACGAGCAGCAGCGGTCCGGTGCGACCGGTGCGACCGGTGGCGGATTTTCCGCCGGCTTGTCCGGTGGCTTTTCCGGTGACCGTCCCGTCGGCTTCCCCGGTGGCGGGTTTCCCGGCGGCGGGTTGCCCGGCATTGGCTTCCCCTGCGGCGGGTTGCCCGGCGGTGGCTTCCCCAGCGGGATCGGCTGGAGCGGCAGGAGCAGCGAGGTCGGCCGGTTCGGCCTGTCTGCCGGAGCCGGACGGGGCATCCGGGGTGCCGGAGCCGGCCGGGGCCGTGTGGCGCGGGGCGGACTGAGGGGCCGTCGTCACCGGAGGCGGGGAGGCCGGCGGGGTGCCGTCCGGGCAGGCGCGGCCGGCGTCCGGGGCGGAGCGCTCGTTCATGGCCGCACGCTATCGCGGATAAAAAATATCCGGGATAACCGGGTCTAGACTTCAGCCATGAAGTTGTCGCAGGGGGTCGAGTGGGGCATGCACTGCGCGGTGCTGCTCGCCGTGGCCGACGACAGGGCCCCGGTGCCCCGCGACGCGCTCGCCCGGCACTACGGACTGTCCGAGACGAATCTGGCCAAGCACCTCCAGGCGCTCGCCCGCTCCGGCGTCCTCCAGGCCACCCCCGGCCCCCAGGGCGGCTACCGGCTGGCACGTCCCGCACAGGAGATCACCATGCTGGACGTGCTCGAAGCGGTGGAGGGCCGGGCCCGCCCGTTCGTCTGCCAGGAGATCCGGCAGCGCGGCGTCGGCGCCCTCCCCGCCGAGAAGTGCACCCGGCCCTGCGCGATCCACGCGATGATGGACGACGCCGACGAAGCCTGGCGCGCCTCCCTCCGCGCCGTGACGGTCGCCGACATGGCCGCCCGCCTCACCCCGGCCACCCGCGCCCACATCCGGCGCGAACTGCCCCACCCCTGACCCCGGCCGGCCGGTGCTCGCGCGGCCCGCGCGTGCGCTCCCCCGGGCCCCGTAAGACGCTGTCCCACTCAGTGGCACGTCTCGCCCTGCGGACAAGGTATTCCGGTTAGGAATACCCGTATGAAGTTCTCGATGATCTTTGAAGCGCAGATGGCGGACCCCTCACCCGCCCAGGAACGCCAGGTTCTGCACGACTGCGTCGAACAGGCCGTCCACGCCGAGGAGATGGGCTTCGACCGGGTCTGGGCCGTCGAACACCACTCACTCACCCAGTACGCCCACATGTCGGCCTCGGAGATCTTCCTGACCTGGGTCGCCGCCCGCACCCTGCGCATCCGCATCGGACACGGCGTGGTCACCATGCCGTTCGGCTACCAGCACCCGGTACGCGTCGCCGAACGCGCCGCGATGCTCGACGTCCTCAGCGGCGGCCGGGTGGACATCGGCGCCGGACGGGGGGCCACCGCGCAGGAGATGTCCATGTTCGGGGTGCGGCCCGAGGACACCTACCCGCAGATGGAGGAGGCCCTGCGGATCTTCTCCGCCGCCTGGCGCGAGGAGCGGTTCGAGTGGCACGGCACCCTCGACATCGGCCCCGGCGCGGTACTGCCCCGCCCGGTCCAGGAGCCCCACCCGCCGCTGTTCATGGCGTGCAGCAAGCACGACACCCTGCAACTGGCCGCCGAACTGGGCATCGGCGCACTGGTGATGGGGTTCGCCGGCGCCGACGACGTCCGCACGATGCGCAAGGTGTACGACGACGCCCGCGCGGCCCCCACCGGTGAGCGCTTCGTCTCCGACCGCCCCAACGACCACCTGGCGGCGCTGTGCCCGACCGTCGTCCTGGACGACGCGGAACTCGCGCTCCGCCTCGGCACCCGCGGCCAGCGGTTCTTCGCCGAGTCGATCGCCCACTGGTACGGCAACGCGCCCGCGCCCACCGCCTACGCGGAGGACGAGGACCACGTGGCGGCCATGAAGAAGGACCGCGACGAACTGGTCGCCAGACTGCACGAGTCGAACATCCCGGCCCGCCCGGTGGACACCGGCACCTTCAACGCCGAACACGCCTACGGCGACGCCGCCCGGGCCGTCGACTACGTGCGGCAGCTCGCGGAGATCGGCGTCGACGAGGTGATGTGCCTCATCCAGATGGGCACCGTGCCGCAGGAGGCGTGCATGGAGACCATCCGGCAGTGGGGCGAGCACGTGATCCCGCAGTTCCGCGCACCGGGCGCATGACGAAAGGGCGATCCGCATGACCGCATCCGTCCCGCCCGCGCCCTTCGACCTCACCGGCCGGGTGGCCGTCGTCACCGGCGCCGCCCGGGGCCAGGGCGCCGCACACGCCCTCACGCTCGCCGCGGCCGGCGCCCGTGTCGTACTGACCGACATCCACGAACCGGACGGCGAGAGCCCGGCCGACGCGGCGGCAGCCGCGGCCGGCCGCCCCGACGCCGCGCTCTTCCTGCGGCACGACGTGGCCTCGGCCGACGACTGGGAACGCGTGGTGGCCACCACCGTGCGGCGGTACGGCCGACTCGACGTCCTCGTCAACAACGCCGCCCTGTGGCACACCGCGCCCGTCGGCGAGGAGACCGAGCAAGGGTTCCGCAGCCTCGTCTCCGTCAACCTCGTCGGCCCGTTCCTGGGCATCCGCGCCGTACTGCCCGCGATGCGGGCCGCGGGCGGGGGCTCCGTCGTCAACATCTCCTCCACCGCCGGGCTGACCGGCATACCGGGCCACGCCGCCTACGGCGCCACCAAGTTCGGGCTGCGCGGGCTGACCCGGTCGGCGGCGCTGGACGTGGCCGCCGACGGCATCCGCGTCAACTCCGTCCACCCCGGCATGATCGACACCCCGATGATCGCCGGGGTCACCGGCGGCGGCGACGGTGTACGGGATCGGGAGTACCCCGGCGTCCCCCTCCGCCGGATCGGCACGCCGCAGGACGTGGCCCACCTGGTGCTCTTCCTCGCCTCCGACGCCTCCTCGTACGTGACCGGCGCGGAGTTCGCCGTCGACGGCGGACTGGCGGCACGGTGAGCGGGCCGGTGGGTGGGCCGGCGGACGATCCGGCGAGCGGCACGGCGGATGGGCCGGTGGACGGCCCGGTGAACGATCCGGGAGGCGCACCGGTCAGCCCCACGGCAAACGATCCGGTGCGCCGCACGGAGGGTGGCACGGTGGGCAGCCCGGCAGGTGGCTGCCCGGTGCACCACCCGGCGAGTGCCCCGGCGAGCAGCCCGGTGAGTGGCCCGGAGGTTGACTCGGCGAACGACCCGGCGGGTGATCCCGTGAGCAGCCCGGCGAACGACCCGGCGGGCGATTTCGTGAGCGGCCCTGCGGGCTGCTCAAGTGACCCGTTGACGCCAGCCGCACGGGCTCTGGCCGACAGCATCGCCGCGGCCTTCGGTGACCTCGGCCCCAACACCGACATCGCCGCGCAGCGCCGCCGCACCTCCCGGCCGCCGGACCCACGCCGCCGGCCGGCCTCCGTGACCGACCGGACGATTCCCGGCCCGGCCCCGGGCAGCCGGCTCCGCGTCCGCGTCTACCGGTCCGCCGGCACGCCCGCCACCGACGCGCCCGCCCTTCTGTTCTTCCACGGCGGCGGCTGGGTGCTGTGCTCCCTCGACACGCACGACGGCCTCTGCCGCGAACTGACCCATCTGACCGGTGCGCTCGTCGTCTCGGTCGACTACCGGCTCGCACCCGAGCACCCCGCCCCCGCCGCCGTCGAGGACGCCTACGCCGCGCTGCGCTGGGCCACCTCGCACCTGCGCGAGGAGGAGGGCGGCGATCCGCGCCGAATCGCCGTCGCGGGCGACAGCGCGGGCGGCAACCTGGCCGCCGCCGTCTGTCTGCTGGCCGCGGAACGCGGCTGCCCGCTCCCCGTCGCGCAGTTCCTCGCCTACCCCGTGCTCGACGCCCGGCTGGCGACCGAGTCCATGCGCACCTACGGGGACGGCCGCTTCTTCCTGACCGCCGCCCATATGCGCTGGTACTGGGGTCACTATCTGGCGGGCGCCGCGCCCACCCCGCATACCGCGCCCTGCCTGGCGTCCGACGAGGCGCTGCGCCTCATGCCGCCGGCGTACGTGCTGACCGCCGAGTGCGATCCGCTGCGCGACGAAGGTGACGCCTTCGCCGCGCGGCTTACGACCGTCCGGCACCGCACCGCGCCGGGCGTCTTCCACGGCTTCCTCGACTTCTTCCCGCAGCTGCCGCAGGCCCGCGAGGCCCTGGACGACGCGGCGGTGTGGCTGCGGGACCGGCTGGCCGCCCGGCGCTGACCCTGTGTGGCGTCAGGTGGCTTCAGGAGGCGGGCTCCCCCACCAGCAGCGCGTCGCGCAGCGCGACGAGCTGCCGGTCCGCCAGGCGGAGCCCGCCCTTCAGATACCGGTCGAAGGAGCCGTAGTCGTCCGACACCCGGCCGAACGCGGCGTGCAGATAGTTCTCCCGCACACCGAGCATCGGCTCGTAGGCGGCTTCCCGCGCGTCGGGCAAGTGCTCGCGGGCCTGCCGGTTGTAGCCGGCCAGTGCGGGGTTGGAGGCGAGATAGTCGCGGACCACGGTCCCGTGGGGCACACCGAGCGCGGTCAGCAGCGCTGCGGACGCCCAGCCCGTCCGGTCCTTGCCCGCCGTGCAGTGGTAGAGCACGGCCTTGTCGGCGCCGGCGACCGCGGTGAACAGGGTGCGGTAGGCCCTGCGGCCGGTCTTCTTCGCGACGAAGTCGCCGTAGGAGTCACGCATCAGCGTGCGGGCGTGATGGGCGGAGGCGGGCGGGGTGTTGGCGATGCTCCTGCCGGGCCCCAGCACGTCGAGCAGCCGCGGACGCGGGTCGGCGCCGCGCAGCGCGTCCGGCTGGGCCCGGGCCTCGTCCACGGTGCGCAGGTCGTAGACGGAGCCGATGCCCAGCTCGCGGAGGGTGCGCCGGTCGGCGGCGGAGATCCGCTCCAGCCCGGCCGAACGGTAGACCTTGCCCATGGCCACCCACCGTCCGTCGGCTGTGCGGTAGCCGCCCGCGTCGCGGAAGTTGGGCACGGAGGCCAGGCCGAGGGAACGGTCGGCCAGCCGCAGCGCGCGGCCCCGGTCCGGCACCAGCCGGAACCAGCGCCGCCCGTGTGCGGCCACCCCCCGCACCGTGGCCGTACCGCGCGGCCCGCCCTCCGCGACGGGCTCGCCCCTGCCTTCCGCGTAGATCCGTACGGTGGCGACGCCGGGCGCCGACCACCGCACCGTCGAGGTGCCGCCCGGGTTGTCGGTGACCCGGGCGGAGACGAACGGGATGACATCGGGTGCCGGGCCGTCGTCCGCCACCCGTTCGTTCCCGCAGCCCGTCATCAGCAGGGCCATGGCCGAGAGGGTGACACCGAACCGTGCGCTCCGGCGGCCTTCGGCGGCCCGCAGCATCAGTCGCATGCCGTGAACGTAGGGAGGGGCCGGATCCCCGCCCAGCGCGGCGCCCGCTGACCGGGACGGCGCTGTCAGGCCCCGGTCGTCGACCCGGGCCGCACGATCATCAGGACGACGACCACGGCCCACAGCAGGTTGAAGGCGCCGGTGGCCATGGCGAGCCGGGCGGCTGCGGCCCGCGGGTCGGGGACCCGCGGCGCGCTCTCGCCCTCGTCCAGGCCGATACCGGCGGCCCCCAGCAGCCGGGCCTGGCGCGGGAGTATCACCGCTCCCAGGAGGGCCGCGGCGAGCACGGTCAGCACCATGGAGGTCACCAGCCAGGCGTCGCCCAGGACGCCCAGCTGGGAGCCGGTCGCCAGGCCGAAGACGGGGACCGCCACGCCCAGGACGGCGTACACGCGGCAGATGCGGTGCAGCAGCAGTGCGGCGGTCGGGCCGCCGCTCGGTTGTGCTTCCGGCTCGCCGGTGCCTTGTCCGGTGTTCTGTGCGGTGTTCTGTCCGGTGCTTTGTGCCGTGTTCTGTCCGGCCGACTCGCCGGTGTTTGCGAAGAGCTTTCTGGCGAACGGCGGGAACATCGACGCGGCGACCGCCACGGGGCCCACCGCGAGGATCGCGGCGAGCACATGGAGAGACAGCAGCAGCTTGGTCACGGGGACCCCCGGTCCTTGAGCATATGTTGGCTGCCAATAGGTAGCACACCAAGATATTTTTTGCGTAGGCTGCCTACCCATGAGGACGGATGCGGTACGAGGACACCTCGACGGACTGCTGCTGGCCGTGCTGGAACCCGGGCCGCTGCACGGGTACGCCATCATCAACGCCGTCCAGGAACGCAGCGGCGGCGCACTGGAACTGCGCACCGGCACCATCTATCCGGCGCTCAACCGGCTGGAGCGGCTCGGCCTGCTGGAGAGCCACCGGCAGTCGGTCGGCGAACGGCACCGCCGCTGCTACGCACTCACCGACGCCGGACACCGCGCCCTCGCCCAGGAGCGCACCTCCTGGGCGGAGTTCACCGCGGCGATCGGTGCGGTGCTCGGTGCTCCCCGGCCCCGTCCCGCGTCATGAGCACCCGCCACGACCCCGTGACGGCCTACGTCGCCGCACTGGAGAAGACACTGCGTGGCCCGCGCCGGGCCACCGACCGGCTCGTCACGGACATCCGCGAGGGGCTGACCGACACCACCGACGCCTACCTGGCCGAGGGCCTGTCCCGTCACGAGGCGGCCGACCGCGCGGTGCGCGATTTCGGTCCGGTGCGGGAACTGGCCGCCGTGTGCCAGCGCGAACTGACCCTCGCGCAGGCACGGGAGACGGCCCGGGCCGCCGCCGTCTCGGTGCCCCTTCTGCTGGCGTGCTGGTTCCTGGCCCGCGGCGCGGTCGGCGGTGCTGCCGCGCCGGTGGCACTCCTGGCCGTGCTCGCCCTGCTGCTGGCCGCCGTGGTGCCCGCCCTCACCACGGGGCCGCTGGCCCGGCGGCTGCCGGCTCCCCGGGCCCTGCCCCGTCTGGTGGCCTGGGCCAGCACGGCTGTCGGCACCGGCATGGGGGCAGCCGTCCTGGGGCTGGGCGTCGCGGTCTGCCTCACGGGGGAATGGGCGCTGACCGTGCCGGCTCTTGCGCTGGCCGCCGCCTCCCATGTGGTGATGGGCGGCGCCGCCCGTGGCAGCCGGCGGTGTCTGGTGGTGCGCTGAGCGGTGTTGCGGCGGGGGTGTGTGGTGGTGCGGGGCCGGTATCAGTGGGGCGGGGGGGGGGGGGGGGGGGGGGGTTTT
>NZ_JODR01000036.1 GCF_000725885.1 Streptomyces albus subsp. albus | reverse complement strand
ACACCACCCCCCGGGTCATCTGTTCGACAGGGGGCAACAGTCATACCGGGCCCGGAGGCCAGCAGCCCTCTTGCAGGACCGCGAACAACATAACGGGGCTTTCGTTCCGCAGGGCTCCCCCGGGGGCGCGCCTGCGGTGGTGCCCGGGTGCCGCCGGTCGGCGGGTGCGGGTGCGGGTGCGGGCGCGCCTCGGCCCGCCCTGCCCCAAGGCTTTTCCCAGACCGTGCGGCCCGTCGGCTTCCCTCCCCCCGGTCGCGGGCCGCACCGGTGGATGGCGTCGGTGCTGGTCCCGGGCGGGGTGTGGGGTCCCGGTAGCGTGCGGGGCATGACTCGCTCCGCGACGCTCGGTGAAGGCATACGGTTCGCCTTCGGCACCCTGACGGTGCTGCCCGTCGAAGTGACCCGCTGGGACCGGGCCGCGGCCCGTACGGGCATGCTGTGCGCCGCGCTGCCGGGCCTGGTCACCGGGCTGGCCGCCGCCGCTGCCGGTGCCGTCCTGCTGGTGTGCGGCGCCTCCCCGCTGCTGGCCGCCGTCGCCACGGTCGCCGTACCCGCCGTGCTGACCAGGGCCCTGCATCTGGACGGCCTCGCGGACGTCGCGGACGGCCTGGGGTGCGGCAAGCCCGCCGACGACGCGCTGCGGGTGATGAAACGCTCCGACATCGGCCCGTTCGGCGTGGTGACGCTGGTGTGCGTGCTGCTGGCGCAGACCGCCGCGCTCGCCCAGCTGTACGGGCGCGGCTGGGCCGAGGGCGCGGCTGCGGTCACGGTGTCCGCCGTGGCGGCCCGGGTGGCGCTCACCCTCGCCTCCCGCGAGGGGGTGCCCGCCGCCCGTCCGGAGGGACTGGGCGCGGCGGTCGCCGGGACGGTGCCGCGGGGCGCGGCACTGGGCGCCGGGCTGGCCGCGGTGGCGGTGGCCGCCGCGGCGGGCGCCCTGGTGGGACGGGTGCCGCTGTTCGCTGCGGGAGCCGTACTCGGCCTGGGCGCGGGCGAGTTGCTGCTGCGCCGGTGTGTGCGGCGGTTCGGCGGCGTGACCGGGGACGTGTTCGGCGCGGTGGCCGAGGCGGTGGGCTGCGGCACGCTCGTGGTGGCGGCCCTGGGGTGAGCCGCGCCGCGGGGCGGCGAACCGGTGGGTGATCTTCCGCCGACGGCGGGCGCACGGGCGGTGCTAGGCGGGCATACGATGCCCGGAGCGTCCGAAGCCGGAGGCGTGCTGTCACGCCCCGGAGTCACGTCAAGGAAGAAGGTCTCTCCCAGGTGTCTGCACTGACTCTCAGCTCCTCGTCCGCGGCGACCCTGCGCGCGGACGCTGTCGTCGTCGGCGTCGCCAAAAACTCCGCCGGCAAGAAGGCGTCCCTCGTTCTGGCCCCCGGCGCCGAGGCCGTGGACAAGGCGTACGGCGGCAAGCTGGCCGCGACGCTGGAGACGCTCGGCGCGAGCGGCGGCGAGGGGGAGGTCACCAAGCTCCCGGCGCCGGCGAGCGGGGTGAAGGCCCCGCTGGTGGTGGCCGTCGGCCTGGGCACGGCGGCGCGGAAGGACGAGGCGTACGACGCGGAGACGCTGCGCCGGGCGGCGGGTGCGGCGGCCCGCGCGCTGGCGGGCACGAAGAAGGCGGCCTTCGCGCTGCCGGTCGTGGACGCCGACGCGGTGGCGGCGGTCGCCGAGGGCGCGCTGCTGGGCGCGTACGCGTTCACCGCCTACAAGGGCAAGACGGACGGCGCCAAGGGCGGCAAGGACGCCAAGGACGCGCCGCTGGCGGAGATCGCGCTGGTGGGCGCCAAGGCGCGCGACAAGGCGCACAAGGCGGCGGCGGACCGCGCGCTGGTGGTGGCCGAGGAGGTCCACCGGGCGCGTGACCTGATCAACACCCCGGCCAACGGTCTGGACCCGAAGGCGTTCGCGGCCGAGGCCAAGGCCGCGGCCAAGGAGTACGGCCTGAGCGTCGAGGTGCTCGACGAGAAGGCGCTGGCCAAGGGCGGCTACGGCGGCATCCTGGGCGTCGGCGGCGGTTCGGCGCAGCCGCCGAGGCTGGTGCGCATCGGCTGGTCGCACCCGAAGGCGAAGCAGTCGCTGGCGCTGGTCGGCAAGGGCATCACGTACGACTCGGGCGGTATCTCGCTGAAGCCGGCCGGCCACAACGAGACGATGAAGTGCGACATGAGCGGTGCCGCGGCCGTCTTCTCGGCCGTGGTGGCGGCGGCGCGGCTGGGCCTCCAGGCCAATGTGACCGGCTGGCTGGCGCTGGCCGAGAACATGCCGTCCGGTTCGGCCACCCGTCCGGGTGACGTGCTGACGATGTACAGCGGCAAGACGGTGGAGGTCCTCAACACCGACGCCGAGGGCCGGCTGGTGCTGGCGGACGCGCTGACGCGGGCCGGCGAGGAGGAGCCGGACGCGATCGTGGACGTGGCGACGCTGACCGGTGCCATGGTGCTGGCGCTGGGCAACCGCACGTTCGGGATCATGGCGAACGACGACGAGTTCCGCGGTGCGGTGCACGAGGTGGCCGAGGAGGTCGGCGAGGACGCCTGGCCGATGCCGATGCCGGCGCACCTGCGCAAGGGCATGGACTCGCCGGTGGCCGACATCGCCAATATGGGTGAGCGGATGGGCGGCGGCCTGGTGGCCGGGCTCTTCCTGAAGGAGTTCGTGCCGGAGGGCACCCCCTGGGCGCACCTGGACATCGCGGGACCGGCGTTCAACGAGTCGGCGCCGTTCGGCTACACGCCGAAGGGCGGGACGGGCTCGGCGGTCCGTACGCTGGTGCGGCTCGCGGAGCGGGCGGCCGAGGGCGAGCTGGGCTGAGGCCCGGCCGCCGGGCAAGTCCGGCGTTCCGGCGAAATCACCGGTGGGTGCGGCCCCGCCCGCGTCGGCGGGCGGGGCCGCACGCCCTGGTACCCCGGCCCGGCGTCCCGGTTTCCGTCAACAAGTGCGAAGATGGGTGACCGGCAGGACAGGGCCCCGCACGGCTTGACAGAAGCCGACCGCAAAGGGCCGAGCACACACAAGCGGCCGAACCTGAAGCCGCCCGGTCACAGGAGACCGGCTACGGCGTACCCATGCATGGAGGACGTGACGTGGCGAACGACGCCAGCACCGTTTTCGACCTAGTGATCCTCGGAGGCGGTAGCGGTGGTTATGCCGCTGCCCTTCGCGCCGCGCAGCTCGGTCTGGATGTCGCCCTCATCGAGAAGGACAAGCTGGGCGGTACCTGCCTGCACCGGGGCTGCATCCCGACCAAGGCGCTGCTGCACGCCGGCGAGGTGGCCGACCAGTCCCGCGAGAGTGCCGAGTTCGGTGTCAAGACCTCGTTCGAGGGCATCGACATGGCCGGCGTCCACAAGTACAAGGACGGCGTGATCTCCGGGCTGTACAAGGGCCTCCAGGGCCTCGTGGCCTCCCGCAAGATCACCTACGTGGAGGGGGCCGGCTACCTCTCCTCGCCGACCTCCGTGGACGTGAACGGCCAGCGCTACGAGGGCCGCCACATCCTGCTGGCCACCGGTTCCGTGCCCAAGACGCTGCCGGGCCTGACCATCGACCACGACCGGATCATCAGCTCGGACGACGCCCTGGTCATGGACCGGGTGCCGAAGTCCGCGATCATCCTGGGCGGCGGCGTCATCGGCGTCGAGTTCGCCTCGGTGTGGAAGTCCTTCGGCGCGGACGTGACCGTCGTCGAGGGCCTCAAGCACCTGGTGCCGGTCGAGGACGAGAACAGCTCCAAGCTCCTGGAGCGGGCCTTCCGCAAGCGGGGCATCAAGTTCAACCTCGGCACCTTCTTCGAGAAGGCCGAGTACACGAACGACGGCGTCAAGGTCACCCTGGCCGACGGCAAGGAGTTCGAGGCCGAGGTGCTGCTGGTCGCCATCGGCCGCGGCCCGGTCTCCGAGGGCCTGGGCTACGAGGAGGCCGGGGTCGCCATGGACCGCGGCTTCGTCACGGTCGACGAGTACTGCCGCACCAGCGTGCCGACGATCTCCGCCGTGGGCGACCTCATCCCCACGCTCCAGCTCGCCCACGTCGGCTTCGCCGAGGGCATCCTGGTCGCCGAGCGGCTGGCCGGGCTGAACCCGGTGCCGGTGGACTACGCCGGTGTGCCGCGCGTGACCTACTGCAACCCGGAGGTGGCCTCCGTCGGCCTCACCGAGGCGCAGGCCAAGGAGCGGTACGGCGCGGACAAGGTCGTCACCCTCAAGTACAACCTCGCGGGCAACGGCAAGAGCAAGATCCTCAAGACCTCCGGCGAGGTCAAGCTGGTCCAGGTCCGCGACGGTGCCGTGGTCGGCGTCCACATGGTCGGTGACCGCATGGGTGAGCAGGTGGCCGAGGCCCAGCTCATCTACAACTGGGAGGCGCTGCCCGCCGAGGTGGCCCAGCTCATCCACGCCCACCCGACGCAGACGGAGGCGCTCGGCGAGGCGCACCTGGCGCTGGCCGGCAAGCCGCTGCACTCCCACGACTGACCGCCGAGCAGTCACTCACAGGGCGCGACCCATCCGCACAGTTCGTAAGGAGCACCAGAAACCATGGCGGTTTCCGTAACCCTGCCGGCGCTCGGCGAGAGCGTGACCGAGGGCACCGTCACCCGCTGGCTGAAGGCCGAGGGTGAGCACATCGAGGCCGACGAGCCGCTGCTCGAGGTCTCCACCGACAAGGTCGACACCGAGATCCCCGCCCCGGCCTCCGGCACCCTGGCCTCCATCAAGGTCGCCGAGGACGAGACGGTCGAGGTCGGCGCCGAGCTGGCCGTGATCGACGACGGTTCCGGCGCCCCCGCCGCGTCGGCGCCCGCCGCCGAGCAGCCGGCGCAGGCCGAGGCCCCGGCCGCCGCTCCGGCCGCCCCGGCCCAGGAGCAGCCCGCCCCGCAGCAGGCCCAGCCGGAGCCGGCCGCCGCCCCGTCGGGCGGCGCGGCCGAGGGCACCGACGTGGTGCTGCCGGCCCTGGGCGAGTCGGTCACCGAGGGCACCGTCACCCGCTGGCTCAAGCAGGTCGGTGACGAGGTCGAGGCCGACGAGCCGCTGCTGGAGGTGTCCACCGACAAGGTCGACACCGAGATCCCCGCCCCGGCCTCCGGCACCCTGCTGGAGATCACCGTCGGTGAGGACGAGACGGCTGAGGTCGGCGCCAAGCTGGCCGTCATCGGTGCGGCCGGTGCCGCGCCCGCCGCCGCCACCCCGGCGCCGTCGGCCCCGGGCAAGCCGGCCGAGTCGGCGCCGGCCCAGCCCGCGCAGGAGGCCCCGCAGGCCCCCGCCGCCCCGGCGCAGCCCGCGGCCCCGCAGACGCCTCCGGAGCCCTCGCAGGCCCAGCCGGCGCCCGCGCAGCCCGCCCCGCCGGCCCCGGCCCCGGCCCCGGCCCCGGCGCAGCCCGCGCCCGCCGCACAGGCCCCCGCCGCTCCGGCCCCGGCGCCGGAGAACGACGGTGCCTACGTGACGCCGCTGGTGCGCAAGCTGGCGAACGAGCAGGGTGTGGACCTCTCCTCGGTGCGCGGCACCGGTGTGGGCGGCCGTATCCGCAAGCAGGACGTGCTGGAGGCGGCCGAGGCCAAGAAGGCGCAGGCTCCGGCGGCACCGGCCGCCGCCCCGTCGGCCGCTCCCAAGTCGCCGAAGCTGGAGCCGTCGCCGCTGCGCGGCCAGACGGTGAAGATGCCGCGCGTCCGCAAGCTCATCGCCGACAACATGATGAAGGCGCTGCACAGCCAGGCGCAGCTCTCCACGGTCGTCGAGGTGGACGTCACCCGCATCATGAAGCTGCGGGCCCGCGCGAAGGACGCCTTCCAGGCGCGGGAGGGCGTCAAGCTCTCCCCGATGCCGTTCTTCGTGCAGGCGGCGGCCGAGGCGCTGAAGGCCCACCCGGCCGTCAACGCCCGGCTGAACGACGACGGCACGATCACCTACCACGACGTCGAGAACATCGGCATCGCGGTGGACTCCGAGAAGGGCCTGATGGTCCCGGTCATCAAGGAGGCCGGGAACCTGAACCTGGCGGGCATCGCCCGCAAGACCGCCGAGCTGGCCAAGAAGGTCCGCGAGGGCGGCCTGGCCCCGGACGACATGTCCGGCGGCACGTTCACGATCAGCAACACCGGGTCGCGGGGCGCGCTCTTCGACACGATCATCGTGAACTACCCGCAGGTCGCCGAGCTGGGCATCGGCGCCACCGTGCGCCGTCCCATGGTCATCAACCACCCGGAGCTGGGCGAGACCATCGCGATCCGCGACATGGTCTACCTGACCCTCTCCTACGACCACCAGCTCGTGGACGGCGCCGACGCCGCCCGCTACCTCAACGACGTCAAGGCCCGCCTGGAGGCCGGCGAGTTCGAGGGCGAGCTGGGCCTGTAAGGCTCCCGGTCACCCGCTGACGGTGCCCCCGCCACAGCTTGTGGCGGGGGCACCGTCATGCGTGCCCGGCCCGCGCAGGCGGCTCCCCGTGCGGGGGCCGCCTCAGCACGTGGGGCGGTACGGCACGTCGCGGAGGGCGGCGTGCCACTGGGCGGGGGTGAGACCGCCGTGGCCGCGGGCGCACAGCCGGGAGGCGGCGCGCCGGGGGGCGACGGTGTAGCGGCGGACCGGGAAGCGGGCGCCCGCCACGTACAGTTGGCCGCCGTCCGGGGAGAAGGCGAGCGCCACGGCGCGGTCGCGTCCGGTGGGCAGGGGCCCGCCGAGCGGCTGGTGCGCGGCGGTGTCCCACAGGCGTACGGTGCCCTGCCGGCCGGCGACGGCGAGGGTGCCGCCGTCCGGGGAGAAGGCCAGGGCGGTGACCGGTTCGGTGCTGCCGCCGGCTTCCCGGTAGGTGCCGGCGAGCAGGCCGAGGCTGCGTCTGCCGCGGCCGTCCCAGAGGGTGACGCGGCCGGAGCCGTCACCGGCGGCCAGGACCCGGCCGTCGGGGCTGAAGGCGAGGGCGTGGGTCTCGTCCTGGCTGAGGACCCGCCTCAGCACTCTGCCGGTGGCGGGTGAGGCGAGCTGGCCGTGGCTGGTGGCCAGCAGCTGGCCGGTGGGCCGCACCGCGAGGACGTCGCCGCCCGTGTGGCGCAGCACCTTGGTGCGGCGGTGGCGGCCCACGTCCCACACCTCGACGCGCTCGGCGCCCGGGGTGCGGGAGACGAGCAGGTGGTGGCCGTCGCGGGTGAAGGCGATGCCGCCAGGTCCCCGCCCGGCGCGGCGGTCGCGCGGGCAGGGGGGTGAGGGGCAGGCTCCCGGTGTGGCGGTGGGTGCGGGTGTCCCACAGGTGGACGGTCTGTCGGAGTGCGCCGCCCGGGGACCGGGAGCCGGTGCCGTAGGCGAAGGTGCCGCCCTTGCGGTCGAAGGCCATCAGGGGTGTGCACGGGGTGTGGCGGGCCGCACCGGGCGCGGTGCCGTGGCAGAGCCGGGCTGGCAGACGCCTGACGACCGTTCCGGTACGGGCGTCGCGCAGCTCGAACCGGACGTGCGGCCACCGGGACCGGGCGGTGGCCAGGTGGCGGCCGTCGGGGCTGAAGACGGCGTGGCCCAGCGGCGGGCCGGGCCGGCGGACGCGGTGGGCGCCGGCCAGGGAGAGGGTGCGGACTGTCTGCCCGGTCAGTCCGCTCAGATAGCGGACGACACCGGCCCGCGGGTCCACGCCGAGCCCGCTGACGTACTCGCTCACCAGCGGATAGCGCAGCACCGGACGGCGGGAGAGTGCGGGGCGCCAGACCAGTATCCGCGTCGAGTCGGTGCCCACCAGCAGTTCACCGTCGCCGCTGAGCCGCATGCCGGTCAGACCCCGCTGGGCGGCCAGCTGACGGTGCCGCCCCGTGGCCACGTCCCAGGCGTGCACGCCCCGCCCGTCCAGGCCGACCAGGCGCCGGTCGCCGGGCGCGAAGGTGAGCGTCCGGGCACGGCAGACGGCGTGCCGGGCACGGGCGGGCCAGCCGTCGAGGGGCAGCCGTACGGCGTGCCGGGGCCGCGTGGTGCCGAGCCGCCACAGTTCCAGGGCGGCGCGGCCGGGGCAGACGGCGGCGAGACCGCCGCTGCGCGAGACGGCGACGCTCGCCTCCCGCCCGGCGGCGGTACGGCGCTGGAGGACCGGCCGCCCGCCGTGGACGTCCCACAGCTGCGCGGTGGCGCGGTGCGCACCGGCCGGCCCGTGCAGCCACAGCAGCCGCCCGTCGGTGCTGAAGACGGCGGGCGTGCCCCGGGCGCCGGGCAGGGTGCGGGCGGCGCCGCCCGTGGTGGGGCGCAGGGTGATGCGCAGCCGCCGGTCGGCGGTGGCCAGCAGCGCACCGTCGGGGGTGAGCGCCGCCCGCACCGGTCCGGCTTCCCCGTCGGGGCTGCCCGGCCCGCGGACGCTGGTGGTCTCACGGTGCTCCGCGACGTCCCAGCGGTTGAGCCGGCCGCCTCCGGCACTGACCAGGGTGCGGCCGTCGTCGCTGAGGAACCGCTCCGAGCCGGCCCGGCTGCCGCTGGGCAGGGTGAGGGCGTCCTCCTCGGGCTGGGCGAGGGCGCCCAGCAGCGCGGCGCGGGTCTCGTGGGTGTCGGCCAGCCGCCAGGCGGCGACGCTGAGCCTCATGGCCAGCCGGGGGTCGGACATGCGCATGCTGTCGGCGACGGCGGCGATCCTGCGGGCCTCGGCCTCGGTGTGCTGGCGGGTGTTGGCGCGGGTCTGCTGCCAGGCGACGACCCCGGCCAGGAGCGCGACGGTCAGCAGCAGGCAGACGGCGGCCACACCGCCGCCCCGGCGTCTCCTCTCGCGGCGCCGTGCCTCGTGGCAGGCGGTCAGGAAGTCCCGCTCCAGCCGGGTGAGGCCGGGCACGTAGCGCTGCTCGTCGCGCCGGCGCGAGTGGCCGCGCAGCAGCCGGTACGGCCCGGAGCGGCGGTGCGGCCGGTGGCCGGGGCCGGTGTCGGCGCTGCCGAAGAGTTCGGTCGCCTCGGCCAGTCTGCTGCCCCGGTAGAGCGCCCCGGGGTCGCGGTCCAGCTCCTGCCAGCTGTGGGCGGCCTCGGTGAGTCTGCGGTGGGCGCGCAGCCGTTCGCGGTCCTCGTCGATCCAGCGGCGGAGCCGGGGCCAGGAGGTGATGAGGGCTTCGTGGGCGAGATCGACGGTGTCCCCGTCCAGGGTGAGCAGCCGGGCGGCGACGAGACGTTCGAGTACGTAGCCGCTGCCCGCGCCGCCCGCCGGGTCGCCGCTGTCGCACTCCAGCTCGGCGCGGGGCGCCGGGCGCCGGGTGTCCTGGGCCCCTTCGCCGGGGGCGATGAGCCGCAGCAGGATACGGCGGGCGAGGGCGGCCTGGTGGGGCGAGAGCCGGGTGTAGACGTCCTCGGCGGTCTGGGCGACGGCGCCGTGCACACCGCCGGCGGCCTCGTACGCCTGGAGGGTCAGCGCCCGGCCCTTGCGGCGCCGCCAGGTCTCCAGCAGGGCGTGGGAGACCAGGGGCAGGGCGCCGGGCTCCCTCTCGGCGTCGCGCAGGAGACGGGCGGTCAGGGCCCGTTCGACGATCAGGCCGTGTGCGTCGGCGGGCCGCACGACGGCGGCCCGCAGTTCGGCGGAGGTCATCGGGCCGACGAGGAGCCCGGAGCCGCACAGCGCTTCGGCCAGCGCGCGGTGTTCGGCGCAGCGGCCGTAGAAGTCGGCGCGGACGGCGATGACGACGCGCAGCCGGGAGTCGGGGTCCCGGGCCCGCAGCAGCAGGTCGAGGAAGCGGGCACGCTCGACGGGGTCGTGGCAGAGGGTGAAGACCTCCTCGAACTGGTCGACGAGGATCCAGGTGTCGCCCTGGTCCGCGGCGTCCGGCCCGTCGCCGGGACCGGTGGCGGCCGGCGCGGGGGTGCAGGCGGCGGCGTGGGTGCGGGCGGGATGCTCGCCCGGGGTGAGGATGCGCACGGCGGCGGGGCGCGGCACGCTCGGCGGCAGGCCGCCCCCGGCACCGGTCTCCCAGCGCCCGACACCGCCCTGGCCCCCACCGGCGGGCCCGGCCCCGCTCCCACACTCGCCCCCCGCACAGCCCTGCGCACCGGCCACCGAAGCGGTCCCGTCTCCCCGCACGCCACCCGCAGGACGCCCGGCCCCACGGGTACCGTCCCCCCGCGTACCGCCCGCAGGACGCCCGGCCCCACCGGCACCGGACCCCCGTACGCCGCCCGCGGCACCGCCCCCGGGCCCGGCCTCACCCCCGCCCTCGCCGCCCGCACAGCCCTGCGCACCGGCCACCGGGCGGGCTCCGCTCCCCCGCGTACCGCCCGCAGGACGCCCGGCCCCACCGACACCGGGCCCCGCACCAGCCGCGTTCCCTCGCGCGCGGGCCGACGGGCCGTTCCCGTCCCCGCGCACGACGGTCCCACGGCCGCCCGGAGCGGTCCCGTCCACCCGCGGGCGGGCCCCCGCGCCGCCGCCCGCATCACAGGCGGACGCCCGCGCACCACCGGGAGCGGGCGTTCCGGCGCCGGCGGCGCCGTGCTCCGTGCCGCCGGTGTCGCGCAGGCGGGGGATGAGGCCGGCGCGCAGCAGGGAGGACTTTCCGCTGCCGGAGGGGCCGAAGACTGCGGCGAAGCGCCGGTCGGCGACGAGTGCGAGGAGTTCGGCCGTCAGTTCCTCGCGGCCGAAGAAGCGGTCGTGGTCGCCGGGTTCGAAGCGGGCGAGGCCGCGGTAGGGCGGCTCCTGCGTGTCGGGGCCGCCGGCGGTGTCGCGGACGCGGGCCCGCTCCTCGGTCTCCCGGGCCCCGGCGGCCCGCCAGCGGCGCTCCCACTCGGCCGGGTCGCCGCCGCACGCGGTGACGTAGGCGAGGGTGGCGGCCAGGGAGGGCAGCCGTTCGCCGGCGGCGGCCTGGGAGAGCGTCGTGACGGAGTACCCGCAGCGGGCGGCGAGCTGCCGGTAGGTGGGCCGGCCGGCCTCCTCCCTGAGCTTGCGCAGCTCGTACGCGAACTGCTGGACGGGTCCTTCGGCCGGGTCGACCGGTCGTTCTCTGCGCCCCACGTTCCTACCCCCTCCACCAGGCACGTTACGGGATTGTTCGGACTGGTGGGACAGGGGTGCCGAACAACGGGCGCAGGGCTGGAATCGGGCTTGTCGTGGCGGATCGGCGCCGCGACGAGGTACGTCCGACGACACACAGGTGAGGCACGATGACCGACGAGGGGGAAGCGACGTCCGCGGATGCCGGGGGCGAGGACGGGGGTGGCCGGCCTGCCGGGAGCGGGCCGGCGAAGGGCGGCCCGGGGCCGCGCGCGGGGCGCCCGGGCGGGCACAGATCGGCCGTGGTGCGGCTGGCCGCGGGGACGGTGCTGGCGCTCGCCGCGACGGCGGGCCTGCTGGCCGTCACGCTGCCGCTGAGCGCCTCGGGCCAGGGGCGCGACGGGGACGACGGGGACCGCGGGCAGCGGACCGTGGCGGCGGGCGCCGGCGCGCCGGCGAAGGTGGCGGACGCGCCGCCGGTGACCGGCCGCGGCACGGGCCGTGATCCGCTCTCGGACACGGAGCGCTCCCGCGCCGAGCGGATCGCGCTGTCCGGGACGGGCGCCGCCGCGCTGCGCGCGGACGGGGAGGACGTGACGGGCCGCAAGAGCGGGCCGCAGCACATATCGACCGAACTGCCCGAGGGCAGCGGTGCGAAGCGCCGTGCTGAGGTGCTCTTCTACGACTACGCGCGAGAGGCGCTGGTCCGCAAGACGGTGGATCTGGGGGCCGGGAAGGTCACGGAGACGTCCGTCTCGCACGGTACGCAGCCGCCGCCGGCGTGGGCGGAGGCGCACGAGGCGGCGGGGCTGCTGCTGAAGGACCCGCTGGGTTCCGGGCTGCGCGCCGACTACCGCCGGGCCACCGGCAAGCCGCTCACGAGCGCGGACCAGCTCGGCACGCAGGGGCTGGGCTATGTGCCCCGGGAGCGGCGCGGGGACGCGCTGGACGCGTGCGGGAAGCAGCGCTGTGTGCGGCTGTTCACCCGGGTCGCGGGCGGCGGCCCGTGGATCGACACCAAGCAGTTCGTGATCAACCTCAGCGACCGGTCCGTGCACCGGCTGGTGGCGCGGTGACCGCCGCGGGGCCGGCCCGGCACGGCGAACGGGAGACACACCCCATGCACAGCAAGAGGACACTGCGCCGCCCCGCCCTGGCGGCATCCGCCCTGCTCCTGCTGCCCGCGCTGCCGGCGCTGGCCACTCCGGCGCAGGCGGCCCCGCAGGCCCCGGCGCGGGCGGCGGCCTGCGGTTCGGGGGCGGCGATCGAGCAGACGATGCGGGGCGGCGGTGTGTGGCGGATGTGCTGGCACACCAGCAGCACGGCGGGCCTGGTGCTGGAGGACGTGTCGTTCCAGCCGAAGGGCGAGCCCGAGCCGATCAAGGTGCTCTCCAGCGCGAAGCTGGCGCAGATCCATGTGCCCTACGACGACGCGTCGGTGGAGTTCAACGACGTGACGGAGATGCAGCTGGGCGAGAGCGCGGAGCCGCTGCGGCCCAAGGACTGTCCGGGCGGGGTGCTCAAGAAGATCCCCGGTGTGGATCTGGACACGGGCCGGACCAAGCAGATCAACGGGCTGTGCGTGACGACGCAGGAGCGCGGGTTCGCCTTCCACGGCAACAGCGGGGACATCGGGGAGGAGCCGAACAGGAAGGACGCCGAGCAGGGCCAGGACCTGGTGCTCTACACGGTGAACTCGGCCGGCTACTACCACTACATCAACCAGTGGAACTTCTCCGACGACGGCACGATCACGCCGAAGGCGGGGGCCACCGGCAATCTGTCGCCCTCGGACTACGACGCCTCCGACGACCAGGGCTGGCCGGTGGGCAACGGCAGCAAGTCGCGGGCGACCAGCCACCACCACAACATCTTCTGGCGGCTGGACTTCGCGGCGGACGGCGCGGGCGACGCGACGGTGGAGCAGTTCGACACCCACCGCTCGGGCAGCGGCGGCCCGGACCGTACGCCGGCGTACCGCACCACGCGCCGGCAGCTGACGAAGGAGGCGGCGGGCAACGCGGGGCCGGCCGGCTACCGCTGGTGGCGGGTTGTGAGCGCGAAGGGCAAGAACGCGGACGGCCACCGTCGTTCGTGGGAGCTGGTGCACCGCAACCAGGCCAAGTACACGGCGCGCTCCTTCACCAAGTACGACGTGTACTTCACCCGCTACAAGCGGTTCGAGCAGTACGCGAGTGACAACGCGCGGTTCGGCAGCCACCGGGCCGACGATGTGGGCAAGTTCGTCGACGGCGAGGAGCTGAAGCACCCGATCGCCTGGGTGAACGTGGGGTTCCACCACATCGCGCGGGACGAGGACCAGACGCCGATGCCGGTGCACTGGCAGGGTTTCTCGATCGCGCCGCGTGATGTGACGGCGATGAGTCCGCTGACCCCCGACCGGCTGCGCAAGCCCCGCTACAACGGGGAGCCGCAGTTCGACTACGAGAGGTGAGCGGGTGCGGGGCCGCCCCGTGGGCCCCGCGGGATCCGTCACCGGGCCGGAGGCGGCCACGGTGACGGATCCCTCACCGTACGCAGTGGCACCGGGTGCCGGGTCAGGCCGTATCGTCTTAGGGCCCCACCACCTCGTTGCGAGGAGCATCTTCATGACGCCGCCCGTCGTCCAGTCGCTGCGCGAGCAGATCCGCGAGCACATCGTGGAGGGGATCGTCAGCGGGCGGTGGAAGCCGGGCGAGCGCATCGTGGAGCGGCGGATCGCGGTGGAGCTGGAGGTGAGCCAGACACCGGTGCGGGAGGCCCTGCGCGAGCTGGAGGCGCTGCGGCTGATCGAGTCGGCGCCGAACAAGGGGGTGCGGGTCCGGGAGCTGTCGGCGGCGGATCTGGAGGAGATCTACCCGGTCCGGGCGGGGCTGGAGCAGATCGCGGCGGAGCTGGCGGTCGTGCGGCTGGCCGGTGACGTGACGGCGCTGCGCCCGCACGTGGAGGCGCTGTACGACGCGGACCGGCGGGGGGACGGCGAGGCGCAGGTGCGGCACACGGTCGCGTTCCACCGGGAGCTGGTGCGGGCGGCGGGCAACAGTGTGCTGCTGCACACCTGGGAGGGGCTGGGGATCGAGGTGTGGACGGCGCTGTCGATCCGGTGGCTGGGGACGGTGCAGCAGTCGTACGCCGAGGAGCACGAGGCGGTGCTCGCCGCGATCGAGCGCCGCGATCCGGGGATCGGCCCCCTCGTCAAGGAGCACGTCCTGGGCTGCGCCCCGGCCCCTCGCTGAGCCCTGGAGGCGGCGCCGGCGAGCAGCGGACGAGCAGCGGGCGAGTACGCGCCCGGGTGCCGGCCGGCGGCCCCGTCCGCGGCTACGGGATTCCCGGACTACGATGCACTCCGGCTCCGCGGCACGACCCGGCCACGGGGCCGGTGCGCGGACGGCCGCGGGTACGCCGTGACCGGCCGCGCCGTACCCCGCGCCCC
Source organism: Streptomyces albus subsp. albus (assembly GCF_000725885.1). Lineage (GTDB taxonomy): Bacteria > Actinomycetota > Actinomycetes > Streptomycetales > Streptomycetaceae > Streptomyces > Streptomyces albus. The sequence goes on along the minus strand of NZ_JODR01000036.1, from coordinate 53,919 downwards.
TCGGGACGCCTGGCATTCGGTGCCTTTTCCCGAGGCACGGAATGCCAATTTCGGTGCGCGGACGGTTTTTACCTACGGATCCTTTGATCGATCATCGATCAGAGGCGTACAGTCCCTTCGTTGGGTGACCCCTGTCCTGCCCCCTTCAGGGTTCTCACACCCACCGCTCAACCGCCCTCCCGACCCCGTTTGGAGGGGCCTACACGTCCGGAAGGTGGCCACCATGCCCGACGCCGTACACAACCTGCCGAGCGAGCTCGACCAGCTCCCGGACCGGGATCCGCAGGAGACCGCCGAATGGCGCGAGTCCCTGGACGCCGTGACCGAGCACGCCGGTGCCGACCGCGCCTCCTACCTGGTGCAGCGCACCGTCGAGCACGCGCACGACACCGGCCTGGACGTGCCGGAGCTGCTGGAGAGCCCGTACGTCAACACCATCCCCACCGACGCCGAGCCCGCGTACCCGGGTGACGAGGCGCTGGACCAGCGGATCACCGCCTGGAACCGGTGGAACGCCGCCGCGATGGTCACCCGCGGCAGCAAGGACGGCCTCGGCGGGCACATCGCGACGTTCGCGTCAGTTCCCCACCGTCTCCATGGGCCTGGGCCCGCTCTCCGCGATCTACCAGGCGCGGTTCAACCGCTATCTGACCCACCGCGGGATCAAGGACACCTCCGCCTCGCACGTGTGGGCGTTCCTCGGCGACGGTGAGATGGACGAGCCCGAGTCGACCGCCGCGCTGGCGCTGGCCGCCCGCGAGGAACTGGACAACCTGACCTTCGTCATCAACTGCAACCTCCAGCGCCTCGACGGCCCGGTCCGCCCCAACTTCAAGATCGTGCAGGAGCTGGAGGCCCAGTTCCGCGGCGCCGGCTGGAACGTCATCAAGGTGCTGTGGGGCTCCGCCTGGGACGAGCTGTTCAAGCTGGACACAGAGGGCGCGCTGGCCCGCCGGCTGCGCGAGGTGCCGGACGCCCAGTTCCAGACCTACGCCACCCGTGACGCCGCCTACATCCGCGAGCACTTCTTCGGTGCCTCCGAGGCGCTGGGCCGGATCGCGGCGCAGCTGTCGGACGAGCAGATCATCGAGTGCTTCCACCGCTCCCGCGGCGGCCACGAGCCGCGCAAGGTCTTCGCGGCCTACCAGGCGGCCGTCGAGCACAAGGGCACCCCGACCGTCATCCTGGCGCAGACCGTCAAGGGCTGGTCGCTCGGTCCGGGCTTCGAGTCCCGCAACGCGAACCACCAGATGAAGAAGCTCACCAAGGACGAGTTCCGCGGCATGCGGGACGTGCTGGAGCTTCCCATCGAGGACAGCGCCATCGACGCCGCCGAGATGGTGCCCTACTGCCACCCGGGCGCCGACGCACCGGAGATCAAGTACCTGCACGAGCGGCGCCGCGCGCTGGGCGGTCTGGCCCCGGCCCGCAAGGTCGTCCCCACGGGGCTGCCGGCTCCGGCGGAGAAGCCGTTCGACGCGCTGAAGAAGGGTTCCGGCTCCCAGGAGATCGCCACCACCATGGCGTTCGTCCGCCTGGTCAAGGACCTGATGCGGGAGAAGGAGACCGGCAAACGCTGGGTTCCGATCGTCCCCGACGAGGCCCGCACCTTCGGCATGGAGTCGCTCTTCCCCTCCGCGGGTCTGTACTCCCCCAAGGGCCAGACCTACGAACCGGTCGACCGTGACCAGCTCCTGTACTACAAGGAGGCCGTCAGCGGTCAGATCCTGAACGAGGGCATCACCGAGGCCGGTTCGCTGGCCGACTTCACCGCCGCCGCGACCTCGTACGCGACGCACGGCGAGCCGATGATCCCGTTCTACATCTTCTACTCGATGTTCGGCTTCCAGCGGACCGGCGACCAGTTCTGGGCGCTCGCCGACCAGCTGGGCCGCGGCTTCGTCATCGGCGCCACCGCGGGCCGCACCACCATGACCGGTGAGGGCCTCCAGCACGCCGACGGCCACTCGCCGCTGCTGGCCTCCACCAACCCGGCCGCGATGATCTACGACCCGGCGTTCGCCTACGAGGTCGCCGTGATCGTCAAGGACGGTCTGCGCCGCATGTACGGCCCGGACGCCGACAAGCAGGAGGACGTCTTCTACTACCTGACGGTCTACAACGAGCCCAAGGTGCAGCCGGCCATGCCGGAGGGCGTCACCGAGGAGCAGATCGTCAAGGGCCTGTACAAGTTCCGCGACGCCGCAGCGGTGGAGGGCACCTCCCCCGCCCCGGCCGACGCCCCGCGCATCCAGCTGCTGGCCTCGGGCACCGCGATCCACTGGACCACCGAGGCCCAGCGGATACTGGCCGAGGAGTGGGGCGTGGCCGCCGACGTGTGGTCGGCGCCCTCCTGGAGCGAGCTGCGCCGCGAGGCGCTGGAGTGCGACGCGGCGGCGCTGCGCGGCGAGGAGCGGGTGCCGTACGTCACCCGTGCCCTGGAGGGTGCGCCCGGCCCGGTGCTCGCCGTCAGCGACTGGATGCGGGCCGTGCCCGACCAGATCAGCCAGTGGGTCGAGCAGGACTGGGCCTCGCTGGGCACCGACGGCTTCGGGCTGTCCGACACCCGTGACGCGGCCCGCCGCCACTTCGGTGTGGACCCGCAGTCGGTGGTCGTCGCCGCGCTGGCGCGGCTGGCCCGCCGCGGCGAGGTGAAGTCCGAGGACGTCCGCAAGGCCGCCGAGAAGTACGGCCTGGCGTAAGGACGGCACATCCCGGCGGCAGGTCCGGGAGAACTGCCGGTGCCCCCGCTCCGCACGGAGCGGGGGCACCGTTGTCAGTGCCGCGGCCCGCACCGGCCGGCCCCGGGCGGGCGGGCCGGTGCGGGCGCCCGGTTCACTCGGCTTCCGGGTGCTTGCGCAGCTTCAGGATCGCGGCGACCAGACCGCCCCAGACGATGAGGATGGCGGCGGCCATCATCACGACGGCTCCGGTGGACATCAGCGCACCTCCTCACCCTGCTCGGCCGGCTCTCCCGCGGCGTCGTCCTCGGCGGAGGCCCGGCGCCAGGGGACGAGGGAGATCAGTACGCCCACCACGAGGGCGCCGACGGCGACCCCCCAGCCGGCCCAGGCGAGGAACGAGCCCGGGTAGCCGCCGTAGTTCTCGTCGAACTCGGCGCGCAGGCTGTCCACCATCATCCAGCCGAGCACCAGCGGGGTGACCACTCCCAGGCAGACCCGCCACCAGACGCCCAGCCGGATGGCGGAGGTCTCGTCGGCGTGCGCCTGGAGGGGCCGCAGCCGGCGCAGGACCCAGCCCATGACCACGAGGAAGACCAGCGCCGCGAGGGCGATGCCGTACTGGTTGATGAAGTGGTCGGCGGCGTCCAGCAGGGACAGTCCCGCGTCGGTGGGGAACAGCAGCAGCGAGACGACGGCCACCGCGCCACCCACCAGCCACACGGCCGGCACCCGGCGCATCCCGGTGCGGTCCTGCACCGCCGAGACGACCACCTGGACGATGCTGACCAGCGAGGTGATGCCGGCGATGGCCAGGGAGACGAAGAAGAGGAAGCCGAAGGCCGCGCCCATCGGCATCTGCGAGATGACGGTCGGGAAGGCGATGAAGGCCAGCCCCACCCCGTCGGTGACGACCTCGCCGACCGCCACACCGTTGGCCTGCGCCATGAAGCCGAGGGTGGCGAAGACGCCGATGCCGGCCAGGATCTCGAAGGAGCTGTTGGCGAAGCCGGCGACCAGCGCGGAGCCGGTCAGGTCGGAGCGGCGCCCCAGGTAGGAGGCGTAGGTGACCATGATGCCGAAGCCGATGGACAGCGAGAAGAAGATCTGCCCGTAGGCGGCGACCCAGACGCTGCCGTCGCCCAGCGCACCCCAGTCGGGGGAGAAGAGCGCGTCCAGTCCCTTGGCGGCCCCGTCCAGAGTGAGGGCGCGGATCACCAGGACGACGAAGAAGACCACCAGCAGCGGGATGAAGATCTGGTTGGAGCGTTCGATGCCGCGCCGGACGCCGAGCGCCAGGATGATCAGGACGAGCACCCAGACGGCCAGCAGCGGCCAGAAGACGTTGCCGACGAAACCGGTCGGCAGGCCGGGTTCGGCGGCGGCGTGCAGGAAGTCGCCGGAGAAGAACTTCTCGGGCTCCTTGCCCCAGTCCTTGCCGAAGGAGAATCCCGCGTACCGTATCGCCCACGCGACGATCACGGCGTAGTAGCTGGCGATGACGAAGCAGATCGCCACCTGCCACCAGCCGATGATCTGCGCGGGTCTGGATATGCGTCTGAAGGCCGCGGGCGGCGATTGACGGTACTTGCGGCCGACGGTGTATTCGAGGATGAGCAGCGGGAGACCTGCGGTGAGCAGTGCGACGAGATACGGCAGCAGGAATGCCCCGCCGCCGTTCTTGTACGCCTCGGCGGGGAAGCGCCAGATGTTGCCCAGCCCGATGGCGGAACCGATGGCGGCCATCAGGAACCCCGCCCGCGAGCCCCACTGTTCGCGAGTTTGCTGAGACATGACCAAATCCTTGTTCGCTGAATACCGTGCGCACGGTAACAGCAGCGGAAGAGCCCACGGGAGGGGTCCGGCGTGCGTGCCGCCCGGCTGATCAAAATGGTGCTGCTGCTCCAGTCCCGGCGCGAGATGACGGCCCGTCAACTCGCCGATGAGCTGGAGGTTTCGGAGCGCACCGTGGCCCGCGACGTGCTGGCGCTCTCGGAGGCCGGGGTGCCCGTCTACGCGGACCGGGGCAGGGCCGGGGGCTACCGGCTGATGGGCGGCTACCGGACGCGGCTGACCGGGATGGGCCGCAGCGAGGCGGAGGCGCTGTTCCTGTCCGGCGTGCCCTCGGCACTGCGGGACCTGGGGCTGGACGACGCCGCCTCGGCGGCCCGGCTGAAGGTCTCCGCGGCGCTCGATCCCTCGCTGCGCGATGTGCACGACAGCACGGCGCAGCGTTTCCACCTGGACGCGCCCGGCTGGTGGCAGGCGCCCGAGACGCCCGCGCTGCTGCCGGCACTGGCCGACGCGGTCTGGTCCGACCGCCCGGTCCGGGTCCGCTACCGGCGCAAGGAGACCGAGGTGGAGCGGGAACTGGAGCCGCACGGACTGGTGCTGAAGGCCGGCCAGTGGTACCTGGCGGCCCGGGTCGTCGCGGACGGGGACGCACGCCGCGACACCGCGGAGGGCCCCGCGCAGGATGCCGCCTCGGACAGCCGGTGGCGGGTCTACCGGGTGGACCGGTTCACCGAGATCACCGTCCGCGACACCCACTTCACGCGCGACGCGGACTTCGACCTGGCCGCGTTCTGGACGGAGCGGGCGGCGGCGTTCGCCCGCTCCCTCCTGCGCACCGAGGTGACCCTGCGCCTCTCCCCCGCGGGCACCCGCCGGCTGCGGCACGTCACCTCCCGGGCGGCGGCCGACGAGGCGCTGGCCGCCGGCACGGCCGACGAGCAGGGCCGCACGACGGTGACCTTGCGGGTGGAGGACGAGGAGGTCGGCTACGAGCAGCTCCTCACCCTGGGCCCCGAGTGCGAGGTGCTGGCGCCGCCGTCGCTGCGCGCCCGGTTCGCCGAGGCCGCGCGGCGGACGGCGGCCCTGTACGGGGCGCCGTCCGCCGCGGACGGTCAGCGGTAGCCGGTCACATCGGCGGGCTTGCCCGCGGACTGCACCTCGGCGATGTAGCGCCAGGCGTCGGGCGCGGAGCCGTCCACGTCGGTGAAGCCGTAGACCTTGGCCAGGCCGCCGCTGGAGAGCGACTGCCCGTTCCAGCGGGCCACCTCGGGGTCGGCGGCCAGCGCCGCCACGGCCCGGCCGACGAAGGTGGGGGTCTCCGAGATGGCGAAGTGCGGGTCGGTGGCGCAGCCGTCCCGCCAGCGTTCCTCCGTCACCTTGAAGTAGGTGTCGAGCATCGCCTCGGAACGCAGCCAGCCCGGTGTCAGGCACACCACGGTGGTGCCGTACGGCTCGGTCTCCTCGGCCAGGGCCCGGGCCATCCGCAGGGGCGCCGCCTTGGCCAGGTCGTAGAAGAGGGGTTCGCGGTAGTTGCGGTTGTACTCCTCCGTACCGTCGGTCACCTCGATGAGCAGACCGCCCGGCCGGCGGATCAGCAGCGGGAGGGCGCAGGCGCTCGTGATCAGATGGCTGTCGATGCCCAGCCGCAGTGCGCGCAGCCCGTCGTCGAGATCGTGCTCCCACAGCTTCTTGTCGAAACCGATGAGGCGGTCGCCGCCCCACAGGTCGTTGACCAGGATGTCGAGCACACCCTCCTTCCGGTCGATCCGCGCCACCAGCTCGCGCACCTGTTCGGCATCGAGGTGATCGACGGCGACGGCCCGCGCCGCACCGCCCGCGTCCCGGCCCGCCTCGGCCGCCAGCTCCGCCGTCTGCTCGATGGTCTCCCCCGCCCGGCCGACCTCGCTCAACCGCTGCCGCGTCGTCCGGCCCGTCGCGTAGACGGTGGCCCCGGCACGGCACAACTCGACCGCCATCGCTCGTCCCGCTCCCCTGGTCGCCCCCGCGACCAGCGCCACCTTGCCGGCCAACGGTCCCCGGGACCGCTCGTCCTGCGCCACCTGACTTCTCCTCACTGCCGTCACGGAGGCCCGCCCGTCCGGCCGGACCCCACCCTGTGCGCGGACGGCCGACCGGCCGCCGCCCTGGTGCACCGGAGAGACTCACAGCGATACCGGACATCTCCTGTCGCACTTCCGCATCCGTTCCCCCGCTCCGCGTCCGGCACATAACGAGACAGCCGCATCTGGCGCACTCCGGGTGCGCGGCGGACGCACAGGCCCGATGCTGAGGGCGTGATGGACGAGACCGAGTTCTGGGCGCTGATCGACTCCACCCGCCAGGAGGCCGACGGGGACCCCGAGGAACAGGCCGATCTGCTCGTCGAGCGGCTCACGCAGCTCGACCCGGACGCCGTGACGGACTTCGCCCGCCACTTCGAGTCCCGCTGCAACCGGGCCTACCAGTGGGACCTGTGGGCCGCCGCGTGGATCCTGCTCGACGGCGCGAGCGACGACGCGTTCGACGCCTTCCGCTGCTGGCTGATCGGCCAGGGCCGGGAGATCTTCGAAGGCGCCGCGCACGACGCGGACGCCCTCGCCGAACTGCTCCCCGACTTCGACGCCGAGCTGGACGGCGACGGCGAGGAGCTGGGCTTCGCCGCGGACGAGGCGTACGAACAGCTGACCGGCACCGTCCTGCCCGACCTCGGACTGCCCGAGCCGTCCGCGGATCCGGCCGGCGTTCCCCTCGATCTGGAGGACCCGGCCGCCCTCGCCGACCGCCTCCCCGAACTGTGGGCCCGCTTCCGCGCCCCCTGACCCATTGGTGGGCCCTCGGCCCTTTGGCTGGGGGCTCCGCCCCTTGCTCCCCCACGGGCGGGGCCCTCATCCCCATGGCTGGGGCCTCCGGCCCCGTGCTCCCCCTGTGGGCGGGGCCCTCATCCCCATGGCTGGGGCCTCCGGCCCCGTGCTCTCCCATTTGTTGGGGGCTCTGCCCCCAAACCCCCGGTCCTCGCCGGACAGGCGTTGGGGCGGCTCCGCCCCCCAACGGCCCCCCGCTAGGGGGCTTCGCCCCCTAGAACCCCCGGCCGAAAGAGCCTGCGCCCGTTGACATGAAAGAGACCCGCCTTGCGGCGGACGCCCTTGGTCGCCGCCGGTGACTCCGTTGATGTTTGTTTTGGTGGGGGCAGGACAGGGGCGAGGGCCCCACCCACGGGGCAGCAAGGGGTGGAGGCTCCAGTAATGGCGCATGCGCCAGGATGGGCGCATGCGCATCGCGGTCACCGGCTCGACCGGCCTCATCGGATCGGCACTCACCCGCTCCCTGCACGCGGAAGGACACGAGGTGCTCCGCCTCGTACGGCGGCCCGCCGCAGCCGCCGACGAGGTCGCCTGGGACCCGCGCGGCGGCCACGTGGACACCGCCGGGCTGCTCGGCTGCGAGGCCGTCGTCCACCTGGCCGGTGCCGGGGTCGGCGACCACCGCTGGACACGGAAGTACAAGCGGGAGCTCCGCGACAGCCGGGTCCTGGGCACCCGCACCCTGACGCGTGCCCTCGCCGGGATGGCGACTCCGCCGAGGGTGCTGGTCGCCGGTACCGCCATCGGCTATTACGGCGACACCGGGAGCCGGGCCGTCGACGAGACCGCGCCCGCCGGTGACGGTTTCCTCCCCGGGCTGTGCCAGGAGTGGGAGGCCGCCGCCAGGCCCGCCGAGGATGCCGGCATCCGTACGGTGTTCGCGCGCACCGGGCTGGTCGTCGCGCGGGGCGGCGGGGCGTGGGGGCGGCTCTTCCCCCTCTTCCGGGCCGGGCTCGGCGGGCGTCTCGGTGACGGGCGCCAGTTCTGGAGCCACATCGCCCTCCACGACCAGGTGGCCGCCCTGCGGTTCCTGCTGGACGCCGAGACGCTGGCCGGGCCCGTCAACCTCACCGCTCCGCAGCCCGCCACCAATCGCGAGGTGACCGCGGCCATGGGGCGCGTCCTGCGGCGGCCGACGCCGTTCGCGGTGCCGGCGCCGCTGCTGCGGGTCGCTCTCGGCGAGTTCGCCGGGGACGTGCTGGGCAGCCAGCGGGTACTGCCGCGCCGGCTGCTCGACGCCGGGTTCCGCTTCGCGTTCCCGCGCGTTGAGGACGCGATCCGCAGCGCCGCCTGACCCCGCCCGCGCCCGCCGCGCCGAGGCGCGGCCCGGCGGCGCGGTGCGGGAGCGGCGGCCGGGCCATCATGCATCCGGGCGCCCCCTGCGCGACGTACCGCGACGCGGTCACACACCCAACGCTCGAACACGGGTATGAGCCGCGTGCGCCGGGGCATCAGGCAACCGGACGACCGGAACCCGCACGCCGATCGACGTCGGGAGGAACAGTGCCGAGCAGCAGCGGACACAGCAGCCGTGCGGACGTCAGCGCGGACGCCGCCGGAGGGACAGCCGGCGCCGGCCCCGCGGAGCGGGCCGATGTGGTGGTGGTCGGCGCCGGTCTGGCCGGGCTGGCCGCCGCGCACCGCCTGATCAGCGCGGGCCTGCGCGTGGTGGTGCTGGAGGCGGCGCCGGACGTCGGCGGCCGGCTGCGCACCGACGAGGTGGACGGCTATCGCCTCGACCGGGCGCCGGGCGTGCTGACCCTCGACCACGACGGTACGGCCTTCGCGCGGCTGCCCGCGCTGGAGCGGCTGAGGCTGCGCCCGTTCGCCCCGGGGGCGCTCCTGCACTGCGCGGGCCGCACGCATCGGGTGGCGCCGCGCACGGCGGCCCGCGGCGTGGCGGCGGGCGGGCCGGAGGCCCAGGCGGCGGGGCGCGGGGAGCGCCCAGGACGTCCGGAGCGGACGGCGGCCGAGGGCCCGGCCGGTACCGACCGGCGCACGAGGGGCGCACGCAGCGCTCGAGGGGCGCTGGAGACGGCGCGCGCCCTGGCGCCGGCGGGCGCCCTCTCGACGGCCCGCGCACTGCGCGGCGCACGAACCCGCGCGGACATGTCGGACGTGGTCGGCCTGGCGCGGCTGCGGGTCGCACTGGGCCGCTTCGCCTCGGTACCCGCGCAGGGGCTGCTGTCCCGGCCGGAACTGCCCGCGGACCAGGCCCTGTCGGCCCGCGGTCTGCCGGCCCGGCCGGCCCAGACACTGGTGCGCCCGCTGCTGACGGCCCTGCTGTCGGACCCGGCGCTGACCACCTCCAGCCGGGTGGCCGACTGGACACTGCGGGGCTTCGCACGCGGCGGCCTGGGGGTGCCCGCGGGCGGGCAGGCGACGGTGCCCGAGCTGCTGGCGGCGGCCCTGCCGGCGGGGACGGTCCGCACCGGGGTGCGGGTCACCTCCGTGAGCACGCACGCCGTGGAGACGGAACGGCACGGCACGTTCGGCTGCGAGGCGGTGCTGGTGGCGACGGGCGCCCGTTCGGCGGCGGCGCTGCTGCCGGGGCTGCGGGTGCCGCAGTTCCACCCGGTGACGGTGCTCCACCACGCCGTGGACGAGCCGCTGCCGCCCGGGGCCGCGGGACCGTCGTTCACGGTGTGCGCCGAACGGGGCGCCGGGCGGGGCGGGGCGGAGCCGGACCCGGTGAGCCACACCTGGGTGGCCTCGGCGGTGGACCCCTCCCGTGCGGAGCCGGGCCGCACACTGGTGACCTCTGTCGTGCTGGGCGAGCGCTCGGCGGAGCCGCCGGCGGCCCTGGACAAGGCGGCGCGGGGCCAGTTGGCGGGCGTGTACGGCACCTCGACGGACCGCTGGGTGCTGCTGGCCGCGTACCACGACGCGGAGGCGGTGCCGGCGATGCCCGCACCGCACGATCCGCGGCGCCCGGTGCGGGTGCTGTCGGGCCTGTATGTGTGCGGGGAGCACCGGGACACGAGTTCGCCGCGCGGCGCGCTGAGTTCGGCGGAGCGGGCGACGGAGCAGATCCTGCGGGACTTCGGGCTGCCGACGGTGCCGCGACAGCTTGCGGAAGAGGTCGCCGCATAATCGAACATGTATCCCGAAATCCCGGATGACCAGCGGGTTTTGTCAGTGGGCACGGGTAGAATCGAAGTAGTTTCCAGGAAGCGCACCGACGTCTGGAGGAGACTGTCGATGACTGCTGTCCGTTCCCGCACCTCCCGAGCGCCCTCCCGTCCCACTGCCCGTCAGCGACACCGGCAGCCGCAGCTTCCGGCCATGTCCACCCTGCCCGTCCTGCCCAAGAAGCCGCTGCCGGCGGGCCGTCCGCGCGCCTGGTACGAGGCGCACAACCGCCGGCTGAAGGCGATGCGGATCGCCATCGCCCTGCTCGACACCGGCGTCTACACCGCCGAGCAGGCGTGCGACCACACCATCCACGCCACGGCACAGCGCATCGGCGTGCATCCGCCGTCGCTGACGACGTGCCGGATGGTCCGCTCGCTGCTGCCGTAACCGGCCCCGGCCGCACCGGAACACGACACCTGCACCGCCGGCAGCACGCCGGACCGTTCACCATCCCGACGCACGCGACGCGTGAGCCCGGGGCCCCGGCACCGGCGGCAGTCGAGTCGACTGCCGCCGCGCCGCGGCCTCGGCGCGTCTCCGGGGCCGGGAGGGAAAAAGCCGCCGGTCCAGCTCGCGTCAGCCGGCCGTGACGGCACGCCGGACGCTCTCCCGCAGCAGCGAGCGGCGCTGTTCGTGCACCTCGTGAGGTTCCTGCGCGGTCGCCGCGTAGACGTTGCTGACCGGGGACCAGGCCATCGACATGGCGATGACCAGGGCCATCACGTCGAACGGATCCCCCGGGCGCACCCGGCCCGCGGCCTGGGCCCCGGCGATGGCGCGCAGTTTGCGGTCGTCGTACTGCTCATGACCGGCCACGAGGTGACCGGCCGGCCGGCGTTCCAGACGCGCCCAGGTGGCCAGCCGGATGAGGTCGGGGCGGCGCAGATACTCGTCGTAGAGGCGTACGGCCCAGTCCGCGAGGTCGTCGGCGTCAATGGGCACGACCTCGGTGATCCGCTCCAGCGAGCCGAAGAAGATCGCGTCGAACAGTTTCTCCTTGTTGCCGAAGTAGGCGTACAGCTGCGCCTTGTTGGTGCGCGCGGCGGAGACGATGCGTTCGATGCGCGCTCCGGCGATGCCGTGCTGGGCGAATTCCCGGGTCGCCGCGTCGAGGATGCGCTGGTAGGTCGCGGCTCCGCGCGAGGTCAGGGGCTGGTCCGCCATGCCGTCGAGACTAGCAGACAGAACAGTTGGTTTGCTTTCCTCCGGTGACTCGCCTACCTTCGGCAGACCGAACAGTCTGTTTGAGGAGATGCGCTGTGCGGACAACGACCGGTTGGCAGGCGGACGGCCCGACGGCGACGCTGCGGCGCACGCCACTGCGACGGCGCGAGCTGCGCCCCGACGATCTGGCGGTGCGGATCGACTACTGCGGCGTCTGCCACAGCGATCTGCACGCCCTGCGCGCCCACGACGGCGCCACGGACCGGCCCCTCGTGCCGGGCCACGAGTTCACCGGCGTGGTGACCGGGACCGGGCCCGCCGTCACCCGTTTCCGCACCGGCGACCGCGTCGCGGTCGGCAACATCGTCGACGCGTGCGACGAGTGCCCCATGTGCCGGGCCGGGCAGGAGAACTTCTGCCACGCCTTCCCGACCCTGACCTACGGCGGCACCGACCGCCGGGACGGATCGGCCACCCTGGGCGGGTACGCGCGGGAGTACGTCGTCCGCGACCGGTTCGCCCACCCGCTCCCCGCCGGACTGGACCCGGCCGCCGCCGCGCCCCTGCTGTGCGCCGGTGTCACCGTCTGGGAGCCCCTGCACGCCCTGGGCGTGGGCCCCGGCAGCCGCGTCGGTGTGGCCGGGCTGGGAGGGCTGGGGCACCTCGCGGTCAAGATGGCCGTGGCCCTCGGAGCCGCCACCACGGTCGTCAGCCGGTCACCCGACAAGGCCGGGGACGCCCGGCGGCTGGGCGCCCACGAGTTCGTCCTCTCCACGGACCCCGAGCAGCTGGCCGGGGCCCGGGAGCGGTTCGACGTGCTCCTCGACACCCTCTCCGTGCCGCACGACCTCGGCCCCTGCCTGCGGCTGGTCGCCCTGGACGGCACCCTCAGCCGGCTGGGCCACCTCGGGCCGGTCACCGTGGAGACCACGGACCTGCTCATCGGACGCAAGAAACTCAGCTCGGCGGGCAGCGGCGGCCTGCCCGCGACCGCCGCGATGCTGGACTTCTGCGCCGAGAAGAACATCACCGCCGAGATCGAGCTGCTCCCCTCGGCGCAGGTGAACCAGGCCCTCGACCGGCTGAGCCGCAACGACGTCCGCTACCGCTTCGTGCTCGACATGTCCGACCTCGACTGAGCAGGCGGCGGCCGGCCCGGCGCCCGCTCAGGCCACCGCGTGCCGCGCCACCAGCCGGGCGAGGCCGGCCGCCGAGGTGCCCAGTCCGGTGGGCGCGCCGAGGGCCGGGCCGGGCAGGAAGTGCCGGCGCAGGTCCTCCTCGGTGTAGCGGCGGCAGCCCTGGTGCCACACGAGGATGCCGGACAGCCAGTTCTCCAGGTCCCGTACGTAGCCGTCCAGCGCGGCCCGGCCCTCCTCGTCCAGGGCGAAGTCGTCGTAGAGGACGGGGAACTCGTGCGCGGCCACGTGCTGGAACTGCCGCATCCGGGACGTCATCAGATCGTCGACGATCCGCAGCGCCGTGGCCGGGTCGCAGTCGAAGAAGTTCCACACGACCAGCAGCGCGTTGTGGATCTCGCCCTCGAACTCGATCTCCTTCTGGTAGGAGAAGACGTCGTTGAGCAGACAGGCGTAGTCGGCGGCGGCGTTCTCCAGCGACTTCATGGGGCCGCTGCGGTAGACGCCCTCGGGGATGGTGTCGGGGTGGGCCAGCCGGCACAGGCTCATCGTCAGGTCGGAGCCGAAGGTGCGGCGCCGCATCTCGACGTAGTCGACCGGGTCGGGGATGCGGTTCTGCGCCTGGTTGTCCAGCTCCCACAGCCAGCTGGCGGCCATGGTCTCGATGGCGGCGCGGAAGCGGCGCCGTTTGGCGACGCTCATCGGCCCGGCCGTGCGGGACCACAGATCGGCCAGCGACCGCTCCAGCGGCCCGGCCGGGGGCGGCATCGGCTCGCCGTCCTCAACCGGCATGAACAGCGACAGCCGCTCGGTGCACACCTTGGCGCCGGCCAGGTCGCGGGTGCGGCCGAAGCGGAGCGGGTAGTAGTCGTCGCCCCAGGTGCCCCAGGCCAGCCAGGCGGAGGTGAGGTCGAGCTGCTCGGGGGTGGCGTCGGGGTGGATGCCGGCCGCGCACAGCGGCAGGTCGTTGTCGCGGACCAGCTCCTCGTCCCACACCCGGTGGCCGGGCACGTCCGGCTGCGGATCCAGCAGCCCCATGGCGCGGGACCAGTCGACGACGCGTTCGCGGGCGCCGTCCAGGTGGGGGCTGCGGCGGGCGGTGAAGGGCATGTCGAAGTCGGGCAGCACGGACGGCCCGGTGCGCTCGTGCGGCACGTGGCTGAAGGAGCGGGCCCGCTGCGGGGCGGTGCGCACGAGGCTGCCGGGGATGTCCGCCGCGGAGGTGCCCAGACCGCTGGGGGCGAACGGGAGGCGGGCGGGGGCGCCCGCTCCTGAGCCGTTCATGTAGCGGCTGGAGCGCATGTGCCATTCGTGGCCGCCGGACTGCCAGTCCTGGAGCCCCTTGACGTAGGCGGCGATGTCCGCGCAGGCAGCCGCGTCGAGGCCCTGCTCGGCGCAGAGCGCGGGCAGTTCGGTCAGCGCGGTGTGCTCGAACTGGTGGAGGCGGGAGGTGAGCAGGTCGTTGACGGCGTCCGCGGCTTCCTGCGTGGTGCAGTCCAGGAACGTCTCCAGGACGAGGACGCCGTTGGACAGCTCGCCCTCGTCCCCGGTCTCCCGCTCGTAGGAGAACAAGTCGTTGCGCAGGTGCACGGCGTCGGAGAAGGTGTCGCGCAGGACGCACAGCGGGCGGGAGCCGGCGACGGCGGCGGGCACCTCGGCGTGCGCGGCGAACTCCACCAGCCCGGCCGACCAGGGGGCGCCGCCGACCTTGCGGCGCATCTCGATGTACTCCACCGGGTTGGGCACCCGGCCGATGTTGATGTTGGACAGCTCCCACAGGGACTCGTTGAGCAGGTTCTCGGTACTCACGGCGAACCGGGCGCGCCAGTCCCGGGACATGGACGGCACGGTCCTGGCCCACAGGTCGGCCAGGCCCGCCTCAACCGGGTTGGTGGGCTCGGGCACGGCGGCGGCGTCGTCCAGCGGCATGAACAGCGGCAGCCGGTCCAGGTACGCCTTGCCTCCGGGGCGGTCCTGGGTGCGTTTGAAGATCTCCAGAAAGTGGTCGTCGAAGAAGAAGACCCACACGTACCAGTCGGTGACCAGCGCCAGGTCCTCAGCGCTGGCGTCCGGGTGCGTGTAGGCGCACAGCAGCGCGTAGTCGTGCGCGTCCAGGTCGGCGGTCTCCCAGACGCCGGACCCCTCCAGCATGCCCATGCGGCGTGCCCACTCCCGCGAATGGGACCGCGCCTCCTCCAGGTGGGGGTTGAGGCGGGCCGGGTACGGCACGTAGAAGTCGGGCAGTTCGAAGGGTTGCGACAACGTGCGGTCCCCCAGCTCGTCGAATCGGTGCGGCGGTTGGCCTACCCAGGGCAGAGCGATCAACATCCTTTTTCACCCGTACGTGGGATGCGCCCGTTACGGGGTTGTCGAACAAATTCCGTGGCAGGTCCCTCAGTTGCGCTGCTAGGTTCGCGATCGTGGCGAAGCTGAATCAGATCATCGCGGTCGAGAAAGGCGTCAAGTCCAAGGTGGCCCAGGACTTGGCGCAGGCGCAGCACGGGCTGGGTAAGCCCCAGATGCTGGCCGGTATCTCGCGGACGTACCAGCCCAAGGACGAAGAGGGCGAGCAGCTTCCGCCGGAGTCGACCCGGGTGCAGGTCAAGGCCGAGGATGTGCTGAAGGAAACGGCGAAGATCCTCACCCGGCTGTTCGATGTGACGGCCACGAAGGACTGGGCGAACCTGACGGCCCGCGCGGACGTCGTCGTCGACGGGCGCACGGTGCTGGAGCAGGTGCCGGTCTCCTACCTGCTGTTCCTGGAGAAGCAGCTCGGCGAGCTGGGCACCTTCCTGCGCAAGCTGCCGGTGCTGGACGGGGCGGAGGCGTGGGAGCTGGACCCGTCCACGGACTGGTGGAAGACCGAGCAGGTCCGCACGGTGCGCACCAAGAAGGTGCCCCGCAACCATGTGAAGGCGGAGGCCACCGACAAGCACCCGGCCCAGGTCGAGGTCTACTACGAGGACATCCCGGTCGGCTACTGGACGACGGTCAAGTACTCCGGGGCCCTGCCCGCGCGGCGGGTCAACGAGCTGCTGGAGCGGCTGGACAAGCTGTCGGCGGCCGTGAAGTTCGCCCGCGAGGAGGCCAACGCGACCGAGGTGACCGACAAGCGGGTCGGCGACGCCGTCTTCGGCTACCTGTTCGCCTGAGCGGCGGCCCGGGAGCCACGCGGCAACGGGCCCGCCGAAAGGACGGCACAGGAAGACCGGCACAGGAAGACCGGCGCAGGAAGACCGGCGCAGGAAGACCGGCACAGGAAGAGCAGCACAGGAGAAACAGCACAGGGATGACAGACTCCCCGGGCCCGGGTTTCAAGCGGCCCAGGTCCGGGGTGCGCCAGGAGCGCAAAGCTGAAGCAGAAGCTGATGTGTGATTCCCGGAGCCCGTGAAGTGATCACGGCACCGGTTCAGTCTCAACCTCTCGCTCCAAGCTCAGCATCGCCGTTCATCGCCCGGCAACCGGGGTGGTGACGACCTTGAGACGCCGGTTCGAATCCGGTCGGCCGTTCCACGTGCGGCCGTGGTGGAGTGGCTCCACGCGAGGACATCGCCCGAAAGATCCGCCCATGAACCGTCAGGGCGTGCGAAGGGACGGCAACCAGGACCCCGGGGCCGGGCAAAGCCCCGGGGTCCCCTTTCTTTCCCCCCTTTCCCCGCTTGTTCCGGCTCCCGCCGCGTCCCGGCCGGGGTGTGCGACCGGTGGCGTCCGGCCGGCGGGCATGTGGAAGACTGCGGCGGTACGACAACTCCAACCGAAGGCGACAGGGTCCAGGAAGCCGGTGCGAACCCGGCACGGTCCCGCCACTGTGACCGTCCGGCACCCCCAGGGGCCGGGCGGGAGTCAGACACTGTCCTGCCGCCTCACCTCGACACCAGGGGACGAGGATCCCTTGAGGAGGCTTCATGAACCGGCCGAGACCGGCCTCGGTGCGCCGTGCCCTGCGCATGGCGCTCGCACCGCTGCTGCTCATACCGCTGGCCGCCTGCGGTGGCGGCGGCACCACCTCGCGGGCCGCGGACGGCGGCCACTCCCCCGCCGGGTTCCCGTACACCGTCACCAACTGCGGGGTGCGCACGACGTTCACCGCACCACCGCAGCGCGCCGTGACCCTCAACCAGCACGTCACCGAGATCATGCTGGCGCTCGGCCTCAAAGACCGCATGGCCGGCACCGCCTACCTCGACGACGAGATCCTGCCGCGCTACCGCCGGGCGTACCGGGACGTGAAGGTGCTCGCCGAGCGGTACCCGTCCAAGGAGACGCTGCTGGCGGCGAACCCCGACTTCGTCTACGGCGGCTACACCAGCGCCTTCGACAAGACGGAGGGCCGGGACCGGGCCGCGCTCAAGGCGAGCGGCATCACCACCCGCCTCAATCTGGAGGCGTGCACCAAGGACGCCGGTATCGGCACCCTGCACAAGGAGATCCGCCAGGTCGGCCGCGTCTTCGGCGTGCCGGAGCGGGCCGAGGCGCTCATCGGGAAGCAGGACGCGCAACTGGCCGCCACCGCGAAGCGGCTCAAGGGGACGGAGCGCACCCCGGTGTTCGTGTACGACAGCGGGGACAGCTCCGCGTTCACCGCCGGCGGCGCGGGCATCGGGGAGGAGATCCTGCGCCGGGCGGGCGCCCGCAACGTGTTCGCGGACGTGGACAAGACGTTCGCCGACGTCTCGTGGGAGAAGGTCGTCGAACGCAAGCCGCACACCATCGTGATCTACGACTACGGCGGGACGACGGTCGCGCAGAAGAAGAAGCGGCTGCTGGACGACCCGGCACTGGCCGACGTGCCGGCGGTCAAGCACAAGCGGTTCGCTGTGCTGCCGCTGTCGTCGGCGGTGCTGGGGCCGCGGGTGCCGGACGCGGTGGACGCGCTGGCCCGGCAGCTGCACCCCGGCCGGGCCGGGGAGTAGCCCGGTGACCCTCGGACCGTCCCTGCGTTTCACCCTGGTGACGGCGGCGCTGCTGGCCGTGCTCGCCGTCGGCACCGTCGCCGGACTGGCCCTGGGCTCGGCGCGGATACCCGTCGGCGAGGTGCTGCGGGCGCTGAGCGGACAGGCCGGCCCCGGCCCCTTCCGCACGATCGTCCTCGACGTACGGCTGCCGCGCGTCCTGCTGGCGGCCGTGGTGGGCGCCGGACTGGCACTGGTGGGCGCCGTGCTCCAGGCGCTGGTGCGCAATCCGCTGGCCGACCCGTATCTGCTGGGCATCTCCTCCGGTGCCTCCACCGGGGCCGCGCTGGTCGTCGTCTTCGGGATCGGCGCCGTCTCCATGACCCTGGGCGCCTTCACCGGGGCGATGGTGGCGCTGGTCGTCGTCTACGCCATGGCCCGGCGCGGCGGGGCGATCACCACCGGGCGGCTGGTGCTGGCCGGGGTCGCCGTGCAGTACGTGCTCTCCGCCCTCACCAGCCTGGTGCTGGTGACCTCCTCGCAGAACGAGCATCTGCGGGCGATCCTCTTCTGGACGCTGGGCGGGCTCGGACAGGCCCGCTGGCACAGCCTGCTGCTGCCCGCGCTGGCGCTGCTGGCCGGACTCGTGCTGCTGCTGGCCCTGGCCAGGCCGCTGGACCTGCTGCTGGTCGGCGAGGAGGGCGCCACCGTGCTGGGGCTGGAGGTGGGCCGCTTCCGTGCCGCCGCGTTCGTCCTGGCCTCGCTGGTGACGGCGGTGCTGGTGACGGTGAGCGGCTCGATCGGCTTCGTCGGGCTGATGGTGCCGCACGCCGCGCGGATGGCGGTGGGCGCCGGCCACCGGGCGCTGCTGCCGGTCGCCGCGCTGGGCGGCGCCGCCTTCCTGGTGCTTGCCGATCTGGCAGCCCGCACACTGGCCGCGCCGCAGGAGATCCCCGTCGGCGTCCTGACGGCGCTGACCGGCGGCCCGTTCTTCCTGTGGCTGCTGCGGCGCACCCAGCGCGCCGAGGGGGTGGCCGGATGACCGCGGCGTGCGCACTGAGCACGGAGGACCTCAGCTACCGGACGCCCGCCGGCCGCACCCTGCTGGACGGTGTGACGCTCACCGCCCGGCCCGGCGAGACGGTGGGCGTCGTGGGCCCCAACGGCAGCGGCAAGACGACACTGCTGCGCTGCGTCTACGGCACGCTGCGCCCCACGGGCGGGCGCATCCTGCTCGACGGCGACGACACAGCCGGGCTCGGCGCCAAGGCACGGGCCCGCAAGGTGGCCGTCGTCCCGCAGGACGCGAGCGGCGGCTTCGGGCTGACGGCCCGCCAGGTCGTGGCCATGGGGCGCTCCCCGCACAAACGGTTCTGGGAGGGCGACACCGCCGACGACGCGGAACGGGTGACCGCCGCCCTCACCCGGACCGGGGCCGCGGCGCTGGCCGGGCGGCCCTTCGACGAGCTGTCCGGCGGGGAGCGCCAGCGCGTCCTGGTGGCCCGCTCCCTGGCCCAGGACCCGGCGCTGCTCGTCCTGGACGAGCCGACCAACCATCTGGACGTGCGCTACCAGTGGGAACTGCTCTCCCTGGTCCGCGGGCTGCCCGCCACGGGGCTGCTCGCCCTGCACGACCTCAACCTGGCCGCCTACTTCTGCGACCGGCTGTACGTGCTGGAGGGGGGCCGGGTGGTGGCCGGCGGCACCCCGGAGGAGGTCCTCACCGAGGAACTGCTGGCGCGGGTGTACGGGGTGCGGGCCGAGGTGAGCGTGCACCCGGGCACGGGAGCGCCGACGGTGGTGTACCTGCCGCCGGCCGGGACGGTGAGCCGGTGAGCGGGGACGGGCGGGCCCGGGTGCTCGACGAGTTGACGGCCCTGGTCGAGCTGACGGACCTCGCCTCCGCGCACGGCCCCCGCTACCACATGCTGGCCGGTGAGCCGCCCGCGGCCGAGTCGGACGCGTGGCTGCC
This sequence comes from Streptomyces albus subsp. albus, assembly GCF_000725885.1. GTDB lineage: Bacteria > Actinomycetota > Actinomycetes > Streptomycetales > Streptomycetaceae > Streptomyces > Streptomyces albus. Next base: position 34,283 of record NZ_JODR01000036.1, on the reverse strand, counting down.
GGCGGAGCGGCTGCTGCACGCGGGCAGCCCGGAGCTGGAGCGGCTGCTGGAGGCCGAACGACGCGGCAGCGGGCACCGCACGGCGCACGCGACGGCCCTCACCCTGATCGCCGTGTACGCGGGCCGGGTGACGGCGGCGGCTGTGCTGGCCTGGGCGCTGGACGGCCGCGTGTGGGACGTACGACCGCACAACGTGCTGGTGCGGCCCGGCACGCACGGCATCGCGGGGGTGCGGCTGCGCGAGCCGGCGCTGCTGGCGGACCCGGCCCCCGATCCGGCGGCCACCGTTGCGGCCCTGCACGAGGCGGTGCTGCGCGGCCATCTGCTGCCGCTCGCCGGCGTGTTGCACCGCGCCACCCGCGCGGGGCTGCGGCAGCTGCACGGCGGAGTGGCACACGGCTGCGCGACGGCGCTGAGTTCGGGCGCGGAGCCCGACACCGGTCTGCTGGCCCGCCGCTGGTCCTGCTTCACCGAGCCGCTGCCCCGGCTGGCGGGTCTGGGGGAGCTGGCCGAGGTCACCGGTGCCGACGGCGGGCGGCGGCTGCGCTATCTGCGCAACACCTGCTGCCTCTACTACACCAGCGCCGAGGCCGTCCGCTGTGCGAGCTGCTGTCTGACCCCGCGCGCGGAACGGCTGCGCGCGTACGCGGCCCGCTGAGCCCCCGCCCTCGTACCGTCCTCCCGTCGTCGTCAGGGTGCGGGCGGCGGGGCCGGGCCCCGGCCCGGCGCGGGGACACCCCGCCGCACCGCGCCCGGCCGGGGACGCGGAGTGCGACGGGCCGCGCGGGCGGAGGACGCCAGCCGCCACGGCACGCTGGTGACGGTCACCCCCGGGGCGAACAGCAGGCGGCTCTTGAGCCGGAGCGGGGACTGGTTGTGCAGCAGATTCTGCCACCAGTGGCCGACCACGTACTCCGGGATGACGACGCTGACCACGTCGCGCGGCCCGGTCCGCAGCGAGCGCACGTACGTCACCAGGGGCCGGGTGATCTCCCGGTAGGGGGACTCCAGCACCTTGAGGGGGATGTCGATGCCGGCCGCCAGCCACCGCCGGCGCAGCTCCTCCGTCTCCTGCGGGTCGACGGCGACGGTCACCGCCTCGACCTGGGAGGGGGTGAGCGCCATGGCGTAGGAGAGGGCGCGCAGCGTCGGCTTGTGCAGGGTGGAGACGGGCACGACGACGCGGATGCCGGAGGGCCGCACCAGTTCGGCCTCCGGGTCGTCGGTGGCCACTTCGGCGGCGGTGGCGTCGTAGTGGCGGCGGATCGCCCGCATCAGCAGCCACAGCAGTGCGGCGGCGGCCACGGCCAGCCAGGCGCCCTGGAGGAACTTGGTCAGCAGCACGATGACGAGCACCGCGCCGGTCACCACGGCCCCGGTGCCGTTGACGGCCCGCGCCACGTGGTGACGGCGCCGGCGGACCGGGTCCGTCTCCTGGCGCAGCAGCCGGTTCCAGTGCCGCACCATGCCGGTCTGGGACAGCGTGAAGGAGGTGAAGACGCCCAGGATGTACAGGTGGATGAGGCCGGTCACCGACGCCTTGAAGACCAGCAGCAGCACCGCGGCGACGAGGGCCAGCGCGACGATGCCGTTGGAGAGGGCCAGCCGGTCGCCCCGGGTGTGGAACTGGCGGGGCAGATAGCGGTGCCGGGCCAGGATGGAGGCGAGCAGCGGGAACCCGTTGAAGGCGGTGTTCGCGGCCAGGACGAGGATGAGGACCGCCGCGGCCTGCACGTAGTAGAAGCCGGCGCTGCCGTCGCCGAAGACCGCGGCGGCGACCTGGGCGATCACGGTGCGCTGCGGGCTGTCCTCGCAGGCGTGCGCCAGACCGGTCAGCCGGCACGGATCGTCGGTGATGTGCACACGGGAGATGAGCGCCAGTGCCGTGACCCCGCTGAAGAGGGTCACCGCGATCAGCCCCATGGCCATGAGGGTGAGCGCCGCGTTGCGCGAGTGCGGTCTGCGGAAGGCGGGCACCCCGTTGGAGATCGCCTCCACGCCGGTCAGCGCGCTGCTGCCGCTGGAGAAGGCGCGCAGGACGAGCATCAGCAGGGCGAGCCCGGTCAGATCGTGTTCGCCGGGAGCGGGCTCGATGCCGTAGCGGGCGCTCTCGGCGACCGGCGCGTCCCCCAGCAGCCAGCGCAGCAGCCCGGTGACGCACATGACGAGGATGCCGGCGATGAACAGATAGGTGGGCGCGGCGAACGCCTCCCCGGATTCGCGGACCCCGCGCAGGTTCGTCGCGGCGAGCAGCACCACGCAGCCCACCGCGAGCGGCACCCGGTAGTCGTGCAGGGCGGGGATCGCGGAGATGGCGTTGTCCACCCCGGACGCCACCGAGACGGCGACCGTCATGACGTAGTCGACCAGCAGCGAGGCGGCCACCACGAGCCCGGCCCGCGGCCCGAGGTTGGTGGAGACGACCTCGTAGGAGCCGCCCCCGCTGGGATAGGCGTACACCACCTGGCGGTAGGAGAGGACGACGAGCGTCAGCAGGCAGACGACGGCCAGCGCGATCCACTCGGTCAGATGGAGGAAGGCCAGGCCGCCGACGGTGAGCACCACCATCGTCTCCTGGGTGGCGTAGGCCACGGAGGAGAGCGGGTCCGAGGCGAACACCGGCAGCGCCAGCCGTTTGGGCAGCAGTGTGCCGTGCGCGCGTTCGCTCTCAAGCGCCCGGCCGACCAGCAACCGCTTGAGAACACTCAGCACATGAGCCACGAACGTCACTTTACGGGCATAAGGGTGCACGCCCGGGGAGCCTCCGCGACCGGCCGGCCCGCCCCCGCGCGGCCCCGGCCCGGCAGCCGCGCGGCCGGCGCGCGGCCGGGTGCTGACGCGGTGCCGGACGTGCCGGCGGGGCCGGGCCGGGCGCGGCCGGGCGTTGGCCGGGCGGGCGCGACCGGGCGGGGCGCACCCGGTGACGCGCGCGCCCCCGCCCTGTGCTCCGCGCCCGCTACCGGTCGCCCTCCCACAGCCCGGTTACGCGTGCCTCCGCGACGGCGCGGATCCGGGCGACGGCCTCCGCCTGCGGCAGCGGGCCGAACCGGCGGCCGTCCCGCAGCCGCAGCACCACCGCGCCGGAGGCGGCCTCCCGCTCCCCCACGACCGCCTGGTACGGAACGAGCCGGTCCTGACGCACACGCGCCCCCAGGCTGCCGCGTTCGGGCCCGGACACCCGCACCCGCAGCCCGGCGGCACGGCACCGCGCGGCGAACGCCTCCGCCCCGTCGGCCTGCGCCGCCGAGACCGCGCACACCACCACCTGGGCGGGGGCCAGCCACACCGGGAACGCACCGCCGTGCACCTCGATCAGCTGGGCGACGGCCCTCTCCACGCTGCCGATGACGGCACGGTGCACCATGACCGGCCGGTGCCCGGCCCCGTCCGGCCCGGTGTAGCGCAGACCGAACCGCTCCGGCTGGTGCAGATCGACCTGCACGGTGGACAGGGTCGCCTCCCGGCCCGCCGCGTCGGCGACCTGCACGTCGATCTTCGGCCCGTAGAACGCGGCCTCCCCCTCGGCCGCCTCGTGGGGCAGCCCCGCCTCCTCCAGCGCCCGCCGCAGCAGGGCGGTGGCGCGGCGCCACTTGTCCGGCGCCGCCACGTACTTGCCGCCCGGCCCGGGCAGCGAGAGCCGGTAGCGGGCCGCCTCGATGCCCAGCGCCCGGTAGGCGTCCCGGATCATCTCCAGCGCCGCCCGCGCCTCACCGGCCACCTGGTCGAGGGTGCAGAACAGGTGCGCGTCGTTGAGCTGGATGGCCCGTACCCGGGTCAGTCCGCCCAGCACTCCCGACAGTTCGGCGCGGAACATCGCCCCCAGTTCGGCCATGCGCAGCGGCAGTTCGCGGTAACTGCGGGCGCGGGAACGGAAGATGACGGCGTGGTGCGGGCACAGGCTGGGGCGCAGCAGGAGTTGTTCGCCGTCCGGCAGCACCATCGGGGGGAACATGTCGTCGGCGTAGTGGGACCAGTGGCCGGACAGCTCGTACAGCTCCCGTTTGCCGAGGACCGGCGAGTACACGTGCTGGTAGCCCGCGCGGCGTTCGGCGTCCCTGATGTACTCCTCCAGCGCGTGCCGGACGGCCGCACCGTCCGGCAGCCAGTACGGCAGGCCGGCCCCGATCAGCGGGTCGGTGTCGAACAGCTCCAGCCGGCGGCCGAGTCCGCGGTGGTCGTGCTGGGCGTCGCCCATGGTGGCTCCCTCGTGTCGGGGCCGGGCCGCTGCGCGGGGACGGTGCACACGACGAAGCCCCGGGCGGCTCGGCCCGGGGCTTCGTCGGTACGGTCACGTCGCTTGCGCAGTCACGTCCGCGTCGGTCGGCACGCCGGGTCGCTGTCCGGCGTCGTCGTCCCGAAGACGTGTACGGCGTGCTGCATGCCCCGAAGCTAGCACCCCGGCCGCCCACCGCTCCCGGGGTTTTCCCGAGAAACCCGTGTGACCTGCGCCGATGAGGGAGGGGACATACCTGTACAGGTCTCCTGGAGGGCTGGACGCCGGGCACCGGGACCCGGGTAGCATCGCTCGCCGCGCCGTCGGCGCGGGGTCGTACACGAGTGGGTGCGCACGCCCGGCACCCGCACTCGGCAACGGGGGATGACACATGTTCGGAATCGTCAGGCCATGCCGGCACCGCCTCTCCGAGGGGCTCAGGACCGAGTGGATGGCACACCTGTGCGGACTCTGTCTGGCCCTGCGCGGTGACCACGGCCAACTCGCGCGGATCGTCACCAACTACGACGGGCTGCTCGTCTCCGTGCTCACCGACGCCCAGACCGGTCGCGCCGGCGCCGCCCGCCGCACCGCCGGCCCCTGCCCGCTGCGCGGCATGCGGACGGCGACCGTCGCCCACGGGGAAGGTGCCCGGCTGGCCGCCTCGGTGTCGCTGGTGCTGGCCTCGGCCAAGATCCGGGACCACATAGCCGACCGGAACGGGCTGCTGCGCCGCCGTCCCGTCGCCGCCGCCGCCCGTCGGGTGGCGGCCGGCTGGGACCGGGCCGGTGCCCGCGCCGGCGGCTCGCTCGGCTTCGACACGGCCGTGCTGCTGGACGCCGTGGACCGCCAGACCGACGTGGAGCGGGCGGCCGGTGCGGGCACCCCGCTGACCGCCGTCACGGAGCCCACGGAGACCGCCACCGCCGCCGCCTTCGCGCACACCGCCGTGCTCGCGGGCAGGCCCGGCAACGCGGCGCCGCTGGCGGAGGCCGGACGCCTGTTCGGGCGGCTCGCCCATCTGCTGGACGCCGTCGAGGACCAGGAGAAGGACGCGGCCGAGGGCGCCTGGAACCCCCTGACGGCCACCGGCGCGACCCGCGCCGAGGCCCGCCGGCTGTGCGACGACGCCGTGCACGGCATCCGGCTCGCCCTGCGCGACGTGGACTTCGCGGACGCCCGGCTCGCGCACGTGCTGCTGGTGCACGAGTTGCCGCGCGCCGTTGACCGGGCGTTCGGCACCACGGCCTGCCCCCACGCGGGCCCGGCCGCCCACGGCGACGGCACCCCGCAGCAGCCCGGCCCGTATCCGGCGCCGCACCCGTACGGGACCCCCGGCCCCTACGCCGAGCCGCACCCCTACGGACAGCCGCCGCAGGGCCAACACCCGTACGGGGCACAGCAGTCCGGCCGCCCTCCGTACGGTCAGGCCCCGCAGGACCTCAACGGACCCCGCCGGCCGTACGCGGGGGACGGCTCGGTGCCGCCCGGCGGGGACGGCTGGGGCGGGGGCGGCCACGGCTGGGGCGGCGGGGGCGGCCGGGACGAGCACGGCGCGCCCCGGCCCGGCCGCAAGCCTCCGCGCGGTTTCCTGGCCGGCTGCGCCGCTTTCATCGGCCTGTGCTGCACCTGCCAACTGTGCTGTGCCAAGGAGTACGAGGGCCCCTGGTCCCGCAAGAAGCACGAGGGCGTGTGCCGCGACTGTTGCGACTGCTGTGACTGCTGCGACGGGTGCAGCTGTTGCGAACAGTGCAGTTGCTGCGACTGCGATTGCGGCTGCGACTGCTGAGCGGCACCGGCCCGTCCCGCGGACCCGCCCGGCCGGTTCGTCCGGTTCCCCGCGCCCGTCCCGGGAACCCGCGCCCGCAAGGGGACGCAGGGAGGTGCCATGGAGACATCGGTTCCCCGCGGGCGCGGGCTCAAGGCGGCCACGGCGCAGGCGACGGCAAGGGCAACGGCGAAGGCAGGAGCGACGGCAGCGGGTCAGCCACCCGGGACGGGGCACGGCCGGGCACCGTCGCCCGGGCAGGCACGGGCGGCAACGCAGGCGAAGGCCACCGTGCGGCCCGTGCTGGGCGGGGCGGCGCGGGCCGGGTTCGCGGCACGGGGCGTGCTCTATCTGCTGGTCGGCATGCTGGCGCTGAACGTCGCGTTCGGCGGCGGGAAGCACAGCGGCGGCCAGGCGGACAGGGGCGGCGCGCTGGAGCAGGTCGCCGGCCGGCCGTTCGGCTTCGTACTGCTGTGGGCGCTGGGGCTGGCGCTGGCCGGGATGGCGCTGTGGCGGCTCGCCGAGGCGGCGTGGGGTGTCAGCGAACCGGACGGCCACAAGGCGCGCAAACGGCTGCTGTCGGTGGGGCGAGGGCTCTTCTACGCGTTCGTCGCGTACTCCGTGCTGGCCTTCGCGGTCGGTGACCGGGGCAGCGGCAGCGGGGCCTCGGACAAGGAGTCGCAGGATGTGACGGCCCAGGTGCTGGGGCTGCCGGCGGGGCAGTGGGCGGCGGGCGCGGCCGGTGCCGCCGTACTGGTCACCGGCGTGGTGATGGCCTGGCGCGCGGCCCTGCGCACCTACCACGACCAGTTGTGCACGGAGCGGATGTCACGGCGGGTGCGGCGGCTGGTGGACCTCACGGGCGTCGCCGGCGGGGTGGCGCGCGGCCTGGTGTTCGCCGCGGCGGGCGGCTTCCTGGTGCGGGCCGCGCTCGCCTACCGGCCCCGGGCGGCCAAGGGCATGGACGACACCCTGCGCGCGTTCACCGAGACCCCGGCCGGACCCTGGCTGCTGGTGGCGGTCGCGGCGGGGCTCGCGCTCTTCGGCCTCTTCTCGTTCGCGGAGGCGCGCTGGCGCAGGACCTGAGCGGGGCGACGCGGAAGAACCGGCGCGGCGCTCACCGGCCGGCCCGGTCGGCGCGGCACTCACCGGCCGGTGCGGATACGGGAGGGCCCCGGAACGCCGGGACGTTCCGGGGCCCTCGCGCGGTTCGGGACCTCAGCCCAGGGTGGCCAGCGCCTCGTTGAAGGTCTTCGACGGACGCATCACCGCCGCCGCCTTCTCGGGCGACGGCTGGTAGTAGCCGCCGATGTCGGCGGGCGAGCCCTGGACGGCGAGCAGCTCCTCGACGATGGTCTGCTCCTGCTCGGCCAGCTTCGCGGCCAGCCCCTCGAACGCCTTGGCGAGCTCGGCGTCCTCGGTCTGCGCCGCCAGCTCCTGCGCCCAGTACAGGGCCAGGTAGAAGTGGCTGCCGCGGTTGTCGATGCCGCCGATGCGGCGGGTCGGGGACTTGTTCTCGTTCAGGAACGTGCCCGTGGCGCGGTCGAGGGTGTCGGCGAGGATCTGGGCGCGCGCGTTGCCCGTCTTCTGCGCCAGGTGCTCGAAGCTGACGGCCAGGGCCAGGAACTCGCCCAGGCTGTCCCAGCGCAGGTAGTTCTCCTTGACGAGCTGCTGGACGTGCTTGGGCGCGGAGCCGCCGGCCCCCGTCTCGAACAGCCCGCCGCCGTTGATCAGCGGCACGACGGAGAGCATCTTGGCGCTGGTGCCCAGCTCCAGGATCGGGAACAGGTCGGTGAGGTAGTCGCGCAGCACGTTGCCGGTGACGGAGATGGTGTTCTCGCCGCGGCGGATGCGCTCCAGCGAGAACTTCATCGCCTCGACGGGCGACATGATCTCGATCTGGAGGCCCTCGGTGTCGTGCAGCGGCAGGTACTCGCGGACCTTCGCGATGAGGTTCCGGTCGTGGGCGCGGGTCTCGTCCAGCCAGAAGACGGCCGGGTCGCCGGTGGCGCGGGCGCGGGTGACGGCCAGCTTGACCCAGTCCTGGATCGGCACGTCCTTGGTCTGGCACATCCGGAAGATGTCGCCCTCGCCGACGGCCTGCTCCAGCACCAGCTCGCCGGCGCCGTTGACGACGCGGACGGTGCCGGTCGCCGGGATCTCGAAGGTCTTGTCGTGGCTGCCGTACTCCTCGGCCTTCTGCGCCATCAGGCCGACGTTCGGGACGGAGCCCATGGTGGCCGGGTCGAAGGCGCCGTTGGCCTTGCAGTCGTCGATGACGACCTGGTAGATGCCCGCGTAGCTGCTGTCGGGGATGACCGCGAGGGTGTCCTGCTCCTGGTCGTCCTTGTTCCACATGTGACCCGAGGTGCGGATCATCGCGGGCATGGAGGCGTCCACGATGACGTCGCTGGGCACGTGCAGGTTGGTGATCCCGCGGTGCGAGTCGACCATCGCCAGGTCGGGGCCCTCGGTCAGCTCGCCTTCGAAAGACGCCTTGATCTTGTCGCCGTCCGGCAGCGACTCCAGACCCTTGAGGATGCCGCCCAGACCGTCGTTCGGGGTCAGACCGGCGGCGGCCAGCTGGTCGCCGTAGGTGGCGAAGGTGCGCGGGAAGAAGGCGCGCACGACGTGGCCGAAGATGATCGGGTCGGAGACCTTCATCATCGTCGCCTTCAGGTGCACGGAGAACAGCACACCCTCGGACTTGGCCCGCTCGACCTGGGCGGTCAGGAACTCGCGCAGGGCCGCCACCCGCATCACGGAGGCGTCCACGACCTCACCGGCCTTGACCGGCACCGACTCGCGCAGCACCGTCGTGGAGCCGTCGTCGCCGTGCAGCTCGATGCGCAGGGAGTCGTCCTCGGCCAGCACGACCGACTTCTCCGTGGAACGGAAGTCGTCGCCGTCCATGTGGGCGACGTTCGTCTTGGAGGTGGCCTTCCACTCGCCCATGCGGTGCGGGTTCGCCTTGGCGTAGTTCTTCACCGAGGCGGGCGCGCGGCGGTCGGAGTTGCCCTCGCGCAGGACCGGGTTGACGGCGCTGCCCTTGACCTTGTCGTAGCGGGCGCGGATCTCCCGCTCCTCGTCGGTCTTGGGGTCGTCCGGGTAGTCCGGCAGCGCGTAGCCCTGCTCCTGCAGCTCGGCGATGGCGGCCTTGAGCTGCGGGATCGACGCCGAGATGTTCGGCAGCTTGATGATGTTGGCCTCGGGCGTCCTGGCCAGCTCGCCGAGCTGTGCGAGGGCGTCCTCGATGCGCTGGTCCTCCGCCAGGCGCTCGGGGAAGCTGGCGATGATCCGGCCGGCCAGGGAGATGTCGCGGGTCTCGACGGCGACCCCGGCCGTGGAGGCGTAGGCCTCGACCACGGGCAGGAACGAATACGTCGCCAGGGCCGGGGCCTCGTCAGTGTGCGTATAGATGATGGTCGAGTCAGTCACCGCTACTCCGCTTCGCGTCTGCGCGTCTCGCGTTTACATCGTCTCGATATCAAGATATCCCGTGGCCCACGGTACGGGGACAGCGGGCCGCACATGTGCCGTACCCGGCGCGGAAGCGGCCGGGCACGCGCCCGCGGGCCGACGGTGCCGCCCCGTGACCGCCGGGTGCTCTCCGTGCCCGAGGAGCAGCACCCCGGACCGGGTCACCGCTCGTACGGCGTCTCGCGGACCCGGCCGCCCGTACGGACGGTGCTGCTCAGCACGGGGGCGTCGAACACCTCCGGTGCGACCACCGCGGGCGGCAGCAGCCCGCCCATGCCGAACTGCGCCGAGAGCACGAACAGGTCCTGCGCCGCCTGCTGCTCGTCGCGGAACAGCACACTGCGCACGGCCGACAGCGGTACGGGACCGGTCAGCTGGACCTCCGCCTGGTCGTCGGTGGGCCACCAGTCCGGGTGGCGGGGGCCGCGGGTGCGGGGGAGCCGGCCCGGCACGGACGGCGCGAACAGCGCGCGGAACCCGGCCGGCCCCGGGCGGGCTCCCGCACTGCGGTCCCGCGCCGAGTTGTACGGCACGAACAGCGCGTCCGGCCTGGCCAGCAGGTCCATGTCCAAGGTCAGCACCACCCAGCCGCGGAAGAGCCGGTCGCGGGCGGCGGCCTGGCGCAAGTACCACACGTTCGGGTACTCGATGCTGAGGAAGAGGCGGCCCTCCGCCCCGTCGAGGCGCAGGAGGTCGGCGGGCCGGTGGGCGTCCCCGTTCCGGCGCAGGTCCCGGGCGGGGCTGATACGGCCGGTCTCCAGGATGCCGGGCAGATTGGCCGACCTGGTCAGATGGCACAGCCGTGTGATGCCCCGGCGGCGGGCCTCGGCCACCACGGCCTCACCGTCGCCGGGTCCGGCACCACCGGCCGGACGGCCCACGCCCTCTGCCGGACGACCCGCACCACCGGCCTGACGACCCGCACCACCGGCCTGACGGCCCGCACCACCGGCCTGACGACCCGCACCGTCAGCCGGACGACCCGCACCACCGGCCGGACGGCCCGCACCACCGGCCGCCCTCTCCGTCATCCGCCCACTCACACCGTCCCCCTCTCGTCCGCCCGGACCCCGTCCCCGCACACCTCGTCCACCCGCGCATTTCGCGCAGCCGCACCCCTCGCCCACCCCGCGCACTTCGCCCAGCCGCACGCCGCCCACCCGCGCGGTCGTCCGCCCGCTCATGCCGCCGCCATCTCGTGGAGGAGGCCCGACGTCTCGTCGGGGAGCAGGTCGGTGAGCCGCCCGGAGTGCAACAGGAGCAGTTCCGTACGGGCGCGGGTGAGCGCCACGTACAGTTCCCGGGCCTGCCGTGCCCGCGCTTCCTCGACGCCGTGGGCCGCCACCATGCCGGGGCGCGGCAGCAGGGCGGCGTCGCAAAGCGGAAGGATGACGGAGTCGAATTCGAGGCCCTTGGCGGCGGAGTACGTGCCGTAACAGAGCAGCGGACCGTCCGTCCAGCCCTCCAGTTTCGCGTCCAGCCTGCGGACGGTGACCGTGCCGCCGCAGGACAGCAGCGGCACCAGCCGGTCCTCGTGCTCGCGGGTGGGCATCAGCACGGCCACCCGTTTGCGAGCGCCGTACTGGGCGAGGGCCGCGCGGGCGGCCAGCCGGAGCTGCCCGGCCTCGTCGTCGGCCCGCAGGACCATGGGACGCGGCCCGGACCCGGCGGATGCCGGCCCCGGCCGCCGCGGCTCGACCATCTCGACCTCGTCACGGAAGTGCGGCATCCGGGACGCGGCGTGCGCGAGCGCGGCTATCGGCTCACTGTTGCGGTAGTTCTCCTCGAACCGCACCGGCCCCTCGGGGACGTGCAGTCCGAGGGAGCGCCACGACATGCGGCTGCCGTATATCTGCTGCGCGTAGTCGGCGAAGAACGTGAGGGACCCGTCGTCGGGGACGGCGGCGGCCAGGCTGCGGATCATCTCGGGCGTGAAGTCCTGCCCCTCGTCGACGACGATGTGCCGGCAGGGGCGCGGCCGGTCGTCCTCCGCGAGGCGGCGGCGCACGGCACCGGCCAGATCGTCCCAGTCGTACTGCCAGCGCGGGGCGCGCAGCCGCAGATACTCCTCGTGCACGTCGAACACCGCCTCCCGGTCCTCGGCGGCCAGGGGCCTGCCGCGGCCCAGCCGGCGGGTGCGCGCCGACACGTACGTCTCCCGGTCCGTGATGCCGTGGCCCGCCATCCAGCGCAGCTCGTCCGTGAAGAAGTCGACCGGCCGGGACAGCACACCGCCCGTGGTCCGCCGCCGCTCCCGCACGTGCCCCAGCGCCGTCCCGACCAGCCGCGGCTTGACGGGGCAGACGTTGACGGCCGTACCGGTGCTCTCGCGCAGATACTGGCAGGCGAACTGGTGGTACGTGGTGATCCGCACCCCCTGCGGGCCACCTCCCACGACGCTGCGCAGATGGTTGGCCAGCGCCCTGTTGAAGGTGACGAGCAGGGTCGGCCCCCCGATGCCGGGCGCGTGAGCGAGGAAGTGTGCGCGGTGCAGCGCCATCGTCGACTTCCCGCTGCCCGCGGTGCCCAGCACGACACAGTGCCCCTCGGCCCGCAGATAGACGACGTCCCGCTGATGCCCCTTCGGCTCGGGCAGCGGCAGCCGGCCCGGCGTACGCGACGCGGCCGACGGCGCAGGTGCCGGCGCGGGAGCCGTACCGGGCGGCGCGGAAAACGGCGTACCGGACGGCATTTGGCGGGCCTGCTGCCGGGAGCCGGGTGACGCGCCCACGCGGGCGTAATGGGCGGGGAAGCACGGCACGCAGGCGGCCCTCCCCTGGGCCAGCGCGTCGGTGAGCGCGACCCGCCGCGCGTCGTGGGTGTCCCATCCCTGCCGACGGGCCCGGGACTGCCCCCGTAACAGGTCACGGCAGTCGGGGGACCGGTGGAAGACCAGCCCCCCGACCGTCACGTACACCTGCCCCGGCAGCCCCCGCGACGGCGGCTTGCACTCGCCGCACTGCCCCACCACCAGTCCGTGCGCGCACCGCTCCTCACCCATGAAGCAATGCTCCGTGCAGGGGACCGGCCCCACAAGAGGTGATCACCATTGGCCGGCCGCCTGTCCCGGCACGGGCGCCTTCCGCAGGCGGCGCAGCACTTCCTCGCCCTGCGGCACACCGATGTCGCACAGCACTTGCGCGGCGTGTACCCCGACGATGCCCCGTTCGTCCTCGCTCAGGTCCCGCAGGAGACCGGCCAGGGACCGTTCCCAACTGTCCTCGTCGGTGTCCGCGCCGACGCCGGCGCCGCCGTTCACACCGCTGTCGGCACCGCTGTCGGCACCACGGAGTACGTCCCGGTGCGCGACCGTCCACTCCAGCACCTCACGGGCCTGGTCCGGCTGGTGCAGGAGCCACAGAGCCGCCAGGCCGACGGGCCCGTCGGCGATCACGGCCCGGTAGAAGCGGTACGCCTCCCGGTGCGCCTCGCCCCAGGCCGCGGGCAGCGTGGACACCGGCCCCTGCTCGTCGCCGTCGGGTACATCAGACGGCGCCTCACGCAGCGAGTAGGCGATGCCCTGCGGCAGAAAGTGTTCCTGCCCGTACGGGCTGAGCGGGGCGGTCCCGAGCGGCGGCGGAGGCTGCATGGGCACGTCCTGCCGGCCGGGTTCCACGCCGCCCTGTGCCGCGATGTGGGAGGCGATCAACGGGGGCGCGCCGCCCTCGGTGACCTGGTGGCGGACCACCGATGCCGGATCGCAGACCCGCCAGTCGACCAGGTAGCGGCGCAGTGTGCCGGCGGCCGGCACACCGTGGCCGAGGCTGACGTCGACCCAGCTCGTGCGCGGGGCCAGGGAGACCCAGAAGGCCTGCGGGAACGCTCCCTTCCACACGCGTGCCAGAGTCGGCCGGGGGTAGCCCCAGGTCTCGCGCTCCCAGGTCGGCTCCACATGGGGACTGCCGTGCTCGGTGAAGAGCACCAGGACTCGGCCGGCGCCGCTTCCCAGCCTCAGCTTGAGCAGGCCCCACGTGACACAGGAGGCCGGTGTGACCAGTGGTTCCGTCATGACACATTCCCTTCCGGCGCGGCGGACGGCCGCATCCGATACCGGGCGAGGAGGTAGCGCACGACGCCCCGGTTGCCGTGCGCCGTCTTCGACAGGGCGGGGAAGAAGGAGTCGAACGCCGCACGGCGGCGGAGCGCCGGGTCGTTCTCGATGTCCGCCATCCCCCTGGCGACCGCGTCGTGCGCGGCCGGGTCCCCCAGTGCGGCCACGACCAGCTCCATGCCCTGCTGCGGGTGGTCGCCCAGCACGTCGGCCAGGCGGATCTTCCGGCGTCCCGGCTGGTGGGGACCGGGAAAGGTCGTCAGGGCGAGGGACTCCACCACGTGAACCGCGTAACTGTGCCGCAGGCTGCCGTCGGGCTCTTCCAGCCACCGCACCACCTGCCCGACGACCATGCCCTGGTTGGTCTTCTCGCCGAGAAGCACCCCGAGGGCGAACGAGACCGCGTTGCGCAGCCTCGCCCGGTCCCCGGCGTCGCCGGGCGGTTCTCCGCCGAGCACGGTGTCCAGCAGCTTGAGGGCGGCAGCGGGACGGGACAGGCCCAGGCTGCCCGCGCATGTCTCCGCGACCGTGCAGCGGATGTTGACGTTGCGCAGAGAGCTCCAGTACCGCAGGTGGTCGTGTGCGGCTCCGGCGAGCGTGGGATGCTGGCCCACCTCCCCCAGCGCGTAGGCCGCCAGCCGCCGCTGCCACCTGCTGTCGGAGGTGGCGAACGGCCACAGCAGCCGCAGTGCGCCGGGCCCGGTGGCGGCCGTCAGCACCCGGCCGATCGCCCGGCCGGCGGCCAGGTCGACTCCCGGCTGGTAGGGCAGGGCCCGCAGCGCCTCCCACAGCACGTCGAGCATGCCCTCGTGCTCCAGGCACAGCCGCCGCAGCAGCGTGTCCGCGCGGTGCCGGCCCCGGAACGCGACCTGCTGGGTCACATAGCGGTAGCGGTACGCCGAGGTGACGCGCGGCGGCAGGAGTTCGGCGCCCACTGCCGCCAGCCGCCGCTCGAACGGCGTGCCGAGGAAGTCCGGTTGTCCGCTGTCGTCCGTCGTGGAGGCCGCCCCTGCCGCGCGCGCCGCGATCGCCGGCCGGATGCTCGCGGCGAACGACGCGACGACGGTGCGGTCCTGGCGCTCCAGCAGGGCGACGGCGGCCAGCAGGGCGAGCCGGTCGGCGTTGTTCCGCGCACCTTCGAGCGTGGCACCGGCCGAGCGTTCGTCCCCGAGCCGCAGATTCTCCAGAGCGGTCACGGCCGGCCGGCCTGCCACCGCCGCGTCACCCAGTTCCTCGGCCAGCGCGACGGCGACGGGGACAGTCGCTCCCACGAGATGTTCGCCTGGTTCCGGATCGGCCAGCCGTTCCAGGCACTCGGCGAGCTGTGCGGACGTCAGCGCGCCGTCCGCGGCCCTCACGCGGAGCCGGGCCGCCGCCACCTCACGCAGGGCGGGCGCCTTGTGCGCCACCCGCCAGGCGTCGGCGTCCTGGGGCAGCCGCACATCGGCGCCGACAGTCACCACCAGCCATGCCCCGGCCTCGGCCAGACGGCCGGAGAGCGTCATGAGGCCGGCCTCGCCCAGGGCGTCGGCCGCGCGTTGGGTGAGCCCCTGGAGGAGGTAGCCGCGGGCTTCCTTCGGCGACCATTCGGCGGGGTTCTCCCCGGGGTCGAGCCCGACGACGCCGCCGCAGCCGTACTGCTGGGCCAGCAGCGCGAAGGCCGTCGTCGTCGCGCCCGAGCCGGCCGGTGCCTGGAGCAGCAGGAGCCCGCGGCCCAGCACCTTGCGGCACTCGGGGTGCGACGGGGACTCGACGAAGCCGCGCAGCTTTCTGGCGACCTCCTCCTCCGGGTAGGGGCCCTCACGGAAGCCGGGCGGCAGGACGCGTTCGGTGACGAGTTCGTCCCGGGAACCGGGACCCGTGAAGACCAGCAGGTCCCGGCCGACCCCGCCCATGACGGCGAAGCCGCTGCCGACCCGCTGGGTGTTGCCCTCATAGGCAGCCGCCGCGGGAATGGCGTCCGCCGCGGGCGGGGCGTCCGCCGAGGGTGGGGCGTCCGCCTGCGGCGCGGTGTCCGGCGGCGCGTTCAATTGCGGCCTCCCGCGCCACCGACGTGCTTGTCCCCCGACACGTTGTCCCCGCCGCCCCAGTGCTGGTTGCCGGCCCGGTAGGTGTTGGCTCCCCCGGTGTAGCTGAAGTCCCCGCCGATGTTGCCCATCACCGCGGCCCCCTCGCCGACGTGCTGGGTGTTGCCCCGGTGGGCGGGAGACGCCGCCGGCTCGTCGGGGCCGGGACCGTCCGGGGTGTTCTGCTCCTGCTGTTGTTCGACGGGCGGAAGGATGCCGCCGGCCAGAAGATTCGCCGACGGAGAGGGGATGTGGAGCCAGGCCCGGCGGCTGAAGGACTTGCCGGGGACCGAGGCGGAGACCTCGATGCAGCTATCGGGGTGCAGTCCGGTGTACGCCCCCAGCACCACGTCCTCGTAGACCCGGTCGGAGATCACCGCGGCCACATGGGTCGTCTCGGGGCTGGCGGCTGCCAGGACGGCCTTGACGGGACGCGAGTCGAGCAGCCGGTGGGTGTCGTTGCGCGGAGTCCCGTTGCCGTCGTTCGGTTCCCCGGAGTCCGGCAGCGGTCCGACGTGCACGCTGGCGCGCAGCCGGATGCGGGGGCCGAGGGTCTGCCGGTTGTAGGCACCCAGTACCTCGTCCAGGACACCGAGGAACGGACACAGGACGAAGGGGAGGTGCGCGGGGTCGAAGCCGAACACGATCCCGTCGCCCGTGTTGGCGGGGAAACTCTTGGCGTCCTTCACCGCGTGCAGACCGGCCCGGTCGAGGGCCTGGTCGACCAGGTCGGGAATCAGCCGGCTCACCGGGCCGTGCTGGACTGCGGGCAGTCCGGTGAAGTCCTTCGCGTCCACCGCGAACAGCCCCCGGTAGGGCGGCAGAAGACGGCTCTCGGCGTACGGGACGGGCGTGGCTGCGGTCATGCGTCCTCCTTCGGTCCTGGACGGCACCGTGCGGTACCGCCGGCCCGGCGCAGCGGGTGCGAAGCGCTCGGGCCGGCTCCAGACTCGGGGAGTGCCGAGGAGGCCAATGCCCACCGCTGGGCACTTGAGGAGTGGCGCCCGTCACATGGGCGCGGATCAGGCCGGGGCCGCCAGGGACCGCAGGGCCTCCAGATCCGTGAGAGTGATCGCTTTGCGCGCGGTCTGCACGACACCGGTTTCCCGGAGTTCCTGGAGCCCGGTGCCGACCGCGTTACGGCTGACACCGATGGCCTGGGCGATCTCCTCCTGCGTCAGCCCGGTGAGCCGGATGGGGCCGAGAGTGTCACCGGGCGCGGCCAGTTCCGCGAGCCGCAGCAGCGAACGTGCCAGCCGGACCGGCAGCGGAAGGGTGAGCAGTTCACTGCGGTGCAGATCCGATTCGAGCAACCGGTCGAGCGTCTGACGCATCAGGTCCAGCACGAGACCGCGCTCCTCGACGAATCTGCGGAAGCGCTGCGCCTCCAGCACCACGGTGGTGCAGGAGGTCAAGGCCACCACGTCGGCCGTCCGTGTCGTGCCGTTGAAGAGCGACACCTCGCCCAGCAGGCTTCCCGGACCGCGGAAGGCCAGCCAGGTGGTGGCGCCGCCGGGCTCGCGGGTCACCACCTTCGCGAGCCCGTGGGTGAGGGCGAGCACATGGGTGCCCTCGTCCCCCTGCCGCAGCATCAGACTGCGTTCACGGAACCTGCGGACCCTCCCCTGGCGGGTCAGTTCGCACCACACTTCGTCGGACAGCAACGCGTCGCCTCCCCGGAGCCGTTCCGCGGGCCGGGCCGCCGGGCAGCGGCCGGCCGGCGGACGAACACAGCAGTACGGACGAACACTGCCCCCGCGTGGCGGGTCCGCAACGGCCTGTGCAACCGGAAGCTGTTGCCGACTGCCGTCAGGCGGCCGGTACCGGTCGGCACCGGCCGCCGTGCCGTACCGCGCAGAGGGGGATGCGCGCGGGAGGGACCGTCGGGCGCGGCGGCCTCAGACGGCCGGGGCCGGGGACGGGAACGTCGGGTACTCCGCCCCGGACACGTACTGCACCACGCGGATGACCTGGCACGAGTAGCCGAACTCGTTGTCGTACCAGAGGTAGAGGATCGCATTGTCGCCCTCCACCTTCGTGGCGCCGGCGTCCACGATCGAGGCGTGGCGGGAGCCGATGAAGTCGCTGGAGACCGCGTCGGGGGCGCTGATGAAGTCGATCTGGCGCTTGAGCGGCGAGGTGAGGGAGACGTCGCGGAGGTAGTCGAGGACCTCCTCGCGGTCGGTCTCGCGCGCGAGTTGCAGATTCAGGATGGCGATCGAGACGTCCGGCACCGGGACCCGGATGGAGCTGCCGGTGATCTTCGCCTTGAGGTCGGGCAGCGCCTTGGCCACGGCGGACGCCGCACCGGTCTCGGTGATGACCATGTTGAGCGGCGCGGAACGACCGCGGCGTTCCGACTTGTGGTAGTTGTCCAGCAGGTTCTGGTCGTTCGTGAACGAGTGGACGGTCTCCACGTGACCGCGCAGCACGCCGTACTCGTCCGCCATCGCCTTCAGCGGCGGAACGATCGCGTTCGTGGTGCAGGACGCGCAGGAGATGATCCGCTCGTCCGGCTTGAGCATGTCGTGGTTGACGCCGTGCACGATGTTGGGGACGTCACCCTTGCCCGGCGCGGTCAGCACGACCTTGTCGATACCGGGCCGCAGATGCTGGGACAGCCCCTCGCGGTCCCGCCACTTGCCGGTGTTGTCGATGAGGACGGCGTCCTTGATGCCGTACGCGGTGTAGTCCACCGTGGTGGGGTCGTCCGCGTAGATGACCTGGATCTCGTTGCCGTTGGCGACGATCCTGCTGTTCGCCTCGTCCACGGTGATCGTGCCCTGGAACTGGCCGTGGATGGAGTCGCGGCGCAGCAGCGAGGCCCGCTTGACGAGGTCCTGGCCGGCGCCGTTCCCCCGCACGACGATGGCCCGCAGCCGCAGACCGTTGCCCGAACCGGCCTTCTCGATGAGCAGCCGGGCCAGCAGACGTCCGATCCGGCCGAAGCCGTAGAGGACCACGTCCCGCGACGCACGGCGCTCGATCTTGTTCGCGCCCGTCGCCCCGGCAACGGCCTCCGCGGTGAACTCGGCCACCGACAGGCCGCGTCCGTCGGCCTTGTATGTCGCGGCGAGCATGCCGATGTCGATCTGGGACGGCCCCAGGTCGAGGGCGGTCAGCGCCTGGAGGAACGGCATCGTCTCGGTGACCGACAGCTCCGCGCCGGCGATCTGCCGGGCGAACCGGTGCGTCTTGAGGATGCTGACGACCGACTTGTTCACCAGGGAGCGGCTGTGCAGCAGGACGGTGACGTCCCGCTCGCGGTGCAGCTTCCCGATGATCGGGATCATCGACTCCGCTATCTCTTCGCGGAGCTTCCAGTTGGTGAACGCGTCGTCATTGACAGTCACGGCACTTATCTTTCGAGCTAGGCGGCGCTCATATGTTAAACCATGGGCACCGCTGCTGCTCCGGGGCCCTGTTCGGGATGCCCGGAGCCCGCCACGGGGCGGGAGCGAGCTGCGTACGCGCCCCGCGCGCGGGCCGGCCGAAACGCTGTGGACAGCCCCCGCCTGCCCGGGGGAATGTGAGGCCCCACCACATCCACCTCACCCCGCACCACGGCTCTCCGGGCGCCGGTCCCGGTGTCCGGCCCCGGAAGGCACCAGCCCGGGTGCCCGCAAGGGACCAGACTCCGGAGCCGGGAGGAAGAACCAGGCTCCGTACCCGAGAGGCACCAGCCCAGGTGCCCGGAAGAACCGTCCCGGTGCCCGAAAGGAACCACTCCGTGACCCACCCGCCGGCCGACCGCTCCAGTCCCCTGCCAGCAGCCCGCACCGCCACGGCGCTGCCGGCCGCGGCCGTCATCGTCCACGACCAGGACACCGACCGCGTACTGCTCCTCCGGCGCAGCCCCGGCGCCGCCTTCGCACCCGGCCGGTGGGACCTGCCCACCGGCAAGAGCGAGCCCGGCGAACCCGTCACCGCGACGGCGGCGCGGGAACTGCGCGAGGAGACGGGCCTCACCGTCCGCCCGGCGGACCTCCGCCCCGTCCACCTCGTCCACGGCGCGTACGGCACGCCAGCCGCCGGCGCCCCCGACAGCTTCCTGACCGTCGTCTTCGCCGCCGACGCCTGGTCCGGCGAGCCGGAGAACCGCGAGCCGCACAAGCACGCGCGGCTGGACTGGGTGCCCACCGGCGCCCTCCCCGACGACCTGGTGCCCAGCACCGCCACCGCCCTCCACCGCTACCTGACCGGCGGGCCCGCCATCTCGCTGCGCGGCTGGGAGGGCCACGACCTGACGGACGGCCCGGCGCTCCCACCCCCGGAGCCGACCCCTGGGCCCGACAGCCCCGTCCCCGCACCCGGTGGACCGGCCTCCGTGCCCGACGGCCCGACTACCGCAGCCGACGGCCCCGCCCCCGTGCCCAACAGGCCGGCTCCCGCACCCGACGGACCGGCCCTCGGCTCACCCGGCACCACCACAGCACCCGCGCCCGCAAGCGCACCCGCACCCACACCCACAGCAACGGCCCCGGCCCCAACCCCCGTCCCGCACCACCACCGGACGACGGCGGACGCCTACGACGCCGTAGCCACCATCTACGCCGCCCTCCCCCGCGACGATCTGGACTCCCCCTCGCCGGACCGCGCGGTGCTCGCCGCATTCGCCGAACTCGCCCGGAGCACCGGCGAGGGCCCGGTCGCCGAACTGGGCTGCGGTCCCGGCCCGGTGACCGCGCACCTGCGCGGGCTCGGCCTGGACGTCTTCGGCGTCGACCTGTCCCCGGCGATGATCGACCTGGCCCGCGAGACGTACCCGGACCTGCGCTTCGAGGTCGGCTCCATGGACGCCCTCGACCTCGCCGACGGGACACTGAACGGCATCGTGTCCTGGTACTCGATCATCCACACCCCGCCGCAGGATCTGCCCGCCTACTTCGCCGAGTTCCGCCGGGTCCTCGCCCCGGGCGGCCACCTCCTGCTCGCGTTCTTCGAGTCGGAGGGCGAGCCGGTCACCCCCTTCGACCACAAGGTGACGACGGCCTACCGCTGGCCCCTGGACGCCCTCGCCGAGCTGGCCGCACAAGCCGGCTTCGCAGAGACCGGCCGCCTCCTGCGCGCCCCCCGCGAGGGCGAACGCTTCCGCCGCGGCCACCTGCTGCTCCACGCCGCGGAGCAGCAGCCCTGACCTTGCGGCTCATCCTCGTACTCGACGCATGCACAGAGTGCCGGCTTCTTCTCGTACAGGAGCGAAGGGAAGTCTCGCCGGTGTACCGGCCCGAGCAGCCGTGCGCTCAACCAGTCCTCCACCGGGGCGGCGGACGGGCGCGGCACGCTCGACGCTGTTCTCAGCCTCCGACGGCGGGGGGCGCCCGCCCCTGGTGGAGCAGGGTGGGGTCGGCGTGAGAGCGACGGCCGGCGTCGCCTCGGCGAACGTTCGGTGACGGGGTGGGCCGCGTATCCGGGCCCGGGTCCTCCGGCCAAAGGAGCATGTCCTCGCCGGGCTTTCAGGAGGGGCGCTGCTGAACGGCGGCTGTGCGTGCCAAGGAGTCCGGGGCCGCCATTTCGGCGAAGACGGTTTTGCCGGAATCACGCAGCTCGACGCCCCAGTTCACGGCCGAGGCGCTGACGAGCAGGAGGCCGCGTCCCTGCTCGTCGCCGGGCTCCGCCTTCCGGCGAACGGGCTTCGACCTCGACGTGTCTTCGACGGAGATCCGCACCAGGCGCGGCCCGGGCCTTTCCACCGTGACGCGCAGGAGCCGGCAGCCGCTGTGCAGGATCGCGTTGGTGATGAGCGACGATCTCCCGTTCGTCTCGCTCGTAACCACGCGCTGTCATCGGTCCGGCTCCCCTCTCACGGACACAACGGTCCGGGGCGGGCAGGCCGGGCGCGAAAACGCCGAGGGCCGCCGCCCTGCTCCCCAGGGCGGCGGCCCTCGGCGAAGCCGGTGCCGCGTCAGCGGTTCGGGCCGGGTGGCCCAAAGGCGCCGGTCACAGATCGAAGTACAGCTCGAACTCGTGGGGGTGGGGCCGCAGCTGCATGGGGGCGATTTCGTTGGTGCGCTTGTAGTCGATCCAGGTCTCGATGAGGTCGGAGGTGAAGACGCCGCCGGCCTGGAGGTACTCGTTGTCGTCCTCCAGGGCGTCGAGGACGGCCGGGAGGGACGTGGGGACCTGGGGGACGTCCGCGTGCTCCTCGGGGGCGAGCTCGTAGAGGTCCTTGTCGATGGGCTCGGCCGGCTCGATCTTGTTCTTGATGCCGTCGAGGCCGGCGAGGAGGAGCGCGGCGAAGGCCAGGTACGGGTTGGAGGACGGGTCCGGGGCGCGGAACTCGACGCGCTTGGCCTTCGGGTTGGAGCCGGTGATCGGGATGCGCATCGCCGCGGAGCGGTTGCGCTGGGAGTAGACGAGGTTGACGGGGGCCTCGAAGCCCGGCACCAGGCGGTGGTAGGAGTTCACCGTCGGGTTGGTGAAGGCCAGCAGGGACGGGGCGTGCCTGAGGATGCCGCCGATGTAGTAGCGGGCCATGTCGGAGAGGCCCGCGTAGCCCTGCTCGTCGTAGAACAGCGGCTCGCCGCCCTGCCACAGGGACTGGTGGACGTGCATGCCGGAGCCGTTGTCGCCGAAGATCGGCTTGGGCATGAAGGTGGCGGTCTTGCCGTTGCGCCAGGCGGTGTTCTTGACGATGTACTTGAACAGCATCAGGTCGTCGGCGGCGGCCAGCAGCGTGTTGAACTTGTAGTTGATCTCGGCCTGGCCGGCGGTGCCCACCTCGTGGTGCTGGCGTTCGACCTGGAGACCGGCGCGGGACAGCTCCAGGGAGATCTCGGCGCGGAGGTCGGCGAAGTGGTCGACGGGGGGAGCCGGGAAGTAGCCGCCCTTGTAACGGACCTTGTAGCCGCGGTTGCCGCCGTCCTCGATGGCGCCGGTGTTCCAGGCGCCGGCCTCGGAGTCGATGTGGTAGTAGCCGGCGTTCGCCTTCGTCTCGAAGCGGACCTCGTCGAAGACGTAGAACTCCGCCTCCGGGCCGAAGAACGCGGTGTCGGCGATGCCGGAGGAGGCCAGGTATGCCTCGGCCTTCTTCGCCACGTTCCGCGGGTCACGGCTGTACTGCTCGCCGGTGATCGGGTCGTGGATGAAGAAGTTGATGTTCAGGTGCTTCTCGGAGCGGAAGGGGTCCAGACGCGCGGTGGACAGGTCCGGCACCAGGGCCATGTCGGACTCGTGGATCGCCTGGAAGCCGCGGATCGAGGAGCCGTCGAACATCAGGCTCTCGGTCGGGTCGAAGGTCTCCGCCGGGACGGCGAAGTGCTGCATGACGCCGGGCAGGTCGCAGAAGCGGACGTCGATGAATTTGACGTCGTTGTCCGCGATGTATTTCTTGGCCTCGTCGGCGTTCTGGAACATCGATCCTCCTAGTCCCGCCGCGTCGGGACGGGCTTGCTCCGGCTCCGGCGGCGGCACACGGCCGTCCACCTGGCACCGACTTTATGCAGGGGCCATTTCTCCAGCATGACTCATTTGTTTCACCGATGTTAATCAGCAGGCCGCGCGGTCTCCTCGTCACCGTGCGGAGTGTGCGGGTGACGGTCCGCCTCCCGCGGGGACGGGACGGCCGGGAGGCGGACGCGGGGGACCGGGGACGGGACGGCCAGGGCCCGTACGCGGGAGACGGGCGGTCCCCGGGCGCGGAAAACAGCGCGTTACCGTTGTCGGGTGGACAACAGGGAAGCAATCGGGTCGTGGCTGTCGGGACCGCGCGCCGCGGCACAGGAGATGGGTGCCGACTTCGGCTACCGCGGCAAGCGGCTCGGCCTCCCCGAGGAAGGGTCCGGGTCCATCGCGCCGGTCGGGCGCAGGGTCGGCGCCCTGTTCATCGACTGGGCGCTGTGCGCGCTGATCGCCTACGGGCTGCTGGCGGGCCGCCGTCTGGAGGGCACCAACAACTGGGCGCTGGTCGTCTTCGTCGTCATGAGCATCCTGACCGTGGGCACGGTCGGCTGCACCCCGGGGAAGCGGCTGCTGGGGCTGCGCGTCGTCGCTCTGGACGGGCTCGGCAGGCTGCCGATGTGGCGTGCCGTGGTGCGCACGGTGCTGCTGGGGCTGGCCATCCCCGCCCTGATCTGGGACCGCGACAACCGGGGCCTGCACGACCGGCTCTCGGGCTCGGTGCAGGTCCGTATCTGAGACGGACGTTCACCCGAGACCTCGCCGGTACGGGACGGACACCGCTACGGAACGGACACCGCTACGGGACGGATGCGGGCGGGGGCGGGCACCTGGTGTGCCCGCCCCCGCCCGTGTCCGTTGGGCCGGTGTCCGTGGAGCCCTGTCCGTGGAGCCCTCGCTCCGGAGTCAGCGGCCTCCGGAGTCAGCGGCCCTGCGGGCCCTTGGGGAGCTTCATGCCCTTCGGCATCGGCCCCTTCGGGATCGGCATGTTGCTCATGAGGTCGCCGAGCGCGCGGAGCCGGTCGTTGATCTGGGTGACCTGCGCGCCCTGAAGCGTCCGGGGGAGCTTCAGCATCTTGACGCGGAGCTTCTTCAGCTCGACCTGGTCCTCGCCGTTGCCGACGATCATCGTGTGGACCGGTACGTCACCGACGACGCGGTTCATCTTCTTCTTCTCGGACGCCAGCAGCCCGCGCAGCCGGTTGGGGTTGCCCTCGCCCACCAGGACGATGCCGGCCTTGCCGACGGCCCGGTGGACGATGTCCTGGCTGCGGTTCATCGCCACGGCCGGGGTGACCTGCCAGCCGCGGCCGATGTTCTCCAGCACGGCAGCCGCCGCTCCCGGCTGGCCCTCCATCTGTCCGAACGCGGCCCGCTCCGCGCGGCGTCCGAAGACGATCGCGCACGCCAGCAGGGCCACGAGCACGCCCAGGATGCCCAGGTAGACCGGGTGACCGATCAGGAAGCCGATCGCGAGGAGTACACCGAAGGTGACAAGCCCCACGCCGGCCAGGATCCAACCGATCTTCCGGTCCACGCGCCGGGTCATCCTGTACGTCTGGGCGATCTGCTTGAGCCGCCCAGGGTTCTCGGTGTTGTCCTTCCTCGCCATACGGTGAAGTTTACGGGGCGGGGACGAGCCGCCACCTCTCGGCCGGGGCGTCACCTTCCGGCCGCGGAGCCCGCCTCTCGTGCGATGGCACCGCCACCTCGGCTCCGGCGGCCCGGGACTTGGTGCCTTTCCCCTATGGGGACGCCCGTGCACGCGGCGTTACGGTCGCCGCCAGGGAGTGCCGGGTGTTCCGCCGCGGTCGTACCGGACCGCGGATCCTGCCCGGCCCGGCGGATCGAGACGTATGGCGAGCGGGATCGTGGCCCTGCTGGCGGCGGCCGTGCTGTGGGGCACCGTCGGCCCGGCGCAGCTCCTGGCCGACACGGACGTGGCGCCGGTGGCCCTGGGGGCGTGCCGGATGCTGCTGGGCGGCCTGGCGCTGGGGGTGTTCACCGTACGGCGGGCCGGGTTGCGCACCTTGTGGCGGCCCGGGGCCCGGCTGTGGATGCCGGTGAGCATCCTGGTCACGGCGGCGTTCCAGGCGTGTTTCCTGGAGGCGGTGGACCGTACGGGGGCCGCGCTGGCGACCGCGGTGACGTTCGGGACGGTACCGGTCGTGTCCGGGCTGTGGGCGCGCGGACTGGACGGCGAACGCGGCGGTGCCGCCTGGTGGTGCGGCACGGTGTGCTCGGTCGCGGGTGTGGGGCTGCTGCTGGTGCCGGGCGAGGCGGCGCGGGCCGATGCCGCCGGGGTCTTCCTCGGGGTGGTGGCGGGTGCCGGTTTCGGTACGTACATCACCGCCACCAAACGGCTGGCGCGGCACGGTGCCGACACCGCGACCGCCGCGCCGGTGAGTGTGGTGTGCGCGGGCGTGCTGGTCTCGCCCTGGCTGTTCGCGGCCCCGGACGGGATCACCGAGCCGCGTGCGGTGGCGCTCGTGTGCTGGCTGGCGCTGGGTACGACGGCACTGGGCTATCTGCTGTTCACGCGGGGCGTGGCCCGGGTGAGCGCGGCGACGGCCGGGACGCTGAGCCTGGCCGAGCCGCTGGTGGCCACGGTGCTCGGCTTCGTCCTGCTGGGGGAACGGCTCAGCCTCCCGGCCGCGTGCGGTGCCGGGCTGCTGCTGACGGGGCTGGTGGTGGTCTCCCTTCCCGCTCGCGGCCGGAGCCGTGACGACGCCGCCCCGCACACCGGCCCGGCGGACGCAGCCCAGCACACCGGCCCCGCACCGAGCCCGGACCCGGACCCGGACCCGAATCCGCTATCGAATCCGGCCCCGGCCCCATCTCCGTCCCCCGCGCGGCGCCCCTCCCCCGCGCCCGCACCGGCCCCGCACCCCGCGCGGGGGCGGGCGGCGGGACCGGCCGGGCCGGCGTCCGGGGGCGGTCACGCGCAGGGCTGACCCGCGGCGGTCACGCGAGGACCGCTGCGGCCGAGGTCAGCGGTCCTGGTAGTGGGCGAGCGCGTCCCGCACCCGCTGGGAGAAGAACACCGGGCCGACGGCGTCGGCCCAGGCCAGCCCCTCCGGGGTGAGGCGCAGAACGTCGAGGTCGGCCACCCGGGCGGCGCTCTTGCGGGCGCGGCCCGCGCCGCCCGCGCCGTTCCCGTCACCGGCGAGATCCAGCCAGCCCTGGCCGGCGAGCAGGCGGAACTCCTGGGGGAAGTCCTCCGCCGGGACGGTGCCGAAGCGGTCGCGGTAGCCGCTCACGCTCATGCCGTCGGCCTCCAGCAGCGCCTGGAGTACGTACATGCGGCGGCGCTCGTCGTCGTCCATCTCGAACGCCCACTGGACGCGCCGGAAGGACTCGGTGGGGGTGGCGATGTACTCGTCGATGATGCGCCTGACCTCGGGGACGGCCACCGCGTAGTCGGTGGTGTAGTGCATGGTCTCGGTGAACGAGCGGGCGCCGACCCCGAGTCCGACCATGCCCGCCTGCTGGTTGTACTCGCTGATGCTCTCCTCCCCGCCGCCCGTGCCGGGCCGCTGCCGTCCGCCGGTGTCCGCCGCGGTGCCGGGGCGCTGGAAGACGCGCAGGGAGGTCTGCCGGTAGCCGGCGGCCAGCAGGTGGTCGCGGCCGAAGCGGTAGAGGGCCAGCCGCTGCGCGTCCCACAGTTGCTGCGCCTTGTCGTGCCGGGTGCTCAGCCCGGTGAGGGGGCGGACGTAGAGCGGGTAGAGGTAGATCTCCTCGGGTTCCCAGTCGAGGGCCGCGTCCAGGGAGGTGCGGAAGGAGCGTTCGGTCTGGCCGTCGATGCCGTAGATGAGGTCGATGTTGAGGACGGGGAAGCGGGCCTCCTTCAGGCGGGTGAGTGCGGCGTCGACCTCGGCGCGTTTCTGGGGGCGTACGGCGGCGCGGGCCTCCTCGTCGAGGAAGCTCTGCACGCCGATGCTGAGCCGGGTGGCGCCGCGTTCGGCGAGCACGGCCAGCCGGTCGGCGGTGGCCGTGGCGGGTGAGGTCTCCACGGAGAAGGGGACGGCGCGCAGGTCGGCGCCCATGACCGTCTCGCAGATGTCGCAGAGTTCGGCCAGTTCTGCGGCGGTCAGATAGGTGGGGGTGCCGCCGCCGAAAGCGGCGAGGGTGAACCGTATCGGGTCACCTTTCGCCTCCAGTGCCTCACGCGTCACATGAGCCTGCCGGCGGAGGGTGGCCAGAAACGCACGGGTGATCTCTTCCGGGGCGCCGGTGCGGGTGAAGAGATTGCAGAAACCGCAGCGCATTTCACAGAACGGAATGTGCGCGTACAAGGACAGGTTGTCCAGCCGTTCGCGGGACCACAGCTCGCTGAGCAGTGGGCCGTTCTCCAGCAGCCGGTACGCCTTCTGGTGCGGGTAGGCGTACACGTACTGCTCGTACGGGGTTTCCGGTTCTTCCGGCCCGCGCGTGGAGAGATGGACGGGGACAGAGGTCGCCATGGAGGTCCCTTCGAAGCCGAGTCGCGCCCGAAGTGCCACCGTAAGGACCCCGTCCCGGAATCTCCTTTCCCCGATCACCCGAAATTCCGCGCTTACTTGGCCACCGATTCAGAGGGTTCGCATCATTGCCCGCCGGGAAACCGTGGCAAATGCGCGGAGCAGGGTGGCGCGCACCGGAATGTGGGCAGTCCTGTTACTCATGAAGTCACTTCTGATCGCGGCCGGTGGCGGGGGCGACGCCATCACGGCCACCCTGGTGCACGCCGCACTGCACGGCGCCGACGCACCCGCCCTCGTCCTCACCTACGCCTGGGAACGGCTCGTGGTGGACCCCGTGCCGGGCCCCCGGGGTCGCGCCGACTTCACCGGGACGGTCCCCGCCGGCGACCAGCTGCGGCTGATCACCCCCCGGTCGGCGCCCCTCCCCCCGGCGGGCTCCTCGCTGCCCCGGCTGGCCGCTGACCTCCGCCCCGAACTGGGACTCCTCGACCCGTACGAGGGGACGCCCGGGCTGGCCGCACAGATCGGCGAGGCGGTCACCCACTGCGGGGCCGACCGGATCGTCGTCGTCGACGTCGGCGGCGACGTGGTCACCGACGGCACCGAACCGACGCTGCGCAGCCCCCTGGCCGACGCCCTCGTACTGGCCGCCTGCGCCCGCTTGGGCACCCCGGCCGAGGTGTACGTGGCGGGCCCCGGCCTGGACAACGAGGTGCCGGCCGAACTGCTGCTGCCCCGGCTGGGGGCGCCCGCCTTCGCCCTGGAGGCGGCGGACACCGAGCCGGTCGGCGCCGTCTTCGACTGGCATCCCTCCGAGGCGAGCGCACTGCTGGTGGCCGCGGCACGAGGGGTGCGCGGGGTGTGCGGCACCCGGGACAGCGAGCGTCCCATCACCCTCACGTCCGACGCCGCGCACGTCCACCGGCTCACCCTGGAGGACGCCCTCCGGCTGAATCCGCTGGCCCGTGCGCTGGCCGACGCGGCGGACCTCGCGGAGGCGGAGGAGGCGAGCCGCCAGGTGTGCGGCTTCTCCGAGATCGAACGGGAGCGCCGCCGGGCACTGGCGCTGCGGGAGGAGAACGCGGACGGCACCGGTGCGGCGACCGCGGCGCGTGCTGAGGGCGCACCGGAGGGCAGGCGGGCGCCCGAGGGGCTGTGGGACCGGTTCCTCGACTGGGAGCGCACGACGTTCCGGCTGGGGCTGAGCCATGTGACCAGCCGGCGCATCCGGGAGGAGCTGCGGCTGGGCCTGGACGCCTTCCAGCGGCTGCGCGCGCAGCTGATGGCGGCCTCCCCCGCCCGGGACGCCGCACCACTGTGGCGGCTCCACGGCGGCTGACCACCGACACCGCCCGGCCCGGACGGCGAACCACGACGGACGACGGGCCACCACCCACGGCGGGCGACCACGCACGGCGGGCCGGGTCCGACGGCCGGCCCGCCCGGATGGCTGCCCGCCTCAGTTGCCGCCCTGACCGGACGACCGACCCGACGCGGCAGCCGCCCGGCTCAGGTGGCCGGCACGGTGGTTGCCCGGCTCGGGTGGCCGGCACGGCAGCCGCCCGGCTCAGGGTGGCCGGCACGGTGGTTGCCCGACCCAGAGGGCCCGACTCAGGCAGTCCGCCCGACTCGGCCGGGGCGGCCGGGCGGTCGGCCCCCGGCTGAGACGACCCGGAGGGCCGCCCGGCCCAGACGGCCCGGCTCAATGCTCCCGGCTCAGATGGCCTTGCTCGGGCGGACGGCCCGGTTCAGGCAGGCAGGCGGAGCGGCCGGACGCGACGACCGCCGCCCCACATGGCGGCTCAGTCGGCCGGCCCAGCCCAGGCAGTCGGCCCAACTCAGGCAGGCAAGCAGCCGGACGAGCGGTCAGCCCGACTCAGGCAGGCAAGCAGCCGGGCGAGCGACCGGCCCAGCTCAGGCAGCCGGCCGGACAGGCGGCCCTGCTCAGGCAGCCGGCCGGACAGGCGGCCCGGCTCAGGCAGGTGGCCGGGGGCGGGCAGGCGGTCGGCCGGGCGGCCTGCCCGGGATGGTCGCGTGCGACTTCGGCGGCGCCGCCGCGGAGCCGAGGAGGCGCTCGGCCTCGCTGCGGGCGCGGGCCCGGCGACGGTCCTCCAGGACTGCCGCCCACGCGTTGCGGCGGGCCACCCGCTGCCCGCGGCCGAGCAGCAGATGCTCCAGACCTTCCAGTGCCCACAGGGTGGTTCGCACTGTCCCCTCCGTCAGTCGTCCGGCTGCGTCAGGCACCGCGTACGGTGCGTGGCTCCAGCGTTACGTCTCGGTGTTACCAGCCGGTGACCGGAGGGTCAAAGTCCGCGAAAGCCGGTGCGGCGAAGCTCACTTCGGGCTCCGCCGCATCCGTCACTGTGCTGCTCCGGCGTCTCAGGCGGCGGAGGTGGTGCTGCCCTCACGGGCCTCGACGGCCTGCTTGTACAGACGTCCGGCGCGGTAGGACGAGCGCACCAGCGGGCCCGACATGACGCCCGCGTAGCCGATCTCGTCGGCCTCCTGCTTCAGCTCGACGAACTCCTGCGGCTTGACCCAGCGCTCCACCGGGTGGTGGCGGGGCGAGGGGCGCAGGTACTGGGTGATGGTGATCAGCTCGGCGCCGGCCTCGTGCAGGTCGCGCAGGGCCTCGCTGATCTCCTCGCGGGTCTCGCCCAGGCCCAGGATCAGGTTGGACTTGACGACCAGGCCGGCCTCGCGGGCGCGGGTGAGGACCTCCAGCGACCGCTCGTAGCGGAAGCCGGGGCGGACGCGCTTGAAGATGCGGGGCACCGTCTCGACGTTGTGGGCCAGCACCTCGGGGCGGGAGGAGAAGACCTCGGCGAGCTGGTCCGGGTCGGCGTTGAAGTCGGGGATCAGCAGTTCGACGCCGGTGTCGGGCATCAGCCCGTGGATCTGGCGCACCGTCTCGGCGTAGAGCCAGGCGCCGCCGTCCTCCAGGTCGTCGCGGGCGACGCCGGTGATGGTCGCGTAGCGCAGGCCCATTGTGCGGACGGACTCGGCGACCCGGCGCGGCTCGTCGCGGTCGAACTCGGCGGGCTTGCCGGTGTCGATCTGGCAGAAGTCACAGCGGCGGGTGCACTGCTCGCCGCCGATCAGGAAGGTCGCCTCGCGGTCCTCCCAGCATTCGAAGATGTTGGGACAGCCCGCCTCCTGGCAGACCGTGTGCAGGCCCTCGCTCTTGACCAGGTGCTGGAGGGCGTTGTACTCGGGGCCCATTTTCGCCCGGGTCTTGATCCACTCCGGCTTGCGCTCGATGGGGGTCTGGCTGTTGCGGACCTCCAGGCGGAGCATTTTGCGACCGTCGGGTGCGACAGCGGACACGTCCGGCTCCCTACGTACTTTCGATTCAGCGGCGGCTATCAGCCTACGCCTGCGGATGACGGGCTTGGGTACGGCCGGAACCCGCGAAGGTGCCGGCCCGAGGCGGGAGACTCAGACCGCGCGCGGCATCGGCTCCGAGGACTCCAGGACCTCGCGCAGGTGCTTCTCCATGAGGGGAAGCACCTCGGAGACCGGAACATTCCTGCCGAGCTCCTCCGAGAGCGAGGTGACGCCCGCGTCGCGGATGCCGCAGGGGACGATCCGGTCGAAACCGGTCGTGTCCGGGTTGCAGTTGAGCGAGAAGCCGTGCATCGTCACGCCCTTGGCGACGCGGATGCCGATCTGCGCCAGCTTGCGGTCCTCGCCGCGCTGGCCCGCGTTGGAGGGCGCGTACTCCGGGCCCATCAGGCGCGGGTCGTACTCCTCCTGGTTCATCTGCGGATGGAAGTCCAGGGCCAGCCCGGAGGAACGCTGTTCGAGGGCGTCGCCCAGCACCCACACGCCGCTGCGCCCCTCGACCCGGGTCGTCTCCAGGCCCAGCTCCGCACAGGCGCGGATCATGGCCTCCTCCAGGCGGCGCACGTGCGCGACCACGTCCACCGGGCGGGGCAGCTTGAGGATCGGGTAGCCGATGAGCTGACCCGGCCCGTGCCAGGTGATCTTGCCGCCGCGGTCGACGTCCACCACGGGGGTGCCGTCAAGCGGACGCTCGCTGTCCTCGGTACGCCGCCCGGCGGTGTAGACCGGGGGGTGCTCCAGCATCAGCACGGTGTCGGGGATCTCGTCGGCGAAGCGCGCCGCGTGCACCCGCTTCTGCTCCTGCCACGCCTCCAGGTACTCCACGGCGTTGTCGCCGAAGCCCAGGTGGACAAAGCGAAGTTCGCCGTCCGCCGGACCGTCCAGCCGGGGTTCACCCATGCTTCCACTCCTCCGTACGCCCGCGGTGGCGGGCTGCTCCGCCGTCGCGCCCACCGCCACTGTACGGCCGTCCCGTGCCGCTCCCGCAGCTGCCCACCTACTCACACGTACGGATGAATACGCGACGAAGGGGGCGAACGCTGTACGACAGACCGTTACATTCGCGCCGTTCCAGCAGGGCGCCCCGGCGTCTGACACAAGCCGTGAGGGCAGGAGACCGTTAACCCGATGACGATGGAACGACCTGGGGAGTCCGTGAACGACACGACCCAGCCATCCCAGCAGCGCATCCCCAACCGCCAGCTCGCCGCACTGATCGCCGAGGCGGGCTTCTCCAACGCGGGCCTGGCCAGGCGCGTGGACCAGCTCGGCCTCGAACACGGTCTTGACCTGCGTTACGACAAGACGTCCGTCACCCGCTGGCTGCGCGGCCAGCAGCCCCGGGGGACGACGCCCGCCCTGATCGCCGAAGTCTTCACCCGGCGGCTCGGACGGCGGCTGACGGCGCAGGATCTGGGCCTGGACGCGTGCGCGCCCGTCTACGCGGGCCTGGAGTTCGCGGCGACGCCCGCCGAAGCGGTGGACATCGTCAGCGGGCTGTGGCGCAAGGACTCGGGCAGCCACGCCGAACTGCGGAAGATCGCCTTCACCCCCGCCGGACTCGTGGTGCCCAGCCGCGACTGGCTGATCGGACGCGCGGACGAACGCGTCGCACGCGGCCCCGACCCGGACGGCGCCGCACAGAACGGCACCGGCGCCACGGGCACAGCGCCGGGCGCCACCGCCGGGCCCGGCACCGCCGCCGGGCCCGGCACCGGACGCCCCGGGCCGGTCCACGGGCGCATCCCGGGCGGCGGACACGTCCCCGCCGGACCCCACGGCGGGCTGCGGGTCCCCGCCCAGTCCCGCGCCGGGGGCGGCCCCGGCATGGCGGCCAGGCCCCCGTCCCTCGCCGCGCGGCTCGACCGGGTCGAGCGCGGCCCCGGCCAGCGGGTCACCGGTGGCGACGTGGCCGCGCTGCGCTCGGTGTGCGAACTCTTCCGCGCCCTCGACCACGCCTACGGCGGCGGCCACGCCCGTCAGGCCCTGGTGCGGTACCTGGAGCACGAGTGCGAGCCGATGCTGCGCGGTGTCTACGGCGAGCAGCTCGGCCGGCGGCTGTTCGCCGCCGCGGCCGACCTGACGCGGCTGGCGGGCTGGACGTCGTACGACATCGCCGCCCACGGGCTGGCCCAGCGCTACTTCGTGCAGGCGCTGCGGCTGACCCAGGCGGCGGGCGACCGCTCCTTCGGTGCCTACGTACTGGTGACGATGAGCAGACAAGCCGTCTACCTGGGGCACGGCCGCGAGGCCGTGCAGCTCGCCCGGGTCGCCCAGCAGGGGGTGGGCACCTCCGTGCCGCCGGTCATCCAGGCGCTGCTGCACGCGGCCGAGGCCCGCGGCCACGGGGTGCTCGGCGAGGTGCGGGCCTGCACCGCGTCGCTGGCCCGCGCCGAACGGGCGCTGGAGACGGCACGGCCCAGCGAGGACGTGCCCGCGTGGGCCCGGTTCTTCGACGAGGCGCAGCTCGCCGACGAGTTCGGCCACTGCCACCGGGACCTCCAGCAGTACCGGGCCGCGGCGCAGCACGCCGAACGCTCGCTCCAGCTGCGCGGCGCCGGCTATGCGCGCAGCCGCCTCTTCTGCCGGGTGGTGCTGGCCACGGCCCGGCTCGGGCTCGGCGAGATCGAGCAGGCCTGTCAGCTGGCGGCGGAGGCCGCGCACCAGGCCGCGGAGATGCGGTCCGTGCGGGCGCACGAGTACGTACGGGACTTCGAGCGGCGGCTGGAGCCGTACCGGGACGCGGCGGCGGTCCGCCAGTACCGCGAGAAGGTCTCCGCACTGGTGTGACGGGGCCCCGGCCCCCCGTGTCGGCCGCCTCGCCGGGGCGCGGCACGGGGGGCGCGGCACGTCTGCGGGCTCCGTCCCTGCGGGCGGGCGGGCGGTCACGGGCTCGGAGCTTCGGCTCCGGACTTCGGGTGCCGGGCTCCAGGTCCCGGGCTCCGGGCTCCCGGCTCCCTCCCGGCTCCAGGTTTCCGGGCTCCCGGAGCTGCGGGTTCCGGGTTCCGGCGGGGGCTCCGGCTCAGGCGGGCTTCGTGGGGTGGCAGGGGATCTCCATGGTGATCATGGTGGGGCCGCCGGGCGGGCTGTTGAGGGCCAGGATGCCGTCGAACTGGCCGAGGCGGCGTTCCACCCCGGCAAGGCCCGAACCCTTGGCCAGGTCCGCGCCGCCCCGGCCGTCGTCCGTGACGGCGATCCGCAGCATGCCGCCGTCGGCGGCGGCGTGGTGGATGTCCAGCCAGACGCGCTCGGCACCGGCGTGCTTGGCGGCGTTGGTGAGGACCTCGCTGACGGCGAAGTACGCGGCGGACTCGACCGGTTCCGGGAACCTGCCGGGCAGGTCCACGTCCACCTCCACCGGGATCGCCATACGCAGCGCGAGCGCCTTGGCCGCGTCCCCCAGGCCGCGTTCGGCGAGTACCGGCGGGTGGATGCCGCGCACCAGGTCCCGCAGCTCCGTGAGCGCCTCGGCACTGTTCTCCCGCGCCTGCGCGATCAT
>NZ_JODR01000035.1 GCF_000725885.1 Streptomyces albus subsp. albus | reverse complement strand
AGGGTCGTTGGCTGGAGGTCAGTCACGCCTTCCACTCGGCGCTCATGGACCCGATGCTGGCCGAGTTCACCGAGGCGGCGGCCACCGTCGAGTATGCCCATCCCCGGGTACCGATCGTGTCCACCCTCACCGGCGAGCAGGTCGAGGAGTTCTCCGCGTCGTACTGGGCGGACCAGGTGCGCGGCACCGTGCGCTTCGCCGATGCGATCACCCGCCTCAAGGCCCTGGGCGTGGCCCGTTTCGTGGAGCTGGGTCCGGACGCCACCCTCATGGCCGCCGTCGAGGAAACATGCGGCGACGACGTGCTCGCCGTCCCCGTGCTGCACCGCAAACGTGCCGAAGCCACCACCGCCGTCACCGCCCTCGCACACCTGTGGGCGGACGGTGCTGAGGCCGACTGGGCGGCGTTCTTCGCCCCGACCGGCGCCCGGACCGTCGAGCTGCCCACCTACGCCTTCCAGCACGAACGCTACTGGCCCACCGCTCGTCTGACCGTCGGCCCGCTGCCGCTCGGCTCGACGCGGGCCGGGCATCCCCTGTTGCAGGCCGTGATCAGCGTGGCGGGTTCCGGGGACGTGCTGCTGCTGGGCGGGCTTTCCGCGCAGGCGCAGCCGTGGCTGGCCGATCATCAGGTCGCCGACCGGATCGTGTTTCCCGGCACCGGGTTCCTCGAACTCGCTCTGTGCGCCGGTGAGCGGGTCGGCTGCGAGCGCGTCGAGGAGTTGACGCTCACGGCCCCGCTGGTGATCCCGGAGACGGGGGTCGTGCATCTGCAACTGCTGGTCGGGGCGTCGGACGCCGGCGGTTGCCGTTCCCTCCAGGTGTCGTCCCGGCGGGACGACGAACCGGCCGAGCGGTGGACGCTCCATGCCACCGGCCTGCTCGCACCGGCTCCGGACGCCGACGAACCGGGGGAGGCGGAGTACGGCCTGGCCCAATGGCCCCCGGACGGCGCGCAGGAGCTGCCGCTGGACGGGCTCTACGACGGGCTGGCCGGTCTGGGGCTGCGGTACGGGCCGGTCTTCTGCGGACTGCGCCGGGTGTGGCGGCGCGGTGCCGAACTCTTCGCCGAGGCGCTGCTCACCGACCCGGCACAGCCGGACACCGACGCGTTCCGTGTGCATCCGGCGGTGCTGGACTCGGTGCTGCACTCGATGGCGCTCGGTGCCGCGGAGGACACCGGGCCGGACGTCGGCCAGGACGCTCGCGGGCGGCTGCCGTTCTCCTGGAGCGGGGTGACGCTGCACGCGGTGGGAGCCACGGCGGTGCGGGCGCGTCTGACGCCCGGCGGACCGGACAGCGTCACGCTCCGGGTGGCCGACGTCTCCGGGCGGCCCGTCGCGGAGGTGGACTCGCTCACGCTCCGGCCGATGGCCGCGGACCCCGCTCCGGACCCGTCGGCGGAAGCGGTCCCGCGTGACGCCCTGTTCCGGGTCGCCTGGACACCGGTCCGGGCACCGGTCGCCGACGCGCCCGACTGGGTCGTCCTCGACGGGGACGATGTACTGCCCGGCGGCGAGCGGTACCCGGACCTGGCGGTGCTGCGCGCAGCAGTCGAAGCCGGACGGGCCGTGCCGGAGGTGGTGGTGACCGCCGCAGGGCCGTCGTCCGGCGCGGAATCGGCCCAGGCCATCCACGACGCTGTGCTGCGGGCCCTCGCGCTGGTCCAGGAGTGGCTCTCGGACGAGCGGTTCGCGGCCAGCAGGCTGGTCCTCGTGGCCGACGGCGCGGTACCGGCCAGACCCGAGGACGTGGTGCGGGACCTGCCGGGCGCGGCGGTCTGGGGTCTGGTGCGGTCGGCGCAGTCCGAGCACCCGGGCCGCTTCCAGCTCGTGGACGGCCGCGCCGGCTTCGCCGCCGCGATCGGCTCGGCGGAGCCGCAGCTCGCGGTGCGGGACGGTGCGCTGTTCGCCTGCTGGCTCACCGGCGTGCCGGCGCCACCGCAGCCGTCCCAGGCAGCAGAGCCGTCCCAGGCAGCGGAGCCGTCCCGGGCAGCGGACACGTCCCCGGCAGTGGGCACGGCCCGGGCAGCGGACACGGCCCGGGCAGCGGACACGGCCCGGGCAGTGGGCACGTCCCCGGCAACGGACACGCCCCGGGCGGTGAACACGGCCCCGGCAGCGCACCGGTCCCCGGGACCGGACAGTGCCCCGGCACCGGACAGCGCCCCGCCAGCTGACAGCGCCCGGGAAGTGAACAACGCCCGGGAAGTGCAGAGCACCCGGGAAGCGGACCCGGCGGGTACGGCCCGGTCGGCCCCGTCGGCCCGGCCGGCGGCCCCGGTCTGGGAGCCGAGCGGCACCGTGCTCGTCACCGGTGCCACCGGACACCTCGGCGGGGTGATCGCCCGCCACCTCGTCACCGCGCACGGCGTGCGCCATCTGCTGCTGCTCAGCCGCCGGGGTGCGGCGGCGCCGGGCGCGGCCGAGCTGGTCGCCGGACTGACCGCACTGGGCGCCGAGGTCACCCTGGTGGCGTGCGACGCGGCGGACCGGGCCGCGCTGGCGGCCGTTCTCGACACCGTCCCGGCGGAGCACCCGCTCACCGGAGTCGTGCACACGGCCGGTGTGATCGCCGACGCGACGGTGGCGTCGCTGAGCCCCGAGCAGGTGCGGCAGGTGCTGCGTCCGAAGGTGGACGCCGCGCTCAACCTGCACGAGCTGACGGCGACCGCGCCCCTCACGGCGTTCGTGCTGTACTCCTCGGTCTCGGCCGCGCTCGGCGCTCCAGGGCAGGGCAACTACGCCGCCGCGAACGCGTTCCTCGACGCGCTCGCCGAGCGGCGCGCGGCAGAAGGGCTTCCCGGGCTCTCGCTGGGCTGGGGGCTGTGGGCCGGGCCGGGCGAGCTGACCGACGCGCTCGGCGAGGCCGATCTGCGCCGTATGGCCCGTGGCGGGATGGTGCCGCTGACTGCTTCGGACGGCACCGCCCTGTTCGATCTGGCGGGTGCGTCGGGGCATGCGGCGGTGCTGCCCGTACGGCTCGATCTGGCCGCCCTGCGGCAGACCGCCGACCGGCTGCCGCCGGTGTTCCGCTCCCTGGTGCCGGCTCCCCGGCGGCGGGCGGCCCGCGCCGACACCGCGGCGGCTGCCTCGCTCGTCGACGAGCTGCTGCCGTTGTCGCCCGAGGACCGGCTGGCCGCCCTGCGCTCTCTCGTGCAGGCGCAGGCCGCGACCGTGCTCGGCCATGACACGCCGGACGACGTGGGGGTGGACCAGCCGTTCCGTGAGCTCGGCTTCGACTCGCTCACCGCCGTCGAACTGCGCAACCATCTGGGCGCGGTGACCGGCCTGCGGCTGTCCGCGACCCTGGTCTTCGACCATCCGACCGCCGAAGCCGTGGCACGCCACCTGCGGGATGGGCTGCTCGGGGACGAACGGCCGCGGCAGGCCACCAGCCGGCCGGTGCGGCGGACGGCGGCTGCCGACGATCCGGTCGTCATCGTCGGCATGGCCTGCCGGTACCCCGGCGGGGTCCGGACCCCGGACGATCTGTGGAACATGGTGGTCTCCGGCGGCGACGGCATCACGCCGTTCCCCACCGACCGCGGCTGGGACCTGGAGCGGCTGTACGACGCGGACCCGGACGCCGGTGGGGCGAGCTATGTGTGGGAAGGCGGCTTCCTGCACGACGCGGCCGAGTTCGACGCGGCGTTCTTCGGCATCTCGCCGCGTGAGGCGATGGTCATGGACCCGCAGCAGCGGCTGCTGCTGGAGACGTCCTGGGAGGCGGTCGAGTCCGCCGGTGTCGACCCGGCCGAGCTGCGGGGACAGAGCACCGGCGTGTTCGCCGGCGTCATGTACCACGACTACCTTGCGCGGTTGCCGACCGTCCCCGAGGGCGCCGAAGGGTTCCTCGGCACCGGTTCGGCGGGCAGCGTGGTCACCGGTCGGGTCGCCTACCTCCTCGGTCTGCAAGGGCCGGCGGTGACCGTGGACACCGCGTGCTCCTCCTCGCTGGTGGCGATGCACCTGGCCGCGCAGGCGCTGCGGGAGGGCGAGTGCGACACGGCGCTGGCCGGCGGCGTGACCGTGATGGCCACCCCGGGCACCTTCGTCGACTTCAGCCGCCAGCGCGGGCTGGCCCCCGACGGCCGGTGCAAGTCCTTCGCGTCCGCGGCCGACGGCACCGGGTGGGCGGAGGGCGTGGGCATGCTGCTGCTTGAGCGGCTGTCCGACGCGCGCCGCAACGGGCACCGGGTGCTCGCCGTGCTGCGCGGCTCGGCCGTCAACCAGGACGGTGCCTCCAACGGGCTCACCGCGCCCAACGGGCCTTCCCAGGAACGCGTCATCCGCCAGGCGCTGACCCGCGCGGGGCTGCGGCCGGCGGAGGTGGACGCCGTCGAGGGGCACGGCACCGGCACCGTGCTCGGTGACCCGATCGAGGCGCAGGCGCTCCTTGAGACCTACGGCCAGGACCGGCCCGCTGACCGGCCGCTGTGGCTCGGCTCGATCAAGTCGAACATCGGCCACGCCCAGGCCGCGGCCGGTGTCGGCGGCGTCATCAAGATGGTGCAGGCGATGCGGCACGGTGTGCTGCCGCCGACGCTGCACGTGGACGAGCCGACCGAGCAGGTCGACTGGTCGGCCGGGCACATCGAACTGCTCACCGAGGCGGTGCCGTGGCCGGTGGCCGGCCGGCCACGGCGCGCGGGCGTCTCCTCCTTCGGCATCAGCGGCACGA
Source organism: Streptomyces albus subsp. albus (assembly GCF_000725885.1). Taxonomy (GTDB): domain Bacteria; phylum Actinomycetota; class Actinomycetes; order Streptomycetales; family Streptomycetaceae; genus Streptomyces; species Streptomyces albus. The sequence goes on along the minus strand of NZ_JODR01000035.1, from coordinate 55,896 downwards.
ACGCGCACGTCATCCTGGAGGCCCCGGCATCCGGCCCGGCGGACACCCCGGAGCCCGCGGCCAGGCCGGCGCCGCCGGTGCTGCCGCTGCTGGTGTCCGGGCGCACCCGGACCGCGGTCCGCGCCCAGGCCGCCGCCCTGCGCGAGCACCTGGTGCGGCATCCCGGACTCGCCCCGCTCGACGTCGGCTTCTCCCTCGCCACCACGCGTACCGTCTTCGACCACCGCGCGGTCGCGGCCGGCACCGACCGCGAGGAACTGCTGGCCGGCCTCGACGCGATCGCATCCGACAGCGCCGCGCCGGGCGTGGCGTACGGCCGGGCCGCACCGCGCCGCGTGGCGTACCTGTTCACCGGGCAGGGCAGCCAGCGGCTCGGCATGGGCAGGGAACTGTACGGGGCGTCACCGGTGTTCGCCGCGGCCCTGGATACCGTGTGCGCTCGCCTCGACGCGGAAGGGGCCGCTCCCGGCAGGCCGCTGCGCGAGGTGATGTTCGCCGACGAGCAGGCGCTGGCCCGGACGGGCTGGGCGCAGCCGGCGCTGTTCGCACTGGAGGTCGCCCTCTACCGGCTGCTGGAGTCCTACGGCGCCACACCCGACTGTCTGGTGGGGCACTCGGTCGGCGAGCTGGCCGCGGCGCACGTGGCCGGGGTATTGACACTGGACGACGCCTGCCGGCTGGTGGCGGCCCGCGGCCGGCTGATGCAGGCGCTTCCCCAGGGCGGCGCGATGCTCGCGCTGCGGGCCTCGGCGGCCGATGTCGCTCCGCTGCTGGGGCCCGGAGTGGACCTCGCCGCCGTCAACGGCCCCTCGTCGGTGGTGCTCTCGGGCGACGAGGAGGCCGTGCTCGCGGTGGCCGAACGGTTCCCCGGCCGTCCCGGCAAGCGGCTGCGGGTGAGCCACGCCTTCCACTCGGCGCGTATGGAGCCGATGCTGGACCGGCTGCGCGCCGTCGCCGAATCGGTGACGTACCACCCCGCGCGCATCCCCGTCGTGCCGACCTGCGGCCGGGAGCAGGACGCCGGCCGCTTCGGGGACCCCGGGTACTGGGTGCGGCAGGCCCGCGAGACCGTGCGCTTCCACGACGCGGTCACCCGGCTGCGCGACGAGGGCGTGCGGACCTTCGTCGAACTCGGCCCGGACCCCGTCCTGGTGGCCGCGGTCGACGAGTGCCTGGCGGAGGAGGACGCCGCACAGAACGGGCAACCGGGCGCGGAGGAAGGGATGTTCACCGGGGCGGTGCTGCGCCGCGGCCGGTCCGAGACCGGGACCCTCGCCGGGGTGCTCGGCCCGCTGCTGGCGCACGGCACCCGGGTCCCGGCGCGGGCGTGTTACGAGGGGACCGGCGCGCGCCGCGTCGAGCTGCCGACGTACGCCTTCCAGCGGCAGCGGTACTGGGCCGAGGCCGGCGCGGCTCCGGCCGACCTGGCAGCCGCCGGACTGACCGGCGCCGCACACCCGCTGCTGGGCGCCTGCGTACCGCTGTCCGGTGGGGGAGACCCGGAAGTCTCCTCGGGTGGCGGGGGCGGATTCGTGTGCACCGGCAGGCTCGGCGCCGGCGGCACATGGCTGGCCGACCATCGCGTCGGCGGCACCCCGGTGCTGCCGGGCACCGCGCTGGTCGAGCTGGCGGTGCACGCCGGTGACCACGTCGGCTGCGACCGGGTGGCCGAACTGGTCCTGTCCGCCCCGCTGCGCCTCGACGCTGGCGAGCGGCAGCTCCAGGTCGTCGTCGAGCCCTCCGAGGAGATCGCGGGAGCCGGCGGCCACACCGTGCGGATCTCCTCACGCCCTGCCGACGCGCCCGCCGGGGAGCCCTGGACCCTGCACGCCAGCGGCACGCTGGCCACAGGTGTGGAGGAGCCCGAGCCGTTCGCGTTCGGCGTCTGGCCCCCGCACGGCGCGCAGGAGGTGCCGCTCGACGGGCTCTACGAGGAGCGTCAGGAGGACGGTGCCGCAGGCGGGTCGGAAGAGGACGCGGCGGACGGCATCCACTACGGCCCGGCCTTCCGGGGCCTGCGCGCGCTGTGGCGGCGTGACGACGAGCTGTACGCCGAGGTGACGCTGCCCGAGCCGGTCAGTGCCGAGGCCGGGCGCTACGGCCTGCATCCGGCGCTCCTCGACGCCGCCTTGCACTCGCTGGCGTATCTGCTGCCCGACGCCGCCGGCCGCCTCGTGCCGTTCTCGTTCGGCGATGTCGCGCTGCACCGGCACGGTGCCACGACGCTGCGGGTCTCACTGGTCGCGACGGGGCCCGAGCAGGTGACGGTCAGCGCCGCCGACCCCGCGGGGCAGGCCGTCGCCACGGTCGGAGCGCTGGCCCTGCGTCCGCTCACCGCCGGCCACGCCCAGCCCGGCCGGCGGGGGGACGCGCTGTTCCGGGTGGACTGGACGCCGCTGCCCGCGCGTGAGCCGGGGCCCGAGTCCCGGCGCTGTGTGCTGGTCGGCCCGGACGCCCTCGGCATCGGCGACGTACTGACCGGGGCGGGGGTGTGGGTCGAGTCCTTCGCGGACCTCGACGCGCTGTCGGCCGCGGCGCGCGACGGAATGACCCTCCCGGAGCTGGTCCTGGTCCCCTTCGGCTCCCCGGCCGGGGCCGAACTCACGCGCTCGGTGCGGGACATCACCGGGGCAGCGCTGCGGACGGCGCAGGACTGGCTCGCGGAGGAGCGGTTCGCCGGCGCCCGGCTCGCTTTCGTCACGCGCGGCGCGCTCGGCGACGGCACGGCCCGTCCCGGCGACCTGGCCTGCGCACCCTTGTGGGGACTGATACGCACGGCCCAGTCGGAGAACCCGGGCCGCTTCCTGCTCGTCGACCTCGACGGGCAGGACGCCTCCGCACTGGCGCTGCCCGCCGCCTTCGACGCCGGGGAACCCCAACTCGCCGCCCGCGAAGGACAGCTGTACGCCGCCCGGCTCGGCCGGGTGCCGGGCCCGCCGCCCCGGGGGGAGGCCGCACCGCAGGCGCCCGGGACCAGCCCGCAGGACGTCCCAGGGGAGGTGCCCGGGGACGGGCCCGAGGGCTGGGACCCGGACGGCACCGTGCTCGTCACCGGTGCCACCGGCGCCCTCGGCGGACTGGTCGCCCGGCACCTGGCCGGCCGGTGGGGAGTGCGCCGGCTGCATCTACTCAGCCGCAGCGGACCGGACGCTCCCGGGGCAGAGGAACTGCGGGCGGAACTCGCCGGGCTCGGCGCCGAGGCCACGATCGTCGGCTGTGACGCCGCCGACCGGACGGCGCTGGCCGAGGCCCTGGCGGCCATCGGCCCGGAGCATCCGCTCACCGCCGTGGTCCATCTCGCCGGAGTCCTCGACGACGGTGTGCTCACCTCGCTCACCCCGGACCGCTTCGAGGCGGTGCTGCGTGCCAAGGCGGACGCCGCCTGGCACCTGCACGAACTCACCCGGGACCGGCAGCTCGCCGGCTTCGTGCTGTTCGGCTCCTCGGCCGCCACGTTCGGCACCCCGGGGCAGGCCAACTACGCCGCCGCCAACGCCTTCCTCGACGCGCTGGCCGAACAGCGGCGGGCCGACGGGCTGCCCGCCCGGTCGCTGGCGTGGGGAGCGTGGCAGCGCGGCATGGCCGGCCGCCTCGACGAGGCGGACCGCGGCCGGATGGCCCGCGGCGGCGTGCTCGCCCTCGACGACGCCGAAGGTCTCGGCCTGCTCGACGCCGCGCTGCGCACCGACGCCGCCTCGCTCGTGCCCGTCCGGCTCGACACCGCGGCGCTGGGCCCCGACCCCGCACCGCTGCTGCGCGGCCTGGCCCGGCCCGCCGCCCGGCGGGCCACGGCCGGCGCGGGCACCGACCGGGCGACGGCCCGACGGCTGCGGGCCCTGGACGAGCCGGCCCGCCGCGGGGCGCTGCTCGATCTGGTGCGCGGCACCACCGCCACCGTGCTCGGGCATCCCTCCGCCGAGGAGGTCGAGCCGGACCGGCTCTTCCTGGAACTCGGCCTCGACTCGCTGACCTCGGTCGAGCTGCGCAACGCCCTGGCCACCGCCACCGGTCTGGCACTGCCCGCCACCGTCGTCTTCGACCACGCCTCACCGGCCGAACTGGCCGAGCACCTGCACACCCGGCTCGGCACCGACCCGGCGGAAACGTCCGGTCCGTCCGGCCCGGCCGGTCCCACCGCAGGCCCGGTTCCCGCACCCGGCCCCGGGACCGACGAGACCATCGGCCGGCTGTTCCGCCGGGCCGGCACCGAGGGCCGGCTGTACGAGGGCTTCGAGCTGCTGCAGAGCGTCGCCCGGCTCCGCGACACCTTCGCCGACGCCTCCGAGGTGCACCCCGCGCCCACCGCCGTCCGGCTGGCCAAGGGCCCGCGGCCGGTGCGGCTGATCTGCCTCAGCTCCTACGTGGCGCTCGCCGGCGTGCACCAGTACGCGCGGTTCGCCTCGTCGTTCCGCGACGTGCGGGACGTGACCGCCCTGGCGGTCGCCGGGTTCGCGGCCGGAGAACCGCTGCCGGCCACGGAGGACGCTCTCGTCGGACTGCTGGCGCGTATGGTCCGCGAACAGGCCGGCGACGAGCCGTACGCGCTGCTGGGCATGTCCTCCGGCGGGGTCCTGGCGTATGCGACGGCCGCGCGTCTGGAGCAGGAGGGCGGCGGACCGGCGGGAGTCGTGCTGCTGGACACCTATGTGCCCGGTGACGAGTCGCTCGACCAGTTCGGGGACCAGTTGCTCGGCGGCATGTTCGAACGGGAGGCCGACTTCGCTCTCATGGATGCCGCCCGGCTGTCCGCGATGAGCTGGTACTTCAACCTGCTGGGCCGGTGGCGGCCCGGCAAGCTCGCCGCTCCCGTGCTCCTGGTGCGCTCCAGCCAACCGCTGAACGGGAAGGAGCTGGCGCCCGAGGAGTGGCAGACCGGCTGGACCGAGGCCGACCACACCGTGGACGTGCCCGGCAACCACTTCACCATGATGGAGGACCTCTCGGACAGCACGGCCCGCGTCGTCGACGCCTGGCTGGACGAACTGCGCTGACGTGCGCGCTGACTGACGCCCCCTGTGCACGGGTGGCACAGAGGCCGTGACCCTGCCGGGGGATGCAGGAGTCACGGCCTCTGCCGCTGCGGGGCGCGGTACGGGGGAACCACGTCGGCCCGCAGTCCGGGGAGTGGTCATTCGGGCCGCGGGTCCCAGCGGAACCGGCGGACGGCCACCACCGCGCCGAGCACGCCCCACACCAGCAGGACGCCGCAGTCCCGCCAGGCGAAGCCGGCGTCCGCGTCGGTGAAGGCCGCGAGCAGGGCGTCGTTGAACGGTTTCACCGGCAGCGCACCCGTGACGACGCTCAGCACGTCGGAGTGGATCGGCATGTAGGTACCGGAGATGAACACCATCGGGAACAGGATGAACTGCACGACGGACGGCGCGGCCTCCGCGTTGCGGATCAGCGAGCCCACCGCGACGCCCAGCGCGCAGAACGCCGCGGCGCCGAGCAGCACCGTCACGACGAGCACCGGCCACTGGGACGCGGACGGCAGCGGGACGCCGTAGGCGCGGCCGATCGCGGTGATGAGCACGGTGTCGACGGTGCTCACCAGGGCGCAGTGCGCCAGCAGGCCCGTGAAGTACATGGAGGCGGGCAGGGGAGTGGCCCGGACGCGTTTGAGGATCCCGTTCTGCCGCCGCGCCGCGAGTACGATCGCCAACTGGCTGTAGCAGGCGCCCAGGATGGACAGCGCCGTGATGGTGGCGATGTAGTACTGCAACGCCGACCGCCCGTAGAAGAACGAGCTCTTCCCGACGTCGCCGAACAGCAGGCCGAACGCCCCGATCACCACGATCGGCAGGATGAAGGTGAAGAACGCGCTCTGCGGATTGCGCCAGAACGTCAGCTGCTCGTAGCGGATCTGATGCCACAGCATGGCGAGGCCGCGGCCGGGGCCCGGACGGGCCGCGGTGTGCGGGACGGCGGTGCTCACGGTGTGCTCCCTTCGGAGGTCTTCCCCGGGGCGCCTTTGCGGGCTCTTCCCCGCTTCTTGTGCGGGGTGTCCGCCGGCACCCCCCGGCCGGAGCCGGTCAGCCGCAGATAGATGTCCTCCAGGGTCGGCCGGTCCACCGTCAGCTGGGCGAGTTCCGTGTCCCGGGCCAGCGCCCAGCCGGTGAGCTGGTGCAGCGTCCCGGTCGGCTCCGCGGACTCCACGGTGACCAGCCCGTCCTCGCTGGGCAGGGCCGCCACCGGAAGGTCCTCGGGGGAGCAGCCGGGCGGCAGCGCGAAACGGATCCGGGCCCGCTCGGTGTTGCGGCCCCCGAGGGTGGCCGGGGTGCCCTCGTCCACGATCCGCCCGTCGGCGATGACCGCCACCCGGTCGGCCAGCTCCTGGGCCTCTTCCATGTAGTGCGTGGTCAGCAGGATGGTGGTCCCGGCGTCCCGCAGGGCTCGCACGAGCTGCCAGGCGCTCCGGCGCGCGTTGGGGTCGAACCCGGTCGTCGGCTCGTCGAGGAACAGCAGCGCCGGGTCACCGATCATCCCCAGGGCGAGGTCCAGGCGGCGCTTCTGCCCGCCGGAGAGCGAGCGGACCTTCTTCTTCTCCATCCCGGCGAGGCCGACCAGCTCGATCACCTCGTCGATGTCGCGCGGAGCCGGGTAGTAGCCCGCGTTGCGGGCGACCGTCTCGCGCACCGTGAGATAGGGCTCGACGGCGATGTCCTGGAGCACCAGTCCGATCCGCTCGCGCAGGGTCCGCGCGGTGGCCCGCTCGCCCGGGTCGAGGCCGAGCACATCGACCCGCCCGGAGTCCGCGTCCCGGGTGCGGAACCCTTCGAGGATCTCCATGGTGGTGGTCTTGCCGGCGCCGTTGGGGCCGAGCAGCGCGAAGATCTCGCCGTGCCGCACGGTGAAGCTCACCCCGCGCACCGCCTGCACCGGCCCGTAGCTCTTCTTCAGGTCCTCCACCACGACCGCGTCCGCGGTGCGGGTCTGCTCCGCGTCGCGGGCCGCGGCCGTCGGTGTCACCGGCGCACGCATGTGGCCTCCAGCGTCAGGTCGAGCACACGCCCCGCCATGGCGCGGGCCGCCGTGATCCCGAAGTCCGTACGGTCGATCCTGGCCGTGGCCCGGACGGTGAACGTCTCCTCGGCCACCTCCGAGTGCACGACCGACAGGCTCACGGGCCGCTCGACGCCGCACGCGGTGAGCGTGCCGGAGACGGTCGTGGTGTCCACCCGCTCCGAGACGAACGTGAACAGGGGACGGCGGTCGGTGTCGAGGAACTTCGCCGACCGCACCGCGGCGTCCCGCTGTTCGTTCCCGCTGCTGATGCTCCCGGCGTCTACTTCCACCCGCACACTCGACTCGGACAGGGGCTCGGCCACCTCGACCGTGCCCGCCCGGATCCCGAACGTGCCGTGCACCGGCAGGAGATTGAAGAAGTGCCGCGAGGTGAACGCGATCGACGAGCGGGACGTGTCGATCGTGTAGTGCCCGAGCCGGGGGATCGCCGTGGCGTTGCTGCCCGTCGTATTCATGCCACCCAGTGCACCGCACCGGCACCGCCCCGCGGCAGGGCCGCCGGTCGTTTCCGGATACGACGAACGGCGGGTCGTCGCGGGCGGCATACGACTTTCGTAGGGTCCGCACGGAACGGAGGTAGGTTCTTCCCGCACCGGCCGCCCGGCAGCCGCCCCCCGGCTTACCCGTGAAACGCCCGTCACCCGCCCGGAACCGTGGGCCGCCGCCCCGGAATGCCTCGCTCGGCGAAGAACGGCCAAGCACCCCGCCGTTGATCCGGAGCGGGCCGAACGGCAGTGCGTGTGCCCTACAGTGAGGGCATGACAGAGGGGGGTCCCTGGCACCGCCGGCACTGGGTCGCCGTGGATGTGGCGATCGCGGTCGCCTTCGTGCTGCTCGACACCGTGACGACGCTGGCCGGCACCACGTGGTGGCCGCGGGACCCGGGCACCGGGGCCTGGGTCCTGCTGGGTGCGCAGATACTCGCCGGCGGCACGCTGGCCGTCCGCCGCGTCGCGCCGCTCACCGTCGTCGGGGTGCTCGCCGCGTTCACCCTCACGGTGACCTTGCTCGTCTCACCTGCGGGGATGCTGGAGCCGGCGCACCCCGACGGCCTCTGGGCCCCCTACTCCACCCTGCCGGCCGCCTACGGCCCGCTGTTCTACCTGCAAAACCGCCGGATCGCCTTCGCCGTGCTCGCCGCCTTCACCGTCGTCGTCATGCGGCCGTGGGACTCCTCGTTCACCACCATGACGATCGGGCTGCTGCGCACCGCGGTCGGTCCGCTGCTCGCGCTGTACCTCGATGCCCGGAAACGGATGGTGCAGGCCCTGGTCGAACGGGCCGAACGTGCCGAGCGGGAGCAGCACCTGCTGGCCGAACAGGCGCGCGCCGAGGAGCGGGTGCGGCTGGCCGGCGAGATGCACGACGTCGTCACGCACCGGGTGAGTCTGATGGTGCTCCAGGCCGGAGCGCTGCGGGTGACCGCCGAGGACGAGAACACCCGGCAGGCCGCCGAGGAGCTGCGGGCCGCGGGCTGCCAGGCCCTCGACGAACTCCGGGACCTCGTCAGCATCCTGCGCACCCCATCCGACGGCGACCGCACCCCGTCGGTGGGCGGGTTCGACGATCTGGTCGCCGAATCGGCCGCGGTGGGCATACCCACCGAACTGGTCCAGGAAGGCGACCCGGCGCACGCCTCGCCCGTCGTCGGACGCGTCGCCTACCGGGTACTGCGTGAGGCGCTGACCAATGTGCGCAAGCATGCGCCGGGCGCCAGGGTGACCGTGCGGGTCGAATACGACGAGGCGCGGCTGCGGCTCACCGTGCACAACACGCCACCGACCGGCAGGCCGAGCAGCACCCTCGCCGGCTCCGGCTCGGGACTGGGCATCGCCCATCTGCGACAGCGCATCGACCTGGTGCACGGCAAGCTCCGCGCGGGCCCCAGCCCCGACGGCGGATTCAGCGTCGAGGCGACCCTGCCCGCGCACGTACCGACTGCGGAAACGACGGTGTGAGCATGCCCAGAGTGCTGGTGGTCGACGACGAGCCCATGGTGCGGGTGTTCCTGCGCACCATTCTCGGCTCGGCCGAGGACATCGAGGTCGTCGCCGACGAGGACGACGGCGCCGCCGGTCTCGCCGCCGTCGGACGCGACCGGCCGGACGTGGTGCTGATGGACCTGCGCATGCCGGGCATGGACGGGCTCACCGCGATCGAACGCATCAACGAGCTGCCGGAACCGCCGCACATCGTGGTGCTGACCACCTTCGACGCCGACCCGTACGTGCTGCGCGCCCTGCGGGCCGGCGCCACCGGCTTCCTGGTCAAGTCCACGCCGCCGGAGGAACTGATCGGGCTGGTGCGCTCGGCCGCGCAGGGCCACACCGTGCTGTCGCCCACCGTCGCCCGCCGGCTCATCGCCGCGTCGACGGACAGCCTCTCGGCCCGGGACCGCGCACGCGAGCTGATCGGCTCGCTGACCGAACGGGAGCTCCAGGTGCTGGCCGGTCTGGGTGAGGGACTGTCGAACGCGCAGATCGCGGCGCGGCTGTACCTCTCCGAGGCCACCATCAAGGGCTATGTGTCGCGCACCCTGGAGAAACTGGGCTGCGTCAACCGCACCCAGGCCGGGCTGCTCGCGCACGACGCCGGCATCGTCGACTCGTAACCGGGCGGCCCTCGCGCCTCTGGCAAAGTCCCTCGACTTCCTCCCCTAGCGTGACCGGCGTCATGGGAGGTGACACATGGCTCTGGCGTCCATATTCGGTACGAACCTCTTCCACTACGAGCCCAGCGGGGTCATCGAGTTCTACGACCGCTATCCGGCGGTGCGCGAGTCGTTCGCGCAGGCATCGGCGTGGACCGGCCTCGACGTGGAGACCCTGGTGCGGCAGAACGGGGACCACGACGACGAGGTGCGGCGGCGCGTGGTGTCCGTGGGGCTGGCCGCCGCCCAGCTCGGCATCCAGGACGTGCTCGCCGGGAAGGGGCTGCGCCCGCACATGACCGGCGGAATGAGCCTGGGCGGCATGGTCGCCTCGTGCGTCGCGGGGGCGTGCGAACGCCGGGAGCTGATGGATGTGCTGGTGCGCGGTGAACACCAGCCGCTGCACGCGACGACCGGGGAAGAGACGGGACAGGAGGAGCCCGGGCGGGCGGAGCCGGGCCGGGAGGAAGCCATCGCCTCCGCCTACCTGGGGCCGGACGACGACCCGGCCGGGCTGTACGCCGACCGTGACGGCATCTACCTGAGCTGCGACTTCGGCTGGGACGCGGACCGCAAGGTGCGGATCGTCATGCTCAGCGGCTACCGGGACGAGCTGGAGAAGCTCAGCGCCGAGACCGGCGGCATGGTCAACGTCACCGAGGGCGCCGACGTGGCGGTGCACAGCCCGCTGCGGGCCCGGGCCCGCGAGGCGACCCGCGAGCACGTCTCGGCCGTGTCGTTCACCGACCCGGAGCTGACGCTCTGCTCGTCCCTGGAACAGAAGACGCTGAAGCGTGCCGACGAGGTGCGCGCGATGTTCGTCGACAACGTCGTCGCGCCCATCAGCCTGGTGCATCTGACCCGCCAGCTGCACCGGCACGGCGCCGGACTGGGACTGGTCGTGGGCCCTTCGCCCATCCTGAACGCGCTGCGCTACCCGTTCCCCGTCGTCTTCGTCGACAGCCCGGACGCGGTGCCGCGGGCAGCGGCGGCGGTGTTCGAGCACGGGGTGCGGCTGCGCCGGTGACACGGCGGCCGGCGCCCTGCCACGGCGGACGGGGAGGCGGCGAGGAGGGGGCGGCGGGGGAGGGGCCCCGGCCGCCGCCCGGACTCAGTACAGGCCCTCGGGCCTCTCCGAGCTGACCTGGAGCGGCTGTACGTTGGCCACACCGTCGCAGGGCCACTCCTCCGAGGTCCGGAAGCGGATCGCCTGGTCGCGTTCGAGGATGTGGGGCAGGAACAGGTCCTCGTGCAGCACGGTCAGCCGCACCTGGCCCACCTCGCCGTAGTCCACGACGCGCCCGGGATCGGTCTTGTCGACCACGGTCATGGTCAGCTGCGGGTAGTTGGGCACGTAGGGGAGCGTGGCGCCCCCGTCGGGCGAGGGGAGGCCGTTGGCGCAGCCGAGGGTGTTGCCGTAGATGGTCCCGATCACCCCGCCGGGCATGGCCTCGGCGAACCTGCGGTAGGCGTCGGGGGTGAGCTGGGTGCCGCCGAGGTAGACCCCGGACAGACGCGCCACCAGATCGGGACGGCGGTTGATGAGGGCCTGCACCGTGGCGGGGGTGCTGTGCAGGTAGTCGACGGAGCAGGTCTCGAGGATGTCGGTGATCTGCTCGACGACGTGGTCGACGTACTCCTCCATCTCCAGCAGCCGGCCACCGCGGATGAGGTGCTTGATCCACCGTGCGTCGAGGTCGATGGTGTACACGGTGGACCCGGCCAGGTGGGCCAGGAAATCGGCCTCCTCGCCGACGATGTGCGGCCCGGTGGGGCCTGCGTGGAGCCAGGTGGCGCCGGGCCGGAACCCGGCCGCCAGCAAGCCGTGGAACCGCCAGGCGGTCCGGGCGGCCGTCATCTTCCCGGTGTAGAAGACACGGCCCGGTTTGCCCGTGGTGCCGCCGGTCTCCCGGACCCGGCCGCCGAGCGGACGCGGCACGGCGGTCGGGACGAGATCGGCCGGGTCGAAATCCCGCAGGACGGCGAGATCGAAGTGGCCGAATGCGGCCAGGTCGTCGTAGCCGGTGAGTGAGAGCGGGTCGAAGTCCAGCTCGTTACGGCGCTTGAGCCAGTAGGGGGACCCCGTTTCCGGATCGAATTGCCGCCGCAGCACGTGCCGTGTCCACTCGTCGAGGTCCCAGGCCAGCCAACCGTCGGTCAGCGATCTGGATTCCTCCGCGCTCATCGTCACCATGGCGGCAGTATCCGCAAGGACCGAATAGGGAATCCCCTAGTGTGCCCGGTCGCGGGGCCGGGACCAGGGGCGACGAGTCTAGCGTGAGGCACGCGAGGACCCTTTTGGCGGGAACGCGGGTACCGGCTCCGGCACTTCGCCTCTCGCTTCTCCTCCCGCCCCGTCATTCCTTCCCGCCGAGAATTTGGAGTCTGCTGCTCTATGGCCAGGATCGCAGTCATCGCTCACAGCCATGCCGGGTCGAACATGTCGTTGGCCGGTGCGGTCGCGGAAGGCGCCGCGAAGGAGGGGAACGATCACGACGTCCGTCTGCTGCGGGTCGCCGACATCCGCGGCGACGAGGCACTGGCCCGGGCGCCGCACACCGGAGCCCTGTTCACCGAGCGCGTCGCCCCGCACCCCGTCGCCACCCTCGACGATCTGGTCTGGGCCGACGCGATCATCCTGGGCAGCGGCACCCGGTTCGGCGGGATGGCGGCGTCGATGCGCCACTTCCTGGAGGGCGCCTCCGGGCTGTGGATGAACGGGGTGCTCCAGGGGAAGGTGGGTGCCGCGTTCTCCACGGCGTCGAGCCCGCACGGCGGTATGGAGCAGACCGTTCACGACCTGCTGACCGCGATGATGCACTTCGGCATGCTGATCGTCTCCCCCGGCTACGCCGACCCGGTGCAGTTCCGCGCCTCCAGCCCGTACGGGCCGGTCGCTCAGGCAGGCGGCCCCGAGGGGCTGATGCCGACCGACGGCGATCTGGAAGCGGCTCGCTTCACGGGCGCGCTGGTGGCCCGTACCGCCGCCCGCCTGTCGCCCGCCGAACCCGCCGCCTGAGCCGGCCCCGCTCCGGGCGAGGGCGTTCGGCGCGGCACCACACATCTTCGAAGGAGCGAAATGGAACTGTCGGAACTGCCCGTCGAGACGCAGCTCGAAATCATGCTGGCGGACCACTACCGGTTCCAGTATCTCGTCGCCGCGTGCCGGGCCGGTCTCTTCGTCGCGCTGGAGAACGAACCCGGTCTCTCCGTCAAGGACGTCGCGCAGCGGCTGGGCCTGGAGGAGCAGCCGGCCCGCATCCTCCTCCTGGGATGCACCGTGCTGGGTCTGCTGCGCAAGGAAGGCGGGAGCTATTACAACACCCCCCTGACGAAGGGGGTCAGCGGCGACTACGAGGGGACGATGACGTCGATCATCACCCGTGAGAGCCGCAATATGTACCGCGCGCTGACCTGGCTCCCCGAATCGGTGCAGGAGAACACCAACGTCGGCTTGCAGCGTGTCATGGCGGGGAATTCCGACAACCTCTACGAGCGGCTCACCGAAAACGCCGAGCTGGAGGCCGAATTCCACACGATGATGGCCTTCCACAGCCGGAAGTTCGGCGCGGCCATTAAGGAGAACCTCGACCTTTCCGGATATCGGCACCTGCTGGACGTCGGCGGCGGCACCGCCGCCAACGCGGAGAACCTCGCCGACCGCTGGCCCCATCTGCGTATGACGATCGCCGACCTGCCCTCGGTCGCGGACAAGGCCAGAAAGCGGGTCGGGGAGCTGGACCTGGCGGACAGGGTGGACGTCGCCGGCATCGACGCCTTCAGCGACGAGTTCCCGTCCGGCTGCGACGCGGTGCTCTTCGCGCACTTCCTGGAGATCTGGTCGCCCGAACGCATCCAGCAGCTCCTGGCCAAGGCGTACCGGGCGCTGCCGCCGGGCGGGGGTCTGTTCATCATCGCGCCCTACCAGCACGACGACGAGACGGGGCCCGTGCAGGCGGCGTATCTGTCCGCGTACTTCCTCGCCTTCGCCTCCGGCGAGGGGATGGTGTACACGGGCAGGGAGTTCGAGCAGTGGCTCGGCACAGCGGGCTTCGAGCTCACCTCGCGGACGGTCCTGGGCATGGAAGAGGCCATCATGCTCTGCGCACGCAAACCGTCGTAGTCCGCCGGCCCCTCCCGTGCCCGTGCCCCCCGCCACCGCGGCGGGGGGCACGGGCACGGGAGGGGCCAGGACGGCGTGCGCGGCCCGCCGTGCCCTCTACGAGGGCGCTCCCACGGCCTTCAGCAGGCCGCCCAGGAGCTCGGTCATCTCGGTGCGGTCGCGTGCCGCGCCGTAGACCTGGAAGTCGGGACGGACCAGCGCGGCCGGTGCCGGCACCTTCTCCCTCAGCCAGGCGGTGTAGGTGCCGTCGATGTCGACGTCGGGCGTCAGATGGACGATCTCGCCGCCCAGGTCGCGCAGCCGGCCGGCCAGGCCCGGCTCCACCAGCGTCTCCGGGTCGTCCAGGGTGAGCAGGACGAAGTCGCCGCCGCACAGCTCACCGGCGTCTGTACGGGAGGAGCGGGCCTGGGGGACGACCCGGCTGTCCACCCCGGCGAACATGCCGTCGGCGGCCTCCTGGAACAGCCCGGCCTTCACCGCCTCCTCACCCGGGCGTGCGAACTCCTCGGCGGTGCGCGGCGGAGCGTCCTCGGGGCTCAGGGACAGCAGGGCGCTGTCCCGGTAGCCGGCGACGGCCGGGTCGATGGTGCCGATGAGCTCGCCCAGGGTCACCGACAGGTCGATGGCACGCTGGGCGTCGGGGCGGCGCTCGGCCTCGTAGGTGTCCAGCAACTCCTCGCCGGCCGAACCGGCCAGGACCAGATGCAGCTTCCACGCCAGGTTGGTCGCGTCCCGGATTCCCGTGCACATGCCCTGCCCGGCGTGCGGCGGCATGGTGTGGGCGGCGTCCCCCGCGAGGAAGACCCGTCCTGGGCCGTCCGAACGCCAGCGGTCGGCGTTGCGGCCCACACAGGTGTAGGCGACGTACCGTTGCAGCGTCGCCTTGTCCGGGGTGACCTGGAAATGGCCGAGGAGACGCCAGGCGCTCTCCACGGTGTTGAAGTCCTCGAAGGACTGCTCGGGAAGCCGCAGGAACTCGTAGCGGTTGTGGCCGGGTCCGGCCGACAGATCGACGCGGGGCTGGGCCGGATCGGCGATCTGCACGTTCCCCGAGGGGAGTTGTGCGGGGTCGTGCGGCATGACATCGCACGCCATCCAGTCGGCGGCGTAGTCGGAGACGGAGAACGGGACGTCCAGATGGCCGCGCACATGGCTGTTGGCCCCGTCGCAGCCGACCAGCCAGCGGGCGGTGAGGGTGTGCTCGCTGTCCGCCGTACGGACGGCGAGCTGGACCGAGTCGTCCTTCTCGGTCAGGCCGACCGCCTCGTGACCGCGCAGCACACGCAGATTGGACAGCTGCTCGCCGCGCTCGACGAGAGCCGCCTCCAGGCCCGGCTGGTAGATGGCGGTCGTCTCCGGCCAGCGGTGCCGGCTGTCCCGCTCCAGATCGAAGTGCATCAGCGTCTGCCCGTCGCCGTTGACGACGACGTAGTCCTCGGTCGCCTCGCCGACCGGGACGAGCGCGTCGGCGACGCCCACCGTGCCCAGGAGACGGCCGATGTGACGGTCGAAGGAGACCGCCCGGGGCAGGGCGTAGGGCTCGATGTGCTTCTCGACCACGGTCACCTGCCAGCCGCGCTGGGCGAGCATGATCGACAGCACTTGTCCCACAGGGCCGTAGCCGACTACGAGAACGTCCGGGTTCGCTGCGTCTTCTCTCACGCTGCCCGACCGTAGAGGAGCGCGGCCCGCGGCAGGTCCCGCCGCCGCACGGTCGAAGGCAAGAACCAGTATGGGCGCCCCGGGGCTTGACAGCCCCGGGCCCCCGTCCTCGTGGCCCGCACCGGAGGGACAGGCGACTCAGCGGCGGGCGTACCTGTCCGCCATGGTGCGAAAGACCTTCTTGGGCTCCCAGCGGATGTCGTCGAGCATCCTCACCACACCGTAGGAGGCGATGTCGCGTTCCCCCGGTTTGTCGTAGTTGGCGAAGGAGAACCACATGGCGGTGTCCACCCTCTCCTCCTCGAAGACCGTCAGCAGCTCTGTGAGGTAGCGGACCTGCTCCTCCTCGTCCGGCACAGCGCCCGGCGGCGGCATCCAGGCCATGCCCCCCAGGTCTCCGGCCCCCTGGTAGGCGCAGGTGCCGAACTCGGTGACGGCGACGGGCTTGCCGTGCCGGAAGAACTCGCGCAGCCGGGTGCGGAAGGTGTCGGTGTTGTGCGCGGCACGGTAGGCGTCGATGCCGACGAGGTCGAAGGGCGCCCAGTCGACCGACTCCCACGGGCCGGAGGCGTAGGTGACCCGCCCGCCGAACTGCGCGCGCACGGTGGCGGCGGCTTCGGCGAGGAATTCGTCGACGCGTCCGGACGCCTTCTCCAGGGCGGACCACCACGCTGCGTCGGAGGCCATCGCCTGCAGGCGGTGGCCGAAGGTGTCACCCGGGAGGAATCCGCGGCAGAACAGGCTGATCTCGCAGCCGGTCACGAACACCACCTCGGCACCGGACCGGCGTACGGCCTCGGCGCGCCGGGCGCAGTCCGAGAAGAACGGCAGCAGCCGCTCGGTGGGGAGGTCGACGGGGAAGGGCGCGAACCAGACTTCGAGGCCGGCGTCCGCGGCGAACCGGGCCGCCGTCTCCAGCCGTTCGGGCTCGCGCCCCGAGACGCGTACGACGTCGCAGTGCAGTTCTCCGGCGATCACCGCCATCTCGCGCCGGACCGCCTCCGGACGGAAGACCTTCCGGGTCAGCTGCCGACCGGGGAGGAAACCGGTGTCGTAGTTGATGCCGCGTGCGCGCACGTCACTGCCCCTTCGCGTGAACGAGTCCGAGCCCCGGCGGCCGTCCCCGTACCCGGCCGGGACCCGGGAGCCGGCGGCTGCCGCCCCCCGTACCCCGGGCCGGCCCGCTCAGGCCCGCTCAGGCCCGCCAGGGCGCGGCCCGGCGCTCCTGTGCCAGCCGCTCCAGCACGGGTACCACCTCGGACGGTGCGGGGAGGGCAGCCGCTTCGTCACGGAGCCGGGCCGCGTTCCGGAGGAAGGCCGGGTCCGACAGTATCCGCGAGGCCCGCTCGCGCACGGCATCCGGGGTGGCCTCCGCAGTGGTGAGCAGCAGCCCGGCGCCCTGCTGTTCGAGGCCGGCGCCCCGGTAGAGCTGGTCGGCGACGGGCGTGGTGACGGTCAGCTGCGGGACCCCGTGCGTCAGCGCGGTCCCGTAGCTGCCGAAGCCGCCGTGGTGGATCAGCAGCGAACAGCTCGGGAGCAGCGCGTGCAGCGGCACCGAGTCGACCACGCGGACGTTGTCCGGCAGTGCCCCCAGCTCCGCGACCTGCGCGGGCAGCAGTGCGGCGACCACCTCGGCGTCGAGTTCCGCCAGCGCGGCGAGGATGTCGCCCTTCGGGATGTAGTCGCCCCCGTACCGCTCGGTGTTGGAGGCGCCCAGGCTCAGGCAGATCCGGGGGCGTCCGGGTGGCGTCAGCAGCCAGTCAGGGGCCACGGCCGGGCCGTTGTAGGGGACGAACCGCACCGGGGTGCGCGGCGCCTCGGTCGCGATGCCGAGGCTCGCGGGCAGCGGGTCCAGGGTGAGCTGTCCGGTGGTGAGCTCTTCCGTGAAGGAGCCTCCGAACTGTGCGGCGGTACCGCCCAGCCACTCGGCGAGCGGATCGCGCCGCCGGCCGGCGGGCACCTCCTCGGACAGCTTCCGGAACAGCTGGCGTTTCATCGTCCACACGTCCGCGAAACAGGGCGACCTGGCGTGCGCAGCGCCGACGGCCCCCGCGGCGAGGGGCCCGGCGTAGGTGAGCGGGTCCCATACGACCAGGTCGGGCCGCCAGGCGCGGGCGAAGGCCACCAGTTCGCCGATCATCGGCTCGTTGTACATCGCGCTGCCGTACGTGGCCAGCTGGATCCGCTCCAGTTCGCCCTCGTAGGTCAGTTTCGCCGGGTCCAGCTCGTTCCAGTTGGCCGCCTCCCATTCCTCCTGCGACTCGCGGTGGGCGCTCATCCCGGCGGTGATGCCGTCGTTGGTGCCGGTCGGCACGGCCGTCATACCGGTCCGGGCGATGGCGTCGACGAGTTCCGCGCAGCTGGCGACGCGCACCTCGTGACCGGCGGCGCGCATCGCCCACGCCATCGGCGTCATGCAGAAGAGGTGGGACTTCTCGGGGATCGTGGTGAACAGCACGCGCACGGTGGACTCCTGGGGCAGGCAGCTGATCCGGTGCCCCTCCAGGGTCGTCGGGCGCCGGACCGGAAAGGGGCGCGCGGTCGAGCATCGGGGGAAACCCCCAGACTTTTGGTGCGTGGTACGGCCGGGGCTAGGCGTGGCTCCGCGGCGCGTGAACACTGGCCGCCGGCCCGTGAGGAGGGCCCGCCCGGGCGGGCCCTCGCCTTGTGGCCGGACGACGCAGGGGAGTGACCCGTGGACGGAGCTGAGACCGCACACCGGCCGGTCGCCGTGGTGCTCGGCGGCGGTGGCTTCATCGGCCGCAACATCTGTGCGGCACTGCGCGCCGCCGGCTGGGCGGTGACGGCCGTGGGCCGTCGCGCCGCACACCCGCCGGAGGGCTGCCGGGCCGTGCGCCTCGACTTCGCCCGCACCGGGACCCGTGACCTCGCCGCCGGACTCGCGGACCTGCGCCCCGGCCTGGTGGTGAACGCGGCGGGCGCGCTGTGGGACGTCACCGACGACGAGCTGACCGAGGGCAACGTGACTCTCGTCGAACGCCTCGTGGACGCCGTCGCCGCACAGCCGGGACCGGTGCGGCTGGTGCACCTCGGCTCGGCGTACGAGTACGGGGCACACCCCGGCAAGAGACTCGTGGAGTCACTGCCGGCCCGTCCGGCCGGCCGGTACGCGCGAACCAAGCTGGCCGGCACACAGCTCGTCACCCGGGCCGTCGCCGACGGGCGGGTGGACGCGACCGTGCTGCGGATCGCCGTCTCGGTCGGACCGTACGCGCCCCGGCACAGTCTGCTCGGCGGCATCGCCCGCCAACTCGCCGCGCACCCGGACACCTTGCGGCTGCCGCCGATCGACGGTGTGCGGGACGTCGTCGACGTCCGGGACGTGGCCGACGCCGTGCTGTGCGCGGCGCGCGCGGACGGGCCGCCGCCCGTGGTCAACATCGGGTCCGGCGTCGGCGTCCGCCTGACCGACGCGGTGGACGAGCTGATCCGGATCGCCGGCCCGGGCACCCGAGGCGTCCGGATCGTGCCCGCTGCACCGCCCGCCGTGCGCCGTGACACCGGAATCGGGTCCCAGCCCCTGGACATCGGCCTGGCGCACCGCGCTTTCGGCTGGTCCCCGGCCCGGACCGTCGTGGACGCGCTCCAAGCACTGTGGGACAGCGTCCGCACTGCTCCCGGCGGTGGCACGGCACCACTGACGACTTCCGCAGCGAACGAAGAGAGCATCCATGGCTGACCCGGACGTGCAGTCCATCATCGAGCTGACCCGCAAGCTCCACCGGGACCGGGAGGAGTCCGGGCAGGACTTCGTGCCCGGGGTCACACCGATCCTGCCGGCGGGCGCCGTCCTCGACGAGGACGACCGTGCCGCGCTGGTCGAGCAGGCCCTCCAGATGCGGATCGCCTCCGGGGCGACCGCACTGCGCTTCGAGCGGAAGTTCGCCAGGACCGTCGGGGTCCGCAAGGCGCATCTGACCAACTCCGGATCGTCCGCCAATCTGCTGGCGCTCGCCTCGCTCACCGTGCCTGAGCTGGAGGACCGCCGGCTGCGCCCCGGCGACGAGGTGATCACCGTCGCCGCGGGCTGGCCCACGACGGTCAACCCCATCGTCCAGTGCGGACTGGTGCCGGTCTTCGTCGACGTGGACCTCGCCACGTACAACACGACGGTGGAGCGGATCGAGGCCGCGATCGGGCCGCGCACCAAGGCCGTCATGATGGCCCACACGCTCGGCAATCCCTTCCCCGCCGCCGAGATCGCGCAACTGGCCCAGGACCGCGAGCTGTTCCTGATCGAGGACAACTGCGACGCCCTCATGTCCACCTACCAGGGCCGCAACACCGGAACATTCGGCGACTACTCGACGGTGAGCTTCTACCCGGCCCACCACCTCGCCATGGGCGAGGGAGGCTGCGTGCTGTCCAACACCGTGGAGCTGGCGCGGATCGCCGAGTCGATGCGGGACTGGGGACGCGACTGCTGGTGCGAGCCGGGCGAGGACAACAAGTGCCTCAAGCGCTTCACCTACCAGATGGGTGAACTGCCGCGCGGCTACGACCACAAGTACATCTTCTCCCACGTCGGCTACAATCTGAAGTCGACCGACATCCAGGCGGCACTCGGCCTCAGCCAGCTCGACAAGCTGCCCGGCTTCGTCGAGGCCCGCAAGCGCAACTGGCGGCGGCTGCGGGACGGGCTCGACGGCGTGCCCGGACTGCTGCTGCCGCAGGCCACCCCGGGCAGCGACCCGAGCTGGTTCGGCTTCGTCATCACCCTGACCGAGGACGCCCCCTTCAGCCGCGCCGAACTGGTGGACTTCCTCACCGCACGGCGCATCGGGACCCGGCTGCTGTTCGCCGGCAACCTGCTGCGGCACCCCGCGTACCGTGACGTGACCCACCGGGTCAGCGGCGGGCTGGCCAACAGCGACATCATCATGGAGCGCACGTTCTGGGTCGGCGTGTACCCGGGCATCACCGCCGAGATGGCCGACTACATGGTCTCCTCCGTCCGGGAGTTCGTCGGCAAGCACGGCAGGGGGCCCCGTGGCTGACCCCGAACCCCTCGGCCTGGGAGTCCTGGGCGCCGCCGACATCGCCTGGCGCCGCACCGTCCCCGCCGTGCTCCGCTGCCCGGCGCTGCGGCTGGTCGCGGTGGCCGGCCGCACCCCGGGCAAGGCCCTGAAGTTCGCCGACCGGTTCGGCTGCGAGGCCGTGCCCGACTACCGGCCGCTGCTGGAACGCGAGGATGTCCACGCTGTCTACATCGCGCTGCCGAACGCCCTGCACGCACCGTGGGCGGACGCGGCCCTGCGCGCCGGCAAGCACGTCCTGGTGGAGAAGTCCCTGACGGCCAGTGCCGCCGAGGCAGCGGACCTGGCCCGCATGGCGCGGGAGCGGGGCCTGGCGTTCGTGGAGAACTTCACCTTCCTGCACCACCCCCAGCACGAGCGGGTCCGCGAGCTGATCGACGGTGGCGCCATCGGCACGCCGCTGAGCTTCAGCGCGTCCTTCGGCATCCCACGGGGCGACGCGGGGCTCATCCGCTACAGCCGGGAACTGGGCGGCGGATCGCTGCGCGAGACCGGCTGCTACCCCGTGCGCGCCGCACAGCTCTTCCTCGGCCCGGACCTGCGGGCCGTCGGCGCCCGGCTCCGGTCGGGGCCCGGCGCCGACGTGGACACGGCTGGCTCGGTGCTGCTCGCCGACGGCGCGGGCCGCACGGCCCAGTGCGACTTCGGGATGGAGCACGCCTACCGCAACACCTACGCGGTCTGGGGCAGCGAGGGCCGTATCGAGGTGGACTGGGCCTTCACCCCGCCGCCGGAGACCCGGCCGCTGGTGCGGCTTCAGCTGGCCGACCGCCGCGAGGAGCGGGTGCTGCCCGCCGCCGACCAGTTCCTCGCCGCCGTCACGGCCTTCGCCGGCGCCTGTACCGACCCGGTGGCCCGGGAGTCCGCCGCCGCCGACTCCGTGCGGCAGGCCGCGCTGCTGGAGTCGGTCCTGCAACTGTCCGGCTTCCCCGCGGAACCCGCACGGCTCGGAACGGGGGATGCCCGTGCCCGCACCTAGCATCCGGCCCACGGGCGAACGGCCCGGCCGCCACGTGCTGTGGCTCGGTTTCCCCTCGTACGGGCACATCAAGGCGAGCCTCGGCATGGTCGAGGAACTGGTACGCCGCGGCCACCGCGTCACCTATGTGATCGCCGACCGGTTCGCCGCGCGGGTCGAGCCCACCGGCGCCCGTGTCGTGCCGTACGCCTCGCGGTTCCCGGAGTCCATCTCGGCCACCGAGACCGCCACCACGATGCTGCTCGCCTTCCTGGAGGAGAGCTTCGCACCCCTGGAGGCCGCACTCCGGGCCGCGGCGGAGGACCCGCCCGACCTTGTGGTGCACGACGCCCTCGCCTCCGACACGGCCGCCGCGCTGAGCCGGCGGCACCAAGTGGCGACCGTACGCACCTACGCCGGCTTCGGCAGCAACGAGCATGTGCCGCTGAACGGCACCGAGGCGAATCCCGCGCACCAGCCCGTCGACCCCCACGACCCCCGGCTGCGCGACCTGTCGGCGCGGGTGACCGCCCGCGTCCGGGCGGCCGGCGTCGCCGACCTGTTGGGCGGCCGGCTGGCGAGCGGCGACGACGCGGTGCTCAACATCTCCTTCGTCGTCCGGGACTTCCAGGTCGGCGGGGAGACGTTCGGCGACGACCACCTCTTCGCGGGCCCGTGCCTGCGCCCGGTGGACTTCGAGGGAGCGTGGTCGCCCCCGCCGGGCGCGCCGCCCGTGCTGCTGGTCTCGCTCGGCACCACGGTCAACCGCCGCCCGGACTTCTTCCGCTCCTGTGCCACGGCGTTCGCCGGCACGCCGTGGCACGTCGTGATGACACTCGGCGGCGGCGTCGATCCCCGCGACCTCGGACCGCTGCCGCCCAACGTCGAGACCCACCCCTGGCTGCCTCATCTGCCGGTGCTGCGCCACGCCACCGCGTTCGTGTGCCAGGGCGGCAGCGGAAGCCTGATGGAGGCGTTCCACCAGGGCGTACCGGCGGTCGTGGTGCCGCACCAGCAGGACCAGCTGGCCCTCGCCCGCCAGGTCGTCGACCTCGGCCTGGGCCGGTCGATCGGCCCGGAGGACCTCGACGGCCGTACCCTGCGCTCCGCGGTCGAAGCGGTCGCCGCGGACGGCGGCGTACGGAGCCGGGTCGCCGAACTGAGCCGGAGCATCCGCAACGCGCCCGGGGCCGTCACCGTCGCCGACCGCCTGGAGGCGGTGATGGCCGGCGAGCGGGCCGCGGCCCCCTGAGTGACGGCGGCGGCCCCTGCGCGACGGGGCCCCGCCCGGCTGACCGGCTCCGGTCAGACGCCGATGTGCCCGCCGCCGGGCAGCAGCCGCCCGGCGGGCTCCAGCGCCTCCGCGGGAACGGGCGGCACCGCTCCCGCCCGTGCCGCCCGCTCCAGCAGGGTGCGGACCGCCGCATGACCGTCCGGGCCCAGATCGTGGGTGTAGTCGTTGACGTACAGCCGGATGTGCTGCTCCTGGACGTCCCGGGCCATCTCCTGCGCGTGCGCCCGCACATAGTCCCGTGAGGCCTCCGGGTGGGCCCAGGCGTGCCGGACGGAGGCCCGGACCGCGTCGGCGACCCGCGCGATGCCGTCGGGGCCCAGGTCCCGCCGCGCGACGATCGCGCCCAGCGGGATGGGCAGCCCAATCCGTGCCTCCCACGCCTCGCCGAGGTCGGCGAGACGGTGCAGACCGTACTTGTGGAAGGTGAACCGGGCCTCGTGGATCACCAGGCCCGCGTCCACCTCGCCGTCCCGGATCGCGGGCATGATCCGGTGGAACGGCAGGACGACGGTGCGCACGTCGCTGTCCGGCAGCGTCTGCCGTGCCCACAGCCGGAAGAGCAGATACGCCGTGGAACGCTCGGTCGGGATCGCGACGACGCGCCCGTCCAGCGCCGCCGGTTCGCACGGGCCGCGTGTGAGCAGCAGCGGACCGCAGCTGTGGCCGAGCGCCCCGCCGCAGGGCAGCAGCGCGTAGCGGTCGAGGACGTAGGGCAGCGCCGCGTAGGAAATTTTCAGTACGTCCAGCTCGCCGCGCGCGGCGAGCGTGTTGGTGGCGTCGATGTCGGCGATGGTGACCTCGGGGGCGGGCGTCCCGGGCAGCAGCCCGGTCGCCCACGCGTGGAAGACGAAAGTGTCGTTGGGGCAGGGCGAGTAGGCGAGGGTCGGCGGGGGAGCCATGGACACTCCAGGATTCGATGGGGGGGCGGTCGGGCGGGGGAGAGCTGGTGGCGGAGCGTCGACGCGGTGCACGGACGCCGGGGAGCGGCGGTCTCCGCCCGGCCGACGAGCCCGCTGACGGCTAGCGCGTCAGGTCCCAGAGGCCCAGGAACTTGTTGGGCGAGCCCTCGGGGATGCGCTCCAGCGGCTCGCCGAGGTCGAAGGGGGCCCGGGACAGATCGAGCTTGGCGTGTCGCAGACTCGGCTCGGTCAGCCGGTCGAAGTTGGAGAACTCGCCGTTCTCCACCGCGGCAGAGCTGATGTAGCTGGTGGTCAGGAGCAGCCGGCAGGAGCGGCGGAACTGCTCCAGCGCGGGCAGCACCATGTGGTTGGGCAGGTGGATGAACACATCGCGGCAGATCACCAGATCGGCCGGGCGGATCCCGCCGGCCGTGATGTCGAGGACCTCCAGCCGGTAGCCCAGCCGGCGCAGTTCGGGCCAGGTGGCGCGCTCGTGGACGTCGTAACCCACGTAGTCCACCCCGCCGAGGTCCAGCGTGCGCATCCAGGCCAGGTCGCCGCACCCCGCGTCGTTGAGCGTCGTCACGCCGTGTTCCTCGAGGAGGGCGACGAGTCCCTTGCGGACGAGGTGGGTGTGCGGCTCGCTCGATCCCCAGCCGCACACCGTGTCCGGCGCCTGGTCGGGCCATCCACGGGAGAAGATCCTCAGACCGGGGTCGTGCTCGTGCTGTGACGGCCGCGCACCGGCGCGGTCTGTTGGGCGGCTCACGGCAGCTCGCTCTCCGTCGGGACCGGGTTGGCGGGCATAGCGGAGCACGGGCCGCGCGTGAGCGGCCACGAAGAGAGCCAGGAACCAGGTGTTCACCCGGACTGTGCGGCGCTCCGCGGGGAACGGCCTGGTGAATCCCCCAGTGTTCGGCCACCGCGCCGGGGGCCTGCCGCCGCCGCTGGCATGCTGCCGTGCATGTCGGCGTACCACATCGCGTTCTTGCCGTTCCCCGCGTTCGGACACATCAACACCACCCTGCCCGTCGTCGCGGAACTCGTGCGCCGCGGCCACCGGGTCACCTTCGCGACCAACTCCCGCTTCGCGTCCCTGGTCGCCGGGACCGGTGCCACCGTGCTGGAGTACGAATCCTGGCTGGCCTCGCGCGAACTGCCCGAGGAGATGGACGCGGACTACATGGCGCACGAGCCCGTCCGCTCGATCGACGAGGCCATCGCCACCGTGCCCGTCTACGAGGCGGGGTTCGGCGACGACGTACCGGACGTCCTGCTGTACGACGTCAGCACCTTCGCCGCGGGCCGGGTACTGGCACGCAAGTGGCGGCGGCCCGGCATCGAGCTGTTCGCGACCTTCGCCTCCAACGAGCACTACTCGCTCACCCGGCAGGTGGGCGAGCTGTACGCGGGCCAGATCGACCCCGAGCACCCCGCCCTCTACGACTTCTTCGTCAAACAGGGCCGGCTGCTCAAGGAGCACGGCCTGGAGGACGTGACGCTGGAGGAGTTCAACGCGCCCGCCGACGACGCGAACATCGTCTTCCTGCCGCGGCGTTTCCAGCCCGCGGAGGAGACCTTCGGGAACGGGTTCGCATTCGTCGGCGCGTGCATCGGCGAGCGGGGCGAACGGGCCCCCTGGGACCCGCCGGCGAACGGAAGTCCCCTCCTGCTGGTGGCGACGGGCAGCTTCAGCTTCGGGTACCAGCGGGAGTTCCTGCGCACATGCGTCGAGGCCGCCGCGGACACCGGCTGGCACGTGGTCGTCTCGGCGGGGCCGTTGGCCGACTCCGACGACTTCGCCGACGTGCCGGACAACGTCGAGCTGCACCGCTGGGTACCGCAGCTGGAGGTGCTGGAGAGGGCGGACGCGTTCGTCTCGCACGCGGGCATGAACAGCGTGATGGAGGCCATGTACTTCGGCACGCCCGTGGTCGCCGTGCCGCACACCCCCGAGCAGCGGCTCATCGCGGCCCGGCTCCAGGAACTCGGCCTCGGCGCGCACCTGCCCCGGGGCGAGGTCACCGGCGAGCGGCTGTACGAGGCGGTGAACCGGGTCTCCGGCGACGCCGACACGCGTGCCCGGGTCCGTTCGCTCGGCGAGGCCATGCGCGCCGCCGGGGGACCGGTGGCCGCCGCCGACTACGTCGAGACCATCGCCGCCCGCGGCATGGCCGGCCGCGACTCCTGAACCGCCGCCTCCCTCCATCCTTCACACACCTGCCGGCTCGACGGCGATCACATCGCCTACGCCACACTCGGTACGACCCGTCTGCACTCCTGGATGATCATCGGGGGAGACGAACGCGGGCCGGGCGACCCTGTAATCCGTAGATCGGATACGCGGGATCCCTTAGAGTGAGTGCTCGCCAGGATGTGTGAGGTGGCTCGGCCGACTGGGCGCAACCGCACGTGGCCGGGCCGGAAGACGGGGGGTACGGCGTGGATGCGTCGGGACGGGTCGCAGTGGTGGCGCAGAGCGGGGTGGTTCGTGCCGGACTCACCCGCTTGCTGGAAGACGCCTCCGAGGTCGAGCAGTACGCCGTCTTCGAGCCGGGCGAGTTCACGGCTCCGGCGCACGAGGACGCCGTCCAGGTGCTCATCCTCTCCTGTGACGTCCTGCTGCTGTGGTGCGCCGGCGGACTCGGGCTCGGCACGGAGGCTTGGGTACGCGAACTGGCCGGGGTCGCCCGCAGGAACGGCATCCGCGTCGCGCTGCTGGTTCCCGACTCCGAGATGCAGCAGGCCGTCTCCCGCGGGGGCGTGCCCTGCGACGGCATCCTGGACCAGAACGCGCTGACCGCGCACGGACTCGACGACGCGCTGCGCAGGCTCGCCCGCGGTGAACGGCTCCTGCCGGAACCAGCCGTACGGCCAGGCCCGCCGGCCGCGGCGCCGGATGCCGCGGCGATGCGCAAGACGACACCGATCGGACTGCTCACCGAGCGCGAGCAACGGGTGCTGGAGCTGCTCGCGGACGGGCTCAGCAACAAACAGATAGGGCTGGCCCTCGGCGTGTCCGAACACTCGGCCAAGCGCGTCGTGGCGCTCGTACTGTCCAAACTGAACTGCCCGAACCGCACCCAGGCCGTCGCCGTCGCCCTGCACAACGGGCTGGTGGGAGCGGGATCGGCGGCCCTGCACGGTTAGAGCCGCGGCCGGCCCGTGCCGTCCCGGGCCGCTACGCCCTCCCGGCGTCGTGGCCCAGCGCCGTCGGAAGACCGGAGCGGTCGGTGATGCCCAGAGCCCGGTAGCTGCGGGTCAGATGGAGTTCGACCGCCCGCAGGCTGACCGACAGCTCTTGGGCGATCGCCTTGTTCGACCAGCCCTCGGCGGCGAGCAGCGCGACCCGCAGTTGCGCCCGGCTCAGACGTGCCCGGTTCGCCCGGGGCAGCTCCTCGTACCGCGCGGCCACTTCCAGGACCCGCCCCGCCGGCAGCCCCGTGTCGGCCCGCGCCGCCGCCACGGCCTGATCCAGGGCACGCCGGCCCTCACCCGGCCGGCCGTCGTCGAACAGGGCGTCGGCCAGCTCCGCCAGCGCCTGCACCCGGCGCCCTCGGGCGACCGAGTCCGCGAGTACCCGGACCGCGGTGCGCAGATGCGCCAGCGCCTCCGGGCCGGTCAGCGCGAGCCCGGCCCGCAGATGCACCGAACCGACCGTGGACGCCGACCCCCAGGCCCGGGCCGCCGCCAGCTCCTCGGCCAGCAGACGGGCGGTGGCCTCCGGTGCCTGTGGTGTCCCGGCGCACGCCGTCGCCAGCGCCAGATGTGAACGCCAGGGAACCAGACCGGGGTTCGTACAGCCGAGTGCGAGGAGCATCCGGCCGCACTCACGCAGGTGCGCCGCGGCTGTGGTCCCTCCGGTCCGCAGCTCGGCCAGGCCCTGCGCGAACAGCACGAAGGCGCGGTCGACCCCGTACTCGTGCCGGTCCGGTACGGTGCCCGACACAGCGGCCTCGGCGAGGTCCGGCCGTCCGGACTCCAGGGCGATCAGCGCGTCCAGCGCGGTCAGCCGCGGCAGCTTCCGCGGATGCCAGTGATGCCGGGGCACCTCCCCGAGCGCCTCGTCGAGCCGGGAGCGCGCCTCGGCCACATCACCCGTACGCAGGGCGAGTTCGGCCCGGGTCAGCAGGGCGAGACCGACCGCGGGCCGCACCCCCTGCCGCCGGGCCTCGGCCTCGATCCGCTCCAGCCCGTGCCGGGCGAGCTCGACTCCGTCGGCGACGACGAGCACCCTGGCCGCGACCAGCGCGGGAGCGAACCGCCCGGCTCCGGCCCCCGCCAGCGCCGCGGCGGCCAGCCGCCGCGCGCGGTCGATCTCCTGCCCGGCGGAGCACAGCCGCCACGCCACGGCGGCGGCCCAAACCGCGTCACCCGGAGCAGGCTGTGCCGCCGCCCCCGGCGAACCCGCCCCCGCGGAGCCCGCGCCCGGGCCCGCCCCCGCGCTCGTTCGCGTGCCCGGAGCCGACGGTGCGAGGTCCTGTGTGCCGCTCCGCCGGCCCGCAGGCGGCGGGGTCTGTTCGCGGGCGGCCACCGCGGTGTCGGGCCCCGGCGCCGGGGGTGGGGTTTCCAGTGCGCCGGAACGCAAGGGGGCCTCCGCGGCCGGGCCGGTCTCCAGGGCCAGCGCCCGCAGGCCGTGCAGGGCGTGCCGCTGGGACTCGGGCGTCGTGCGGAGGGAGGCAGCCGTGGCGATGGCGGACGCCGTCTCGATGCCGCCGCCGCGCAGGGTGAGCACGTCGGCGGCGAACAGCCGGGCCGCTGAACCGTCCCGCAGGGCGGGTTCCGTCAGGACGCGGAGGAATCCCCGGTCGGCGGCGTGGGGGCGCAGCGACAGCTGTGCCCTGGCCAGCTCCAGCAGTACCTCCGTTTGCAGACCGCCCCGGGCCCCGCGGTCCTCCGCGCTTTCGAGCAGGGTGACGGCGCCCGCCTCGTCGCCGGAGCGGCGGGCCTCGACGCCCGCCGCGTACAGGGCCTCGGGCACCCAGGAATCGGTCAGCCCGGTTCGCACGACGAGCCGGCCGAGGACCGACTGCCGCATACGGTGCCGCCGTTCGAGCCGTACGGCGCTCTCGTGGAGTCCGGCGCGCCCTCCCTCGTCCATGAGACCGAGCACCCGGTCGGTCACGAGCGGGTCGTGGAGCCGGGGGTCGGTGACCGAGCCGAGCAGCCCGGTCCGGGCCGCGTCCGTGCGGGCCCGCTCGCGGGACGGCGCGGGGATGCCGGCCAGCTCGCAGACCTGGTGGAAGGGGAAGTCCCCGTCCGCCACGGCGGCGGCCCGCAGCAGTGCGACCGCCTGCTGCGGGGCCCCGGCCAGCGCGGAGCGCAGCCGGTGCCGGCCCACCTGGTGGGCGAGCGCCGCGAACTCCTCGGGCCCGGGCGCCGGCGCGGGCCGCCGGTGGAGCGTCCCGCAGAGTACCGCGGGGTTGCCGCCGGTCGCCGCGAGGGCGGCGGGGACGAGCGGTTCGGCCGCCTCCTCGCCGTACGTCTCGACGAGCAGGGCCCGCACGGCCCGTGGACTCAGCGGGCGCAGCCGGATCTCGCGGTGCGGCGGCGCGGCTTCGGTGAGGAGGGAGGGGTCGGCGCAGGCCACCACGTACAGCAGGGGCCGCCCGTCGGAGCGCCGCGTCAGTGACCGGGCCGGCTCCACCGGGCCGGCGCCGGGCTGCCGTGGCTCGTCGCGGAGGACGGCCACCGGTGCGGCGGGTTCCTGTGCCGCAGCCCGGGAGGGGGCCGCGCCGGTGTGGTCCGGGTCCGGGCGGGGTGCCTGATCCGGTGCGGTGACGACGTGCAGTCCGGCACGGCGGGCGAGCGCGGCCGTCTCGGCGAGCAGAGTGCTGCGCCCGGTGCCCGGTCTGCCGCGTACCACGACCGTCCTGGACTCGCCGTGGGCGACCTCGCGGACGGCCTGCGCCAGCAGGGCCAGTTCGTCCGCCCGCTCCAGGAGTACGCGCCCCCTTCCGGGCGCGGGCCGCGGGCTCACCGCCTGTCGCTGAGCGCTCGCGCGGTGGCGCCCGGTTCGGGGAGGGACGGCCATTCCGCGAGGCCCGCCCGTCCGTCGATGCCGAGCTTCCGGTACACGCTCGTCAGGTGGTACTCGACGGTGCGCACGCTCAGATAGAGGGTGTCGGCGATGGCCCGGTTCGTGGCGCCGTCGGCCGCGAGCCGCGCCACGGCCTGCTCCGCGCCGCTCAGCGCGGGCCGGCGGCCCCCGGCCGCGGCGAGCGCGGACCGGGCCTTCTCGGCCACCGCGGCCATTCCGGACCGTACCGCCGTCGCCCGCGCCGCTTGCAGACGGCTGCGCGCCGCCGCGTCGTCGCGCCGCTGCAACAGTTCCTGACCGAGGCGCAGTTCGGCCACGGCGTACGAGTAGCGGTGGGCAGTGCCCGCGAGGACGCGGACGCTCTCGGCGAGCAGTTCCACCCGGTCGGCGGGTCCTGCCGTCATGCCCAGGGCCAGCAGGCTGAGTCCGGAGCTGTCGGCCCGCGGCCACTGTTCGGCCAGGTGCCGGCCGAGTTCCGCACGCTCCCGGGCCGCTCGGGGCCGGCCCAGTTCCATGAGCAGGCCTGTGCTGTACAGCCACCACTTGGTGAACACCGGATTGCGGACGCCCGCGCTGTCGAGGCTGGCTCCGCACCGCTCCAGCAGGTCGAGGGCCTGTTCGACGCGTCCGTGGGCGCGTGCGACCAGGGCGCGGGCCATCAGGTACAGGTGGTGGTCCCATATGGTGTCGTCGAGTTTCCGGGCGCCCAGTCGGCGCAGGACGCCCTCGGCGCGGCCGGGCTCGCCGCGCGCCAGCAGGGCCAGGGTGAGGGTGACCGGTGCCAGCCGGGTCCGCTGCCCCCAGCCGTGCCGCTCGGCGAGCCGGGTGGCGGCCAGCGCCGTCCGGTACGCCTCGCACACCCGTCCCGTTTCGAGCAGCAGCAGGGCCTGGGTCGACCGGGCGTGGTACTCGGCCCATGTCTCCTGGCGGCGTTCGCTGTCCGCGACGATGCGGTCCAGGTGGGGGAGCGCGGTCTCGGTCTCGTCGGCCAGGCCCAGGACCTTGGCGGCGCTGACCCGCTCCCAGGCGGTGTGCGGCGGTTCCGCCCTGAGGACGTGGTGCGCGTCGGCGGTGGCGGCGTCGGGGTCGGTGCCGGCCAGTGCGGTGCGCAGCGCGTCGACGGCGCGTACGAGGCATTCCCGCGGGCCGTCCCCGGACAGGGGGGACGTGCCGGCCGGCTCCGGCCGGGCCCGGTGGGGCGGCGCCTGGTCGGGGGCGCCGTCGCGCAGCGCGCGTAGAACGCCGCCGAGCGCGGCGGGGGTCTCGGGTGTGCGGTGGGTCATGAGGGCGCTCAGCCAGAGCGGAACGGTGATCCTTGCGCGTACGTCCGGGTCGTCGGTGCGCGACAGCAGGCCGTCGAAGTGCGCGCGGGCGGCAGCCGGGTCGATGTCGAGGAGCGCGGTGGCGAGTTCGGTGCGGGTGGTGGCATCGTCCGGGTCCGCCTCGTGGAGCCGGTTCAGGTAGGAAACGGACGACGCCGGATGGTCCGGCCGCGCCTCGGTGGCCGCTTCCTTGAGGACGGCGGCCATCCAGGGCCGGTCCAGTGCGGACAGGCCCAGCAGCAGATCGGCCACTTGGCGGGCGGGCCGCGCCGCGTCGTTGAGGATCTCGGCCGCCTGCGTGCGCATGCGT
Organism: Streptomyces albus subsp. albus; assembly: GCF_000725885.1. Taxonomy (GTDB): domain Bacteria; phylum Actinomycetota; class Actinomycetes; order Streptomycetales; family Streptomycetaceae; genus Streptomyces; species Streptomyces albus. The sequence continues at coordinate 24,555 of NZ_JODR01000035.1, read as the reverse complement.
TCGCGTTCGGCGGCCGGGAGTGCGTCCAGCAGTGAGCCGGGGGAGGGCGGGGCACCGTCTTCGGGGAGCAGTCCGAGATCGCGGCTTTCGTGCAGGGCCCGGCGGGTCACGCCGGTGGGCAGACCGGTGAGTGCGGCGACCAGCTCCTCGTCGGTGCTGTTGAGCAGCGCGGACGCCCGGGCGACGCGGAGCGGGTCGGGCTCGTGCGGGTGCGGGGCGCCGGGGACGGCTCCGTCCGCCGGGCCGGTGCCGTCGGGCGCGAGCGCCGTGGCATCGACGACGGTCCAGTCCTTGCGGGTCATGAGCTCGAGGAAGGGGGCCGTGGCGGTGGTCAGGGCGCCGGGCGCGACGTTCAGCACGATCGTGAGCGGCAACCCGGCTGTGCCGCGGGACAGATGGTCGATGCAGCGCAGCGTGCCCTGGTCGCACCACTGCGCGTCGCCGATCGCCAGCAGCACGGGGGATCGCGTCAGCAGCCCGGTGATGTGCTCCAGGGCCGCGTGCCGCGCTTTGTGCGGGGGCAACGGTTCGCCACCGGGCGTGTCGAGCAGCCGTCGCAGTACGGCGTGTTCGATGCCGGTGTCCTCGCGGTGGCAGACGACGGAGCGCACGTCGGCCTGCTGCCCGTGGCCGCACATGTCACCGACGCGGCGGGCGATCTTGTGAAGGGAGTCATGGCCGTTGCCGAGCACCAGCACGGTGCGCGTGGCGGCCTGATGCGCTGTCGACCTGGGGAGTAGATACATGTGCTCCAATGGCGTCGAGCTCATGATGAAGACAATATGATGATCCTGTGCGTCTGGTGAGGTTGCGACGGGTCATGAAATCGGCATGAGATCGACATGAAAGCGGCCTTCCCGTACCGAACCGCCGTCCAGGACGGGGGTTTCGCCTCGTTGCGCGGGGCGCTGGAGCGCACACGCCGCGGCTCCACGGCGCTGATGGCGGTCACGGGCCCGCCCGGCTCGGGCCGTTCCGCATTCCTCGACGCCGCCGCCGAACTGGCCGCACAGGAGGGCCTGGTCGTACGGCGGGCCCAGGCCAGCCGGCTGGAACAGGGCGTGGGCGCGGGGCTGGTCGAACAACTGCTCCGATCCGCCGCGGATGTCGCTGCGCTGCGTCCGGCCGGCCGGACGGACGCAGCCGCCCCCATGACGTTCCTGGTCGATGACGTGCAGTGGGCCGACGAGGTGTCGCTGGCCTGGCTGGCCCGGCTTCTCGCCGACCCGGAATCCGTCCCTGTGCTGCTGGTCGTCGCGGTGTGCGAGGGCGAGGCGGACACCGAGCTGCCGGCGGTGCAGGACCTGTTGACACGGGTGGACCACCTGGTGCGGATGGCACCGCTCGACGTGGCGGATGTGCGCGCCCTGCTCGCGGAACGGGGGATCGTCCTCTCCGAGGAGTCGGCCCGGTCCTGGACGGAGGCGACGGCCGGCAACCCCGCCTGGCTCGCTTCCCTGTCCGGCCGGCTGGAGGCCGGCGAGCGGCTCACCCGTGCCGGGCTGCTCGCCACCGCCCGCTCCCGCCCCGTCCCCTGGCCGCTCAAGGCCCGGGTCGCCGCCGCCCTCAGCGGCCATCCCGAGCCGGTCAGGCGGCTGGCCCACTGCGCGGCGGTCCTCGACGGCTCCGCCGACGGACGCACCCTCGCCCGCCTCGCCCATCTCCAGCCGAACGAGGCGGCCGACGCGGCGAGGGCACTGCTGCGGCTCGGCTGGGCAGCCGACCGCCGCGCCCCTCCCGTGCTGTGGGACTGCGTACGGGAGATCGCCGAGGACAGCCTCTCCCTGGCCGACTGGACGGAGCTGCACCGCCGGGCCGCGACGCTGCTCGGCGCGGCGGGCGCCCCGGCCGAACGGATCGTCCCGCACCTGCTGGAGACCGGCCCGGGGGAGTGGCCCGAGGCGGCGTGGCTGCTGCGCCGGGCGGCCGACGACGCGCGCTGCCGCGGTGACGTGGAACTGGCGACCCGCTGCCTGCGCCGGGCACTGCGCGAGTTCTCGCCCGACAGCCCGCAGCGCGGCGAATTCCTGCTCGCACTGGCCGACGTTGAGCAGGACCTCGACACCTCCGCCACGCTGCGGCACGTGGCCCAGGCCGTACCGCTCCTGGACCCGGGCCACGCACGTGCGGCGGCCGTGTCGCGGGTGCCGCTGACCTTGTTCGTCGCCGCGCCGCGGGCGGTCGCCGAGGCGCTCTCCTCAGCCCGGACATCGGATGCGGAGCCGCCGGACGATGCCGAGGCGGCCGAATCCCGGCTGCGGTTGGAGGCCCGCGTCCGGCTGTCCGGCCTCGCGTCGCCCAACGCCGCCGGGGACGCGGTCCGGCGGCTGCGCGAGCTGGCACCCGGGCCGGGACCCGGCACCCCGGCACAGCGGGAACTGGTCTCGGTCCTGGTGTTCGCCGGGACACTGGGCCGAGAGCTGCCCGCAGCCGAGGCCGCCACCCTGGTGCGCTGGATGCTGGACCACGAACCGGCCTCCACCGCCTCCGGGTACGCCGCCTCCGCGCTGATGATCGCCTCCGGTGTCGCGGCCGAGGCCGAAGCGCCCGTACGCAGCTGGCTGGACGCGGCCGTCGACGCGGCGACCCGGCGCGGCGACGAGCGGCAGCGGACCCGGCTGCTGGGCTGGCGCGCGCTTGCCGCGCTGTCCTCGGGGCGGCTCGCGGACGCCTGGATGGACGCGCTGGAAGCCTGCGCCGCCGGCCCCGGCACGCTGGGGGACAGCGACTGGCTGGCCGTCTGGGGCCTGGTGTCCGTGGCGGTCGCGACCGGTGACGCCGGGTGGGCCGGCCGGCTGCACGGACTGCTGGACGAGAGCCCGGTGAGCGGGCTGCCGGCCCGCAGCTTCGCCGGCAAGGTGCTGGGCCACCTGCTCAACCCGCACCCGGAACCGTCCGAGGCAGCCGCGGAACTGGTGGAGACGGCGCGCCGCGCCGAGGCCGCGGGCTGGTGCAGCCAGGCGCTGTCCCCCGTGGACCTGTGGTGCGTTCCGCTCCTGCTTCGCGGCGGCGACCGGAAACCCGCGCTCGGGCTCCTGGCCCACGCCTGCGACCGGGCGCGCGCCTTCGGCTCGCCCAACGAGCTGGGCCGGGTGCTGCGGGTCTGGGGAACCGTCGTGCACGGCCGCTATGCGCTGTCGCTGTTCGCCGAGTCCGTCGCGGTGCTCAGAGAGGGCACCGACGTCCTCGAACTCGGCCGTGCGCTGCGGGGGTACGGTACGCGGCTGCGCGCCGCCGGACGCCCCGGCTCCGCCGAACTGCTGGCCGAGGCCGACCGGATAGCGGACGAGGCGGGGGCGCCGCTGTTGCGCTGCTGGACGGCGTCGCTCGGCGCGGAGCTGCGTGGAGTGGTGCCGCCGGGCGGCGGCGGGCTCAGCGACACCGAACGCTGGGTCGCGGCGCTGGTGGCTCTCGGCCACACCAACCAGGACACCGCCCGGTCCCTGGGCGTCACCCGCCGGGCCGTGGAGAAGACGCTGACCAGGCTGTACCGGCGGCTGGACGTGGCCGGCCGGGCCGAACTGGCCCCGGTCGTCCGCCGCATGGCGGGGGAGGCCGCTTTCCGCTCCGGCGTGCTGTCCCTCAATTTCTGAGGGTGCCCGGACCCGGCCGCTCGCAGCGGCCGGCAGGCGGGGGTCCCCGCGGTAGGTGATCTCCCGAGCCGGGCGGCGGGTTGCGCGGCTCCGGCCGGTTCAGGGGCTTCCCCCGTTCGGAGCGGGCGATGTCCGCTGCGGTTTTCGCTTCGGTGCCCGGTCGGTGCACCGACCGGGCTACCTGCCGGTAGCCAGGCCGAGCAAGCCGGACAAAAGTGCAGTTCTCGCCTGTTTCGTTTCGTGCTCGCCGGCCTCTCGAACACGGGAGCGTGTCCGGCAGATGTGATCCCGGGGTCCCGGACTACCGCACCGCGTCCCGTCCGAACCACCGGTGCCGCGACCACAGTGTTCTGCCTTACCCCCGTCCCGCATTGTCCGCCGACGTTTGTCCTGCTTAGGCTGCGGCCTGCCAGTCGAACACAAACAGGGGGAAGGTGTGGCATGGCAAATGCACTGCAAGCGGGGGACAGCAGAGAGAGCGAACTCCGAAGAATTTCCGGAACAGTTCCGCTCATTCTGCGGCAGGAAAATCGCGCCGACAACGAATTGTGCGACCTGCCATCCCCCCTGTATTCCTCGGAGATCCGGAGCGACGAGTACGGCGATGTGGTGCTGTCGCTGATCGAACGTTCCGGAATCGGGCTCGCAATACTCGATCCCAGCCTGCGCATCCGGTCCGTCAACAGCGCCTTCAGCGCCCAGTGCGGTCGCGACCACGACGACATCTGCGACCGCAGTTTCGCGGAGTTCCTGCACCCGAGCGTGCGGCAGCACGTGCTGCGCCAGTTCCTCCGCCTCGTCCAGGGCCACCAGGCGCAGGTGGTCAGCCGCTCCATCGCCATCTGGTTCCACGACACGGCGGTCGCCGGCAAGGTCACCGCCTATCCGGTCGAGGACGCCGACGGCAAACCGCGCATGATACTCGTGCAGTTCACGCCGGAGGAGACGGCCGACGACCGGCAGGCGCTCGTCGGCTCGTGGTGGAAGCTGACGCCGCTCAAGGCGAAGGTGCTGGAGGGCGTCGCGGCGGGCGATCCGACCGTGCGCCTGGCCGCCAGGCTGTTCCTCAGCCGGCAGGGCATCGAGTACCACGTGAGCATCCTGCTGCGGCTCTTCAAGGTGCCCAACCGCACGGCGCTCGCGGCGAAGGCGTACTCGATGGGAATGTTCAGTATCGGCTGCTGGCCGCCGAAAGTGCTGCCCGACTACATCCGCCCGGAGCGCGAAACGTCGGCCCGCTCACGCGGCGAGGCCCGGGCGGAATCCGGGTGACCGCGGGCCTCTCCCCGCCCCGGCAACGAATATCGTGGTGTTAACGGCAGGTGAGCTGCGTCCTTGACCCCAGAGGCGTGATTGCCCAGTATTTTCGGACCGACCACTGACTCGGTCGTTCGGGCTCGGACTCCATGGGGGAAAAATGGAGATTCTGGTAATCGAGGACAACGATCGTGTGTCCGCGGCCCTGCGGGCCGCATTGTCCCAGCAGGGACTGACCGCGGTGTGTGCGGGCACCGGCAGGGCCGCGCTCGAACTGCTGGAGCAGACCCGCCCGGACGCCGTGCTGCTGGATCTCGGCCTGCCCGACTACGACGGCTTCGCGCTGTGCAGTGAGATCCGGGCCTCCAGTTCGGTCCCGATCCTGGTGACCAGCACCCGCGCGGACCACGCCGCGTGTGTGCGGGGACTGGACCTGGGCGCGGACGACTTCCTCGTCAAGCCCTACAACCTGGCCGAGGTGCTGGCCCGGGTCCGGGCCGTGGTCCGCCGCTGGCGGGCCGCCGAACCCGAGCTGGCCGCTCTGCCCGACGGGGGCCTCGTCCTCGCCGGTCCGCTCCGCATCGACCTGGACGAACGGGTCGTGCTGGTCAACGGTGCCCCGATCGACCTGTCGGACGAGGAATTCGGTGTCCTCGCCGCACTGGCCCACCGCCCGGGCGAGGTGCTGCGCGCCGACCAGCTCGTCGACCAGGTCCTGCGCGTGCAGCGGAGCACGCTGAAGGCGTCGTTGCACGGCTGCGTCGCCTCCCTGGCGGAGCGGCTCGGTGTGTCGGACCACGTGGAGGTCGAAGCCGTGGACAGGGCGGGCTACCGGCTGTCGGTCAGCGGGGCAGCCGCTTAGGGCCCGTCCGGTCCGGGCCGGGGAACGCGACGGTGCGGCACCGCGGCGTTCCCCGGCACCGCCGGCGAACGCTTCCCGGACCTGCCGACCGGCCCCTAGCAATTCCTTTAGGGGCGCCGAACGCCCGGACCGGACCGGCATCCCGCCGGCCTACGCTGCCCGCGGACAAGAAGCGAAACGGCAGCGGACGGATGAGAGACGCGGTGGAGATGACCGAGTCCGGGGCCCGGCGTACTCCGCCGGCAGGCGAGCCGCCGTCCGGGTCCGGCGAAAAGCTGTCCGAGGAGACCGTCGCACAACTCTCCTCGTCCCCGCCCCTGGTGTTCGCGGGGGAGTGCGACCTGCTCACCGCGCAGCTCGCGCGCGCCGCCCGCGGTGAGGCGCTGGTCCTGCACTGCGCGGACCGCGCGCGGGCCTTCGGCGGACAGAGCGCGGACGTCATCCGGGACCGGCTGCGCACCCAGTTGCAGATGGCCGCGGTGCTGACGTACGCCGCCGCCGGACCCGTCGTCAAACTCAGCGCCGTCGGCCTGCCCCCTGCGGGCCCGCACCAGCCGGGCGCGGTCGGCCGGTACGAGGCCGCCGCCGCCCGGCTCAACCTGGTGCGGGCCCTCGGCGCGGGCGGCTACGCGAATCTCGCACAGGTGCACGAATGGAACCGGGAGCGCGTGACCCGCTCGCCCACCCTCCGGCACCACACCCCGCTCGTCGACCGGATCGGCCGGGCCCTCGCCTTCATGCGGGCCTGCGGCCTGGACCCGGCGCGGCTCGGTGCCGTCGAACTCTTCGCCTCCCACGAGGGCCGCGATCTCCGCTACGACTCCGCCCTCACCCGCGTCGACTCGCGGACCGGGCACCGGTACAACACCTCGGGCCACTTCGTGTGGACCGGCGCGCACACCCGGGACCGCGAGGAACAGGCCGGCTACCTCGCCACGATCCGCAACCCCGTAGGCGTCGCGCTGGGCCCCGGCAGCGACGCGGACGAGGCCATGCGCCTCCTCGGCCGGCTCGACCCGGACCGGGAGCCGGGCCGGATGACCTTCCAGGTGCGTATGGGGGCCGCGGCGCTGCGCGACCGGCTCCCGGCGCTCGTCGAGAAGGTCACGGCGGAGGACCACCGCGTGGTCTGGCTCTGCGATCCCACCCCCGACGGCCCGCGCCCCCTGGACGACGTCGTCGCCGAGGTCACCGCCTTCCACGACGTCCACCGCGCGCTGGGCACCCATCCCGGCGGCCTCACGGCCGAACTGGACGGGGACGGCACCGCCGCGCTCGAACTCGCCTTCGCCGTCGCGGAGCTGCGCCGGCGGCCCTGCCGGTCCTAAGGATCCGCCCAGAATCCGCGACCGCCGCCGCTTCCTGCCGCCGCCTCCTGGCAGGCTGAACGCGCCTGACCGGGGACGCCGGGAGGGAGACCCCGAACCAGGCGTCGTGCCGGCCCCACCCCCTCAAACGCCGACGGGACGGATGACAGTGACGCCCACAGGACGCAACACACTCGTCGTCGGGGCGAGTTCGTCGATCGGGCCGCCCGTGGTCGACGCCTTCGTGCAGCGGGGCGACCACGTGCTCACGACGGTACGCTCGGGCGCGGCCCCCGAATCGGCGCCCGGCCGTCCGATCGAGCTGGACCTCCTCGATCCCGCTTCGCTGGACGCGGCGGCGTCGGCCTGCCGGGAACGCGTCGGGCAGCTGGACGTGGTGGTGTTCCTCGCGGGCATCCTCCCCGGCTCCTCACTGAGCGCCTACTCCGACGAGCAGATCACCGGCGTGCTGACCGTGAACGTCGGCGCGCAGGCCGCGCTGCTCCGCCGGCTGCTGCCGCTGCTCCGCCCCGGTGCCCAGGTGGTGATGACGGCCTCGGTGTCGGGCGAACGGGGCAGCTACGACCCGGTCTACGCCGCTTCCAAAGCCGCGGTGATCGGCCTCGTGAAGTCCCTCGCCTCCTGGCTGGCACCCGACGTGCGGGTCAACGCGGTCTCCCCGGGGCTGATCGAGGGCAGCACCATGTACCGCGACATGCTGCCGGAGCGCCGGGCGGCCCACCGGGACAGGACGCCGACGGGCCGGCTGGTGACCCCCGAGGAGATCGCCGGAGTCGTCGTCGGCATCTGCGAGCCGGCATGGGCCGGCCTCAACGGGCAGATCATCGGCGTCAACGGGGGCGCCCATGTCTGAACGGCATGCGGTGGCCGTCATAGGCTGCGGCGTATTCGGCGCTGTCGCCGCGCTCCGGCTGGCGGAGCGGGGATACCGGGTAACGGTCTTCGAGCGGAACCCGGAACCGCTGTCCGGGGCTTCCTTCAACAACCAGAACCGTCTCCACCTGGGATTCCACTATCCGCGTGACCCCGCGACGGCGGAGCAGTGCATACGCGGCTACCAGAAGTTCCGGGACGAATTCGCCGAGTGCGTGACGGCGGATTTCCCCAACGGGTATTTCATCGCCGAGGAAGGCTCGGCGGTGACCGCGCGGGAGTACCTCGACTTCTGCGACGGCGTGGGGCTGCGGTACCGGCTCGTCGAACCGTCCCGGTACAGTCCGCCGGTCACCGGCGTCACCCTGGGGCTCCGCACGCAGGAAGCCGTCATCGACTGCCGGCACCTCCGCGACGTGCTGGGAAGAAGACTGGCGGGCTGCGGCGCCACCATGCGGTTCGGCACCGAGGTCCGCGCCGTCGAGGCCCGGGGGGACACCTACACGGTGGAGACCCACGAGGGGGCCGCCGGCTCCTTCGACTCGGTGGTGAACTGCTCTTTCGCCGACATCAACCGCCTCAGCCGGCAGCTCGGACACGAGGCACCCGACCGGCAGTACGAGTACACGGCTGTGTACGTCGTCGACTGGGACCACCCGCCGGTGGGCGTCACGGTCATGGACGGGCCCTTCACCACGCTGCTCCCGTTCGGCCGCTCCGGGCGTTTCCTGCTGTACCACGTCGAGCACAGTGTGCTGGACCGGGTCACCCAGCAGGTCGCCCCGGCCCGGTGGCGCGAGCCGGCGGCCGGGGGACTGCTGGACCGGGCCGCTGTGGAGCGCGGATTCCGGCGGGTGCTCCGGGACGCGACACGGTTCGTGCCCGCACTGCGCACGGCGCGGCTGCGTGATGTGCTGCACGGCCCCCGAGTCGTCCTCGCGAACAGGAACGACACCGACGCCCGTCCGTCGATGGTCGGCTCCCCGGGCCCTGGCTACCTCACCGTGTTCTCCGGGAAGCTCGACCACTCCGTCTGGGCGGCCGACGAGGTCGTCCGCCAGGTGGACACCCGGGCGATGTCCCGAGCCCAGCCCGTCGGCCAGGCCTAGGCGTTCACTTAGAACCCCCGTGCGGCGGGCCGCGCGGCACCCCCCGAGCCGACATGCTGGTCGATACCCGCGACCGGGGACGCCGGCACGAAGGTCCGGGTGTCGAACAGGGGCCACCGCCAGCGCAGCGGGCCGCGTGGGAACCAGGTGTACGCGTTGCCTTCCGCCCCTCTCCCATCCACATCGAATGAGTGGTTCGTCAATGACACGCCGCGCCCACATCGCAATGATCGGTACACCGGACCCCGGCCACATCATCCCCACGCTCGACGTCGTCCACGAGCTGGTGGCGCGCGGGCACCGGGTGACGTCCGCCAACGAGTCCGCCGTGTCCCACCTGGTCACCGTCACCGGCGCCGAGTTCGTGCCCTGTACCCGTCACCTGCCGGAGACCGTCGGTGAGTGGTCGCAGGACCCGGTCGCCGCGCTGGACGTCATCCTCGAGGGCAACATCCAGGCCCTTCCGCAGCTGCGGGCCGTGTACGACGAGGACCCCGCCGACCTCTACCTGTACGACGCCGGCTCCTACGTGGGCCGGGCGCTGGCCGAGGCGCAGGGGAAGCCGTGCGTCCACCTCTCGCCCGCCATCGTGGGGGAGCAGTACGTGCAGGGGGCCGCGGCCGGGTCCGTGCGGCTGCCCGGGGCCGACGAGTACCACGCCCGGTTCGCCAAGTGGCTCGCCGGGAGCGGGGCCACCACCACGGACGTGGACGAGTTCGCCGGCCGGCCGCCGCGCACGGTGGGGCTGATCACGAAGGTGCTGCAACCGGGCCTGGACCGGTTCGACCCGGACGAGGTGACGATCGTCGGCCCCTGCCTCAGGGGACGCGAGGGACAGGGCAGCTGGACGCGCCCGGACGGCGCCGAGAAGGTGCTGCTCATCTCGTTCGGCTCCTCGTTCACCCAGCAGCCGGAGTTCTACCGCCAGTGCGTCGCCGCCTTCGGCGACCTGCCGGGGTGGCATGTGGTGCTCAGCATCGGGACGTACGTCGACCCCGCCGAACTCGGCGCTGTCCCCGCGAACATCGAGGTGCACCCGTGGGTGCCGCAGATGGCGGTCCTTGAGCAGGCCGACGCCTTCGTCACCCACGCGGGGACAGGGGGCTGCGCCGAGGCCCTTTACCACGCCGTGCCCATGGTCGCCGTGCCGCAAGGAGCCGACCACTTCAACAACGCGGAGCGACTGGCCGGCCTGGGCGTGGCCCGCCGTATCGGGATGGCGGACGTCACCGCCGAGACGCTGCGCGAGGCGGTGGCCGGGATCGTCGCGGACCCCGAGGTTCCCGGCCGGCTGGAGCGGCTGCGCGCCGAGGTGCGGGCCGAGGCCGGTGCCAGACAGGCCGCCGACATCATCGAGGAGATGCTGTGAGTCAAGTCATCGAGCCCCGGGGGGAAGCGGGGAGGCCGGCGGCACGCTCCGTCGTCACCGGCGGCGCCGGCTTCGTCGGCTCCCATCTGTGTCGTGCGCTCGTCGCATCGGGGAACAGCGTCGTGTGCATCGACAGCCTGAGCACCGGGCGCCGGGAGAACGTCGCGGATCTGCTGCACGATCCCCGCTTCACCCTGGTCGAGGCGGACATCGTCGAGCCGCTCCGGGTCGGCGGGCCGGTCGACTTCGTCTTCCACCTGGCGTGCCCCGCCTCGCCCGTCGACTATTTCCGCATGCCGGTGGCGACACTCCGCGCCGGCGGCCACGGCACGTACCACGCCCTGTGCCTGGCGCGGGAGAAGAACGCCAGGTTCGTCCTGACCTCGACATCGGAGGTCTACGGAAACCCGCTCCAGCACCCCCAGGACGAGGACTACTGGGGGAACGTCAACCCGGTGGGGCCGCGGGCCTGTTACGACGAGTCGAAGCGGTTCTCCGAGGCGATGACCGTCTCCTTCCGGAAGCAGTACCAGGTCGACACCGGGATCGCGCGCCTCTTCAACTCCTACGGGCCCGCCATGCGTGAGGACGACGGGCGGGTCGTCCCCACCTTCGTCAAACAGGCCCTCAGCGGAGCCCCTCTGACGGTCATGGGCGACGGCTCCCAGACCAGATCCCTGTGCTACGTCGACGACACGGTGCGGGGAATCCTCGCGCTCGCCCACAGCGCGGAGAGCGGCCCCGTCAACATCGGCAACCCGCACGAGATCACCGTACGGGAGCTGGCCGAGCACATTCGCGAGCTGACCGGCAGCGCCTCGGCCCTCTCCTACACCGAGGCGCACCCGGACGACCCGCAGCGCCGCCGGCCCGACATCTCCAAGGCGGGGCGGCTGCTGGGCTGGGAGCCCCGTGTCTCCCTCCTCGACGGGCTGAAGAAGACCATCGCGGCGTTCTCCGCCGCGGACGGCCCGGCCGCCGGACACGTCCCCTTCGCTCCGGGGTGAGGGTCCTCACGGACGGCAGACCGCCGGGTGCCCGGCGCACATCCGGGCACCCGGCGGCAGGACGCGCCGGCCGAGGGGCGTACCGGCTCGCGGGGCGGGTCAGCTCATTTGGGGTGGGGGCTCGTGACGGCCAGCACCGTCATCGCACGGTAGGTGTGGCCCCGGCGCATGGACAGCAGGGCGAAGCAGCCGGCGAGGGCGACCGTGTCCAGCTGCTCCCAGTCGCCGGTGACCTCGACCGTGACCTCCTTGCCGTGCTTCGGAACGGTGAAGTCCAGGCGGCCCCGGTCGCTTTCGAGGGAGGCGTTCCGCGGGCGGGGGTGCGGGGAGGCGCTCCATCGCGCCTGCTTGCCGGATCCGGGGACGAAGGAGTCGTCCTGGCCGAGACGCAGTACCGGTCGGCTGCCGTCGCCGACCGTCACCGAGGTGCGATGCGGTCCGTGCGCCGCGATCGGCAGTTTCCGGCCGCCCGAGGTGATCGTGCCGGTGCGCATGGCCCGCCCGAACTCCAGGGTGGCCGTGGGGTCGAGGGAGGCGATGGGGGCGGATGCGTCGAGGGCGTATCCCCCGCCCTGCTTGCGCAGGGTCAGCGTGACCGTCATGGTCCTATTCCTTCCGCGCGGTGCGGGCGACCCCGGCGGGGGCCGCCGGGCACTCACGCTACGAGGCCCCGATGGCGCGCGGGCCCGGCGGCCGAAGCTGTAGGGAATCTACTACAGGTGCCTCCTCCAGCATGGAGCTGCGACAGCCCGGCTGGTGAGCTTACGAAACGAGCAGACCGATCTCATGCCGGAACAATCCGAGGAGATGGCACGGTTGGACGCAGGACTCAGACGCGAGATCGAGCAGAAGGTCGCTTCCGGCGAACGGCTCAGCGGTGCGGACGGTGTCGCGCTGTACGCCTGCGACGACCTGGCCTGGCTCGGAGGTCTCGCACACGAGGTGCGGACGCGGAAGAACGGCGACGTCACCCACTTCAACATCAACCGGCACCTCAACATGACCAATGTGTGCACCGCTTCGTGCGCCTACTGCTCGTTCCAGCGCAAGCCGGGCGAGAAGGCCGCGTACACGATGCGCATCGAGGAAGCCGTCAAGCTGGCCAAGGAGATGGAGGCCGAGCAGCTCACCGAGCTGCACCTGGTCAACGGGCTGCATCCGACGCTGCCGTGGCGCTACTACCCGCGTTCCATCCGGGCGCTGAAGGAGGCGCTGCCGTCGAACGTCGCCATCAAGGCCTTCACCGCCACGGAGATCCACTGGTTCGAGCAGATCTCCGGGCTGAGCGCTAGCGAGATCCTCGACGAACTCATCGACGCCGGGCTGGAGTCGCTCACCGGCGGCGGCGCGGAGATCTTCGACTGGGAGGTCCGCAAGGAGATCGTCGACCACAAGACGCACTGGGAGGACTGGTCGCGCATCCACCGACTGGCCCACTCCAAAGGCATCAAGACGCCCTGCACCATGCTCTACGGGCACATCGAGGAGCCGCGGCACCGCGTGGACCACGTGCTGCGGCTGCGCGAGCTCCAGGACGAGACGGGCGGCTTCCAGGTCTTCATCCCGCTGCGCTACCAGCACGACTTCCACGACTCGGTCGACGGAGTGGTGCGCAACCGCCTGATGGCCAGGACCAAGATGGCGACGCCGACCGAGTCCCTCAAGACGTTCGCCGTCTCGCGGCTGCTGTTCGACAACGTGCCGCACGTAAAGGTGTTCTGGGTGATGCACGGCCTGGACACCGCCGCTCTGGCGCTGAACCACGGCGCGGACGACCTGGACGGCTCGGTGGTCGAATACAAGATCACGCACGATGCCGACGGCTACGGCACGCCGGACAAGATGTCCCGGGAGAGCCTGCTCGACCTCATCCGCGACGCCGGCTTCCGGCCCGTGGAGCGCAACACCCGCTACGAGATCATCCGCGAGTACGAGGGCCCGGATCCCGCGCGCCGGGACGCCCCCCAGCCCATGCAGGTGTGAATGATGCCCGCATTCCCGACAAGGATCGGTAGGTGTGCGCGATGACCGCGCAGGACGAGTCCCTGGACGTCTGGATCGACCAGGAGCTGTGCACGGGTGACGGCATCTGCTCCCAGTACGCGCCCGACGTCTTCGAGCTGGACATCGACGGCCTGGCCTACGTCAAAGGGGCGGACGGCGAACTGCGGCAGGAAGAGGGAGCCGCCGTGCCCGTGCCGGCCGACGCCGTGCGCGACGTCGTCGACTCCGTGAAGGACTGCCCGGGCGACTGCATCCACGTACGCCGGGTCTCCGACGGCGTCGAGGTGTACGGACCGGAAGCGGTCGACACCCCGTGACGGCGCCCATCGACCAACTGCCGGTGGACGGCGCCGGGCCCATCGTGGGCACCCGGCCGCGGGTCGGCCACATCGACTTCCTCAACTGTCTCCCGTTGTTCTGGGGACTGGCCCGTACGGGCAGCCTGCTCGATCTCGACCTGCGCCGGGACACCCCGGAGCGGCTGAGCGACGCCCTGGTCGCCGGCGAACTCGACATCGGCCCGATCAGCGTGACCGAGTACCTGCGGAACGCCGACGAACTGGTGCTGCTGCCCGACATCGCGGTGGGCGCGGACGGGCCCGTGATGTCCTGCCTGCTGCTGTCCACGCTGCCACTGGAGCGGCTCGACGGTGTCCCGCTCGCCTGCACCACGACCAGCCGCACGTCCGTGCGTCTCGCCGAGCTGCTGCTCAGCGACCTGGTGGGGGTGCGGCCCGAGTACCGCTCCAGCTCGGCGGACCCGGCGACGATGCTGTCCGGCGCACCGGCGGCAGTGGTGATCGGTGACGCGGCGCTGCGCGCCTCGCTCCTGGGCGCGGGCACCGCCGGATACGAGGTGTACGACCTGGGCGAGATGTGGCGGAAGTGGACCGGACTCCCGTTCGTCTTCGCGGTGTTCGCGGCCCGGCGGGACTTCCTGGCCGGCAACGCGGACCTGGTGCGCGAGGTGCACTCCCGGTTCCTCGCCTCCCGCGAGGTGTTCCTCGACGAGATCGACGACGTGTGCCGCAGGGCGGCGCGCTGGGCGGAGTTCGACGCCCCCACACTGAAGCGGTACTACCTGTCCGCACTCGACTTCAGCCTGGGCGAACGCCACCTCGCGGGGCTGCGCGAGTTCGCCCGCCGGGTCGGCGGCGCCGAAGCCGGCTTCCCTCCCGACGTGACCATCCGCCTGCTGGACACCGACCCGCCGGACGCCCGCCGGATGGCCGGGCCGGGCGCGGTCAGCGGCCGTGGGCCGGCAGGCGTCGTCCGGTCCTGACGCCGCCACCGGAGTGCGGCAGGGCAACCCCGCGGAGGGGAAGGGCGTCCGGGTTTGCTCTCACGTACGAGCCGACGGGCGCCCTTCGCCATGGCCGCGGCCGGCACGGACACCGCCCCCCATCATCCAGCACGAGCCGACACAGAAAGGTGGCCGACGTGGCCAACCCGACCAGCGAACTCACCGCTGCGCTGGAGCGCGCCGGCGACGGAGGCCGTCTCACCCCCGAAGAGGCCGTCGAGCTGTACCGCGACGCACCGCTGCACGCGCTCGGCCGGGCCGCGGACGCCGTCCGCAGACGGCGCTACGCCGACCGGCAGCATCTGGCGACGTACATCATCGAGCGGAACATCAACTACACCAACGTGTGCGTGACGGCGTGCAAGTTCTGCGCCTTCTACGCCCCGCCCAAGGACACCGAGCGGGGCTGGAGCCGTGATCTGGACGACATCCTGCGCCGCTGCGCGGAGACCGTGGAGCTGGGCGGCACCCAGATCATGTTCCAGGGCGGCCACCACCCGGACTACGGCGTCGAGTACTACGAGGGCATGTTCGGCGCGATCAAGGAGCAGTTCCCGCAACTGGTGATCCACTCGCTCGGCGCCTCGGAGATCGAGCACATGGCGAAGGTCTCCCAGGTGTCGGTGGAGGAGGCGATCGCCCGCATCCGGGACGCCGGCCTGGACTCGCTCGCCGGCGCCGGCGCCGAACTGCTGCCGGCCCGGGCGCGCAACGCCATCGCCCCGCTGAAGGAGTCCGGCGAGCGCTGGCTGGAGATCATGGGAATCGCCCACGGCATGGGCGTGGAGTCCACCGCCACCATGCTGATGGGCACCGGCGAGACCAACGCGGAGCGCATCGAGCACCTGCGGATGATCCGGGACGTGCAGGACCGCACCGGCGGCTTCCGCGCCTTCATCCCGTACACCTACCAGCCCGAGAACAACAAGCTGAAGGGCCGGACGCAGGCGACGCCGATGGAGTACCTGCGGATGATCGCCGTCGCCCGGCTCTTCCTCGACAACGTCGAACACATCCAGGGCTCCTGGCTGACCACCGGCAAGGACATGGGCCAGCTCTCGCTGCACTACGGCGCCGACGACCTGGGCTCGGTCATGCTGGAGGAGAACGTCGTCTCCTCGGCCGGCGCCAAGCACCGCTCGAACCTGCCGGAGCTGCTGGAGCTGATCCGCGGCAGCGACCGGGTGCCGGCCCAGCGCAACACCACCTACGAGATCCTGCGGGTGCACGACGACCCGGCACAGGACGCCGTCGAGGAGCGGGTCGTCTCGCACCTGTCCTCGACGGCGGACACCGGCGAGGGCGCGCACCGCCGCCGGCTGAAGGTCCTGCCGGTCAGCTGAGGGGATGCGGTCGAGATGAAGGTCTTTGTCACCGGAGGCGCGGGCTTCATCGGCTCGCAGTACGTGCGCGAGCTGCTCGCCGGCACCTACGCCCGTTCCGCCGGACCGGAGTGGGCCGACGCCGAGGTCACGGTGTTCGATCTGCTCACCTACGCCGGCAACGTGGCGAACCTGCCGCTGGGGCACGAGCGCCTGACGTTCGTCGAGGGCGACATCCGGGACGCCGACGCGCTCGCCGAGGTGCTGCCGGGGCACGACGTGGTGGTGCACTTCGCCGCCGAGTCGCACGTCGACCGCTCACTGGTGGGCGCAGTGCCGTTCGCCTCGACGAACGTCCTGGGCACCCAGCAGCTGCTGGACGGCTGTGTGCGGCACGGCGTGCAGCGCGTACTGCACGTCTCCACGGACGAGGTGTACGGCTCCATCGAGTCGGGCGCCTGGGACGAGGACGAGCCCCTGCTGCCCAACTCCCCCTACTCCGCGTCCAAGGCGGGCAGCGACCTGGTCGCCCGTGCCGTCTGGCGCACCCACGGGCTGGACGTGCGGATCACCCGCTGCTCCAACAACTACGGCCCGTACCAGAACACCGAGAAGCTCATACCGCTGTTCATCACCAACCTGCTGCGGGGCAGGCCCGTGCCGCTGTACGGCGACGGCAGCAACGTCCGCGAGTGGCTGCATGTGGCCGACCACTGCGCGGCACTCCAGCTGGTGCTCACCGAGGGCGCCCCGGGCGAGATCTACAACATCGGCAGCGGCGTCGAGGCGACCAACGCCGCCATCGCCGGGCGCCTGGTCGAGCTGTGCGACGCCGACCCGGCACTGGTCCGGCAGGTCGCCGACCGCAAGGGCCACGACCAGCGGTACGCGCTGGACATCGGCAAGATCACCAAGCTCGGTTTCAGCCCGGCGATCGACTTCGCCGCCGGGCTGGAGAGCACCGTCGCGTGGTACCGCGACCATCCCCGGTGGTGGTCGGACACCGACTGACAGCCGCAGCCACGCACCCACGGCGAGGGGCCGCCGGATCACCCGATCCGGCGGCCCCTCGCCGTGCGACGTGCCGTCCCCGTCAGTCGTCGCCCCAGGTGACCGGCAGCTCGTGTACGCCGTAGTGGAGCATGTCGGAGCGCAGCGGGACGCTGTCGGCGTCCACGGCGAGGCGCAGGCCGGGGAAGCGGTCGAACAGCGCGGGCAGCGCGATGCGCAGCACCGCGCGCGCCAGGTGCTGGCCGATGCACTGGTGCTCGCCGTGCCCGAAGGCCACGTGGCCCTGCGTGGCCGCGGTGATGTCGAGCCGGTCGGGGGCCTCGAAGTGCGCGGGATCCCGGTTCGCCGCGGGCAGCAGCGCCACGACGGTGTCGCCGGCCTTGATGCGCACACCGTTCAGCTCGACGTCCTCCAGCGCGGCGCGGCTCGCCCCCAGGTGCGAGATGGTGAGGTAGCGCAGCAACTCCTCGACCGCGTTGCCGGCCAGTTCGGGGCGGGCCCGCAGGACGGCGAGCTGGTCGGGGTGGCACAGCAGCGCGAACGTGCCGAGAGCCAGCATGTTCGCCGTGGTGTCGAAGCCACCGCCGAGCAGCGCCCAGGCGATGTTCACCAGCTCCTCGTCGGTGAGGTCCTGCGCACCGGCCAGCTCGCTCAGCAGGTCCGAGCCGGGCGCGGCACGCTTCGCCGCGATCAGCTCCTGGAGGGTCTCGGCGATGACCGTGCAGGCGGTGATCAGCTCCTCGACCGGATACGACATCCGGGACAGCACCGCGAGGTGCTCGCGCAGCGGTTCGCGCACGTCCTCGGGCACCCCGAGCATCTCGCACAACACCTGGACGGGCAGCGGCTCGGCGAAGACGCTCACCAGATCCGCGGGCCGTCCGGCCTGCTCCAGCGCGTCGAGGTGCCGCTCCGTCAGCCGGGTGATCATCGGTTCCAGACCGGCTGTCGCGCGCATGGTGAACGACCGGGTCAGATACCGCCGGTAGCGCGAGTGGCCGGGCTGGTCCATCTTGATGAAGGCGCCCGGTGCGGCCGGCTGGGGACGGTACTCGCTCATCGGGAACGGCGGCGGGATCGGCAGGCCGATCAGCTCGTTGCGATGGCTGAACCGCCGGTCGCTCAGCACAGCGCGTACATCGGCCAGCCGGCTGACCAGCCACCCGTCGCCATCACCCGGCGCGAGGGTCAGCCTCAGCGGCGCGACCGGGCACGTCTCGCGCAGCCGGGCGTACTCGGCCGGCGGGTCGAAGGGACACGTCCGCGCCGTGGACAGGGTGGTCATGGTGCCTCCAAGGACGCGGTGCGCATCCGCTGCTCGATCGCGTCGGCGGCCCGCACCGCTCCGCCCGCCGCGCGGATGTGACGTCGCATCTGCCCTGCGCGCTCGCGCATCCCGGCGTCGCCCGCGACCTTCTCCACGGCCGCCCGCAGCATCTCCACACCGGTGTCCTCGCGCTGCACCACCAGGGCCAGGCCCAGTTCCGTCAGCCGCTTGGCGTTGATGTGCTGTTCCGGGTGGTGCGGCACCGCGACCATGGGCACCCCGGCCCGCAGCGACTCCAGCACGCTTCCCATGCCGGACTGGCAGAGGAAGACCGAGGCGTGCCGCAGGACATCGGCGAGCGGCACCCAGGGATGCGCCTCCACATGGGGCGGCAACGGGCCCAGCTCGCCGGGGGAGATGCGACCGCCGAGCGCGAACACCGTGTGCCACGGCAGCTCGGCGAAAGCCTCGACGCAGCGCCGGAAGAAGCCGGGCTGGTTGTTCACGGTGGTGCCGAGCGACACGAGCAGGACCGGCCTGCCGTCCGCCGGCGGCTGCCACTGCGTGCCGTCACCCTCCCCCGCCGTCGGCCCGACGAACAGGTGCCGTTCGTCGAAGGTCTCGGCGGCGAACTGGAACTCCTTCGGCACGAACGCGACCGTGAACTCCTCGTGCCCGAAGAACAGCTCGGCCTGGCGCTCCGCCGGCAGCCCCGTACCGGCCGCGATCCGCCGCAGCCGGTCACCGAACTCGACGATCGCCGGGTGCTCCCTGTCGATCCGGCCGGCGAACTCCTGATGGTGCTCGCCGAGGCTGTAGTGCTCGTTGGAGATGAACGTCGGCGACAGCTGCACGGTCGGCCGGCCCAGGCGGAGGGCCAGCAGGCGCCCGGTCAGCCAGAGCGTGGTGTCGTACGCGATCACGTCCGGCGCCCCGTCCGCGAAGCCCCGCTCGACCGCCGGGAGCACGGACATGCTCGACGTGAGGTTCTTCAGCGGAGCCCGCGCGCATTCGTCCGCGTCGACGACGTCCGGCGGCGGGTCGGAGGAGAGCGGCGGGTCGTAGCGGAGGGCCCGCGCCCCGGTCGCACGCACCCGGTCGAGGAACTCCTCGGTGGCGAAGCAGGTCACCCGGTGGCCGCGCGCGACGAGTTCGGTGACCACCGGAAGCACCGGCAGCATGTGCCCGTACGCCGGATAGGGCAGGAACGCGAGGTGCCCGGGCCGGCCCGCCGCCGCAGGGTGCCCGCCGGTCATGAGGCCGCGCACCGGGCCTCGACGGTGTCGGCGGCGAGGGCGGGCCCGCGCCGCGCCGCGATGCTCGCGGACAGCTCCCGCACCCGCCCGCGGGCCTCTTCGTCGGCCGCGAGGCCCAGCACCGCGGCACGCAGCCCCTCCGCCGTCAGCTCGTTGGGCGCGATGGCCCGGCCCAGCCCCAGCTCGGTCAGCCGCCCGGCCACCACGTCCTGCTCGCCGGTGCGGGGCACGACGACCGGCGGCACACCGAAGGAGAGCGACTCCATGGTGCTGCCCATGCCCGCGTGCGAGACGAAGGACGACGCATGGCGGAGGACCGCCGGCTGCGGCACCCAGGGGTGGGTCTCGACGTTCGGCGGAAGCGGTCCGAGGTCGTCCGGGGTGACCAGGCCGCCAAGCGACATGACGATGTGCCAGGGCAGATCGCCGAGCGCGGCGAGCGCGTCGCGGTAGAAGGCCGCCTGGTTCTCGTAGCCGAAGCTGCCGAGCGCGACGAGCGCCACCGGGCGGTCGTCGTCGGGCCGCTGCCAGCCGCCCTGGTGCGCCCGGTCGCCGATGCACGGCCCGACGAAGACGGTCCGCTCGTCGAACGTCTCGACGCCCGGCTGGAACTCCGGCGCCACGAAGCACAGCGTCCGTTCCTCGGCGGCGCCCGTGAACTCCTCGTTGGACCAGTCGCCCAGTCCGTGCGCGTCCAGCGTGCCGCGCAGCAGCTCGCGGTGCTTGACCAGCGCCGGGTGCTCGGGGTCGGGCGGTGTCATGCTCGCGGCGAACTCCGCGTACGGGTTGCACTTCTCGCTGACGGCGATCGTCGTCGCGCACAGCACCGAGGGCAGCCGCCATTTGCGGGCCAGCAGCCGGCCGGTCGCATAGCCGAACGCGTCGTAGACCATGACGTCCGGACGGTCGCCGTCGAGCTGCGCCGCCACCTTGTCAAGCGGTGCCAGCGCCTCCGTCAGATGGGTCACCGACGCCTCGGCGATGTCGTCGGCGGTGACCTTCTGCGGGATGGCCACGGTGTTCCACGCCTTCGGCACGACGGACTCGTAGGTGAGCACGTCCGCGCCGGTCGCCGCGACCGCTTCGGCGAACTGTCCGGCGACCACATACGTCACCCGGTGGCCGCGGCGCACCAGTTCGGCGGTCACCGGCAGCGTCGGGTTCACATGGCCGTGTGCCGGATAGTTGAAGAACGCGATGTGCAGCCCGCTCATCCCAGTCCCGCCTTCCGCGTCGCTCCGGCTCCGGCCATCCGGTCCGGCGCGGCGGACTGCGCCTGCCGCGCGATCTTCATCACGTACTCGCCGTAACCCGACTTGGCCATGCTCGCGCCGCGCCGGTGGCAGACCTCCGCATCGACGAGCCCGCGGCGCAGCGCGATCTCCTCGATGCAGGCGATCCGCACCCCCTGGCGGCGCTCCAGCACCTGCACGTACTGGCTCGCGTCGAGCAGCGAGTCGTGGGTGCCGGTGTCCAGCCAGGCGAAGCCGTGGCCGAGGTCGATCACCTTCGCCTTGCCCTCCTTCTGGTAGGGCCGGATGACGTCGGTGATCTCCAGTTCGCCGCGCGCCGACGGCGTGAGGTTCTTGGCGATGTCCAGCGCGCGGTTGTCGAAGAAGTACAGCCCCGTGATCGCGCGGTTGGTACGCGGCTTGGCCGGTTTCTCCTCGATGCTGACCAGCAGCCCCTCCTCGTCCACCTCGCCCACGCCGTAGCGCTCCGGGTCGGAGACGGGGTAGCCGAACAGCACGCAGCCGTCCAGGTCGCGCCGGCTCTCCTGGAGGAATTCGGCCATGTGGGGGCCGTAGAAGATGTTGTCGCCGAGGATCAGCGCGATGGAGTCGTCGCCGGCGAAGTCCGCGCCGATGATGAACGCCTCGGGCAGGCCGCCCGGCTCGGGCTGGACGGCGTAACTCAGGTCGAGGCCGAGTTCCGAGCCGTCACCGAGCAGACGCTGGAACAGCGGCTGGTCCTCGGCCGTCGAGATGATCAGGATGTCCCGGATGTCCGCGAGCATGAGCACGGACAGCGGGTAGTAGATCATGGGCTTGTTGTAGACGGGCAGAAGCTGCTTGGAGACGGCGAGGGTCACGGGGTGCAGGCGGGTGCCCGCGCCTCCCGCGAGGATGATGCCCTTCATGAGTGAGTCACTTCCGTAGCTGGCGCGTTGGGAGAGCTTGGCCGTTCGGATCGACGCAGCAGGGACTCGAAGACGTCGGCGCCGCGCACGGCACCGCCCGCCGCGTGCACCTGACGGCGCATCGCGGTCACGGCCGTCGAGATGCGGGGGCTGGAGGTGACCTCGTCGACCGCGGCGCGGAGCAGCTCCGCGCCGCCCGCCCCCCGCGGCACGACCCGGCCCAGGTCGAGCTCGGCCGCCCGCCGGGCGATGACCCGCTGGTCGACGTGGTACGGCACGAGCACCATCGGGACCCCGTAGGAGAGGGACTCCATGACGCTGCCCATGCCGGCGTGGGTGAGGAACGCCGCGGCGTGCCGCAGCACCTCGGGGTGCCGCAGCCACTGGTGGACCTCGACGTTTCCCGGCAGCGGGCCGAGCTCGTCCACGGTGACGCGGCGGCCGAGGGTCACCACGACGTGCCAGGGGGTGCCGGCGAGCGCCCCGATGCACAAGCGCAGGAACGCCGCCTGGTCGGGGGTGTAGGAGCTGCCGAGGGACAGCAGCAGCACCCGGGAGCCGGCCGGCGGCTGCCAGCCGCCGGTGTCCGGGACGTCGTCCAGGCGCGGACCGACGAACGCGAACCGTTCGTCGAAGGTCTCCGGGGCGATCTGGAACGCCTTCGGCAGGAAGACGACGTTGTCCCCGCGCTCCGGCCCCGCGCCCTCGGGCGGAACGTCGTCGAGCCCGTACTCGGCGAGCAGCCGCGCCTTGCGTGCGACGAACTCCGCGATCGACGGATGCTCCGGGTCGATCCGCTCCCGCGGCCCGGTGTCCTCCTCGGCCTGCGCCCGGGACATCGAGAATCCCGGGCCGGACGCCATCGTCGGACACAGCTGCAGCACCGGAACGCCCCAGGCGCGGCCGAGCAGCCGGGCGCCCTCGGAGGCCGCCAGGTCGTGGGCGAGCAGGTCGGGACGGTCGGCCCCGAGCCGGGCCACCGCCGCGGGCAAGGGAGCGATCGCCTCCTCGAAGAAGGTCAGGACGGTCTCCAGCACCGGCCCCGTCAGGCCGTCGGCCCACGGGAAGCCGGACTCGTACACGACCGGCTCCACCCCCGCTTCCCCGACCATGTCCGCGAACGGCTCGGCGACCAGACAGCTCACCCGGTGGCCGCGCCGCACCAGTTCGGTCAGCGTGGGAAGCGCGGGCGCGATGTGCGCGTACGCGGGAAAGGTGAAGACAGCTATGTGCCGCTGCCGGCCGTGCCCCTGCCGATGCGGTGATCCGGCCCTCGCCGCTCGTCCATTCACGGCGCGAGTATGTACCGGCCCGCACGGCACCTTCGAGCGGCCGGCGGCAAGACTAGGACTCCCGCTAGATGAACGGGCGGGAAGCTGCCGAAGACCACGCGGGAGCAGGGACCGTGCCCTCCTCGCGGCCGGCACGGACAGCGGGCTCACGCGTCCCGGCCGGGAAGACTAGGGCTTCCGCTAGCCGCCGGCGGCCAAGCTGAAGGCATATCCGCATCAGCCGGCCCGGCCCGTCACGCCGGCCTCGACAGGGAGACACGGTCACCGATGAACGCCAGCGAGAGCCCACCGCGCCGCCGTCGCAGCCGACGCACGAAATCCATGGTCGTCGCGGTCGTGCTGGCGGTCACGGGCAGCTTGGTCTACGCGACGACGTCCCAGGGCCACCCGTCCGGAACGGAGGGCACCGTGCCGCTCGGCACGGTCGTACCGCAGCCCGTGAAGGTCTCGACCGACGAGGGCGTCGCCTTCGACCTGGAAGCGGACGACGCGATCTACGCGTCCCAGGGCTCCGCCTCCGCCAAGGCGGCAGCGGAGTTCCTGGCCGGCCTGCTGCGCAAGCCCACGGGATACGCCCTGCCGGTACGCAGCCTGTCGGCGGGGGACGACCCGGAGGGCATCGTGCTCTCCCTCGGCGGGAAGAACGCGGTGACCAAGAAGGAGGGCTACCAGCTCGACATCGACTCGGGGTCGGTCCGCATCAGGGCCGACGACCGCGGCGGCCTCTTCAACGGCGTCGCGACACTGCGCCAGTTGCTGCCGGTGAAGGTCGAACGGCAGCAGAAGATGGCCGGCCCCTGGCGCGTCCAGGGCGGCCGGATATCCGACGCGCCGCGCTACGGCTACCGCGGCGCGATGCTCGACGTGGGCCGGCACTTCATGCCGGTGAAGAACGTCAAGAAGTACATCGACACCATCGCCCGCTACAAGGTGAATAACCTGCATCTGCACCTCACCGACGACCAGGGCTGGCGCATCGCCGTCAAGTCCTGGCCGAAACTCACCGAGATCGGCGGCAAGACCGGCGTCGGCGGCATGCTCGGCGGCTACTTCACCCAGGCCGACTACAAGGACATCGTGCAGTACGCGGCGGCGCGCGGCATCACCGTCATCCCGGAGATCGACGGCCCCAACCACGCACACGCCGCGCTGGCCTCCTACGCCGAGCTGAACTGCGACGGCAAGGCGCTGGAGCCCTACACCGGCTTCGCGCAGAGCCCCGACGGCAACCTGTGCGTGGACAAGGACATCACCTACAAGTTCCTCGACGACGTGATCGGTGAACTCGCGGACCTCACGCCCGGCCCGTACATCGCCATCGGCGGCGACGAGACGCAGAACAGGTCCAAGGCCGAGATGGACACCTACTTCGGCAAGGTCAACAAGATCGTCAAGAAGCACGGCAAGAAGCCGTACAGCTGGATGGAGTCCGCCGGCTCGATGCCCAAGAAGGGCTCGCTGAGCGGGCGGTTTCTAGCGGTCGTTGCAACACGTGGTTGTGTTGATCAGGCCGCGAGCAGTTTATGCAGGCGCTCGGCTGGGGTTTCCCAGCCGAGCGTTTT
>NZ_JODR01000034.1 GCF_000725885.1 Streptomyces albus subsp. albus | reverse complement strand
CGCTCGGCTGGGAAACCCCAGCCGAGCGCCTGCATAAACTGCTCGCGGCCTGATCAACACAACCACGTGTTGCAACGACCGCTAGAAACCGCCCACCGGCGAGGCCCCGGCCCCTGCTCCTGCCCCTGCTCCGGCTCCTGCTCCGGCCTCGGCCCCGGCTCCGGCTCTGCACGACATCGCGGACACCGCCTCGGCCGCCGTCCGGACCTCGCCGCCGTGCCGCTGCCCGGCCGCCGTCCCGCCTTCCGGTGCCGGGCGGCGGCTCGGGGGAGCGCCGGGAGGGTGGGGATGCGTGCCGCGGCGGCTCGGGTGAGTGCCGGGGCGCTTCGGGGGAGTGCGGCGGCGGCTCGGGTGAGTGTCGTACCGGTGGTGGTGTCGGGTACGGCCGGCCACAGCCGCCGCATCCCTTCGCGGCTCCGCTCCGGCCGGCGACCGGCAGAGCGCGGCATCCCGGCGCCGCTGTCGCTGCGGTCGCTGCGGTCGCCGGATTCGCTGCCGTCGCGGGGCTCGCTGCCGTCGCCGGGCTCGGCGCCGTCGCGGACGGGGCCGCCGTCGCCGCCGTCACCCTCGCCCTCGCCGCCGCGTTCGCGGCCCTCGCCGTCCCCGCCGGGGAGCGGCACCAGTGGTACGCCCGTACGCGTCACCCGTCATCCCATCCGTCATCGCACCGCCGGCACCCGCCGGGGCCGGGCCGCAGGAGGAGAACCGTCACGTGCACCGGCAGGGGAAGGAACCGAGAGCATGCCGTTCGCCCTGAGCGCCGGACGCTTCACCCCAGCCCGAAGTGTTCCCGACGCATTCTGGACCGATGACGACGACCACCCCCCGCACCTCCTCCCGTACCGCCACCCGACTCCCCGACCCCCGTCCACCGGTCACCGGCGAACCCCGGCGCCCCGCACCGGATGACGGCGGGCCGAGCCGTCCCGCACCGGGCGGAGGCCCGGGCCTCGCAGTACCCCGGGCCCGGCCCCACGGGGCGGAGAGCACCGGGGGCGAGGCGGACCCGGCGACGGCGGCGGCCCTCTTCGCGGACCCCGCCCGCGCCCGCGTACTGATGGCACTGGCCGACGGCCGGGCACTGCCGGCCTCCGTACTGGCGGACGAGGCGGGCGTCTCGGCCCCGGCGGCCAGCGCGCACCTGGCCAAACTCCGCGAGGGCGGCCTGGTGTCCATGGAGAAGTCCGGCAGACACCGCTACTACCGTCTGACCGGCCCACAGGTCGCCACCGCGCTGGAGGCCCTCACGGCGCTCGCCCCGCCCCGCCCGGTGCGCTCGCTGCGCGCCCACACCCGCGCGGCGGCCCTGCGCGGGCCCGCAGCTGCTACGACCATCTCGCGGGCGATCTGGGCGTGCAGGTGACCGCGGCCCTCGTCGCCGTGGACGCGCTCCGCCCCACCGACGGCATCCCGGACACCCGCCGCCGCGCCCACGACCCCCTATCCGCCCAACTGCCCACGCACCCCTACGAGCTGGGGCCGGCGGCCGAGGACGTCTTCACCGCGCTGGGCGTCCCCTTCTCCGAGGTGCTGCACCCCGCCTGCGCCTCGCGCCGCCCCCTGCTGCGCTTCTGCCTGGACTGGACGGAACAGCGCCACCACCTGGCGGGCCGCCTCGGTGCGGCCCTGCTGACCGCTTTGCTGACCCGGCGGTGGCTCACCCCGGGGCCCCGCCCCAGAACCCTCGTCCTCACACCCGAGGGGCACGGCCGCCTCGCCGCCGTCCTCCACCTGCCGCCGTCCCCGTGACCCGGGCGTGTCCGTGACCCGGGCGCGCCCATGGTCCCGGCGCGCCCGTGGTCCCGGCGCGCCCATGGTCCTGGCGCGCCCGTGGTCCCGGCCTGCCCGTGTTTGCGGCGTGCCCCTGATCCGGGCTGCCCGTGTTCCGCCGGCCCGGACGGACCGCTCCCGTGAGCGGCTCCGGGGTCGCGGCGGCCGGGTCCGGCGGCCCGGCGTCTGGCAAGTTGTCATACGGGATGACAGGTGCTGGAATGTCGCTTCACCAGGACTGGTTGGCGGGGGCAACCAGTCACCGGAAGCCGCTGACGTCGGGGGAGGACCCGCAGCTCATGAGTCGTCGCTCCACCGGTCTGGTCGGCATCTGGGCGGAGATGCAGCGACAGCAGCAGCGCCAGCGGGAGTTCGAGGCCCGGCAGCTGCGGGAACGGGAGCGCCAGGAGCGGGCCCACCAGCGGCAACTCGCCCAGAACCACCGCGAGTGGCGGCAGGCCGACGCACGGCGGCGGACGGAGGAGATCGAGGCGCGGGTCACCGCACTCCAGAATCTGCTCACCGTCGGCTGCCGCGGCCCCGCGTTCCGTGCGGCAGCCCTGTTGCGCCCCGAACAGGTGGCACCGTTCTCACCGGGCGCGCTGGCCCAGCCGGTGCCCCTGCCGCATCCGCAGCAGTACCAGGCGCAGGGCGGCTGGACCGCGAACCGGCGCGCCCAGGCGCAGGCCGAGGCGCGCGCCCGCTTCGAACACGACTGGCAGGCCGCGCAGGCGGCGGAGGCCAGACGGCAGCAGCAACTCGCCGACCACCGGCGCCAGTACGAGCAGTGGGCGCAGGAACAGCTGGCGGAGATACGCCGTCACAACGCCGGGATCACCGAGGTCGTCGAAGGCGTCGCACGGCGCGACCCGGAAGCCGTCGTCGCCTACTTCTCCGCCGCCCTCTCCGCCTCCACCGCCTGGCCCGAAGGGTTCCCCCGCCAGGTCTCGGCCGCCTACGACGCCGCGGCCGGGCAGCTCGTGCTCGACTGGGAGCTGCCGCGGTACGACATCGTGCCCGAGGTGAAGTCCGTCCGGTACATGCCCTCGCTCGACCAGGACAAGGAGACGGCCCGCCCCGTCACCCAACGGCGCGCCCTCTACCGGGAAGTGCTCGCCCAGTGCCTGCTGCTCGTGCTGCACGAGCTGTTCGCCGCGGATGAGCCCGGCGTTCTGGAGTCCGTCGCCCTCAACGGCTTCGTCGACGACCACGACCCGGCCACGGGCCGGCAGGCCCACATCTGTCTGGCGACGGTGATGGCACCCCGCGGCCTGTTCACCCAGCTGCACCTAGAGCAGGTCGATCCGGTCAGCTGTCTGACCGACGCGCTGCGGGGCCGGCTGTCCGGCCGCCCCGACCAGCTCACCGCCGTACGACCTGCCCGGCGACCGGAGGACGTCGGCGACGGCGTCGTCACGCACGGCGCCGACGGCGGCGAGGAACCGGATCTGTACGAGATGGACCCGCTCGCCTTCGAGGCCCTGGTCGCCGAACTGTTCCGGGCCATGGGCATGCAGGCGGTCACGACACAGCGGTCCAACGACGGAGGGGTCGACGTGGACGCCCTCGACCCGGCGCCGATCACGGGCGGGAAGATCGTCGTTCAGGTGAAGCGCTACCGCAACACCGTGCCGCCCACCGCCGTACGCGACCTGTACGGCACGGTGCAGGACGCCGGCGCCAACAAGGGCGTGCTGGTCACCACGTCCCGTTTCGGCCCCGGCTCGCACACCTTCGCGAACGGCAAGCCGCTGGAGCTCATCTCCGGCCCCGAACTCGTCGACCTGCTCCACCGCTACGGCCTCCGCGGCACCCTCGGCCCCGCCCGGTCCGCGCAGCCCGCTCGGTCCGCGCAGTCGGTGCAGTCGGTGCAGTCCGCTCAGCCCGGCCGGCCCGCCGGGTCCGCACGGCCCGCGCCGCCCGCCGCCCCACCGGCCACGCCCCCCGACCACAATGTGCTGGGCCTCTACTGGTCCGGGCAGGTCGCCCTCGACATCTGCGCCCTCGTGTGCACCGGCAACCGCGTCCTGGGCGACGACCACTTCGTCTTCTTCAACAACCACAGCACCCCCGACGGCGCCGTCTCCACGTTCGCGCCCGCGCCGGGTGACAAAGCGGCGCTCAGGGTCTGCTTCGACGCCCTTCCCCGGGCCGCCGACCGCCTCGTCCTGGCCGCCGCGGTCGATCCCCAGACCGACCCGCACGCCGACCTGTCCGCCTTCACCGACGCCCGGATCCGGCTGCTCGACTCCACGATGGCCGAAACCGGCACCCTCGACGTGTCCGACGGCCGCCCCGGCGAGACCGCCCTCGTCCTCGGCTCCTTCCGCCGCCGCCCCAACGGCGACTGGACCTTCGTCCTCGGCGGCAAGGGCTACCCCGGCGGACTGGAACAACTCGTCCAGGACCACGGCATCGAAGTGGCGTGAGCCGCTGTGGCTATGTCCTCGGCCGGGTGTCGGGCAGGGTGCGTGAGCCGCTGTGGCTACGCCCCCGGCCGGGCGTCCGGCAGGATGCGGAAGCCGCGGTGCCCCTCGGGCCGTTCGGCGGTCACGTCGCATCCCGTCACCTCGGCCGCGCCCGGCCCCGCGGCGGCCCAGCGCACCATGCGGGTGACCGGGCCCGGCGGCCCCTCGAAGACCGCCTCCACATCGCCGTCGTGCAGATTGCGGACCCACCCGGCCACCCCCGACTCCTCGGCCAGAAAGCGGCAGGTGTCGCGGTAGTACACGCCCTGGACGAGGCCGCGGACGCGCACATGTCGTCGGATCATCACGGGCGTTCCTCACAGAGGGTGTGGGTGGGGAGAAGGGGCCGGGCCGGTTTCACAGGCCGCTGGTCAGCCGTTCGAGTGCGGCGGCCACGGGTCCGGTCCCGGCTGCGCGGAAACCGGTGCCCGCCCACAGATGGACGGAACCGGTGTCGCCGGCCGCGGTGGCCGCCCTGCGGAGCGGGCCGGTGAGGTGGTGCAGGGCCGGATAGCCGACGGGGGCGTGCGCGGAGTACCGGTCGGTGAAGCGGTTGCGCAGCGCGCGGGCGGGCCGTCCCGTGAAGGCGCGGGTCACCACGGTCGAGTCGAACGCCGGGTCGGCCAAGGCCGCCTTGTGGGGCGCGGAAGCCCCGCTCTCGTCGGTGCGCAGCAGCACGGTGCCGACCATGACGGCCTGCGCGCCGGCCCGGAGAGCGGCCACCACGTCGGTGGAGTTCGCGATCCCGCCGGTGGCGACAACCGGCAGGGCGACGGCACGGCGTACCGCCCCGACCAGATCGGGCAGGGCGATCTGTGCGAGCGGACGTGCGGGGGTCAGTGTCGCCGAGTGCCCACCCGCGTCCGGCGCCTGCACGATCAGCGCGTCCACACCCGCCTCGGCCGCGTGCCGGGCCTCCTCCGGGCCGGTGACGCATTGCAGGACGGTGCTGCCGGCGCGGCGCAGACGCGTCACGTCCCCGGCGTCGGGGACGCCGAAGGTGAAGGACACCCAGGGAACGGGGTGGTCCGTCAGCAGCGTGAGCTTGTCCGCCCAGCCGTCGTCGTCCTCCAGCGGCCCGGTGCCCGACAGCGTGACCCCGTAGCGGTCGGCCTCGGCCTGCAACAGGCGTGCGTAGGCGCGGTACGCCTCGGGGGAGACGGGAGCGGGGTTGCGCGCGAAGAGGTTCACGCCGAACGGCACCCCCTCCGCCTCCACGGTGTGGATCTGCCCGGCCAGCGCCTGCGCACTCTTGTAGCCCCCGGCCAGGAAACCGAGCCCGCCCGCACGTGCCGCCGCCGTGACGAGAGCGGGCGTACTCGGTCCGCCGGCCATCGGCGCGGCGAGAACCGGACGGTCGACACCGAGACCGGTCAGCAGAGTGCTCATGACAGCTCCTTCGGGACACGGGGACACGGGGACACGGGGCGGGGGCGCCGGGGCGGCGCGGGACGGTGCTCCCCGGCGACGGCACCGAAAAGGCGACGGCACCGGCAAGGCGACGGCGCCGGGAAAGGGGGAGGTGCCGGCAAGGCGGAGGCGCCGGGAAGCGCATGCCCGGAGGCGCGCGCGGACGGTGCCGACGGGCGACGCGTACCCGGCCCCGGTCACCTTCCTGCCGGGATGCCGAAGCCGCCGACGACGTTAGGCAGTCCGTTCACCGCTGTGAAATGCCCGTTAGTCTGCCGCCATGCACGACGCGCATGGGCACAGGTGAGGGCGGCAGCCATGACCAGCGGGGACATCGAACTGCGGCACCTGCGGGCCTTCACGACCGTGGCCCGTCACCGCTCGTTCTCCCGGGCGGCCGAGGAACTCCTCATCACCCAGCCGGCGCTCAGCCGTACGATCGCACAGCTGGAGAACCGGCTGAACGTCGTGCTCCTCGACCGCTCCTCCCGGCACGTCGAGCTGACCGACACCGGCGCGCAGTTCCTGGAGCACGCCGAGCGCGTCCTGGCCGCCCTGGACGACGCCCTGGCCGTCGTCAGCCACCGTGCCACCCTCCGGCTCGGCTTCGGCTGGCTGCTGCCCGATCCCTGGGCCCAGCGGACCGTCGGCCGCTTCGAGGAGGACACCGGAGCCTCGGTCGCCCTGACCCGGACCGACGATCCCGTCCGGGCGCTGCGTCGGCGCACCGTCGACATCGCCCTGGTCCGGGGGGACGCCCGGGTGCCGGCGGACATGCGCACCGTGCGCCTGTACGACGAGCCACGCATCGCCGTCTGCTCCGAGCGCAGCGAACTGACCCGCGTCCCGCATCTGGACTGGGCGGACGTCCCGCACTGGCCGCTGGTCGTCAACACCGTCAGCGGCACCACCGGCCCCTGGTCGTGGCCCGACGGCCGCCGCCCGACGGAGATCATCGAGACGGCCAACTACGACGAGTGGCTGGAGACGGTCGCCGCCAACCGGGGCATCGGCATCGTTCCCGAGGTCGCACGGCGCCGCACCCGGCACCCCGCCCTCCGCTTCGTCTCCCTCACCGACGCGCCGCCCAGCCCCGTCAGCCTCGTCCACCTCTCCGACACCCAGCGCACACTGATCCGCCGCTTCCTGGACGCCGCCTTGCGGAGCACCGGGGAGTGACACCTCGGCGGGCAGCCTTTTCGGAGCCCGCCTCGGGGTGAGGTGCCGCGTGCCCGGGACGCGCCGGTGGTCGTGGCCGGTCGGCGTGCTGGTGGTCGTGGCCGGTCGGCGTGCCGGTGGTCGTACCTGGTCGGCGTGCTCGGGGGACGTGTCTGTTTCTGGAGGGCGAGGACCGGGGCCTGTCGGCCGCTGGTGGCCGCCGGGACGCGCCCGGCCGCAGCGGAAGCCCACCCGTGGCGGCGGGGGTTCCATGCGCCCGCCTTCCGCTATGTCTGCAGGGCATAGGCGCAGCGCAAGGGGCATTTCCGGGTGGGCGACGTGGTGCCTAGCGTCGAGGTCGGAAGGAGACGGGAGGAAGAAGCCGCCGCAAGGGAAGTCTCCGGGCCCTCCCCGGGCCCGCCTCGACCGCGACGGGCACCGGACCGCCCGCGCCCCGCTTCCCCCGGCTCCCTTCCGCCGCATGCGCACCGGACGCGACAGAAGGGCCGCCGCCATGACCGCATTTCCCGGCTGGATCGCCCGCGAGACCCCCGACGGGCTCCGCACGAGGCTCGAAGAACTCGACAGCGCAATCCTCGACGACCGCGACACCACCCTGCGGGTGCACTACTCCAGCATCAACTACAAGGACGCCCTCGCCCTCCACGGCCGCCCCGGCGTGCTCCGCCGCCACCCGCTCGTCACCGGTATCGACGTCACGGGTGAGGTCCTCACCTCCCGTCACCCCCGCTGGAGCCGCGGCGACCTCGTCACCCTGAACGGCGCCGGGCTGGGGGAGGAGCGGCACGGCGGTCTCGCCGGTCTCGCGGCCGTCGACGGGGCGGATCTCGTCCCCGTGCCCGAGCCGTTCACCTTGGCCCAGGCCGCGGCGATCGGTACCGCAGGATTCACCGCGGCCCTCAGCCTCCTGGCGCTCCGACGCCACGGACTGACCCCGGCGGACGGCCCCGTCCTGGTCACCGGGGCCGGCGGCGGCGTCGGCTCGGTCGCCGTCGCACTGCTGGCCGCCTCCGGCCACGAGGTGATCGCCGCGACCGGCCGCCCGGACGCCCTCCGCGGCCAACTCACCCGGCTCGGCGCCGCCCACATCGTCGGGAGGGCGGAACTCGACACCGGCGGCAAGCCGCTCGCCGCGCAGCGCTGGGCGGGCGTCATCGACGCGGTCGGCGGCACCCTGCTGGCCGGCGCCCTCGCCGGGCTGCGGCATTCGGGCACGGCCACCACCTGCGGACTCGCCGCCAGCGCCACGTTCCCGGGGAACGTCATGCCGTTCATCCTCCGCGGCGTCTCGCTCGTCGGCATCGACTCCGTACGCACCACTCCGGCCCGCCGCGCAGCCGCCTGGCAGCTCCTCGCCCGCCACCTCGACCCGCAGCTCCTCGACTCCGTCACCCGCTCCGTCCCCCTCTCAGCCGCGCGGGACGCCGCGACCGAGGTGCTCGCCGGCCACGGCACGGGCCGCACGGTCGTCGACGTCCGTGCACACTGACCTGCCCCAGGGCCCGCCGGCACCAGAAGCCGCCCGGCTCTCTCGTCGGCACTCCGGCCCCGTCCGGTATCAGATGCCGCTCAGCTCCTTCATCGGTGCTCCAGACCCGCCCGGCTTCAGAAACCGCCCGGCCCCATCCCGCCACCTCAGCCCCGCCCGGCATCAGATGCCGCTCGACTCCCTCACCGGCACTCCAGACCCGACCGGCATCAGAAACCGCTCGACTCCCCTCCCGACACCCCAGCCCCACCTGGCATCAAAAGCCACTCGGCTCCCCTCCCGACACTCCACCCCCGCCCGGCACCCAAACCGCACCGGGCCACTCCGTCAGCACAGGACGGACAGCACAACACCCGAGGAAGATCCATGGACACAACATCCCCGACCCCTCGCGCCTTCGACGAACTCATGGCACTCCGCGGCGGCGCGGCGCCGGCCCCGGGGGAGGTGACGCTCACCGGCTCCGACCCGCTGTTCGCCTCGCCGTTCCGTATCGGCCGGACCCTCGCGGACGCTCTGGCGGCCCGCGCCGTGGCCGCGAACGACCTGTGGGAGTTGCGCACCGGACGCCGGCAGAGGATCGAGGTCGACATA
Source organism: Streptomyces albus subsp. albus (assembly GCF_000725885.1). Classification (GTDB taxonomy): domain Bacteria; phylum Actinomycetota; class Actinomycetes; order Streptomycetales; family Streptomycetaceae; genus Streptomyces; species Streptomyces albus. Next base: position 53,781 of record NZ_JODR01000034.1, on the reverse strand, counting down.
CGGGCCGCAGCCGCCACCGCCCTCGGCGGTGAGGACATGACCCTCGTCCGCGACGCGGCGGGGGAGTACCGTCCCGCCCCGCTGTCGCCCGACGTCGAGCACATGGTGTCCCTCACCCAGCCCTGGCGCACCGCCGACGACCGCTGGTTCGTGCCCCACTTCAACCTGCCCCACCTCGAACGCCGGGTGCTGGACGTCCTCGGCTGCGAGCCCACCCCCGCCTCGGTCGAAGCCGCGGTCCGCGCCTGGAAGGCGGACGACCTCGAAGACGCGATCGCCGCCGCCGGCGCGTGCGGCGGAGTCGTCCGCACGGCGCGGGAATGGCTGGCGCACCCCCAGGGCGTCCATCTGGCCGCGCGCCCGGTCGTCGAGATCACCAAGATCGGCGACAGCGCCCCCGAGCCCCTGCCCGCCGGTCCCGCGCCGCTCGCCGGTGTCCGCGTGCTCGACCTCACCCGCATCCTCGCCGGTCCCACTGCCGCCCTGAGCATGGCGGAGCACGGGGCCGACGTCCTCATGGTCACCGCGCCGCACCTGCCCCAGGTGCCGCCGTTCGTCCGCGACACCAGCCACGGCAAGCGCAGCACCTACCTTGACTTCACCAAGCCCGGCCAGGCGGCGCGGCTGCGCGAACTCGCGGCCGGCGCGGACGTGTTCGTCGAGGGCTACCGCCCCCGCCGCATGGAGGCCCACGGCTTCGGCCCGGCCGACCTGGCGGCCATCCGCCCGGGCACCGTGTACGTGACGGTCAACTGCTTCGGCTCCGGCGGCCCGTTCGGCGACCGCGCTGGCTGGGACCAGGTGGCGCAGGCGGTCACCGGCATCTGCGACATCCAGGGGCGAGCGACGAAGGCCGGCAAGCCGCAACTGACCCCCGTCTACCTGTGCGACTTCCTCACCGGCTTCCTGGGAGGCTACGGCGCGATGCTGGCCCTCGCCCGCCGCGCCCGGGAAGGCGGCTCCTACCACGTCACCGTCTCCCTCTGCCAGTCGGCGATGCTGCTCCAACGGCAGGGCCTGCTCGACGATTTCGCGGACGCGCCCGGCCGGCTCGCCCCGGAAGAGTTCGCCCGCTACGCGGTGACCGACGACGCCACCGTCTACGGCGACCTCAAGAGTCTCGGCCCGGTCCTCCGCATGTCCGAGACTCCTCCCCGCTGGTCCCGCACCACCCCCGCCCTGGGCAGCTCCCACCCGCACTGGCTCCCCCGCTGACGGCCGGGCCCGGGAGGGCGCCAGTCGGCCCGCTGCCGCTAGCTTGACCGGCATGGCCACCCAGATCATCACCCTGGTCGGCGTCCTCATCGGCGCCCTGACGTCCTATCTGGTGACAGTGACCGCCGAGCGGGCGAAGTTCCGACGCACGATGGCCACCCGGTGGGACGAGCGGAAACTCGACACGTACATCGCGTACGTCTCCTGCGTGAAGGAGATCCACCGCGCCGCCATGGAAGCGGCACGTGCCCGGGACAACGGAGAGGACGCGGCCGAAGCTCTGGCGAGAATGGAGGCGAACGAGGACAAAAGGTCGGTCCTCTTCGAAACCTTCGTCCTGCTGGCCGACGAATCCGCCGCTGCCGCCGCCCACACCGTCAACCAGCGCACATGGGACCTGCTCACGAAGGCCCGCGACGCCTCCAACGGCCTGCACGCCATGCGCGCCGTCACGCTGGTCCAGGCCCTCAACACCCTCCACGAGGCAGCCCGGAAAGACCTCGCCATAACCCGCACGGGCCCGCTCGGCTGAAGCGACGCAGGTGGGAGCCGCGCGGCGCCCACGTTGCTCCCCGGGCTCGACCGGCCGACCGCGCAGGTCAGTTGCCGAACGCCCGTCAGACGTGCGGGACGACGGCGACCGCGCACAGCCGACCAGCCGCAGAGCGCGCCAGCTGACCAGCCGCACAGCGCGCCCCAGCTGACCAGCCGCGCAGCCGACCAGCCGGATGGTCGGCCCCTGCGGGGCGGCGATACGGCGGCGACTCGGCGCCGACACGGCGGCCATCCCCGTCAGCCGAGGAGTCCCGCCTCCTGAGCCAGCACCGCCGCCTGGACGCGGTTGGCGCAGCCGGTGCGGGCGAGGATGCTGCTGATGTGGGCCTTGACCGTCCCGGAGCTGAGGTGCAGCCGCGCGGCGATCTCGGCGTTCGACAGGCCGGTGCCCAGCAGCCGGAGGACGTCCCGTTCGGCCGGCGTCAGATCGGCGATGCGGCGTGCCGCGGCGTCGTCGGCGTCACCCGTCCGGGCACGGAGCTCGATCAGCTGGCGGGTCACCTGCGGGGCGAGGACGGGCTCTCCCGCGGCGGCGCGGCGGACGGCGTCGATGAGGTCGCGGGGACCCGTGTCCTTGAGGAGGTAGCCGTGTGCTCCGGCACGCAGGGCGGCGGCGACGGTCGGTTCCTCGCCGAAGGCCGTCAGCATCACCACCCGGGTGCCGGCCGAGTGCCGGGTGATCTCGGCGAGGGCGGCGATGCCGTCCCCCGGCATCCGGATGTCCAGGAGGGCGATGTCGACGGGTTGGTCCCGGCAGGCCGCGACGGCCTCGCGGGCGTCCTGCGCCTCGGCCACGACCCGGACGTCGTCGGCGTTCTCCAGGATCAGCCGTATCCCGGCACGCATCAGTGCCTCGTCGTCGGCGATCAGGACTCGGATCATCGGCTCAGTGTAGAGACGCGATGATCAGCAGGGCGATGGCGCCGCCGACCGTCGGCAGCAGCACCGCGAGCGCCGCGCAGCCCCCGCCCAGCAGACGCGGCCACGTGAGGACGTCGGTGGGCAGCGGGGGCCGGGAGCCCGCCCCGTCGGACACCGGCCGCGACGAAGCGTCGTACACGGGTGGCGACTCGGGCCGTACGGGTATCCGGGCGGAGAGGACGAAGCCGCCCTCCGGCCGGGGACCGGCGTGGAGCGTGCCGCCGAGCAGACCGATCCGCTCCTGAAGGCCGACGAGCCCGCTGCGGCTCCCGCCCCCGGGCGAACGGGGAGCGGGCGGTGCGTCGTTGACGACGGAGATCGTCACCGTGTCGCCCTCGTCGCGGAACACCACCCGCACGGCCGCGCCGGACGCGTGCTTGAGCGCGTTCGTCAGCCCCTCGCGGGTGACACGGTGGACGGCCTGCCTGGTACGGGGGTCCGCCTCCGTCGTCCCGTCCGCCTCCCAGCGCAGTTCGGCGTCGACCCCGGCGCTCCTGGAACTCTCGACCAGGGCCGAAAGATCCTCGCGGGTTCCCCGCTCGCCGGTGTCCTCGCCGGTGTGGTGACGCAGGACGCCGAGGATGCCGCGCAGCTCCTCCATGGCCGTGCGGGCGGTGCTGTGCAGCAGCGCGGCCTGGGAGGCCAGCGGGGGCGCCTGTCGTTCGACGGCGAGCTGGAGGGCCCCGGCGTGCACCGACATGAGGCTGATGCGGTGGCCGAGCAGATCGTGCATCTCGGCGGCGATCCGCGCCCGCTCCTCCATACGGGCCGTCTCGTCGGCCAGGAAGCGGGCCTGTTCGAGGTAGGCGTTGCGTTCCCGCAGCAGCCGCGTCAACGGGCGGCGCCGCCCCAGCAGCAGTCCGGACAGCGCGGGCAGCACGATGAACAGCGCGCCCAGACCGAGCCCGCCGAGCAGGTACGGCATCTCCGGAAGCCCGGCGAAGGACTGGACGGCGATCAGTACGAGCACGACACCGGCACCGCTCGCCCCGAGCACTCCCCAGGCGCGCCGCACGGGAGTGATCCGGCGTACGGCGGACCACACGAGGCACGGCACCACCACCATCGCCCACACGTTGTCCCCGGCGACCACCGGCACACAGCCCAGCACCGTGAGGGACGGGTACCTGCGGCGGGCCGGCACCAGCAGCGCCGTCCACACCCCGAGGAGCACCGCACTCACCGGGTGGTGCGGCGGTATCAGCGGAACCGGCGCCAGCGAACACAGCAGGGCCAGCCCGGCGAGCACGGACTCGCTGACGACCTTCCGCCGGGGCGCGGCCCGCACCGCCTCCCGGACGGTGGCGGCCTCGCGGCACAGCCGCCTCCACGCTCGCACTCGCGGGCTCATGGTCTCCTCCGTGTGGACGCCGTTCTCCACGGCCGCTCCGGTCTCACGCATGGGCGGACTCCCGCCCTCAGACGCCCTGTCCGGCACCTCGCGGAACCCGCAGTTCGGGCTCCGCCCGCAGCCCGGCGACATCAGCGCCGCTCTCGGCCAGCACCTGCTCGATCCTCGCCACGGACTCCGCGTCCGTCCCCGTCCCGTCCAGCAGCGCGGCCAGCAGATGGGTCGTGCCGACGGTGGGCGAGCCCTTGGCGGAGGCGACGAACTCGGTGACGTGCAGGAGCCGCCGGTCGAAGCCCGACGTGCCCTCCACGTCCGCCGGCTCCCCCTCCGCGACCCCGGTGACGGGAAGCAGCACCCGGGCGAGAGCATCCTGCCGTACCCCATGCCGGTGCAGCAGTTCCGCCCCCTGGTTCGCCTCCGCCAGCTCCTCGGGCAGCCGGCGCCCCGCGACCGCCAACGCCCGGTCCAGCGCGAGGATGCCCACCAGCAGATCGACAGGCTCCGACGCCGGCACCCCGCGCCGTACCGCCGACCGCCGCGCCTCCGTACGCACCACGCCCACGACCGCCGACCCGAACCCGGCGCCGCCCCCGAATATCCAGGCGGTGAACTTCCGCGTCAGCGGATTACCGCTCTTCCCGAAGGTCCCCGCCTTGCGCAGCACCAGCACCGAACCGGCCTCCGGCGCCTCGTCGCCGCCCCGCAGCGCGTCGAGCGCGGCCGAGGCCGCCGTGACATCCAGCTTCTGCACCACCATGGCCTCGCGGGCCCGCGTGTCCGGCAACTCGACGAGGGCACGCGCCACATGACGGACGCGCACACAGAGGGAGCCCTCGTCCCGCGCGTACTCCAGCGCCTTGCGCAGACAGGCCCGCAGAGCCCCGCTCATCGGCGGCAGAACAAGGGGCGCCCGCTCCTCCTTCTCCTTCCGCCCGGGCCGACGCAGCCTCCTGGCCTCCTCCTGCAAGACCTCCCGCCAGCAGGCGTCGATCTCCCGCTCGTCGTCCGGGCCGCCCGCCGCGCCGTCTCCCGCGTCGTCACTGATCCACACGGACGTGCCGCGGCACCCGATCGAACCGCTGAGCGTGCCGGCCGCCCGCATCCCGGGAGCGATCGCGGACCCCGCGGCAGAGTCACCCGACACAAGGGCGCTCAGCAAGCTCTCCGTACCGACGTCGTCCCGTTCCTGCTTGACCGCCGTACGTACGCTCTCCACCAGCAACGTGACGACGTCCCTCTCGAACTCGGTGGTCGCGCCGGTGTCGCGGCCGGACGTGCGCTGATCCATCAGCCTGCCTCTCCGTTGGGGGATCACCTGCCGATCCGGACGCTAGCCCCGCGCCCCACACCCCCGCCTCGGCCGACCGGCCACGCTTCGGATCCAACCGGCCAGGTTTTTCCGTCCGTGTGTCTGCCCGCCTGTCCACCCGACGGACAACCCGGTCGGTGAACCGGACTGCCCGGTCGGTGACCCGGACCGCCCGGTCGGCGAACCGGACTGCCCGGTCGGTGACCCGGACTGCCCGATCGGCGAAAGGGGAAGAGGACAGCCGACAGGCAACCGTCCCGCACCCCAAAACGTCCCAGGAGACGACGTGGTCGGGCCCTGCCCCTGGAACCTGACGCCCCCGGACGGCAACAGTGGCACGCCGGCACCCAGGAACGAACGGCCTGGAGGGACACGAAACATGCAGGTGAACGTGGAGTGGGTCGACGCACGCGAGAGGCTGCCCGAACCCGGAGAGCCCGTGGCGACGGCGACGTTCGGCACGTGGCCGCCGGACTTCCACGACCAGTCCGTCGCGGGAGAGGACTACTGGCTGGTCAGGCCCATGGTTTTCCACGACCTGTACATACCGGCGAGCTCCCAGCACGAGTCGGAGGACGAAAGCCACCACCACAACTGCTTCGTCGACTCCGACGGCTACATCCGCTACCCCCCGGGCGGCCCGAGCGACGACCACATCACCCACTGGGCCGCCCTCCCCTTCCTCCCGGCCTGACCACCCACGTAGCCAACGGCCACGAGGCAACAGCAGCCCTGGCACGAGCCCGCGAGGCATGACAACCCCCGAGCCCGCACCCGGTGGCCCCGCCCAGCGGGCCGGTTGTGCTCACTGAAGGACCAGCCACCGAACGAGCCATCTGCACGGCCGGCGACCTGCGCGATTCGCGACGCGGAACAGACCCTGACGCGGGTGCGCGAACTGGAGACGGGTGGGCGTCCACACACGTCATGCAGAACACCAGCGGGGCCGTCAGGCACGGCACGGACAGGGCGCCGCGGAGGCGCCCCGGCACAGTGTCCTGACGGTGCCCGACCGCCCCGTTGACGCCAAGCCCGGATGCCAAAGGGCACCTACCAAATTTGGTAGGTGCCCTTTGCCCTGTGCCCCCGGCAGGATTCGAACCTGCGACACCCGCTTTAGGAGTTTTCCCTGATCAAGGTGGTGACCTGTGTAAATACCTGCCGCAGTGCGTCTTGCCTGGGAAACCCCCTCCGCGGTTCTCGCGTGGTCGTGGGATTTCTCGGCCTCGTGTGTGCTGAGTAAGTCCGAAATGGGCCTGTCTGGCGACTAGCGTTTGTTGCCGCGGTCTTCACCGGTGAGGTGCCCGACGGCCTACAGGCGCGGTGCTCGCCAGTGGGTGCGTGACCACCTGTGCCAGCGGCCCGTGGTGAGCCGTTCAGTGATCATCATCAGTGCCAAGTCCCCCACGAGGAGGCCGAGACCTTGCCAGAACGGGACCGTGAATCCGCCACTGTGGAAGAGTAAAGCGGTGACCAGACCTAGGACTACGAAGGTGAGGACCAGCACCAGCTGGAGCAGTCGGACGAACGGTGCTAGGACAGCCCTCCTGTGCGACACCGGCTTGGAACCTGGCTGCACGTGAACTGTCACATGCTGGTCGCCAGCAGCTTGAAACACACGCCCCTCGCCCTCGGCTCGGGCGTGCATCTGCCACCGAGGGTGCTCATCGCCGCGGTCGTTGCCCTTCATCGCTGGTTTCTCCCGAGATTGGTGGACAGTAAGCAATTGCTTGGGGCGGGATCACAAAGGGCCGACCTTACGAGCAAGCCATAGGCCGATGTCCTCGATGAACTTGAGTTGGGCCTCGGCAGGGTCCCGGATGGCGTAGTAGAGGAAGACACCGATACTCACGGGTACGTACAGCCAGAAGAGCCTATCGATCAGGTGGGACCTATAGGACAGACGCTCACGAAGGATGACGAAACCTGTCGCACCGACCACGGCGGCGCCCAGCGTGTAGAGCACAGACCACCAAGTCGATGGGGCGGACTTGTCGGTCCACACGGCGTGCGTGCTGGCACCCGCGATTGCGAGTGGAAGCAGTGGGGCCAAGGCAAGAAGGACGCTCAGTATCGTCTCTCCGGGTCTGTCCCAGAAAGAGTCTGCCGTCTCGTAGTAGCCCCAGCCGTCGTCCTCATCCTCATCGTCATCGTCGTCCGTGTCGGACACCAAGCCGTGAAAGTGGTACTCCGTGATGTGCTGGTCGCGGCCCGCTTGGTAAACGCGGCCCTCGTCCTCGGCGCTGGCACGCATGTGCCAAGGAGCGTCGTCTTCGTCGTTCCAGCGCCCCGTGTTCATGGCTCGTTGATGAACTGGTTCCCGCCTGCTTGGTAAACGCGACCATGATCGCGGGCCTCGGCGTGGAAGCTGGTGCTCGTTCGGGGTGAGTCGACATCCTCGAGCCTCGACAGCAGGGCTTCGAACGCTGCGGCAGCAGCCGGATCTTCCAGGAAGAGAGTGAGCATTCGACCTTGCCAGGCGGACTGGAGGGCCTGTCGGACCTGCTCAGCATCGCTGGCCGGGGCTGCGAGAAGAGTCGAACGGGTCGTGTCGAGGTCTCGTTCCAATTCACCAGTCGAGTCGGGGCGAAACTGTCGCCACAGAGTGACGACACCAGATCGAAGCGTGTTCCACCCGTCCGTTGCCATGGCCGATACCACGGCGGTACCACCTGCGCTGGCCAAGGCAATGAGCGTTGGGTCCACGGTGTCTTCTCCCCCTTTGTGTCCGGAGTCTGAGGGCCAGTGAATCAGGAACTCAGGCATATGGCCCGGCGCTTTCGGCAAGTTGGGGACGAGCCGAGGGAATAACGTCCTGCACCGTCATACGCCCATGCATAGCCAGACTGTCGGTACTCCTCCACGGGGTCGGCTCGGCTCCGGGCAGCTTTCGGTCTGTGAACAGAAGGCCGTCGAGGTGATCGATCTCGCGGTGGCGGCGAAGGGCTGGCGTTCGTGATGTGATGCGGTGCCGCGGTCTGGTCGTCGATGCGGCCGAGGGTTCATCCTCGGGTTTCGGGTGGGCAGGGATTGTGCCGGTGGCCGGCTGGCAGGGCGGGGCAGCGCCGCAAGACAGGCGAACGTGTCTGGTCAGCAGGGGCTGGCTTGGGGAAGGGAACTGGTGCTGGCTTGGCCGCGTCGGTAAGCATCACTGCCCTGTCGGGCTCTGCGATGCGGTGCCGCAGCGCTGGCGCGCACCTGGCCGAGGTCGGTCTGGAAAGCACCTTGAAGGACACCTATACGAGCCTGTTGTCGGAGGCTGATCTGGTGATTGCCGAGGCTGCTGCGTGTCCTGTCCCTCGTCGCGTCCGGCAAGGGATGCCGAGGCACTGAAGCCAAATCGGAACCCGGCGGCGCCCAAGAATGCAAGGTAGATCGCTAGGTGGTGCTGATCGGTCCGGAGAAGGGCAGGGAAGTGGCGATCCGCCCGCTCACGCAAACGGCCCCGGACGAGGAGTCCGAGGCCGAGTAGAAGTCCTTCCTGGGGGAGAAGCCCCAGGTCAGAGCGGTAGAGCGTTGTGCCCCCGGCAGGATTCGAACCTGCGACACCCGCTTTAGGAGAGCGGTGCTCTATCCCCTGAGCTACGGAGGCGTGCGGATCCGGAAGATGCGCGGGCCTAGCCTAGCGGATGGGGGGTCGGCGGCGGCAATGTCGTCCGCGGGGGCGGTGGTGGGTCAGTAGTGGAGGCCGTGGCCGAAGGGGTAGAGGGGGCGGCCGGGGGTGTCCAGAGTGGGGATGGCGACGGGGAGCTTGCCCTGGGGGCGGGTCTCGCCGTGGAGGACGCGGGCGAGGGCCGTCATCGCGGGGGTGCCGTAGGAGTAGGTGGCCAGGTACGCGGGGACGTCGGGGAAGCGGCGGATGTCGTACGGGAGGCGTACGCCGGCCACGACGACGCGGCTGTCCGTGGCGACCAGGGCCTTGATCAGTTCGGCCTGGGCGGCGCCGTCCTCCTTGCCGGCGGCTGCGGCGTTGGCCAGGACGACGGTGACGTCGTGGGTGCGGGCGGCCTCCACGGCCTGAGCGATCTTGGCTGTGGTGGGGACGGCGCCGGTCTCCAGCGTGGTGGTGCGCCGGCCACGGCGTTCGCCGATCGCGCGGGCGAGGTCCGACAGAGGTGTGGCGCCCCAGCCGGTGATCAGGACGGTGGCGGGGGAGTCCGGAAGGGGGAGAGCACCGCTCTCGTTCCGGATCAGTGTGACGGACCGCTCGGTGATCTCGCGGGCGCGCGCACGGTGCCGCTTGCTGCCCACCGTCCGTACGGCACGCCGTTCGCTCACGTACGGCTTGGTGAACAGCCGCCGCCGGAGCTTGTGTTCGAGGCTGCGCCGTACCGAGCTGTCCAGTCTTTCCCGGCTGATCTTGCCGGTACGGACGGCGTCCAGTACGGCGCCGAAGGCGGTGTCCAGCTTGGGGGCGAGGACGAGCTGGTCGCAGCCGGCCTGGAAGGCGCGGACGGGGGCGACGTCGGGCGGGAAGTCACCGGTCGCGCCGCCCATGTCGAGGGCGTCGGTCGCGATGAGGCCGTCGAAACCGAGCTCCTCGCGCAGCAGCCCCGTCACGATCGGGTGCGACATGGTGGCCGGTACCCGGGAAGGGTCGAGAGAGGGCACCACGATGTGGGCTGTCATGATCGTGTCGACTCCGCGCCGGATGGCGGCCCGGAACGGGGGCAGGTCGATACGGTCCAGCTCCGCCCGCGTGTGCTTGATCTCCGGCAGCCCGGTGTGGCTGTCCATGTCCGTGTCGCCGTGCCCGGGGAAGTGTTTGGCCGCGCTGGCGACACCGCCCTCGTGGTAACCGCGTACAGCGACGGACACGTACTCGGCGCACAGCCCGGGATCCGACCCGAACGAGCGAACCCCGATGACAGGGTTCGCCGGGTTCACATTGACGTCCGCCACCGGCGCGTAGTTCTGGTTGATGCCGACGGCGGCGAGTTCGGTGCCGATGATGTCGGCGCTGTCATGGGCGTCGCGCGGGGAGCGGGTCGCGGCCAGCGCCATGTTGCCCGGCAGCTGTGTGGCGGGCTCCAGCATCCGGTAGACGACGCTGCCGCCCTCCTGGTCGATGGAGACCAGCAGCGGGACGCGGGCCCCGCTGTGCAGCGCCGCGCGCTGGAGGCCGTTCGACAGTCGCGCGATCTGGCCCGGTTCGCGGACGTTGTCGGGTCCGCGACGTGCGTCGAAGTAGATGACGCCGCCCGGCCGGTACTTCTCGATGACCTGAGCAGGAGTCGCCACCCCGTACAGTTCCCGGTTCCGGGCGTGCTCGGTGTCCGCCGCCTGGCCGTAGATCTCGACGACGAACAGCTGGCCGACCTTCTGCTCCAGGCTCATCCGGCGCAGCAGGGCCGTCGCCCGCGCCCGTACCGCGGAGGAGGACATACGCGGGGCGTGCGCGGCGTACGCGCTGCCGCAGCCGACCGACGGAGCGCCGGCGGGTGCCGCTGGCGTTGCCGGACGGGCACCCGACAGGGCCGACGCCGACGCGCTCGTGACGCCGAGCGCCGCTGCGGCGCCCGCCGCTGCGGCCAGGACGTGTCTGCGAGAGGTGGGCTGCTGCATCGGAACGCTCCTCACATGGACGGGCAGGCTGCACGGGGTGCATGTGGGGGACACCGCGGGATGCGACAGCACATCGTCCCAGTGGGGAGACAGGCCGGACCAGACGCCGCGCGGAACTTCATGGGTCCAGTCCAGTGGCGTGGACCTGCCCGGCTGTGGGCCGGTCTTACCGCTTTCGGGGTTCGCTCGGTACCGGTGACGCGCGTCACACAAGGCAGGGAAATAACCGGGGAACGCGTCCCCGTTTACGTAACCGTCTCCGCCAACCGGGGACCAACTCCCCGGTTGGACATGCGGCAGTGCCGGACTCGGCGCCACCGCAGCACCACCGGCCCGCCACAGTGGCGCGCCGCGCACGTATGACCGACCCGGGCGGCACACCGCGCGGGAGAGGGCGACAGCAGTCGTCGACGAGTACCTCACGGCGCAGCCCGTGCGGCAGTGGCACAGCGCACCACAGCCGCCGGACGACGTCTGAGAACGAGGAGCCGAGGAGCCGGACATGGGCAGCACCACCACCGCCACCAAGCGCACCGCCACAGGCGGCGCGCACAAGGGGCGTGCGGACGCTGTCCGTAACCGTGAACGCATCCTCCACGCCGCCCGTGAGGCGTTCGTCGTGCACGGGGCGGAAGCGTCCCTCGACGAAATCGCTCGCACGGCGGGCGTCGGAAATGCGACCCTCTACCGGCACTTCCCCGACCGCGACGCGCTGCTCCACGGAGTGGTGCACGCCGTGACGGAACGGATCGCGGACCGTGCGGAGCGAGCGCTGGCCGAGGAAGGAAGCTCTTTCGAGGCGCTGCGCAGCTTCGTGTTCGCCGCTGCGGAGGAGCGTGTGGGCGCGCTGTGCCCGATGCTCTCGGGACGGTTCGACCCGCACGAACCGCACTGTCAGACGTCCCGCGAACGGGTCGAAAGGCTCACAGGAGAGCTCATCCGACGCGCACAGCGGGCGGGGGAGGTGCGCACCGACATCGGCGTCGGCGACGTCATGCTCGCCCTCAGCCAGCTCACCCGGCCGCTGCCGGGAGTCGGCTGCCGGCGGATCGAACGATTCGTCGAACGCCATGTGCAGCTCTTCCTCGACGGGCTGCGCGCCCCCGCACAGTCCGCACTACCCGGCCACGCCGCCACGCTGGAGGAACTCCGAGAAGACCTGTGATCCGTCAGGCGACTGTGCACGGCAGCGCCGCTTAGTTTCGCTCCTCTTCCGAGTCCACTCCCCGAGTCCTGTTCCCACCGCGCCCTGGGGCCCGGCTTCCCTGGCGCCCTCGCGCCCACCCCCTCCTCGGGGGGACTTCGGGCTTCCCCTCCATGGGGTCCGTACGTCTTCCGGACGGAACATTTCGTCTATCTGTGACGACCGGCTGACAAAACTTGTCAACATCCCATTTTTCGTACTCCGCACCAGCACGAGGTAGGCAGACCCATGCCAGAAGCACCATCCCCGGCCGCCGCACAGGCCGTCGGACCCGATCCCCGGCGGTGGAAGGCCCTCGCCTTCATCGCCATCGCCCAGCTCATGGTCGTCCTCGACGCGACGATCGTGAACATCGCGCTCCCCTCCGCCCAGTCCGATCTGGGGATATCCGACGCCAACAGGCAGTGGGTCATCACCGCCTACGCCCTCGCCTTCGGCGGGCTGCTGCTGTTCGGCGGACGGATCGCCGACATGTGGGGCCGCAAGCGGGCCTTCGTGACCGGACTCGTCGGCTTCGCCGCGGCCTCCGCCATCGGCGGTGCGGCCACCGGTGAAGTGATGATGCTGGCGGCGCGTGCGCTGCAAGGCGCCTTCGGCGCGCTGCTCGCGCCGGCGGCGCTGTCCCTGCTCGCGGTGATGTTCACCGACGGCAAGGAACGCGCCAAGGCGTTCGGCATCTACGGCGCCATCGCAGGTGGTGGCGGCGCCATCGGACTGATCCTCGGCGGTGTCCTCACCGAGTACCTGGACTGGCGCTGGACCTTCTACGTCAACGTGCCGTTCGCGGTCATCGCCGCCATCGGTGCCGCCACCGTCATCCGCGAGCCTGGCGGGACCCGCAACAAGTCCGCCCTCGACATCCCCGGCGTGATCCTCTCCACGCTGGGTCTGGTCACCCTCGTCTACGGGTTCACCCGCGCCGAGACGGACGGCTGGAGCGACGGCGGCACCATTGGGATGTTCGTCGCGGCGGTTGTGCTGCTGGCGGCGTTCGCGCTGGTCGAGGCGAAGGTACGGGCACCGCTGCTGCCGCTGCGGGTGGTCACCGACCGCAACCGGGGCGGGGTCTACCTGTCCCTGGGCCTGGCGACCATCGCGATGTTCGGCCTCTTCCTGTTCCTGACCTACTACCTGCAGGTGGTCAAGGGGTACTCGCCGGTGCGCACCGGTGTGGCGTTCCTGCCGATGGTGGCCGGCATGATCACGGGCTCCACGCAGATCGGGGCGCGGCTGATGACGCGGGTGCCGTCCCGTCTCCTGATGGTGCCCGGCTTCCTGGTCGCGGCGGTGGGCATGCTGCTGCTCACCCAGCTGGAGGTGGACAGCTCGTACCCGGCGCTGATCCTGCCCGCGGAGCTGCTGCTGGGTCTGGGTCTGGGTACGGCGTTCATGCCGGCGATGTCCCTGGCCACGCACGGGGTGCGGTCGAGCGATGCCGGCGTGGCCTCGGCGATGGTCAACACGTCGCAGCAGGTGGGCGGCGCCATCGGTACCGCGTTGCTCAACACCATCGCGGCCAGTGCGACCACCTCGTACGTCACCTCGCACCTCGCTGAGGCCACCAGTAAGCCGGCGCAGCAGATGCTGAAGCTGGAGGCGATGGTCCACGGCTACACCTCGGCGATCTGGTGGGCGGTGGGGATCCTGCTGGTCTCGGCCGGGATCGTGGCACTGTTCGTCAACGCCCGTGGCCAGGGCGCGCAGCCTGCGGACAAGCCGCTCGACGGTGAGGCCGGGAGCGGCTCGGGCAGCGGCGAGGAAGCGGAGCCGGTGCTGGTCGCGATGCACTGACCGGCACGGGGCGGGGCGCCGTAACCCGGCGTCGACCTTTCAGCCCCCGTGCATAGTGGCCCCCTGCACCCGACCGGGTGCAGGGGGCCACTGCCGTCTCCGGTCCCAGCGCAACGCCTCATGACGCGGAACCGGCCATTCGGCGGAACAAGGGAGAGAGCGCATCCGTTCGCCCCCTGGTGCACGTGGCCTGGTACGCGGCGCGCAACCAAGCCGGGGCGCGAGCCGTCTAGACAGGTGAAGGGTGGCCGAGGACGACGCCCTCCCGGCGCTGTGAGCGGCTCCGACAGGCCCTCCCCTGGAGGGCTCGACACCGCTCCGACCTGGGAATGAGTGCGCTCTGTCATCGTCACGCCCGCACGGGTAGCCGCACAGGGTACTGCATGATCGGAAAAATGTTGCGCGAGTTGGGAATTTAGTCCGGATTCCAGCCGTTGAGATCTACGCAAGGCGGGCACTCGGGGAGTGTCCGAGCCAGCCACCAGGCCCAAGTTTCAAGACCACTCGCAAGGGAGCACGCATGGCAACCCGTGCCGTCGCCCGTCGTCAGGAGAACACCAAGGGTGTCTCCGACACGGCAAGCAGTGTTCGCGCCGCTGGCAGCGAAGTCGCGGACCGCGACCTGGTCGGCATGTATCTCGACGAGATCGCCCGGACTCCGCTGCTGGACGCCGAGAAGGAAGTCGAACTGTCCCTCGCCATCGAGGCTGGCGTGTACGCGAAGCGCATCCTCGACGGACTCGAAGAGCCCGTGGCCGGCGATGCGCCCAGCGCCACCGCGAGCCGCGAGGAACTCGAAGCGATCGTCGCCGAGGGAGAGCGGGCCAAGGACATCTTCATCCGTTCCAACCTCCGCCTTGTGGTCGCCGTCGCCCGCCGTTACCCCCGCAGCGGTCTGCCGCTGCTGGACCTGATCCAGGAGGGCAACGCGGGTCTCGTGCGCGCTGTGGAGAAGTTCGACTACACCAAGGGCTTCAAGTTCTCCACCTACGCCACGTGGTGGATCCGTCAGGCCATCACCCGTTCCATCGCCGACCAGTCCCGCACCATCCGGCTGCCCGTCCACCTCGTGGAAGAGCTGGGGCGCATACGTCGGGTGCAGCGGGAGTTCAACCGCGAACACGGCCGTGACCCGGAGCCTGCCGAGGTCGCCGCGGAGCTGAACTCCACGGCGGAGCGCGTCACCGACGTACTCGACTGGGCGCGGGACCCGGTCAGCCTGAACATGTCAGTGGATGACGAGGGTGAGACCCAGTTCGGTGACCTGCTGGAGGACACCTCCGCCGACTCCCCCGAGCAGTCCGTCCTCACGGTGCTGCGCAGGGAAGAGCTCGACGACCTCATCAGCAGGCTCGACGACCGCACCGCCTCGATCATCAAGGCCCGCTACGGCATGGTCGACGGCCGCGAGCGCACGCTGACCGAGGTGGGCAAGCAGCACGGCCTCACTCGCGAGCGCATCCGTCAGATCGAGAAGCACGCCCTGCTCGAACTGAAGAAGATGGCCCATGACACGGGCTTCGACGAAGCGGCGTAACCCGCACTCCCCGAGCCCGCCGCCGTCGCAGCCCCCACAGCCGAGCCCCGGTACCTTCCCCCGAGTGCCGGGGCTCCTTGCCGGCCAGGCGCTCGGTCTCGGTCACTTCCCCGGTGAACCCGGCGAGCCACACGAGGACAGCGGTTAGGCCGTGCTCCAGTGCCGTTTCCGCTCGCACCGCTAGCTCGCGGAATCCGCCCCGCAGCCTCCCTGGCCGTACAGCTCGTTGTAGGAGGGAAAGACCCCGCCGGGCCCGTCCACGCTGGTCGCAGCGCGCATCGCCTTGACCACAGCGCGGGTCACCGCATCGGCTCCTGCCGCCAGCACCTGGTTCAACTCGCCGTCCGCCAGCGTCCGCTCGGCGGTCGACAGGGCGAAGACCGTGTCCCCGTCGTGCATCAGGTGTATTGGCCGGATCGCCCGCGCCAGTCCGTCGTGACAGCTCCCGGCCAGCCGCTGCGCCTGCGGGCGGGTGAGTGCCGCGTCGGTCCCCACCACGACCAGCGTGGTGTTCAGCGCCGGGCGCAGACTTCCCGC
This sequence comes from Streptomyces albus subsp. albus, assembly GCF_000725885.1. Lineage (GTDB taxonomy): Bacteria > Actinomycetota > Actinomycetes > Streptomycetales > Streptomycetaceae > Streptomyces > Streptomyces albus. Next base: position 37,796 of record NZ_JODR01000034.1, on the reverse strand, counting down.
CGTACGTTCCGCCGTCTCCCGCTGCGCCTGCGAGCGCCGCTGCTCGGCGGCGGTGTGCCGGTCCTGGGATGGGAGGCACGGTCGGCCGCCGGCGAGTTCGCCGTACAGGACGCCCGTCGCCGGGTCCACCGCCGAACCTGCCGCGTTGAGGATCACCAAGGCGCCCACGACCGTCCCCGAGTCCAGCCGGACGCTCGCCGTACCGGTTCCGCCCTTCAGGCCGTCCACCACGGCCCCCGTCCCCGCTCCGACGCAGCCCTGCGCCACAGGCGCTCCCGGCTCCGTCGCAGCAGCGGCCTCCACCGCCTGCCGGCCCATCTGCGCACCGGGCCGAGCGGTCCAGCGTCCGCCCCGTCCCAGGTCGAAGATCACTGCTGCCGGGACCACGGGCACCACCTGCGAAGGATGGGCCCCTACCGGGACTCCCCGTGCCTGTTCCTCCAGCCACGCCATCACTCCCGAAGCCGTGTCCAGCCCGTACGCGCTGCCCCCGCTCAGGACGACGGCGTGGATGCGCTCGACCAGGTTCTTCGGGTCCAGTGCGTCCGTCTCGCGCGTACCCGGGGCCCCGCCCCGGGCGTCCACCCCCGGGACGGCTCCCTCCGGCGGAGGGAGCACGACGGTCGTGCCGGTCAGCCAGCCGTCGTCCGTTCGCTGGGCGTGGCCCACCCTGAGCCCCGGGACGTCGGTCAGCGCGTCCTGCGGTCCGGTCGGGGGCTGCTGCGTGGGGCGGTGTGGCTCCTGGGCGTCCTGAGTGTCCATGACGCATGGATACCAGCAGGTGCGTGCGGTCGCCGTACGCTTGAGGCATGAGCGTCGATCCGCAGTCTTCCTCCCGGCCGGTACCGCCGCGCGACAACGCGGCGTCCGCACTGGTCTTCGATGACCCGCTGAGCCGCCCCTCCAGCGACGACACCGACCGCGGCTGGGGAGAGGGCGCGCGCGGCGAGACCCGGGGTGGCGAAGCGGACCTCGCCCGCTTCCTGGACGAGAAGCCGCCGCACCACCTCTGAGCCCTCCGCCGCGTGCTGTCCCGGTACCGGCACAGAAAAACCTGCCAACGGCGGGAGGCCAACCAGCCCGCCCGGATGCGTCGCAGCCACTCCGCCGGAAGTGCTCCTCGACTGCCGGCTACTTGCCGATGTCCACGCCACTCTCGCGCTGCTTCGCCAGTCCGGCACCGGCGCCCGGGACCGAGCCGTCGGACCGGTTGCCCTCCGCCTGCTGCGCCAGCAGCACGTCCCGGATCTCCGTGAGCAGCTCGATCTCCGTCTTGGGCACCTCCACCGGTCCGGCCTTCGCCTGCTGGCGCTCCTTGTACTTGTTCATGGGCAGGATCATGAGGAAGTAGACGACCGCCGCCGTGATCAGGAAGGTCAGGGTGGCGCTGAGCACCGGACCCCAGTTCAGGGCTACGCCCTTGGTCACCGTGCCGTCCGCGTCGATCACGCACGGACCTTTCAGGCAGGAGCGGTACTTGTCCAGGTCCTGGGTGCCGATGGCTCCGACCAGCGGGTTGATGAAGCCTTTGACGACCGCGTCGACGATCTTGCCGAAGGCCGCTCCCACGACGACGGCAACGGCCAGCTCGACCACGTTGCCTCGCATCAGGAACGCCTTGAATCCCGCGAAGACACCACTCTTCGCGGGTACGGGTGTGTTGCTCAACGAACTGCCTCTTCCAGAACCACGTGACGATGCTGACGGCGAGCGGGACGCCGAGGGCACCGGCGGCCCACGGCAGCGCCTGTGCGCCGGGCCGGCGAGACGCCTGCCCCGGAAGACAGCGTTCCATTCGTGAGGCCGTCGGACGAGCGTGTTCCGGAAATGGGAGACGCCTCAGCACAGCGTCACCGCCAGCCGTGAATCGGCAGCGGCGCCCACCAGGGCGGTGGCCGTCCGCCGGGGCACGACAAGCACGACAAGCGCGCCCTCGGCCCCGTCGCCCGAGACAGTGTCGCCGACATCGCCGGGTTTCGGCACCTGCGCTACGCGTACTCCGCGGGCCACAATCCGTGCTGTCGCCTTCTTCGACCGGCTTGCCAAGACATCGACACGGTCGCCGGGACGCAACAGCCGGACCGTGGCCGCGTCGGTGATGCGGACAGGCGCTGACACGGGGGCCCCGTCCGCGTCGTCTCCGTGCCCGGTGGCTGAACTCCCGATGCCGTGCCGCGTCGCCCCTGCCGTACCGGACCGGTCCGGCGTACTTGACCTTGCAGTCCCGCCGTCATGGGGCCTGTCACCGCCCGTGGCGGACAGTGCCAGGCCGGCGGCTGCCACAGCGAGAACGACGGAAAGGGCCCGGCGGCGTACGAGCACGTTCCGGCGCGGCCGTCGGCCGCGCCCGGCACGTACGGGCGGGAAGTCGGGAACGGGCGCACGCGGATGCGTACGGGAGGGGAATCGCTGCGGAAACGGGTCCCGGTCTCGGGGCACGACGCTCACCACCAGTCATCGCACGAGAAGACCGCCTGGTCACGGCCCTCGCCGACCACAGTGACCGTCTCCGTGCAATCCCGCTGATCACCCCGGGAATCTGTGGATTACCGGCCGGTTGTGGACAAGTCCGTCACTCGGAAGTGGGGGATGGCCGGGAATCCGCCCGATGGTTCAGGGAAGCGTGATACCCGGGTGCTGCCCGCCCAGGGCGGTGCTGCAGCAACACCCGCGTTCCTCCGTGGCGGGCAGCTCGCGGACGGCGTCGAAGAGCACCTTGCGTACTCGCTCGATGTTCTCGCCGAAGACGCGCAGTACCTCCTCGTGCGAGACACCTTCGCCGGCCTCCGCGCCGGCGTCCAGGTCCGTGACCAGGGCCAGCGAGGAGTAGCACAGCTCCAGCTCCCGGGCCAGCACGGCCTCCGGGTGACCGGTCATGCCGACGACGTCCCAGCCCTGTGCGGCATGCCAGCGCGACTCCGCGCGAGTGGAGAAACGCGGGCCTTCGATGACGCACATCGTGCCGCCGTCCACGGCCTCCCACCCATGGCTCCGCGCGGCGCGCAACGACGCCTGCCGACCCGTCTCGCAGTACGGGTCGGCGAAGGTGATGTGCAGCACATCGGGGATGCTGCCGTCGGGCAGCGGCTCCCCGTCGTAGAAGGACTGCCGGCGGTGCTTCGTGCGGTCGACCAGCTGATCGGGCACCACGAGCGTGCCCGGTCCGTACTCGGGCTTCAGGCCGCCGACCGCGCAGGGCGCGATGATCTGCCGTACTCCCACCGAGCGAAGCGCCCACATGTTGGCGCGGTAGTTGATGCGGTGCGGCGGCAGATGGTGACCGCGGCCGTGCCGGGGGAGGAACGCCACCGTGCGTCCGCCGGTCTTTCCCAGGAAGAGTGAGTCGCTCGGCGGTCCGTAGGGAGTCTCGACGGTGATCTCCGTCACGTCGTCGAGAAAGGAATAGAACCCGGAACCGCCGATGACGCCGATCTCTGCCTGTTCACTCATGCGGTCACCCTACGGGTGTTCCCCGTGGGCACGGCAGGGCGAGCGCAGGCCTGCCCCCAGGCCCCCGGCGGGCAGCCGCGGGGGTCGCGACTGAAGGGCCGGCCCGGCAGCCGGGTCAGGCGGAAGTGCCTGCTGCTGCGGTGCTCTTGCTGTCGCTCTTGCCGGAGGACTTCGACTCGGAGGACGACGAGCCGGAGGACGAGGAACCCGAGGAGTCGGAGCTCTTGGAGCTGCCGTTCTTCGCGGAGTCCGAGGAGCTGGAGGAGGCCGGGCTGCTGCTCGACGAGGAGTTGCGGCTGTCGTTGCGGTAGAAGCCGGAGCCCTTGAAGACGATGCCGACCGCCGAGAAGACCTTCTTGAGGCGCCCGTCGCAGCTCGGGCAGACGGTCAGTGAGTCGTCCGTGAACTTCTGCACCACCTCGAGGCCCTCGCCGCACTCGGTGCACTGGTACTGGTAGGTCGGCACGTTCTTCCTCCTGGCACTCTCACTTGTTGAGTGCTAACAACGCTCCATAGTGCAGCATTCCCGCGCGTCAGTCCACTGAGACCCTCGTTCGGTGACCGAGCCCACGCGCGGCGACCAGCCCGCCGTGCGCCGGGTGGAGCGCCTTGCGGAAGAGCAGCAGCACCAGCAGGGCGAGCACCGTGCCCGCCAGCGGGGACAAGAAGCCGGAGCCGGCACCCGAGTGGTCGGCGAGCTGGCCGGCCACCGTGGAACCGGCCGCCTGCCCCAGGGCGACGGCGCCGGTCAGCCAGGTGAACGCCTCCGTACGGGCGGCAGCCGGCACCAGCGTCTCGATCAGCGTGAAGCAGGTGATCATGCAGGGGGCCACGCACAGCCCGACGAGTGTCCCGAGCGCACCCAGCAGCACAGCCCAGGGGCCCATCTGCGCGGTGACGGCCACCAGAGCGGCGGCGAGCACGAGCACCGGGTAACCGGCCAGCAGACGGGACTGCGGTCCGCGCTTCCACCGGATGGCACCCACGGCGACGGCCGCCAGCATGTTGCCCGCGGCGAAGACGCCGTACATCACGCCGTTGATACCGGGGCGGCCGATCGACTCGGTGAACGCGGTGAGGGAGACCTGCATGCCGCCGAAGACCGTGCCGATACCGAGCACCGCCACGATGAGCACACGCGCTCCGGGAATCGCCAGCGCGGACGGCGGGCGGTCACCGCTGTACGACGTGTCCGCACCCTGCGCCTCCGCGTGCCTGGCACGGGCCGGCACAGGCTGTGTGCGGCGCTGCGCGGCGAAGACCAGGCCGCCGACCAGCGAGACCCCGGCTTCCGCCGCGAGCCCCGCAGCCGGATGCACGCCGGTGCACAGGGCGGTCGCGAGCACCGGGCCGACGACGAAGGTGAACTCGTCCGTCACCGACTCGAAGGCGGCGGCCGTGGTCATCAGGGGCGTCCCCTGCAGGCGTGCAGCCCAGCGGGCACGCACCATGGGGCTGATCTGCGGAGCCGTCGCGCCCGCCGGTACCGCCGCGACGAAGAGCGCCCACAGCGGCGCGTCGAGCAGGGCGACGGAGACGAGCGCGCCGATGGTCAGCGCGTGCAGGAACACCTGCGGTACGAGAACAGCGCCCTGGCCGAACCGGTCGGCGAGCCTGCCGCTCTGCGGCGCGATCAGGGCCATGGAGATGCCGGCCGTCGCCGAGACGGCGCCCGCCAGTCCGAACGAGCCGGTGGTGTGTTCGACGAGCAGCACGATGCTGATGGTCAGCATCGCGTAGGGCTGTCGTGCCAGAAAACCTGGCACCAGGAAGGACCACGCGCCTTCCGTCCGCAGCAGCTGCCCGTATCCGGGCCGCTCGGCGGAGTGCCGGTCGCGCGGTGTCTCCTCCATCGGTGCGTGATTGTCGCGCTCGGTGGCCGGGGGTGCCACGGCCGGGCCTTTCTGCCGCCTGGTAGCGCGTTGGATGACGCGCCGAGAGCTGTCCTCTCGCGCTGGACCGGGGTAGATACCCGGTCCGGTACGGGGAGGCTGTCCGGACCGTGGCCGCCGAGCGGTCGCGCCAGCTCTGCATCAGGCAGAGTCGGGTAATACTGTCCTGTCCGGTATGAGGATAACGGTCCTGTCAGATCCAGGTGAAATCCGCTCTCCCTGGTCATGGCTGGTGCGACCGCTCGGCGACCCGTAAACGGCGACCTCTCGGCGTCCGGCGGGCTGATCTGTTTGTCGGGCTGAGCTATTTGTGCAGCGCCGTACTGCCCCCACTTCCCAGCCATCCGGCGAGCTTGCCTCCCCGGCTGACCGACAGCAGCCGGCGTTCCGCCGAGTCGCGTACCTGATCGGTGGTGACCACCAGCAGTTCGTCGCCGTGCCGCAGCACGGTCGACGGCAGCGGCACGAAGCTCGTCCCGTCGCGCACGACCAGCGTGACGGCAGCACCTGTGGGGAGCCGCAGCTCGGCGATCTCCACACCGTGCATCCGGGACGACGGCGGGATGGCGACGGACAGCAGATGGCCCCGCAGCCGTTCGAGGGGAGCGGACTCGATGTCGAGATCGGCTGCCTCGTCGCTCTTGTCCAGGCGCAGTTTGTGCGCCAGCCACGGCAGCGTGGGCCCTTGCAGGACGGTGAAGACGACCACCAGCACGAAGACGATGTTGAAGATGCGCTGGCTGCCCTCGACGTCGGCGACCATGGGGATGGTCGCCAGCACGATGGGCACGGCGCCGCGCAGTCCCGCCCAGGACAGCAGCACTTTGTCCTGCCAGGGCAGCTTGAACCTGTCGAGGCACAAGAAGACCGACAGGGGGCGGGCGAGCAGTGTCAGGGCCAGCCCGATCAAAACGGCGGGCCAGAAGTCCTTCCACAGGTCGTGCGGGGTGACCAGCAGGCCCAGCAGTACGAAGAGACCGATCTGCGCTATCCACGCCACTCCGTCGGCGAAGCCGCGTACGGCCGGCCGGTGGGGCAGTTTTCCGTTGCCGAGAATGAGCGCGGCGACATAGACGGCGAGGAAGCCGGAACCGTGCGCCATGGCACCTCCGGCGTAGGCGAGCACGCACAGCGCCAGGACGGCGATGGGGTAGAGGCCGGAGGCGGGCAGGGCGACGTGGCGCATGCCCAACTCGCCGAGTTTGCCCACCACCAGACCGGCCAGCAGTCCGATGGCGAGTTCCAGTGCGATCTCGCCCAGCAGGAAGTACCAGGAGTGGTGTTCGGTGTCGAGGTGGGAGAAGGTGACCACCAGGAGCACGACCGGGGCGTCGTTGAACCCTGATTCGGCTTCCAGTACGCCGGTGAGCCGCTTGGGCAGCGGGACGCGGCGCAGTACGGAGAAGACGGCGGCTGCGTCCGTGGAGGAGACCACCGCTCCCATCAGGAGCGCGGCCTGCCATTCGAGGCCCACCAGGTAGTGCGCGGCGCAGGCGGTGACGGTGACGCTCACCGCGACGCCGAACGTGGACAGGACGGCGGCGGCCGGTACGGCGGGCCGGATGTCGCGCCACTTCGTACTGAGGCCGCCCTCGGCGAGGATCACCACGAGGGCGGCGTATCCGAGAACTTGAGTCAGCGCGGCGTCGGAGAACCCGAAGCCGATGCCGTCCTGCCCTATTGCGACGCCTATCCCGAGGTACACCAGCAGGCTGGGGAGCCCGCTGCGGGAGGAGAGCCTGACGGCCGCGACGGCGATGAGCAGGACGAGGGCGCTGAAGAGCAGTAGCTGGTTGAGGCTGTCGACGGTCAGGGCATGGTCCTCTCTCCCGGGGCTTGCTCCTTGGATGGGCGGCGCGGTTTCGCATGGAACGGCACGACGGAGCACTCGGTTGAGCACGTCCGTCGTCACGGGTGCTGGTTCTGACGACCTCCTGACGGTTTCCTGACGAATTCTTAACGCGTCGCGCATGACTGTGGATAGCTCCCGGCGGGTGCGCGGAAGCCTCTAGTTCGTTTGGGTAGCTAACAATTTACCATCGCTTGAACAAGGAGCCGGGAGAATCCGTAGTTGGCGACTCCCTGTCGGGGCAGCAGGAGCGGCGGCCTATGGTTGCTCCGTACGGATCGAGCCCGTCCGGTCCCTCAGACAAGGTCCACCCTGCCCCTCGAAGGACAGAGATGCCCGCCAAGAAGACCTCGCGACGCGCCCGCCTCATCGTGATCGTCGTCGTGCTGCTGATCGTGGCAGGCATCGGCGGTGGCAGTTATTGGGGCGTCAGCACGGTGCGCGACTCCTTCCCGCAGACGACCGGGACGCTCAAGATCAAGGGCCTGCAGGCCCCGGTCAGCGTGAAGCGCGACAGCAGCGGCATCCCGCAGATCTATGCCGACAACTCCGAGGACCTCTTCCTCGCGCAGGGCTACGTCCAGGCGCAGGACCGGTTCTGGGAGATGGACGTGCGCCGCCACATGACCGCCGGCCGGCTGTCCGAGATGTTCGGCGCCGAGCAGGTCGAGACCGACGCGTTCTTGCGCACGCTCGGCTGGCGCCGGGTGGCCGAGAAGGAGTACAAGCAACTTCCCGCGCAGACGAAGGACTTCCTCAAGGCGTACTCCGCGGGCGTCAACGCCTACCTCAAGGACCACAAGGGTTCGGCGCTCTCCGTCGAGTACGCGGCTCTCGATCTGGCGGGCAAGGGGTACGAACCGCAACCGTGGAACCCCGTCGACTCGGTGGCCTGGCTCAAGGCGATGGCCTGGGACCTGCGCGGCAACATGACGGACGAGGTCGACCGCGCGCTGATGACCAGCCGTCTGGACAAGGACCAGATCGAGGACCTGTACCCGGGCTACCCCTACGACCGGAACAAGCCCATCGTCGACCACGGCGCGGTGGACCCGGCGACCAAGAAGTTCGACCCGGAGGCCGAGGGCGGCCAGTCCGGTGCGCCGGGCGGCGCCGCGGGCGGCGAACGAGGGGAAGGCACGGAAGGCCCGGGCACGGGCGGCGCCGGTGACGGCGGCCAAGGCACCTCTGGAGGCACCGGAGCAGGCGGGACGACCCCCGGGACCTCCGCGGGTGAAAACGGCTCTCAGGGCGCCGGGCAGGCCGTTCAGGGGGCAAGTACCCAGCTCGGCTCGGTCGCTCAGAAGCTGGACAAGGTTCCCGGGCTGCTCGGCCCGAACGGCAGCGGTATCGGCTCCAACTCCTGGGTGATTTCCGGGAAGTACACGACGACGGGCAAGCCGCTGCTGGCCAACGACCCGCACCTGGCGCCCCAGCTGCCGTCGGTCTGGTACCAGATGGGTCTGCACTGCCGCTCGATCGACAAGACCTGCCCCTTCGACGTGTCCGGCTTCACCTTCTCCGGCATGCCGGGTGTCGTCATCGGTCACAACCAGAACATCTCCTGGGGCATGACCAACCTCGGCGCCGATGTGACCGACCTGTACCTGGAAAAGGTCAAGGACGGTCACTACCTCTACGACGGAAAGCAGGTGCCCTACCGCACCCGCGAGGAGACCATCAAGGTCGCCGGGGGCAAGAACCGCACCATCACCGTGCGGGAAACCAACAACGGGCCGATCGTCTCCGACCGGGACAAGGAACTGCGCAAGGTCGGTGACAAGTCGCCCGTCGGCAACGCCGCGCCGGACCGCGGTGACGGCTACGCCATCTCCCTTCGGTGGACCGCCCTGGAGCCGTCCAAGACCATGGACGCGGTCTTCAAGCTCAACCGGGCCGCCAACTTCTCCGAGTTCCGCGAGGCGGCCGGTGAGTTCGCCGTGCCGTCCCAGAACCTCATCTACGCGGACACGAAGGGCAACATCGGCTACCAGGCGCCCGGACGGATCCCCGTGCGCGGCAAGGGTGACGGCCGCTACCCGGCGCCCGGCTGGGACTCCCGCTACCGCTGGAAGGGCTACATCCCCCAAAGCGCCCTTCCGTGGGAGTACAACCCGGAGCGCGGCTACATCGTGACCGCCAACCAGGCCGTCGTGGACCGCGAGAAGTACCCCTACCTGCTGACCGACGACTGGGGTTATGGAGCGCGCAGCCAGCGGATCAACGACCTTATCCAGTCGAAGATCAAGGACGGCGGGAAGATCTCCATGAAGGACATGGAGAGCATGCAGATGGACAACAGCAGTGAGATCGCCAAGCTGCTGGTGCCCTACCTGCTGAAGATCGACATCGACGACAAGTACGTGCGGGACGCGCAGAAGCTCCTGGAGGGCTGGGACTACACCCAGGACTCCGACTCCGCGCCGGCCGCCTACTTCAACGCCGTCTGGCGCAACCTGCTGAAGCTGTCCTTCGGTGACAAACTGCCCAAGGAACTGCGGGTCAAGGGCGACTGCCTGTACGTGCGTCCCTCGGACGACTCCGGCCCGGTCGACGACCTGAGCGGCAACGAGCGTCTGGTGCGCGAGTGCGGCCAGCGCTCTCCGGACGCCGCGCAGCCCGACGGCGGCGACCGGTGGTTCGAAGTTGTACGCAAGCTGCTCAAGCAGCCGGACAGCGACTGGTGGAAGACCCGCGGCACCTCGCGCCAGGACGGCGACAAGAACCGCGACGAACTGCTGGCGCACGCCATGAAGGACGCCCGCTGGGAGCTCACCTCGAAGCTGGGCAAGGACATCAACACCTGGAGCTGGGGCAGGCTGCACCGGCTGATGCTCAGGAACCAGACGCTGGGCACCGAGGGCCCGGGGGTCGTCCGGTGGATGCTCAACCGTGGTCCGTGGGACCTCAGCGGCGGCGAGGCGGCCGTCAACGCCACCGGCTGGAACGCGGCCGGCGGGTACGACGTGACCTGGGTGCCGTCGATGCGGATGGTCGTCGACCTGAGCGATCTGGACAACTCCCGCTGGATCAACCTGACCGGCGCCTCCGGGCACGCCTACAACGCGCACTACACCGACCAGACGGACAAGTGGGCCAGGGGCGAGTTCCTCGACTGGCCCTACAGCGAGAAGGCGGTGTCCAAGGCGACCGACGACCAGATGGCTCTCACCCCCTGACGGCCTTCGGCGCCGCCCCCCGGCCGTCCGGCACCGTCCGGTGCGGGACAACCGGGTGGGCGGCGCCTCTGCTGTCGGCGTTCAGCCGGCCGTGACCCCGAGGTGGTGCACTCCGCCCGGGGTCACCGCCGTCTGCACCAGGCGGTCGTGTTCCTCGCCCTCGATGTGGTCCACCACTTCGCCGTCGTACAGCAGTACGGCGCAGGCCGGCTGTGCGCCATGGGCGGCCAGCCGGGCCAGGACCCGGTCGTAACAGCCGGCGCCCCGCCCCAGCCGCAGGCCGCGCCGGTCCACGGCCAGCCCGGGCAGCAGAACGGCGTCGGCCCCGACGACGGCGTCCGGGCCGAGCCGTCGCCCGTACGGCTCCCGCAGCCCGCGCCCCGCGGCGACCAGACCGTCGGAGCCGGTGTACTCCGCCCAGTCGAGGTCGTTGTCGGGCAGCAGGACCGGCAGCAGTACGCGCACGCCCCTGTCGCGCAGCTCGTCCAGGAGGGGACCGGTGCCCGGCTCGGTGCCGACCGACACGTAGGCCGCGACCGTACGTGCACCGGCGACCTGGGGCAGCCCCAGGACACGCCGTGCCAGCGACCGGGCCGTCTCCTGCAGGTCATCCGGTGTCAACGTGCTTCTTGCCGACAGGACGGTGCGGCGCAACTCGCGCTTCCTACGGTGACCGCCGGCTCTCGGATCGTCCTTCACTCGGTCCACCTCTCCTGGGTTCGCAAAACGCAACAAACCATGCGGACCCTTACCTTCCGGATCAAGTCAGCGGTTATGGTGCGGGACATGACTTCTCCCCGCACGCGGATCACCAAGGCAGTCATCCCCGCCGCCGGCCTGGGCACACGCTTTCTGCCCGCGACGAAGGCCACACCCAAGGAGATGCTTCCGGTCGTCGACAAACCGGCGATCCAGTATGTGGTCGAGGAAGCCGTGGCAGCCGGGCTCTCCGACGTCCTCATGATCACAGGCCGCAACAAGCGCCCCCTGGAGGACCATTTCGACCGCAATTACGAGCTGGAGCAGGTACTGCGCGACAAGGGCGACGACGGCAAGCTCGCCCGGGTGCAGGAGTCCAGTGACATGGCCACCATGCACTACGTCCGCCAGGGTGACCCGCGCGGTCTGGGGCACGCCGTCCTGTGCGCCGCGCCGCATGTGGGGAACCAGCCGTTCGCCGTGCTGCTCGGTGACGACCTGATCGACCCGCGTGACCCCCTGCTGTCCCGCATGCTGGAGGTCCAGCAGCAGCGCGGCGGCAGCGTGATCGCACTGCTGGAGGTCGACCCGGGCAGCATTCATCTGTACGGCGCCGCCGCGGCGGCGCCCACGTCCGACAGCGACGTCGTCCGTGTCTCCGATCTGGTGGAGAAGCCCCCCGCCGACCAGGCGCCCAGCAACCTGGCCATCATCGGCCGCTATGTGCTCGACCCGGCGGTCTTCGACGTCCTGAGCAAGACCGAGCCCGGCAGAGGCGGCGAGATCCAGCTCACCGACGCACTGCAGGCGCTGTCCGCCGACGAGTCACTGGGCGGCCCCGTGCACGGTGTGGTCTTCAAGGGCCGCCGCTACGACACCGGTGACCGGGGAGACTATCTGCGTGCCATTGTGAGGCTCGCGTGCGAACGTGAGGACTTGGGCCCGGAGTTCCGGGAGTGGCTGCGTGGTTACGTCACCGAGGAGATGTAAGTCTTGAGCGAGACCTGGTCCGTCGACGAGCACCTGGAGGACATCCTCCGCAGCGTCCGCCCGCTGGATCCCATCGAGCTGAACCTGCTGGACGCGCAGGGCTGTGTGCTGGTCGACGACGTCGTCGTCCCGACAGCCCTCCCGCCGTTCGACAACAGCTCCATGGACGGCTACGCGGTGCGCATCGCGGACGTGGAGGGGGCCAGTGAGGAGTTCCCCGCGGTGCTCGGCGTCATCGGTGACGTCGCCGCCGGGAGCACCGGACTTCCCACGGTCGCGTCCGGCCAGGCGGCACGCATCATGACCGGCGCCCCCCTGCCGCCCGGGGCCGAGGCCGTGGTGCCGGTCGAGTGGACGGACGGCGGCACGGGCGGCGGCCCGGCCGACGCCATGCGGGCGCACAGCAGCGCTCCGCAGGACGCCACCGGGCAGGTACGGGTGCACCGTCCGGTCGTCGCCGGACAGCACGTACGGGTCAAGGGCAGCGATGTACGGCCCGGCACCGTGGCACTCAAGGCGGGCACGGTACTCGGACCCGCCCAGGTGGGCCTGCTGGCGGCCATCGGCCGCGGCTCGGTCACCGTACGCCCGCGCCCCCGCGTGGTCGTACTGTCCACGGGCAGCGAACTGGTGGCGCCCGGGGAACCTTTGGGGCCCGGGCAGATTCACGACGCCAACAGCTTCGTGCTGACCGCGGCGGCCCGCGCGGCCGGCGCCATCCCCTACCGGGTCGGAGCGGTCGCCGACGACGCGGAGACCCTGCGGTCCACCATCGAGGACCAGCTGATCCGTGCCGACCTCGTCGTCACCAGCGGCGGGGTCAGCGTCGGTGCCTACGACGTCGTCAAGGAGGCGCTCTCCCGGGTGGAGGCGTTCGCCGTGGAGGGCGAGGACGAACGTGACGGCGCCGGTGACGTGGTGGAGTTCCGCCGGCTGGCCATGCAGCCCGGCAAGCCCCAGGGCTTCGGGCTGATCGGCCCGGACCGTACGCCGATTCTCACCCTTCCGGGCAATCCGGTGAGTGCGTACGTATCCTTCGAACTGTTCGTCCGTCCCGCTCTGCGCACCCTGATGGGACAGGAGCCCGTCCGGCGCCCCTCGGTGCGCGCACGACTGACCGGAGAGACACCGGTCAGCTCCCCCGAGGGGAAGCGTCAGTTCCTGCGGGGTGCCTACACGCCGCCCGCGGACGGGGACGACGAATTGGGCACCGTCAGCGCCGTCGGCGGTGCGGGCTCCCATCTGATCGGCGCGCTCGCACAGGCGAATGCGCTCATCGACATCCCGGAGAAGACCGGGCGGCTGAAGCCGGGGGACGAGGTGACGGTCGTGCCCCTGGACTGACGTGCCGGACAGTGCCCTTGCCGCTGCCGGTACCGTGTCTGGGCACAGCACCGGACCGGGAGAACCATGACCAGCCCCCAGCAGCACCTCACCCATGTCGACGATTCCGGGGCCGCCCGGATGGTCGACGTGTCCGAGAAGGACGTCACTGCGAGGACGGCCCGCGCCACCGGACGCGTGCTCGTCTCCCCGCAGGTCGTCGCTCTTCTGCGCGGCGACGGTGTGCCCAAGGGGGACGCGTTGGCCACCGCGCGCATCGCGGGCATCATGGGCGCCAAGAAGACACCGGAACTCATCCCGCTGTGCCACCCTCTCGCGGTCTCCGGTGTGAAGGTCGATCTGTCGGTCGCCGATGACGCGGTGGAGATCGCCGCCCAGGTGAAGACCACCGACCGCACAGGCGTCGAAATGGAAGCTCTCACGGCGGTTACGGTCGCCGCTTTGACGGTCATCGACATGGTGAAGGCGGTCGACAAGTCGGCCGCCATCACGGACGTCAAAGTGGAGGAGAAGACCGGCGGCAGGTCGGGGCACTGGACCCGTGAGCCGCGCACGGGTGAGGAGAGGGCATGAGCGGTACCCACCAGCACGCGGGCGGCGGCCACGCGCACGGCACGGACGGTACGGCGGTCCCGTACCGCGCCCTCGCCGTGACAGCCTCCAACCGCGCCTCCGCGGGGGTGTACGAGGACAAGGGCGGCCCCCTGCTCGTCGAGGGGCTGCGCGTCATGGGGTTCGCGGTGGACGGGCCGAAGGTCGTGCCCGACGGGGAGCCCGTCCGTGAGTTGCTCCAGGAGGCCGTGCGGTCCGGCTACGCGGTCGTTCTCACCACCGGCGGTACCGGCATCTCCCCGACCGACCGCACCCCGGAGATGACCCGCTCACTCCTGGACCACGAGATTCCCGGCATCGCCGAGGCCATCCGCGCGGAAGGGCGCACCAAGGTCCCCACAGCGGCTCTCTCGCGGGGCGTGGCGGGTGTCGCAGGCCGGACACTCATCGTCAACCTGCCGGGCTCCACCGGCGGCGTCAAGGACGGTCTGGCGGTTCTGGCGGGTCTGCTGCCGCACGCCGTCGACCAGCTGCACGGCGGCGACCACCCGCAGCCCCCCGCCGAGTCCTCCGCACAGCCGGCCACGACGTCGCAGCCGGATGCGTCCGTGTCCGCTGCACCCAGAGGGGACGACCCGCGCTGAACGCGCCGTGGCCGATCCAGCTGGCGGACGGGGCCACGGTTCTCCGTCCCATAAGAGCGCGCGACCAGCGTGCCTGGCGCGAGGTCAACCAGCGGAACCGTGACTGGCTGCGCCCGTGGGAGGCGACGATCCCGCCTCCGCCGCCGGGCCATCTGCCGCCGCGCCGTCCCACCTACCGCCAGATGGTGCGCCATCTGCGGGCGGAGGCCCACGCCGGACGGATGCTCCCGTTCGTCGTGGAGTACGAGGACAGGCTGGTCGGACAGCTGACTGTCGCGGGCATCACCTGGGGGTCGATGTGCTCCGGGCACATCGGGTACTGGATCGACCGGGAGGTGGCCGGACGGGGCGTCATGCCGACAGCCGTCGCGCTCGCCGTGGACCACTGTTTCCGGTCCGTCGGGCTGCACCGTATCGAGGTGTGCATCCGGCCGGAGAACGCTCCCAGCCGGCGGGTCGTGGAGAAGCTCGGTTTCCGCCAGGAGGGAACCCGGCCGCGCTATCTGCACATCGACGGCGCGTGGCGTGACCATTTGGTGTTCGCCCTGACGGCGGAGGAGGTCCCCGAGGGGCTGCTGACCCGGTGGCACCGGTCGCGGCCCGGCCGCTCGACAGAAATAAAATAAACGTTCGAATTGTGTTCCGCGTGATCCACCGGGGATTTACCCGCATCTGTCTGCCATTTCCGTATTCCCGGCGACAGCAATCACAAAAAAAGGTGGAGAGAACAGCCAGATCGTGCGACACACCGGGCTATTTGGCAGATGGGCTCACGCGATCCCCTCTACCGTGTGAGGGTGAGCAGCAGTGGCCTCATCTACGCAGTCATCGTCGGGGCCTGGGCCGCCTACTTGGTGCCGATGTGGCTTCGCCGGCAGGACGAGCTGAACGAAGCCCGTCCGACGGAACGCTTCAGCACCGCCATCCGCCTGTTGTCGGGCAAGGCCGGAATGGAGCGTCGCTATGCGCGGGCCGCGGAGCGGCGCCGGGCACGCGAAGGGTGGGCGGCCGACGACCCGTACGCGCCGGAGGCCGACGCCGAGAGCGGCCAGGCCGGCGCGTACGAGGAGTACGCCGGGTACGACGGTGACGGGTACCGGAGCGATCCGGACGCCACCGAGGAAGCGGTGGACGTCCGGGCCTTCGCCGACCCCAAGACCATGATCGAGGTCCCCGGCTCCGAGGCGCTCACGGAAGTCCTGCCGGAAGCGCGCGCTCACCGTGGCACGTCCGGCGCCTCACCGCAGGAGGGTGCCGCCCGCCCGGCCGGCAGCCATGCGGAAGCCGACCGCCGGCAGTCGGCCGAGGCGCGTGCCGCCGCCCTCGAAGGCAGGCGCGTCAAGCAGGCCAAACGCGCCAAACTGCTCGCACGGCGTCGCCGCACGACCATGATGCTGTTCCTGGCGTTCACCATGGGCAGCGTCGTCGCCGCTGTACAGGGAATCGCGCTCCTGTGGGTGCCGGCGATCCCCGCCGTCCTGCTGAGCGCGTACATCGTCTACCTCCGCATCCAGGAACGGCGCCGCTTCCTCCTCGCGATGGACCGGCGCCGTGCGGAGGAGGCCGCCCGCACCCTGCACGCGCGCCGGCCCGGCGCAAGGGACTCCCAGCCCGCCGGACAGCGGCGCTCCGCTCCGGCCGAAGAAGCCGACACCGAGCCGGGCGCCTCCGCCCGCGCTGCCGCACGCCCCGCCGGGCGGGGGCCGCAGCGGCCTCGCTCCGGCCGTGGCGACGCGCACGCGGACCGTACGCCCGGAGAGGGGCAGGCAGCCGCCGGCGGTCACCCCCAGCGGCCCCAGCGCCGTCAGGACGGTGCCCGGGACGCCCGGCAGGCCGCGAGGGCCCGTACGGAGGAGCAGGAGGCCGCCGAGCGGCGCGCGCTGGTCGAGCAGACCGACCACGCCGAGTGGGTCGACCAGCAGCGCGCCCGTGACCGTGACTCCTCCGACGGCGAAGGCTGGGACCCGGTCCCCGTCCCGCTGCCCACCTATGTGAGCGCCCCGGTGGCCCCTCGCGCCACCCGCGGCGTCGACCTGGAGGCGCCGGACGCCTGGAGCTCCGCCCGCTCCAGCACCGTCCCGGCGGCCGAGCCCCAGCCCGCGGACGGCGCCGCCGACGAGACCGCCCGCCCGCGCCACCCGCGCGGGAGAGAGCGCACCCCCCTGTTCGACCAGTACGAGGACCGCCCCCGCGCCGCCAACGAATGACCGCGCCCGTGACCAGCACCGCAGCGGATTTCCTCCCTGCCCGACGGGGATGCTAAGGTTTCACCCGTCGCAAGGGCCTGTGGCGCAGTCCGGTAGCGCATCTCGTTCGCAACGAGAGGGTCAGGGGTTCAAATCCCCTCAGGTCCACAGCGGAAATCCCGCCGATCTTTCGGATCGGCGGGATTTTTCGTTGCCCGGACTCTTCCCGCGTCGGTGTCTGCCGCGGGGTTCAGTTGTGCGGCAGGTACTGCGGGGGCCGCCAGGCGTGGAGGCGGTTTTCCACGGCTGCGCCCAGGGAGAGCAGTTCGGTGTCCTGGTGGTTGCCGGACATCAGGAGAACTCCCACCGGGAGCTTGCCGACGGTCCCTGCGGGGACGGACAGGGACGGGTAGCCGGCCACGGCTGCGGGGGTGGAGGAGGGGATGACGTCGTTGTCGCCCCGGGCGCAGTCGGTGGTCCAGGCCGGCGGGTTCGTCGGTGAGGCGATGGCGTCCAGGCGGTGGGCCGCCATGGTCTCGTCGATCGAGCGGCGGGAGAGGTCCTTCAGCTCGGCGCGCATCGCCCGGTATCCGGGGTCGGTGGTCGGCGGGGCGGCGAGAGCCTGCTCGAACAGTTCCTGGCCGGCGAAGCACGTGCGCTCTTCGGGGTGGGCACGGTTGAACTCGATCAGTGCGGCGAGGTTCCGCGGCCCGTGCCGGGTGGCGAGGTAGGCGTCGATGTCCCGGTGGAACTCGCTCAGCAGCGCGGGGAACTCCAACTCGGCGAGGCGTTGCTGGTACGGGGGTGTCACCTCCACGACGGTGCCGCCCGCCTGGCGCAGCTTTTTCGCCGTGGCGGTCATCACGGCGTCCACGTCCGGTCCGAGTGACGGGAGCCGCCACAGACCGATGCGCTTGCCCCGCAGACTCTCGTTGTGCGGGTGCTGTGCCGGGGAGACCCCGGTGCGGGCCGTGCCGCCGAGAGGTGAGGTTTTGCCGCCGCTGAGTACCGACAGGGTGAGCGCGGTGTCGGTCACATTGCGTGCCATCGGGCCGGCGGTGTCCTGTTCGGCGGAGATGGGAACGACGCCCTCCTGGCTGACCAGGCCGAGAGTGGGCTTGTGGCCCACCACCCCGTTCATCCCGGCCGGGCAGACGATGGATCCGTCCGTCTCGGTGCCGATCGCGACCTGGGAGAGCGAGGCGGCCAGTGCGGCTGCCGAACCGGAGGACGAGCCGCACGGGTTGCGGTCCAGCACGTAGGGGTTGCGAGTCTGTCCGCCGACGGCCGACCACCCGGACGTCGGTTTTGCCGCGCGGAAATTGGCCCACTCCGACAGGTTCGTCTTGCCGAGAATCACCGCTCCGGCGCGTCGCAGACGTGACACCAGGGCCGCGTCGGTGTCCGGCGGGTCACCGGCCAGGGCGAGCGATCCGGCTGTGGTGGCCAGGCCGCGGGTGTTGATGTTGTCCTTGAGGAGGACGGGGATGCCGTCGAGCGGCCCGCGGCTGCGGCCGTGCCGGTGGCGGGCGTCGCTGGCGGCTGCCTGCCGCAGCGCTGTCGGGTCGGTGCGCAGCACCGCGTTGATCTTCGGGTCGGTCTTTTCGATCCGCCACAGATAGGCGGCGGTCAGGGCCGAGGAGGTCAGCGAACCGTCCGCCATGCGGGCCTGGAGCTGCGGGATCGTGACGGTGTCCAGATCGAAGCCCAGGCGGGCGGGTGCGTCGGGCGACGGCCTGCCGGTGGCGGACCCGGCGGCCTGAGCCTGGGGGGGGCCGGTGTACCGGAGAGAAGGGAGGCCGCGGCGAGGGCGGCGATCAGCGTGGTGACGCTTCTCTTTCTCATGGGCGTCAGCGCACTACACGCCGCTGTGCCGCCGCAAGAGCGCCACAGTGCCTGGGGAGCCCGGGGGCCCCGCCGGCTGTCCGGCGGGGCGGTGACGGTCCTCCAGGGGGCTCCGTGAACCCTGTGTGTCAGTGGGCGCAGGCGCGCGCCGTGTGGACGGTGGTGGCCGTCAGGTAGAAGGCGTCGGGCCGCCACAGGATGCCCGTCGGGGCGTCGGGGTCCACCAGGGCGTCGAGGGTGGTGAGGTCCTCCTCGGCGAGGTGGGTCGCCAGCATGCCGCGGAGGCGGGTCAGCGAGTGGTGCAGATGTTCGCGGCCGGCCGCGCCCAGGGGGGCCGGGTGGTCGACGAGGAAGGTGCGGCTGCCGGTGGGTATAAGTCCGGCGCCGGACAGCATGGCGGGCCAGTCCTCCACCGTCGAGACCGAGCCCGGCAGGTCGGCGCGCATCTCGGAGAAACTCTCTTCCATGGCCGCGTCGAGTCGTGCCTGGAGTCCGGGGCGACCGGTGCCGATGTCGCGGGGCAGGAAGCGGGGGGTCAGGCCGCGCTCGGCCACCGCCAGGAGACCGCCGGGACGCAGCCGTGCGGCGAGGGCGTCGAGTGCCGCCTGCTGGTCGCCGAGGTGGTGTACGGCATGGCTGGTCCATATCAGTTCGGCGGAGCCGAGGCCGGGCAGGTCGTCGGGCAGGTCGGCCCGCTCGGCGGTGACCCGGTCGCCCACCCCTTGGGCGACCGCTCGGTCGTGGGTGCGCCGCAGCAGTCCGGGCGCCTGGTCGACGGCGACGACCTCGGCCCCGGTGAAGCGGCGGGCGAGCAGACAGCTGATGACGCCCGGCCCGCTGCCGATGTCGAGTATTCGGGTGACTGTTCCGCCCTCGTCCGCTTCGACGGTGCCCAGCAGGCCGTGCAGCCAGTCCGTCGCCGCCTCCAGCGCGGGCAGGTGCAGTTCGGCTTCGCGTTCCAGCGCGGAACCGAGCGCTTCCCAGTCGATTTCGGTGGTGTGGCTGTGCGTCATGCGGCTGCTCCCTGGTGCACCGAGTGGATCGTCTTGTGATGGATTTCGTCAACGTGCGAGACGCCTTCGTCGGAGGGCGCTGCGGTCGGTGATGCGGCCGGCGGTCCGGGCGCGGAAGGCGCTGGTGCGGTCGTTGGTGAGTCCCGCTTCGTGCGACAGCCGGGTGCCGTCCCGGTGAGGCGTTTGATCTTTGCGGGGGACGGCACGGGTGACGCGTGCGGCCGGTCGCCCACCCTGTTGTTCAGCGGCCGGGTGCGGGGAATGTGGGCCCGGATGAGATGGCTGGTCGGACGCGTACCGGGACGGACGCTGGGTGGTATTGCGTCTCCACCGGTCCTGTGCGCCGGGGGCGCAGTTCGTCACCCAGATCGGTGGCCGGCACGAGGTGCTGGGCGACCACGTCGTACGACATGTCGTCTCTTGCTGTTTCGCTCGGCGACGGTCGCGTGCGGGCTGTGGTGTGCCCTGCGGTCGTCCGCGCTCCTGTGGTTCTGGCCGCTCATCGCGATCACCTCCTGGCCGCAGGCTGCTACCGAAGCAGCCAAGACGGCAAGTTTTGTTGCCGAGACGGCAAAATCGGCAGGGTGTGATGCGGCATGGACGCGGACGCGGCGGCTCTCGTGGGCGTCGGCCGAGGTCGGACCCGGGGTCTCAGGACCGCTCTGTCCCGGCTGGAGTCGGCCGGCGTGGGCCTGTCCCGTCCCGCTGCTGCCTCGGCGCCGGCGCGCCGGGTGCCGCTGCAGGAGTTGGTGCGCGCGGACCGCGGGTTGAGCGGCTGGGGTTGCTGCCGGGCGAGCGCACTCGGCGCTCGGCGGGCGCCGACGAGCCGGCACCCGGCTGCCGTACTGGTTCGGCAGCACGGGCGGCGGTCCCGTCGAGCCGGTCAGCCTCTTCGGGAGCGAGGAAGTGACGCGGACGGGTGCGAAACGTTCATCCTGCCGAACGGTGCCGATTGGCGCCCTTGGGACGGCGGGCATGGCGTGAGGGTGCCGTGGGCACGGACGGGAGGTCGAGCTGCCGCACGAGCTGGTGGAAGCACAGCAGGGCGGTGATGGGCGGCAGGCCGGCGACCGCGATGCCCGCCGGAGTGGCCGGCGCGTCGGCGACGCACAGCAGGGAGGCGACGGCGGCGAAGAAGAGCACCACCAGCCAGGAGTGCACAGTGCGGCGGCGGTAGGCACGGGTGCGCAGGATCGACAGGGTGGCAGCGACCCAGGGGGCGTAGATGAGCAGCGGCCAGGCCTGGGCGACACTCGGCGGCGCCGACTCACGGGCGAGGTCGTAGAGCGACGGATAGGACGCCTTCGCGCCCAGGAAGCTCACGAGCACCACGATCACCGCGGTGAGGGTGATCGAGAAGGCGCTCAGTACGCGCCTCCAGGTGAGGTCTTCCCTGTGCTGCTGTTTGGCACGGGACAGTGGACCGTTTTTGCGGTGTCTGGCCCGGGTGAGCGCGGCGTCGCCGAGAGCCTGCTGCTCGACCGTGTCGAGGAAGTGGGCGAGTTCCGCGTCCAGGTCCGGGTGGGCGGGCTCGTCCGGGTACGGGACGGGATCGGGGCGCGGCGAGGGGAACCGTTTGAGGCCGAGGGTGTTGGTGTCGGTGAACTCCGAACGCTCGGCGTGTCCGTACGGGCCGTCGTCGAAGACGGAGGAGCGGTAGTAGTACGCCGAATCCCAGGGGGAGTCGAAGGGTTTCCTCGGCCCTGGCAGTCCGGTCTCCGGGTCACGGGGCGCGGCGGACGCGTACCTGTGCGACGTCTCGGTCAAAACTGAACTCTCTCTTCTGAAAGTCAGATGCAGATGACGGGTGCCGGGACCGGTTCCAGCGGCGCACGAAGCCGGGGTGACCTTCGGCGCGCGGGCCTGTGTCGCTCGCAGTGACCCACTGCTGGGGTGAGGCCGGGGGTGACCGTCTCGGTTACACAGCCGTCAACGACTACTCCAGCCAGCGGAAACCCTTCTGCCCGCTACTCAGACTTATGAGCATGCGGTTTTCTGCCCGGAGATAATCCCTGCGGGAGCGGAATCCGTGGCATTAGAGTGAGGGTCATGTACTTTCACCAGATCTACGGCTGACACGCGCGGGGCGCCGCCCTGCCCCGCCGTCGCGCACCGGGTGCATCCGCGCACGCCGGTCCGCTGAGCGTGTCCGTACCGCCGCACGCGGGACGCCACAGAGGTGTCACCGCGGTGCGAAGCCGTGTCTCTGGAGAGTGATCATTCATGTCCCGTCGTCCCCGCGCGTCCCGTTCCGCTGTCCGCAGTGGGCACATCGCGATGGTCGGCATCCCGGCCGTCAGTCATGTGCTGCCGAGCCTGGAGATCATTCGCGAACTGGTCGCCCGCGGTCACCGGGTGACGTACGCGAACGACCCGGCCGTCAGCGATCTGGTGGCCTCAACGGGCGCCGAACTGGTGCCGTACCGGCCCACGTTGCCGGTGGCCGACAACAACTGGCCGGACGATCCGATCGCCGCCATGGAACTGTTCCTCGACGACTCGATCGCCGCACTGCCGCAGCTGAGGGCCGTCTACGACGAGGACCAGCCGGACGTGTACCTGTACGACATCGGTGCCCTGTCCGCGCGGGCACTCGCCGAGCGGCAGGGCCGGCCGGTGGTGCAGCTGTCCCCCACGTTCGTCGCCTGGAACACCTATCAGGAGGACGTGGGCGCTCTCCTGTGGGGACTGCCGGGGGCTGACGCGTTCCGCGCCAAATACGCCTCCTGGCTGGCCGGGTGCGGGGCCGTCACCACGGACCCCGACAGCTACATGAGCCTTCCGCCCCGGGCGCTGGCGATGATCCCGCGGGTGATGCAGCCGCATGCCGACCAAGTGGACACCGAACGGGTCACTTTCGTCGGTCCCTGTCCGAGCGGGCCGGCCACCCGGGGCACGTGGCAGCGTCCGCCTGGTGCGGAACGGGTGCTGCTGGTGTCACTGGGCTCCGCCTACACCCGGCAGCCCGAGTTCTACCGGCGCTGTGTGGCGGCCTTCGGCGGGCTGCCGGGCTGGCACGTCGTGTTGCAGATCGGCAAGTACACCGACCCGGCCGTGCTGGGCACTGTTCCCGCCAATGTGGAAGTGCACTCCTAGGTGCCCCAGCTGGCGATCCTGGAGCAGGCCGACGCCTTCGTCACCCATGCCGGCATGGGCGGCAGCGCGGAAGGGCTGCTGACCGGTACGCCGATGATCGCCGTGCCGCAGGGTGCGGAACAGTTCGACAACGCCGACCGGCTGGTCGAACTCGGTGTCGCCCGCCGTGTCGACACCGAGGAGGCCACGCCGCAACTGCTGCGGGAGGCGCTGTTCGCGCTCGCCGACGACCCGGAAGTGGCCCGGCGCGCCGCCGAGCTGAGCGAACGTTCCCGCGCCGAAGGCGGCACCCGGCGTGCGGTTCAGCTCATCGAGGAGTACGCGGGACTGGACGGCTGACGACGCGCGGGCTCCACGGCCGTGTACGGGCCTGTACGCGGCGGTATGCGGCCCGTGGAGCTGTCGTTGGGGCCGCCCCCGCGTCTCGCGTGCGGAACGAGCCGCAGGGGGCCGTACAGGCGTGCTGCGGTGCCGTCCGTGCGGCCTTCACGGGGGCGGTTGGCGGGGGCCCACTCGTCTGCCGTATTTGCGGGAACGTCGGCATCCGCTGGGGCGGCGAGGGCCGTGCGCAGGCGGGTCAGCAGCGCACGGGCCGCGGGACCCGCCGGTCCGCCGGTACGCCAGGTGAGGCCGACACGGGCCCGCGGCTCGGGGCCCGGCGACAGGATGCGCAGCCCGAGCCGGGAGGCGGTGTCAGGTGGCACGGCGGGCACCACGGCGGCTCCCAGCCCCCGCGTGGCCAACTGGGCGAGCTGCGACGGGGCGGCTGCCTCGAACGTCACCCCGGGGACGGACCCGGCCTGCGCGCAGGCGCGTTCAGCACTGCGCGCAGGCCGGTGCCGGGCGGCAGACAGACCAGGGGCGGTCGCGGAGCGCTGTCCACCGCAGGGGCTGCCGCCCGGCCGGCAGCCGCCGTCCTGAGCGGTGCGGACGGCACCAGTAGCCTGGGGAGCCCCTGCGACCCGAGGAAGCACCGCATGTCCGAACCGTCCGCCGCCCCGCACAACGACGCCCATGTCAGCGCGGCGGGCGTGGGTGGCCGCGGGGACGCCGCGCGTCCCGGCAGCGCGGCCCACCATGCGGCCCGCGGCTCCTCGCCGGGGACGCGGCAGGGGCTGTGGGAGACGCTGACGAGCGCCGTGCGGTGTCCGGTGTGCCGGGCGGAGCTGGAGGTGGGGGAACGGTCGCTGCGCTGCCCCCGTCGGCACACTTTCGACATGGCGCGGCAGGGGTATGTGAGTCTGCTCGCCGGCGGCAGGCGGACGGTGAACGCCGACACGGCTGCCATGGTGCAGGCCCGGGCGGACTTCCTGGGGGCGGGCCACTATGCGCCGCTGACGGACGCCCTGGGCCGGCTCGCGGCTTCCCTGCGGGCTCCCGGGGACGGTCTCGTCCTGGACGCCGGTGCGGGGACCGGGCACTATCTGGCCGCCGTGCTGGAGGCGCTGCCGGGCGCGGTGGGGCTGGCACTGGACGCGTCCCCGTACGCGCTGCGCCGTGCCGCGCGGGCCCATCCGAGGGCGGGCGCGGCCAGCTGGGACGTGTGGCAGCCGTTTCCGGTGCGGGACGGTTGCGCCGATGTGGTGCTGAACGTCTTCGCGCCGCGCAACGGCGGCGAGTTCCACCGGGTGCTGCGGCCCGGCGGCGCGCTGCTGGTCGTCACGCCGACGCGGCGGCATCTGCGGGAGCTGCGGGAGCGGCTCGGCCTGCTGGACGTCGACCCGGAGAAAGAGGCGCGGCTGGAGCGCGCACTGTCCGGGTTTTTCGTGCGCGAGCGGGCCGAGTCGCTGGAGTACACGGTTTCGCTGTCGGCACGGGAGGTGGAGAACCTCGCCTCCATGGGGCCGGCCGCGCGTCATGTGGAGCCGCGGGAGCTGATCGCACGGGTGGCGGCGCTGGGTGAGCCGGTGGAGGTGACGGTTTCGGTGGACGTCTTCGTCTACGTCGCCGCCGGCCGTACGGAGCCGGCCGGCGGTACGGACGAGTAGGGGCGCATCCCCAGGGCGTGCGGCGGTCCGCGCGGGACGGGGATTTCCGGCGGCCGGTCAGCAGCCGCCGCAGTTGTAGTAGGTGACGTCCCAGTGGTTGCCCTCGCGGTAGTAGATGTTGCCCGAGGCGGACTTCCACTTCGAACCACCGATCGAGGCGAAGCTCCCGGTGATGTAGTTGTCCAGACAGCTGGAGAGCCCCATGTCGAGCTTGTAGCCGTTCCAGTGGCTGTACGTACCGGACGCGTGGCCCGTCTCGGTGCCGCCGGTGAGCCGGACGGCACAGCCGGAAGCCTTCTTGAGGGTGATGGCGCCGTCCGCCGTCTCCGAGCGCAGCCCCTCGAACGAGGTGCAGGTCGGGTTGTTGCGGTCCGAGCAGCCGCCGCTGGACGTCCAGGTGATGCCCGCCGCACGGAACTTGGCCGTCGCCTGGGCGTGTGTGAGCTTCGCCAGGAGCTGCGGGGCGGCGGGGGCCGCTGAGGGGGTGGCCGTCGCGGAGACGGGCTGCGGAGACGCTGCTGAGGCGGCCTGCGCACTCGTGCCGAAGAGGACCAGTGCGGTGGTCGCCACGGAGCCGACGAGCGCGGTGAGGGAACGACGGGAGGGGCCCACGGTCTACCTCTTTCCCAAGGACGGCGGTCGACGGGGGCGTGCCCCGTCGGCGGAGCGCCAACCTAGCGGGATGACAGGGGCATGTAAATAAACGGCGAAGGTGTCCGGCCAGGGGCACCCGGCCGGCTCGCGCCGCGTCCGGCAGGCGCTCCGGCACCCTCGTGCGGCATGCCGTCAGTGGATGAGTTTCAGACCCACGACCCCGACGACGATCAGCAGCAGACACGGCAGCCGTGCCACCGACGCGGAATCGCCCAGCACCGTCATCCCGTACACCGCGGTGCCCACCGCGCCGATCCCCACCCACACCGCGTACGCCGTGCCGAGCGGGATCTGCGACACCGCGTAGGACAGGCCGACCATGCTGGCCGTCAGGGCCGCCAGGAAGAGCAGCGAGGGCCACAGACGGCTGAAGTTCTCGGAGGCCTCCAGCGCGGTGGCCCACAGCGTCTCCAGACAACCCGACACGATCAGCACGCCCCACGCCAGGCCCATGACTTTGCTCCTTCCGGGTTACCGGCGCCACCAGTGCTCTTCGTGGCCGCTCGCTCTGGCGTTCTCGCCCTCCCCGTGGGGACCGACGTCGTGGCCGTGCACCGGTCCGGTGGGTGCGTCCGAGGCGTTCGGCGGGGTCTGCGGGGCCGACAGGGTCTCTTCCAGGTCCCTGCGCACCCGGGAGGCCAGATAGCGGCTGACGCCCGCCCCCAGGGCTCTGTCGAGAGGATCGGTGGACACTTCCTCCACGTCGGCCACCACCACGGTGCTGCCGGGCGGGATCTCCGCCGTCAGCTCCTCCAGCCCCTCGTTGGTCTCGAACACCCGGCGCGCGTCGCGCCCGCCACCGATCAGCCCGCCCGCACCGAAGCCGGCCAGCGCCCCCGCCGGGCCGCCCACCAGACCCACCAGCGCGCCGACCAGCCCGCCCACGGCCAGTCCCGTCGCCCTCGTGGTGTTGTCCACCTCGGCGACGACCTCGGCGTTCCCGTCCGCGTCCCGTCCGATGACCCGTGCCTCGCGCACGGTCAGTGATCCGGCACGGTGCGCCTCCTCCAGGCTGTCGAGGGCCCGGAGGGCCGCACGGGTACCGCGCTCGGTGAAGTCGGCGAACACGATGTTTTCCGTCATACGCCCACCATCGGGGCTCCGGACGGGTACGGCATCCGCAGCGCGGACGGTGACGCGCCTGGCGGTGCTTTTCGACGGTGCGGGCCGGCAGCATCACGGCCGCGGCAGCGTTATGGCTGCGGGCAGCGATACGGCCGGGGAAAGCCCGCGTGGCGACCCGGACGGGCCGCTGCGGGGAGGGCGGGGAGCCGTCTTGTGAGGGGGGTGACTGGCGCTGCGTCGAACGGCGCGCGAGGGTTGGCGGCATGAGCGTCGCGTTCCTCTTCCCCGGCCTCGGCTCGCTGCGGCCGGGCATGCTGCACCGGCTGCCGGACACCGCAGCCTCCGCCACCGTCCTCGCAGAGGCGGAGTGCGTCCACCCAGGAGGGGTGGCCGAACTGGACACTGCCGGGACACTGGCCGAATCGGAGGTGGCACGGCACGTCTGTCTGCTGATCGCCGGGGTGGCAGGCGCACGGGCGCTGATGGAGGACGAGCACGTCCGGCCCGCCGTCGTCGCCGGTCACGGCCTCGGCTGCTTCGGAGCGGCCGTCGCCGCCGGGCTGCTCAGCTTCCCCGAGGCGCTGCGGGCGGTACGGATCCGTGCCGAGCTGCTCGAACGTGCCGAGGAGCCGTTGCCCGACCTCGCCATCCGCATGGCGCAGCATCTGGCCACCGTGCCGCGCCGCACGCACACCCTGCCGTATGTGACGAGCACCGGCGGTGTGTGTCTGCGCGGTGACACGAACGGTGTCTTCGACGATCTCGCCCGCTCCGTCTCGCTGCCGGTGCGCTGGGTGGAGATGACGGCGACACTGCGGGGCACCGGTGCCGACCGGTGGCTGGAAATGCCCCCGGGCAGGGCGCTGACCACCGTGCTGGAAGAGGTCCAGGGCGACCTGGCGGGCATCGTCTCGGTGGAGGAGCGCGGCATAGCGGAGGCCGCGGAGTTCGCACGGGGCGAGGCGGACGGGACGGGCGGAGCCGACGAGGCGGACGAGGGGGAATGACGGCACCCGCGCGTGCGGCCGGCCGGCGGGCTCCCAGGGGCCCTCGGCCGGCCGCCGGGTGCGCGGGCCCGGCCGGTCAGAGCTGTTCGCCGGCCGGGCGCGGCACCTGACTCACCCAGTGACGTCGCTGATGCCGCGCAGGGACTTCACGTAGCACCGGCTCTCCTCGTGGAACCGGTAGTGACCGAATTTGCGCGGGGCCGGCACATAGCCCGACGAGGTGTACAGGGCGATCGCCTCCGGCTGGTGCACACCCGTCTCCAGCACCATCCGGGTGCGGCCGGCCTCACGGGCGTCCTCCTCCAGCCGGGCGAGTATCCGCCGGGCGATGCCCTGGCCGCGCGCCTCGGGCACCACGAACATGCGCTTGAGCTCCGCGTCGCCGTCCTCGTAGTGCTGGTCCTCCTCGCCCGCCTCCGTGCGGGCCGCGTCCATCGCACGCCATCCGCCCGTGGCCACCGGCCGCCCCGCGTCGTCGTAGGCCAGCAGATACAGACCGCGCGGCGGCTGGAACATCACCGGATCCAGCGGCGTCGCGTCGCCCTCCGGATCGCCATAGCGCCGCGTGTACTCCTGCAACACGAGATCGTTGAGCTTGCGGGCGTCCGGGTGGTCGAAAGGGGCGGAAACGATCGGCATGCGGGCATCGTAAGGTTCACTGATGCGCAACGTGAGCACAGCGGATGTGATGCTCACGACCTCCCGCGCAGTCACAGGGAGCATGTTTTGCACAAGGTGAGCACGGTCAACGTCAACGGTCTGCGGGCAGCGGCCAAGAAGGGCTACGCCGAGTGGCTGGCGACCACGGAGGCGGACGTGGTCTGTCTCCAGGAGGTCCGTGCGGAGCCGGAGCAGCTGCCCGAGGCCGTACGGTCACCCGAGGGCTGGTACACCTTCTGGGCGCCGTCGTCGGCCAAGGGGCGGGCCGGAGTGGCGCTGCTGACCCGCCGGGAGCCGGAAGCCGTCCGTGTGGGATTCGGCACACCCGAGTTCGAGACGTCCGGCCGCTACGTGGAGGCGGATCTTCCCGGTCTGACCGTGGCGAGCTTGTACCTGCCCTCCGGTGAGGTCGGCACCGAGCGGCAGGAGGAGAAGGAGCGCTTCATGAAAGCGTTCCTGCCCTACCTGTGCGACCTGCGCGAGCGGGCGGCTGCCGCCGGGCGCGAGGTGCTGGTCTGCGGCGACTGGAACATCGCCCACCAGGAGGCCGACCTGAAGAACTGGCGCGGCAACAAGAAGAACTCCGGGTTCCTGCCCGAGGAGCGCGCCTGGCTCTCCCGTGTCCTCGACCCGGCCGACGGGGGCTACACGGACGTGGTCCGCTCACTGCACCCGGACGTGGCGGGGCCGTACTCGTGGTGGTCGTACCGGGGCCGGGCCTTCGACAACGACACCGGCTGGCGCATCGACTACCACGTGTCCACCCCGGGGCTGGCCGGCCGTGCGGTGAAGGCGTACGTCGAGCGTGCCGCCACCCACGCGGAACGGTGGAGCGACCACGCCCCCGTGACGGTCCACTACGGGCTCTGACGGCTCGGGGCCGCGGCTTGCGGCTCGTCGTCTGCCGTTCCGGCGGTGTTCCACGATCGGGTCCTCCTCCGCCGCGGTGTCCGGTCCACTGCATCGGTTCGCTGTCTGCCTGCTTCATCCACCGGTCGCGTGGGGAAGAACAACAACCAATGCGGAAAGAAAACCGGACGGAAAGCGGTCAAGGAGAGTCGGAGCGGCGCCGTCCGTGTCCGTCTGTGGACGACGGCACGGTTGCGCACAGGGGCTGAGAAACGGGCAGAACCATCGTCCGTGCGGTCGTGCGCGTACGGACGCACGGTTTGCACGGACAGACGGTCTGCATAGACAGACGGTTTGTACGGGCGCACGGTGCGTACGGGCCGAACGATCTGCACGGACGCACGGTTCGCACGGACGCACGTTGTGTACGGACACAGGCCGTGCGGACGCAACCGTCCGCGCGGGCACACGGATTCACCGCTCCACAGGCACGCGCGCGGCACAGCCGGAACACGGCCGTACGGACGCCGGCCGTACAGAACACAGCCGTACCGGTGACCGCGCGGGCGCGCAGCCGCACCGACGGCATAGGACCTACCCGGAACACGGCCACCAGAGGCGGTACTGAACGGTCGGAGGTACAGGTGTGGGGGGACAGGCTCGGCGAGGACCACGAGGGCGACAACCAGGTGTCCGGAACCGTCCACGGGGCGGTCGTCCAAGTCGGCACCGTGCACGGTGACATCCATCTGGCGGCCGGGCCCCCGACAGCACCCCGGGTGCCCGGCCCGGGACATCCGGCGGACGACGCGGCCCCGTGGCAGCTTCCTTCCGTACCGCCCCTCACGGACCGCGCGGCGGAACTGGCCGCACTGGAGCGGCATCACCGCACCGCTCTGGAGCACCGGTCGGGGACGCTGGCCGCCATCAGCGGGCTGGGCGGTGTCGGGAAGACCGCCCTCGCACTGACATGGCTGCACGGACTGTGCCCCGCCTTCCCGGGTGGTCAGCTGTACGCCGATCTGGGCGGCCAGTCCCCGGCGGGAGCCGGTGACCCGGCGGAGGTGCTGAGCCGCTTCCTGCGCGGCCTCGGCGTCCCCGGCAGCCGCATTCCACGGGCTGTGGAGGAGCGGGCGTCGCTCTACCGGTCACTGACCGCGCGGCGGCCCCTGGTCGTCCTGCTGGACGACGCGGCGACGGCGGCGCAGGTGCGCACGCTGCTGCCCGGCGGTACCAGCGTGACCGCCGTGACCGGCAGAGCGCGACTGCCGGGGCTGTCGGTCGACGGCTGCTGCCAGATCCATCTGGAACCCCTCGGGGTGGAGGACGCCGTGGCGCTGCTGGACGCCACCGTCGCCGACGAGCGGGTCCGCACCCAGTGGAAGGACGCGCGCGCCCTGGTGCAGCTGTGCGCCGGGCTGCCGCTCGCGGTGCGGGTCGCCGGGGCGCGGCTCGCCGCCCGGCCGACTCGCAGGATCACCACCCTGGTGCGCGCACTCGAGAAGGAGCACAGCAGGCTCCAGGCGCTGACCATCGAGGGGGACCGCACTGTGCAGGCGGCTTTGGACTGCTCCTACGCGACGCTGCGGGCCGACGCGGCGCGGCTTTACCGGCTGCTCGCCCTGCACCCGACAGCGGAGTTCGGCACGGGCGTCGCCGCCGCCGTACTGGGCGGGCCCGGCGGCGCACCCGACACGGCCACCGTCGTCGGCCTCCTTGACGCCCTCCATGACGCGAGCCTGCTGGCGGACGCCCCGCAGCCCGCCTCCGGCCGGTCCGACGGCGACGGGGAGGGGCCCGAACCCGGTGGCCCGGCGGGGGAGTGGGACGGCACCGAGGAACGGCACCGGTTCCACGACCTCGTCCGTCTGCACGCCCTGGCGAAGGCCGAGGCGCTCGACCCGCCCCAGGAACGCCGTGCGGCGCTGCGCCGCATCCTCGGCTTCTACCTGGCGACCGCCACCGAGGCGGAGTCCCTCGTCGAGCCGCAGCACCGCACCCTCCCCCGCGACTTGGGCCCCCACCCGGTGACGCCCGCCGATCTGGGCGGTGATCCCGACAGGGCGCTGGACTGGCTGGAGCACGAGCTGCCCAACCTCATGGCCGTACTGCGCACGGCGCGGGCCGACGGGTGGCCGGAGGTCAGCTGGCAGCTCGCCGACGCCATGTGGCCGCTGTTCCTCCGGCGCAAGCACTACGAACAGTGGCGGGCGGCACATCGTGAGGGGCTGGCCGCGGCGACGACCGCCGGGGACGCCGCGGCAGAGTGCCGCATGCTCACCTCCGGAGGCATCGGCGAACTCGACATGGGCGCCGGTGAGCGGGCTCTGGAGATGTTCGAGCGTGCGGCGGTCCTGTGCGAGCGGCTGGGGGACCGGCTCGGGTACGCCCGGACGCTCAACTACCGGGGCCTCGCCCACCGGCAGAGCGGCCGTCCGGAGCGCGCCGGAGAACTGTTCGCCCGCGCGGCGGCGCAACTGCCCGCTCTGGGCGACGAGCGCGCGGGGGCGCTGGCTGTGCTCAATCTCGCCGACAGCCACCTGGACGCGTGTGCTTCCGCCACGAGCGGTACCGCCGTACACGGCAGTGACGACAGCGCTTACGTCGCCCCCGCCGATAGCCGGGACGCCGTCCGGGCGTTGGAGCACGCACAGGTCGCACACCGGGTGCTGGCGGGGAAGGGCGACGTGTACAACGCGGCGCGGGCCGCCATCGCGGCCGGCCGCGCGTGCCTGGCTCTGGGGCGCATGGGCGAGGCGGAGGAGCAGCTGTCCGGTGCGCTGGGTGTCCTGCGCGGCATGAACGCCGATTTCGAGGCCGCCCGCGCACTGGGCGCACTGGCGGCCCTTGCCGAACGGCAGGGCCGCGCCCGGCTTGCCGCCGAGCACGGCCGTGCCGCCTTGCGTCTGCACGAGGGCCTCTCGGGGACCGAGTCGGCACAAGCACGTCAGGTGCGCGCTCTGCTCGCCCGGCTGCCGGGCGAAAGCGGGGACAGGGCCGCACCGGGCGGGCACAGCGAAACACCCGACAGGGGGGACGCCGCACCGGGCGGGCATGCCCCCGCGTCGGGCGGGCACGGCGGCCCAGGCAGCCCGGGCCGCCCCGGCGGCGCGGACGCCGCACCGGGCTGGGGCGAGGCCACCACAGGCGTTGAGGGACCGCTTCTCGCCGCCGGGCGGGAGGCGAGGCCGGGCACGCCGGGACGGCCGGGAGAGCCGGGCTGATCCGGGAGACCGGAGAGGACCGGGAGACCGGCGAGGACGGTGGGGCCGCCGGGGACGGCGGGGAGCCGGTCGGGCGGCGCGGCGGCGGTCCCGTACGCGGGCCTCCGGAAGGCCGCCGGGAGGCCACTGTGCGCCCGGGACGCGGCGGGGGCGGCCGGTGGCGTCCCGGCCCGCCGGGAGTACAGCCACGGTGCCGCACGGCGAATGCGCCGCACGGTGGCCACCGTCTGCGCCAGCCGCTCGGCGGGCAGTCCGGCCACCAGCCAGGTGTGGGCCAGGGACGCCCATGTCTGCCAGGGCAGTCCTGCGAACTGCCGTGGTCCCAGTTCGAGGACTCCGCGGTCGCCCCCGGCGAGGGCCAGCCAGCAGCGTGTTCCCTGGTGCACGGCGGCGACCAGGGCGCCGGGGTGGGCGCGGGCCAGCCGCAGGGCCGCGGGCCGGCCGGCGCCCCGTGCGACGACCACGTCCGCCAGGCGCGGCCACCGTGCGGCGGACGGCAGCCCGACCCGTAGGTGCCGGTCGCAGGCCGTGCCGCCGGGCAGCCCGCGCGAGGGTATGGCGGTCTCCAGGAGGACCTGGGCGAAGCGGGCCCGCGGTACGTCGGGCCGGCCGGCGCTCTCGGTGGTCACCCAGGCGGTGTCCGTACGGTCGTCGGGCCCCAGGAGACGCACCCGCAGGCGGGTCACGGTGTCACCTGCCCGGGCTCGTCGAACCTGAGCGTGACCGGCAGCCGTGCGGGCCGGGGCGCCAGTCGTGCGGCGGTGGCCCGCAGGCGCAGCTTCCGGTACAGCAGGGAGCGCATTTTGACCGCGAACCTGCCCGGTTCCGAGGAGATGCGCTGTGCCACCCGTTCGTAACCGGCTTTGCGGTAGGTGGCCATGGCGCGCGCCAGCTGGCGGCACAGTGGTTTGTCGGCGCGCAGCCGGGGCGCGAAGGAGCTCAGTTCGGCCAGGGGTGAGGCCGGGTCGAGGCCGGTGTCCGGCACGTCGGTGAGCAGGACGGGTGCCCCCGTCATCGTTCCGTACAGGGAGAGGGAACCGTGGTCGCCCACGACCACATCGGCCGCCGCGAGCGCGCCGCACCAGTCCGAGTGCTGGCTGACCACGGACAGTCCGCGGCGGCCCAGTCCGGCCAGCCAGGAGCCGATCTGCCATTCGCCGTGGGCGTTCCACACGTTGGGGTGGAGCAGTGCCGCCGTCCGGTACTCGCCCGGCGGCAGTTCGGTCACGAGCCGCTCCAGGAGGGGCCATTCGCGGCCCAGCAGTGACTGCGGCCCCCAGGTGGAGCAGGCGAGGACGACCTTCTGGCCGGGTCCGGCGCCGAGTGCCTGGCGGTAGAGCGCGCGGGAGGGGAGGGAGGCGGCGATCCGGTCGTAGCAGGGGTCGCCGACCACCTGGGCGACGTGCAGTGCTTCGGGGCATTCGCGGCCCAGGCGGGCCAGTTCGTCGTGGTGGGCGAGCAGCACGGCCTCCGGCACCACGGCGCCGTCCCGCACCAGCCATTGCCGGCCCAGGCCGTAGACGTTGCGCTCGCCGGCGGGCGGGGTGCCCGAGGGGGCGCGGGAGGCGGGGCCGGATGCGCGGGGCGGGACGGTGGCCGACGGGTGCCGCACGGTCTTGTTGTGGCCCGCGCCGTGCGGGAGGACCAGGACGGGGGCGTGCACCTCGTGCAGCCCGCCGTGTGCGGCGGCCAGCGCCAGGTCGAACTCCGTCTCCACGGCCTGCTCCCAGGGCAGCACGAGCGCCTTCAGCCGGGACAGGAAGTCGCCGACGCCGTTGCTGAAGACGTCAGGGGCGGCCGTGAAGACGGTCTGGATGCGCGGATCGCCCTCCAGCAGGCGCACGGCGTCCAGCAGCCGCTGGCCCGCCGTCACGGTGTGCACGACGACCAGGAGCTTCTTGCGGACCTGGCGGGTGGCCCAGCGGCCTGCGTCCAGCCGTACGGGGACGTGGCGCCAGTGGGTGTGGAGTGTTGTCGCAGTCATCGGTGCTCTGTCTCCGAACTCGCGGTGGGATGGCGTCGGCCGTGCGACCGACTCCGAGTGCGTCCCCGCGCCCGCTGGACGTGCTCCTTGCCGGAACCTTGCACTCCCATGGACTTCCCGATGTGCGCCCGCGCCGCGCATCCGTGCGCCCCCGCCCGCGACCCTTCGACCCGGCGCGACAGTGAGGAACCTCGCACCTACGCGCACGCTTCGGCGGCAGGGAGACGCGACAACAGCAAGGGGCGATGGTGATCTTCGTCGCGCTGGGCAGTCCTCTCGAACTGTGGGTGGGGGACGAGCAGTTCCCCCTCGGACCGGTCAAGCAGCGCTGCGTGCTGGCCGTGCTGCTGCACGCCCGCGGGAGAGCCGTGGCCGTCGACACGCTCATCGACCGCGTGTGGGACGGGGACCCGCCCCTCAAGGCCGCCGAGTCCCTGCACACCTATGTGTCCAGGCTGCGCGGCATTCTGCAGGCGGCCGTGGGGGACAGTGCGCGGATCGACCACCTCTCCCCGCGTCGCTACCGGCTGCTGGTGGCCGACGACGAGGTGGATCTGCATCTGTTCCAGCAGCTCCGCCAGGACGCCGCCGCGGCGGCCGGACGCGGCGAGCACGCGCTGGCCACCGGGATGCTGAGCACGGCCGAGTCGATGTGGCGCGGTGAGCCGTTCGCCGAGTTCACCGGGGACTGGGGCTCTTCGGTGCGGGCGCGGCTCCAGGAGGACCTGCGCAGCGTGCGCGAGGAGCGCCTGCGGCTCGGTCTGGAGCTGGGGCAGCACGCGGAACTGCTCGGCGAACTCCACCAGCTGGCCGCCCAGTACCCGCTCGGGCAGCGGACCGTCGGCCTGCTGATGACCGCGCTGTACCGCTGCGGCCGTACCGACGAGGCGCTCGGCCACTACCGTGCCGTGTGCCGGCGGCTCCGCGACGAGCAGGGCATCGAGCCGGGCCCCGGGCTGCGCGAGCTGCACGCGCGCATCCTGGCGCAGGACAGCACTCTGCTGGGCGCCCGCAGCACGCCGCGGACCCCGGCCCGGCCGGCGCCCGCACCGAACGAGCGGCCCCGCAACAACCTGCCGCGCGATGTGCGGGACTTCGTGGGCCGCGACCGTGAGATGCGTCTGCTGGCCGACCGGCCGGACGGCCCCGGACAGGACGCGGCACCGGCCGTCACCGTCATCCACGGGATGCCCGGTATCGGCAAGACGGTGCTCGCCCTGCACGCCGCCCACCAGTTGGCGCCCCGCTATCCCGACGGCGTCTTCCACGTGGATCTGCGCGGCTACAGCGAACAGCCGTACTGTGAACCGTTCGAAGCGCTGGGGCTGCTGCTCACCGACGCACAGGCACCGTACGACCCAAGCTCCCGTTCGCTGGACGAACGGACGCGGCGGTGGCGGGAGTGGACCGCCCGGCACACCGCCCTGCTGCTCCTCGACGACGCGCGTGACGTGCGGCAGGTGACACCGCTGCTGCCCGTCGCCCCGGGCTGCCGGGTCATCGTCACGAGCCGCAAACGGCTGCACGCGCTGGAGGGGGCCGGGCACCTGCCGCTGAAGGCCCTGCCCGAGAACGACGCGGTGTCCCTCTTCGTCCGGATCGCGGGCAGCGAGCGGGCACCCGAGGGCGCGGAACTGCGGCGTGCGGTGGGTGTCATCGGAGGGCACCCGTTCTTCCTCCGGCTGGCCGCCAGCGGCTTCCGGCACCGCGAGACGTGGGACCTGCCGTATCTGACGTCCCGGCTGGAGAAGGCACCGGACCTCCTCGACGAGGTGGACGACGACGCCCTGGCAGCCACTTTCCGGCTCAGCTACGTCACCCTCGGGGACGCGGCACAGCGCCTGCTGCGGCGCCTGGCCCTGCACCCGGGCCCGGACCTGCCCGCCTGGGCGGTGCCGGCGCTCACGGGGCTGGACGAGGCCGCCGGCCGCCGTGCCCTCAAGGCCCTGCTCGACAATCATCTGGTGGAGGAACCGTCGCGCGAGCGGTACGCCGTGCACGCGCTGACGCGCGCCTTCGGACGGCAGATGTGCGCGGAGGAGGACACGCCCCATGAGCGCCGTGCGGCGGTCGAACGGCTGCTGGACCACTACCTGGTGGCGGCCGACCGTGCCGACCGGGCCGCCCACCCCAGGCGCCGGCGGCTGCCGCTCCTGCCGCCGCCAAACGCCCCGTGTGCGCCACGTCCCGCCGGCGCGGAGGAGGCCACCGCGTGGCTCATGGCGGAACGCGCCAACCTGCTGGCCGTGACCCGTATGGCGCTGGACCACGTGCCCGCCACCGGGGCGCGCTTCCCGCACGTCCTCGCCCAGGCGTTCCGGCTGTGGGCCGTCTGGGACACCGCCGCCGAACTGCACGGTGCCGCAGCACGGGCGCTGCGCACGGGGAACGACACCCGGGCGCTCGCCCAGGCACTGACCGAATGGGCCGACGTGACCGCGCAGAGCGCCCCCGACGGCGCGCTGGAACGCGCCACCGAGGCCATCACCCTGTTCGACGAGGCAGGCGACCAGCACGGCGGTGCCGTCGCCCACTTCCAGGCGGCCCGGGCCCGCCTCGCCGCGGGGCAGCGGTCCGAGACGCTCAGGGAACTGGCCGAGGCCCTGCGCCGGTTCCGGGCCTGCGGTGACGCGTACGGGGAGGCGGAAGCCCTCAACGTGGAAGGTGTCGCCCTGCACTACGGCGGCGCCTACGAGGAGGCGCTGGCGCGCTTCCGGCGCGTTTTCGATCTCCACGCGCGGGTGGGCGACGCGTTCGGGGAAGCCACCGCTCTGAACAACATCGGGGAGATCTTCTGCCTGGAGGGCCGGTACGACGAAGCCCGCCACTACTACGAGGAAGCCCTCGTGCGGGTGCGTGCCGTCGGCGGTCCGCTGGACGTCGCTCTGGAGGAGGGAAATCTCGGCACTGTCCACCAGGCCACCGGGGACACCGAGCGGGCGCTGGCCTGCTACCGGCGGGCACTGGCCTGTTACCGCGAGAGCGGGGACGCCGTCGGGGAGGCCGACACGCTCGTCAATCTGGGCTCCGCCTGCGCCGCCTCCCGGCGCTTCGGTGAGGCGATGATGCACGTCCGGATGGCGGAGAGGGTCGCCCGCGAGGTGGGCAACGTCTACGAGCACCAGCGGGCCGTCACGGGCCGGGGGGACGTCCAGCGGCTGTCGGGCCGTCTCGACGCGGCCAGGGCGTCCTACGAGGCCGCCCTGGCGATGGCGCGCGGCGCCGACTTCACCCTGGGGGCCGCCCATGCCCTGCACGGACTGGCCCGGACGGCACTGCTGTCCGGCAGCGCGGACGCGGCACGGCGCTACGGTGCGGAGGCGCTCGGCCTGTACACGCGGCTGGAGGCGACTGCCGAGTGCCGTGCCCTGCGGCAGTTGCTGGGGGAGATGGACGGCACCGGCTAGGCGCCCGCCCTCCCGCACGTATGAGGGCGGCCTCCACGAAGGCGGCCTCCGTCGCTCGGAGAAAAAGCGGCCCTCACGAATGCGGCCCCCGTCCCTCGGAGAAGAGGGGCGGGGGCCGCTGTTCGCGGGGCCTCACCTCGGTGCGGCCCGGCGCGTCACAGCTGAGGCGGTGCCGCGCCTCAGAGCTTGGTGATGGTGAGGGTCCACGAGCCGTCCGCG
>NZ_JODR01000033.1 GCF_000725885.1 Streptomyces albus subsp. albus | reverse complement strand
CCTTCTTCTCCGCCTTCTCCGCCTTCTTGTCGGCCTTGTCGTCGGCCTTGGCGGGCTTGGCGGCGGCCTTGGCGGCGGCCTGGTGGGCCGGCTCGGCCGCCTGCGGGGCGGCGTGGGCGGTGCCGGTCAGGGCGGCGGTGGCGATACCGGCCGCACCCAGGACGGTGATACCGGTGGTGGCGACACGGCGGGGGATCAGCGTGGTGGTACGCATGCGAGCGGAAAGCCTCTCGTGGGGGGACGTTCCGTGGGGGGACGTTCCGGCCGCGCGGCGGGCCGTTGCCCGGTCTCCTCGCGACCTGGCACCCACCCTGGGAACCGGCTCCCCACCCCCGCAAACATGTGGCCTACTATCCGGATTCGGCCCCGAAGCCCGCCCTGATGTGTCGCCGCACCCGTATCCGGAACCCTCGCAATTCGGACGTCCGAAGCTGCTTCGTATGTGACCCGGGCCCTATGGGTGCCCTCACATGCCAGGCCGCCGACGGGCCCCGTTCCGTCACGGCCAGGTCGGCAACTGCCCCCGCACCGTCATCGACCGGCGCGCTCGGGGACGGTCGTGGGTGAAACGCCGGCGGCCGGTGTTCGTTGTCCCGGCTGTAACCGCGTCCCGACGAGAATGCCCGGCCCGGGCGGGAGGCCACTCAGGGTATGGCGACCACGCGACAGTTCCTCACGATCACCGCGGCTGTCACCGGTCTGGCGGGCCTGTCCGCCGGTCCGGCCGGCGCGACCTCGGTCATCGGCCTGGGCAACAGCGCCCATCACAACGGGTGTACGAACAGCGGCCCGCAGCATGCCCTCCAGCAGACCGGCACCATGGGCTCCTCCGGCGGCCTCACGGGCAGCGTCCTCACGTTGCGGCTGAGCGCGCCGGCCAACCAGTGCGGTGACCTCGGTCTCCCCAAGGAGGACAAGGCCGACCAGCCGCCGGAGAACGCACACGTCGACATCGCGGAGTAGTCGCCCCGGCGCCGGTGGCAGGACCGCCGTGGCCAAGACGGGTGACCGGCCTGTCCGGTACGTACGTATCAAGCCCGGCGGAACAGGGGAAAACCCTGGTCAACCGGATGCGTCGGCCGAAGACCGCGACTGCGGCCGAGGCGGACGCGATGCGAGAGAGGCCGGACATGCACAGCACACCGCAACCGTTCGACGAATCCGCTCCGCCGCCCAACGAACATCCCGCGTCCATCGTGCTGCCGTTGCCGCCGCCGGGCACCATGGGGCCGCCCGAGGAGTACGGCCGGCTGCGCCGGGAGTGTCCCGTCGCACGGCTCCGGGACGCGGACAGCCCCAGTTGGTACGTGACGCGCTACGCGGACGTCAGGGCGGTGATCGCGGACGCGCGGCTGATCAGGCCCAGCGTCAACAGCTGGTCGTTCCAGGGGGAGCGGGAGACGCCGGACGGGCCGGAACTGATCACGATGATGGAGATGGAAGGCCCCCGGCACACGGCCCTGCGCAGGGCGCTGGCCGAGGCGTTCAACGCCCGTTCGGTGCGCCGTCTTCTGCCGCGTATCCGCCGGAGCGCCGATCAGCTGCTGGACGCCGTCGCCGACGGGGGCCCGCCCGGTGATCTGATCGCCGGTTACACCGAGCCCTTTCCGCTCTCGGTGGTGTGCGAAACAGTGGGCATTCCGTACGAGGACCGTGACTTCTTCCTGCCACTGGCCGACGCGGCGCTGGGAGCACTGCTCACCCTCGAGGAAGCCCGGCGGGCCACTCCGCCGCTGCGGGACTACATGCGCTCCCTCATCGCCCGCAAACGGCGGGTGCCCGCCGACGACATCCTCAGCGATCTGGTGCGCCGGTGCGACGGGGGAGAGCTGGACGAGGAGGCCGTGCTGAGCTTCGGACTGTCGATGCTCGTCGCCGGCTACCGGACGACGACCATGTTCCTGTCCGACGCGCTCGTGCTCCTGCTCTCCGAACCGGAGCGGTACGCCCGTCTGCGGGACGACCGCACCCTGTTGCCCGGCGCGGTCGAGGAACTGCTGCGCCACATCCCGGTCATGAACGGTGTCGTGGTGCTCCGGGCCACCGAGGACATCACGCTGCACGGGCGGACCATCCGCGCCGGAGACGCGGTCCTTCCCGTGCTGGCCTCCGCCAATCGCGACGAGACCGTGTTCGACGAGCCCGAGCGGCTCGATCTGTGCCGGCAGCCGAATCCGCACATCGTGTTCGGCCGCGGCGCGCACAACTGCATCGGCGCCCACCTCGCCAGGGCGGAGATGACCGTGGGCCTGGAGGCGTTGATGGACCGCTTCCCGCACCTGCGCCTGGCGGAGGGGACCGCCCCCACCTGGGACGACGCCTCCCCGGCCAAGTCGCCGCTCACCCTTCCCGTCAGCTGGTGAACCCGCCCGGCTGGTGAATCCCGCCGGCGGGGCGGGACCGGACCGGACCGCGCGGGCCGGACCGGGCCGGTGAGAAACTGGCGGGTCCACCGGGGCCTGCCAGGCCACCGGGCCCGTCGGCACCGGCAACGCCGGGGAGGGGAAGCGCGGATGACCGGTCCGGTGCGACTGGATCACCTCGATGAGGAACGTCTCGGACAGCTCCTCGCCGTGGCCGTCGCCGACGCGGCGCCGGAAGAGGTCATGCCTCCCGTGACCGGCCCTCCGGGGTGGACCGGCGCGCGGCAGGAGGCTTTCCTCGCCTGGCACCGGGCCCGGCGCCCCGGCCTTTCTGGTCCGCTGCGCGAAGCCACCTTCGCGATCACGCGGCAGCAGGACGTCGTGGGATCGGTCCGCCTGGCAGTCCGTGACGGCCAGGACACCCTGGAGACCGGCATGTGGCTCGCCCGGTCCCACCGAGGGCACGGCACCGGCACGGCCGCGCTGCGCATGGTCCTCCTCGAAGCGGCGCGGTCC
The DNA here is from genome assembly GCF_000725885.1 of Streptomyces albus subsp. albus. Taxonomy (GTDB): domain Bacteria; phylum Actinomycetota; class Actinomycetes; order Streptomycetales; family Streptomycetaceae; genus Streptomyces; species Streptomyces albus. Next base: position 63,309 of record NZ_JODR01000033.1, on the reverse strand, counting down.
GGCGCGCGGGTGGTGGTGGCGCACACCCGCGCGCACAACACCGCGGCGCTCGCGGTACTGCGCCGCAATGGCGCGACGCTCACCCCGTGGGAGGGCACCGCCGAAGTCCGCGCTGTGTGGGAAACAGCGGCGCTGCTGCCGTCCCCTCCATCCGGGGTGTGATGGGGATGCCCTCGCCCGGGGGGCAGAGGCCGGGGCCGGCAGGCACGTTGCCCCTCCTCATCAGCGGCTGGGGGAACCGAGCCTGGGGGGCCGCTCCTCCTCGGTGCCCGACGAGGAGGAGCGCAGGAGCAGTTGCGCTCCCAGGGGCGTGAGCGTGTGGTGGACGGTGCGGCCGACACGGTGGGTCGTGACCAGCCCGGCGCGGCGCAGTACGGTCGCGTGCTCGCTGGCCGAGGCGGGTGACAGCCCGGTACGCCGGGCCAGCCGGCCGGTCGAGACGCCCTCCGCGACCACCTCCAGCACCGCGGCGCGGCTGTGCCCCAGCAACGCGGCCAACGGCATGGACGTGCCGTCCGTCGTGGTGCAGCCGGGGTGGGGGACCGCCTCGTAGTGGAGGGTGGGCTGGGGGTCGCCCGGGTCGCAGGGCACGTAACTGGTGAAGGCCGCCGGGGCGAGCACCAGGCCCCGGCCGTCGAGATGGTAGTCCGGCCCTTCCACGTCGGGCAGTTCCAGGACCGGGGGACGCCAGCGCATCCGCGGGTGCAGGGTGCTCAGTACCCGCTCGACGCCGCCCTCCTGCCACTGGCGGCAGCGTTCGGCCTGGTCCGCGCGCAGCGCGGCGTGCAGTCCGCGCCAGTAGGGAGCGACAGCCGCCTTGTGGTGCACCCGTATGGCGTCGGCGAGCCGGCGCAGGGCGGCCGGGTCCCCCTCCGCGAGGGAGCCGGCCCAGCGCGGCAGCGGGCGGTGCCTGGCGACGTACTCCAGATCCGCGCGCAGTTCGGCCCGCGGCGTGGACAGCAACCGTTCGATCTCCTCGTCGAGTGTGGGCAGCGCCGGCTGGGGGCGCAGCAGCCGGGGGACGGGATGCGAGGGCGTGGTGGCCGCGAGCCGGCTCAACGGCGCGGCACCGGGCCGGGCTGCGGTGGCTGCCGCCGCGCTGTGCCGTGCGGCGTACGTGGTGCGGCGCCACATGTCGAGTGCCGGACCGCCGCGGCCGTGCCGGAGGCGGAACGCGCTGAACGTCGTCGTGGCCAGCGCGCTGGGCGCCTCGGCCACGCGGACGCGGGCCAGGTCGGAGACGGTGAAGTGGATGCGCATGCTCGCTCCGTTCGGTCGCTCTCCGTCGGGTGGTCGCCGGCCTCATCGTTCCCGCGGCGGACCGGTCCCGTCACGGGGTGGCGCCCAAGACGGCGCCGCGTACGGCCGTCGCTTCGGGCAGGGCCGAAACGTCTACCGGGCGTGCTGAGCGCGGGACACGATGGGCGGGCGGAAGAGGAGAGCGGGAGCCCGGACGGGAACCGGGGTCCGGCAGCGGCGGAGGGACACGACGATGCGTACGGTCAGGGTGTCGGGTGCGGCAGCCACGAGGACGGCGCCGCGGCGCGGAGCCGGGGCGGCGAACGGCCGGCGGGGGAGGGCCGGGATGGTGGCGGCCTGCGCGGTCACGGCCCTGCTGTGCGCGTCGGCCGGCGCCCAGGCGTCCCCCGGGCAGGCCTCCGTGGGCCGCGCGGGGGACGGGGCGGTCGCGGGCGGACCGACGCCCCGCTCGGACAACTGGCACGGGCCCGTCGTCACCCACCCCGGACAGCCCGAGGTGCACTACGCGCGGGGCGAGGTGTGTCCGTTCCCGGCCGACGCGACGTTCCCTGTCGTCGACATGACGCAGAAGACCTGGACGAACGACGCGGGCGACCCGGTGTACGCCGTCATCAGCGGACCGCTGGTCATGAAGGTGACGAACAGGGACACGGGGAAGACTGTGCGCCGTGACCTGTCAGGGACCGGAAGCCTCTCGTACCCGGACCCGGGCAGCTCCACCCGTGTGCTCAGCGGCGGGGACTGGGGCGTCGGCCTGCACACCGACGACGGGCCCGTGCACAACAAGTGGATTGTCTCGCGCGGCTTCATGGCCGTCCGGATCAGCGAGAGCGGCGGGGAGACCCGGCGCGAACTGCTGGAACTGGAGGGCCCGTACGAGGACCTGTGCAAGACGCTGGCTTCCTAGCCGGCCGTGCCGGGCTCCTGTCGCGCACGGGTCACCGGGCACCCGCTCCCGGGAGCGGATGCCCTTCACCCGGCGTCAGCTCCTGGACAGAGTGCGGTCGAGGAGGGGCAGCAGGCGGTCCCAGTGGCGTCGCAGCCCGTCGGGGTCGAAGGCGTCGGTGTCGGCCATGGTGAAGCCGTGGACGGTGCCGGGGTAGACCTCGATGCTGTGGCGGACACCCGCGGCGTCCAGCGCCTGGTCGAGCTCTTCGCGCGCCTCGGGGGTCAGATCGTTCTCGGCGAGGCCGAGATGGACCTCCGCCGTCAGTTCCGGGACGAGGCGGTGCGGGCTGTCGGGCGCCTCGGTGACCAGGAAGCCGGGGTGGAACCCGGCGACGGCGGCCACGCGGCCGGGGTGGGCCGTCGCGGTGCGCACGGCCAGGGCGGCGCCCATGCAGTAGCCGGTCACGCCGATTGGTCCCGCGGCGACCTCGGGCTGCTCGGCGAGGAACGTCAAGAAGGCGTCGGCATCGCGCAGGACGCGTTCGGTGGTGTGCGCCTCGATCAGCGGCATCACCCGGGCGAAGATCTCGGGCCGGGCGCCTTCCCCGATGTGCTCGGGAAGTTCGGTCACCGGTGCGGGAGCGTGCCGGTAGTAGAGGTTGGGGACGAGTACGTAGTAGCCGTGCCCGGCGAGTTCGCGCGCCATGTCCTTCAGCACGGGCCGCAAGCCGAAGGCGTCCATGTACATCAGTACCGCGGGGTGGCGTCCGCCGCCGTCGGGGAACGCGGCGAAGGCGTCGGCCTGGCCGTCCGCGGTGGGGATCTGCAACGACGTGGTGGGCATCGGTTCTCCTGTCGTGGTTGACGTGTCGGGCTTGTGGTCAACGCGACGGAGGCGGAGCCCGTGCGGCAGCGCCGGTTCCGCGAGCGGACAGCGGACCGGTGCCGGACCGTTCGGCGCTCAACAGAGCACCGGGTCACCAATCCGTGTGTGGCGCAATGCCGTCCCGGTCGTCATCGCCGGACAGCGTAGCCCACCGGCGAAAACCTGTGCCAGAACCTCCTGCGCCCCGGGGAAATCTCCACCGCGGCCCCGATCGAGGACACCACCTGTCCGCGATCTCTGCCACGGTGGCCCGCGAGCCGCACGGGGCAAGCCGTCGTCCCCGGTCGGACCGCCCGTCGAATCGGAGGACGCCATGACGCTTCTCGACAACCGCGCCCTCAACCGCGCCACCCTCGCCCGTCAGCACCTGCTCCAGCGCACCGCCGCCCCCGCGCCGGAGACGGTGGTGGCCCAGCTGTGCGGGATGCAGGCGCAAGAGCCCCAGGAACCGTTCATAGGGCTGTGGTCACGCATGTCCGGCTTCGCTCCCAAGCAGCTCGACGAGGCGTTGACCGGCCGCACGGTGGTGCGCACCCACCTGATGCGCCGCACCGTGCACCTGGTCACCGCCGGCGACGCCCTCGCCTGGCGGGCCCGCCACGACACCATGCTGCGCCAGCGGGTGCTGGGCACCTACCGCAGCGATCTCGCGGGCGTCGACATGGCGCAGCTGGCCGCCGCCGGGCGCGCGGTCATGGCCGACGGGCAGCCCCGCACCATGCGCGAGCTGGTGGAAGCCGTCGAAGACCGCTGGCCGGCGCCACCACGCCGGGCCCTGGGCGAGTTGCTGGTCGCAGCCCTCATCCCCATGGCGCAGCTCCCGCCCCGCGGTCTGTGGCGCCGGACCGCGGGGGTACGCAATCTCCCGCTGGCGGCCTGGCTGGGACGGGACATCGACCCGCTGCCCGCCGACGACGGCGATCCTGTGGGGCAGCAGCTGCTGCGCCGCTATCTCGCCGCCTACGGGCCGGCCGCAGGCGCCGACCTGCGCGCCTGGTGCGGTCTCGCCGGTCTGCCCGCCGCCGTCAAGGCCCTCCGGGACGAACTCGTCGTCTTCCGCGACGAACGAGGCCGCGAACTGTTCGACCTGCCCGACGCGCCGCGTCCCCACCCCGACACCCCGGCCCCCGTCCGGTTCCTCCCGGCCTTCGACAACGCCGTACTCGGCTACCACGACCGCAGCCGCATCATCGACGACGCCCATCTCGGTGTGTCCGTCGCGGGGCACCGCGTCGTCCTCGTCGACGGCCGTGTCGCCGCCACCTGGCGGGTGCGCGACCACCGGCTGGGCATCAGCCCTCTGCGGCCCCTCACCGCGCGGGAGGAGGAAGCCGTCCGTGCCGAGGCCGGGGAACTGGCCGTCTTCCTGGAGGATGACATCGAGCAGATCCGGATCGACACCGGGAACTGACACCCCCTGTGGCCCGGTCGGCCCTCGCCCCTGCGACTCCCGCCTGTTCATCTCCGGGACACCTCGCCGTTCCGTTACCCCGTGCCAACCCTCCACAGGACGGTCCCATGGTGGCGTCGCCATGTTCGCGACATGAAAGGACCGTCTTCATGGCCCCGTCCCACCGAGCCCGTACCACCGTCGGCCGTCTCGCGCTGCTCACGGCGCTCACCGCGCTCGCCACAGCCGTACCCCACCCGGCCGTGGCCGCCGGTGAACTCCCCGGCGTGCGGCCCACCGCGGAGACCCCCGCCGTCCACGACGACGAGGCGGGTGGCAACGCGGACGCCGACGACCCGGCGATCTGGCGCAACCCGGACGACCCGGACCGCAGCCTCGTCGTCGCCACGGTCAAGGAGGGGGGACTGCGCGTCTACGACCTCGACGGACGCGAGGTGCAGTCCGTGCCGGCCCCCGAGGCCCCCGGGCCCGACGACGCCCCCGGCCGGTTCAACAACGTCGACCTCGTGCACGGGATGAAGACCGGGTCCCGCACGAGCGACCTGGCCGTCACCAGCGACCGCGGCAGCGACCGGCTGCGCGTCTACCGCATCGACGGCGACGACTCGGACGCGCCGCTCACCGATGTCACCGACCCCTCGGCGCCGGCGATCTTCTCCTCCTCGCAGGAGGAGATCAACGAGCAGCGCACCGCCTACGGCCTCGCCACCTGGACCGATCCGTCCAGCGGCCGTTCGTACGCGGTGGTCAGCCGGCGGGAGAGCACCGCACTCAGCCTCCTCGAACTGACCGGGAGCGACGACGGCACGGTCTCCTACCGCAAGGTGCGCACGCTCCAGCTGCCTTCCCGCTTCACCCTGCCGAACGGCACGGCGTGGCAGCCCTGCGCCGAACCGGGCGAACTGCCCCAGGTCGAGGGCATGGTCGTCGACACCGAGAACGGCATCCTCTACGCCGGCCAGGAGGACGTCGGCATCTGGCGCATCGACGCCGGACTCCGGGGAACCCCGGTGCTGATCGACAAGGTGCGCGAGTACGGGGTGCCGGGCACCTACGACGAGGAAACCGAGGAGTGCACCCCCGGGAAGGACCCGGGCTACGGCGGAAAGCGCCTGTCGGCCGATGTGGAGGGGCTCACCCTGCTGCACCAGAAGGACGGTGACGGCTACCTGCTCGCCTCCAGCCAGGGCGACAACAGCTTCGCCGCCTACGACCGTGAACTCGGTGACGACAACGAGTACGAAGGCGGCTTCCGGGTGATCGCTGCCTCCGGAACCCTCGACGGCACCGAGGAGAGCGACGGCGCCGCCGTCCTCGGCGAGCCGCTCGGCAGGAAGTACCCGAACGGTCTGCTCGTCGTCCAGGACGGCGACGACAAGCCGGGTGAGGAGGGCCGGGACTCCACGAACTTCAAGTTCGTGGACCTCAAGCGCGTGCTCGACGCCCTCGAGGACTGACCCGGGGGCCCGGGGCGCGGCGCCGGGCAGGCTCCCCCGCGAGGGCGAAGGCCAGCGGCAGGGGGAGCCGGCCCGGCGGACCCGGACGGCCCCGGCCCGCCGCGCTCCGTGTCACCGCCTGCGGCGCAGAAAGCCCAGGAGCCGGGAGCCGCCCAGGAAGAACAGCACGATGCCGCCGACCACGGCCAACTGGCTCCAGATGCCGCGGAACGAGCCTCGTCCACCGCCGCCGCCCGTGCCACCACCACTGGTTGTGCTCGTGCCGGTGACGCTGCTCGTCGCGGTGGTGCCGCCCGTGTTGCTCATACCGGTGGTGGTGCTCATACCGCCGATGTCACTCATACCGCTGGTGACGTACCGGCCGCCCGCACTGCTCATGCTGCCGACACTGCCGGCGCCGCCGGTACTCCCGACCGCACCGGCACCGCCCGCACCGCCAAAGGTGCGGGCCGGGGCAAGTGCGTCCGCACGGGCGGGGGAGACGGCGCCGGGTACGTCCGCGACCGGAACGCCGGCAGCCGCAGCGACACCGGCGCACAAGGCGGCGGACACACCCACGAGCAAGGCCGCGAGTAACGCGAGAACAGTCCTGACGCGCATGATTCCCCCGTGACGCCGGCAAGGACGGTGGACAGCGGCACCGACGCCGGCGCGCTCCGGACACCGCTGTCTTCCTTCTGCCCCCTCGGGAGGGAAGTGCAGCACACAACAGGACGGTTTCCGGGGGTGTTCCGCCGCCCGGCGGGGCAACGGCCCGCGTACTGCCGGGCGTCAGGCGGCGGAGAAGCCGCCGAGGCTCCCGCGGTAGAAGAGGAGCGGGGAACCCTGGCCGGCCGCCGACAGATGGCGGACCCGGCCCGTGACGATGAAGTGGTCGCCCCCCGTGTGCACGGCATCGATGGTGCAGTCGATCCAGGCCAGGGCACCACTGAGCGAGGGGGAACCGGTGACGCGGCTCGGCCGCCAGTCCACGCCCGCGAACTTGTCGGTGCCGCTGCGGGCGAACGCGCGGCACAGCGCCGCCTGGCCGGTGGACAGGACGTTGGCGCAGAAGACCCCGGAGCGGGCGATGCGCGGCCAGGTGGTCGAGGTGCGGGCGACGAGGAACGCCACCATGGGCGGGTCGAGCGAGAGCGCCGCGAACGACTGGCAGGTGAACCCGGCGGGCCCCGGCGCGGTGTCGTCCTCGCCCGCGGCGGGCGCCGTGATGACGGTGACTCCGCTGGCAAAATGGCCCAGCACGTTGCGGAATTCATGTTGTGAGGGCGGCCCGGTCAGGTCTGCCGGGCCGTGGTCAGCCGCCGGCGGCGGCTGCGGAAAACGCACGGTGGATGTCGTCATGTTGTTCTCCCCCATGTCGAGTGTTCCTCCCCGGCCGCGCGGTCGGAATCGGCGCAGCCCGATCGCACGACGTCCGGCTCCGGGCCGGTAGGTCGGCGAGGCTTTAGAGAAAGAGAATGGGCTGTGCTTTCCCTTGCCGAGTTCGACGATAACAGGAGGGGAAGCCGGTTGTATCCCGCGAAGAATTACTCGGAAAGGGAATGCTCTGTGTTTTCCGGAAGCGACCGGAGGGGAGCGGACTCGTTTTCCGGAAGACGCTTCGCCTTCCCCGGCGGTGATTTGCGGGCGTCCAGCAGCGCGGGGGCCGGCGGCGTCCTGCTCCGGGGCGGTGGGCAGTGGCCGGCTGCGAGCAGCAGCCGACAGCGGCCGACAGCAGCCGACAAGGCCTGTGCCCACCGCCCGCACGCGGAGCGGTACGTCAGTCGGAGACGGCCGTGCCCGTGGCCCGGTAGTGCGCCACGGCACTGTCGATGTCGTCGGCGAGGAGATGGTGGTTGAGGGCGATGGCGGACGTCATGCCCGCGCCCGCCGCGGAGGCCAGCTGCGCGGCTTCGCTGACGACGTTGCCCGCGGCCCACACCCCCGGCACGCTCGTGGCCCCGGAAGCGTCCACGGTGACCCATCCGCTGGGTCCCACCTCGCAGCCGAGCCCGGTCAGCAGCTCGTCGCGGGGGACGAAGCGGGGGCCGACGAACAGGGCGGAGCGCTCCACGGCGGAACCGTCGCCCATCCGCACGGCGGCCAGCCGGCCGCCGTCGGTCTCCAGCCGCTCGACCGGCCCTTCCACGACGCGGACGCCGCGTGCGAGGAACCGCTCGCGTTCCTCGTCGGCCAACTCGATCGGATGGGGGAAGAACACCACGTCCGGGGACCACTGCCGTACCAGGGAGGCCTGGTGCAGGCTGAAGGGGCGGTTCTCCCCGCCGAGCACACCGACCGGTTTGTCCCGCACCTCGTGACCGTGGCAGTAGGGGCAGTGCAGTACGTCCCCGCCCCACAGCTCGGCGACCCCGGCGACGGACGGCAGGATGTCGCGCAGGCCAGTCGCCACCAGCAGGGCGCGTGCTGTCAGCCGCCGGCCGGTCTCCAGCTCGGCGACGAACCCGCCGTGCGGGCCGGGCCGTGCCGTGGTGACGGCCGTGTCGAGGAACGTGCCGCCGTATCCGGCGACCTCCTCCCGGCCCACGCGGAGCATGTCGGCGGGAGCGGTGCCGTCCCGGGAGAGGAATCCGTGCAGATGTGCGGCGGGCGAGTTGCGGGGCTCGCCCTTGTCGACGACCGTCACGCGGCGGCCGGCCCGGGCCAGGGTCAGTGCCGCGCTCAGTCCGGCGGTACCGCCGCCGACGACCACCACGTCGTAGTCCACCAAGTCCCCTTCCCGGCCGCCATGGGCTGGTCGCCGACGGCCAAGTGCCCGGTGCCGGCCGGGCGGTCGCCTGCATGTCGTTCGCGCTCGGACCGTGCGCCGCCCCCGAACGCCGGTGCGCGGAAGGTCGCGGGACGGCGTATGCGCCCGGAACCGAGCGTGTCAGTGTACGGGGCGGTGGCCGTCGCGCCACCGCGACAGGGCCGCCGTCACCGGAAGCCCGGGCGCGTCGGCCGCCCACGCGGCGAGGGCCGCCAGGGACGACTCGTCGGCGTGCGGGGGACGGACCGGAAGCGCGCCCTCGTAGACGAGTCCGGTACCGCCGTCCACCGTCACGGTGCGCCCGCGCAGGGCCGCGGCCGTTCCCGTACCGCAGCCGACGACGCAGGGCACCGCCAGCTCCCGGCAGACGACGGCCGCGTGCGAGGTGGAGCCTCCCGTCTCGGTGACCACGGCGCGGGCCAGGGACATGGCCGGCACGTCGTCCGGGTCGGTCGTGGGCCGGGCCAGCACCGTGCCGTCAGCGCCCGAGTCCGGCTCGCCGACGGCGTCGGGCACGGTGACGGCGACGCCGGTACCGATGCCCGGGCTCGCCGCTTTGCCCCGCGCCAGGATGCGGGCCGCCCGCGCCGCCGACGGGTCGATTCCCGGCCGCAGCAGCGCGTCCAGTTGGGCGGGGGACACCCGGGTGAGGGCCTCGCGGCGGCTGATCACTCCTTCCTCGGCCAGGGCCACCGCGTGGCGGACCGCGGCGCGGGGCGAGCGCTTGGCCGCCCGGGTCTGGAGCAGCCACAAGGTGCCCGACTCGACGGTGAACTCGATGTCCTGCACATCCCGGGCGTCCCGCTCCAGGGCGCGGGCCCAGTCGAGCAGCCGCTCCCGGACGCGGGGCATGGCGTCCCCCAGTGACTCCAGCGGGCGGGCGTCGGTGCGTCCCGAGACGACGTCCTCGCCCTGGCCGAACGGCAGCCATTCGCCGTACGGCGCGGTGTCGCCGGTCAGCGGGTCGCGGCTGAACAGCACGCCCGTGCCCGAGGAGGCGTCCCTGTTGCCGAAGACCATCGCCTGTACGGTCACCGCGGTGCCCGTGCCGGAGGGGAGTCCGCGTCCGGCGCGGTAGGCGACGGCACGCGGCGAGTTCCAGGAGGCGAACACCGCCTCGACCGCGAGGCGCAGTTGCCGCCACGGGTCGTCGGGCGGCGGCACGCCGACGGTGGCGGTGAACTGGGCGGCGAACCGCCGCCGGGTGTCGGCGGCGAGATGCGGGTCACCGGCCGCGAGGGCCCGGTGGGCCTCCGGCGACAGGCCGATGTTGAGGACGGTGTCCATCATGCCGGGCATGCTCTGTGGCGCTCCGGACCGTACGGAGACGAGCAGCGGGTCGGGGCCGGAGCCGAACGTCCGTCCGGTGGCCCGTTCCAGTGCGCGCACCAGCCCCGGAACGCGCGCCCACAGCGCGGGCGCCAGCCGGCCGGATGCCGCGCGGAAGCGGCGGCCCGCCTCGGTGGTGAGTACGAAGGCGGGCGGAACCGGGGCACCCAGGGCGAGCATGCGTTCGATGCCGGCGGCCTTGCCGCCGAGCAGATCCGCCCCCAGGCCGGTCCGGCCGTCCAGGACGAGGGCGACGGTCTCGCGCGAGGCGGGGCGGGAGACGGCGGTCATCCGGCCCGCCCCGCGGCGGCCTCGTGCACCCGCTCGCGGCCCGTCAGCCCGAGGAGTTCCTCGTGCAGTTCGAACCACACGGTGTGGTAGCTGTCGATCAGCGGCCGGGCCAGCCAGCCGTGGTCACCGGCCCGTACCTTCGCCAGCGCGTCGGAGAGCCGGCGCGGATACCGGCCCAGCCGCGGCGCGAGACCGGCCAGGTGCGCCAGCGGCTCGCGGAAGGCCGTGTGCAGCTGCGTCAGCCGCTCGACGATCCCGGCGTCGTAGGCCGCGTCGCTGTGGTCGTTGACCGTGGTGCCGTCCACCAGTTGCCAGTCGGTCACCAGGCTCTTGAGGGCGGTGTTGTACGCGACGAAGTCCTCGTACGCGCGGGCCAGGGCCGACTGGTCGAGACCGGCGCGTTCCGCGGCGAGGAGCTGGCGGAGACGGTCACGGCCGGCGGGCGCGAGGGCGTGGCGGCCGTGCGTCCGCGTGCAGCGGCCGGCCTCGGCCTGGACTCGCAGCACGCGGTCCACCGCCTCGGAATCCAGCCCGCAGGCCGCCGCGATCTGGTCCGTTGTGGGCCGTCCTTTCAGCCGGACGGTCTGGAGCACCTGCAGTTCCTCGGACATCACGTATTCCCCCTTCGGTCTTCTGACTTTCCCACTCCGGAGAAATGCCGGCCGCCGCGCCGGCTTTCCCCGCCTGCGTTTCCCGGCTGCTTGGACGGTGGGTTTCTTCCGTCGGCTTCCGGATACGAGCAGCGCCTCGGCCGAGCCGTCAGGCTTCAGGGCTGCTGCGTGCGTTTGATTTTCCCGATGCCGGTTTTCGCCACGACTTCCTTGGCGACGGGAGTGACGCGCGCGACCGTGAGACCGAACGTCTCCGCGACGTGGGCGACGATGCGCCAGTTGTCCCTGTCGTTGGAGGTGCCGTCCCGGTGGTGGAAGAGGACCTCCAACGCGTCGGCGTTTCCGTCCGCAGTCGTGGAAACGCGGGCTACGGTGAACGACGGCTCCACGAAGGGCAGTTCCTCGACCGCAGCCGCGATCTCGTGCGCGTGGCAGCGGACACCGTCCAGGGCGAGCACGTCGTCGGCGCGGCCGGTGACCGTCAGGAGGCCGTCCGAGACGTAGCCGAGATCGCCGGTGCGGAACCAGCCATCGGCGGTGAAGGAGAGCCGGTTGTGGCGCGGGTTGCCGAAGTACCCGGCGGTGACGGGGGCGCCGGTGACCTGGAGCCGGCCGGTCTCGCCCTCGCGCAGCGGCTCACCCTCGTCGTCCACGATGCGCACCGACACCCCCGGATGCGGCCTGCCCACGGGGACGTACCGTTCCTCGGCACCGGAGCCGGAAGGGGTGTAGATCCAGTCGACCACCCCGGAAGCGGTCTCCGACATGCCCCACCCGGGGTGCACGGCCGTGGCGGGCAGGCCGAAGGGGGCCAGGAGCGCGAGGAACTTCCGCGCCACCTTGGGACGGACCGGCTCACCGCCGTTCATGACGTAACGAAGGCGGCTGAGGTCCCAGTCGCGCCCGGGTACGCGTGCCGCCTCGTCGATGACCAGCCCGAAGGCGAAGTCCGGCGCCCACGTGGTGTCACAGCGGTGGCCGCTGAGCACGTCCAGCCAGCGCAGCGGGTCGTCGAGGACCCAGCGGGTGCGGGCGTGCACCTGGTGGCAGCCCAGCAGCACGTCCCGCGCGTGGAACATGATCAGGCCGCCCACATGGTCGAGCGGCATCCAGTTGAACGTCCGGCTGCGGTGGGAGAGCCCCCGGACGAGGGCGGAGGCGTGGGCGCGGCTGAGGATGTTGCGGTGGGTCAGCATGACGGCCTTGGGCACGCCGGTGCTGCCGGAGGTCAGCAGCAGGGCGGCCAGATCGTCGGGAGCCGCCGCGTGGAAGTCGTCGGTGGCCGCGCCGGTACGCAACTCCTCGACCGTGCCCAGCCGCTTCCCCACGGCGGGTCCTGCCCGGTCCGGTGCCGCTCCCGCGGCGGGGCCGGACAGCGTGCCGGCCGCGGCGGAGGTGACGACCCACGGCCGGTCGGCGACGCGGCAGGCGGCGGCCAGCAGATCGGCCGCGGAGAGCTGGCTGCCGGGCGGCGGAGTCGCAGCCACCGGTACCGGCACCAGGCCGCCGAGCTGGCAGGCCCAGAAGACGGCCAGCAGGTCCGCCTCGTCGGGCAGTTGGAGCACCACGCGGTCACCCGGACGCGCTCCGCGCTCGCGCGCGGCGCCGAGAATGCGTGCTGCGTCGTGCAGCAGTCGCGGGTAACCCACCCGCCGGCCGGGTCCCGTCCCGTCGAGGTGGACGATCTCGCCGGCCGCGGTGCGCCGCGCCGCCCGCAGCAGCGCCTGCCCCAGGTGGGCGACCGGAAGCGGAGGCGGCGGGCCGCCGTGCAGCACGGCCGCCCGGTGCGCGGTCACGGAAGTGTTCATGACGACTCCTGGTGCACGATGCCGAGAGCCAGGGGGAACCTGGGCCGGCCGCCGAGCAGGAAGGCCCCCGCGGACTGGATGATCTGGTCCTGTGCCATGACGTGCTGGCACATGGTCTCCATGTCCCGCAGCCAGCGGTCCATGGGTGAGGGCCGGTAGACCGAGGCCGTGGCCAGCAGGTCGTACAGCCGGCGGACGATGCCGCGGGCGCCGCGCATGGCGGCCAGCCGGGTCAGCATGGTGGCGATGCGCTCGTCGGGGGTGAGGTCGCCGAGTGCCGCGCCGCCCTCCAGCCGCTCCCACCGGTGCCGCAGACTGCCGTGGACGGCGTGCCGCACCGACAGATATGCGGCCTCGCACTCGGCGACCGTGCACTGGACCCGCTGGTCCTCGGCCCAGGGCGTCCCGGTCAACCGGTTGACCTTGGTCCTGGCGACCTCTCGCACATGGTCGAGTGCGGCGCGTGCCACACCCAGCGCGACGGCGGGCATCTTCCGCATCAGCGCGTCGGGCGCTGCCAGCGGGCCGGTGCGGGTGGGTTCGCCGAGGCTGAAGGTGTGTTCCTCCGGTACGAAAACGTCGTCCACGGTGAAGTCGGCGCTGCCGCTGCCGGCCAGGCCCGTCGCGTACCAGTTGTCGACGACGCTCACCTCGTGCGGGCGCACCATCATGATCCGCCAGTAGGGCGCCCCCGATGCGGTGCGCTCGGGCCGGCCGTCGGTGTGGACGAACGCCCCCGCGCTGACCCAGTCGGCGTGCGCGATGCCGCTGGCGAAGCCCCAGCGCCCGTTCAGCCGGTAGCCGCCCGGGACCCGGTCGGCGCGGCCGACGGGCGGGAGCATGCCGGCCGCGATCACGTCCAGGTTCGGGAACATCTCGCGGACCGCCGCGTCCGAGAGGGCGTACAGCCCGGCGTCCATGCCGATCATCGCGCACCAGCCGGCCGAGGTGTCGCCGTAGCTGAGGGCCTCGATGACCTCGATCTGCTCGGTCGAGCTGAGGCCCGGGCCGCCGAGCGCACGGGGGAAGCCCATACGGAAGACGCCGGTGCCGCGCAGCAGCTCCACCAGACGGGCGGAGAGCCCACGGTGCTCCTCGATCTCGGCCGAGTGCTCCCGCAGGGTGGGCGCGAGGGCCCGGGCGGCGGCCAGGATCTGAGCGGCCGTGTTCGGGACGGAGGCGACGGGTGCGGTCATGAGGCGCCGCCCTTCGGCTCCTGGGCGGTGAGGACCGCGGCCCGGTCGAGGACTTCGACGGTTCCCGCCCCGCCGTCGACACGCACCCGGTCGCCGGTGGCCAGGGCGCGGGTGCCGTCACCGGTGCCCACGACGCACGGCACGCCGATCTCCCGGGCGACGACGGCGGCATGGCTCAGCGGGCCGCCCACATCGACCACCAGCGCGCCGGAGAGGAACAGCACCGAGGCCCAGCTCGGGTCGGTCGTCGCGCAGACGAGGATGTCGCCGGGCTCCACCTCGGTGAACGCCGCGTCGTGCACGACCCGCACGACGCCTTCGGCCACGCCTCCGGCGGCGCCGATGCCCCGGACCCCGGTGCGGAGCCCGGCCGCCGGCCCGGCGGGGGCCTGCCGCACCGGTTCCGGGTTGCCCCGCCAGTGCGCCGGCAGGGCGATGCTCTGGAACTCGGCGCGCTGGGCACGCCGTTCGGCGGCGATGCCCGCCGCGTCGTGGGGGAGAGCGCCGGCCAGCTCGTCGGCGGTGAAGCAGAACACGTCCTCCGGGTCGTCCAGTACGCCCTCGTCGGCCAGGTGGGTGCCGATCCGTCGGGCGGCGCCGCGTGCCACGTCCAGTGCCTGGAGGAACGCCGCCTTGGCGACGCCGCGCAGCGGGATACGGGACAGCGCCAGCCTGAGCACGAGCCGTGCCCCGGGCCGCCGGTGGGCGGGCAGCGCGGCGAGGAGGGCGCGTTCGGCCTCCCGTCGCGCGGCGGCCCGCCGTACCGCCGCCTCACCCGGATCCGCACCGGAGCCGAGAGCGGCGTACTGTTCGGCCAGCCGCAGCACGGGCGCGGGGTCCTCGCGCCACACCCGTGCCGAGACCTCTCCCTCGTCGGGGCCGTGGTAGCCGTGCTCGGCCAGGAAACCGTCCAGGGACATCGCGCCCCGGCCCAGCGCCCACAGGTCACCGATCAGCCTGCTCTCGGCGTGCGACCCCTGGCCGCCCATCAGCGCCTCGGCCACCTCGGGAGCCGGCCCGGCGCTCTGCACCAGGGCGTCCAGCCGGTCGTAGACGGTCTGCACGCCGATGAACAGGCCGGCCGCCTGGACGCGGAGCATCTCGGTGAAGCGGGACCGCGCCTCGTCCAGTGCGGCACGTGCGGCGGGCAGATCGAGGGTGTCGAGACGGGACACCCACTGCTGCCACCAGGGCTTGACGGGTGCGGTGCGGCGCAGCACGTCACGGCGGACGGTGGCCTGGGCCGCGGGCATCTTCAGCGCGACGGCCGGCAGCCGGCGCAGGGTGCTGCGGGCGGGGACACCGGGGGGCAGCTCGCCGAGGAACTGCCGGGCGATGGCGTCCGGTGCGCTGCCGGGGAGGCGCGCGCCCATCCGGCAGAAGAAGTTCACATTCAGTGCGCCGCGGCCGTAGAAGACGGAGATGAGCCGGTCCTCCACCCGGTCGGGAACGCGCACCTCCTTGCGCGGGAGCGCCCCCACCCGCGCGTAGCTGTCGCGGATGCCCACCTCCACCCCCGGGCCGCACAGCGACCAGCCCAGGGGTGTGACGACGCCGGGGAAGGCCTCGCCGACGTTGGTGGTGCTCCAGTACGTGTCCGGCCCGGAACGCGAATGCAGGGGTTGCCGGGTGAGGTCGGCGTAGGCCATCGGAACACAGCTCCTAGTCGAGAATCCCGAGCACGAGAGGGTTGCGGGGGGCGCCGCCCAGCAGGAAGGCGCCCGCGGACTGGATGATCTGGTCCTGTGCCATGAAGTGCTGGCACATGGTCTCCAGGTCGCGCAGCCGCCGGTCCAGCGGCGCGGGGTCGAGGAGGGAGGCGGTGGCCGCCAGGTCGCCAAGCCGGCGGACGACGGCGCGCGCGCCCCGGAAGGCACGCACCCGGGCCAGCATCGTCTCGACCCGCTCATCAGGGGTGAGGTCCGCCTGGGTCAGCCCGGCCGCCAGCCGGTTCCAGCGGTGTTCGAGACTGCGGTGGACGGCGTGGCGGGCGGCGGACAGCTCCGCCTGGCACTCGGCGAGGACGAGCTGGACGCGGGGCTCCTCGGACCACGGCCGGCCGGTCGCCGGGTCGGTGCACCGCCGCGCCGCCTGCCGGACCTGGTCGAGGGCGGCGCGGGCGGCACCCAGCGGGACGCCGGGCATCTTGCGCATCTGGAGATCCGGAGTGGACAGCGGCCCCGTGCGGCTGCGCGGCTCACGGAAGCTGAAGGTGCGCTCCTCGGGGACGAAGACCCCGTCGATCTCGTAGTCCATGCTGCCGGACCCGGCCAGCCCGGTGGCGTGCCAGGTGTCGGTCAGCTCCACCTCGCCGGGCGGCAGCAGCAGCACCCGCCAGTTGGGCTTGCCCCGCGCGTCACGGTCGAGTTCGCCGCCGGTCGTGGTGTGCGCGCCGGCGAACACCCAGTCGGCGTGCGCGATCCCGCTGCCGAAGCTCCAGTGGCCGCTGAGCCGGTAGCCGCCCGGGACGCGTTCGGCCCGGCCGGCGGGCGCGAGCATTCCCGCGGTGGACACATCCAGGGTGGGGAACATCTCGCGCACAGCAGTGGGGGACAGGTAGGTGGCGAACAGCCCGCTGTCCATGCCGACCATCGCGCACCACCCGACCGAGGAGTCCCCGTAGGAGAGTTCTTCGAGCACGCGGGTCTGCTCGGCCGCGGTGAGGGCCGGACCGCCGAACTCGGTGCCGAACCCCATGCGGAACACACCAGTGGCCCGCACCAGCTCCACGACGTCGGCGGGCAGCCGCCGCAGCTGCTCGATCTGCGCCGAGCGGTCCCGCAGCAGGGGGACCAGGGCACGCACCGCCGCGAGGATGTCCTCGGCCGTGTTCGGCACCGCGGCCGGCCGGCCGGTCTGGGTGACGGTCATCGTCCGCGTGCCCGTCAGGAGGTGACGCCGACGGCGAACGGGAACTGCGGCCTGCCCCCGAGCAGATGGGCACCGGCCGACTGCACGATCACGTCCTGGGCCATCACGTGCTGGCACATGGTGGTGAGGTCCCGCAGCCAGCGGTCCATGGGGGAGGGCTTGTAGATCGAGGTGGTGGCCAGCAGGTCGTACAGCCTGCGGACGATGGACAGCGCACCCCGGAAGGCGTTGAGCGCCAGCACCACGGTGCTGACCCGCAGGTCCGGACCGAGCTCGTCGTAGGGCGTGCCGGACTCCAGCTCACGCCACTTGTCCTCGATGCTGCCGTAGACGGCGTGCCGGATGGTGAGGAAATCCATCTCGCACTCGCCGAGCGCGAACTGCACACGGTAGTCGTCCGCCCACCGCTCGCCCGTCATCCGGTTGACCTTGGTCCTGGCGATCTCGCGTACGTGGTCGAGGGCGGCGCGGGCGGCACCCAGCGGCACGCCGGGCATCTTGCGCATGAGGGAGTCGGGGGCGGCCAGCGGACCGGTGCGGCTGAGCGGGACGCCGAAGCTGAAGGTGTGCTCCTCGGGGACGAAGACCCCGTCGATCTCGTAGTCCATGCTGCCGGATCCGGCCAGCCCGGTGGCGTGCCAGGTGTCGATCGTCTTCACGTCGCCGGGCCGGACCAGCATGACGCGCCAGTTGGGGTTGCCGGCCTGCGTCGTGTCCGGCTCACCGTCGGTGAAGGTGTGCGCCCCCGCGGAGATCCAGTCGGCATGGGTGATCCCGCTGCCCAGGTTCCAGTGGCCGCTCAGCCGGTAGCCGCCCGGGACCCGCTCGGCCCGGCCGTTGGGGTTGATCAGACCGCCGGTGATCATGTCCGGGGTGGGGAACATCTCCCGCACCGTCTCGGGCCGCAGAAACGCGGAGTACAGCCCGCTGTCCATCCCGATCATGCCGCACCAGCCGACGGAGGTGTCCGCGTAGGCCAGCGCCTCCAGCACCGCGGTCTGCTCGGCCGAGGTGAGACCCGGCCCGCCGAACTCGGGCGGGAAACCCATCCGGAACACCCCCGCCCCGCGCAGCAGCTGCACCACGTCGGCGGGCAGCCTCCGGTTCTGCTCGATCTCCACCGAGCGCTCCCGCAGCTCCGGGGTGAGCGCTCGTACTGCGGCCAGAATGTCCTCGGCCGTGTTCGGCACGGTGTTCTCCTGCCGCATTTCCAGCGTGGTCATCAGTCGCCGTCCTAGTCTCGACGTTCTCGGATTCTTCGGAAGATTTTCGGAGTTCGGGGTTTCGGGTATCCCGGCCCATCGGACTCTCCGGCCCACTGCCGCTCGGGCGCTCGGGCGGATGGGCGCGCGGAATCACCGCGGGGGAGGGGAGGAAAGAGCGCGGGAAGGGGACGCGCGTCAGGGATTGGACGAGGAATAGGCGGCCAGCCGCCACCGCAGCCGGGTGGCATGCTGCGTCTCCGTGACGCCGTGCACGGTGAAATGCACGGTACGCCGCGCCCCCGGCGCCGACCGGTCCTGCCAGTCGACGTGGCATTCCCCGGTCACCTGCAGAGTATGGCCGCTTTCCCAGTCCACGAAAAGCAGACCGCATCGGGCGTCGAGTTCGAGATTCCCGAACGTCATGTAGAAGGAATTGCCCCGGTAGTCGGGCCAGCTCAGGTGCCGCTCCCCGTCGACCGTGACGAAACCAGGCCGGCCGCCCCGGTGGCTGGCGTCCGCGCCGTGCGCGGGGGAGTGGCTGGCGACGAAGAAGGTGTCACAACGGGCGATCCAGCGCCGCTGCTCCGCCGTGAGCCCGGTGCCGGACCCGGAGCGGGCCGGCACCCGGGCAGGCCCGTCCGGAAGCGGCTCGCGCTGCTGGATGTACTTCGCGCAGTTGCGCAGCACCTGTTCGGTGCGCATCAGCAGACCCTCGCCTTCCCGGCGCACGGGACCGTTGAACCGCACCCGCCGCGCACGTTCCGGATCCAGGACGAGCAGACCGCCCGGCCGGGTCTCCTCCAGGGCCTGCCGCAGCGGATCGCCCTGTGCGGGCAGGGCCGCCACGGCGAGGGACGTCTCGTCGAGCGGACGGGCGAACCCGCGCTCGCCCGTGAGCAGCGTGGCCCACACGGCGCCGGTGCCGTCCACGCTCCCCAGGACCACCATCCGGCACCCGGCGAGGAACTCGCCGTGCCCCGGAGGGATCCGCGGCCCGAACATCGGTGAACCGTGCCGGGGGCCGCCCTCGCCGACCCGCCGCTGGACCGCCTGCTCCCCGTGGTGCGTGACGGGTGTGTGCACGGTGGCGCCGCCGTTGTCACTCATCGAGGAGATCCGGCTGCTCGCGGACGATCTCGTCCCACATCAACCGGAAGCTGAACCAGGCCAGCTGCTCGTCCCCGAAGCCCTGCCGCGCCAGCTCGGCCTGGTGGTCGCTCATCGGCCTCGGAGTGCCGGCGGCTGCGGCCAGCAACTGCACGCGGGCACAGCTCTCGAAGGTGAAGAACCAGTGCACGGCCTCTTCGAGGGAGCCCCCCACGGTGATCAGCCCGTGGTGGCGCAGCAGGAGGGCGGTCCGGTCACCGAGGCGGGCGGCGATGTCACGGCCCTGGTCGAGACTGATGGCGGGGCCGTCGTAGTCGTCGTAGAGCACCTGGTTGCCGTGGAAGGCGGCGGACTCCTGGTCGAGCGGCTCCAGCAGCCGGCCCAGCGCGCCGAGCGCCCTGCTGTACGTGGTGTGGCCGTGGGCGATCCCCTCGGCCCCCGGGCAGTGCCGGTGGATCTGGGCGTGGATGGCGAAGGCGCTCGGGTTGACCGGGTGCCGGCCGGCCCTCACCACGCCCTCGGCGTCCACGCAGATCAGATCCGCGACCCGCACATGCCGGAAGGAGACTCCGAAGGGGTTCACCCAGAACAGGCCGGGGTCCTCCGGGTCGCGTACGGAGATGTGGCCGGAGACGCCCTCGCCGAAACCGTGCTTGCCGAACAGCCGGATCGCGGCGGCCAGCCGCTGCTTGCGGTGGCGGCGCTCCTCGTCGGCCGAGGCGAACCGCGGCGCGCCGGGGATCGGCAGACCCGTGGCGGTGTCGGCCAGATGGGCGGGCAGGGTCGCGATGTCTTCAGGCATGGCTTTCCTCTCTGTCGCGCAGACGCTGGTTGGCGAGGATGTCGGTGACGATGTCGTGGCACCGGTCGACCAGGGACGGGATGCCGAAGGTGAAGAAGAACGTGCCGCCCGCGATGTCGCCGATCGCGTAGATCCCCGGATTGGCGGGGCCCGAGCCGACGAGCCGGCTGGTCGCCGTGTCCACACAGAGCCCGCCGTCGGGATGCGGCATGGCCAGACGCCCGGCGTACAGGGCGTTCACCAGCCGGCGCGCCGGAAGCGGGATGCGGTGCGCCGGTGCGCTCACCCCGTTGATCACATGTCGCGCCGTCAGCCGCGTGCCGTCCGCCGTGACGGCGAAACCGCCCTCGGGCAGCGGGGTCACCGCCCGCACGTCGCCGAGGACACGCAGCCGGCCCGAGTCGAAGAGGTCCAGAAGCGTGCGGGCGCTGCTCGGCGGCATGGGACAGCACAGGCTCATCAGGGTGCGGTGGTGGCGGACGAGGATGTCCTGGCGGACCTGTTCGGACAGCAGCGGCCACAGATCGGGTCCGCAGATGTGCACGGCCAGTTGCAGGACGCGCAGCCCGATGTGTGCGCAGTCGACGTCACCGAGCTGACGGCGCAGCCGGTCGGCCGGCGCCTCCCGGCCGGTGCGGGAGATCTCCTCCCACACCAGATCCGGGTCGGCACCCGCCTCGGTCAGCTCGGTGCGCAGCAGCGCGATGACGTCCCTGAGCGCCAGGTGCCGGCCCCGTCCCGCCATGGCGTGCAGCCGTTCCGGAACGAAATGGCGGAGCTGGTGGCAGATGGTGCGCTGCCGTACGGCGGGCAGCACACCCTGCCGGGACAGCAGGGCGACCGGGCCGCGGTGGCCCCGCGCGGCGAGGCCGAGCACGACGTCCACCGCCGTCAGACCGGTGCCGATGACGGCGACCTCCTCGTCGGGCCCCACCGCCGGCAAGGTGGCGGCCAGCGGGTAGGGCTCACCGATGAAGTGCGGCCGTCCGGCGAGCCCGTAATGGTCCCGGGGCCGCCCCCCGCCGACGGCGAGCACCACATGGTCGAACGGGGCGTGCGCCGTCCCGCCCGCGGTGTGCAGGGCCAGGTGGCCGGCACCGCGCAGTGCCCCTTCCACCGCCTCGGGAACGACGCTGACCAGCCAGCCGCGACCGCGGAGCGCGGCGATCCCGCGGTGCGCGGTCTCCTCCAGGTACGCGCCGTACTCCGCGCGGGACGCGAACGGCGCGGAGATGCCGCGCTCCTTGAGCCACCGCTCGTAGTGACCGTCGTCGCCCTGCCGTACGGACATGTCCTCCGCGGGCGAGTTGACCAGGACGACCGCCGTGTCCCGCTGGTAGGCCCGCCCCCGCCACAGCTGTGGCGACGGATCGAAGACCGTCAGCTCCCCGCCGCATGTGCCGGACTGTGCCAGCGCGTCGATGACGCACACCGCTGAAGCGCCCGCGCCGACGATGCCGATCCTCACCGTGAACCCCCGTTCCCCCTCCGGCAGACCGTCCCGCTCAGCCGTGGCGCTCGGCCACGTCCTTGACGCGGGACAAGGTCGCCTCCATCGAGTGCTGAAGGTGCTGCTTGCGGTTGCTGACGTGCGCCGGCCGCTCGCTGTCGGGAACCCCTTGCAGCAGCGCCCGGTAGAACGGGCCGACCAGCCGCATGACATGCCGCTGGGTCAGCACGCACGCGTCCGGGCCGTCGTCCTCCAGGTGGAAGCTCCACGTCATGTCGCCGGGCTGGGAGCCGCCCAGCCAGTCGGAGTCCGGGCCCGGCTCCCCGGCGCAGAACCGCAGGACGGTGAAGCCGAACTCACGCCCCTCGTCCGCGGCGATGACCTGCGACTCGCTGGTCCACACCGCCTGGCCTTCCCGGTTGAAACCGTGGAAGCGGGCACCGACCCGGCCGGGGGTGCCCTCCACCCACCGGCCGCCGAAGCACTCCGGGGACCACTCGCCCATCCGCGTGATGTCGCTGACCATGCGGTAGACCTCGCTCGCCGGTGCGCCGATCCGTACCTGGGCGGTCAGCTCCCACGAGGTGGCGAAGACGTCCTCGGTGCCGGGTTTACCGGTCGCTGTGCTCATGTTCTTCCTTTCCGCTGCTGAGGTGTTGAGGGCCGGCCACGCGGCCCGGTGAAATCCACTGCATCCCGCACCGTATCCCTGACCGTCGAATTCCCGACAGTAATCAAGGGCCGCCGGTGCATGCAGGATGTCGCTTTCTACAGCAATTCGAAGGCGACGCCGGGGCGGCCGTCGAACTGCGACGCCACATCCATCGAGAATTTCCGCAGCATCGCTTCCACCGCATCGCGCGAGGTGCCCAATGTCTCCAAGTAGGCGCGGTGTGCCAACAGGGAGCGCACACCCGCCTCGAACCATTCCTCGACGTCGACGGCGTGGGTGTTGTCCGGCGAACCGAGCAGAGCCGTGTACCGCACCCCCGACCACGGCTCCTCGGGCAGATCCCGGAAGACCCAGCGGTTGGCCGCGTCGCGGACCGCGTCGAGCGCGGCCTGGCCGACGGCACGGTGATCGGCCATGTTGAGCATGCCGTTCCCGCTGAACTCCCGGTGGCTGCCGATGACGACCAGCTCAGGACGGTGCCGGCGGATACGGGCGGCGATGTCGCGGCGCAGCCCGAGTCCGTACTCGATCATCCCGTCGGGGTGGTCGAGGAACTCGACGCCGTGCACTCCGACTTCCGCGGCGGCGGCGATCTGCTCCGCCACGCGGAGTGCCGCGCACTCCTCGGGCGGCATCGTGTCGATACCGGCCTCACCGCGGCTGGCCACAAGGTAGACGATTTTCTTTCCCTGCGCCGTCCAACGGGCGAAAGGAGCGGCTCCCGGATATTCGACATCATCCGGGTGCGCGACGACAACGAGTGCGGAATTCCAGTCTTCGGGGAACTCGATGAGGCTCATGCCGATTTTGTAGCACGCACCCGAGAGAGCCGACCACTGCTCCGGTGCCGTGAACAACGCATTGGCCGGAATGCGAACTCGCACACCCCGGCCGGGAAATCAAGAAATCACCGTCCGGCGCGGTGGGAGGCGTACGGGAAGAGCGGCGAATACAGGCCGGGGCGCCTCACGGGACGGCCGCGCGGGACGGCACCGCGTCCGGGTGGTGCCGCACAGGGCAGCGCGGCAGCGGCGTCGCGCCGGGGAGCCCGCAGGTGGACGGGGGATCCAGCGAGCGCGCAGGGGAGCCGGCAGACCGGGATCCCGCCGGCACGCCACGGAGTCGGTGTGCGGGCGAGAGCGAGGGTGGCTGCGCCAGGGAGCCGGTGAGCGTGAGAGGAAGCCTGGGAACAGCTGCGCCAGGGAGCCGGCATGCGAGCGAATGCCGGGCAGCGACTGTTCCGAAGCCGTCGGCACGCGGACGGCAAACGCGAACCGGCTGCGTGGAGGAGCCGGTGTGCGGGCGGAAACGGACCGGCTGCGAGGAGAAGTCCGCGTGCGGGCAAAGACGCGGGCCGGCTGCGCCGGTCAGTCCGCATGCAAGTGGAGGCCCCGGAACGGCCGCGCCGGGTCGACTGGGGAAAATCCCCAGTCGACCCGGCCGCGCCTCAACCGCCCAGCGTCGCCTGGGCTTCGGCCCGGCGCTCCAGCTCGTCCGAGAACTGTTCCCACAGGGCCGCGCTCTGGCGTGCCAGCCCGGCGATCAGGCCGAGGTGGTGGGCCGGCATCCGCGTCGCGAGAGTGGCCACCTCTTCCGTGGTGCGCGGCCCGGCGTCGAGCCACCGCAGCAGGGCCCGGCCGCACTCGGTGAAGCGGACGGACGGGTCGGCGCACAGCCGGTGCATGGCCGCCGCGCGGTCCGGGGCGGCGGGAGCGGCGGCCGGCCGGCGTCGCCGGGCGGTGCCCGGCGACGCCGCCACGGGAGGACACGGGTCCGACTTCGGCTCCCCGAGGGGTGCTCCGGACTCCGCCGCAGGCGCCTCGGGCGGCTGCGGATGCTCCGTCGACCGGGTGACCTCCTGGCGGTGCCGCCCGGTCACCAGGGGGTCCTCCCCGCGGCGCAGCCGTCTGCGGACGTCCTTGACCGTGGTGGGCGAGATCCCGGCCGCGAGACCGATCTCCGCGCTCGTCGCCTGCGGGTGCTGTGCCAGCAGCTCACCGGCCCGCAGTCTGCCGTCGTCGCTGTTCAACGGGCGCACCCGGCCGTCGCGGCCGACCCGGGCGGCCGGCTGGGGGCTCTCGGTGCCCAGCCGCCTGCGGATGGCGCCCACCGTCTTGTGCGCCAGACCTGTCGCCTCCGCGATCATCCGGTCCGACCACTGCGGATGGGTGCCGACGATACGGAGCGCGGCGGCTTTGCGGTCCGCGAGTGTCAGCGGCAGCCCGTGCGCGATGTTGGCCTTGACCGCCAGAACGAAGGCCGCGCTCTCGTCACCGTCGAAGAAGCGCGCGGGAATGGTCTTCGCACCGCGAATGCGTGCTGCCCGCAGCCGGTGCATTCCATCGATCACCCGCATCGTTTGCCGGTGGACCAGGATGGGCGGCAGCGGCGCCTCCGTCTCGGCGAGGGCCCGCGTGTGCTCGATGTCCTCCCCGCCCGCACGCGGCGAGTCGGCGGAGCGCAGCGCCTCGACCGGTATGTCGACTGTCTCCCGCTTCTCCGGATCGCCCGCCTCCTGGACGCCGCCCCGCAAGAGGCTGTCCAGCGCCTCGTCGTGGGTGCCGCGCGGCCCGCACAGCCGCTGTTCCTCGGGGTCCGGCTCACCGGGGCGGTACCCGGTGCTGGTTCGGCCGTCCATGCTCCCGCCCCCGGTCACTGTCCGGTACATGTGCGGCCACACGTGTGCCGGGATCGGAAGCGGGGAACCGTCGGCCCGGCCCGGTATGTGCCGGAGGCGGGCGACGGGACGGTGCCGGGGAGAGCGAGGTGGTGTGGGCCGGCCGGACCCGACGTGCGCACTGAACGCCCCCCGCGGACAGGATGGTCGAAGCCCATGCATTTCCTCCCGTGAATTGTTCGACTTCCGCCTCAGTGGCGGGAGTTCTCCCACGCGTATTTTCCCGCACGCCGCGCGCCGACCGGGAGCCTTGGTGCATGCTGTGCCCGTGCTCGAAATGAGGAAAGAGCACCCGGAGGTTCTACGCGGTACCCTCCGGAAGGGATACGGCCACGGCAAGGCGGGCCGCGGCTGCGGCAGACGGAATACGCGCCGTTCCTGGTTCATTCCAGTGGATTGCGGTGGAAGTCCCGACGGGCGGGCCGACAACTCGGCCCGCCCGCCGCACCTCGCGACCATTTCGGGTGCTGCGGCGCGGACACACCCGTCACGGATGCCGGCGGACGGATCTGTCCCGTCTTTCCCGCACGCCCACGGCCATGGCCCGGCGTCTTCCGCGGTGTACCGGACGGGCGGAAAGGGGCATCGGACCGGGGCCCGGAACACAGACAGCCCTGTCCCGGTCGGAAAATCGGGTGAACGGCCTTGTTCCGGGAACGGGTACACGCAGCAAAACGGCGTATTTCCCGGTGCCTTGACGCACTGCGGTCCGCCGTCGTGCGAGAACATCGTCCGCGAAACGCATGCGCAGCATCCCCCCGTCGTGGGCCGCAACCCTTCGGATGTCGCCTTCCGGTCCTTTCGGCCGGCCTTTCCCGGAACGCCCGCCACTCCTGCGCTCCGAAGCGCCGGGGCGCGTGACACCGGATCACCCCGACGCTCGTCCCGCCTCGTCGCGGAGACGCCGCTCCCGGAGCGGACCTGTCCCTTGCCCGTGGTCTTGCCGCTGATCGCCCTCGTGCACAGCACTCAACCCCCGCGACGTGCCACTGAGGTACCTGACGAATGACAGGGGACCTTGCCGCCAGTACGGCGTACCGGCGTGACCTGCCGTCGGAACAGGGGCCTGACCACCGCCCGGGCGAGGCGGCCGATGGCGGCGAGCAGCGCGCGCCGCGCATCGAGACCGTCCGTCGGTGGAAGTCGGGGTGGCGCATGCGAGTTCGGCGTGCATCCCGTCGATGTTTCTCGTGCCCGGACGGCCGGGCCCGCCCGGGTGTCGCTGATAGAGGTGAACCGCCGGCCGGGCGCGCTTCGTTCCGCGGGTCTTCGGGCATCGGCTGGGCGACGACCCGGCCGCCGTCCGGCAGGCGGACAACCGTCCGCGCTCCACAGGCGGCCTGCGAGGCGGAAATCAGTGGGAGGGCGGTACGGATGAGCACGGGAGCGGGCAGCCGTCGCCGGGCTGCCATGGGCGGCGGCGAGCGACGGCGCAGCGGCGCGAATTCCGCGGGGGAACCGGCGGCCGGCAGCGGTCCGGTGACGCCTGGGCGAGACCGACGGCGTGAACCGCGACGGCGCCAGGAGAGGCGATGACCTCCCCGCCGGGTGACGGGCCCGGAGGGAGCGGCCCGGTCGGGCACCCCCACACGGACGTGGAGTACTACCGTGCCTGGACGGACAGCAGGCCGGTGATCAGCTGCGCCCTGTGGGAAGCGGAACCGGGTGAGACCGACGCGGGTACGGCAGCCGGTCCCGGCGGCGGCACGGGGAACGGCGACCTGGAGCACGCCCAGGATCGCAAGCTGCGCACGATGGCCCGGCTGGCCGGTGTGCGCCCCGGCATGGACGTGCTGGACATCGGTTGCGGTGCCGGCGCCATGCTCGACCATCTCGTCCAGGCGTGCGGTGTACGGTCCGCCCACGGCATCGAACTCTGTGAGAGTTTCTGCCGGGAGATACGCCGCCGCAACACTCCCGGGGTCACCGTGGACTGCCTGGATTTCGCCGACTACCGGCCGCGGCACCGTTTCGACGCCGTGATCAGCATCAGCATGGTCGAGTTCCTTGCCGGCGCGTGGGAACCGGGCCGGGAAACGGAAGGGCAGGCACTGCGCGAATTCTTCCGCCGCACTCGGGAATGGACCCGCCCCGGTGCGGGCCTCGCCCTGGAAGTGGTGATCCGAGGACCGCGGGGCCTGGACGTGGAAACGTCCCGGGCAGGCAGCGACGCCCTGGCGAAGATGGGGGAGTCGCCCGGCGCACCACCAGCTCTTCCCCACCTCCTGACAGCGGCCGACGGTCTGTGGGAGCTGCGCTCGGTGCGCACGCACCGCCAGGACTGGCTCCGCACGCTGAGCGTCTGGGAGGCCCGGGCCCTGGCCGCTCAGGAGACGATCACAGCCCGGTGGGGGGCGGACGTGATGCGGGACACGCTCCGTTTGGTCCGCCTCGAGCAGGAGAGCTACCGCACGGGACAACTCTCCATGGCACTCCTCTCGTTCCTCCGCGTGGGGGAGGAACCAGTACCCGAGTCGGGCGGCTGACCAGGGCTGCGATGCCTGCCTGCCGACTGCCGTCGCACGCAGCCCAGAACGAGCCGTTGACTTGAAGCATGGTTGAAGTCGCAGGATCGGGTCATGACCACACAGACCGACACGACCCTGCTCTTCCACAACACCATGCGCATCGCCGACGGCCACCTGGAGGGCTTCCGCGCCGCCGTCCGGCGAGCTGTGGACTTCGTGCAACAGCACGGACCCCAGCTGATGGTGCAGACCTTCGTGGACGAGGAGCGCATGCTCGCGCACAGCTTCCAGCTCTACCGTGACTCCGACGCCGTCCGCCTGCACTGGAAGCTGGCAGACCCGTACATCCAGGAGGTGATGGAGCACTGCCGGGTGGAGGGTTTCGAGGTGTTCGGCGAGCCGGACGCCGATGTGACGGCACGTATGCGCGCCATGCTCGGCGACCGGTGTCCTCTCACGTTCTGCCCGCGCATCGCCGGCTTCGGCCGCTTCGCCGCGGCGCCCCCGGTGCAGTCGGCGTAGCCGGCGTGCTGCTCGGGCAGGGCCCGTTTTCCCCCTCTCGGCGAGCCTGCGTCCCCAGGAGCGGCAGGACGCGGGGAAGACACGGCACGGAGCGCGGCCGGCGCAGCGCGCGGTGGGACCACGTGCCGGACGGCCCGTCCCGACTCCCCGGCCAAAATCCGATCGTCGTACCGGATCGGGCGCTGGTAGCTTGCGGCCGTGGATCTCTTCCCGACTACCTGGGCCGCGCTGCGCAACGCCGTCGCCGAGCTGCCGGACGAGGACTTCGCCCGGCCCTCGGGCTGCGCCGGCTGGCTCGTACGGGACCTGGCCTGCCACTTGGTGATCGACGCGCAGGATGTCCTCATCACCCTCGTCACCCCCGCCCAAGGGCCGCCGACAGCGGACGCGGTGACGTACTGGAAGGTCTCCGGTACGCCGCCGGCCGGCCAGGACCCGCTCGACGCCCTGACCCTCCGGCTGGCCGCCGCGTACGAGGACCCCGCACTCCTCAAGTTCCACCTCGACGACGTGGGTTCCGCCGCCCACCGCGCCGCCGCACTCGCCGACCCCGCCGCGCTGGTGAGCACCCAGGACATGGTGCTCACCGCAGGCGACTTCCTCTCCGCGTACGTTCTGGAGTGGACGCTCCACCACCTCGACCTGATCGCGCACCTGCCCGGCGCCGCCGAGCCGCCCGCACAGGGGCTCGCCCGGACCCGGCAGATGCTGGAGAAGATCACCGGCGCCGCCTTCCCGGTCTCGTTCAGCGACAAGGATGCCCTCCTGGTCGGCACCGGTCGGCGCGCCCCGACGGCGCGGGAGAGAGCCGAACTGGGGGAGACGGCCGCAAGACTGCCCTTCGTCATCGGCTGACGCCGTCCGCGCGGAGGACGCCCCTGTCGCTTCCGCACCTGCCGCACGCACCGGTCCGGCCCACCGCGAGGTGTGCGACAGAGCCGGGCAGAGATCTCGGGGCACCTGCCCGCTTCGGCTGCCCCGGCGTCAGTTCATCAGCAGCAGGCGTGTGTTGGGGACGAGCTTCCGGTTCACGCTGGTGCTCTGCACGAAGATGGTGAAGTCGTCGTTGTGGTCGGGCTTCACGCGGACCTCCACGTCGGGCAGGCCGAGCAGTGCCCGGGCCTCGGGCCCGGTGTACACGCGGTCCGTCGACTTCTCCAGCACCGCTATCCGCTTCTTCGCCTGGATCTTCTCCGACTTGCTGAGCTGGTAGAACGCACAACCCGTGCGGTATGTGTGTCCGCACTCGACGACCCAGTCGCGGATCGCCGCGTCACGCGCCACCGGGATCAGCCGGTACGCCGAGGGATCCACCGGGGTGAGACCGGCCGCCTTGATGGTCTCCTTGTTCACGGCGTCCGCACCCGTGGAGAACACGGCGCGCGATCCGCGGATGCCCTGGGCGCGGCCCACCATGAACCTTTCGGTCGCCTGCTGGATGACCTGTCCGGCCTCCTCCAGGCCCTGTGTGCTCGTGGCGTCCCAGATGGCGATGTTGTCCTTGGGGAAACCGCACTGCATGGCCTCGCGCTTGCCCATCTGGTCCGGCACGAGGACGGCCAGCGTCCAGTTGTCCTCCTGCCGCTCTATCATCCCCGCCACGGCCTCGATCAGCTTCCGCGGCTCCCTGGCGGGGGCGTCCGGACAGCGGTGGCTCGCGTTCTCCTGGCCGTCGGTGAGCACGAACGTCAGGAAGCTGTGGTCACCGTACAGTTGCGCTGTCTGCGCCAGCTCCCGCTGCGACTTCAGGGCGGCTGCCAGCAGAGCCGTCATCCCGCCGACCCGGTACAGCTGCTTGAGCGACGGCATCCGCAGCACGTCCTTGTCGTAGATGACGCATTCGACCTTGTCCGCGAAGACGTACACCGTCACGCGGGTCTCCTGGTCCAACTCCCTGGAGCGCCGGGCGAGATACGCGATCTGCTGGTCGGCGACCTCGACGACCTTGTTCCTCAGATGGGACATGGACGAGCTGGCGTCCAGCACGAGAGCAACGTGGTTGATGTAGTTCTGGCTACCGGACATGACAGCGCCCCCTCTTTCCGATTCGACGCTTCCACCTTCTCACCCACCACTGACAATCGATCTTGGTTCTCGGGCGGGCCGGCAGCGGATGGTCCGCCTCGCGCATGGTGGTGGCTGTCCGCGCTGCGGACGGCACCCGGCGGGTCCTCGTCGGACAGGCCCGTGCGGATGTCCCGGAGCACCCGCTCCGCAGGGGCGTCGGCGTACTCGGAATCGGGATCAAGTAGGGCCCCACCGCGCGCTGTCGTCGTCGCCCCATGGCCCTCGCAGTTCGCGACCGGACCGCTGAACGAGTCGCGAAGTCCCGACACCTCGCACACCAGGCATCACAACGCCCGTTCGCAGAGCGGCGCTTCGGCAGGGCGGAAACGGCGGTCGTCGTGTCGCCAGGTGGCGGGGGTCTGGCCCACGGCTGCTGTCAGAGAGCGGACCGGTCCTCGTTCGCAAGCCGGTACACCACGGTGCGGCGCAGCGGCCCGGCCGGGACGCTCATGTCGTCGAAATCCTCAGCAGGTTCGTGCGTCATACCGAGGCGGCGCATCACCGCCCGGGAACGGTGGTTGGCGGCCGTCGTAATCGCCAGGACCTCCGGCAGGGCGAGCGTCTCGAAACCGAAGGTCACCACGGCCATGGCGGCTTCTGTCGCGTAACCGTGCCCCCATGCCGGGCGGGCCAGCCGCCAGCCCGCTTCCACCCCGGTGAACGGCATGCTCTCCTCCACCGGATCCAGCCCGGCGAACCCGATGAACTCGCCGGTGGCCCGCACCTTCACCGCCCACCAGCCCCAGCCACGCCGGTCGAGACCGGCTCGGAAGCGGGACGCGGACGCCTCGCTCTGCTCGCGTGTGAGTACGTCCGGAAAGTGTTCACGGACCTCGGGGTCGGCGTTCAGTGCCTCCCATGGACCCAGGTCGGAGTCCCGCCAGCCGCGGAGCAGAAGACGGTCGGTGCGCAATACGGTCATCACGCCAACCTAGGCATGCTCACCGGGAGACGGCCATCGAATACGACGGTACGGGCGTCGGCCGGGAGCCGGAGCGTGCCGGCCATGGTGCTGAGGCGGCATGCGACCCGGCGCCGGAATAGGCGAGGGCGCTCCGCACATCGACGGGGCGCCCTCGTGCGTCTCAGTTGTGTGCGCGGTGTCAGCGGGGGAAGCCGCTGCCGAGCGCCGCACCCGCCGCCGGGGCACCCAGGGCGGCCGGACCCCAGGAGCGGACCCCGTCGGTGGTCAGTCCGGCGTCGGAGCCCCGCAGGGACCATACGGCTCCGGCGTCCTTCTCCGCGGTCGTACCGTCCTCGCCGGGGGCGCCGACCGCGAGGTCGTCGTGGCCGTCACCGTCGGTGTCACCGAGGCTCACGGCCTTGCCGAAGCCGTCTTCGGCCTCCACCGCGCCGGGGACGCCCGCCGTGCCCTGGTCGTAGTTCTTCGCGCCCGTGCCGGACAGGCCGCCCTTGGCCCCGAAGAGCTGGATGACGGCGCCGGTGTTCTTGCCGGAGGCGCCGCTGCCGATGTCCTCGCCGGGCACGCCGACGGCGATGTCGGCGTAGCCGTCGCCGTTGACGTCACCGGCGGCGAGGGAGGCGCCGAACTCGTCACCCTCCTCGTTGGCACCGGGCACGCCCGGACTGTTCTGGGTGAGCGTGGTGGTGCGGTCGGCGCTGGGACCGTTCGCGGTGCCGTAGAGCACCTTCACCGTGCCGTGGTCGTACGGCAGGTCCTCGACGACGCCGCCGGGCACGGTGCGGATGACCACGTCGCCGTAGCCGTCACCGTCCACGTCGCCGATGGTGGCCACCGCGGCGTCCTGCGCCTCGGCACTCGCGCTCATCCCGGACTTGCCGCCCTTGAAGAACTGCGACTTGCGCGACATCTCCTCGAAGTCGTACGTGGCGAAGACGTCGTCGATGCCGTCTCCGGTGACGTCCCCGACGGTGAAGGTCCGCACATCGCTGTCGCCGACATCGGCCTTGAGGTTCTCCGTCCTGGTGGGCTTGCCGCCCTGGAACGGACCGTGCAGCACCTGGATGCCGCCCCAGTCGTCGGCGCGGGAGGTGACGAGGTCGTCCACGCCGTCACCG
The DNA here is from genome assembly GCF_000725885.1 of Streptomyces albus subsp. albus. GTDB lineage: Bacteria > Actinomycetota > Actinomycetes > Streptomycetales > Streptomycetaceae > Streptomyces > Streptomyces albus. The sequence continues at coordinate 31,541 of NZ_JODR01000033.1, read as the reverse complement.
TCGACATCGCCCGCGGCCAGCTCCTTGCCGCCCGTCTTTGCGGTGAGCTCGTCCGCGCCGCCCAGCCCCTTGCCCTTGACTCCGTGGATGACGGCCACGCCGCTGTCCGCGTGGGAACTGCCAACGGCCAGATCGGTGACGCCGTCGCCGTCGAAGTCGCCCGCGGCCAGGTACCGGCCCCAGCCCTCGCCCTCGTTCGCGTCGCCGGGGATGCCGTCGGTGGCGCGGCTGATGACCTGGCGCTGGGCGGTGTCGGCGCCGTCGGCGGAGCCGTAGACGACGGTCACGTAACCGGCGCCCTTCACACCCCCGGCCGTCCCACCGGGAGCGGAGGCAACCGTGTCGGCATAGCCGTCGCCGTTGAAGTCCACCTTCTTCGCGGCAGCCGCGTTCCCCTTCACCGCAGCGGAGTGCTTGCTGCCGGCAGCGAGAGGCGCCGCGCCCGCCGCCTGAACGCTGACGAGGGAGAGGCCCGCTGCCATGGCACCGGCCACGGCAATGCTGACACTCAGAGATCGCTTACGCATGAGGTCTCCAAACCGACGAATTGCTTACTGGGCGGGTGGTGCATGGGCGCCCCCGGCTCTCCCACCCGAGCACTCACTCGCATCGGCACGTTCCGCAACGCGTTCCGGGGACGCTGTGAGCGCTCCGGGAGGAGCCGGCTTCGCGGGCGGCCTCATCGACGCGGTGGTACGGGCACCAGCGGACGGAGGCCGCCCAGGTGGTAGGTACGGGGTCGTTCGGGACGTTCGACGCCTCACGAGGTGAAAAAGTTCTCCGGCGGCTGGAAAACTTTCCCCCGGCCGACGCATGTCGGCCATCTTCCTCTCGCCCGGGGCCGGTTGCCCCCTCCCGGCAGCGATCCGGCACGCGCGGCGAGTCGGTTCCGCGATCGGTCCGCGGCATGTGCTGTCGGCCCGCGCGGGCCGATGGCCGTGGCCGGCCTGGTCCGTCAGCCGTTGTCCTTGATCGTCTTCATGGCGAGGTGCGATTCGAGGCGGGGGACGGCGGGCAGGCCGCTGAGTTTGTGGACGAGGAAGGCGTCACAGGCGGCGTGGTCGGCGACGGCGGCGCGGATGAAGCAGTCGGGACGTCCGGCCGCTCAGCCCTCCCGGGCCGCGGAGACCGGGATGCGGTGCGCGGCCGTGGGCACCGGCCCGTGCCGGCTGCCCGGGACGATCCAGTACACCGGTTGCCGGCGCAGGCTGGGGAAGTCCCGGGCATAGACGGCCAGTTCGTCGCACCCGTCGCCGTCGAGGTCGGCGAGGGCGAGGGCGGAACCGAAACGGTCCAGCTCCCGGTCGCTGCGCGGGCTGCCGGTCATGCCCACGCGGCGGCGGTCGAAGGTGGTGGCCGCGGTGCTCGCCAGACCGTGCCCGCTGCCGAGGAACACCGCCACGCTGCCCCGCGTGTGGTACGGCCAGCCGTAGTCGGCGACGGCGAGGTCGTCACGGCCGTCACCGTTGACGTCGCCCACCGCGCTGCGGTCGTTGTCCGGAAGCTCGGTGGGGGAGTGACCGGTGCCGGGCCCGCCGGGGCCGCCGTAGACGACGGTGTCCTCCTCGGCAGCCTCCCAGGTGTCGTGGCGCAGCAGCAGATCCGCACGCCCGTCACCGTCGAAGTCGGCGGTCCTGAGAAGGGAGAGCGTGTCGGACGGTGTGGTGCTCGGGTTGTTCACCCGGTTGTCGTTGCTCTCCGGGTCCACGGCGAAGGTCTCACCGTCGCCGAGGGACGCCACACCGCCTCCGCGGACCACGGAGCGGTCCTCGCCCACGCGGTAGTACGAGGCGTCGACGGCATAGGTGCCGCTCGACGTCTCGGTCGCCTCCCGCACCTCCCGGTAACCGGCCACCAGGAAGTCGTCGCGGCCGTCGCCGTCGAAGTCGCCCACGGCGAAGGTGCCGGCGAAGACCGCGCCGTGCCGGGTGACGTCCACCAAACGGCGCGCCCTCGCACGGCCGTCCCGGCCGAACGGCCCGTATTCGACGGCCAGGCAGCGCACGGGATTGTTCTCGTCGGGTGTGGCCCGGTACGCACCGGAGAGGAGGTCCAGCGCGCCGTCTCCGTCGAAGTCCCCGGACGCGAGGTGCGGGGTACGGCTGCGGGGCAGCCGGGTGCGGGCCCCGTCGAGGCCGCCCCGACCGCCCCACAGGATGTCTTCCCGGTAGTGCAGCAGCTCGCCGTTCCTCGCGCTGTGTTGCGTGCTGGAGAGCAGATCCGCCCGCCCGTCTCCGTCCCAGTCCCCGGCCAGGTCCGTGGTGGGCTCCGTGCCCGGCCGTCCCGCGGCCGTGCTGGTGGCAGCGCCCGCCGGTACGTGCAGTGGTGGGGCGGTGCCCGGACCGGGCAACAGGATGCGGTCGGTCCCTCGCCGCCCGCCGCGGGCCTTGCCCCAGTGCTCCAGGAGAAGGTCGTGGCGCCCGTCGCCCGTCGAAATCGTCCCGGTTCGGCCGGCCCCGCTGCCGGCGGGGCCCGGACGCAGCCCCTTGCCCCGGCTTCTCCTTCGGCACAGCCGCGCAGTCGCCGAGCGAGGCCGGGCGCCGCGCCGGCCCGGAAGGGCCGCCGTGCGTGCATGAGACGAGGAGCAACGCGAGCACGCAGAAGACGAGTACGGGGACGGCACCGCGCCCGCGTGGAAGCAGACAGGCCATGGGCCCATCCTCCCGCTGCCGGGACGGCGAACCGCTCACGAAAGGGCAACCGTCATGTCACGTGCACGGGCCGGAAACACGGGCTGCGACGCCGTGCCCCCTTTGTGACCGACCGCCCTGCTGAGTGCGGCGCGCGCCCGGAAGAGGGACCGGCGCAGCCACCGGAAGACGGAGACGGGACGTCACGCCGCGGTGAAGCCGCCGTCCGCGGCGACCACCGCTCCTGTCACGAAGCCGGAGCGCGGCGAGGCGAGGAAGCACAGCACTTCGGCGATCTCCCGCGGCTGCGCCACCCGCCCCAGGGGGTGGGCGTCGGCGAAGGACGCGAGGTAGGCGCGGCTGTCGGAGCGGAAGGCGTCGAGGAAGTCGGTCTCGACGACGCCCGCGGCGACGAGGTTCGCGCGGATGCCCACAGGGCCGCCCTCCAGAGCGAGCACCTTGGTCAGCTGGGCCAGGGCCCCCTTCGAGGCGCTGTAGGCGGCGCCCTCCGGCAGGCCGACGGTGCAGACGTAGGAGCCGGTGCTGACGATGGCTCCGCCGCCGCGCTCCTTCATGGCGCGGAAGGCCTCGCGGGCGAAGAAGAAGGCCCCGCGGGCGTTCACCGCCAGCACGCTGTCCCAGTCCTCGGCGGTGGTTTCGGTGACGGGCTTGTTCAGCGTGCGTCCGGCGTTGTTGACCAGGATGTCCAGTCCGCCGAAGGCGTCGACGGCGGTGCGCACCGCCAAGTCCGCCGTCTCTTCCCGGGTGACGTCGCCGGCCACTGTCACGACGCCGGGGAACTCCTGCTCCAGCAGACGGTTCTCGGGCCGTATGTCGACGGCAACGACGCGTGCGCCGCGGGCATGGAGCAGTGCCACTGTCTCCTTGCCGACACCGCGCGCCGCCCCGGTGACGAGGGCGGTCCTGCCGTCGAACTCGGTGGCGTCGGTGGCCAGGGTTGGTGGGGAAGTCATGGTGTGTTCCTCGCAGACGGTGAGTACGGGCGCCGGTGCGGGCCGCCCGCATGGCTGTGGGCGGGGCCCGCACCGGGCGGTGCGGGGGCGTGAGCGCCCGGAACAGGCGTGCCCGGGCCGGAGTGCGCCCTCTGGCGGGCAGCCGTCGTGACGCACGACGGTGGAAAGGGGTGGGAGGTTCGGAATGTCCTCGGTCCGCTCAGGTGATCAGTGCGCGGTGAGCCCGCCGTCGACCACGAGCTCCGAACCGGTGACGAACGAGGACTCGTCGGAGGCGAGGAAGAGAATCGCCGGTGCGACCTCGTCCGCCCGTCCGGCCCGGCGCATCGGAGTGCGCCGGATGTCCGGCTGCTGGTCGCCCTGTTCGTCCAGCAGATCCTGGATCATCGGCGTGGCGATCACCCCGGGGTGCACCGAGTTGACGCGCACTCCCTGCTGGGCGTACTCGACCGCCGCGGTCTTGCTCAGCAGGCGTACCGCGCCCTTCGACGCCTGGTAGGCCGCAGCCGCGCCGCTGCCCACCATGCCGAGCACCGAGGACGTGTTGATCACCGAAGCGCTGCCGCTCGCACGCAGGAGCGGCATCGCCGCCTTCATACCGAGCCAGGTGCCCTTCTGGTTGACGTCGATGACGCGGTCCCAGGCCTCCTCCCGGGTGTCCTCGACCCCCGGCCAGTCGACGATGCCGGCGAGGTTCACGAGCACGTCGAGCGTCCCGAACCGGTCGCGTACCAGGCTGATCACCTCGTCCCACTGCTGCGCGGAGGACACATCGAGGCGGGCCGGGACAACCTGTGCGCCGTGTGCCCCGAGCCGGTGCGCCAGCTCCCGCAGAGGACCTTCGTCGACATCGGTGATCACTGTCCGGGCGCCCTCCGCTGCGAAGAGTTCCGCGGTCGCCGTGCCGAGACCACCGGTCGCGCCGGTGATCAGTGCGACCTTGCCGTCGAGTCGTTTGCCTGTCATGAGAACGGTCCTTGTCTCTTGGAATGTCTGTCGGTATCCGGCTGCTGGTGCGCACTGCCGCGCCACGGACGTCACCGTCCGGCCGCCGGTGGTCAGCGAGGGAACGGCGCCGCCCGCGAAGACGGGCCGGCGGTTCGCCGCCCGCGGCCCGCTCGGCCCGCCCGCCGGCCGGGCGGTCCCGACGAGGCCCCCGCATGCCGGGACCGGCCTGCGTGGCGCCTGCCGACGGCCGGCTCCCGGGGCTCGCCCCAGGGGTGCGCCGATGCAGTGCTCCACCGAGTCTGCGCAGGTCAGCGGGGGAGTACCAGGACGCACGCTGCCTGGGTGCGGCACACCCAGGCAGCGCGGGGAGACACCGCCTAGCCTGGGGGCATGAACGGCAACCACCTGGGGGAATTCCTGCGCGCACGCCGCGCCGGGCTGCGGCCACAGGACGTCGGCATGCCGAGCCACGGCGTACGCCGAGTCCCCGGACTGCGCCGCGAGGAGGTCGCCGTCCTGGCCGGGGTCAACGCCGACTACTACACCCGCCTGGAACAGGGACGCGAGCGCCACCCCTCGCCCCAGGTCCTGGACGCCCTCGGCGGCGCGCTGCTCCTCGACACGGAGGAGCGGGCACACCTGTACCGGCTCGCCGGTGCCCAGCGGACCGACCGGCCCTCAGCCCGCGTCACCGAACGGGTCAGCCCCGCGCTGCGTCAGATGATGGACTGCTGCGACCGCACCCCGGCCTTCGTCATGAGCCGGACCCTCGATCTCCTCGCCACCAACGCCCTGGCCGACGCGCTCTACGCACCCTTCGAGCCCGCCGACAACCTGGCCCGCATGACCTTCCTCGACCCGGCCGGCCGGCAGTTCTACACGGACTGGAACCGGTCGGCCCAAGCCGTCGTCGCCAATCTGCGCCAAGCCGCCGGGTTCGACCCCGACCACCCGCGACTCCGCGAGCTCGTGGCCGCGCTCACCGAGCACAGCTCCGCGTTCCGGGACCTGTGGCAGGCGCACACCGTGCGCGGCAAGACGCAGGAGCCCAAGCAGTTCCTCCACCCGGACGTGGGCCCCCTCACGCTGACCTACCACTCCTTCGACGTCCGCGACGCCCCCGGCCAGCAGCTGGTCGTCTACCACGCCGAACCGGGCAGCCCCAGCGCCGAGGCCCTGGGACTCCTCGGCTCCCTGCACGCCACCCGGCGCCGCACCGAGTCCGGCGCCCCCGGCCGGGAGGGCCGGTGAACCGGCCGGACGCCGGGCCGTCCCGCGCGGCTCAGCCGGCGCCGCCCCGCCGTCCGGCAGCGGTCGCGCTCTTGATGCGCCGGGCCTGTTTCACCAGCTGTGAGGAGCCCGGGCGCGCCGCCGGCTCGTCGATCTCCGGTATCCCCTCGTGGGTGCCGGACCGCTGCGCGCATTCGGCCGCGAGCGAGAGCAGGGCGGACAGACCGTGCGGCGCGGTGCCCCTCAGCAGGGGAGGAAGGGCGGCGGAGAGCACCGCCCACACCGTGGCGTACGCACCGGCCTGCACCACTTCCCGCAGCGCCGCCGCGATGCGCCGGAGCTTGAGCCGGTGCAGCCCGGTCAGCTCGGCGATGCCCTGGCCGAGCCGGGCCGCGTCGAGCTGACCGCCGGCGGCCAGTGCGAGCAGCGCGTCCACGGCGAACAGCTGCTCCTCCGCGCGCCGCGCGCCGCGGCCGTACGCCAACAGGAGATGTGCCGCGGGCCCGGCCGGGCCGCCCGACGCGGCCAGCGCGGGCAGTACGGGTGTGCCCTCGCCGAGTTCGTCGGACTCGGCCAGGTCCCCGAAGGACAGCAGCATGCCTGCCGCGACGACCTCCCGGTGCCGGGGCAGGACGGTGAAGGCGTGCGGAGAACACCGCCGGCCGCCCCAGCACCGGCAGGGGCTCCCGACGGGATCGTGGGCGGCGAGCAGGGAGCGGAACGGCTCGGGGCGGTCCTCGTACCCCGAAAAGCCTCCGGTCGGGACCAGCGCGCGACGGTGGGGGGAGTGCCGCAGCGCCGGCCCGGTGACGGGCGCGGCGGGGCCGACCGCCCGGCGCTCGCGGCGAGTCCGGCCAACGCGGTGCCGCTCGCGTGCTTGCGGTGACGGACGACCAGGGCGAGCGCCCGCTCCTGGAGACTGTGCTCCTCGTGGCCGAAGGCTTCGGCAGCCACGCGCAGCAGCTCGTCCGTGCGGGACCGCTGACGCTTCATCGCTTTGTCGAGCATGCTCAGCTGGGCCCGCACGAGCTTTTTCTCCGGGCGGAACAGCGCGGCCTCCGAGGCCTCCACCAGGTGCTCGGTCTCCAGACGGCCCGCGTCGTCGAGCCCGGCCAGCATCTCCTGGGCCCGCGCGGCCACCAGCGGGTGCGCGTCGGGCAGCATCCGCACCCAGGTGAGGGTGTGCGCGGCCCGCTCGTCCTCGGTCAGGTCCAAGGCGGTCAGCAGCGCGAGGAAGCCTTTCAGGACGCCGGGCCTGCCACCGGGCAGCAGCCGCGACAGGCAGCCGTCGATCAGCATGTCGCGGCCGAGCCGTCCCTCTTCGGCGAGCCCGGCGAGCGCGGCTGGCCACCCCGGCTCGCCGCTCCAGCTGTACTGGAAGTCCGAGCAGGCTTCCGGCACTTCCAGGAGCCGGGGGACCATCACCGTCAGGAACGGGTCGTCCCGCAGACTGTCCCTGATGGTCGTGCCACGGGTCGGGACGTCGAGCTTCCAGCCGAGGACGACGCCGTCCGTGGTGGGCGGCTCGCAGCCGGCGGCGTGCACCAGCCGGGAGATCAGCGGATAGGCGCCCTCGGCGACGGTGCGGCGCTCCGCCAGCCGGTGCGCCACCCGGCCCAGCCATTCGGGGTCGCGATGCCCCAGCGCTTCGGCGACCAGCGCGGGGTCGTCGCCCGCCCACCGCAGGTCGCCGGCGGAAAGCCACTGGGCCGCAGCCGCCGCACCGGTGCGGCATCCCACCCCCGCGAGCCGCAGCGCCGCGCGGACGGGAACGTGACGGTCGTCCCAGCGGTCCCGCACGATCGGGCGCCACGACTTGAGCACCGGCAGGCATGCGCGCCGCTCGGCGTCGGTGAGTGCGCCGGCCAGCTTCGGTACGGCCGCCTCGCGGCCCTCACGCACCGCGTGCAGAGTTCGCGCATGCCCTGCGTGGCCGTGCCGGGAATGGCGGGGGCGCGGGTCTCGCTCATCGGAGGCCTCCGGGGGAGGCGACGGCCGGGTTCGGGGCGGTGGCCGTACGGCCCGCGGCGGCCTGGCGGGCGAGGCGCACGGCGAGGGCGTGCTTGCAGGGTCCGCGGCTGCCGCGGTGTTCGGCCCACCAGCGGCAGGTGCAGGTCACACGTTGCCCGTCGGTCCTGACCCGGTGGTGGTGGTCGTCGACGGTGACGGTGACCGGTTCGCCGTCGAGGCACACCGCCCGCGCCTCGACCAGGGCCTGGGCGGCACGGAGGCGGGGGTTGTGGCGCTCGGCCCGGCCGGTGTCGTACGGCAGTTCACGGTGGAAGTACGCGGCCTCCGCCGTGTCGTAGCCGATGCGTCCGGGGGTGCCGAGGCGGGTCAGCGCCGCCCGCACACGCTGCGGTCCGAGCCCGGACTGCGCGGCCAGGTCGGCGATGTCGACGGCGGGGTCCCAGGCGAGCAGCGCCGAGACCGACTCGGCGTCCTCGGGCGACTCCTGCGATGCCAGGGCGTCCAGTACGCCTCCCTCCCCGGAGAAGCCCCGGGAGGCGTCCGGGGACAGGGTGAGGGTGAGGCGCATACCGGGGAGCCGCACCTCCCACGCGCTCGCCGCCGGGACGCTGTCCGGTGTGACGGCAGGCCCGTGGACGCGCAGGCCCTCCGCGTGGCGCAGCACCCGGGGCAGCGCGGCCAGCCGTTCCGGACCGGGCAGGCAGACCGCTCCGGGCACCGGCCGGGTGGTGGCACGCAGCGAACGGCCCGCCGGCACGACCCAGCGCGCCCCCCGCGCCGCGCCGCGGGAGGCCCCCTGACGAGGCAACGTCCGCAAAAAGCGCACCGCTTCGGCAGCGGACAGCTCGGCGCGCGGGTCGAACCCCGAGGCGATCACCTGTGTCTCGGCGAAGCCGCGCAGCCAGCGGTCGGGCAGGGGCACCTTCTTCTCCACCACCGGCCCCTCGAAGGCGGTGACGGTCAGTTCGTCGGGCCCGACCTCCAGGGACAGCGGACCGGCCGGCCCGACGCGGGTCAGGGAGTCGCGCAGGGGAGTGTTCACATCGATGTTGGTCGTGCCGTGCCCGGTCTCGTTGCCGTCCAGCGCCTCGCCCAGCATGTCGAGCCGCGCATAGACCCCGCAGCAGCCGGAGAACGACTCGAACCGCAGCCGGTCGCCGTTCCCGGTGACCACGGGATTGAGCCACGCGGAACGCTGCGGCTGGTAGTAGCGGGCGGCGGCCACGTCCGCCACCGCCAGCAGACCGGCCGCGGCTGCCTGAGCGTGTGCCCGGAAGCCGCGGAAGAAGACGGGGTGGGCAGCCTCCCCCGCCGGTGTCGCACCGCCGCAGGTCTGGAGGCTGAGCGTCACCCTCCGTGGTGCGGCGCACCGCGGAGGAGCGGAGGCAGGCGTACCTGAGGGAGGCCTGAGTCATGTCCCGCACGGTAGACGCCACCACTGACAACAGCCCCGGCCGGGACGGCCCCATCGGGAGGTTCCTCCTCCGGAAGAGAGAGCCGCCGGCTGGGGGAGACTCCGCGGCCGTTCCTGTCCTGTGCTGCCCGGAGCTGCGATCGCGGATCCGTTCGCTGAGACGCTCCACCCGGTTGGGCGGCACACCTGGCCCCGGCGGCACGGCGGACAGTGCGCGTCCCCGAAACAGCTCTCCCGCTGGCCGTTGCCGCTTGCCACCTCCAGCGCGGCGGTGGCGAGCGAGCGGGGCTGGCGAGGCCGAGGCCGCGCAGGGGTGTCGGCCGTGACGGTGACAGAACGCGTCGGCGGCGGCCCCGCCCACCCCTGCCCGCGCGTATCCTCCCGCTGGGGCGATCCGACAAGAAGCGGACGACCGAGCCGGAGGCCATGCCATGCCCGAGATCGAGCTGAGCGCGGGGACGATCGACTACGAGGACACCGGCGGCGACGGTCCCGTCGTGGTCCTGGCGCACGGTCTCGGCTTCGACGAGTCGGTCTGGAGCGAGGTCACCTGCGACCTCCGGTCCGATTTCCGGGTGCTGGTCCCCGTACTGCCGATCGGCAGCCACCGGCGCCCGATGCGGCCGGACGCCGACCTGTCGGCGCACGGAATCGCAGCGCTTCTGGCCGAGTTCATGGAACGCCTGGACCTCCGCGACGTCACTCTTGTCCAGAACGACGCCGGAACGGCCCAGCTCCTCATCGGCGTACGGGACGACCGCATCGCCCGCCTCGTCCTCACCTCCTGCGAGGCGCTGGAAAACTATCCACCGGGCGTGCAGGGCAGAACGCTACATCGCGCCAGCAGGATCCCCGGCGGACTGTTTCTCCTGCTCCAGTCGTTCCGCTTCCCGCCCCTCGCGCGCATGCGGGTGTCGCTCGGCGGGATGACGAAGAGGCGGCTGCCGAAGGAGCTGATCGCACGCTGGTACGGCCCGCTGCTGCGCAGCCGTGAGATCCGGCGGGACTTCGCCAAGTTCTGCCGCAGCACCGATCCGGACTGCTATCGAAAGGCCGCCGCGAACCTGTCGTCCTTCACCCGCCCCGCGCTGGTCGTCTGGGGCGCGGAGGACCGCATGATGCCGTCCGCCACGGGACGCCGCCTCGCGCAGCTGCTGCCGAACGCGCGCTACGTGGAAGTACCCGATGCCCGCACTCTCGTCCCGTTCGACAACCCGGCCGGCCTCACCGCGGAACTGCGCCGCTTCGTCGAGGAGCACCCGTTGCCCGGGGAGAGCTGAGTCCCCGCAAGCCCCTGGACAACGGCCGGCCCGGACCGCGCCCAGGCCGTAGGCAGCAGTCCTGCGGAGAGCCGCGCGCCGGCCTTGAGACGGAAGGGGAGAGCAGTCGGCATTGTCTAAGGGGGGCGTTGCCGTCCGTTCTTGTGGCACGTCCCGGCGTCCCGATGTCAACCGACCACGAGATCGTTCAGTCAGGCGCCACAGAGTTTCACCCGTTCGGGGAGTGAGGATTACGCCTTGTGAGAACTCGGAGCGGGTATCTGAATCAATGTGCCCGAGCGTCTGGAATTCTCTCTGGAACCAATGACCGAGAACTGTGCCTCCGTCTGTGAAAGGCGGGAGCATGTGGTTGTTGGTGTGAGTCCCGGGAACAGCTTTTTCCGTGTTCCTCTCCTCGCCGACCTGATTCACTGGCTGAATAGCAGGTTCGCGCGAATGGATATCATCGTACCGGACGCGGAGTTGGCCCCCACATTCATGGCCCTCGGCTACTCCCCGGAACGCGCCGCCGGAAAGGCCAGGGGCGAGGTCAACGCGGTACGGAACCGCATCGTCCGGGCCTGGGAATCACTCGGTGGCCCGCGTCCGGGCGACGGACTTCACCTCATGTCCGAGCTGGTGGACCGACCGCAGTACCTGACCGCACGCCGAAGGTGCGAGAAGGCGCTGGCCGTGGACGGAAATCTGAGAACGGCCTGCCAGAACGCGAGCCGGACGGTGCTGTTGGCGCGGCGACCGGAGAAGGAGCCGACCGCACGGGAAATTGAACAGGGGATGCGGTACCTTCTCGCGGAACTTCCGTTCTTCGTCGCTTCTGCGGACATCTTCGGCGTTCCCTCTTCGCTGTGCTTCTATCATCGTCCGCTGCCCCTCGCCGCGTTGATCTTCTCGGGGCGCACTGTGCTCAAACCCACACTGCGGCAGGCCTATGCGCTCATCCGGCCCACCGGTCTGCCGCACAGCCGAGAACACGGAAAGGCAGGCCACGTGAGTTCGGAAACAGCCACACCCGCCGACCCCTACACCAACCTCGCAGATTCCTACGACCGGTTGGCCGAATGGGCCGTCACGTGTCAGAAGGAGAGCCCGCGCGACCGGGTCGCCGACTTCCTGCAAACCTTCTGGCAGTCCCAGCAGCGTCCCGTACGCACGGTTCTGGAGATCTGCTGCGGGACCGGCTGATGCTGGGCGAGTTGGCGCGGCGCGGCTATGCCGTCACCGGACTCGACCGGTCCGCGGCGATGCTGGAGCGGGCCCGGCGGCGGCTGGGAGAGGAAACCACCTTGATCCACGCCGCGTTGCCGCACATCCCCGCCGAGGCCGGCCCGTTCGACGCCGTCGTCAGCGCCGCCGGAGGACTGAACTACCTGCCGGAGGAACAGATCTCCGCGACCTTCGCGGCCGTCGCCCGCGCGCTGCCCGCCGGTGGCACATTCACCTTCGACGTCTTCGGAAGGGGCTTCTTCCGCAAATTCTTCGACTCATCCGCACCCCGGGTCATGGCCCTGGAACTCGACGACATCGCCTACATCTGGACCTTCACCGCGTCGCCCGAGGCGCCGTTCGTCGACATGGCCTACACCCAGTTCACCCCGGCTCCCGCAGCGGACGGCGGCGAACCGCCCTTCCTGCGGACCCGCGACCTCCACCGCTACTACCCCCTCCCGCACACCACGGTCCGCCGTCTGGCCGCCGAACACGGCTTCACCGACACCAAGGCGTACGACAACTACTCCACCGATCCGTCCGGCCCGGACTCGCTCTACGACACCTGGACCATGGTGCGGAGCAGCTCGTGAGCTCCGCCATCGACCGGGCCGGCTTGCGCGACGACTACATCGCCTGCAAGGACTTCATGCGCCGGTGCGGTCCCGTGGTCTATCTGATGCCCCGGATGCTGCTCCCGCCCGACCGGCGTCCGTACTGCGACGCGGTCCAGGCGTTCACCATCCACGCGGACAGGCTCATCGACGACCCCCATGTTCCGGCCGCGGACCGGGTGACGCGCTACCAGGACTACTCACGCGCCGTCCTCACGCTCCTGGAGGGCGTGGACCCTGACCCGTGGGGGTCGGCGCCCGCGTCCCGGGAAGAGGCGGTCGGCAGACAGCTCGCCCGTGCCTTCGCGCACTTCACCCGCGTCTGGGAAGTGCCCTGCGACTCGGTGCGGACGCTGCTGGAGAACATGGCCGGTGACGCGCACGCCTCCGAGTACCCCGCGTTCACCGACCTGGAGCGCTACGTGCGCGGCACCGGCGTCCCCTACATTCTGTGGCTCAACGCGCTGCTGGGTCCCGCCGCGCACAACGGCGAGGAGGCCAGGGAGCAGGCTGCCGCCGCCATTTTCGCTCTGCAACTGACGGACAACCTCAGCGACCTCGAAGAGGACCTGACGGCCGGCCGGCTGTGCCTGCCGCTGGAGGACCTCAAGGCGTTCGGGCTGAAGCGCGGTGACCTGGAGCGGGCCGTCCGCGAACGGCGCACGACCGAGCCTGTCCGTGAGCTGGTGCGCTTCGAGGCCGAGCGCGTACGCCGGTATGTGGAAGAGGCAGAGGACTGGTGGCGTGCGGCCGATCCCGTCGCACGGGAACTGCCCCGCCAGTACGTGCGCATGACCCTGCACACCCTCCGGAAGACCGTCGGCTCCCGCTACGACCTCTTCGCCCCCAGGAGGACGGCCCGGCTGGCGTGGGCGAGCCGCATGGGCGCCGGCTTCGCCCTCGGCTGCACCCGCGCCTCCGTCCGGCGATTCGGCACACCCCGAGGCCGGCGCCGGCCCCGGCCGGCCCCGAGGTGACGGGACCCCCATGGAACACCAGGACGAACCCGAACGACGGGCCATCGCGCGCTACTACGAGAGGGGCGCCGAGGCGTTCGCCGCTCTCAGGGGCACCCGGGCCATGCACGCGGGGTACTACACCGGTGCGGAGGACCCGGCCACCATCGCCGAGTCCACCGACCGCCTCGTCAGACTCGCGGGGCAACGGCTCGGACTGGGGTCCGGGCACCACCTCCTCGACATCGGCTGCGGTGCCGGCCAGCCCGCGCTGCTGCTGGCCGAGGAGACAGGGTGTTCCGTGACAGCTGTCGACGCGAGCGCCGGCATGGTGGCAGCCGGCCGCCGCCTGGCCGCGGGCTCGGCCGCCGGTGACAGGATCTCCTTCCACCACGCGGACGCCGCGCAACTCCCCTTCCCCGGCCGCTCCTTCGACCGTGCCCTGATGCTGGAGGTCGCCTCCCACCTGCCCGACACCGCACGCGACGGGAAGGAGGCGGCGTTCGCCGAGGCGGCGCGCTGCCTGAAGCGAGGAGGACTGCTGGCCCTGGTCGACATGGTCGAGCCTCCGGTCGCGCCGGGAGCCGGGACGCTGATGGGCGAGGTGCCGTCCGTGCACCTCAGCACGCGGAACCGGCTGGAGGAACTGCTCGCCGCCGTGGGGTTCGACGTCCTGGACGTGACGGACATCAGCGAGCACACACGGTACAGCGCGCAGCGGAACCGGGCCGCCTTCGAGAACCGCCGGGAGGAGCTGGCCGCCGCCTTCGGAGCCGACACCGTGCGGAGGATCGCCCTGCTTCTGGGGCAACTGGCCGAGGCCGACGCGTCCCTCGGATACGTCACGGTGATCGCCCGCGCCGGATAACCGGAGGCCGAGGGCGGCGGAGAAGCGCGGCGAGCACGTCGTCGCGGAGACGGCCGCCCGCTGCCGGTGCCCGCCGACGGCCCGGTCACGGCCCCGGGCTGTGGGACCCGATCCGCTCCGGCAGACGGTCGCGCAAGTGGTCGAGAAGCACCTGGACGCGTGCAGGGACGCCCGGTCCGGCATCGAAGACCGCCACCACATCAGCCTGCGGAGTCGGCACATGCGGCAGCACATGCACGAGATCCCCGCGCCGCAGGTACGGCTCTACGTGCCACAGCGAACGCATGGCGAGTCCCGCCCCGTCGAGGCACCAGTCCAGCAGGGCGATGCCGTCGTTGCACAGGAGCTTTCCCCGTACCGGTACGCCCGTCTCCTTGCCGTCGAGCAGGAACCGCCACGACACGTCACCCTCGTTCTCCCGCAGCACCAGACAGTCGTGGCCGCGCAGTTCCCGCACGTCACCCGGCACGCCGTGCCGCGCCAGGTAGCCGGGCGACGCCACGACGACGCGGCGGTTGCCGAGCAGACGCCGCACGGCGCGGGACGAGTCCGGCAGCGGGCCGACATGGATGCCGATGTCGTACCCGGGCTGCACCGCCGACAGCGGCAGGCTGGTCAGCTCCAGGGAGCATTCGACCCGGCGGTGGAGCGACTGGAACTCGCGCAGCAACGGGGCGATGTGCAGGCGGCCCAGCCCGACCGTGGAGACGACGCGTACCGGCCCGGAGATCTCCCCGGGCGTATTGCCGATCGAGGCGTCGAGGTCGCGCACCTGCTGGAGGATGGACAGGCCCCCGGCCCGGTACCGCTCGCCCTCGGGCGTGAGCGTCAGCGCGCGCGATCCGCGCCTCGCGAGCCGGACGCCCAGCCGTTGTTCGAGCGCACGCAGCCGGCGGCTGACGACCGAGACGGACACTCCCCAGTGCCGCGCGGCCTCGGTCATGGTGCCCGCCGCGACGAGCGCCGTGAAGAACTCCAGATCGTCGACGGAAGACGGCGACGGCACGCTCCAGCTCCTTTGTCCTCAGCGCAAGGAAGCCTTGCGGAATCAGCTGTTCCTTGCCGAACGGCCAAAACCTAGCATCGGCAGGCATCCGGCCGAGGCGAGGGAGGCGGCGTGACGGTGTTCTACGAGGGGTTCACACCACTCGATGTGCGCGTGAACGGCGTACGGCTGCGCGGACGGACGGGAGGCGACCCGGACCGGCCCGCCGTCCTGCTGCTGCACGGCCACCCCGAGACGCATCTCATGTGGCACCGGGTGGCCCCCCGCCTCGCGGAGGACTACTTCGTGGTAGCCCCCGACCTGCGGGGATACGGGGACTCCGAGCGTCCCGCCGCCACCCCGGACCACTCCTCCTACAGCAAGCGCGTGATGGCACGCGACTGCGCCCGGCTCATGACGCTCCTGGGACACGAACGGTTCTTTGTCGCCGGTCACGACCGTGGCGGCCGGGTCGCCGCCCGGCTGGCCGTCGACGCCGCCGAACGCGTCGAGAGGGCCATGCTGCTCGACATCGCCCCCACCCTCGACATGTACGCGAACACCACGGGCGACTTCGCCGCGGCCTACTGGCACTGGTTCTTCCTCATCCAGCCCGCCCCGATGCCGGAGAACCTGATCGGCGCGGATCCGCGCGCGTACGTGGAAGGAGTCATGGGCTCCCGCCACGCGGGACTCGCGCCGTTCCCACCGGACGTCCTCGACCACTACGTCGCCGCGTTCCGCGGCGCGGACCGTGCGCTGGGCGCCTGCGAGGACTACCGCGCGTCGGCCTCCATCGATCTCGACCACGACCGCGCCGACAGGCTCGCCGGCCGCACCACGCCCGTGCCGGTCCATGTCCTGTGGGCCCGGCACGGCGTCATCGACGCACTGTTCGCACCGCTCGCGCTGTGGCGGAACGTCGCCACCGAAGTC
The DNA here is from genome assembly GCF_000725885.1 of Streptomyces albus subsp. albus. GTDB lineage: Bacteria > Actinomycetota > Actinomycetes > Streptomycetales > Streptomycetaceae > Streptomyces > Streptomyces albus. The sequence continues at coordinate 15,529 of NZ_JODR01000033.1, read as the reverse complement.
ACCGGCCGCGCCCTCGACTGCGGGCACTACCTGCCCGAGGAGAGCCCCGGCGAGGTGCTCCGCGAGATGCGCGCCTTCTTCACCCGCCCCTGACCGCGGCACAGCCGCATCCGACCCCGCCCCGGGGGCACGGCCTCGCAGGCCGTTCGGGGGCCGGTGACCGACCACGCCACAGAGAGGAAGACCTCATGACGCACTCCATCGCCGTGATCCCCGGCGACGGGATCGGTACCGAAGTGATGCCCGAGGGGCTGCGCTGCGTCCGCCGGGCCGCCGAACTGTTCGGCATCGGCCTGTCCTTCGAGGAGTTCGACTTCGCCTCGGCCGCCTACTGGAGCAAGCACGGCCAGATGCTCCCCGACGACTGGTTCGACACTCTCAAGGACTTCGACGCGCTCTACTTCGGCGCCGTCGGCTGGCCGGAGACGGTGCCCGACCACGTGTCACTGTGGGGCTCGCTGCTGCAGTTCCGCCGGGGATTCGACCAGTACGTCAGCCTGCGGCCGGTGCGCCTGCTGCCCGGCGTCCCGGCGCCGCTGGCCGGACGCGTTCCCGGAGACATCGACTTCGTCGTCGTACGGGAGAACACCGAGGGCGAGTACTCCGACATCGGCGGACGCATCTTCGAGGGCACCGACCGGGAGGCGGTCGTCCAGCAGACCGTCATGACCCGCACGGGCGTCGACCGCATCGTGCGCTACGCCTACGAACTGGCCGAACGGCGCGGCAAGCACCTCACCTCCGCCACGAAGTCCAACGGCATCTCCTACTCGATGCCGTACTGGGACGAGAGGGTCGCCGCGCTCGGGGCCGCACATCCCGACGTCCGCGTGGACAAGTTCCACATCGACATCCTGAGCGCGCACTTCGTGCTGCACCCCGACTGGTTCGACGTCGTCGTCGCCTCGAACCTGTTCGGTGACATCCTCTCCGACCTGGGCCCGGCCTGCACCGGCACCATAGGGGTCGCACCGAGCGGCAACATCAACCCGGGCGGGGCCCATCCGTCGCTGTTCGAGCCCGTGCACGGCTCTGCCCCCGACATCGCGGGGCAGGGCATCGCCAACCCGGTCGGCCAGATCTGGGCCGGTGCCATGATGCTCGACCACCTGGGCCACGCGGACGCCGCCGCCGCGATCGTGGACGCCTTCGAACGCGTCCTCGCCCGGGGCGAGGTCCGCACCCCCGACCTCGGCGGCACCGCCACCTGCACCGAGTTGGGCCGGGAGATCGCCGCCGCGATCACCGCGGAATGACCGGCGCGCCGGGGATCACGCGCCCACATGAACGGAAGAGGCCCACCGCCCCGGGGCGTACGGCATCCTCGCACGCGCGGCGCGAACCGCGTGGTGAAGGGCCTCCGCAGCCGGCACCGGCTCCGTGCGGGCGGCGCCTGCCAGACGCGTGTAGAAGACCTCGGCCGACCCTACCGCCACACCGTCCCCCTGCACCTGGTACGGAAGCGGAAATCCCTTGCCGCACACTCCAGCCGGCGCCCGGCAACGAGTACAGGAACCGGGCTTGTCGGAGGGGACCGACGCGCACGCGGATCAGCCCGGAAACAGGCGTCGGCACCCATCGGAACGCTTGTCCCCCGTGAGAGCTACAGAAAGGTGTCCACCGTGAGGTGACGATCTCCGGCTGCCGGATCCCTAGCGTCCCGGTGCAGCCCGCGGCACTCGGCGGCGGGCCCGGAGAAAGGGATTCCGTGCGGTTCGTCTGGCAGTTCCTGGCCGTCATGGTGATGTATGCCATCGGCGGCAACGCGGTCAACGCGGTGAAGGAGAACGACTGGCTCACCTTCGTCCTCGGTCTTGCCGTGGCCGCTCTCGCGGTGCTCGGATACGGGTGGGTGGTGCGGCGGACCGAACACCGGCCCGCGGCGGACGTGGCACGGGAACGGGCCGTGGCCAGGACCGGCTGGGGCATCCTGATCGGCGCCGGAATGTTCGGTGCCGTCATCGCCAACCTCTACACGGCCGGTTTCTACGAGATCGACGGCTTCGGCTCGGTGGCCGGCGCGCTGGGCCTGGCCGGCTTCATGGCCGGCGCCGCCGCGACGGAGGAGATCGTCTACCGCGGTGTGCTCTTCCGCATCGTCGAGGAGCGCGTCGGCACCTACCTCGCGCTGGCCCTGACCGGCCTCGTCTTCGGCCTCTCCCACCTGTTCAACGAACACGCGACCCTCTGGGGCGGCCTCGCCATCGCCATCGAGGCCGGATTCATGCTCGCCGCCGCGTACGCCGCCACCCGCAGCCTCTGGCTGACCATCGGCGTGCACTTCGGCTGGAACTTCGCCGCCGCCGGCATCTTCAGCACCGAGGTCTCCGGCAACGGAGCCAACCGGGGACTGCTGGACACCTCCACATCGGGGCCGGAACTGCTCACCGGCGGTGCGTTCGGACCCGAGGGAAGCGTGTACTCGGTGGGCTTCGGGGCGCTGCTGACGCTCGTGTTCCTGTGGCTGGCCCGGCGGCGCGGCAACATCGTGCCGTTCGGCTCTCGCCGTACGAGCGACGCCGAGACCGCCGATAAACTTCCCCGGTGATCGTTCGTCGACGGATTCCGGAATCGTGGCACCGGCTCGACGTCACGGTCCGGGATCTCCCGCTCGGGGTGCTGCTCCTGGTCGCGTCTGCCCTCCCGGCGTTCCAGGGCAGCGGCACGGAGATCGGCGGCCTGCCCAACCGGCCCGCCGACGCGCTGACGGGCGTGGCGGCCGTCCTGCAGTGCCTGCCCCTCGCCGTGCGCCGGCGGTGGCCACTCGTCTGTCTCGGTCTCGTGTCGCTCGGCTTCGCCCTCGACCAACTGCGCGGCTACCACCTCGTCGCGGGCACGGCGCTGCCCATCGCGCTGCTGAGCACGGGTTCCCATCTGGAGCGCTACCGGCGCCTCACCGTGATCGCGGCCTCGGCGGCGTGGGTGGTCCTCGCGGTCGCACTCCACCGGTCGGGGCCCGGCAAACCGGCCGCCGAGTTCGTGACGTTCTACCTGGCGCTGGTCCTCGCCTGGGGCATCGGCGCATGGATGCGCTCCGCCCGCGCCGCGGAGGCGGAACGCCGCAGCCGCGTCGCCGAGGACGCCCGCAACGCTGAACGCGCCCGGATCGCCCGGGAACTCCACGACGTCGTGACCCACCATGTGACGGCGATGGTGGTGCAGTCCGAGGCCGCCCGGTACCTGACCGCCGCGCCCGACCGCCTCGACCAGGCCCTCACCGCCGTCAGCGACACCGGCCGGCGGGCCATCACCGATCTGCGGCACCTGCTGGACCTGCTCAACCCCGACCACGGCACCGGGCACGGCGGCGAGGACAGGACACCGCCCGTCGGCCGGCTGCTCACACTGGTCGAGCAGACACGGCGGGCCGGGCAGCCGGTGGAGTTCACCGAGGAGGGCACGCCACCGGCCGCCACCGGCAGCGCCGACCTCGTGGCCTACCGGGTCGTCCAGGAAGCATTGACGAACGCCCTCAAACACGACCATGGGAGCCGCACTTCCGTCCTGGTGCGCCACGGCGAGCGGGAGATCACCGTGGAGGTCGGCACGGACGGCTCCGGGACGCGGGACGCGGCCCCCGGCGGCAGCGGTCGAGGACTTGAGGGCCTGCGCGAACGGGTCGGCGTCCTGGGCGGCGACTTCAGCGCGGGCCGCCGCCCGGACGGCGGCTTCCTGGTCCGGGCACGCATACCCGCGGGGAGCCCGGTATGAGCGCACCGCTCCGGGTGCTGATCTGTGACGACCAGGCCCTCATCCGCACCGGACTGGCGACGATCATCGACGCGCAGCCCGACCTGGAAGTGGCAGGCGAATGCGATGAGGGGCGGACCGCGGTCGAACTGGCCCGCCGGCTCCGCCCCGACGTCGTGGTGATGGACATCCGCATGCCCGTGCTCGACGGCATCGAAGCCACCCGCCTGCTGGCCGGTGCCGGGGTGGAACACCCGGCGAAGATCCTGGTGCTGACGACCTTCAACCTGGACGAGTACGTCTACGAGGCGCTGCGGGCGGGAGCCAGCGGTTTCCTGCTCAAGGACGCGCCGCCGGACCGGCTGCTGCACGGCATCCGGACCGTGGCCATCGGCGCGGCACTGCTGGACCCCGCGGTGACCCGCCGGCTCGTGGGCCGGTACGCCGCCCGCATCCGGCCCGCCGCGGGCAGCACGCAGGACATTCCCCTGACCCCCCGGGAGCTGGAAGTCCTGCGCCTCATCGCGGACGGCCTCTCGAACAGCGAGATCGCCGAAACCCTGGTGATCAGTCACGAGACCGTCAAGACCTTCGTCTCCCGCATCCTCACGAAGCTCGGCCTGCGTGACCGGGTCCAGGCCGTCGTCTACGCCTACCGCCACGGCCTGGTGACCTGAGCCCTCCTCCGTATGCGCAGGACTTCATGGCCCGCGGCGGGGGAGCGGGCGTGATGGGCGCTACCCGTCAGGTCCGGGTGCCGGCTCCCGGTGCGGCGTCCTCGACCACGTCGCGCAGCTGCGCCCGCGAGGTGATGCCCAGCTTGGGGAACGCCCGGTACAGGTGCGAGCTGACCGTACGCGGCGACAGATACAGCTTCTCGGCCACCTCACGGTTGGACAGGCCGAGCGCCGCGAGCCGCACGATCTGCTGTTGCTGCGGGGTGAGAGCGGCGAAGGCGTCCGGTGCCGCCGTCCCGCTCCGGGCCCCGGCCGCCCTGAGTTCGGTCTGCGCCCGCGCCGCCCAGGGCTGCGCGGCCAGCCGGCGGAAGACGGCCTCGGCCTCGACCAGCGGCGGGCGGGCGTCGGCGATCCTGCGCCGGCGGCGCAGCCACTCCCCGTACGCCAGCAGCGCCTGGGCACGCTCGAAGGGACGGCGGCCGAGCACCGGGTTCTCCAGCGCCGCGGTGAAATGCCGCTCGGCCTCGTCGGCAGGGGCGAGCAGCGCCCGGCTCAACCGGACCAGTGCCGTCCTGCGCGGTGCGAGCGCCCCCGCGTTCGTCAAGGTCCCCTCCACCCCGTCGACGATGCGGGCGGCCTCCTTCCGGCGCTCCCCACGCGCCGCGGCAGCCGCCAGCTCGGGCAGCGCCGGGTAGGAGAGGTGATAGTGGGCGGGATTGCCCTGGCCGTCGAAGAGCACCCGGTAGTGGCGGTACGCGGTCTCGTGGTCGCCCTCCGCGGTGGCGGCGGTACCCAGCGCACGATGGGCGAGCGCGGACACGGAACGGCTCTCCTGCGGATCGACGAGCGACAGGGCGTACCGGGCGCGGGAGCGGGCCCCAGCCACGTCACCGCGCAGGGCGCGCAGCAGCGCTTCGGTCGCGGCGGCACAGGCCGCGGCATGGTCCAGGCCGGCGCGGGAAGCGACGGCCGCGAGTTCGGTGCACGCGCTCTGGGCGCGGGCCCACCGGCCCTGTTCCAGGTAGGCGAGGGCGGCGACCCCGCCCAGGCCGTCCGGCAACGGCCCCTGGGACGTCCATGAGGCGAAGGCGTCGTCGAAGGCACGGGCGGCCGGCTCGGTCTCGTCCAGCAGCCAGGCCGCGACGGCGAGCAGGGTCAGCGTCTCCGGTTCCTCCCGCGCCGCCCCGGCCAGGGCGGGCAGCCGCAGGGCGAGACGCGGGTCGGCGGCTTCCGGATGCGCGACGCTTTCGACCCAGCCCGCAAGGAGCCTCTCCCGCTCGCCGAACACGTGAGCGGGGTGCTTTGTGGTGCGGGCCAGCAGGCGTTCGATCTCGTGCAGCTGGGTCACGTCACCGGAGTAGAACCGGACCACAGCGGCGGCGGCCAGTGCCTCCAGCGCGGCCCCGGGAGCACGGTCCGCCAGTGCGGCGGCGGGGCGCATCAGCTGACCGAAGGCGGCGCTGTGCGACGTGGTCAGCGCCATGAGCCGGCCGACCTGGAGCGCCGCGCACGCGGCGGCCGTCGGGTCGTCGGTGCCGGCGCGGGTGCGGGCGGCCAGCCGTTCGACGGAGTCGAGCCGGCCGGTCAGGACCGCCGTCCTGGTCGCGGCACCCAGGAGCCGGGTGCTCTCGCCCCGGTCGGGGTGCAGATCCGCGGCCCTCTCCAGCATGTGCGCGGCTGCCGCGTAACCGCTGCGGTGCCGGGCCCGGTCCGCGCTGTCCTCCAGCGCGGCCGACACCCGCGCGCTCGCACCCACGGTGGCGGCGGCGAGGTGCCAGGCGTGCCGGTCGGGGTCCTGACCGCGGAACAGCTCAGCCAGCTCGAGGTGCGCCGCCCGCCGCTCCTGGGCACCGGCCGCGTGATAGACCGCGAGGCGGGACAGCGGGTGGCCGTGGCGCAGCCGCCCCGCGCCGCGCCGGACGAGCCCGGCCTCCTCGGCGGGCGCCCACACCGGGTCGGCGATGTCGGGCAGCCAGGACAGCACCGCGCGCGAGGGATCCTCGGCATCGACGGCGGCCAGGCGCACCACCGCACGGCGGGTCTCCCCGGGCAGGGCGGCCAGCCGGCCGGCGTAGAGCCGCTCCAGCCGGTCGGTGACCGGCAGCGGACCGTCGGGCCCGCGGACGGCGTCGTCACTGGACGCGGCGGCCCGGGCCAGCTCCACCAGAGCGAGGGGGTTGCCCTCGGCCTGGTCGAGGACGCGTTCCCGGGTGAGCCCGGTCGGCACCCGCGGCTGGAGGTCCAGCAGCCGCTCCGCCGCGCCACGGCCCAGCGGCTCCAGGACGACGGCCGGCTCCCGGGCGGCCAGGCCGCCCAGCGCGCTGTCCCGGGTGGTGACCAGCAGCGTCACCGGTTCGTCGGCAAGACGCCGGGCGGCGAAAAAGAGCGCGTCCAGCGAAGCGATGTCGGCCCACTGGGCATCGTCCACGATCAACAGCAACGGCTGCTCGGCGGCATGGTCCGACAACAAGGTCAGCACCGCGATCCCGATGAGCATCAAATCCGGCACCCCGCTCCGCTCCGTCAGGCCGAAAGCGGCGTGCAGGGCCTCGCGCTGCCGTGCGGGCAGGGCGTCCATGTCCTTGCGGACCGGCCGCAGCAACTGGTGCAGGCAGGAGAAGGCCAGGTCGGTCTCGGACGGGCTGCTGTCCGCCCACAGCACCCGCCCGCCATCCGCGGCGAAGCGCTCAGCGACGGCCTCCGCCAAGGTGGTCTTGCCCGCTCCGGGCATGCCCACCACGGTCAGCAGCGCGTCCTTCCGCCGTGCCCCCGGGCGCGGCGGGCCCACCGCCGCGAGCAGCCTGTGCAGCTCCTCTTCCCTGATCACGGTGTGACCGTCCCGCTCGGCAGCGGTGGTCGCGGCCTGCTCGTCCACCAGTTTCTCCAGACGTGGCGGGATCTTCCAGGACCGGGCACTTCCGGTCACCACATCCCGGTCACCGACGCTACCAGGGCGTTTGCGGTACATCCCGGGGCGCTGCCCAGGTGCAGTCACCTGACGGATGGCGCCGGGAGTCGCTCACCACGCGTCGCCATGAAGAAAAGGCGGCCACCTCCGTCCTCACCCGGGCCTCGGAAGGGCACGGTGTGGCGTCTGCTCGCCCCGCGGCACCCCGGAGACGGCCCGCCCTCCCGCTGCCGGGGAAGTGCAGTCAGTTGTCCGATACCGCCACAGGACATCCGCTCGCAGGCTGGGAGACATCCGCACTTCCTGAAGGAGACGAAGGAAAACGATGTCCTCGCCCACCCGCCCCGCATCCGGACCCGCGCCGGAAACGCCCACGGTCGACACCATCGAACTCGGTGAGGTACAGATCCACCGTGTCATCGAGTTCTCCGACACCACTCCGATGACGACCGATGTCTTCTTCCCCAACAGCACGCCGGAGGAGTGGCAGCGCAACACCGAGCTGCTGGCGCCCCACCACTGGGACCCGGAGACCGACCTCACCCGTGCCGCCACCCAGTCCTGGGTGCTGCGCAGCGAGGGCAAAATCATCCTGATCGACACCGGCGCGGGCAATGACAAGTACCGCCCCCTCCAGCCGATCTGGTCCTACCTGAGCACCGACTACCTGGCGAACCTCGCGGCCGTCGGCATACGTCCCGAAGACGTCGACATCGTCGTCAACACCCACCTGCACGACGACCACGTCGGCTGGAACACCCGGCTCGAAGGCCGCGACTGGGTCCCCACGTTCCCCAACGCCACCTACCTGATGCCGCATCGCGACTTCGAGTACTGGAAGCCCGAGAACCTCCACAACACCGTGTTCGGACGGGGCAACCAGAACGTCTACGAGGACAGCATCGACCCGGTCATCGAGGCCGGACTGGTGAAGACCTGGGACGAGTCGTACACCATCGACGGCAATCTCCGTCTGGAACTGACGCCCGGCCACACACCGGGCGCCTCGGTCATCCATCTGGAGTCCGCGGGGGACCGGGCGGTCTTCGCCGGTGACCTGATGCACGGTGCGATCCAGGTGCACGAGCCGCACATCAACAGCTGCTTCGAAGAGGACGAGGACGCTGCCCGCGCCAGCCGTGCGCGCATGTTCGCGTACGCCGCCGACAACAACGCTCTCGTGCTCCCGGCCCACCTCCCCGGCCACGGCGCGTTCGAACTGCGCCGCGAGGGCGCCGGTTTCCGGCTGACCGACTGGGCGCCGTTCTCCCGTAGGTGATCACTGACACGACCACGCAGCCAGCCCCCAAGGAGAAATTGCATGTCCACCACGTTGCCCGAGAAGCCCGGGAGCCCCGAGAACTCCGGGAACCCGGCAGAGCCCCTCGACGTGTCCGGCTACAGCGTCACCCGGTGCGCCTGGGTCGCGACCGGCCCTGAGCAGGCGTACGACCTGCTGAGCACCGTCTCGAACATCGGACTGTGGAGCCCCAACGCGATCCGCGCCCAGTACGAGGACGGCGCCGGCCCGTGGGCGGGAGCCTGGTTCAGGGGCCGCAACCGGCGCGGGGACAGCGAATGGGACAGCCGTTCGCAGGTGCAGAAGGCCGAACGAGGGACCGAGTTCACCTACACCGTCCTCGGTTCGGTGCCCGTGCCCATCGTGCGCTGGCGCTGGACCTTCACCCCCTACGGACAGGGAACGCGGCTGGCCCAGACGTGGCAGCTGCTCGCGGCCGACCCCGTTCTCGGCACCACCTACGCGGAACTCGACGCCCTGCGGGACCAGACCGCCGCGAGCATGGAAGACACCCTCGTGGCGCTGGCCGGCTGGATCGCCGGCAACCCCGCGGCCTGAACCGCACCCCACCCGCCCGACGGCCCTTCCCGGGGCCGTCGGCCGCGGTGTGCCCCTGCCACCACCCGTCGACCGAGACCAAGGAAAGACCGTTGACCGACCGCGCCACCGTCGTGCGGACCGCGCAGGGCGCGGTCCGCGGCAGACACCGCGAAGACCACACCGTGTTCCTCGGCATCCCCTACGCCGCCCCGCCGACCGGCAAGGACCGGTTCGCCGCCCCGCGCCCGCACGATCCCTGGGAGGGGGTCAGGGACGCCACCGAAGAGGGACCGACCGCGCCACAGGGGCCGCGCCGTCTGGGCGCGCTGGACATGGCGGCCTATTTCGGGCCCGGCTGGGTGCCGGGGGCCGACTACCTCACCGTCAACGTCTGGGCGCCCCGCCCCCGCCCGTCTGCTGCTCCGGTCATGGTGTTCGTGCACGGCGGCGGATTCGTCGCGGGTTCCAACCGGTCGCCCCTGTACGACGGCAGCCGTTTCGCCCGTGACGGAGTCGTCCTGGTCACGGTGAACTACCGGCTCGGCATCCCCGGCTTCCTCGATCTGCCGGGAGCGCCCCGCAACCGGGGGCTGCTCGACGTCCTCGCAGCCCTGCGCTGGGTACGGCGGAACATCGCGGCTTTCGGCGGGGACCCGGGGAACATCACCTTGTTCGGCCAGTCGGCCGGTGCCACCCTCACCGGCGCCGTCCTGGCCGATCCCGCGTCGGCGGGACTCGTCGGACGGGCCATCGTCCAAAGCGGCAGCGGACGCGGTGCCTTCACCCCCGGACAAGCCGCACGCGTGACGGCCGCCGCGGCCGAGGCGTTGGGCATCCCCCCCGCACGCCGAGGCCTTCGCGCGGGTCAGCGACCGACGTCTCGTCGAGGTCATGCCCGGCTTGACGGGGATCGACCTGCGGACGGCGACCGACAGCGATCCCCTCATCGGACTGAGCCCGTTCAGCGTGGTGCTCGACCGGCAGCCCGCCGACTCCGTCGCCGACGGCTCGGGCGCGGACGTCGACCTGCTGATCGGGACGAACGCGGAGGAGGCACACCTGTATCTGGCTCCGTTCGGCACGCTCTCCTCGTCGACGGCGGCCGACGCGGAGGCCGCGGCAGCCCTGTTCCGGCCGGACCCGGCCGATTACCTCATGACCTTCCGCCGCAGCCGCCCGCAGGCCACCGACGGCGAGCTGCGCTCAGCCCTGATGTCCGAGGCCCTGTTCGTCGGCGGAAGCCGCGACCTCGCCGACGCGCACGCCGCACACCCCGAAGCCCGCACCTTCCGCTACGAGTTCGCCTGGCGGTCTCCCGCCCTGGGCGGCGAACTGGGCGCCGCACACACCGTCGAGGTGCCGTTCGTCTTCGACGTCACCGACCAGCCCGGCCTGCGCGGGCCCGACGCCCTGCTCGGCCCCGGGACGCCGCCGGCCGGTCTCGCCGCCCGCACGCACGCCGCGTGGGTCGCCTTCGCGGCGACCGGCGACCCGGGCTGGCGCCCCTACACCGGCCCCGGCGGGCACCTCATGCGCATCGCCGACAACTGGGAGCTCGTCCCCGAACGGCGACCGGAACCGCTGTCAGAGCGGCCTCCTACGCTCGCCCCGTGATCGATTACACACCGTACGAGCAGGTCTGGATCGAAGTCCTGGACGAACTGCGCAACTGCCCCGGGATCGAGGTCCTCAACGAGTACCGGGAGATCGACCCGGACATCGAGGACGCCGAGACGAGCCTGGAGACCGTCTCCATCGTCACGGACATGCCGCTGGACCGTTCCTTCCGGGACTGCCACTTCCGGTTCGAACGCCTCGGCAGTGCCTGGCAGAGCACCGAGGGCGAGGACCACTTCATCGCCGGTGAGTTCTGCCTGGAGCCCCTGGAGACCGCCGTGCTGAACCAGACGCCGCTCGAACTGTGGGCGCACATGACGCCCGAGCAGGAACGGCTTCAGTCCGAGCTCCGGGGCATCGACGGAACGCCCGAATGGGGCACAGGGCATCTCGCCGCGCTCAGAGTGCAGCCGGGTGCCGAGCAGCCCGAGATCTGGTTCGACAAGACGGGCGACACCTACTACGAGCTGGACTTGGACTACCAGGGCTATCTCGACGCCCTCCGCGTCACGAAGGGCACTTTCGGCTGGCAGTACCTGTTCACCGAGTCACCGCTCAGCAGCGACAGCAGCACGGCCGTCAGGCTCCGCACGATGCTGGGACTGTTTCCGAAGTGGTTCCCCGGCCACGACTACGAGCCGTTCCGGCGACGGCTGGACATGGCCCTCAAACGTCGCTGAGGCAGTCCGCCGGGGGAGCGGCGGCACGGCAGCCGGTTTGCCGAACCGGCAAAGGTGTTTGCCGCGCAAGGTGGGTGCGCCTAGGTTCGCGTTCAGGAGGTGCCGGCCCGCAAGGGAGGGCCGGCACCTCCTGGCTCGGCCGCGCTGGGGCCGCTGTGTTGTCCCAGCGGCCCCCCAGCGGCCCGCCCAAGTCGCAAGCACGGTGCAAACAGAGGAGGCGGCAGATGGAAAACCATCATGTCGTGATCATCCCGATCGAGATCGACGCGGAGAAGGAAAGCTCCTACCTGGATGCCTGGCAGAACGCCGCGGACGTGATGGCGGCTCAACCCGGTTTCATCCGCACGTACATGTTCCGCACCACCGTCCCCGGCAGCAGATTCTCCCTCGTCAACGTGGCGGAATGGGAGTCCACCGCTCACTGGCAAGAGGCCATGAACGTCTGCCCGATGCTGGGGCAGCAGATAGCCGTCGCCCACGCCTCGAACTACGAGGTGATCCGGACCGTCCTGCCCGCCGCGCAGCAGGACGCGGGCCCGGCCGGCGGGCACACGCCCGCCGGTCTGCCTCCCGCCGAGACGCGTCGTCGCCTCCTGGAGGGCAGCCTGACGCTGGTCGATGTCCGCGAAGACGGTGAATGGGCGGAGCGCCATCCGGCCGGCGCCGTCCACGCCGCGCTCAGCACCTTGCCCGCCTCGCTGCCCGGTCTGCCCGAAGGCCCGCTGGCTTTTCTGTGCCGTACGGGCGCACGCAGCGTGCAGGCCGGCGCGCAGGCGATCCGCGCCGGCCGCTCTCCCGTCTACAGCGTGGCAGGCGGTCTTGAAGCGTGGGAGGCGGCGGGGCTGCCGGTCGCCGTCCCCGGCCGCGAGCCCTGTCCGGACTGACCGGCGCGACTGGCAGGCGCTACTCGCGACTGGCAGGTGCCACTGGCCGGGCGGCACCGGCCCGCGCTTCGTCAAGGGTGCGGCTAGCTTGACGCCGGCCGGCTGGGACCCTTCCGGGCGCCGGATCGGCGCGAGAATTCCCGTCCGCGGGTCAGGCTGCGGGTGCGGCGCGGCCTGCCGGGGTGCCGGTGAAAACAGTGCCTTCGGCTTCGCGTGGTACGGCACCGCCAAAGCCCCTGAGTGCCCCTCTGGGGCTTTGGCGGCCAATTAGCGCAGGGGGGATCGACCGATGCGCGTTTCGCCCGGCACGCGGGTGTACAGGGGTACTAGCGACGCGTGAATCAACGCGCCGGCCGGTATCCTCGACGGTGGCTCAGGCGCGCGGAAGGCCTGTGCCTCCCGGCCCGGTGGGGTGTCCCGTCCTGCCTGCGCGCCGCTACCCCCGCAGTCATCCGATCGCTCCCGCCTGCCCGTGTGGGGGCGCGGTTCGTCGTGCCAGAAAAGAGAGCATCTGTGACCGATTCCGGCATCACCGCCACCACCGACGCCCCAGTCCCCGATCAGAGTGCCGGCGCTGAGCCGGGCTCCTACGATGCCTCCGCGATCACTGTCCTGGACGGCCTGGACGCGGTGCGCAAGCGGCCGGGCATGTACATCGGTTCGACCGGCGAGAGGGGCCTGCACCACCTGGTGCAGGAGATCGTCGACAACTCCGTCGACGAGGCCCTGGCCGGGGTCGCCGACCGGATCGACGTGACGATCCTGGCCGACGGCGGCGTACGTGTGGTCGACAACGGCCGCGGCATCCCCGTCGGAATGCACGCGGTGGAGAAGAAGCCCGCCGTGGAGGTGGTGCTGACCACACTGCACGCGGGCGGCAAGTTCGGCGGTGGCGGCTATGCCGTCTCCGGAGGTCTGCACGGCGTGGGGCTCTCGGTGGTCAACGCGCTGTCCACGCGCCTCTCGGCGGAGATCTGGACGGACGGCCACCGGTGGACCCAGACGTACGAGAACGGAGAACCGACCGCCCCGCTGGCCCGCCACGAGGCCACCACGGCGACGGGAACGTCGCTGACGTTCTGGGCGGACGGCGGCATCTTCGAGACCACCGACTACTCCTTCGAGACCCTTGCCCGCCGCTTCCAGGAGATGGCGTTCCTCAACAAGGGGCTCACCCTCACCCTCACCGACGAGCGAGAGGCCGCGCGGGCCACCGCCACGGCGGACGAGGCCGGCTCCGACGCCGCCGAGGAGCAGACGGCCAAAGCCGTCGCCTTCCGTTACGACGGAGGGATCACCGACTTCGTGGCTCACCTCAACGCCCGCAAGGGGGAGCCGGTCCACCCCTCGATCATCTCGATCGCCGCCGAGGACACCGAGCGGCTGATGTCCGTGGAGGTCGCGCTGCAGTGGAGCGGCCAGTTCTCCGACAGCGTCCACTCCTACGCCAACACCATCCACACCCACGAGGGCGGCACCCACGAGGAGGGCTTCCGCACCGCGCTCACCACGGTCGTCAACCGCTATGCGCGCGAGCGCAGACTGCTGCGCGAGAAGGACGACAACCTCACCGGTGAGGACATCCGTGAGGGGCTGACCGCGATCATCTCGGTCAAGCTGGGTGAGCCGCAGTTCGAGGGCCAGACCAAGACCAAGCTGGGCAACACCGAGGCCCGTACGTTCGTGCAGAAGGTGGTGCACGAGCATCTGACCGACTGGTTCGACCGCAACCCGAACGAGGCCGCGGACATCATCCGCAAGGGCGTCCAGGCGGCCACCGCCCGCGTCGCAGCCCGCAAGGCCCGCGATCTGACCCGCCGCAAGGGCCTGCTGGAGACCGCCTCGCTGCCGGGCAAGCTGGCGGACTGCCAGTCCAACGAGCCCGGCCGGTGCGAGATCTTCATCGTCGAGGGCGACTCCGCCGGCGGCTCGGCCAAATCCGGCCGCGACCCGCAGTACCAGGCCATCCTTCCGATCCGGGGAAAGATCCTCAACGTCGAGAAGGCCCGAATCGACAAGATCCTCCACAATCAGGAGGTCCAGGCCCTCATCTCCGCCCTGGGTACCGGAGTCCACGAGGACTTCGACCTCACCAAGCTCCGCTACCACAAGATCATCTTGATGGCGGACGCCGACGTCGACGGCCAGCACATCAACACCCTGCTGCTGACCTTCCTCTTCCGTTTCATGCGGCCCCTGATCGAGCACGGGCACGTCTTCCTCTCCCGCCCGCCGCTCTACAAGATCAAATGGGGCAGGGATCACGTCGAGTACGCCTACTCCGACCCCGAGCGCGACCAGCTCGTCGCCCGGGCGAGGCAGGAAGGCCGCCGCATCAAGGACGACTCCATCCAGCGGTTCAAGGGCCTCGGCGAGATGAACGCCGAAGAACTGCGCACCACCACCATGGACATCGACCACCGCGTCCTGGGCCAGATCACCCTTCAGGACGCGGCGATGGCCGACGACCTGTTCTCCGTCCTGATGGGCGAGGACGTCGAAGCGCGGCGCTCCTTCATCCAGCGCAACGCCAAGGACGTGCGCTTTCTCGACATCTGACCCGCCCGAGAGCTGCGGGCCCGGGCCGCCGCCCGGGCCCGCAGCCGCCCATGCCGTCACGACCCTGCGCCATGAGGAGAACACCCGCGTGAGCACGTCCCCTGGGTATGTACATCGGCTCGACCGACAGTCGTGGGCTGATGCACTGTCTGTGGGAGATCATCGACAACTCGGTCGACGAGGCGCTGGGCGGTTACTGCGACCACATCGGAGTACGTCTGCACGCGGACGGTTCGGTGGAGGTCGGCGACAACGGCCGCGGCATTCCCGTCGACACGGAACCGCGCACCGGCCTGTCCGGCGTCGAGGTCGCCTACACCCGGCTCCACGCCGGCGGCAAGTTCGGCGGCGGCTCCTACACGGCCTCCGGCGGTCTGCACGGTGTCGGCGCCTCGGTCGTCAACGCCCTGGCCGCACGCCTGGACCTGGCGGTCGACCGCAACGGCCGCACCCACTCCATCAGCTTCCGCCGCGGCGCCCCCGGAACCTTCGACGCGCCCGGCCCCGACGCGGCGTTCACACCCAGGAGCGGGCTGCGCCGCACCAGGAACAACGCCCCCGACGCCACCGGCACGCGGGTGCGGTATTGGGCGGACCGGCAGATCTTCCTGAAGGACGCGCGGCTGTCGTTGGAGACGTTGTATGCGCGGGCGCGGCAGACGGCGTTTTTGGTG
>NZ_JODR01000032.1 GCF_000725885.1 Streptomyces albus subsp. albus | reverse complement strand
GACACCACCCCCCGGGTCATCTGTTCGACAGGGGGCAACAGTCATACCGGGCCCGGAGGCCAGCAGCCCTCTTGCAGGACCGCGAACAACATAACGGGGAAGACGGATCGGCCGAGGAAGGGTCCCGGCCCTCCGTCCGCCACCTCAGCTTGAGTTTCAACCTCCGATGCCTTCCGGAGGGCGTTCCTGCAGCCCGTCCCGCTGCCAACGTTGCTCCGCCCACCGTCTCGCTGCCGTAGCCAGGGAGGTGTCCTGTCGTTGACCTCTGGGGGGCCTCCTAGCCACGCACGAGATGAGGCACCTGGATGAGCACGACAGAGGAGAAGAGCACGGCATGGTCTGCTGGGATGTCACAGGACAAGCTGGCCTGGTACGCCTTCCAGAACCCACACGATGAAATGCGCCTGGGTTCAACCGGGCTGGTGATGCCCAAGTTGCTGGCCGTACTGCTCGCGGCCGGTCTCCCGCTGGTGAAAGCGGGCCCCCCTATGCGGATCCGTGAAGCGCACGGGTGGCAGCTGAACCTGCACCGAGACACACAGCGGATCACGGTGCACATGCCAGGGGAGGACGAACACCTGCTCACGCTGCCGGGCGAGGTCCCGCCACGGTGGGACTACCTCGCGCGCCGGGTGGGTTATGTCGCCCTGTACGTGGCGGACGACCTGGGACTGCCGCGTTGCGGCGGTGAGGTGGAGCACCAGCGCCAACTCACCGCCGCGGCAGAGCGAGGCCGACTCGTGGCAGCCTCCATCGCCTACACCGCTACGTAGCTCCAGCTGTCACCACCCCACCGTGGACCTGGCTGAGGGCGTCCGTCCGGCGCCTATGCGGGCGCCACCGAACCACGGCCGCCTGCCGCTCTATGGGAGGGCGTACAGGTCCGGGTTGGGAAAGGCATGACGGACCCTGCTGTTCGAACAGCCCGGGGCTTCCACGCCGGCCCCGTCCTTACCTGGGAATTAGGAATCCGGGGGTTCATCAGGCACGTACGGAACGTCGACGACGGGCGTGTTCGGCAGCCTGGGCGAGGGACGCAGCGAGGTCCGCATTCTCCCGATGCCTGCGTCGGCACGCCGCCTCCGAGCGTCGTGAGGCCGCCGCCCGGGTGGTCCGTGAGCGCGGGCTGCTCGACGACGCCTGATCGAGGTACCGACGTGGCAGGTTCTACCCACCCACCCCCGGCCCTCGTTCTGGAGTCCGCATGTTCCCAGTCATCTGCCTCACCGTTTGTCAGAGCGCAGCGGTCCTCGCGTTCCTGGCCGGGCGCATCGCGCCCGGCGGCTTCCACGCCGTGATGGCCTTCCTCGCGGGCCTCGGCGCCGTTCTGGCCGTCTGGCGCCACTGGACGGTCACGGCCGAGGTCTGCGCTGTCTGCACGGCTGTGCATGCGTGGAGATGGTGGAGCAGGGGCGGCGGTGACGGTATCCGGCGCCGGCTGAAGTGCTGGGCGCGCCGCTTTGAGGGGACCCGCCGGGCCTCCCCCTCCCATGCCTGACCCACGCCGACCGCTCACATCCTCTGAACGGCGACCGCATCGTGATCGGCACCGCCACAGTGTGGCCTTCCTCGGACGGCCAAGTGTCACGACCGTCTCCTCCGCACCCGCCGATAACCCGACCTGAGGGCGAGACGGCATCCCCTCCCACGCCATCGTCCCCCGCGGGGCCGGGACGCGCAGCGGGCCGCCGCCATCCAGTCCGACCAGCAGGCCGCGACGCCCGAGGAGTACATGCCGGGCCGTACGACCGACCCGGCGACGTGGCTGCGCACACCGAAAACCTGGACCGGCTCGCCGCCTTCACCCGCGAGGCCAGCACCCGCCGCGCCTACAAGGACCGGCCGAAGCCCGAGCAGCACCGGATGTATGCCGCGCTGATCGGCGGCCCGCTGGGCGGGCTGCTGCTGGACATCACCGGCTGGCAGCCGGAAGAGATCTACGACGGTGCCGCCCTGCCCGAGCTGGGGCGGTGGCCTGGCGGCCGGGCGCTGTACGATTCGCGCCCCGGCGTCACCTTTCGCTTCTACTCCTTCGGTGACACGCCCTGAGCGATGCGAGCTGCTACACGCGATGCCTGGCGCGGGGGAGCTCCTGACGTACCTCGCGGTCCAGAGCGGGGCGGACCTGAGCGAGTAGCTTCTTCGCCAGACCCGTGCACCCTCGCTCCCACGATTACCTACTCCACATGGAACGGTGCGCTTCACGGACGCGACGTCTCGTGGCACGGGCGATAGCCAAGGGCTCCAGGAGCCAGCCAGCGTGACACCAGCAACTGCGCGGACGCGGTACCCCGATGCAGTCGCCCTCCAGGAACGCACTGGGCATCACTTCCCCCCTCGTCAGCGTTGGCTGTTCTCGATGATTCGACTACCACGTCCTTCGTCACGCCACTCTTGCGGATGAAGGAGTGGTACAGCCAGCCCTCTACGTCACCCTTGCGGGGGACTCTCTGTCAGTGCGGATGTCTAGCGTCCTGCGGTGACCGATCCTCCGCGCCGAAGGCGCCCGCTTCACGTTGGTGACCCTGGATGAGCTTGACGTCTGGACTCCACTGTCCCCGTACCCCGCTGCGTCGCTTCCTGGACCGGGAACTGAGCGCTGGGCCCAAGCCATTACGCGAGAGCTTCCGCGCTCAGCACGCCACCGACCAGGTTCTCCTGCCGCCGCCCGGGGTCGGCACCGAGGCCGGCACCGTCGGAACGGCGATTGACCAGCGCCTGCGCTTGGCCTTCACCACAGCCTCTCCTCTCGATGGCGCCACGCTGATCGGCATGGCTCAGGCCGGCCAGTGGCCCGGCCCAGCTGGTCCTGCGATGCGCAGCGTCGCGTATGAATTGGCCGCCCGTCTCGCGGAGACGGTCCACCGGCTTGAGCTCGACAACCGCTCAATGCCCCTTGATCGGCCGCACGAGGACGAGGAAGACCTCGCCCGGCTCCTGATCGCCGCAGCTTGGTACCAGGTGTGTGCCCGCACTTCGATTGGCTTCGCCTTCACACCCTTGGCCGACGCCGCACGCGAAGATCCCGACACCTTCTGCCTCGAGCGCCTCCTGGCCCTCCCGCACCCGGACATGGTGGCCGACGTCGCTGGCCAGCTCTACAAGACCGCGGACGGTCCTCTTGACGACCTTCGAGCCCGCACGCAGCCCGCCGACTGCCACGGCGGTCCCACGTTCGACGGGGCGGAGATGACCGCCGATGCCGACCTGATCGCCGACGGCTTCCTCATCGACCTCAAGAGCACCAGGCACCCGCGCAACTCGCTCTCCATCCGCACCGCCTGGCAGCTGTTGGGCTACCTGCTGCTCGACGCCACCGACCGGTACCGCATCGACACCGTCGGCCTCTACCTCACCCGCTCCGGCGTTCTCGCCAGCTGGCCCGTCGAAGGCTTTCTCGACCTCCTCGGAACACGCCGCCGGGACCTGACGGCCCTGCGCCGCGCCCTGACCGAACTGCTCAACGGCTGCCCAGCCGACGTGGTCCCGACCAGCCAGGACGAAGAAGACCACATCCAGCGTCTCCTCGCCCGGCTGGAGCCGATCATCCCTGCCGGACACTGCCGCGTTTGCACTCAGCCCCTGCCCGAGGCCGTCCCGTCTCTGCGCGACTACTGCAGCCGATGGTGTGTGGTACGAGCCAAGACACTCCAGAAGAAGGGCTGGCTCCCACCCCGCCCCCCAGCCCCCCTCCGGCCTCCGCGCAAGGCCGTCCAGCCACCACAGAAGAAGACCCCACGAGTGAGAACAGCCTGGCTCTGATTCATGCCCACGGGAAGCGAAGCGTCGAGCCCGGCTGTCCCACGCCGGCGAAGTCCTGTGCCCCTCCCTCTTCCGGGAAGGGCGCCTCCCCGCGCGCTGGCCAGTGCCGACCCCATGCCTTCGATCGGCGCACCCCCGCCACTCCCGAAAACTGAGACCGTGCGCGGAAGGCGTCGGTGCTCCGTGGGAGTGAGCGCAGCAAGGCGATGTCTTGTTCGGGGTTGCCGGCCCCGGCCACGCTCGGTATTCGTCACAGCTGTGAGGTCCGTACGCAGCGTGGCCTCGGGGCGCGGCGGGGGGAGGTAGGTCGGACCGATGCTGCCGTTCCCGCCGCGGGTGACGACCCGCAGCTTCAAGTCCCCGCCCGGTCCGCGAGGGACGCCGAGGGCCCTATAGCGGGTCGGGGCCACAGATGGCACAGCGTCTCGTCCGGCAGCCCTTCGCCCGCAGCTCCTCTGCGGTGAACAACTCGGGCAGCCGGGGATGGCCGATGTACGAGCTCAGTTCACGCACCTCCGACAACCGGGCCATGACCTTGTCCGGGTTCTCCAGGGAGGGGCAGTCCCAGCGGTGCAGACGCGCCCCGCTCGAGCCCTTGGCGTAGGTGGCACCGGCCTCACGCTGCGCCTTCCAGCGGGCCACTTCCTGGCGTAGACGTGCCTCAGCACGGTCAGCATCGTCACACGGCTTGCATCGGCCGGTCATGTACCGGCACGAGCACTCGCCGCATCCCTCACACGGCACGCAGGGGTGGCTGCGCCGCTCTCCCGGTCGTGGCTGCGGGGACACGGTGGTGGCGAGCGGCTGGCCCAGGTGCTCGCCGAGGTCCACCAGGCCAGCCTTGTCGAGCTCCTGGAGGAACGGCTCCACCGCTTCGCCGTCGGGCAAACCGACCAGCGCCGGAATCTGCTTGGCAGGAACCACGTGGTCGGCTGCGGCCAGCACAACGATGTACAGCAGCCGGGCGGTCGCACTCAAGCCGGCGTCGAGGAACACCTCGCGATCCACGGTGACCAACGGGACAGAGCGGGGACGAACACGCAAGATTCCATGCCGGGCGCGGACGAGAGAACCTGTCCCTGCGTGCTGGGACGAAGACCGAGCCACTGCGGTCAGCCCTCCGTGCGGGTGCACAGATGGCCAGCCGGACACGCCTCGCACCCCTTCTCATCGACGGCACCGGACGCCAGGGCCGCGGCGAACAGCTCCCTGGCGTGCGCAGCGCCGTTCACACCGTCATGCTGGCCGTACGCCTCGGCGTCGGGCTCCTCCAGCCCGGACCGGCACATCCGCAGATACGCCACGGCACCCGCAACCTCAAGAGGCAGCTCCTCCCAGATGCGGTTGGGCATGCAGGTCATCGCGGTGACCGCGTCGGGGTCTCCCTGGAACCGCCAGGGCTGCCCAGGCTCTTCGGGCCTCTTGGCAACCATGCGAATGAAGGCGATGTCGTGTTCGTCGTCCGTATCGACGAGCAGAGCTCCCACCGCGTGCAGGCGGTGGACCGACTGGCGCATGTCGGCCGTGTAGCCGAACCTCGCCGCTGCCTCCGCGAGGGGCATGAGAGTGCCCTCCTCACCGTCCCCGAAGATGGGAAGCTGCCCGGTGTCGATGAGCTCGTCCAGGTACAGGGCGGCCTTCGGTACCTTGTTGCCGTACAGAGGACCGAGACGAGCCAGTCGCTTCATCAGGGCGCGGGCTTCGTCGCTGACCCGCGGATCGTCGATCTGGTCCGCGTTCATGTCGGCGGTCACCAGGAACCACTCCTCGTAGCCTTCGCCAGGCGGCTGGAGTTCCTGAAGGGTGTACTGACGCGGAACGCGAGGCCGACGCGGCTTCCCCGGCTTCTTCCTGCCCATCACAACTCCTCACCTGGTTCTGGGACGCACCAACACAACGCTCAGCGGCACGGCAAGATGCTGCGCCATGCGGGTGTGCTCTGCCTGCACGCCACGGCGCACCGCAAGGTAGGGAGAGCCCGCGCACTGTCCTTCCGCATGCCCTGGAGCGGCTCGCTGCCCCGTGGACCGTGGGGTCGCGGGCAAGCACAACGAGGACCAGAAACATGGCGCCGAACCAGCGCGGCCGCTGTGGACCGAGGCCTGCGCCCGGGAGATGACAGCTCGTGGCGGTGCTCGCCGCCCGCATCCGCCATGACGGGCGCCTTCTGGGCCTGTGGCGCGGTGATCTGACCGGCGTCGACGGCGGCGAGTAGGTGCAGAACGCCGGGGAGTTCCACGGTGGCCCGGTAACCCAGCTGCTCCGTGCGGTGCGTGGAGTAGACGGCGCCTACCGATCCGCGAACGCCGCGTAGGACGAGGGGGCCGGCGGTGATGTCGCGGGCGACGTCGTATGCCATCGGGTGCTTCCCCAGAAGGGGTCAGGCGGGGGCGGATCACGGCGCCGGTGGCGTCACACCCAGAAGGGGCCGCCGCGCTGGGACAGGACGGTGGGGGTGAGCGTGTTCTCAAGGACGGCTTGCCGCCACAGGATGCGGTTCCTGTAGCGGGCCTGGTCGATGTCCTGGGGGTTGTGCTGCCACTCGGCCAGGTGCTGAGCGACGGCGGTGAGGACAGCGGCGTCACCGGCCGCGGCTTCCTGCGGGCCCGCCGTGTGGACAGCGGCCACAGCGGCGTGGGCCGGGTGGTAGCTCAGCTGCATCACCGGCTCCGGCGCCTCGATGCCCTGCCGGAGCGCGGTGAGCGCCTCCTGGAGGTGCCCGTCGCCTTCCGGCACGGGAACGCTCAGCAGCGCGTCGAGAAGCACCGCGGCCTCGGCGGTGTTCAGCAAGGTGGTGCTGCCGCTGAAGGTGTGGTGGAAGATCCGCAGGAGCACGTCGGTGAGACGGGGCTTGGCCCGCCGGTCGGACAGGCAGTGGGCACACAGCCAGTCCATCGGAACGTACGGCCGGCGCGGGCGGGGCATCCGGCCGATGAGCTCGCCGGCCATCACCGGCGCGGCGCACAGGTTGCAGGAGGAGTCCGCGACGGCCGTCTTCGTGCGCATCGGCGCGGGCAGGCCGCCGGGCTCGGGTGGCTCGGGTTGGCTGGAGGCGCCATACGAGTCGGGGTCCTCGATCCAGGCCCACGCCTGCATGATGGCGTCACGCAGTTGCTCGTCCGTTGCCTCGGCGCGGCTGGGCGCGCCCATCCAGTCGTTCAGCTGCGTCTGGACGAAGGGGATCGGTTCGCGCAGCGCTCCCGCCAGCGGCCCGACGTAGGTGGCCAGGAGCCGGCGCAGCTCGGCCCCGTGCAGCTTGTCGAGATCCTCGCCGGAGGGAGCGGGGAGCCCGGCGGGCATGGACGACGGATCTTCCAGCCACCGCTCAGCGTTGGTGAGCGCGACCCCGAGCTGGGCCAGCGAGACCCCTGACCTCGTCTTCGCCCCGATCGAGTCGTTGACGACACCGTTGACCCGCCGCATGTGGATGCCCGTCGCGGCGGCGAGCTGCTCCACCCTCCCGTTGAGCCGCTGCCTCGCCTGATACTCAGTGAGCAGGACGACCGGCTCGCACGTCCGGCACGCAACATCGGCCGCAGGAGCCGGCCGTTCGCCGCACTGCCCGCACACGAACCCCGGGCACGCCGAACACAGCGTCTCCAGGTCCTCGCTGCCCTCCCCAGCCGCCGCGGGCCACTGTTCCTGGCGCAGCTGCTCGGCGAGTGACCGGCACTCGCCCACGCACCTCTCGGGCAGCCGCGGCGCCGGGCTGATGGACCAGGGCCTCACGCACGGTAGGCCGTAGAACGGTCGCGTGGAGGTCGGTGAAGTCGGCGTGCCACTGCTCAAGCTGCGCGGCCCGGTAGGCAGCCAGCAGGCGCTCGTCGCTGCTGTTTACGACCTTGCGGTGCTCGCGGTCATCGAGGCAGCCGCAGCGCAACCGCTCGGCGTATCCCCAGAACTCGGCGCCGAAGGAGCCGCACTGGGGACACATCGTCCACTGGTAGGGCGCGTCGTTGTAGGTGCACATCCCCAGCGCCTCGTGAAACCGCCACGGCCCGCGCCAAGGGGCGGGTTGCCCCCAGGAGTTGATGCCCGGGGTGTCGTCGGGGAAGAAGGGGCCCTCGGCCAGCAGCGTCCGCCCCTTCCACTCCTCCGGCACTTCTACAGGCAGACAGCTATCGGCCTCCTCTCCCCAACCGCCACTCCAGTAGTCGCTGCCTTCGGCGGCCATGGCGAACCGGCCCCACCACACCGGGGCTTCCAGCTCGGCCGCGAACCAGATCCGCTGCTCCGGCAGCCAGAACGCCGGCGTGCGCGGCGAACCCTGGCTGTCGTAGAAGGTCACCGGCTCATACGCCCACGGCACCCGCAGGTGGTCGAAGAACACCGACCAGCGGGCATGGAGCTCCGTACGGAACTCCACCTTCACCCCCTCGTACATGCGCCGCTCCCTGCCGCTGCTTCCTGGCTGTTGCCCGGACCTCACCCTCCACCCGTCAGGGCGGGCACCCAGCTCCGCGTCATCGGTTCGGCCCATCGGTGTCCCTCTGCCGGAGGACGATGCACCAGAACGTCCTGGCTGCCCGTGCTATCGCCCGTGGATCGCACAGCCCGCGGAGGAGTAGCAGACAGGGTCTTCGATCACGTGCAGGAGTGCCTGGTAGAAGTCGTCCCACGCCGCCGCGTCGTAGGGCTGGACGATCACCATCTGGTCGGCGGTCATGCCCCCTTCGGCCGTGGTGATGTACGGGAAGTGGTGCAAGGCCGCGATGGGCCGCGGGTCCGCCCACGGCGGGAGGGCAACGCAGGGGTTCACCCAGAGGCGGGCGATGCCACCCACGTCGCCCTCCAGTGCCAGGAACTCATGCTCGACGAGCCACGCCACCACCTCTCGGAGGCGCGCGACAGAGACACGCAGTCGAATGTGGCCCGGCGGCCTTCCGTGAGCTCGTGGACCAAGGCGCTGAGCCCGGCGCACCCGAAGGTGCGGTGGGCGTAGTCGATCGCAGTGAGCACCAGGCCCTGGCAGGCGGTCGTGTTCGCTGCTGCGATGGCGCTCAGCGCACTGCGGGTGAGGGCGTCACCGTCCAGGGAGAGGCGGCCGCAATCACAAAAGCCCAAGCGCTGGACCAGAGCGAGGGATACCTCTTGGGGGAGAAGGTCGGCGACCGCGTCGACAGCCACGAAGCCGAAGTCGACGGCGACCTGGAACGCCCGGCGGCACACGACAGGGTCGGCGGCGAAGTCTCCGGCCAGCGGGGTATGCGGGCGGATGACGGCGGGTGACAGCGGAGGTTGGCGGCGAGAGTGCGAGGACATGCAGGTTCGACACCGCGACGATGTGGTCGGTCACCGTTGCGTCCCCCGCTTAGCGCAACGTCGCTGATCCGGCGTGTGGCCGGGACGACGAGTCGGGAGCACCAGCTTCCGCGCAGGCTGCCACCGTTCCGGCCCTTGAACGGGAGCCATGACAACAGGCTGGCCTGGCGCTGGCTGTCCTCACGAGGTCGAGCAAAGGCCCTGCTTCGGACGCAGCCACAGCCAGCGACTCGCTAAGGACCTCAAGCAACGTGGAGAACTTCCAGCCTCCAAGAGCCGCCTGGATGGTCGCCAGCGTGCGTACCGCCCACTCGGTTCCCGGCCTCCAGGGCCCGTCGCGCGTTCATCCCGCCGGGACAATTCGGAGTCTCGGGAGAGAGAACCGGCCCTCTCATCATCGTTGAGAGGGCCGGGCCTGGTAGCGGGGACAGGATTTGAACCTGCGACCTCTGGGTTATGAGCCCAGCGAGCTACCGAGCTGCTCCACCCCGCGTCGTGACAGCCACTCTACGCCACTCTTCGACCGCCACCGTCCCCGGCACCACGCGGGTGGACATGGTGCGGCAACCACAGGGCAGTCCCCAGGCATCGGTCGGCCGCTCTTTGCTGTTCTGCGGCAGGCGCAGGGCACGCTGAGCCGCCGATCGGCTCTGCTGAACTCCTCCAGCCCACAGGTCGGCGTGGAGATTCGTCAGCCGGTCTCACCCTGCTCGCTGGCGCGGGCGATGCCCTCCAGCTCCGCGTCGATCGCTTTACGCTCGTCGGCCCAGGCCTGGAGGCCGGCTTGCATCTGAGCGAGGCGGGCTGGGTCGTCGGCGGCGGAGGCCTCCACGATGGCGAAGCCGCTGCTGCCATCGGGGCCGGGCATCTCCACCACACGGTGCTCGGTGCCGCCGGTGAGCATCATCGCCAGGATCCTGGCGAGCTCCCGCTGCACCTCTACAGACAGTTCGGGCTCATCGTCTTCACCGAAGACGCCTTCCTGGCCGTGGGCGATCAGGTGCGCCGTCTCGTGCACCAGCCGCTCCAGTTGCTCGTACTGCTCCGGGGCCATGCGCGCCTTGAGGGCCTCCATATAGAGGGAGATGGCCTCGGCCCGCTCCGTACCCCCTTCACGGTCACTCTCCTCGCTCATTTCTCCAGCCTGCGGCGGGAGACGGCCCGCAGTCCAATCGCGCGCCCATCGCACTCGTGCTGTCCCGGGTGAGTGCAACAGTCCCAGCAGGTGGGCGCTCGCCGCGTCCGGTCGAGTACGTGCGGGGATGCTGATGCGCAACACACCCGGTCAGGAACGGATTCAGTGGTGCAGGAAGAAGACGCGCCGCGCCTTCGAGGCACAGCACCGAGCCTGCCCGGCCGGGCATAAACACGCGCCGGCGGCCGGCGCGTGCGCGCGGCCCGACCAGATACTCGGCCGCGCCCACGGGCCCCGCGAGCTGTTCCGCGCCTCGCGGTCGCGGGGCGTGCCGCGGGATGTGGTGTTGCGGGCGTTGACTGAGGGCGTGAGGCCTGCTCGCCCTGCCAGCCGGATGCGGAGTCGAGGGTGACGTCCGCCGAATGTGGGACGACCCTGGGCTGAGCGTGGCCGCCGTAGCGCGTCAGATGGGAGTGACGGCGCAGATAGTGAAGAAGTGGGCGGAAAGGCTTGGCCTGCCCGCTGACCGTAAGAGAGGGAAGCGACCGGTAGCACGAGTGCCCCACTCCCACCGGGAAGGAGCGGGCGGAAGGCTGGACGCTCGACCGTCAGCGCGCAGGGACGGGCGGGGCGCCACGGACGTGGCCTCCGTGCCGCCGAGGACCGCAACCCCGGTCATGTCGGCCTCGGGCCGAAAATCCCGGGGGCTCCGCGGTTCGATGAGTGCGTCACAGTCGGCCGCCCAGCGGCAGGATGCGTTCGGCGAGCCGTCCGCGCAGGGTTCCTTGGCTGGTGTCGGCTTCGGTGAGCCAGTCGGCAGCGGTCAGCAGCTCGGCGTGCTCGGTGATTGCCTTGGGAGGCAGGGCGCAGAAGGCGGCGGCCTCATCCAGGCGGAGCCCGCCGTGGCCGGCAAGTCCGAGGTGGCCGTCGGGTCGGGCGTGGGCGGCGGTGTAGAGGGCCAGGAGCCGGGTGGCGGCGCTCAGTTTCTTCTTGCGGATCTTCCGGTCGCCTGCGGCTTTCTGGGCCCAGCCGGAGATGCGTGAGCGGGTGGTCTTGCCGAAGGTGAACGGGCGGGGCCGGTCGGGCAGTAGTGAGGGGACGGTGACTGTGGTGGGGTTCTCGGGCCGGGAGGCCAGGGCTTCGCCGACGGTGCCGGGCAGGCGCAGCCAGCCGCCTGTGGCCAGCCGCTCCAGGACCTGCTCGGTGTCGTCTTGCAGCCAGCCGGTCAGATCCTGGCCGGTGATGTTCCCGGTGCCGGCGCGGGCGGCCCGCAGGGTGAGCATCAGCACCGCCAAGTGCGTCCCGGCTTCGGGGTGCGGGGCGTGGGCGGTGACGTAGTCCAGCACGGTACGGGCGTGCCCGGCCTGTTGCCGGGTCAGCAGCCATTCCACCTGCGGCACGCTGTCACCCGCGGTGTCGCCGCTGGGCCGGCCGCTGCGGTTCTTGTGCATCTCGAGGGTGGTCCGCGCTGCCTTCTGCGCACGCTTCGCCTCATGGAGCAGGGAGCCGTCGCCGCTTACGCCGGCCCACCTCTGGAAAGCAGCGGCTTTGCGCTCGTGCAGCCCGGCCAGGAGAGCGAGGTCTGGCTCGGGGCGCTCCTGGTAGGCGCGGAAGGCATCCCCGAGCTCGATGAGTTCCGCCCGCAGGTCATCGGGCTGCAGATCGTGTGGCACGATCCGCTGCGCGATCTTCGCCCGCCGGGACGTGCCTGCCGATGATCCGGCACGGGCCCCAGGGAGGGGAGCGGTCCCGACGGCTGGAGAGGGAAGCCCGGCCGCAGGGGAGGGGCCGCGGTGCGAGAAGACTGCCACGACGTCGTTCTTGCCGGCGGCGCCCGCCGGCTCCCGCTGTCCTGCCGGGCCGTCCGGCACCTGGCCTGCTCTGGCTGGTGCGGTGCGGGCTGGGGGTGGGGCGGTGTCCAGGACGCGGCAGTCGGTAGTGGCCGCCGCGCAGCGCGCGCACATCTCCGCGATCCGCCACAGCCGCCCGGCACGGTCCGCATACACCGTCAGCACCACCGAACCGCCGCACCGCTCCAACTCCGCTGTCCGCCGCACCCCACCGCGCCCTCCTGCGGTGGGATCGGGGGCGTGCCAGGCACAGTCGGCGGCGCGACACGCACACCACGCCCCGCCGCGCGGTCCCCCACCCTCGCGGATGAGCGCCAGGTGCATGTTGATGTGACCGATCGCGGCCTTGCGCCCCGCAGCGGCGCTGCCGAAGCGCTCATCGGGGCAGGCCGGGCGGGAGCAGGAGAGCCTCACCGTGCCGGCGGAGGGGCGGCCGTAAGGGTCCAGCCGCACCGTCCACACCCGCCCCACGACGCGCTCCTGCTGTGTGCCGGCCTCCACCGTCATGTGCGTACTCCCAGCATTGTTTGTCGGTTGTCCGAGCGGCCACCATCATCGGGTATACCTGCCGGTCAGCCCGTGGGGAACGGACGGTCCGGGCTGGCGTGCCCTGCTCGGATGGATGTGAAGCCGTGCCGTACGGCACTGGTGCCGATCAAGCCAGCAGCATGTGCCTCATCAAAAGACCTGCTCGCCGCTGGGTACGACACGGGAGAGGTACTCCGTGAGCGTCTCCTCCTCCAGCTGATCTCCCACCTCTTGTGGCCTCATACAGGATTTCCCCGTTGTACCTACCCCACCGCTTGCGCACGTCCGGCCGCGCTCCCTTGCCCATGAAGTCATCGGCGCATCGGTCACCACGCCAGTACGTCGGCGACCTCGCGCACCGCGCGGCTGTCCCGTGCCCTGCCTCGCCTACCTGATCAACCTGCGCACGAAGAACCGGAAGGGAGACTTGAAGCCCAAAGCCAGTGGCTCTACCTCAACTTGTCAACCTCGCACGACTGCCGGTGGGCCGGGGCCTGCGGTTGACCGTACGGTGCCGCCGCCCTTTCTTCGTGTCCCCATGGCACGTCCGCCTCTCACAGATAGGGCGGTGCCAGCTCAACGAGAGGGCGGCTTCTTCCGGCATTGGCCGAACGGCTCTTGCACCCACGGCGGCAGTGCGTCGTGCGCGGGCGCGGGACTCAGCCCTTCGGTCGGTTTCGTCCGGCGCGCTGGCGCGGGCGATACTGTCCCGGTCCGCGTCGATGGCTTCCGTTCGGCGGCCCAGCGGTGAAGGCCTTCGCGGATCTCCCGCAGCTTTTCCGGGTCGTCGGCTGCGCAGGCGGCCACGACAGTGAAGCCGGTGCTGCCGTCCGGTCCGGGCATCTCCACCACCCGGTGATCCGCACCACCGGTGATCACCATGGCCAGTACCGTCGCCAGCTCCCGCTGCATCTCCGGCGTCAGTTCCGCCTGCTCGTCCCCGTCACTGAAGATGCCTTCCTCCAAGGGGGGCCAGGACCTGCCGTTCGTCGATCTTCGGGGTTGACCAGGGCCCGGGTGACGGGCAGCCCGGCCGGGCTGCACACCAGGTGCAGCTTCGAACGCCAGTAGAAGCGGGAGTGGGAGCGGCAGTAGCCGTAGTTCCCCCAGCCGACCAGGTCGGAGCGCTTGACGGTCTCGCGGGAGCGGGCGTACTCCACCGGGGTGGAGTCCACGATCCACACGTCGTCCAGTCACAGGTCCGCTGCCGATGACCGGATCGCCCGTTTGACCAGTGGCAAAGCGGTCCGCAGACGCTTGTTGCAGGCGGGGCGCCGGGGCAAAGGCGGGAACATCCCGTGCAGGTGGGCGTGGGCGAAGCGCAGCCAGCGGGCCTCGCAGTGGAAGCCGAGCATGGCTGGGCCACTGCCAGGGTCACCGGTTCGGCATCGGTCAGCCGGGGCGGAAGCCCACGCCACCGCGGGGTCCTCAAACGGTCATCGACATGCACATACAGTGCCGTCAGGAGGGCGTCCAAATCGGTCGTTACAGGCCGATGTTGGGCACCCTCCCCCTTCTGAGATCCCCGCATTCGGAACTACTCGTCTAGCTGATTGAGGCGAACGATGAGAGCCGACCGGACACCAGCGTGAGTTCCACCAGGCCTGCAGTGAGCGTTCCGAGCACCTGGCGGGGCAGCGTCGGGCCGTAGGCCGAAAGGCTCGCCTGGGAGCCAGCGTCATGCCGGTTCCAAAACGGACTCCGATCGGCGGGGCTCCTGGCGGGAGCTGAGGGTTGTCAAGGCGTTCGTTGGCTTCTTCCGGCAGTCGATCTTCTTTGTTGCCCGGATCGCGCAATCCATCACGTGCTCCAGCTCTGCTCCCGTGCGGTCGAGCATGTTGCGGACGGCCAGCAGCGCTTGCCATGCGGCCACCCGGGACACGGTCTCCTCGACCGTGCCCAGTTCCACCGATAGGTAGTGCGCGAAGCCGAAGTGCGCAGCGTGCGCTCTCCTCTCCCGGGCGGAGGCCCTGCCAGCCGCGGCGAACCAGACGCCGGCCTCCTGGGCGCCAAGGGAGGTGACGACGATGTGCAGAAAGGACTCGACGTATTCGAGGGCTTCCGAGGAGCGATCGCCTTCAGCGAAGGGACCGACGCAGCCGTCTTCCATGCCGAGGAGGAAGTGGACGGTGAACCTGTAGGTCATTGGCCCATGCTTACCGCCCTCCGCCGGGTGCGTGACTGCGGCACGCGGCGCTCGTCGACGAGAGCGTCCGTACGGGCGTTGACGCGCACCGCTACGGCACACGATTGGCAGGTTCATGCCGGGAGCAAGGCGGCGGTGAGGGAGTGAGCCGGGTGCACCAGCTCCCGCGCAGGCTGCCACTGTGCCGGCCCATGAACGGGGCGCCATGACGACAGGCTGGCCTGACGGTGGCTGTCCTCACGAGCCCGAGTCGTTGCGACGGCCCCGGCGCTTCTGTTCCCGCAGGTGCACTGTCCGTGCTTTCAGCGAGCGGGCTGCTGCCAGCTGCCTCACTTCCCCCGCTGAGGGCGGCACTTTTCCCGGCCAGGCAGCGTACGCGGGGGCGTGAACCGAGTGCCCGCAGATTCAGTACGTGCCGGGCACCGGCGCCATCCGGTGTTTGGGGATCGTGCAACGGGGTCGGCCGCAGACCGCGCCGTCTACCTTGACCGCCCGGCAGAACTCAGCGTGCCTCTTGCAACGGTCGTCGCCTGGGGCGGGCTCCGTCCGGCACATCCGGAGGGCGCCGTCGCCTGTCCATGTGCAGCGGCCGAGGTCGGCCGCGCGCTCGGGCGTGTGCATGGCACACGGTGTGCCTGCGGTCTCGACCGGGTTGAAGCACCATTTTTTCGGCATGGCCTCGGTGGGCAGAACGGCGTCCAAGGGTTCCATGCAGAGCGGGTGAGAGAACAGCTCAAGCTGCTTGGCCAGCTGAGGTTCGCCCTGGGCGTGTGCCAGGTCGGCAAGGGCCAGTAGGAGCTGGGAGGACGCCTCGACATACCACTCCGCATACTCGTCGCCGTTGACAAAGCCGGGAGTGGGACGAAGCCGGGAGGCGGCTTCGAGGGTCCTCACGACGGAATCGGTAATATCGATCATTTCGACCTTGCCAGGAGCGAGAGCAGAACTGGTGCTGTTGACCGGGCCGGCAGCCTGGTCATATCCGCAACGAGGCTCGCTCCCGAAAGTGACGTCAGGTTCGACGTCTCTCGCAGGGCCCAGGTCACTCCGCTGTGTGCACCAGCAGAGTGTCAGCGTCGCGCGGCTTCGGCATCCTCTTGCACTACCTCGGTCTCGGCGGCGGTGAAGCCTTCCTGGCTGAGAGCTTTGGCATGAGTGCTCCTGGAGCCAGCAGCGCATGGGCGTCTTCTCACCGTCGGGGGTGCGCGCGCTGATGTCGGACGGGGGTGATTTCGGCCTGTCCGGGGCGCCGGTGCGGTAGCGGGCGAGGAGGGAGAACACGTGCCGCCTATCAGGCGCAGTGCGTGGCGTGCGGCCGGCGGATTGCATCACCCGATCGGATGGCGTGCGAGAGGGACCGCGGCGCCCCAGGGCTGTCATGTGGTGGCAGCGGAAGCCCTGGGGCGCAGGCGGCCCGGTTGTTACTGGAGGACTGCCGATGGCCCGGCCACTGGGCAGTCGAGTCTGAGGGTGCCTGGCGTCTTCCGATGAGTCAGTCAGTGGCGTCGTCGTCGGTGTCCCAGTCGATGGTGCGGCGGTATGCGGGGTGGTTTTTGTCCATCTGGATGCCGGCGTGGACGGGCAGGGGGTGGCGGGTGCGGTGTTCCCAGGCCAGGGCGTGGTTGCACAGCCGGGCTGCGGTCAGGGCGTAGGGGAGTGGTTCTTCCCCGTGGGGGTGCTGGATGACGGCGATCTCGGTGGCGGTGAGGTTGTACCAGGTCTCGGCCTGCTGCTCTTTGTCGTCGCATGCCCAACGGCTCTGCGTGCGCCCGGACTTGGCAGAGGGGGTTTTGCCGTCCATCTGTTGGGGGCGGCGGCTCATGATGAATGTGGTGGCGGTGTCGTTGAGTTGGAAGAGAGCGTTGCTGGTCTTGTCGCCGTCGCTGACGTTTCCGTCTTCGTCGATCTCGTGGAAGACCGCGGGCAGGGGGATGCTCGGGCCGGCGCTGGAGGTGGTGCGGATGATCGCGCGTGGCCGGTGTTCGGGTGCGAGTGTGGCGCCGGGCAGGGCAGGCCTGCCGTTGGCGCAGCCGTCGTCGTCGGGGTGCAGGTCGGCGTTCTTGTTGGCCAGCAGTGGCCAGACGGGCCGGGTGGAGTCACCGGAGACGTAGAGGACGTAGCCGTTCTCAAGGTGTCGGCTCAGCTCGTACAGGGCCTGGTCGATGCGTCGGGGAAGAGTTTCGTCGCCGCGGCTGCCTTCGGGGATGGGGCGGCTGCGCGACAGTGCCTGGGCGCGGGCGTAGTTGCACCAGCCGCCGCTACCGTCTCGGCTGGCGGGCAGGTATGCGAGGGCGTTCCAGTGTTCGCCAACGGGTACGAACGCGGTGAGGATCCACATGAGCTTGGGTTCCTCGGTGCGGGTGCGGTGCTTGTCGCCGAGCTGGGCGCGCATGTGCAGGCCGAGGTGGGCGACACGGTCCTGGAGGCCGCCTTTGGCGGAGATGGTGCGGGTCAGGCGTGGATGGACCAGGCCGGCGGAGCGCAGCATGTCTCCGATGGCGTGGTGTCCGGGATAGTCCGCGTCAAGTTCCCTGCCGAGGGTCTCCAGCGGGGAGGTGGCCTCGCGGGCTTTTTTCTTCGAGCGCCGTTTCTTGGTTTCGGGGGTGAGGAACTGAGCGATGACGCCGTGGCGTGCAAGATGCCGGGATACCTCCGGCTTGGCGTCCAGTTCGTAGGGGTCGAGGGCGCCTTCCTCCCCTCGGCGGGCCGCTCGGCGCTGGCGGCCCCACTCTTTTGCGTCGTATTCGGTCTCGACCAGGGCCAGGATCCCGGTGTTTTCTGCTGCGAGGCCGGGCAGTGCGTCGGTGAGTGCGCCGCGCCGGTCATGGTGGCGGCCGTGGGCCAGCAGTTCTGGGGCCCGGTGCAGCAGCACCTCGGTGTGGCAGCCCAGGTGAACGATTTTGTCGTCGGGCATGCCGTCGGCGAGGTCGGGCCGGTTGAAGTGGTAGGCCAGCAGACGCTGCATGCGGGTGCGCATTTCCTGGTGCTCGTACAGGGCCAGGACGCGCAGCTTCGAGCAGCCTGCGGCGGCCATGATGTCTTTGAGGTCGGTGGCGTCGAGCAGCGTGGTATCACGGCCGTACTCGGTCTTCCGGGCGGCCACAGAGAGGACCGTGGGGACACGCGTGCCGTGGATGAGGTTCTGGCCGGTGACGGTGGCCAGGTGGTCGGCCAGGGCGGTGACGGTGTGCAGGCCGACGCCTTTGCCGATGGGGAACGATGTCGAGAAGGGGATGAGCGCGCGGAAGTGGCCGGGCTCGCCGGACAGATCCATGGCGCCTGCGGGCAGGAATTCGGTGTCCTGGGGGTTGCGGGGGAAGACGGGCTCGTCCATCAGCCGCACCCAGGCGTCCAGAGCCAGACGGCTGGTGTGCTCCAGGTGCGTGTACTGGCCCTTGCCGCCCAGGCGCAGGCAGAGCAGGGGGCGGCTGGGGGAGCGCGGCGCCCACCAGGCGGTGCGGGCGCCGTTGATTGTGTTGCTCAGCCGGGAGACGCGGGGTGTCAGGACCACCAGAGGTTTTGGCAGCGAGTGCAGCGATTTCATCGCTACCTCCACCCGGAGGGCGGCATAGTGCCGCCTGATCTTCCACCCCTCCGGCTGCAAGATCTCTTCGGCCGTGTTCTTGGCGCTGTCGTTGGTCTTCTCCTTGGCGGGGCGGGCGTCGAGCCAGTTGTTCGACCACAGGTGCTCGGTGTCCCAGACCATGACGTTGTTTCCGGTGTCCGGACGCAGTGGAATGGTGCGGCCGTCAACCTTCAGGTCGGTCTTGGTGACCAGGGAGGCGAGGTTCCAGCTGGCCGCGTCCCACACCCAGCCGTCTGCGTCCACGGCGCGCTGTCCGATGCTGACGTGGTCCCAGATGGCCACCTGTTCGGGCTCCACGGAGGCGAACAGATCGGCCAGGCTGCTGCTGTAGGCGAGGGAGATTTCGTCCGGCGGAGTCTGGAGCAGGGCCTGCTCCCACAAGGCCACCACGGCGCGCAGGTGCACTGCCGGCAGTTTTGTGGAGAGGGCGAGGAACTGGGGTGGGTTCTTCTTGCTGGTCGGGGAGAGGGAGGCGCTGGTGGAGCCGCTGGCGCGGAGCACCGTCAGCAGTGCGGCATAGGGCAGATTGGCCTTCGACCCGGTTTTGCCCCGGTAGATGGCACGCAGCTTGTTCCACTCGTGTTCGATCTTGTCCGGGAAGCGGTACAGCCACGCTGTGCCCATCAGATCAGAGGTGAGAGGACTGGCCAGCAGCGACATGCGGGTGGTGTTCTGGGGCATCACTCAGGTCCTTGGTCGTCCCCGTTCGGGGCGGGGATGAGGGTGATGGGGCTGGGCAGCAGGTTCTCGCTGTGGGCGAGGTCGAGCCAGGCGGTGAGCGTGGAGCCGTAGACGCGGCGCAGGAGGTCCTGCTCTCTGGAATCGAGTTGTCCGTAGTAGGTGCGCAGCAGGCGGGGGAAGTCGCAGCCCAACTGCTGGTTGAAGAAGGCGTGGTCGACCAGGTAGAGCTCGACGGGGGTGCCGCCGCGGCGCGCGCGCCCGGCAAGTTGGATGAGTTCGACGAGGATGCCGGCCAGGATCTCGGTCTTGAGGAATTTCGGCATGAGGGAGAACCGCGGGTCGGTGCGCAGCAGCAGCTCCCGGTGGCGGACGGCGGCGATGCGCTGGGAGGCGAGCATGGCGGCGGGGTCTGGGCTGAGCGTGCCCGCGGCGATGCCGCAGGCGTTGATACTCGCGTACATGACCGCGGGCTCGTGCAGGTGTGTGATGGGCCTGACGCCCACCCATACCGAGGCGAGCGCCGAGAGGTCGGTGTGGGGAATGAGGATGTTCAGACCACGGGAGACCACCGAGATCGGTGCGCAGACCACCTTCACCCTCGGGTGGGTGGCGGGGAGGTCTTCGAGTTGGTCGATGGTCACCCGCACCACGCCCTCAGGCAGAGCCACGGCCCGCGTGGAAGAGCCACGGTTGCTGACGAGGACCGCGACCCATTCGGGACGCCCGCACGCGGCAGCGATCCCGGTGGCCATGACCTCTGCGTGGAAGTAGGAGTTCCCGGCCAGCAGCGCCAGCTCCCGGCGCCGGTCGTTGCAGGCAGCCTTTTCCAGGTGTGACGACAGGCGGGTGTGCCAGAGCCGCTCGGCGAGCGTGCGCAGCTCGGAGGGTTTACGCCTCTCCTCCACGCCGCCGATCGAGATGGGCTGCCAGCCGGCATCGGTGGCCGACACACTCCCGGCATGGGCGGTGACCGCCCCGTCAGTGGCATCCGTCATCACGTAGGCGGGGAGGGTGTGCACGTGCTGGAGAGCGGCCCGCGGGAAGAACGCGGTGGCGGAAAGGCCGAGCACGCTGCGCCGTACCCCGGCGGTCGCCAGTGCGACGGTGTCGCCGAGGCAGACGGTGGAGGTGTGCGGGTCACCGCTCAGGGACTGCAGTGACAGGCGTCCGGTGCCGCTGGCGTTCTTGTCGAGTTTGAATCCGTACAGGTTCTGCCCGAGCGGTCCGTAAGGAATGGGCTCATCGCGAGTTATCAGCCCCATCGTGGAAACCAGGTCGGTGGCCGCGTTCAGCTGCCCGAGCAGGGGGAGGACCGACCACTTCAGGGTGTGGAGCTCGTTGTGGAGCGCTCCGAGCCAGGCCCGCACGAGCAGGTCGTTGACCAGTGCGGCCCGTTGGGAGGCGGGTACGTTGAAGGGAGCCTCGGCCAGGAGGCGCGCGATGGAGTCCTTGAAGACCGCCAGTTTTCTGCTGCGATGGGTCCCTGGAATCTTGCCGGCCAGGGCCTGGCCGATCTGGTCGGCGAGCGGCTGCCAGCCCTCCGGCAGCTCGGCGCTGGTCCGCTCGCCGGGGAAGAGGGCCAGGTATGCCTGGTGGACGTCTTCGGTGACCTCTGCATCCGCTCTGGCGCCGGTCAGGGCGCGGCACAGTTCGGCGTCCTTCTTGCCCACCATGTACCAGCCGGACCCGGGGCGGTTCTGGCGTTCTTGTTCGGACTCCAGATACAGATGTCCGGTCAGAATGTTGTCCAGGAAGGTTTCGCTCAGTCGGCGCGCTTCCATCAGCGGGCCGGTCACCAGCAGGTTCTCCAGCGCCGACAGGCCGCCTCGGTGCCGGTCGACCTCTTCCAGCCGTCCCGCATGTCCCCGGCCTCGGCTGATGAGGGTGAACTCCTGCGCGCCGTCGGTGCACCAGGTGGACTGGAAGGCGTCGACCTCATCGATGATCACGACGCGGCAGCGGCGCAGCACGAATTCCAGCACGCTCATGTTGCTGACGACCCGGTCACCGTCCACCTCGACGGGCACCTTGCAGCGGCCGCGGATCAGGTTGAGGTGGTTGGTGACGATGATGTCGGCGTCGGCGGCCTGCCGGATGTGCTCAAAGCGCCGGCAGATGCCCATACGCGGACACAGGTGCTTGCCTCCGCCCTCCGGCTCGACGGGGCCATCGACCCACTCCAGCCGGGTGCAGGGCAGCGTCGTGCGATCCAGCCGTGGGCCATCCACCTGCCAGCCGGTCATCTCACATCCGCCGGCGAACCGCTCGAACCGGTCCTCACGCCCCTGGGCGAGCGCGAGCTGCGCCTGGTCGTCGATGCTGGAGGACGCCACCCACGGCACCACTCGAAGCGGCTTTCCGGCCCGCTCGGCAGCGTCCCGCACAGTGCAGGCCGTCTCCTCGACCAGTTCGTTGTCCGCAGCCAGCTGTTCGGCCGTATTCAGCCCCTCGCGGATGCGGCCCACCACGATCAGAACCGGGCCCTGGCCGCTCGCCGCCAGCAGGTGTGCCGCATCCCGCATCAGCACGCTCTTGCCCACACCGGTGGGCGCATTCAGCAGCGTCATGGCCCCGGCCGGCAACCTCAGCTCCGCCGCTGTGCGGCCGCAGGCATCGGTGAGCCGGTCGAAGAACCCCTGAAGCAGACCAGGTTTCCACCCAAACGTCTCCGGCCAGGCCGCCGCCTGACCCACCACGCGTTCCATCACTGCTTCCCGCGTCAGACGCGCCTCCTCCAGGAACGGCTCTGTGCGCAGCCGGACCGGGGCTACGAAGGCGTTCTTCTCGCTGGCAGGGATCTCCACCGTGTACAGCCGATCGCGGCCGAAGGACCACAGACCCTCGCCCGCCGTCGGCAGCTGCCCCTCCAGACTGGCCCGGTAGCCCTCGGCCTCCTGAACAAGGTGCTCGGCCAAGGTGAGGGGCTCTTGCGCATGGCAGGCCACCAGCCAGCGGGCCTCATCCGCGTCCGAGGCATCCGGGATCCTGAACAGCGCTGCGGGCGACACGGCGTACTCCAGGGCCGCCTCGCGGAACGACTCTGGCTGCGCCAGGTCACCCTCCTGCTTGAGCGTCTGCCACAACCGGCCCACCAGCTCATATTCGGCACGCGGCAGCGATGTCCACTTCTCCCACACGTCGGTGCGCCGGGAGGCGAACATCTGGGCGAAGTCCAGCGGCACGCCGCGCCGTCCCTCGACGGTGCCGAAGGCGAAGTACTGCTCGGACAGGGCGAGACACGCTGCGATGGCGCAGCGCTGCAACGCCTCGCGGACATCACCGGCCCTCACGGCTGTGCCCGGCACCAGCGAAGCACCATGGCGACGAGGTCCTTGTCGGTCATCACCTCGAGGTCCGGCCGCCCGGCAAGGCGCACCCGCAGCCGCGGAAGGTCGGACCGGCGCCGGTGGGGGACCACGATGATCAGCGGAACCGCTCCGCCCAGCACGGGACGCTCAAGCAGCGCATCGGCCAGCGCGTCGAAGGACCGCCACGCCTTCGCATCCACCCGCCACTCCCTGGCCACCAGCGGCGCGGCAGCCGTGATGCGCAGGTCGTAGCGGTCACCCTCCGGGTACATGAAGACCTCAAGGCCGGCGATGTCTGCCAGCGCGTCCCGGATCGCGAACTCCATGCGTCCCGGCAGCGTCAGATACCGCCACACCGTCCGGGAGACCGCCAAATAGTCGCCGGCAGCCGGAAAACCTTTCACCCGACCCGTTGAGCAGCCTCCGCCCTCCAGGACCGGAGGCCCGCTGCCGCCCCGATCCTGACGGCAGGTGTACTGCGCCCCTTCCAGCAAGTGGACGTCGCACGAGACGGCGAAGACCCCGCCCCCGGCAGGCTGCGCGCGCATCGGCCAGGCGCACACAGGGCACGGGAAGCACCAGCCCGCCGCATTGCACCACGGCCAGGACGAGACCGGCTCGAAGAACCCGAACCGGCCCCACAAGCCGCCCCACTTCTCCCACAGCACACCCCGCTCCGCCACCGGATGACTCGCCAGCAGCTCACGCACCTTCGCGTAGTCCTCCGGCGGAAGGCGCCGGATCTCCGCGTACAGCTGCTGCTCCTCCTGCTCGGCGCGCAAGCGCGCCCAGGGCCAGTACTCCATCAACGCCTGCTGCGGTACGAGGTGCTCACGGCCCAGGTCCTCCACGGCATCGCACAGCAGGCCGTCCGAGTCCACCAACCTCACCTCGCCCAGAGGGTCATCGCCTTCCCCATCGATGGGCAGGAGAGGCGCGAGCCCCTGACGCAAGCCGCGCCGCAGTGTGCGCATATCCAGGGCAGCCGCTGACCCGGCGCCGTGTGCCGAGCGGAGAACTCCCAAGCAGTCGACGAGCCGGGCTGCTCGCTGGCCCGGATCACCTGTGCGGTCCGCCTCCGCCACGGCGGCTGCGCAGCACGCGGTCACCGCCAAGTCGCGGCGCCACCGGCGGGTGTTCCGTTCCACAAGACCCATGACGGGTGGATAAACGAAAGAAGTGATGAATGTCGCGTACGGTGCCGATCATGGACACCAAAACCGCCCTATCGGCTCAGTATGAAGCCGCCACCAGCATCGTCCCCTCACGCGAGTCCGCCGAGCCCTGGCTGTGGGCGGACGCCCCGGACACCCCTCTGGCCGAAGACGATCACCCCTGGAGTGGGAAGTGGCTCTGGTTCACCCCACTCAGCCTTCTGGACCGCTCCTGGGCCACCATCCGCGCCGCAACCGAAGACGGCCTTCTGGGCTACCGCAGCAAGGCAGGCACGCTCATCAACACCCGCAGAATGAGTGACGACACCCGCCGCCCCATCTGCGTCTACACCCGGGACTGGCACGACATCCCCTATGTCCAACGAGTGCTGACCAACCTGCGGGCCCTCGGCATCGTCGACGTCCTGCTCTACAAGACCGACAGCGATATCCGGCGGGGCCACTACGGCGCCGGCGCCAGCACCTATATCGCACCCGCCACCAAAACGACCGTGGTCATCCCCAAGGGCACCCGCGAAGCACTCGACCACCATCACGCCGCGCGAGCCCAGGCCCGAAAGACTGCAGCGGCCCGCAGGAAGGCGCCAGCGCTGAAGCACAACTGAGCACAGCGCGCTCGTCCACTACGCGGCAGCGGCCTGTCGCAACTCGGGGAACCAGACTTCCCACAGAACCCACGAGGGCGTCGGCAGCGCAGCGGGATCCGAGCGCTCTCGAGCAGAAGATGCCACCGGTGGAACTACGGCCAGTGCGGACCTTGCGTACGGCACCGGGCGTCGGTCATCCACCGAGGGGTGTGGGGACGCCGGGGCCGGCGGGGTGGACTTCCAGGCCGTCATCGGCGTTGAGGACGGGGCGGCGGCCGGGGTAGGTGCGTTGTGCGGTGTCCAGGTCACGTGCGTCGAAGTCGCCGGTGAAGACGAGCACACCATGGAAGAGCTCCGCCTTCTGGGCCCCGGTCGGCCACCGGCTCAGCAGTGCGTCCGCCGTCATCGGCTCGGTCGTCGGCGGCAGGTCCGGTCCGGTCACAAGCACTCCCTACGACGCGCAAGCAGGGCCTTCAAAACAGATGAGCAGGCGCGCGGCCCGGCCTCAGCCCCGCATAGCGGCTCGTGTCGCCTGCTTGAGATCTTGCCCGGCCACGAAGTGTCCGTGCTCTTCGATGAGGCCGCTTTCCTTGAGTGCGGCGATCTTCTCAGTCGTGGCTTGCCGCGCGGCCTCGCGAAGCGGCTCTGCGTCGTCCCCGGTGTAGGTGGCCAGCTCGGCGTCGCGTTCGAAGAAGATCCGCTGGAGCTTGATCAGGTGCGCGTGCTCAGGCCTGTCGGGGTCGATCACGTTGGCCATAGCACCGCATCCTACGACCAGCCTCCGACAAACCCGCCGGTCACGAAGCTGTGCAGAGTCTGTCCACGCGCACGGGAGGCAGGCCGGCCCTGCTCTGCGGGCGGGTGAAGGGGCGGCCGGGTCCGGCTTCGCCTGTCCATGGTCCGGCCGCCGGGCGGTGTGTGTGAACACCTGCTCAGGGTGGTGCCGGTCAGAGAGTGGCCGGCTGGGGGATCTCGAGGGCGTCGGCGACCTTGCGGGCCATTGCGGCCATCTGCGGGGACAGGTAGCTGTTGAGGGCGTCGACATCGTCGCAGAGCTTGGCGGACAGCCCGTACAGGCATGCTGCGGTGAGCAGCTTCTGTGGGTCGTCCTCGGGCGTCAGGGCGTCCTCGGCACGGTGCTGCCCCTGGGCGTAACGCATCGCCAGCACTCGGTCGTCGCCTTCGGGGGCGGGTTCGCCCAGCAGGCCGGCCACCTGGGCGCGGGCCCGGTTCATTTCGCGGGCGTCTGCCCGGCTCTTCTGATAGTCGGTTTGCAAGTAGTACCGGAGCGTGTCCGGGGCCATGCCGGTGCGCTCGCAGTGCGCGGCGATCAGCATGGACGCCATGGTCAGGACGTCTGCCGCGTCGGTGGACCGGTAGAGCGTCATCCGCTTCCAGTCGTGGGCGACATCAGGCTCGGTGTAGCGCAGCACCTCGAAGCAGTTGAAGACGGCTTCGGCCACGTACTGATGGACCGCACGGCGCAGCGGCTCGGGCATCGGGGTGGAATCCATGGCCGCACGGTAAGGCGAGCACCTGGCCGAACAATCGTGCTCGGTCCGAGTTGAGATCGCCGCTCATCCGAACAGCCCAGCAGCTCCCGGGGAGGCTGCAACTGCGGAGAGCGGCGGGCCGCACTACACGTCGAAGCCGATGGCGTCACTTCTCAGCGCGGTGGTGGGAGTGCCAGTGCTCGCATACCGCCTGCCAGTGCCAGCGGGCTCGGGTAAAGCTGTTCCAGCCAGGATTGGGCAGATTCTCGCCCAGATCTTCCAACGCGATCCGCACAGCGACATCCACCCACCGGGGCTGGTATCCACAGCTCACTTCTGCCCGCAGCGCCTGAGGGCTCGACGGCACTTTGCCGACCCCAGGCCCCCAAGCCCGCGCTGCTCGTACCTGCTCGGTGCTCAGCGTGCGGCTGAGCACGATAGGCACGACCAGCCGCAGATATGCCTCCTTCCGCACCTCGTATGCCTCCTGCACCTGACGCATCCGCTGCGCCGATTCTTCGTCTGTGGCAGCGGCGTCCCGGAGCTCGCGGACGCGATCAAGGGCCACAGAAGTGTGGAAGCTGGTGACCAGCCCGCGTGGCGTGGGGGAGTCGACCCCGTCGTCGGGCTCCTGGGTGAGCGAGATGATCAGTCCAGGCCCCTGTGTGCGGCTGACCAGCCGACGTCCTACACGCCGTTGCTTCGCTTCACCGAACGGCCCCTGCTTGGACCAACTCCGCTCTCGGTCCCCGCCGAGAGCGATGGGAGCCCAGTAGACGAAGCGCTGGGTCAGCTGCGCCTGTATGGCATGGAGCCGGTCAACATATTCACGGAGCGTCAGTCCGAGGTAGGCGAGATCCGCTCCGTCGCGCTGGCCGAGGATGCGGCACAAGGTCCCATCGTCCCCCCGGGCTGCTGCCCGGTGGAGGTCGTTCGCCAAGCTCTGGAACCGCCGCTTGGGCAGGCGAAGAGCGGCTTCGAGACACCCGATCCTGCTGTTGCACCCCCCACACAGCGCTCCTCTCACAAGATCACTCTCGTGAGAGTGGTCAACGCACCGAGCGATGTGCCCACAGATATCGCAGTCGGGATGCCGCGCCAGGAAGTCCTCCCGGTCCCGCTCCGTCATGTCGCTGTAGCACGCCTTCACGACCACCCCTTCCGCCCCGGACGCCCCCCTCACGAGCGCCGTTGGCATTCCGTCACGGCTAGCATGTGGCGCCGCCCATCCCGGCGAGAGGCTGCGATGACCCCCGAATACTGCCCGCACCGCCGTGTCGAGGACACCTGCCCGGGCATAGCCCGCATGCTTGCCGAGGCCGGGCTGCTCACCCCGGCCCCCGACGCACCGGCCTCCGCCGGACCTGTCATCGACATCCCGTCCGTCCCGCCCCCGAGGTGACGCGCGCCGTGCTGGCCCACCGCATCAACCTGTGGGGCCGCCCTGTCATTGACCCGAATCTGCCCCATCTGGACCTCGCCGACCCAGGCCGGGCGCGTCGTCTTGGAGGAGGTGGGCGAGGAGTGTGAGTCCGGCAGTGGCGGCGTGTTGCTGGTAGGGGCGTAGGCCCGGCGCGCCGGGTGGTGCGGGTTGGGTGGCGTTACGCTGCCAGTGTCCGGTCAGGGCGGCGAGGAAGGCCAGGCCGGGGAGTGGGTCGGTGGCGAGGCTGTGGTGGCCCCTCAGTGTGCGGG
This sequence comes from Streptomyces albus subsp. albus, assembly GCF_000725885.1. Classification (GTDB taxonomy): domain Bacteria; phylum Actinomycetota; class Actinomycetes; order Streptomycetales; family Streptomycetaceae; genus Streptomyces; species Streptomyces albus. The sequence continues at coordinate 45,225 of NZ_JODR01000032.1, read as the reverse complement.
CGACATCGTGGGGCTGGTGTCCGGCGAGGGTGAGCTGGGCTGCGAGGGAGACGGCATCGACGGCGGCGGGGCCGTGGGTGGCGTGGGCCCAGTCGACGAACACGATGCCGCGCTGGTGGTCGGTGACCATGTTGTCGGCCCGCAGGTCACCGTGGATGACACGGTCGCCGTGGTGGGCGAGGGCGGGCCAGGCTTCCTCCAGCTCCCGCAGCCGTGGCAGCAGGCGACGTGCCTCGGCGGGCAGCGGGGTGTCGTAGGGGAGGGTGGTCCAGCCGTGCAGGCGGGCGGTGGCCGAGTCGCCCGTGGCCGGCAGCGCCGCCCGGTAGTTGTCGGGGGCTGGAGTGGAGGCGAGTTTGTCCAGCAGTGCCCACACCTCGCCCGCCTCCTTGCCGGGGGATAGGTCGGGGTGGGAGCCGTCCAGGTGCTCGGTCAGGACGGCGGTTCAGCCGCCGGCATGGAGGATGCCCAGCAGCGCGGGCGCGGGGGCGTGCGGAGGCAGGTAGCGGAGGGCTTCGGCTTCGTGCAGGTTCGCGGCGGTGAGGGAGTCGCCTTCGGGTGCGGCTTTGACGAAGGTGCTGCGCCGGTCGGTGAGGGTGAGGGTGCTGGCGAGCTGGTGGCCGAAGCCGCCCGGCGGGGTGTGTGCGTGGCGGACCGGGGCGCCGAGATGCGCTTCGATCGCCTCCCGCAGCGCGGCGGGAACGGTGTCCCAGGACAGACAGGTCGCGCTCCAGCGCGGCGGCGCTCGGCAACTCGCGCAAGAACCCCAACGGGCGGGTCGGCGTCTCGACCAGCCACTGGTCACGGCGCAGCGTCTGGGCCAGGGCGCAGGCCCGGCGGCCCAGGAGCCGGACGGGGAGGGTGCGGACCGCTGTCGCGTAGTAGAGGGCGGCGGTGATCTCGTGCAGGGTGCCGACCCCGCCGCCGATCGCGACGACCAGATCGGCCTCGTCGAGGTAGGCGTGCAGGCGTTCGCCCATGGTGGAGGCGTAACGGGCGTGCGTGACAAACGGGTTGAGAGGGCCCCATTCGGGTCGGCCGGCCAGTGTCAGGGCGGTGATCTCGGCGCCGTGTGCGGCAGCTCCCCGGGCTGCCGCCTCCATCACGCCGTTGTAGCCGCCGTGCACGATCCGGTACCCGGCCCGGGCCAGGATGGCGACCTGCGCACCCAACTCGCCCGCCGCAAGAACGCTGCCGGCGTCCGCGACTTCCTCGAACTGACGACGTGAGCCGGACCCCAAGGAACGCGACTTCCCCTCCGGAGCCTGAGCGAGTTGCCTGATCTCAGCGGCCGAAAGGAAGCGGCGGACGAGCGGCTCCAGGCAGTCCGCGTGCGGACCCGCCAGGCAGCTCGTCCGGTGAGCGGAGCAAGGCGATGTCGTCGAGTTCGGGTTCGCTGCGAACCTACGTGTCCGCAGCACGAGGTGCGCACCGCGTGCACAACACGCTCGAACCTCGGGTAGGGGTGCTGCCGCTCCACTCGCAAGCACCGCCGCAACGGCGCGGCCGGATCAGCGATCGGCACTCCCGACCTCCAGCGGCTCAACGGAACAGCCCGGCCGATCCACAAAGCGGACGTGGTGGTCATGCTGACCAACGGACGGTTCACCCGGGACGCCCGACCATTCAGCAAGGACACCGGAATACACCTGGTCGACCGGGACCTCCTCGCACGCTGGGCCGCGGGCTCCTGGCCCCTGTGGGACCTGCTGCCGAAAATCCCGCCGCCGCGTCGGCCAGCGCGCTGACCGACGCGGCGCTGACACCGGCGTCCGCCTGGCTGCGACGGTTCCGGGTAGCTGTAGGGCATGGACGACGTCTTCGAGGCCCTGCTCGCCGACTTGATGGTCCGCACGTGCCAGGCCGTCCAGGACGTCGGCCATCTCGCGGCACAGACCGGCATCCCGTTCGAGACAGACGACGTCGTCAACATAGTGCTGCGGCGGCTGTCGGCCGACCACCCCGGCTTGAAGACCATGAGCGTCGCCATGCTGCGCACCTCGGTCGCCGAGCTGGCGCGGACCTTCTGGGACCGCGAAGAAGCCTGACTGCCCCGCAGCCGGCGCGGGCACGCTGACCACGCCCTCGCACGGGCGAGCCGAGCCAGCCCGGGCAGCCCGGGCAGCCCGTTGCCCCTCCGGGCGCGCGCGGCCAGCCCTGTGGCCGCTACCCTCACCGGCCATGGGGCTGGGGCATGAGGAGAACAGCCTGGTGCAGATGGCGCACCGCCCTCAGCACCCCCGTCGATGCAGTCCTGCGCGAACCCGCCGTGCAACTCCGGCGGCCGCACCATGACCGAACGCAGCACCCGCACAGCACGCCCGAAGTACCTCACCGAAGGCGGCCGCTATCACGGCTTCGACCTCGGCGACTTCACCGGCGAGAACCGCGGCCAGCGCTCCCACCTCGCCTGGCTCGCCCCTCATCCTCGCCGAATGTCATCTCCTCACAAGACCGGGCGGCGCCGCATTCGTCTTCACCGACCGGCGCCAAATCCCCGTCACCACAGCCCCCGTCGCGGCGGGTCCCCCTCTACGTCAGACGCCGGACACGCGGACCGGGCGGCCGGGCCGGAGTCTCGTACGCCTCACGTCACGACACGGACACACCGCACCGGAGCCGACGTGGCGCGCACCACTATTCCCCTCTACGCCACAGCCTCTGGAGGGACCATGCAACGCCGCACCACTAACATCGGATCCGCTGCCCTGGCCGTCATTGTGGCCGGGGTCGCCACCTTCCATTTCGTCGACGACGACGCCGCCAAGGTCCTGGAGCGGGCGAAGGAGGCGGCCCAGGGCAAGGACGTCCGCGTCGGTGGCGGCGCCACAACCATCCGCGCCTTCCTGGAGGCGGACCTGGTGGACACCTTGCACGTGGTGGTGAATCCGTCGATCATGCTCGGCTCCGGTGCCCGCCTGTGGGTGTCCCCAAGCGCAGCCGTCGTACGAGGACATCGTCAAGGATTGCCGCCAGGCCCTCTTCGAGCAGTTCAAGGCGGACGTGAAGGGCAAGCCTGACGCCTGCAAGGACGTGACGAAGGACGACTACATGGCGATCGCTATGGACGTCTCCCTCGACGATCTGGGATGGACCGACGAGGACGGGAAGTTCGACAAGAACAAGATGCTGGAGGCGTGCCCCAGGGGCGTGCACTGGGCACCGGTAGCCCGTCAGTTCACGATTGCGTGACGGATCGCGTGGATCATGCGGCTCTCGATGGCGTAGACGGCTTTCTGGGCTTCATCGAGTCGGCGCATGCCTTCGTCGGTGAGGGTCGCGGGGCGGGCGCGGCCGGTTTCGGCGGTGGCGGGCCGGGTGAGTAGGCCCTGGTCTTGCAGGCCGCGCAGGACGACGTTCATCGACTGGCGGGTGACGAAGGTGGCGCGCGCGAGGTCTGCGTTGGACATGCCCGGCCGGGCGGCGAGGACTTCCAGGCAGGCGTACTGCGGCACGGTCAGGTCGTGTTCACGCAGCGCCTGGTCCATGGCACCGCGCAGGGCTGCATGGGCGCGCTTGAGGCGGTACCCCACGTGGTCGAGCACGTCCTTCGCGGGGTGGGGTGGTTTCGCGTGCTGAGTGTCCTGCATGTCCATATTTTGACACCTGCGAGGTTGGGGCCTAACGTTGAGGCTCGAGGAGGAGACCATGCCCGTCAGCATTGATGGCCCCGACTTCATCGCGCTCCAGGTCCGCGACCTGGAGGCGGCGGCCGAGTTCTGCGAGAAGAACCTTGGCCTGCGCCGTGCCCCTGCCTCGCCCCCCGGTGCGGTCGTCTTCGACACCAAGCCGGTCGCCTTGGCTGTGCGTGACCCGTTGCCCGGCACCGACCTGGACGTCGGCCGACCGGGCCTCGGTGTGGCCTTGTGGTTTGCCACCCCTGATACCCAGGCGTTCCATGACCAGCTCACCGCGCATGGCGTCGAGATCCTCACGCCGATCTCGCCGAGCCCGTTCGGCCCGATGTTCTCCTTCGTCGGGCCTGAGGGCTACGTCCTGACCGTGCATCAGACGGGCTGACGGTGACCGCCGTTTCCTTCACGCCCAAGGGTCCCTTCTCGCTGGCCGCCTCTATCCGGTTCCTGGAAGGCTTCACTCCCGCCTCCTACGACCAGGCGCCCGACACGGTGCTCCGGCTGGCCTTTCCGACCGATGACGGCCAGGCCGTCATCGGCTGCGCCCTGCGCCAGAAGGGTGTGGCGGACGGTTCCGCTGCGGTGCACGCCGAGTACAGCCTCTACGTCGACGGCACAGTCACGCAGCCCGCCGACGGCACACCGGCCGCCAAGGCGGCACGGGCCCAGATCGCCCGCGTCCTCTCCCTTGACATCGATGCCACCGGCTTCCCCGCTCTGGCCGACGCCGATCCGGTCATCGCCAGCCTTCAGGCCGAATTCCCGGGCCTGCGGCCGGTGTTGTTCTACTCGCCGTACGAGGCGGCCGCCTGGACGATCATCGGGAACCGCATTCGCAGGACCCAGGCCGCTCGCATCAAAGCCTGTATCGCCCAGCAGTACGGCGAGGTCGTCGAGGTCGAAGGACAACGACTCCACGCGTTCCCCGCCCCGGACCGACTGCGCCGCATCAGCGATGTACCCGGCCTGACCGACGTCAAGATCGAGAGGCTGCGCACCCTCGCCGACGCCGCTCTCGACGGGCGCCTCGACGCCGCCCAGCTCCGGGCGCAGCCAGCCGAGTTCGCCCTCACCGACCTCAAGGAACTGCCGGGAATCGGACCGTTCTCCGCCGAGCTAATCCTCATCCGCGGCGCCGGACACCCTGACGTCTTTCCCGCCCACGAGCCCGGCGTCCATCAAGCCATGGCCGCCGCCTACGGCCTCGACAGCCAGGCGGCCGCCAGTACCACCCGCCTGGCGGCCATCGCCGACGCCTGGCGCCCCTACCGCAGCTGGATCGCCCTCCTCCTGCGCGCCCACGCGCACGAGCGCCGCGCCAACCAGGTGTAACCCGAGCAGCACCGAGCCGACCTACCGATGAGGTCCGCTCGGATCGATACCGAGGCTGGCTGGCTTCGCTCGGTTGGCGAAGGGCGTCACTGTCCGGCGTCGGCGCCATCGCGCAGGGAACAGATCATTCCCTGCAGTATCCGCAACGCGCTCGCCTGCTCGGCCTCGCTCATGCCGGCCAGCATTCTGACCTCAACGGCCCGGACCGCCGCGGACGCCTCGCGCGGGGTGCCCCTTGCGAGCGTCGAGGTGACCGTCACGCTGCTTGCTCGGCGCAGCCACGTACGACGAGTCCGGCACCCAAGTGCAGGTCACCGCATCGGCGTTGACCTCCGATGGCTAACCCGCTGCGAACGTGAGCGCCAGTACTCCCGTCGGCGATGCCCAGACCTTGATCGAGAGACGCGGTGCAGTTGCTCCGCGCTGAAGGCGCCGAGTCTCTCTCCCCCCCCCCGGCCGAGACAGCCGGGGCCCCCTCGCCGCAGGTCCGAGGGCAGATTCGCCCACGGCGGACGAGGAGGAGCCACAAGGGACTGGAACCACCCCCGGAGACCATGTCAACGTACAACCTCCCCGGAAAATACCAGGTCAGAGACGCTTCCAGCGGTGCGGTGCCAGCGGGCCGCGCTGGCTCCGTCTCCCGTCTTAACCCTGGATCCCAGCAAGGAGGCCCACCTGCCGAAAGCCGCACTTCGATCGGCACGCGTTAACTGCTCCGATCCTTCTGGCGCTCGGCGCCATGAACGCGTGGACCGCCGCCGCCGCCCAGACGTACCCGCCAACCGTGGATCCCGTGACTCCGATGCGGTATCTTATTTTGTCCAGCGGAGAGCCCGTCGGAGGCACTCGGGCTTCGGACTGAGCCGCGCCTGTCAGGAGTGACGGAATGATCCATCCGGAGCGTCAACACCTCGTGCGGACCAGGGAGCTCCTGGCGCGCGATATGGGCATGTCCATGGGAACGTTCCGCAACAAGAAGCCCTACACCGCCCAGGGCTTCCCCGCCCCCATCAGTTCGCCCCAGGCCCGGGTCCTCCTCTGGGACGGCGAGCAGACCGCGGCTTACCTCGCCGGCACCCCCGTACCTGACCTGCCGCCGGCGGGAGGAGAACAGGACCTCCTCGACCGCCACGAAGCAGCCGCCGAACTGGGAGTGAAAACCCGTAGCTGGGACGCCTACAAAACCGACCCTCTCCTGGCCTCCCACATGGTGGTCGTGTGCGGCGTCGAACACTGGCCCCGCGGCACCGTACGGGCCTTCCAGGACACGCGCCCCGGGAAGAGCAGCGCGACCGGCCGACCCAAGGGCAAGGGCAACGCGGTACCCCGGAACCAGCTGCACGCCAAAGTGGCCGCGCTACTGGACGCCAAGCCGGCCGTCACAGTCTCCGAGGTCTGCGACGCCCTCGGAGTCGCGCCGGCCACAGCACAACGCGCCCTGGCCAACCTGCGTCGTGAACGCATCGCACAGCTCGCCGGCCAAGCATCGCTCAGCTACGCCGAGGCCGCCGAGCGGCTCGGCTTCCCGCCCACAGTGCGCAGAGCGGCACTCAAGAGCCTCCAGAACGCCCCACGGTAGAGAGGAGCGCACCCGTGCCGGTTCTCACAGCGGCCACCTGGGACGCACGTTACGCGGCAGGCCGCAGATACCGCCCGGTCTCCCCGGAAGAGGATGTCGGTTATCTGTGAAGTTACGACATCGGGAGCTCTGTGAGCTGGGGTGTTGTGGGTAGGCAGAGAGGCTGGGTGAGAGCGCCCGCCATGGGACTGAGCAGGTGGTATAGGTGATTGTCGATGATGAGGTACTGCGTCTGTGACGTAGTGACCTGCGATGTTGTAAGTGCACTTGGAATGTCGTAACTGCACGGATAATTCTTTGGCGTTGGGGAGCTGGCCGGGGGCCGGGGGCCGTCAGGCTCGGCCGGTGAGGGTCCATCCGCCGGGTGCGGGGGTCAGGTTCGGGCTGAGGAGTTCGCCGATCTGCCAGGGGAGGCAGGACAGTTCGGGCAGTGGGGTGTCGGTGGTCTGGGTGGTGTGCGGGTGGGGGAGGGGGAGGCGGCGGTAGCGGCCGCGTGCGGGGCGGGGGTTCGGCTGGTGTGCGGGGTCCGGGTTCTGGTGGCGTGCGGCCCACTGGAGGGCGGGCTGGATCGCGAGGTCGGCTGGCATCTGCCAGTCGTCGAGGAGGGCGGCGACGTGGTGGAGCCATGAATGTGCCTGGTTGGTAGTGAGGGTGCCGCGCAGGCGTCGGCGTTCGCGGGCGGCCATGGCTTCGGCCATGTGTACGGCTTCGGGGTAGAGGACGAGCGGGGCGCAGCGGACGTCGTCTGTTTTGGCGGGTCGGAGGTGGTTTTGGCGCTCGCGCCACACGGGCGGGGAGAGGACGGGCAGATTCCACCAATAGGCGGCGATGGCGTAGGCGTCGGCGAACAGGGCGCGTCCGGATTCGCCGAGGCGGCGTTCCAGCGTGAGGCGTCGGTGGTGGGCTTGGATAATGTCGGGCAGGTGGTGCAGGGGGATGGAGCCGGTGTGCTCCTCGCGGCGGTTGTCCAGCCAGCGCTGGTGCCGGGTGCAGACCTGCCATGTGGTGGGTGAGATGAGGTAGGCGTTTTCGTCGGTGCCTTTGGCGCGGGCGCACAGTTCGCAGGCGCGTACCAGGTAGCCGGAGGCGGCGTCCCAGGGCCAGCGCCACTCGGGGCTCGGGCCGGTGTCCATCAGGTGGTGGGGGCGCAGGTTGGGCAGGAGCCACTGCAGGGTGGCGGCGTCGTGTCCGGCCAGGCGGGCAAGGCGGCTCAGTGCGGCGGCGTTGAGGTAGACCTCGGAGTAGCGGGGGTCGAAGATCTGCCCGCCGTTGCCGACCATGGGCCAGAATTCCTCGGGTTGAAGGCCGTTTTCTGCGGCCAGCCGTCGGGCGAAGGAGCCGGTGGACTCGCCGGCGATGAAACGGATCTGTCGTGGCAGCGGCTGGGCGGGCGCCCAGCTGGTGCGTGTGTGCGTTCGCTTCTTGCGCGGGGTCTTCGGCATGGTGGCTTGGGGCATCCTTCCGCGTGATCGGCCATGACCGTCGTGCACGTCTGCTGCGGCGTCCACCTGGTGTCCCTTGAGACGGCGGCCGGCACCGGATCAGGACCGGCCCCGCAGCGGGCTATGTTCAGCTCAACTCACCTCTGGAGTCGACAAGTTGGCTGGTTTTCGGTGCTGCGCCGATGCCGCATTTGTACAGTACCCGCGCAGATCGCCTGCCGGTCTGCTCTTGGGGATCTGCTGCGTGAGGAAGTCCGTCTCGCTCGTGTTGGACACCGAACAGATGGCCATGGAGCTATTTCCGCACCAGGTCCGGGCCCTTGCCGCGATCCGTCGGGCGGTGCGGCGGGGTGAGCGGCGGATGACGGTGGTGGCTGCGTGCGGCACGGGTAAGACGCTGATCGCCTGCCGGGCCGCCGAGCAGGTGGCCCCATCGGGTGCGGTGCTGGTGTTGATGCCCACGCTCGCGCTGGTCACCCAGACGATCTCCCGGTGGCGGGAGGCCGGCTACCAGGGGCGGGCGCTGGGGGTGTGTTCGCTGCCGCAGTCCCGCAGTGGGCTGGCTCGCTCCCAGGCGGTGATGACGAACGACCCCCTGCGTGTGGCGATGGCGCTGACCGCTGGCGGTCCGCTGGCGGTCTTCGCGACCTACGACTCCCTCCCTGTGGTCGTGCGGGCGCATGAGCTGTTCGCGCTGCCGTCGTGGGACCTGATCATCGCCGATGAGGCCCACCGCACGTGTATGGGGGTGGGGGAGGGCTGGGGCAAGGTCCATGACGACCAGCTGGTGCCGGCCAAGGTACGCCTGTACATGACGGCGACGCCGAGGATCTTCAACGGCCAGGCGCCCAGGGAGTTGGCGGAGTTCGTGGAGCGGGCGCCGACGGCCACGATGGACCGCGAGGACGTCTTCGGGCCCACCGTCTACACCCTCGGGCTGGCCAAGGCGATCGAGGAGGGGATCCTGGCCGACTACCAGGTCCTCATGCCGGTGGTCGGCGACGACGATCTGCAGACGATCCTGGCGGAGCGACGCCCGGCCACCAGCGCCCATCACGACGGGCTGCGCACAGCCGCGATCCAGGTGGCGGTGCTGCGGGCGATGGCCGAGCAGGACCTGCGGCGCGTGCTGGTCTTCCACAACCGGGTCGATGCCGCGCACCATTTCGCCGGCACCCTGCCCGCCACCGCAGCCGCCGTGCCTGCGCCGCTGCGCATCGAGAAACTGTGGGCGTACGCCATCGACGGCGAGCAGGACCCCGGCTACCGCCGGGGTGTGCTGGCCGCCTTCGGCGACGAGGCGATCGAGAAGGCCGTGCTGTGCAACGTGCGGGTGCTCAACGAAGGCGTCGACATGCCCGCGGTCGACGCGGTGGTGTTCGCCGACCCCCGCTACAGCGTGATCGACGCGATCCAGGCGATCGGCCGGGCCCTGCGCCAGCCACCCGGCAGCGGCAAGATCGCCACCTTGGTCATCCCGGTCTATCTGCCCGACAAAACGTCGCCGGGCAAGCTGCTGAAGAACTCCTCCTTCGGCGCCCTGTGGTCGATCCTGCAGGCCCTGCGCGCCCATGACGACTCCTACCTGGACCGGATCGCCCTGCCCGAGCGCCGCCCCGGCGGGCGGGTGCTGGGCCGCCGTCTGCACTACAGCCAGCCGGAGCGCGCCGCGGAACTCGCCGCCGCCCTGGGCCTTCAGATCACCCTGCCGGCAACCGGCACCTGGGAGGAGGCCCTGCGCGCCGCAACCCGCTACGCCACCAAGCACCGGCATCTGGACGTGCCGGAGACCTTCGTCGACGACGAGGGCTTCGCCCTGGGGGAGTGGATCGTCAACCAGCGCCTGCGCTACCTCCTGGGCCGCATCCCACCCGCCCAGGTACGCGCGCTGAAGCGGCTGGGCATGCTGTGGACACCGCCCGAGCACACTTTCGAGCGCATGCTCGCCCACGCGCGGGCTTACGCCGACGAGCACGGGCACTTGGCCGCCCCGACAACCGCCACCGCCGGCGGCTACCGCGTCGGCGCCTGGCTGGCCAGCTGCCGGGCCCGGGCCGGCGCCGGCACCCTGACACGCGAGCAGGAGCAGGCCCTGCGCGGGATCGACCCCTGGTGGAACCCGCCCTTCCCGCTGACCTGGCGGCGCACTTACGCGGCCGCCAAAGCGCATGTGGAGGCCGGCGGCAGTGTGGACCTGCCCGGCGACTGGCGCACCGGTGACGGTGTGCCGCTGGGCCAGTGGCTGAACCGCCAGCGCAACCGGTGGAGACAACTGGACCCCGCCCAGGCCCAGTTGCTCCTCGAGCTCGGCGCCACGCCCGACGTGGACAGCCTGTATCCGGGGCCGTTCGTCACGCCTGAGCGGCAGGAGTTCCGCCGCGGGCTGATCGCCGCGGCCGCGTACCTCGCCCGCGAGGGGAACCTGCTGGTGCCGCGGGCGCACGTGGAGGAAACCTGGATCGGCCCCGTCCGTCTGGGCGCCTTCATTCTCAAGCACCGCCGCTGGCCGCAGAAGCTGACCCCGCAGGAACGGTCGGCCCTTGAGGCGATGCGCATGGTGTGGGATGTCCGCCTCGCCCGTGCCGGCCGTCGCGGCAAGGCCGCCGCACGAGAGGGCATGCCGTCCACGCGCGACCGGCAGAAGTGACCGGCTCACCGGTCACAGGGTGATGCTGCGGCCCAGGTGGAGTGAGTCCAGCAGTTCCTCGGTGATGCGTTCGGTCTTGGTGAGCATGGCCTGCTGCGCGGCCTGGCAGATGAGCTGGGACAGGGCCCGCAGGTATCCCTTGCTCCGCTTGTGCAGGTAGGGGGCGAGCGTGGTCAGCTCACCCGGGGTGTGATGGTGCAGGCGCAGGTCGCGGTCGAAGGCGTCGACGATCTGGGCGAACTCCACCCGTTCGTCGTCGCTGAAGCCGATGCGGCGGGTGCGCAGCACCACGTGGTCGCCCCACGGCTCTTCGCCCTGTGCGCGCTCGGTCTCCCGGTCCCGGGTCATCGGGTCGACGATGGAGCGGGCGCCGCGGCCGCAGTAGATGAACGTCGCCCCGGTCTGCTCGCTGATGTAGGAGAGGTAGTCGAAGGTCTGCTCGGTGTCCGTGCCCGGCCGCAGGTGTTCGATGCCGTCGATGAGGACCAGCAGGGTGCCGCTGGCACGCATGACATGGCAGATGGATCGGGTGGGGTCGGACCCGCCGTCGCGTTCCAGCCCGAGGAAGGCGGCGAACGCGGCCGGCCAGTTCCGTGCGCCGCCGCGGCCCGGAGCGGGCACGCTGAGGGTGATCACCGGGATCCGGTTGTCGTCCGGCGCGTACAGGCGCTGGATCTTGTGCTCGTAGTGCAGGCCGATGGCCTGCAGCAGCACGGTCTTGCCGGTGCTGCGCGGGCCTTCGATGATGATGCCCACCCGGCCGTGGGTGCGCTGGCGGTTGGCCAGGATCTGCTGGTGGACGACGGGCAGCGCACGGCTGATCGCGGGGGTGCGGACCATACGCATCTGACCGTGGTAGAGCAGGCGGGGGTCGCTGTCGGCGATGTCGGTGCCCAGGGGCGCGCAGTCGGCGAGGTCCGGCGGCTGCGGGCGCCTGGCCGCGAAGGTCTTCCACGCCTGCCGGGTGTCCAGCCACCTGGGGGCGGGCGGGGTTGGCGGCGGGGCCACGCCCAGGGCGAGCAGGTCGGTGTCGGGCTGCTTCACGGGTTGGTCCAACTCATCTCAGGGCACAGGGCAAGAGCGGGTGTCACAGGTCAGATGGGGCCACGAGGCGGTGGGCTGTCGCCGTCGTCGTCCAGCGGTGGCAGGGGTGTGATGGCGGGCAGGCCCTTCCAGTACCAGTCGGTGAAGTCCTGCCCGCCGCCCGCCGCGGCGAGGTCTGCGCCGCCGCCCACGGAGCCCGCGCCCGCCGGCGGCGGAGGGGCATGTGAGGCGCCGGGCTCCTCCCAGCGCATCGCTGCAGGCCCCTCGCCGGCCGGCGGCGCGGGCAAGGGGGCGGCTGTGTACATGCCCAGGTCGTCCAGCTCGAGGCTGCCCAGAGGCTCAAGTCCCGTCAGGTCCACCGGCGCGGCCCCCGCGTACGGGTCGAACGGTGCCGGGGCGGGAGCGGGCAGGAGCGCGGGACCGTAGCCGTCCGGGACGGTGACCGCGCCCGGCTCCTGCGGGCCGTGCCCGGCCCGCTCCAGCAGCTCGGCCAGGGCCTGCGCGATCGCCTCCTCATCCTTGCTGCCGCCGCCGCGCTCGACATGCTCGGCACAGGCCACGTCCCACAGGTACTGCGTCCACGGCGCGCCGATCAGGTGCTGGTGGACGAAGGTGGCCTCCACCCACCGATCACGCTGGTGGTCGCGCAGCCACACCCGTTCCGGGGTGTAGGGGTTGTAGCGCAGCTCCCACCCTCCGCGCTTTTTGCCCCGCAGCCCCGACGCCCGGTACCGGTACGGGTTCAACCCCTCGTCGGGGTCGGTGGAGGGGTTCTCGTAGGTGCGGTTCTTGAAGCGGATGCCCTGGTCGGTGACGCCCACCCACGCGGTGGGCAGCAGCCGCAGGTAGTCCTCCTCGCCCAGGGGGATCGGCAGGTAACCCGCGGCCTGCACGCACGCCGCATACATCTGATTTGGCGTCAGGGCAGGGAGGTTCGGGTCGTAGGGGCTGCGCAGCTCTTCGTGCGGATGGTTCTGCCAGCCCAGGGCGATCCACTCCTGCAGCAGGTCATCGAGCTGGGCCAGCGTCCACAGCCGCTGGCCGTCCACCGCCGCAGCGCGGCGGGTGAAGTCGTGCCCGGTGTAGGTGTTCACCCACTGGCTGAACATGGACTTGACGGAGGCGAAGGTGCGCTCGACGATCGCCTTGTCGGTGGGGGTGCGCCGCCGGGCCGGGCGGACGGAGATCCCCAGATAGGCGCAGGCGTCGAAGAAGGTCCGCCCGGCGAACACCGTGCCGTGGTCGATCACGATCAGGTCGGGCACGATGACCGGGCGGCCGGCCGCCTGCGCGAACCGCTCATCGGCGGCGGCGAGTTCGTCGTAGGGAAGGTGCGAGGCGCTGGCGTGCGCCAGCGGGCTGAAGCCGGGCCGCATCGGGGCCGGCACCAGAGCCTGGGCGAGCAGCAGGGAGGCGTCCACGGCCTTGGTGGCCCGCCCGGTACTGCGCTGCGCGCTGATCAGTCCCGGCCGCGCCTGTGCTCCCCGGCGCCGGCGGCGGGGAGTTTTGGGGCGCACCACGGCGGCGATGATGCTGCGGGTGGCGACATCCACGGCAGCGGTCAGCTCGACCGAAGCCGGCAGGCCGTCGTCGCCGAGGACTTTCACGTCCAGATCGGTGGAGTCGATCTGCACCACCTCGCCGGGCGCGATGGCCGAGGTCACCGTGAACGGCGGGGCGGGACGGCCCGCCGCCCGCGCGTGCCGGCCGCGCGGCGCCTGCGGGCGCCTGGCGTCGATGCCGAGGCGCTCGAGCAGCTTGTACAGCGTGGAGTCGGCCGGCACCTTCACTCCCGCCCCGTACCGGGCACGGGCAGCGCGCCGCAGCTGGGTGAACAGCTTCATGGCGTTGCCCGGCACCGCGCCGCGTCCGGCCTCGACCAGTTCCAGCAGCAGGTCCACCACCCGGATATCGGTGCGCCCGTACAGCGTCGTGCTGCGGGTGCGGCGCTTGTCGACCAGTCCCCAGGCGCCTTCCGCCTTGTACTTCAGCCGCTTGGTCTGCACGGTCTGCCACGACATCTTCCATCCCAGCACGGCGCTCAGTTCGGCGGCCTTGGCCTGGTAGCGCTGGATGAGCGTGGTACACCGCGGGTCGTATCCCTCGCGCGGCAGGGAGCCTTCCGGCACACCGGGCAGCAGTCCGGTGTCGACCTCGATGACGTGGCGCTCCCAGATCCGCGCCTCGCGGGCCGCTTCCTCGCTGATGCCCTCCAGCAGCGCCCAGTCCGGCATCACCGTGTGAGGCACCGGCCGGCCCGCCCCGTTCAGGACCGCGAAGTCCTCCGCCGCGGCCAGCGCCGCCAGCAGTACCGCCGCCGGGGGCTGCGGGCTGCCGGCCTGCGGGGCCAGGTGCACGGTCACGCCCGACAGGGCGGTGACGGTGTAGCGGCCGCCGTGCCACTGCACGCCGTCGCCAGGGGCCAGGACCCCGCGCCGGGCGTGCCGCATCACCGGCGGCTGGGTGGCCACCGTGGTCATCACACGTCCTCGGCTTGGTAGGGCTGGCGCATCGCCTGCGGTTCGCTGCCCACCGGCCCCACCAGTGATCCCGGCCCCAGCGGCACGCTCCAGTCGATCCCCAGCCGCCGGTGCCACAGCATGTGGTACAGGCGGGGCAGCGCGGTCAGTGTCGGCAGCCCCGCGCCCGTGACACCCTCCAGCAGCGGGCGCGCAGAGGCAAACGCTGCTTGCAGTTTCCCCTCCACGGCCGCGTCGCCGTTGCGCGGATGCCGGTAGCGCGCCACCCACCGCAGGTTGGCCAGCGCCACCGGGCCGGGCGGCCGCGGCGGCGCCCCGAGCACCCAGCCCGCCTCCTGGCACACCTCGCGCAGCACCGTCAGCTGCCGCTCGAAGCGGGTGGTGGGCCCGGCGGCCGGGGGACAGGCCACGACGATGAGCGTGTCGGCCGCGGTGCGCAGGAAGAAGTCCGGCACCAGACTCTTCTCCCGCCCTCGCTCGCGCCATTCGAGCCGCGCCGACCAGGCCTGGAAGTCCACCACCTGGGGATGGAAGTCCAGCAGCATCGCCACGGTCAGCCGCTGAAGCGACCGGCAGCCCACGAGCCGGCCGGTGGTGGCCGACCACCACCAGGTCGCGATGCTGCGCTTGCTGGGATGCCGAGACGGCGCCCACACCGCCTCACGGCCCGTCAGCGGCACACCTGACGCGCGTGAAGCCGGAACCTTCACCGTGCGCCCCGCGGCGTCCCGGTAGACCACCATGATGTCCTTGGTCACGACGCCCATGCCCCTTGAATCCCCTGTCCGCGACCGGGCAGCCAGGCGCCCCTGGTTCACGGCCGCACAGTCATCCGCAAGCGGCACGGAAGGCTACGCCGCCGGCGTCGCCGCAGCGATTGCTTTCGGTCAACCGCGGCCACCACCGGCCCGTTCGACCGGAGGCGGCTCTGTGGCATCCGGCGCCGCCAGCCACGGGGAGGGGCTCAGCGCGGCGGTGTGACAAATCCGGTGTCGATCACCAAATGTGGGGAGGGTGGTGTCGTCGTCTATCGGGCTGAGCAAGGAACGTTCACCGGCTGAAGTGGTCAGTCACCCTCGGCTGGGCGTGGTCGGGCTGGGGCGTGCTTACAGCTCGAACTGGAGGTCGATGAGGTCGGTGAGTTCCACTTCGAGGCCGTGGGCGCGGCGGCCGTTGTCGCGGAAGTACACCTCGCCCAGGGCCTCGGCGGCGATCTCGCGGAGCCGGTCCTCGGTGAGGCCTGCCTCCCGGGCCTGAAGGAGACGGGCGGCGTGGCGGGGCGGCAGCGCGAGGGTGAGGTGCCGTACGCGGGCCTGGTCGGTGCTGCCGGGGGCGGCGGTGTAGCCGAACCGGGCCTGGACATCGATCATGATGCCGCCGGTGGTGGCCGCGGCCTGCTTCGCCCTGGCGCGGACTTGCGGCTGCCAGCGGGTGCGGACCTCGCGTTCGAGGCGGTCGGCGAGCTGTGGCCGGGGGGCTTTGAACTTGTTCTTCACGTACCGCTCGACGGTGCGCTGGCTGATGCCGAGCAGTTCGGCGACCGGCTTCGTCCGGCCGCCGTGCCTCTTGACGAGGTAGCGCATCTGCGCCCCGGCCGACTTGGGAACGGGTCGGGTAAACGCGCCCTGCACCGCCCTGTCGAGTTCTTCCGCGACCGTGACCATCGCCCCTTGATCCCCCTACTCTCCGGTGTCCCTGGCGGCGTGCTCGCCGGTCTTGATGTGGCGGGCGAGGTTGGCGACACGGCCGTCGGCGCTGAGCTGCTCGAGCACGTCCGCCCCCCACAGCACGCTCTGGGTGCCCTCGTGCTTGACCATCCCGGGCGAGACCCCCAGCCGGAACGAGCCCGGCACCGTCTTGCCGTCGGTGCCGTAGGGCAGGACGTCCAGCGGGCTGGGTCCGTCGGCGGCGTACACCGCGCAGTCCGACAGGACCGCGACCGGGTAGCGGCCGGTGGCCGCCGCCAGGTTGAGCATCTTGCGGTGCATGTTGATCCGGGCCCGGGAGATGACGGTCGCGCGGACGTCCGGCCGCCAGGTCGGCCGGGCGAGAGCGGGCCAGGACTGCCCCGGCTTCCAACCGCCGCCGCGCGCCTTCTCCTGCAGCTTGCCGATGCCCCCCTTGACGGTCATCTTGATCGCGTCCAGGACGATTCCCATCTCCGGGTCACGGCTGCGGTAGCCCTCCATCGCCGTCAGGAACTCGCGCGGGGGCAGCTTCTCGGCGACGCCGAGGTCCGCCATGGTGTCGACGTAGGCGTCGCGCAGCCGCTTGTACCAGCCGTCCAGGAACCGGCCGGCCTCCGGCCGTACCCAGGCCTCAAGCGGAGTGACGTCGTAGCCGAGCTCCACGGCGTACGCCACCGTCGGTGTGGCGTACCAGGCCGGGCCCTGGGGACGTTCACCGGTCGGGGTGAACGGGCTGGGCAGCAGGTCGCCGTCGAGTTCGCGCCATTGCTTTGCGACCCTCACCCTGGAGGGATCGACGTGGGAGAGGTCGACCAGCCAGGAGCCGGGCAGCGCCGGGTCGAAGACGGGGTCGGTGACGTGCACGGGCGGCGACGCGAGGCCGACGACCGCGCCGTTGGCGGCCGCACCGAACGCCAGGTTCACGTCGATGCCGACCAGGTAGCGCTGCATGCACTCGCTATCGGTCAGATCCCGCGCCCAGTCGTACGCCTCCTCGAACAGCCGCTCGCCGGGGCCGCGCACGTGGAACCGGGGCAGGCCGGCGAGAACCGGGTGTCCGTCGGTCGCCTCGCACGGCGCCGGGTCCATCGCCTCCGTCCCCAGTGAGCCGGGCCGGTGCTCGGCATGGCGCCTGCCGTCGGCGTCCGGCTCGCTCGCGCGGGTCGGCGGGTTGAGCGCGGTCATCAGCTCAAGTCCCGTGACGGCGGTGGAGCCGACCGGCGTCATCACCCGTGTCGCGTACACGCCCAGCACCCGGGCGAGCTGTGCCGGCTGAAGCTGGGCGGCATGCCCCCAGGCGCGGTCGTCAAGGGCGCCCCAGGACGGGATGCACAGCTGCACGCAACTTCGACGGCTGCCCTGCGCGGGGCGGTAGATCCGCGCCCACGGCCCGAACCCGCGCTTGGTGAGCTGCCAGTTGGCACGCTTCAGCTGCTTGATGACCTTGTGCCCTTCCCCGAGCCGCCCGGCGAGCCGCTCGGCCTCGGTCAACTCCACGGGCAGGCCGTACCGCTCGCACGCGGTCGGCGTGAGGACCAGCAGCGGGTCGGCGTCCTTGCCGCAGCCGTGCAGCCTCGCAGCTCCCAGCTGTGCCTCGGTCAGTGTCCACTCGACCAGGGCGGGCAGGGACGTGGCGGGTACGTCCAGGATGAGGCCGCCGATGCCGTAGCCGGTCACCTCCCGGCCGGCGTCGGCGTCGAGGACGAGCAGCGGACCGTGCGCGTACGCGCCGCCGGGCGCGGGGTTGTTCGCCCGGGCGGCCTTCTTTTCGCCCGGGTGGCGCGATGTCTGCGAGGGGCGGGCGGTACGCGCCGGACGTGATGCGGCGGGCGGTGCGGGAACAGCGGTGCGGGCAGGCGGAGGGATGTTGCCGGATGCGGTGCTGGCCGCAGCCTCAGGCTCCCCGCCCGCGGGCACAGGCGCCGCCGTGGGCGCCGGGCCGGCGAACGTTTCCGGCGCAGCGCTGTCCTCCTGCGGTGCGCCGACGCTCTCGGCGGCGGGGGCCGGGTAGAGCTGCGCGAGCTGCTCCAGCAGGCGCGCGTAGGCCTCCCGCTGCGGCGGCCGCGGCTCGGTCCTGCCCGACTCCCAGTCGCCGACGGTCGCGCGCCGCACGCCCAGGGCGGCGGCCACTTCATCAAGGGTGAGCGCATGGGCCTGACGCAGCCGCTTGCGCTGCGCCGGCGGCGGCAGCGGAGACCGTGACGCCACCAGCGCGTCAACCGCGTCGAACAACTCGGACATGAGACACCTCCGCTCGCACCCTACCCCGTGAAACGAACTTATCGCGTACCTTCCTCGCGCATTCTCCATGCATTATGCGTACGAAGGGGGTCCGGGGTGGTACGGTGCCCGCTGGAAGGTCCCGCTACGGCCCCACAGCCTCCCCGGCCCCGGCCGCTGCCCGGGGGCGCCGTCCCGCTTCGGATCGAGGAAGACCTGTATGACCGTGGCTGCTGTTGCCGCATCCGGCCGGCCTGAGAAGCGGCCGCTGTTCGCCGACCAGCTCCAGGCCGTCAAGCGGCTGGTGCGGCATCTGCGGCGTGCGGGCACGCGCGGGCTGTACGTCTCGGCGACAGGGACCGGCAAGACCCTGGTGTCCATCCGGGTGGCGGACGAACTCGGCGCACGGCTGGTGCTGTTCGTGGTGCCCACGCTGGACCTGGCGGCGCAGACGGCGCTGGCCTGGCGCCGGGACGGGCACGCCGAGCACATGGTGATCGTCTCCTCCCTGGATGCCACCGGCCGGGACGATCTGGTGGCCGCTCGCGTCATGTCGACCACCGACCCGCACGCGCTGGCCGCCCTGATGTCGGTGGTGGGGCAGGACCAGGACCAGATCCCGGCGCTGACGGTGATCTGCACCTACGACTCCCTGGACAAGATCGAACAAACCCAGAGCACGAAGTACGCGGTGCCGCCCTTCGATCTGGCGGTCATGGACGAGGCACACCGGATCGCCGGCCGCGCCGACAAGAAGTGGGCCATCGTCAACGACGCCAAGCGGATCCACGCGGAGCGCCGCCTCTACATGACCGCCACCCCCCGCATCTTCGCCGCCCCGGAACTGGCCGAGTCCGCCGACACCACCCGCCCGCGCCGTCGCCGCGCCACGGCAGTGGCCGCAGACGCGTTCGCCAATTCCATGGACAACGAGGCGGTCTACGGCCCGAAGGTCTTCGATTACCCGCTCGCCCAGGCAGTCGCCGACGGCCGCGCCGCGGACTACCGCATCGTGGTGCCCACTCTCACCGACGCCGACCTGCGCCGCCGCCTGAACCTCCCCACCCCCGGCACCGCGGCCACGGGCGGCAGCACCACCGAGGAAGACAAAGACGACGGTGCGCTGCGCACCACCGCCCTGCACCTCGCGGTGCTGCGCGCCATGACCGAGCACGGTCTGAAGAAGGTGCTGGTCTACTTCAACCTCGTCTCCGACGCCCGCCGCTTCGCCCGCGAACTGCCCCACACCCTGCGCCTGCTCCGCCACACGGATCCCGACCTGTGCCCCGACATCACACCGCAGTTGTTCTTCGCCCACGGCGAGCACACCCCCGCTCAGCGTGCCGACATCTTCGCCGGCTTCCGCGCCGCCGACTGCGCGGTCCTGGCCAACTCCCGCCTGATCGCCGAAGGCGTCGACATCCCCAGCGTCGACGCCGTTGTCTTCGCCGACCCCACCCGCAGCGTCATCCGCTGTGTCCAGGCCCTCGGCCGTGCCCTGCGCCTGGACGTGTCCGGCAAAACCGCCTCACTGATCGTCCCCGTCTATGTCCCGCCCAGCGCCGAAAGCGAAAACATCCTCGGCACTCCTTACGAACCCGTCTGGGCGATCGCCACGGCACTGGCCAGCCACGACCACCGCATCCTGGAGCGCCTGCCCGACAAGGCCAACCGCCTGCCCAAGGAGACCAGCGACGTCATCGAACGCCGCTGGCACTTCGACTTCACCGTCCACCCCGAGCGCATCGCCCGCGCCATGGACCTGGCATCCTTCGACCCCCGCGACCCGGCTGTCTCCCGCTCCCGCCGCCTGGGACTTGCCGCCGCCCAGTCCTACCGCGACGAACACGGCCACCTCGACGTCCCCACCGACTACACCGACCCCACCGGCTACGCGCTCGGCACCTTCATCACCACCATGCGCGACGCCCGCACCGCCGGCCGCCTGGAAGCCGACTGGATCGCCGAACTCGACGCCCTCGGGATGATCTGGGACAAGCACGACGCCGCCTGGCGCGCCCGCCTGGCCGCCGCAGCCGACTACCTGCGAACCCACGGCCACCTCGCCGCCCCCGCCACCACCCCCGTCGGCGCGTGGCTCGCCGAACAACGCCACCTCGCCGCCAAAAACCAGCTCGATCCGGCCCGCGCCGACGCCCTGACCGCCCTCGCCCCCGACTGGCGCCTGCCCCACGGCGCGGACTGGCACCGCAAGTACCACCTGCTGCGCGCCCATCTCGCCGACGGCGCCGACCCCGGCGCCCTCACCCGCGACACCCTCCTGCAAGGTGTGAAGATCGGCTCCTGGCTGCACCGCCAACTGACCACCTGGCACGCCCTCCACCGCAGTAAGCAGCAGATGCTGACCTCCCTCGGCCTGACCCCCGCCAGCAACCCGCTCGCCCCGACGCGCCGCACCCGCCGTACCTTCGAACAGGCCGTCCAACTCCTGGAACTCTTCCTCCACCGCGAAGGCCGCGCCCCGACCGCCCGCGAAGAGATCACCGTCGACGGCGAGCGCGTCAAAATCGGCCCGTGGCTCGCCAAGACCCGCACCAAACAACGCGCCGGCCAACTAGCCCCCGAGCAGGAAGCCCTGATCTCCTCCCTGTTCGACGGCGACTGGACCGACGACACCGCCCCGCCCGCCTCCCTCGGATAAGGGGCGTGATGCCCCACTGGGCAGGCCATCGTGAAGGCAATCGTTCATTGAGGAGGGCAAGGAGCCCGCACATCTCCCGCACATACCGTCCACTCCGCCGGGAGCCCGGCCCGGACCAGGAATTCGGGCCGGAAGCGCGCCACCGAAGCAGCGCGTGAACTCGGCACCGCCTACACGGAGGAGATACGGCGCCTCGGCCAGGCCGCCTGGGACACGATCCGCGCCCCTCAGGGCGGCACAGCCTCGGAAACCCGACAGCAATAGCTCATGGTCCGGTAGGGCGGCCGAACCCCGGCCCAGCCGGGCCGTCATAGGTCCGGACTACCAGGTGGCGCTCCGGGTAGGCGTCTTCCACGCGCCGGCAGTGTGCCACCACAGCTCCCAGCGATCCGCCGCGGCCGGTGCCAAACCCCAGCAGCTGACCGGTGTCCGCGTCGTGGATCCGGTAATGGATGTCCTGACTGGTGGGCTTTGCATCTGCCAGGGGCTCGCCGTTCCAGGTCTCGGCCACGGACGCATCTCCTTCTCACCCCAACGCCTGGTGATCCGTTCCGAAGCCCATTCTGCCGAGCTGCGCCGCTGCGCGGAGAAGATCCATGCAGGTGCGTGAAAGCCAGACTGGGGCGCGTCTTCACACAGGTCTTGCGGAATTGGCGGTCCTGACCCGTGCGCACCCGGCTCTGTTGCTGTCGCCTCTGCGCGGGGGCGGCCTCGGGGCCGGGCCGTGGACGGCAGGACCCAGGCCACGTTGGACCACCGGCGGGCGGGGAAGGCTTGGGGACACATGCCGGTGGATGGGGGAGGGGGGCGGTGTCGATGGCCGCGGCAAGTGGTGGGGATTCGGCGCTCAAGCGGGCGAGGCTGGCGCGGAACATGACGCTGGAGGAGGCCGCCGATGCCCTGAACGCGATCACCGGGCTGGCGGCGGATGCGAGTCTGCTGAGCGCGTTTGAGTCCGGGCGGCGCCGCACCGGCAAGCGGAACCGGGCCGGGCTGTGCCAGCTCTACCGCGAGCGCCCGGAGGTGCTGTTCGCGCACCAGGACGGTGCGGCCACCAGTGTGCTGGAGACCTCCGGCACTGCCGTGGTCGTCAAGGTGCTCACCCGCTGGACGGATCTGATCGAGGCGATGGTCGACGTCGTCGCCTCGGCGCGCGAGCAGCTGGTCGTCACCGGCTCCCGGTCGCGGGAGAAGGCGTATCTGGCGGCGATCGAGACGGCGGTGGCCCAGCACCCGGACCTGGTCCACTACCGGGTTCTGTACGGCCCACCGCGGCACCGGGCGCTCGCCGACCACCTGGTGCGGCTGCTGGAGCTGCGCGACCCGTCCGCCCGCCGCAACGGTGTCAAGACGCTCCACATCGGGCTCGTTGAACCCGCGGAGGCGCTGGAACGGTTCTTCGTCGCCTCCGAGACCGCCGCGGTGGTGCCGCTGCCGTCGTTCCACGGGGCGGACGGGTTCGACTGCGGCGTCTTACTCAGTCGCGAGGCGGCGGTGGGTCTGGTCCACCATGGCCGGGAGGCGTGCGCCTCGGCGCGGCCGGTGGAGACGATCGAGGCCGTCCGTGCACTGCCGGTTCGGCACAACTGATACGTGGTGGGGAGAGGCGTGAGCGAGAACCTTCAGCAGGTGGCCGGGGCCCGCACGGCGTCCGTGGTGGAGCTGGCGAGCGAGCTGATCCGCCGGCCGAGCCGGGCCGGGATCGACGAGTACGGGCCGGTCTTGGGCGTGCTGGAGGACTGGCTCGCCGCCCGCGGACTGCCGCACCGCCGGCTGCACGACGACGCGGGCGCTCTGGTGGGGCTGCTCGTGGAGATCCCCGGCGGCCGCCCAGGTTCGTGGTGGGCCCTGGACGCATGTGTGGACACTGCCCCGTACGGCGACGAGACCGCCTGGTCCTTCCCGCCGGCCTCCGGCGACATCGTGGACGGCTGGCTGCTCGGCCGGGGCTCGGCCGACTCCAAGCTCGCCGCAGCGATGTTCTGCCACATCGCCGCCGACCTCGCGCCTCGCGCCGCCGACCTGCATGGCGGGCTCGCCGTGCTCCTGGACGTCGACGAGCACACCGGCGGCTTCGGCGGCGCCCGCGCCTACCTCACCGACGAAGCCGCGGCCCGCCCCGCCGGAGTGATGATCGGCTACCCCGGCATGGACGAAGTCGTGGTCGGCGGGCGGGGCCTGTGGCGGGCCACCATCACCGTGCACGCCCCCTCCGGGCACTCCGGCTCCAGCAAGACCGTGGTCGGCGCGATCTCCCGCGCCGCCCACCTCGTGCGCCTGCTGGACGCCGCCGAACTGCCCGGCGTGGACGGCGACTCGGGGTTCCCGCTGCCGCCGAAGCTGTCGGTGACCTCCTTCCACGGCGGCCAGGGCTTCTCCGTCACCCCCGACCGGTGTGAGCTGAACGTCGACATCCGCACCACCCCGGCCTTCGACGCCCACGACGCCGAGACCCTCATCCGCAAGGCCGTCGCCGAGCTCGATGCGGACCTGCCCGCCCCGAAGCCCACCGACATCACCCCGGTCGCCGCATGGCCGCCCTTCCGCCTGGCCGAGGACGAGCAGCCCGCCGCGGCACTTCTCACCGCCGCCGCCGAAGCTGGGCTGACGGTGCGCGCGAAGACCGCGGGCCCCTCCAACATCGGCAACCTGCTGGCCGGGGAGGGCATCGCGGCAACCGCCGGCTTCGGGGTGCCGTACGAGGGGCTGCACGGCATCGACGAGCGCGCCCACCTCGCGGAACTTCCCACGGTGTACGCCGTCTACCAGCGGGCCGTGCTCGACCTCCTTGGGGCCTGACGTCCCAGGCACATCCCAGTTTTCTCCCAGATCCACTCCCAGCAAGTCCCCAACTCCGTCTCTGGGAACACCTCTTCGGTCGCGGTGACATAGAGGCAGCACCACCTCACATCCAACGAGGACAAGGGAGGCCGGTCATGGCCGAGCAGACCATCGTCACCACCAAGCCCACCGTCGAGGACACCCCCGCCGCAGCGCCGAGCACGGGCGGCTTCGCGCCGCAGATCAGCACCCACCCGGTGGCCACCCTCACCCTGGGCCGCCAGACGTTCAACGACTCGGACAAGTCGAACTACTTCGAAGGCTGACACAGCCCGCAGGACCTGAACCGAACCCCGGGGGGCCGGCCGTACGACGGCCGGCCCCCCGGGCGCGTCACAGGGCTGATCGAAGGGGAGGCGAACGGGTGGAACGGGAGTGGATGACCGGCGGCAGTGCCGCCGTGGACGCAGTGGCGATCGACGGGCTCGGTGATGTCCACCGGGCTCCGGGCACGCGCGTACAGGCGGTCGCCGAAGGACCGGCCGCCCTCGCGGTCGTGGGCGACTGCCCGGTCACCGAGCAGGAACTTCACGCCGCGCTCGCGGCCGTACGGGCGGGCCACTGGGGCGAGCTGACCCGGTGGCCGGGCTCGTACTGGGTGGTCGCCAGTGACGGGCGGCAGCGGTTCGTGTGCGGAGACCTGGCCGGTATCCGGGCCGTGTACTACACGCTGCGCGGCGACGAAGGGGCGGCGTGGGCGACCGAGGCCCGCCTCCTGGGGCGTCCGCTCGTGCCGGATCTGCCGTGGCTGGCGGCGCGGCTGACGGTGGGTGAGCACCACTGGCCGCACCGCAGCCCGTACGAGGAGATCCGCATGGTGCCCGGCGGGTTCGGGCTGCTGCTCGCGCCCGGGGCGCCGCCGCAGCTCATCGACGTCTCCGGCATCACACCGGTAGACGAGCTCCGCGAGGGCGCCGACCGGTTCGGGCAGGTGCTCACGGAGGCTGTCCAGTACCGGGTCCGTGCCGCCGGCGGGGTGGTGGGGGCGGACCTATCGGGCGGGCTGGACTCCTCGGCGGCCGTCGTGCTGGCCGCCGACGCCGGACCGGTGCACGCGGTGACGTACACCGACGGCTACACCAGCGCGGAGGACATGGCCTTCGCCTCCCGCGTCGCCGAGCACACCGGGATCACGCACACGGTCGACATCGGCGCCTACGAGCAGTTGCCGTTCTCCTTTCCGGCCGGGCAGCCGACGGGGGCAGAGCCGGTGCTGGAGGCCGCGATGTTCGCCATGGACACCAGCTACTTGCACCCCGTGCGGGGGCTGCCGCTGCACCTGACCGGGCACGGCGGGGACATCGTCCTCGACGCCTCCAGCTCCTGTTGGGTGCGGCTTCTGCAGGACGGCCGGCGGCGCGAGGCCCACCGCCAGGTCGTGGCGTTCGCCCGGCTCCGCAACACCGCGCCCGGCCCGTACTGGAAGGCCCTCAAGCAGGCCGCCGACCTCGGCCGGGCCGGCTCCCTCGAACGCGCCGCCGAGGCCCTGGAGCGCGGGCCCGTCAGGCCGCAGACCGCCGTGACCGGCTGGTCCTGGTGCCGTCTGGGGGCCGCAGCGTCCTGGCTCACCGGCTACGGCCGCCACCAGGTCGCAGCCCTGCTGCGGCAGGCCGCACGAGACCAGCAGCCGGAGCCGGCGGACGAGTTCGACCAGTGGGCCGCCCTGCGCTCGGTGGGCGCCTCGGCCCGCGGCTGGGCCCCCTACGGCCACGCGCTCGGCATCCGGCCGGTGTATCCGTACCTGGACAACCAGGTCGTCCGCGCCGCCTTCGCCGTCCCGGCCCTCGCCCGTCGCGGACTGGTGGCCTACAAGCCGCTGCTGCGCGAGTCGGTGCCCGAGCTCCCGGACTGGCTGACCTCCCGGCGTTCGAAGGGCTCGTTCACCGCCCAGCGCATCGCCGGTCTCGCCCGGCATCGGGACCGGCTCGACGGGCTGATCGTGTCCAGTCCGCTCGTCGGCGGCGGGCTCATCGACCCCGCGGCTGTCCGCTCCGCGCTCACGCAGGCGGCCCGGGGCCAGTGCGCCACGGTGATCGCCGACCTGCACCAGATGCTCGTGACCTGCTGGTGGCTCAGTGGCCAGACGACCGAGCTGGAGGCGGCATGCTGACTCCCGCCGCTCACGTCCACCACGCCACCGGTCCGTACGGCACGGCGGTGCTCGATGTCCGGCGCGGCCGGTGGCTGATGCTCGATCCGGACGCCTCGAAGATCTGGCACGCCGTCACCGTCCGGGGCGGCACCGGCGGGCTCGCCGACGAGATCGCCATCCCGACCGGCCAGGACCCGCAGGCTGTCGGCGAGCAGATCGTCGCGTTCGTCGATGAGCTGGTGGCCACCGGCGTACTGGTCGACACCGACCGCCCGCCCCGGGGGAGGTGGTGGCGGTGACGGTCATGGTCCCCACTGCCCGGCCCACCGCGCCGCGGAGGGACCGCCTGGTCGCGGGCGTTGCGCTCACGCTCTCCTTGGTGATGAGCCGGTGCCCGCTGCGCTGGCAGATCGGCGCCGTACGGCTGCTGTGCTGTCTGCCGCTTGCGCGGCTCGCCCGGCTGGAGGCCCTGTATGCGGCGGTGCTGGCGGTGATTCCGTCGTGGTGGCCGGGGCGGATCGCGTGCATGGAGGTCAGCCTCGCCACCGTTCTGGCGACGGCCCTCACCGGCCGCCAGGCCCGCTGGGTGCTCGGTGCCCGCTTCCTGCCCGACGCCGCGCACGCCTGGGCGGAGGTCCCCGAGGGCGCGGTCGGCCGGGACATCGGCGACGCCGTTGACCGGCCGTGGATGCCGGTTCTGTCGGTGCCGTAGGGCCACCGGGCTGCCGTGGTCCGGGGCCGGCGCCGTGCCTCCCCGCCCCGGACCATGGCCTCACTCGAACGAGTGAAAGCCGGGCGGTGGGGCTGACGTTCGGTCCAGGCGACCAGCGGCGATAACAGGGATGCGGAACAATCCCGTTGCCCGGCCGCCTGGTCCGGCTCCCTGATGGGGGTCGTGAGTTCTTCCGTATCCTCGCCGCCCGTCACCGGCGCGGGTCAGCCGCCCGTGATGCGCCTGGCCTCCGACCGGCACTTCGAGGCGAGCGTCAACCTGTCCACGGTCGCGATAGCGCGCCGGCTGCCCCGCACCCTCGCCGAGGCGGCCCGGCTCGGCTGGCGCACCGACCGCCGCGCCGTCCTGGCCCTGCTCGGCTGCCAGGTCGGTGCCGCCGCGCTCACCGCGACCGCGCTCGCGGCCACCACCCGCGTCCTGGCCGCCGTGTTCGCCGGCGGTGACGTCGCCGCCAGTCTGCGCGAGAACCTGACCGCCCTGATGGTGCTTGCCATCGCTGCTTGTGGCCGCTACCTGCTGGATGCCGGAGCCCGCGCCGCGGCGGCCCGGCTCGCGCCGAAGGCCGTACGCGAGGCCGACCTTGAGGTCATCACCGCGGCCACGGCCGCCGAGCTGGTGGCGTACGAGGACCCGGACTTCGCCGACGCCCACGCCGCCGCTTCCGACGGGGCGGAGAAGACCGGCGACCTCATCCTGGACGCCCAGCTTCTGACCTCCGCCGCCGCTCAGATGGCCGCCGCGGCGACGGTCGTCACCGTCCTGCACCCGGTCATGCTCCCCCTGCTGGTCCTGTCCGTGGTTCCGTGCGCGTGGGGTGCCGTACGGGGGGCGCGGATCGAGCACGCGGCCCACCACCGCAATCTCGCCGACTCCCGGCTGCGGAACGTGTTCCGCTCGTACACCGCCGAACGGAACACCGCCGATGAGGTCCGCGCGGGCACCATGGCCGGGTTCCTGATCCGGCAGTACCGCATCGTCTCCGGCCGCCTGGAGGCCGAACAGCTCAAGGCCACCCGGCAGGCCCTGGTGGTTCAGGGCGTCGGCGACGCCCTCACCGCGGTGGGCACCGCCGCGACCTGGGGCGTGCTCGCGGCTCTGGTGGCGAGTGGCCGCATGGAGCTTGCGGCCGCGGGGACCGCGGCCCTGGCGGTGCGGACCTCCGGGGCGGCGCTGGCCACGACGGTCCGGGCGGGGGCCCGGCTGTTCCGCACCTCACTCTCCTTGGACGACTGGGCGCGCTTCCTGGCCGTGGCCAAGCCGTGGACGACCCGCCGCGGCACCGCCGCCGTCGCCGAGGACGGCCCGCAGGTCATCACCGCCCGGGACGTCTCCTTCACCTACCCCGGCGCCGACACACCCGCGCTCGAGGGCATCAGCCTGGACCTCAAGTGCGGTGAGGTCATCGCCCTGGTGGGCGAGAACGGTGCCGGCAAGAGCACGCTCGCCCGGATCCTGACCGGTCTGTTCCTGCCCACCCGCGGTTCGGTGCGGTGGGACGGGGTGGACCTGGCGGACGCCGACCCGGCGGGGGTGCTCGCCAAGGTGGCGCTGGTCCCGCAGGACTACACGCGCTGGCCGCTGGCCGCCCGCGAGAACATCACCCTCGGCCAGCCCCGCCCCGAAGGCGATGCGGCTGTGCACGCCGCCGCCGAGGCGGCCGGCGCCGACAGCGTCATCGCAGCCCTCCCGCACGGCCTGGATACGTCGTTGGCCCGCTCCTGGTGGGGAGGGCACGATCTGTCCGGCGGTCAGTGGCAGCGCGTGGCGGTTGCTCGCGCCTTCCACCGCGATGCGCCCGTGCTGGTGATGGACGAGCCGACCGCCGCGCTCGACGCCCGCGCCGAGCACCGGATTTACACCCGCCTGAAGGCCCTCGCCGACGGCCGGGCGACCGTGTTCATCACGCACCGGCTGGCCAATACCCGCCTCGCCGACCGCATCATCGTGCTCGACCGAGGGCGCATCGCGGAAATGGGCACGTTCGACGAGCTGGTCAGCCAGGGAGCGACCTCGATCTTCTTCGAGATGCTCAAGTTGCAACAGGACCGGTAACACCTGGTGATCGGGCCAGGCGGCGGTCGGCCTCGCCGTCACTCAAAGCCGTGTCAGGAAGCTGTCGTAGCCTTACGCGGATGATGTTGAGCAACGATGAACGCGACCTGCTGAAGCTGGTCGCGCAGGCCGGCAGGCCGGTGTGGATGTCCGAGTACTTCCCGGTCCTGAACCCGGCCGAGCCCGGCATGGACGAGAACCATCCCGGCCACGAGGCGTGGACCGAGCGGCAGATGGCGTGGTACGGCGTCTCGATCAGTCTGTGGAAGCGTGGCCTGGTCCGTGTCGTGGTGCCGGCCGACGGCAGCCGCGGCGATCTGGTCGAGCCCACTCCCGAAGGACACGCTGCTCTGGCCGCTGCGGGCGCGTGAGCCGCACGGCGGCGTGCGGGCGCCCGGGAAGCGGCCGGGAGACGCCGACCGGATCGTGCTGACGACGAAGCTCTTTGATCCCTGGCTTCGTCCGTCAGCACGGAGCATCGGGCAACTGCCCGCGTAGTTACTGCGGCGGTGTGCGGCCGATACGGTTCTGCCACAGGGTGCGGGCGTGGCCGAGGTGGAGCAGGGCGATGTACCACCATAGGTCCGCCTCGCCGCCGTCGCTGTCGGCGGCGGTGCGCCGGGCTGCTGACTGGGCCTCTTGCAGCGCGTCGCTCACGCGCCACCACCCTGACGCGCTGCCGTCTGGGAACGCGACGCGGCGCCGGGTGGCCTCGCCGGCTGCTTCCCATAGGGCTTGGAGGGTGTAGCGCAGCGACCGCTCCTCCAGCGAGGCCACGTCCGCGTGCGGGAGGGTGGGGTCGATGACGACGCGACCCCAGGTGTTGATGTGCTCCGCGATGAGGGGCAGCGTGACCTCCCGCGAAGGGACGGGCGCCACGTCGCCGGCGGCTGTCCCGCAAGCGGCGGGCGCGTGGGGTGCGGGGTCGAGCAGGCCGGCCTGGACCAGCAGCCGGGCGGTGGCCGCGCAGGTGTCCTCGCGGCGGTGGAAGGGGCAGTGTTCGGGCTGCATCGGCTCCTTCTTCTCGTGGGGGAGCGCGCCATGCTAGCCCCCGCCCGGGGCGCGGCCGGGCCGGCTATCGATCGAGAGCGGTGATCCCGGCCTCGAGAGCTTCCTGGACGCCTTGGGCGATGCTGCCCGGTGCGCCGATGCGGGCCAGGGCATCCCATTGCGCGGGGGTGACCATCGCCTGGACCTGGGTCTTCTCCAGCGGGCCGAAGGAGTCGTCGGGGCGTGTGCCGAACTCGGTGGTGCGGCCGGTCCACATCTCGGTGAGCTGTTCGAGCATGCGCTGGTGCCATTCTTCGGGCAGGGGCCCGAGTTTCTCG
This sequence comes from Streptomyces albus subsp. albus, assembly GCF_000725885.1. Classification (GTDB taxonomy): domain Bacteria; phylum Actinomycetota; class Actinomycetes; order Streptomycetales; family Streptomycetaceae; genus Streptomyces; species Streptomyces albus. The sequence continues at coordinate 15,453 of NZ_JODR01000032.1, read as the reverse complement.
GCGGCTGCCCGGGCGATCACGTGTGCGGCGGCGCCGGAGGGCAGGGCGCCCAGTTCGCGGACGATGAGTGCGAGGCGTTTGGCGAGGCCGTCGAGGGTGGCCGCGTACGTGTCGCTGCCGCTGTAGAGCGTGCCGTGCACGTCCCGGCGCATCTCGTCGCTGATGCTCTCGGCTGCGACCTCCTCGATGGGCCGCTGCTGGATCTCGGCCGCGCGGTGCAGGCGCCTGGCGCTCTGGCCGGTCAGGCGGACGGTCACGGTCAACTCGGCGTGCTCGCCCACGGCGTCGTCGGCGGGGCGTGGTGCGGGGGTGTCCATGGGCGCCGACCGTAGTACCCGGCCGCCCGCGCGCGCAGCGCCTTCGACCCGCGCAGAGGGCTCGACATGCTCCGCGGGCACTGTCCTTCCGCCGGGATCGGGCACATCGGGTGGGGCGGTGTCCGGCTGGGGGCTTGGGAGGAGTTGGTCGAGCCAGTCGCGGGCGGCCCGTGCGGCGCGGCGGATCACCTGCTCGTCGGCTCCGACGCGGGTGGTTACCCCGATGGTCCGGTTGATGCGGGCGTTGACGTAGCCGTGTGTGCGGCCGGTGGCCGCCACGAGTTCGTTCGCCATCGCGGTCAGCCGCATGCGCGGGTCGGGCCCGGCGTCGACCTCGTCCGGTAGCGCGTCCGGCTCGTGGTGGAGCAACGCCTCCTCCGTCGTGCACCGGTCGCAGCACTCGAGGATGTCGCCGACTTCGGCCTCGCCGCAGGATATGCACACGTAGCCGTCGCAGGTCGCGCACAGGCTGGAGGCGCTGTCCGCCTCGCGGCCCCAGGCGCGCGCCTGGGAGATGCACTGGCCGGTGCACGGCCGTGGGACGTAGTCCGCCACGGCCGGGGCCGGCTGCGCCTGTTCGCCCCGCTCTTCGCGTGCAGCCGCCTCCGCTGCCCGGCGGGCAGCGGAGGCGGCGCTCGCCCGGGCACGCGATTCCTGGCAGGCGGCCCATTCCGCCGGCGTGAGGTGGCTGGCGCACGCCACCACGGGCGCGGGGAGATCGTCGTAGCGAGGCCACTCGGCGGCCTCGCGGCGGCATGGGCGCCGGGTCGACTTGGCCCGGCGGGTACACATCGGCACCCCGCACCTCCCGTCTGATCACACGGCCGGGCGCCAGCGCGGTGCCGACCGGTTCCCCAACCTGCGGCAGCATAGAAACCGGGACTGACAACTCCTGCCGGATTCGGGGAAGTTCGTCGTCTTGATTGCGTCGACGCGGGTGGATCGCCAGGAGGGCCGGGGAGCGGAAACCGGCAGCACACAGGCTCGCGGTGCAGCCCTGCAGACTCCGCCCGGGGTCGGCCGGAAAAGGCTACCGAACGTATGACTGTATTGACGGTTGGTCATCGACTGTTGAAGCCTCTGGGGTTGCGGTACATGAAGCCGCGCTTCCCAGAGAGGAATTCATGGCCATGGAGCCGACGAAGGAGCAGCAGGCTGCCCGTGAGGTGTTCGCCTCCGGCCGGGACTTGGCCCTGGTCGCAGGTGCCGGGACGGGCAAGACGTCCACGCTGATCCTGATGGGCGCGGCGACCCGCAAACGCGGGCTGTACGTGGCGTTCAACCGGGCGATCGCCGACGACGCGCGCGGGCGGTTCGGGCCGAATGTGGAGTGCCGTACCGCGCACTCCCTGGCCTTCCGTGCTGTCGGCCACCACTACCGGGAGCGGCTGGATGCCTCGGCGCGGATTCCCGCCAAGCACACCGCCCGCCTGCTCGGCATCACCCGCGACCTTGACGTGGGCTCCCGCCAGATCAAGGTCACTCACGCCGCGCGTCTGGTGATGGGCATGGTCCGCAAGTTCTGCTACACCACCGACCGGCAGGTCATGGCCCGCCATATGGAGCCGGTCAACGGCCTCGACGGCCCCGGACAGGACTATCTCGCCCGCACTCTGCTGCCCTACGCGCATCGTGCGTGGGAGGACATCTGCTCGCCCGCGGGCCGGCTGCGGTTCGAGCACGACCACTACATGAAGCTGTGGGCGATGACCTCCCCGCGGCTCGGGGCGGACTTCGTCCTGCTGGACGAGGCCCAGGACACCAACCCGGTGCTGGAGGAGGTCTTCCTCGCCCAGGACGCGCAGCGGGTATGTGTCGGGGACCCGGCCCAGCAGATCTACGGCTGGCGCAACGCGCGCGATGTGATGACCGGCTTCCCGGCCGAGCAGCTGCGTCTGACCCAGTCCTTCCGCTTCGGCCCGGCGATCGCCGAGGTGGCCAACCGGTGGCTGGGGCACGCCGAGTCGGAGATGCAGCTGACCGGCCACGGCCCCGGCTCTCGGGTTGGCGAGGTGGCGCAGCCCGAGGCGGTGCTGTGCCGGGGCAACGTGGACGCGATGAGCGAAGTCCTGTCCTACCTGGAGCTCGGCATCCCGGTGGCGCTGACCGGCGGGGGCAGCGCGCTGCAGCGCATCGCCAAGGCCGCACTCGAGCTCAAAGCCGGTCAGCGCACCAGCCACCCGGAGCTGTTCTTGTTCTCCTCCTGGGGCGAGGTGCAGGAGTACGCCGAGCAGGACAAGGCTGGCCAGGACCTCAAAGCGATCGTGCAGCTGGTCGACACCTACGGCCCCGACCAGATCATCGCCGCGGTGGACCGCCTGTCCCCGGAGGACAAGGCGCAGGTCACCGTCTCCACAGCGCACAAGGCCAAGGGACGGGAGTGGCCGTCGGTACGTATCGGCAAGGGCTTCATGGCTCCGTCGGTGGATGACCACGGTCTGCAGCGCGCGCTGAATGCGAGCGAGGCCCGCCTGATCTACGTCGCGGTCACTCGCGCCCGCCATCTGCTGGACACCGAGGGCCTTGCCTGGATCGACGAGTACGAAAAGACCATGGCCGCCACCGGCCGGGACGGCACGGTGGCCGGGCGGCCGATGATCGAGCTCAGTCTGACCGGGCAGCTGAAGTACGACTCCTCACCCATCTCGCAGTTCATGGCCCGCCACTTGCCCCACAGCGAGAACCTGGTCCGCGACTACCAGAGGCGTATCGCCGGCCTGGCGCACCCGGTGCAGCCGATCGACGTGCAGTACCCGAACTGGTCGGCCCTCGGACATGCCATCGACTACCGTCTCCGCCTCAGCCTCGGCGGATGGCTCGGACTGGCCGTTGCCGCCGGTGTGATGCTCCTTGACGAGACCGGACCGCTGCGCGGCGCACCGGCCCGTGCCTCCCGCAAGGCCCTGCACACGGCGGGCCGGGAGCTGCTGGCCGCCGTCGACACCTACCTCGCCGATCCCTCCAGTCTGGAGGAGAACGCGCTCATCCGGCTGTGCTTCGTTGCCGGCTTCTTCGAGGACATCGCCCGCACCGGCGAGATCCGCCGCTTCAGCATGCTCAGCTCCGCCACCCCCGCCACCACCCTGGACGACCTCACCGCCGCCGTCCCCGGCTACGTCATCACCGACATCGACCAGCAGATGCATCTGGCCGAGAAGCCGTTCACCCCGTTCCGCGCCCTGCCGTCCACCTCCCGCGTGTGCGGTCCGGTCTTCGCCGGCAGCGGCGACATCGGCGGCGCCGACGCCGACTACATCCTCGGCGGCCTCCTGCTGGACTGCAAAGCCACCAAGGACCCCCGCCGCCTGGGCCGCGAGGAGATCTACCAGCTCGCCGGATACCTCCTGTTGGACTACGACGACCAGTTCGGCATCGACCAGGTGGGCCTGTACCTCTCCCGCCAGGGCGGCCTGATCACCTGGGAGGCCGCCGACTTCCTGCGGCGGCTCGGCGCGAGCGCCCCCCTGGCCCACCTGCGCGCGCAGCTGCGCCAGCACCTGCGCGAGGCTGCCCGCTCGTGAAGGTCTTCAACCGCTGCCTCCACCCCAGCCCCCGCTGACCGGTGATCTTCATGTTCAGCCGGAACAGGCCCCGCCTTGCAGCGCTCCATAGCACATCGAAAGCGATGATTCCGTGACATTCGTCGCACTGTTCCCCGGCCGTCAATGTCAGTGGCGGCGGATACCGTCGCAGACACCGGCCAAGCAGGGCACGAACCGAGGCGGGCCACCACAGGACGGACACGAGCGAGCGCGCCGAGGCGCCATGGAGCAAGAGGGGTGAGCGATGAGCCCACCGCGGATGTGGTGGCAAGAGATCCATCCCAGTGACTGGGCGGCTTTCGCCCTGCCCGATGACCTGGTCCGCGAGCGGTACACCGCGCTGCTGGCTGCCCTGGAGGAGTTGTCCACGCGCGGCCCGATGTCCACGCTGGCCGACATTGCCGACCAACTGCGCGCCATCGGCTACCACGACCCGCTTCCCGAGCCGGACCTGTTGGGGGCGCTGGACCAGCTGGCGAAGTGGGGATTCGCCGAGCCGTTCCGTGACTACGCCGCCCCCGTGCGCAGCTACCAGGGCATGATCATCCGGCAGGAGGCGTGGGCGCTGACCCGCAAGGGACGCGGCATCGTCGCCGCCGTCCGGGCCGCCGTGGTCGACGTCTCCCGCGCGCTGCAGCTGCCCAGCCGCCTGCTGGACAGCGTCGAGCACACCGTGCGCGCAATCCTCGACCACCTCAGCGCCGACCACGGGCTCCTTCCGGTCGATCTGGAGGACGTCCGCACCCGCATCGACGAGCTCCAGCGAGTCACCGCCGACTTCTACGCCGCCCTCGCGCAGATGGTCCAGTCCGACGTCACCGACGACGGCCTGTTCGGCGACAACCGCGACCGGGTCATCGAGGCGCTGCGCCAGTTTCCCCGCGAGTACGGCCGAGCACTGCGACGGGTCGAGGCCGCGCTGGAAGATCTGCAGGCGGCAGGCCCCCGCCGGATCGTCGAAGCCGCCGTACCCCACGCCGGCCTGATCGACCCCGGTGACCAGCAGCACTGGGTCGACGAACGGGTGCGCCGCCTGGGGGACCTCCAGGCGTGGTTCCGCCCCGACGGCACCGTGCACCGCCTGATCGCCTCGGCCACCGGCGCCGTGCACACGCTGCTGGTCGCCATCGACCGGCGCTACACCGCACGGCGGCGCGGCTCCGACCTGGGCGCTGACTTCCGCTCCCTCGCCTACAGCCTCCACGCCCAGCCGACCCCGGCCGGCGCACGGCGTGTGTATGCCGCCGCCTTCGGCGACTGGCCGGCCTGGCACGCGGTCATCGGTCCGGCGGAAGAAGACGTCGCCCACGGCACCGCCGCCCAAGCCGGCACCGGCCGGCACCAGGTGGAGGTGACCTTGCGGGAACACGAGCGGCACGGCCCATCCAGTGGCCGGCCCCGCAAGGTAGCCGACACCGCGGCGGACCGGGCGGCCGCGCTGGCCGAAGCCGCCGCCGAGGCGGCACGCAGGCGGCGTTTCGCCACCCTGCTGATCACCGATACGGAGGTAGGGCTGGAGCACTTCGTCGGCCTGCCTATCGACGCGGCGGTCATCTTGTTCCGCGCCATCGAGGTCGCCTACGCCCAGATCGACCCTTCTACCGGCCGCGGGCAGGCCGAGGCCGACGGGGCGGGCGTCGTGGTCCACGTCCGCCGCGGCGACCCGGACCGGACCGTGACTGTGGCGCTCGCCGAGGGCCACCTGACCGGCCCCGACCTGCGGGTACGGGTCACCGCCACCGACCATGCCGCCGCGAGTGATCCACCAGAGCGCGTCCCGAAGACCTGGAGCGTGGCATGACGCCGCCGCACCTTCTCGATCCGGACCTGCGCGAGGCAGCACGCCGGCTCATCGCCACCGGCCGTCTGCGCGCGGAGAGCGACCCGGAGCTCTACCGCACCGCCGTCAAAGGCGCCACGGCGCTTGCCCAGTTCTTCCGCGCCGAACTCGGCTGGCGCCTGGAGGTCCATGAAGTCGCCGAACTGGTCCGCCTCCACAAGCGCCGCGCCGACGTACCCGACGATCGCGGCCCCCACCTTCCCCGCGACGGCCGCGCCACGCAGACGGCTCCCACCGAGGTCCTGGTACTGGTCTGTCTGGTCTGCGAGCAGCTGTGGCGCCGCCCGCGCGTGACTCTGCGCGAGCTGTTGCAGGCCGTCGCGCAGGTATGCGCGGCCGAAGCCCCCACCGGGCGGCTGCCACAGTTCCGTATCGTCGCCTCCGATGGCACAGGCAAGAAGGAAGCCCGCGAAAGCCGCCGGCACCTGGTCGACGCCCTCAAGCTCCTGGTCGCCGAAGGATCACTCACCGTGGACGCCGACCTCGACCGCGCCGTCACCGATGAGGACAGCGACTTGGTCGTCACCGCATCCAGGGACCGTCTCGCCGCCAAGTTCTCCTCGCTTTCCCCCACTCTGCTCGGCCTGGACGACCTCTCCCCGCAAGCGCACGCCGCCGCCCTGTCCGCCGAGTCGCTGCTGGACCACACCGCCGCCGCCCTCGACGAACCAGCGGGCGGACCGACCCGGGACGAGCGGCGGCTGAAGGCGCTGCGCCGACTCGTCGACGACCCCGCCACCGACCCCCACGATGATGCCGCACAGACCACCGCCTACCTTCACACGCTCACCGGACGTGAACGGGCCCTGAGCGTCGTGTCCTGTCTCGGGCTGGCCGCCACCGTCCGCCGCGACTGGTGGCAGATCACCGATCCAACCGGTCTGGGCAGCGGCATCGACTTCCCTCAGGGCCGTCGCACCGAGCGGCAGGCAGCCCTCGCCCTGCTCGCCGAGCTGCCCCGCCGCGCCGACCCCACTGGCCCGCTTCCGCTCACCGAGGTGACCGCTCTGTTCCAGCGGCACCGCGACGACCTGCCCCGCTGGGCCGCCGCCTACGACCGGCGCCTGCCCGCCCTGGCCCGCGCCGCCACCGCCGAACTCGTCCAAGCCGGGCTGCTCACCGCAGACCCCGACATCCCCGACCACTGGCACCCCACCCCCGGGATCTACCTGTGGCGCACCCACCTGCGACACCCTCCCAGCCCAGTCCCGGCCGAACACGCCCCGTCCGCGACCCCACCGCGCCATACGCCAGGCAGGCAGGAACTCAACCCATGAGCGTCACCGACCACCCCACTGCGCCCCCCGCCACGACCGTGCCCCTCGGCCAGCCCGGCGCCGACGGCCGCTGGCAGCCCACCCGCGCCGGCATCGTCAACTCCTGGGCCTGGGCCAGCGAAGACCTGCTGTTCGCCGACGGCTGGCTCACCCTGGCCGGCCCCAATGGCTCCGGCAAGTCGTTGACCGCCTCCATGCTCGTCACCGTCCTGCTCGACGCAGACACCTCCCAGACGGCCCTGTCCGTGTCCGGCAAAGCGGCTGGCACACTCACCAGCCGCCACACCGACTTCAACGACCGGGAGGACCGTACCGGCGCCTGGTGGCTGGAGTACGGGCTGCGCGACCCAGGCACCGGCGAGGTGAGATTCCTGACAACCGGACTGTGGCTGCGGGCAACCGGCGGCCACTTGCACCGCGCGTTCTTCCTCGCCCCCGCACGCATCGGGACCGACCTGCTGCTGCAACGCGACCGCGAGCCCGTCCGGATCGAGGACCTGGCCGAGCAACTGGCCGCCTGTGACGGGGAACTGTTCACCGCCTCACCCAGCCTGCGCACCAAGGCGCTGGCCCACCTACCCGTCGTCGAGGACGAGCGGGACTACCGGTCAACCATCCGCACCCGCCTGTTCGCCCCGCTCGACGAAGTCCAGTTCGATGCGCTCATCGCCGTCCTGCGCAGCCTGCGCAGTCTGCGCACCGCCGAGGCCATCTCGCCCACGCGTATGCGCCAGGTGCTCACCGATGCGCTGCCCGCCCTCGACACCGACAGCCTCACCCTGATTGCGGAGGCGATGGAGCGCATCGCCGAACTGGAGACGCAGCTGCAGCGCACCCGCGACGAGGCCAAGCTGCTGCAGAGCACCGACCGGGCCTACCGCCGCTACCTCACCACCGTCGCGCAAACCCAGGCCGCGGCGCTGACCGCTGCCAACACCGAGGTCGACGACCAGACCCGGCGGACACGGGAGGCGACCTCCCAGCTCCAGGCAGCCCAGGCCGCCGAGGCGGCAGCCGACACCGAGCACACAGCCACCCTCAGCCGGATCTCCGAACTCGAAGGCCGCCTCGAGGCAGCCGACAGCGAGCTGCGCGGCCACGCCGGGGCCGATCTGCCGCTCCGGGAAATCCGGGCCGCCGAACTGGCCACAGCCGCCGAGGAGGCCGCCGAACGAGCCGAGCAGGCCACCACCGACGCTTCTGCGGCCACCGAGCAGGCCGACAGCTCGGCGGATCTGGCCCGTACCAGCCAGCACCATCTGCTCCGCCTGGCGGATGAACTGCGCCACACCGCCTCGACGCTGGGTGCTGAAGCCGCCATCGAACGCCTGTTGGCCGCCACTGGGCAGCTGACGTCGGCCGACATCGGCAGCAACACGGCCATCGATATCGACGCCCTGTGCGCAACCCCTGGGGCCTGGGCCGAAGCACGCACCAGCCAGATACGGGCGGTAGATGACGCGCTGCGCCGCCACCAGCTGGCCCAGGAAGCCGAATACACAGCTGCCGAAGAGCTGCGCGCCGCCGAAGATGGCGAGGACACCCACCGCCGGCTCGCCGCTGAAGCCACCGCCCACCGGCAACACACCGAGCACGAACTCGCCTCCCGCACCACCGAGTGGTCGGCCGCCACCCGGCAGCTGGAACCCGCCCCCAGCGAACTCACCACCTGCCCTGACGACGAGCGCCGCGTGGACCTTGGGCAGTTGACTACCTGGCTCGCCTCTGCTGCCGCAGCGGCCCGCGCCCGCATCGACCTGCCCCGCCACCAGCAGACCGCCGCCACCGACGCCGCCCTGGCCGCCGAGGCCGCCGCCACCGCTGAGCGAGCCCGCGCCGTGCACCAGGCCGCGCAGGCCGCAGCCGCCGAAGCCATGGCCGCCTACCGCGACGCGCAGGAGACCGCCCGCGCCGAGACCGAGGAAGCCGAACGGCAACGAGACCAAGCCCACGCCGCCTACCAGCAGGCCACCGACGCCGCGCGCGCCGACCTTGCCGCCGCCCAGCAGCGATGGAACGCCGGTGTGGACGCCGCCGCCCGAACCGCCCGCACCTGGCTGGGGGACGTACACCGCTGGCGCGCCGACCTCGTCCATCTGTCCGCCGAGGCCATCCAGGTACCCGACGCCCTCGCACCGGACTGCCCCGCGGACGACACCGAGACCTGGCTGGGCACCTTCCGCCCGGCCGACATCGAACTGATGGCACAGCGCGCACACGCGGCCACCGCTCCGCGCCTGCACCACCACGCTGAGGCCGCCGAGCACCAGGCCGACCTGGCCGCCGCCGATGTCGCCGCCATCGAAGCCAAGCTGGCCGCAAGCCGCCAGGCAGCCGCCACCCCGCCCGCCCCGCCGTGGCGGACCCGGCAGGAAGGCGACGGCATCCCCCTGTGGGCGCTGGTCGACTTCGCCCCCCACCTGACCGACATCGAAGCCAGCCGCCTCGAAGGCGCCCTCCTGGTCGCCGGCATCCTCGACGCCCTGGTCACCCCCGACGGCCACGCGGTGGCCGGCGACCTCACCCTCACCCCCACCCTCCACCCCGCCGCCGGCACCACTCTGGCCGACCTGCTCCGCCTCGAACCAGACCCGGCCATCGACCCCGACCGTATCCGGCGGCTCCTGCACGCCATTCCCGTCGATGCCCCCGGCAGTGACCTGGCCACCGGCCGGCTGGCATCCGGCGTGCTCACCGCCGCTGCCCCCGACGGCTACCGGGCCGCGTACATCGGCCGCACCGCCCGCGAACGCGCCCGCCTGGAGCGCGTCGCAGCCATCGAAAGCGACTTGGCCGCCGCCGCGCAGCGCCTGGCCGCCGCGCGAGAGGAGGTCCGCCGCCGCCGCCAGGACATCCAGGCCGCCGACGACGAACGCGACGCCTTCCCCAACGCGGCAGCGCTGCTGACCGCAACGCAGAACGTGGCCCGGCTGCGCCGCGACACCGAAACCGTCCAACGACAGACCGACAGCCGTATCGCAGACGCCGGACACTCGCGCCAGCAGGCCCTCGCCCAGTTGGAGACCGCCGCCGTCGCCCGCGCCGCACGCCTGGCCGCTGCCGAACAGGAACTGCGCCACGCCGAGCAGGCCGCCACCGACACCGGCACCCAGGCCGACCAAGCACACCAGGCACTCGACCAGCGGCAGCAGGACGCACAGCGCAGCGAGGCCGCCCGGGCCGCGGCCGCCGACGCGCAACAACAGGCGGATGCCGAACAAGCCGCCTTCCCCCACGCCGCCCTCGCCGCAGCCCGCACCGCCCAGGAGGCCGAGGACGACGCAGACGACGCCCTCACCCGCGCCCGCAGCACGGCATTGGCTGCCGCCGAACGGCACCGCACGGCCGGCGAGACGGTCAAAGGCGCCCTGCGTACACTCAACCGACGGGCCACCTTGCCCGACGGAACACTCCTGCCCACCGAGCCGGCCGCCCTCGACCGCCACCACCGCGCAACCGAACAACTCGCCTCACAGACCGAGGCCTGGAAACACGCCGCGCTGCGCGCCACCGACCTGCTCCAGCGAGCCAGCCGCGACGCCCATGCAGCCAAGGACTGGACGAGCCGCTGCGAACGCGCCCACCAGCAGGCGGATGCCGCTCGCCGGGACGCCCAGCGAGAAGCCGCCGCCGTCGCCGAGATCCGAGCCCTGCACGGCGCCGAGTACGAGCGGCTGCGTCAGCACCGCGCGAACACCGCCACCATGCTGAACCACACCCGCACCCAGGCCGAGCAACTCCTGCAACAGCGCAACAACGCCGCCGTGCAGGCCGCCACCGCCCAGGCGACCCTCGAGAGCATCGCCCCCTACCGTCAGGCGGCCGAGAGCCGCCGCGACGCCTGCCTGCGCCAGCTCAGTCGGCTCGCCGAGGAAAACCTCGCCACCGTGCCCGAGGACCTGCCCACCGACGACACAGGGCGGCCCGCTCACCTCACTGCCGGCCTGGCCTGGGCCCGCCGTCTGCTCGCCGACCGCCCCGCCTCCGCTGACCGCCTCGCCACCCTCACCCAGAACCGCGACCGCGCCCTGGCCGTACTGGAGACCAGCGCCCGCACAGCGAACACCGCGCTGGTCCGCTTCGACCGCCAGGTCACCTTGATCAGTATCGAGAACACCGACTGGCGCCGCGCCGTCGTCGCCGATCCAGGCGCCGCGCGCGGAGAAGACCTCCACACCGCGGTCCAGGCCCTTGAGGCCACCGCCGGCCAGCTCGAGGACGACCTGCGCGCAGACATCAAACAGACCCTGAAGACCAGCCTATTCACCCGGCTGCGCAGCGATGTGCGCCTGCGCCGTGAGGCGGCCCAGGAACTGGTCCGCAAGATCCGCTCCACCCTCAGCGAAGTCCGCACCGGCGTCGCAGGCGTCGGCGTCCAGGTCGAATGGACGGTGCGCGAAGACGAGGACGCCCAGCGCATGGTGGAGCTCATCTCCCAGCCGCCCTCCGACGCGGTCTTCGAGCAGATGTACGCCGTGCTGCGTCAGCGAATGGACGAAAAAGCCGGCGAGCCCTGGGCCGACCGCGTCGCCCACACCTTCGACTACCGCGCCTGGCACGACTGGGAAATCTCCCTGACCCACGCCTCATTCGGCGACGGCAGCACGGAAAAATTCCGCAAGGTAACCGCCCGCTCCAACCCGCTGGAAGCACTGTCCACCGGAGAGCGGCGACTGGCCACCATGCTCCCGCTGCTGGCCGCAGCATGGTCGATGTACTCCGGCGAAGGCTTCCACGGACCCCGGCTGCTGTCCGTCGATGAGATCGACGCAGCATTCGACGAACCCAACCTGCGCCAAGTCCTCGCACTCCTGCGCTCCTGGGACTTCGACGTGCTCGCCACCGCCCCCTTCATGACCCCCATGATCAAGCAGGAAGCCGGAAAGGTCATGGTCCATCAAGTAGTCACCGCCGGACGACACCGGGTCACCGTGCCCTGGCTGTGGCAAGGCCACGGCGAACCACAGCCCCTCACCCTCGACCTGGCCCTGGACCCCGCCCACCGCGAGGAGCCCATGTGAGCGCCGACCTCAACCTGATTGCCGACGATCCCGACCTGGCCCCCCTGTGGACGGCCATCCACGACCGACTGTGTTCCGGCCAGACCCCCGAGTCCATTGCCGCAGTCCGGGTGCCCGAGTTGAACCCAGCGGGAATCGCTACCCTGCGCGCCTGGCTGGACACCACCGCCCGCCGCCGCAGCGTCCGCTCCGCCGTCGCCGTCGGCCCCACCGGCGTCCGCGTACCGCTCCGCGAACTACTGACGGTCCTCGGCCTGACCGCCGCGCACCTGCAACCGCTGGTGGAACGCGCCATCGGCCGCACAGTGCAGGACCGAGCAGCAGACCGGCGCACGGCCGCAACGCTGCGCCAGGAACTGTGGGACTACGCAAGCGGAGCCCTGCCGCACCTACCCACTCTGGTGGCGCGGATGCGCACGGCCGGCGTCACGGACGACGACGCGACCTCAATACGCCGCCTCATCGACGCCCTGGCCGCCGCCACCTCGCAGCTGCCGCACACGCCCGCGGTCTCTCTGGCGAAGCTCTCACACGACTGCGCGGGCGACCCGCACTACTTCGACCTGGACACCACCGCCGGCGCCCGACTGGTCGCAGCAGTCGCCGAACTGGCAGGGCGCCCCGAGCCGAACCGCCCCGACCTGGTCCGGGCGCTGCTCGCCGACTACGGAGTGATCGCCGACCGGCTGTCGGCCACCGTGCTGCTGTACCAGGTACAGGCAGTGGGCGACGGGCCAGTGGACCGGCGGCTACGAGAGGCGGCCACGCCCGTAGCCCTTACCCTGCTCGACCTGACCCACACCCCGCCGACGCTCGCGCCCCAGGTCCTCACCGTAGTCGAGAACCCCTCGGTCCTCGAAGCAGCCATGGCCTGCGACAGCCCCAGCCCGCTGGCATGTACCAGCGGGCAGCTCAGCAGCGTCGACCACACCCTCCTGCAGCTCGCGGTCGACCAGGGGATCCACCTGAGATACAGCGGTGATCTGGATGGCAGTGGTCTGCGGATTGCTGAGTACGTAGCACGCACGTACGGAGCCGAGTTGATCGCGATGGACGCATCGACGGTGCAGGAGGCGGGCCCTGAGCCGTCATCAGTCCCTCTCGCGCCAGCTCTTGAAGCAGGAGAGGCCACCGTGCGGGATGCCTTGAGGGCAGGCGGACGGGTGGTCTTCCAAGAGCACGACGCTGTACTGCGCCAGGTGCTGTGGGCTTGACCCCGCTGCGCGAGCCGGCCCCTGGCGGCCCGGCGGCGGCCGGCTTCGGTCAGGCCGCCTGAACCGCCCGGGGACCAGTCGGCATCATGATGTCCATGGACGATGTGCGCCACGTCCTCACCGAGGACGAGACAGGCGATCTGCCCGATGGTGACCGCGACGCCGGATGGGACGCGGACGACGAGTACGAGTGGGTGCGGTGACCATGGCCAGGTGCCAGGGCGAGGGGAACCGTCACGCTCCCCGCCCTGGCGCCTGGTGTCTTGCGGGCCCGCTGCTGGTCAGGGCCGGGGAAGGGGCAGGACGGGCAGGTGGGGGTGGCGCAGGTGCTGGCCGCCGTCGTTAGACGTGCATGGTGAACGTCTGAGGCCCGGGCCGGCCTGCGTCGTCGTATGCGGACAGCACGCGCTCGATCCGCTCCCACAGCCGCACCGGGCCGCCCTCGCGCACCTCCCACCGGCCATCGGTGGGGACGAGGGTGGCGGCGGGCCGGTGCCGTCGCCGTTCACGGTGAGCAGGACGCGGCCGTATCCATAGAGCCACCCCGGGTGAGCAGGATCTTCCCGCCGGGCCGGGCCTGGGCGATCAGGGCGGGCGGGACGGCGCGGAAGGAGCAGGCGGCCACGATCCGGTCGAAGGACGCCTCCGGTCAGTAGCCGTACAGCCCGTCCGCCATCGCCAGTGTCGGCGTGTAGCCGCAGCCGTACAGCACGCTGGCCGCCTACTCCAGCCGGTGGGTGTGAGGTTCGGTCGTGATGTCACTGGCTGTGCGACCGATGCTGCGGGATTGTCAGAAGCGAAGGCCATCATGGGTGCCATGACCGACACAGAGCCCTCGGGCCTGGAGGTCCTGGTGGCCTTCTCGCCGGAAGAGTATGCCCTGATCAGCGAGCACGCGGCCGAGCTCGACGTTCCTCTCGTGGCCTATGTCCGGCAGGCCGCCGGGAGACAGGCGCGCGACGGCCAGCTCAAGCGTCAGCTCCTTCGGGAAATGGCCCAGGGGCAGGGCCCGGCCGCTGACGTGGTCACCGGCCTGCTCATCGACGACGTCCTCGACAGGGCTCCCGCCACGCTCACCCAGGCGGAGAAGGAAGCCCGGACCCGGGAAGCCGCCCGGGAATGCGGGATCGAATACACCCCTGTGGTCCGAGATCTGGGCAACGCGCTCTGGGCGAAGATCGAAGCCTTCCAGAACGACACGTCGGCCAGACCCACGAACGGGAAGCACGAGTGAAGGTTCATTTCCGAGCCGGCGAGGGCCCGCAGCGAGGTTTCCTCCATGGTGGTGAGGTGGTCGGCGGCGGTGCGCAGGGTGGCGGCGGTGGCGATGGCATCGCCGTCGTCGAGGATGAGCGGGGCGTGGCGGTGCCGGGGGCGAGGCTGGGGCCGGTCCCGCTCTGCCTGGTCCCGTCTGCGTTCGGTCTGGGATGCCGGTGGCGGGGTCTGCAGGACGGTGTGTGTGGGGGGCTTTTACTCACGTGCTCCCCGCGCCTGGTTGAGGGCAGGGCTCTTGCCTGTGGGTGTGGCGTGCGCTGGTCATCCGGTGGGGGAGAGTTGGTCGGTGGAGGGTCGGTTGGGAAGGGTGGAACGTTCCGGCGGCATCGTTACGATCTTGGGGGCGAGGTGGTGAGCGACGTGATGGATCCGGCGTTCGTACAGCCATTCCTCCTCGGCCCGTCGCTTCCCGTCGGTCCCGGGCTGTGTTGGCACGGGCCCGTCGAAGCGCGCGCAAACCGGGCAGTTGCTGACTGGGCCGGGGTCGGTGCAGGTAGATCTGGTGCTCGCACCATTGACCAGCGCCACCAGCATTGCAGCGTACGCAGGACCGGGGTCTTCGCGATGCTCCTCCTTGTTCTCCGCTGCCTCGTACCGGCCGCGCGCACGCGTGTATGCCGTTCCCAGGACGGCGCCCAGCGGTCAACACCACATCGGTTGGGGCTGGTAGACGGCCATGCTTCGGGCTGGGGAGGCCCTGCCCGCAGTGTCCGGCCCTTCGGACACTCCAACCCGGACGGGGCGAGTTCGGGTCGACTGAGAATGCAGGAGAATCCCGGGGGAGACTGCCGACGGTGGGGAGTTGGGGCGGGTGCGCTCAGCCGGCAGATGCCTGAGATCGACGTCGTCCAGTACGGCGCCCCCGTCCTGACTGAGGCCCGGCCCTTCGACCTGCCGGGCGAGCGGGAAGCCGCGGAGCGGTGCGTCGACCAAATCCACGCCACCATGGAACGAATCGGACAGGTCC
>NZ_JODR01000031.1 GCF_000725885.1 Streptomyces albus subsp. albus | reverse complement strand
GGGTGCGGGCGCGTACCGGGTGTGCCGGGGGGGCGGGGTGGGGGCTTGTACCAGCTGTGCGGGGGTGGGGCGCAGGTGGCTACCACGTTCGGGCGAAGTAGTGCGGAGATCGCCGGGTGCGGTTGCGGACGGCACGTAGGTTAGGCCCGCCTAACCAACCGTGGCCGCCGTCGGGTTCGATGCCGGGCCGCGGCCTGTACGTCGTGCGAGAAAGAGCCCCCATGTCTGTCTTTGCCCTCGATGGCGGCCTTCGGGCTGCGGACTGCGATGCGGATGCCGGTCTGCTGGCCGGTGGTGCCGCCGGGCCGGCCGCGCTCCGCCCGCTGCTGGAGACGGTGGTGGCGGCGTTGGAGCGGGGCGCGGTGGAGCGTGGCGGGCCGCTGCCGCGGGGTGGCCCCGAGGCGGTGGCCGGCCGGGTGCGGGCGGTGGCGGGGCCGGTGCTGCCGGAGGTGGGCGCGGGTGCGGCTGCGGCGTTGGACGCGCTGGTGGGGGTGGTTGCCCAGGGGGCGGCCGATCCGGCTGATCCGCTGTGTGCGGCGCATCTGCACTGTCCGCCGCTGGCGGTGGCGGCTGCGGCGGATGTGGCGGCCAGTGCGCTGAATCCGTCGCTGGATTCGTGGGATCAGGCGCCGGCGGCTTCGGAGGTGGAGGCGCTGGTGTGCCGTTCGTTGGCGCGGCTGGTGTTCGGTGCGGGGCGGGCTTCGGATGCGGACGCGCTGGTGACGACGGGTGGTACGGAGGCGAACCAGTTGGCGCTGCTGCTGGCGCGGGAGCGTTTCCGTGAGCGGTTTTCCGGGCGCGGTGGTGCGGGGGGTGTGCGCGGGGTGCGGGTGGTGTGCGGGGCGAACGCGCATCACAGTGTGCACCGGGCTGCGTGGCTGCTGGGGCTGGAGCCGCCGCTGGTGGTGCCGGCGCCGCGCGGGGTGCTGGAGCCGGCGGCGCTTGAGGTGGCGCTGCGGGGTGTGGCGGGGGCGCCGGCGCTGGTGGTGGCGACGGCGGGGACGACGGATGCGGGGGCGATCGATCCGCTGCCCGGTATCGGGGCGGTGGCGCGGCGGTACGGGGCGCTGCTGCATGTGGATGCGGCGTACGGCGGGCCGTTGGTCTTCAGTGAGCGGCTGCGGGGCCGGCTGGCGGGGCTGGAGTGTGCGGACAGTGTGACGTTCGATCTGCACAAGCTGGGCTGGCAGCCGGTGGCGGCGGGTTTCCTGGCGGTGCCCGACGCGGGGGTGCTGCGGCCGTTGGGGCACTGTGCGGACTATCTGAACGCGGACGACGACACGGAGGCGGGGCTGCCCGATCTGCTGTGGCGTTCGCTGCGTACGACGCGGCGGCCGGATGTGCTGAAGGTGGCGGTGACGCTGCGTGCGCTGGGGCGCAGCGGTATGGCGCGGCTGGTGGAGCGTACGTGTGCGGCGGCGGGTGAGCTGGCGGAACTGGTACGGGGTGAGGGCCGGTTCGTGCTGTACGGGGAGCCGGAGATCTCCACGGTGGTCTTCCGTCCGGCGGTGGGGGACGACGCGCTGGTGGCGGGGGTGCGCAGGCGGCTGCTGGAGCGGGGGCAGGCGGTGCTGGGCCGGGCGTCGCTGGCGGGCCGGCTGTGGTGGAAGGTGACGCTGCTCAATCCGCTGGTGCGGCCGAGTGATCTGGCGGCGGTGGTGAAGCTGGTGGAGGAAGCCATGGAGGAGGGGACGGGCGCGTGAGGGCCGTCGGGAACGCGGCTGAGCCGCTGGATGTGGTGGGGGTCGGGATCGGCCCGTTCAATCTGTCGCTGGCGGCGCTGGCCGACGGGGTGTCCGGGCTGCGGGCGGAGTTCTACGAGCGGCGGCCCGCCTTCCGCTGGCATCCGGGGCTGCTGATCGAGGGGGCGACGCTCCAGGTGCCGTTCCTGGCGGATCTGGTGACGCTGGCGGATCCGGCCAGTCCGTGGTCGTTCCTGCGGTATCTGCGGGAGCGGGAGCGGCTGTTCCCGTTCTATTTCGCCGAGCGGTTCCACATCGACCGGGCGGAGTACGACGCGTACTGCCGGTGGGTGTGCGAGGGGCTGCGGGGGCTGCGTTTCGGGCATCAGGTGGACGCGGTGCGCTGGAGCGCCGAACGGGAGCTGTTCGAGGTCGATTTCACGCAGTTGGGCGCGGGCGGTGAGGCGGTGGCGCTGGGCCGCAGCTATGCGCGCAATGTGGTGCTGGGCATCGGTACGGAGCCGTATGTGCCCGAGCCGTTGCGTCCGCTGGCGCAGGCGCCGTCGGTGCCGGTGTACCACTCGGCGGAGTATCTGGAGCACCGGGAGGAGCTGGCGGCGGCCGGTCATGTGACGGTGGTGGGGTCGGGGCAGTCGGGGGCCGAGGTGTTCCTGGATCTGCTGCGGCGGCGTCCGCCGGGCCGGGAGCGGTTGCACTGGCTGACGCGGAGTGCGGCGTTCGCGCCGATGGAGTACAGCAAGCTGGGGCTGGAGCATTTCACTCCGGATTACACCCGCTATTTCCACGGCCTGCCGGAGCGGGTGCGTGACGAGTTGCTGC
Source organism: Streptomyces albus subsp. albus (assembly GCF_000725885.1). Lineage (GTDB taxonomy): Bacteria > Actinomycetota > Actinomycetes > Streptomycetales > Streptomycetaceae > Streptomyces > Streptomyces albus. The sequence continues at coordinate 73,881 of NZ_JODR01000031.1, read as the reverse complement.
CGCGCCAGTGGCAGTTGCACAAGGCGGTGGACGTGGGGACGCTGGCGGCGGTGCACGAGGAGCTGTACCGCAGGGCGGCGGCGCTGGACGGCGACTGGCCGCAGGTGGTGCTCACTCCGGGGGTGCGGGTGCGGACGGCAGGCCGGCTGGGTGCGGGGCGGCTGGAGCTGCATCTGGAGCACGCCGAGCAGGGTGAGCGGGAGTGTCTGACGACCGACGCGGTGGTGCTGGCGACGGGGTACGCGGAGCGGCCGGCGGACGGGCTGCTGGCGGCGCTGGACCCGTTGCTGCGGCGGGACGGTGCGGGGCGGCCGGTGGTGGACGAGTGCTACCGGCTGGCGCTGGAGGGCCCGGTGACGGGTGCGGTGTTCGTGCAGAACGCGGAGCGGCACACGCACGGGGTGGGCGCCCCGGATCTGGGGCTGGCGGCGTACCGCAGTGCGGTGATCCTGAACGCGCTGGGCGGCGGGGAGTGTTATCCGCTGCCGCGGCGTACGGCGTTCACGCGGTTCGGTCTGCGCGCGGGCGGCTCGTCCGGGGCGGTGTCACAGCGGTCTGCCACAGTGGGCGTATGACGCAGATATCTGGTTCCGGCCTCGGGCCGGACTCCGGCCCGCAGCCGCTTCCGTACGGTACGCCGGAGGCGCCGCGGGTGGCGGTCCGGGGGGAGTCGGTGCTCCAGTTCGACCCGGAGACGGCCCACATCTGGGCGATCGTCTCGGCGCGGGGCACCGACCGGCGCTCCGCGCTGGAGGATCTGACGCGGCGCAACGCCCACGCGCTGGAGTTGGTGCGCGGGTACGGCGAGGCGGTGGAGAAGCTGGCGACGGGCACGCTGAGTGTGCGGCCGGAGCTGACGCAGCACGGGCGCCGGGAGCGGGTGCACACGTATCACGGGCGGGTGCGGCTGGACATCACCGTGGGCGACTTCACGGTGCTGGGTGAGTTGACGTCGCGGCTGGCGGAGCTGGAGTTGACGGAGGTGGGCGGCCCGCTGTGGTCGCTGCGGCCGGGTTCGGCCGCGCACCGTGCGGCGCGGCAGCAGGCGGTGCGGGAGGCGGTCACCCGGGCGCGGGAGTACGCGGAGGCGGTGGGCGCGCGGCTGGTGGCGCTGGTGGAGCTGGCGGACCTGGGCGCGGAGGACGGGGCGCCGCCGCTTCTCCCGGCGGCGCCGGGCGGGGTGATGCGGGGGTACGGGGGCGGGGTGCCGGGTCCGCCCCCTGAGCTGGATCTGGAGCCGCAGCGTCAGACGGTGCGGGCCCAGGTGAACGCGCGTTTCGTGATGAGCCCGCCGCGGCTGGACTGAGTACTCCCGCCCGTACGTTCGGGGCCGTCCCGTTCGCCGGGGCGGCCCCGAGCTGTCGGGCCGCCCCCGGGGGGCCGGGTGAGGGCCGGGGGTGGATGGTCTGGGTGTCTCGCTGCGTGAGACGAGGTGCCGGAATGCGCGCTCATCAGAGCGAGTGATCGCCCACTTTATTAGTTGTCCTCGAGCTTGAATGTCCTTTCGGTAAAGGCCCGTTGGACAATTCCCGGGCATCGGTTCTTTACGCGCGGGTAAGTCTTAAGGTCGGGGTATGCGCCGAGCAAAGATCGTCAGCACCTTGGGACCGTCCACCGACTCGTACGAGCAGATCAAGGCACTCGTCGAGGCCGGAATGGACGTCGCCCGGTTCAACATGAGCCACGGTACGCACGCCGAGCACGAGGAGCGCTACCACCGGGTGCGCGCCGCCTCGGAGGAGACGAAGCGGAACGTGGGGGTGCTCGCGGACCTTCAAGGCCCGAAGATCCGGCTGGGCCGGTTCAAGGAAGGGCCTGTACTCCTTGAACGCGGCGACGAGTTCGCCATCACCGTCGAGGACGTCGAGGGCGACCGCGCGATCTGCGGCACCACCTACGCGGGACTGGCCGCCGATGTCACGGCCGGCGAGCGCATCCTGGTGGACGACGGCCGGGTCACGCTGGAGGTGACCCGCGTCGAGGGCTCCGTGGTGCACACGCTGGTCGTCGAGGGCGGCATGGTCTCCGACCACAAGGGCCTCAACCTGCCGGGGGTCGCGGTCTCGGTGCCCGCGCTGTCCGAGAAGGACGTGGCGGACCTGCGCTGGGCGCTGCGCATGGGCGCCGACATGATCGCGCTGTCGTTCGTGCGCAGCGGGCACGACATCAAGGAAGTGCACCGCGTCATGGAGGAGGAGGGCCGCCGGCTGCCCGTCCTCGCGAAGCTGGAGAAGCCGCAGGCGGTGGCGAACCTGGCCGCCATCGTCGACGCGTTCGACGGCATCATGGTCGCGCGCGGCGACCTGGGGGTGGAGATGCCGCTGGAGCAGGTGCCGCTGGTGCAGAAGCGGGCCATCAACCTGTGCCGGCGCAACGCCAAGCCGGTGATCGTGGCCACGCAGATGCTGGACTCGATGATCGACGCCTCCCGTCCGACCCGCGCCGAGGCCTCCGACGTGGCCAACGCGGTGATGGACGGCACCGACGCGGTGATGCTCTCCGGCGAGACCAGCGTCGGCAAGTACCCGACCGAGACGGTGCGGACGATGAGCCGCATCGTGGCGGCGGCCGAGGAGGACATGCTGGCCAAGGGGCTTCCCCCGCTGACGGAGAGCAGCAAGCCCCGCACCCAGGGCGGCGCGGTGGCCCGTGCCGCCGCCGAGATGGGGGACTTCCTCGGCGCCAAGTATCTGGTGGCCTTCACCCAGTCCGGGGACACGGTGCGCCGTCTGTCGCGCTACCGCTCCCCCATTCCCGTGCTGGCGTTCACGCCCGATCCGGCGACCCGGTCCCAGCTCAACCTGACCTGGGGCGTGGAGACGTTCCTGGGTCCCATGGTGCAGAGCACCGACGAAATGGTGGACCAGGTGGACGAGATGCTGCTGAAGCTGGGCCGCTGCGAGCGCGGTGACCTGGTCATCATCACGGCCGGTTCCCCGCCGGGGGTGCCCGGCTCCACCAATCTGGTCCGGGTCCACCGCCTGGGCGAGGAGGACCGCTGAGGGCGCTGCGACCGGCTGAGGGCGCTGCGGCCGGGCTGGGGGCCCTGCTGCCCCGCTGAGGGCCCCGCTGTGACCGCTGAGGGTCCTGCGAACCACTGAGACCTGCGCTGCCCCGCTGGGGGTCCTGGGACCCGCTGAGACCTGCACTGACCCGCTGGAGGTCGGTCCTGCGATCCGTTGAGACTCTGCGCTGACCCGCTGAGGGTCCTGCGGTCCGCTGAGGCCGCCCGGCGATCCGGCCCCGACCCCTGCGTTCCGGCCTCGGTGGTCCGCCCGCCGAGACCCCGCGTACCGCGAGCGCGCCCGGCCCCCTGCCCCGCGAGGGGCGAGGGCCGGGCGCGCTCGCGTGTGTCCGGTGTTGCCGGGTCAGTCGTGGGAGGCGGCGGCCGTCCCGGGGTGGCCGCCCGGCTCGACTCCGTCGGCGATCTGCTCGTGGTGCCGGATGACCTCGGCGATGATGAAGTTGAGCAGCTTCTCGGCGAAGGCGGGGTCGAGTTTGGCGTCCTTGGCCAGGGCGCGCAGGCGGGCGATCTGGCGGGATTCGCGGGCCGGGTCGGCCGGGGGCAGGCTGTGGTCGGCCTTGAGGCGGCCGACGCGCTGGGTGCACTTGAAGCGCTCCGCGAGCATGTGCACCACCGCCGCATCGATGTTGTCGATGCTGTCCCGCAACGCGCCCAGTTCCGCCCGGACGGACGGGTCGGCCTGCTCGATCTCACTGCTGCTCATCGACCGAGCTTAACCGGCGGCGACCGGGCGGGCCGCCGCCCGGTTCCGGGAGCCCGTGGCCCGTGCGCGCAGGCGGTCCCGAGCTGTCCTGAGCTGTCCTGGTGTGACCCACGGAACAGACAGGTTCGGACAGGTACGTCTACGGTGCGGACATGTCCGAACAGGCACGCAAGCATCAGCGGGTGGCCCGCATCCTGAGCCGGGAGATCCGGCGCGGGACCCTGCCGGACGGGACCCGGCTGCCGGGCGAGCACGCCCTCACCGAGCGCTTCTCGGTGAGCCGGTCCACCGTACGGGCGGCCCTGCGCTCCCTCGCCGACGAGGGACTGGTGCGCACCCACCCCGGCATCGGCTCGTTCGTCAGCTTCGACGGCGCTCCCCTGGACAACCGGCACGGCTGGAAACAGGCGCTGACCGAACAGGGCGTGACGCCCGAGACGACCGTGCTGCGGCTGGAGACCGTGCGCGAACCGGATCTGAGCTCACGACTGGGCCTGGACGACGACCACTTCCTGGCCGTCGACCGGATGCGCACCCTCGCCGGCGGCGACCGGGTCTCCCTCGAACGCAGCCGGGTGCCGCTGTACCCGGGGCTGGCCGACGTGCCGCGGACCGGACTCGTGGACGGTTCGCTGACCGCCACCCTGGCCGCCGCCGGACTGGTGGTGGCCTCCGGCGAGCAGCGGGCCACCGCCGTACCGCTGGACGCCGCGGACGCGGCACAGCTGCGGCGGGCGGAGGGGACGTCCTTCCTGCGGGTCACCCGCATCGGGCGCTCCCCCACCGGCGCCGTCCTCGAACACGTCGTCAGCCTGCTGGACCCGGCACGTTTCGAACTGCGCACCAGCTTCGGCGAACCCGGCGCCCTCTGAGCAGCACCACCCACCTCGACAGAAAGCCGCGAGCACCCCCTCATGCACGACCCGCACGACCCGCACGACGCGCGCACCGACCGCGCGGCGGGAGCCCTCTACGGGCTCGCCCTGGGCGACGCCTTGGGCATGCCCACCCAGATCATGTCGCGGTCCGTCATCGCGGCCCGCTTCGGCCGCGTCACCGGCTTCGAGGCCGGACCGCCCGACAACCCGGTGGCGGCGGGGCTGCCCGCCGGCAGCATCACGGACGACACCGACCAGGCCCTCATCGTCGGACGGCTGCTCACCGGGAGCGGCGGCCGGATCGACCCCGAACGGTTCGCCCACGCCCTGCTGGAGTGGGAGGCCGGGATGAAGGCCAAGGGCTCCCTGGACCTGCTGGGGCCCTCCACGAAGGCGGCGCTGGACGCCGTCGCACGGGGCGTGCCGACGCAGGAGGCCGGCCGGACGGGCACGACGAACGGCGCCGCCATGCGCGTCACCCCCGTCGGGGTGGCCTTCCCCGTACAGCCGCTGGAGGCCTTCGTCGACCGGGTGGTGGAGTCCTGCCAGGTCACCCACGACACCACCATCGGCATCGCGGGTGCGGCGGCGGTCGCCGCCGCGGTGAGCAGCGCGGTCGCCGGAGCACCGCTCGACGAGGCGATGGACGCGGCCGAGGCCGCCGCCGAGGCCGGTGCCCGGCGCGGGAACTGGGTGGCGGGCGCCGACATCGCCGCCCGTATCCGCTGGGCGCGGGCCACCGTGGCGGGGCTGGACCCGGACGACGAGGCGACCGTCGAGACGATCAGCAAGCTCATCGGCACCAGCGTCGCCTCGCAGGAGTCGGTGCCGGCCGCCTTCGCGGTGCTGGCGCTCGCCGGTGACGACCCGTGGCGGTGCTGTCTGCTGGCCGCCAACCTGGGCGGGGACTGCGACACGATCGGTGCCATAGCAGGTGCCGTCGCCGGTGCGGTGGCGGGTCTGCGCGGCCTGCCCGCCGATGCCGTGGCCACCCTGCGATCCGTCAACGGCCTGGATCTGGAGCCGCTCGCCGCCGCTCTGCTGGCGCTGCGCGACACCTGCCCGGCGGCCCCCGTGGCGGCCGGTGCGCGTCCCGACGGCGGCGACGCCTGAACCCCGTTGTGGGGGGGCCGGCCCGCTCGGGCCGGATGTTCCCGAGGAGCACGCTCCTCATGTCCGCGGGGAGCACCGCTCCCCGCCCATCGCCTCACAAGGAGGTCGGGCCATGGCTGACTCGAAGAGGAGTGAGCTGGTCGGCGCCGTGGAGACCCGCGGCATTGAACCGGTGCCGGACACCGAACGGCACGGAGCCGCCAACCAGATGTTCTGGACCTGGTTCGCGGCCAACATCTCGATCCTGGGCCTGCCGCTGGGCGCGACGCTGGTCGCTTTCCGGGGGCTCAACATCTGGCAGGCGGTCCTCGTCGCCGTCATCGGCGCCTTCGGATCGTTCGCGCTGGTGGGCGCGTTGAGCATCGCGGGGAAGCGGGGCGGTGCCCCCGCCCTCACCCTCTCCCGCGCCGTCTTCGGCCGCCGCGGCAACACCGGGCCGACGCTGGTGACGTGGATCAGCCGGGTGGGCTGGGAGACGGTCAACACCACCACCGCCGCCTACGCGCTGCTGTCGCTGCTGGCCATCGTCTTCGGCGCACACGCCAACACCGTGCTGACGCTGGTGTGTCTGCTGGTGTTCATCGCCTGCACGCTGCTGATCAGCGGGCTCGGGCACGCCGCCATCATGTGGATCAACCGGTGGGCGACCTATGTGTTCGGGCTGCTCAACCTGGTGGTCATGGCATTCCTGGCCGCCACGGTCGACTGGGCGAAGGTGGCACACGCGCCGGCGGCGCCGATGAGCGCCGTGATCGCCGGAATCGGTGTGATCGCGGCGGGTACCGGTATCGGCTGGGCCAACGCGGGCGCCGACTACGCCCGCTATCTGCCGCGCTCCGTGCCCGGTGGCCGGCTGGTGCTGGCCTCCGCCTGGGGCGCCGGTATCCCGCTGGTGCTGCTGATCTCCCTGGGCTCCCTGCTGTCTGCCGGTGACACCTCGCTGGCCGCCGCCTCCGACCCGGTGGCCGCGATCAAGGCGATGCTGCCCTCCTGGATGGCCGTGCCGTACCTGATCGCCGCGTTCGGCGGGCTGCTGCTCTCCAACCACCTGTCGGTCTACTCGGCGGGCCTGACGCTCGTCACCCTCGGCGTCCGCGCCAAGCGCACCGTCGCCGTCGGCCTCGACATCGTGATCACCTTCGCGGGCGGCATCTACTTCATGCTCGTCGCCAAGGACTTCTACGGCCCCTTCACCACCTTCCTGACCCTGCTGGCGGTGCCCATCACCGCGTGGGTGGGTGTCTTCGCGGTGGACATGCTGCGGCGCCGCGCCTACGACCCGGAGGCGCTGATGCGGCCGGGCCGGTCCGGCCGCTACTGGTACAACGGCGGCTTCGCCTGGTCGGCCTGTCTGTCGTGGGCCGTCGCCATCGTCGTGGGGCTGCTGCTGACGGAGGCCAAGACGAGCGACACCGACGTGTGGTTCTCCGGGCCCTTCTCGCACAGCTGGCTGGGCGAGAACGGCCTGGGCTGGGTGGTGACCTTCGCGGTGGCCGCCGTCGGGTACAGCCTGCTGCACCCGCTGGACCGGGCCGTGAGCGCCGAGGCGGCACGCACCCGGCGCGAGGACGCGGCGGCGGCAGCGGAAGCGGACCTTGCGGCCCGGACGGCGGACGGCGGCACGGCCGCCGGTCCCGCCGCCCGTACGACCGCCACCGAGGAAGCAGCCGGGGCCGGCGAGGCCGTCGCGCCCGCCGCCGGAACCGGGGAAGGAGCCGCCCGATGAACGCGGACGGAACACCGCCGCCGGCCGGACCGCGGCTGATCCTGGCCGGCAGCGTGATCGTCGACATGGTGCTGCGCGTCCCGCGGCTGCCCGAGAGGGGCGGCGACGTGCTGGCCTCGCACGCGGTGCAGACCGCCGGCGGCGGCTTCAACGTGCTGGCCGCGGCACGCCGGATGGGACTGCCCGCCGTCTACGGCGGCGGGCACGGCACCGGCCCGTTCGGCGACCTGGTGCGCTCCGCGCTGGCCGCCGAGGGCGTCACCCCGCTGCTCACGCCCCGCCCCGGCCGGGACACCGGCTACTGCGTGGCCCTGGTGGACGCCGAGGGCGAACGCACCTTCGTGACCGCCACCGGCGTGGAGGGCGAACTGAGCGCCGCCGAGGCCCGGCTGCTGGCGGCCGAACCCCGGCCCGGCGACCTGGTGCAGCTCTCCGGGTACGGGCTCGTCCACGCCGGTGCCGGTGAACGGCTCACCGCGCTCGCCGAGGACCTGGCCCCGGGCGTGGTGCTGTGCCTGGACCCCGGCCCGCTGGTCGCCGACATCGACGCGGACCGGCTGGCGCGGGTGCTCTCCCGCGTGGACTGGCTCAGCTGCAACCGCCGCGAGGCCCGGCTGCTGACGGGGCTCGCGGACGCGGACGCCGCCGCCCGCGCCCTCGTGGACCGGCTGCGTCCCGGCGCCGGGGTGCTGGTGCGCGGCGACGCGGACGGCTGCTGGCTGGCCGAGGCCGGCGCCGCCCCGGTGCATGTGCCGGGGCGGCCGGTGGAAGCGGTGGACAGCAACGGCGCGGGCGACGCCCATGTCGGCGCGTTCCTCGCCCTGCTGGGGCACGGCGCCCGCCCCTCCGAGGCGGCACGCGGGGCGAACGTCGCCGCGTCGGTCGCCGTCACCCGCCGCGGCCCGGCCACCGGCCCCACCGCCGCGGAGGTCGCCGCACTCCTGGACGAGCACGACCCGCTGGCGCCGCTCCTGACCCGGCAGGAGCGGGCCTGACCGGCCCCGGGCCACGTGACCGGGGGCCGGGTGGCCCGGGGCCGAGTGGCCCGAGGCCGGACAGTCGCAGGCCGGGTGGCCCGAGGCCGTGCGGCCCCACATCAGGCCGCCCAACGCCGAGCCGCCCGAGACCGGGCACCCCGACACCGGGCACCCCGACACCGGCCCGCCCGCGCGCGGGCTCAGTCGGGGTGGCCCGGGCGGGTGGTGGAGCCGCGGGGCTGGAGGCGGGTGGCCAGCCGGGTGGTGGCCGCGGGGCGGGTGCCGGAGCCGGCCTGGAGCACCCGCGAGACGGCCAGGGCGCCCGCCTCGGCCACCGGGACGTCGAGCGCGGTGACCGGCGGATCGGTGGCGCCCAGGGCCGTCAGGTCGTCGGCGGCGGCCAGGCTGAGGTCCTCGGGGACGCGCAGTCCGGCGGCGCCCAGGCCGTGCAGCAGGCCGAGGGCCAGATAGCTGTTGTAGGCGACGACGGCGGTGGCGGCGGGCGGCAGGTCGCGGGCGGCGGCCACCCCGGCGTCGTAGGTGGGCGGCAGCGGGCCCCGCACATGGAGCCTGCCGTCGTGCGCGGCGGCGGCCTCCTCCCCGGCGCTGCGGCGTTCCCGGTCGGCCCAGGAGCCGGGCGGGCCGGACAGGTAGGCGATGTCGCGGTGGCCCAGCCGGGCGAGGTGGTGGACGAGTTCGGCGGTGCCGGAGGCGGTGTCCAGGACGACGGCGGGCAGTCGTCCCACCCGGCGGTCGACGAGGACGACGGGGCGGCGGCGGGCCAGTGCGCGCAGGGTGCGGTCGTCGCCGACGGGGGCGACCAGGACGAGTCCGTCGGCTTGTTCGCCGAGGCGTTCGGCGAGGACGGCCTCGCGTTCGGGGTCGTACTCGGAGACGCCGAGCAGCAGATGGCTGTCGGTGTCCTCGGCCGCCTGCTGGGCGCCGAGGACCAGTGGCGAGAAGAACGGGTTGGCGAGCGTGGGCACGATGAGTCCCAGCAGTCCGGTGCGCCCGGTGGTCAGTGCGCGTGCCGCCCGGTTGGGCTGGAAGCCCAGGCGCTGTGCGGCCTCCCTGACCCGTTCCAGGGTGGGCGCGGCGACCATGTCGGGCCGCATCATCGCGCGGGACGCGGTGGCCTTGGAGACCCCCGCTTCCCTGGCCACGTCCGCGAGCGTCGGCACGCTGCTCCCCTCTGCCGGTCTTCCCGCGCGGACCGGTCCGTGTCATCCTATCTGCAACCGGTCTCTGCAACCGGTTTCAGAGACCGGTTGCAGAGACCGTGCCACACACCCCGTGCCCGGCACGGACGCCCACTCCCGGCGGCACCCCCACCGTCGCGGCGTCCCGCCCCGCACGGCGCCCGTGTCCGGAGCCCGCGCTCCCCGATCCCGTACGAACCGCCGCTCCCCCCGCGGCCCGCGCACCCGAGGTAGCGATGCCCCACACCGACAACCCGCCCCCGGGGCAGCCCGGCACCACGCGGCCGGACGGCACCGGCACCGCGACCGCCGGACCGCCCCCGCAGCCCAGCCCGTCCGGCAACTCCCTGCTGGAGCGGTGGTTCGCCGTCCGCGCCCGGGGCAGTACGCCCCGCACCGAGGTGCTGGCCGGCCTGTCGATGTTCGTGGCCACCGCCTACGCCGCCGTCGTGGTGCCCGGACAGCTGGCCAAGGCCGGGATGCCGCACGGCCCGGTGACCACCGCCGTCATCCTCGCCGTCGTCCTGGCCACGCTCGCCATGGGACTGGCCGCCAACCTGCCCTTCGTGCTGGCCCCCGGCCTCGGCGGGGTGGCGCTGGTGGCGGTCACCCTCGTCGGCCAGGACCACGTGCCCTGGGACGCGGCACTCGGCATGGTGCTGTGGTCCGGTGTCGCCTTCCTGCTGCTGACCCTCTTCGGCATCCGCGACCTGCTCACCCGGCTGATGCCGCTCAACCTCAAGTACGCGATCAGCGCGGGCCTCGGCCTCTACATCGCGCTGCTCGGCTTCCGCGACAGCGGCCTGGTGGAGGCCAAGCCGCAGAGCAACAGCCTCACCCTGGGCGATCTGTCCCAGGCCCCGGCGCTGCTCGCCCTGGGCGGGCTGGTGCTGCTGGCCGCGCTCTCCTCCCGCAAGGTGCCCGGCGCCTTCCTGATCACCATGGCGGCGGTCACCGTCGCCGGTATCCCCGCCGGGGTCACCGAGCTGCCCGACCACCTCTTCGGTGCCCCCGACAGCCCCGGCCCGGTCGCCTTCCACGTGGATGTGCTCGGCGCGCTCAAGCCCGAGTACTTCCCGTACATCTTCGCCTTCTTCGTCTCGGAGTTCTTCTCCATGACGGGCACCCTGCTGGCCGTCTCCGGCCGGGCGAAGCTGCTGGACGCCGACGGCAACCTGCCCCGGATGCGGCGCCCCTTCTACGTCGACTCGGCCGCGGTGATCGGCGGCGCCGGGCTGGGCGCGCCCAGCATGACGGCGTATCTGGAGTCCTCGGCCGGCGCGGACAGCGGCGGACGCACCGGGCTGTCCTCGGTGGTGGCCGCGGGCGGTTTCGCCGCGCTGCTGCTCATCACCCCGTTCGCCACCCTCATCCCGTCGGCGGCCACCGCGCCGGTGCTGATGTACATCGGGCTGACGATGCTCGGTGCGCTGCGCAAGGTGGACTTCAGCGAGCCCACCACCGCGCTGCCCGCGGCCCTGCTGGTCGCCACGACCGTCTTCTTCGGCAACTTCGGCACCGGTATCGCCGTCGGCCTCGCGGCGCACGTGCTGATCAAGGCGGCGGCGGGACGCTTCCGCGAGATCCCGTGGGGTCTGTGGATCGTGATGATCCCGCTGGGCTACTACTTCTACACGCTCGTCTCCTGACCGCCGGCCGCACCGGCGAAGGACTCGCAAAGGACACATCCGATGACCCGCAACGACACCCCCGGCACGGCCGGCACCCCCGAGGACGAGCACGACCTGCGCATCAGCGGCGGCACCGTCGTCTCCGCCTTCACCGGTGAGGAGTTCGCCGCCGACGTGCTGGTGCGCGGCGAGACGATCAGCGGGGTGGTCCCGCCCGGGACGCGCGCCGCCGCCCGCGCCCACCTGGACGCCACCGGCCTGCTGGTGGCACCCGGGTTCGTGGACGCGCACATGCACATCGAGAGCTCGTTCCTGACGCCCCGCACGTTCGCGGCCGTCACCCTGGCGCGCGGCACCACCACGGTGCTGGCCGACCCCCACGAGATCGTCAACGTGGCCGGCGCCGAGGCCATGCGCTGGATGATCGAGGAGGGGCGCGGGACCGCCCAGACCCAGCTGTGGGGCGTCCCCTCGTGCGTTCCGGCGGTCCGCGGGCTGGAGCACTCCGGCGCCGATCTGGGGGCCGACGACGTCGCGGCGATGCTGCGCTGGCCCGGCGTGGTCGCGCTCGGCGAGGTGATGGACTACCGCGCGGTGGTCGGCGGCGAACCGCGGATGCGCGGCGTCGTCGGGGTCGCCCGGGAGCACGGCGCCCTGCTGGACGGCCACTGCCCCAATCTGAGCGGCGCGGAGCTGAGCGCCTACATGGCCCAGGGCATCGACTCCGACCACACCAAGAACCGCACCGAGGTCGTCCTGGAGAAGGCCCGGCTGGGCATGCTGATGATGCTCCAGGAGAAGTGTCTGCTGCCCGAGGTGGTCGAGGCCCTGCTGGCGCTGCCGCAGCTGCCGCCGCTGTGCCTGGTCACCGACGACCTGGCCGCCGACCACATCGTGCGGGCCGGGCATCTGGACCACATCGGCCGGGTCGCCGTCCGGGCGGGGCTGCCGCCGGCCGCCGCGCTGCGGGCCATGACCTGGACACCGGCGCAGCGGCTGCGGCTGTACGACCGGGGTGTGGTCGCGCCGGGCAAGCGGGCGGATCTGGTGCTGCTGCGCGGCGCGCTGGGCGACTTCGACCCCGCGGTGGTCCTGGCCGGGGGCCGGGTGGTGGCCCGCGACGGCGCGCCGGAACCGGAGTCCGGGGAGGGTGTCCGCCGGGAGGGCGGCGCGGGGAGCGCCGCCGGCGGGCCGGCGGCCGGCGGGCCGCTCACCGGCACCGTGCGGGCCGCCTCCCCCGGCCCGGAGGATTTCCGCTGGCTGGTCGATCTGCCCGACGGTGAGCACACGTTCCGCGCGATGCGGACCAATCCGCGCGACACCTACACCGAGGCGGTCGAGATCGTGCTGCCGGTGGCCGGGGGTGAGGTCCGGTGGGAGGGCCGCGCGGCCCTGGTGCGGGTGCACAACCGCTACGGACGGCAGGGCACGGTCTTCGCGCCGCTGCTCGGCCCCGATCTGGCGCCGGGTGCCGTGGCCACCACGTACGCGCACGACAGCCACAATCTGCTGACGATCGGCACCTCCCCCGCCGCGATGGCGGCGGCCACCGCGCAGGTGGTGGCGGACGGCGGCGGTGTGGCCGTGGTGCACGGGGACGGTGCCACGGCGGCGCGGCTGCCGCTGCCGGTGGGCGGGGTGATGTCGCCGGCGGCGGCCGACGAGGTGGCGGCCGGTGCGCGGGAGGTGCGTTCGGCGCTGGAGGAGTGGGGCTGGCGGCACCTCAACCCGTTCATGAGCGTCTCCACGCTGACGCTCGCGGTCTCCCCCAGCCTCAAGATCACCGATATGTCGCTGGTGGACGTGGCGCGCCGCGACCCGGTGACCGCCACCGTCTGACCCCGGCCGGGGTGCCGCCGGGCCGCTACCGGGCCGGCGGCACCCTGGGGGGACGGCCGGGATCGGGTACGCGGCTGGTGTAGCCGCCGGGGACCTTGCGGGACTGGGCGGCCCGGAACTGGACGGGCGGCGTGCCCACCCGCCGGGTGAACAGGCGGGAGAAGTAGGCCGGGTCGTCGTAGCCGACGCGCCGGGCCACGGTGGAGACGGGCAGATCGGTGCCGGCCAGCAGTTCCTTGGCGCGGCCCAGCCGGATGCCCAGCAGATAGTCCTTGGGGCTGCATCCCGCGCTGCGGCGTACGGCGGTGCGCAGTTCGGCGGCGGTCATACCGTGCCGGGCGGCGTGTTCGGCCACCGACAGCGGCAGGAAGGCGTCGCGGGCCAGGGCCTCCAGCACGGGGGCGCCGTCCGCGGTGGTGTCGGCGCGGGCCCGGCGCAGGGCGACGAGGAGTTCGTGGACGGCGGCTGCCGCCTCGATCTCCAGCAGCGGGTTGCCGGGCCGGGCCGCGCGGGCGACGCGGGCGATGGCGGCGCGGGCCGGTCCGGCGTCGGTGAGCGGCACCAGGGGGCGGCCGGGCTCGATGCAGCCCAGTTCGGTGTAGGCGGTCACCGCCGAGCCGGTGAAGTCGACGAAGCTCTCGTCCCAGCCTTCGACGGGGTCGGCGCCGAAGTGGTGCGGGACGCCGGGGGTGATCCACAGCAGGGCCGGGGCCACCACCTCGTGGCGGCGGCCCCGGGTGTCGTCGGGGTGGGTGCACCAGCCGCGGCCGGCGCTGATGACGACGGCGACGTGGTGGTCCAGGGTGCGCGGGCCGACCGGGGGCAGCGCGCCGTGCTGCATGCCGACGCCGAGGCAGACCAGTCCGAGGCGGTGGTGCACGGGCCCGGGGGTGAAGTACCGCATCCACGACTGGTAACGGTGCTCGGCCACCGTACGTGCTCCCCTCACTCGACCCGGTGAGCAGCGTACGGGCGTCAACCCTGGTCAGTCACCGGTCAGTCGGTCACCTCCGTCACGGTGAAGGTGTCCAGGACGAACTCGGCCTTGCCGTCGTCGCCGGTCTTGCGCAGCCCCACCCACGCCTCGCCCCGCTCCGGTGCGGTGAACTCGTGGGCGAGGGTGGCCGGTTCGATGGCGACGGGCAGGGGCCGGCGGTCCAGCTCCCGCGGGCCGGGCTCGTCCACGCCGGTGACCCACGCGTACTGGCCCTCCTTCTCGTTCTCGTACCGGAAGGAGACCCGGTAGGTCCTGCCGGGCCGGAAGCGGACAGTGTGCGGGACGGTGCGGTACACCAGACCGGTGTTCTCGCCGCGCGACTTGAGGGACTGGCCGCCGTCGACCACGTCGTCGACGGCCTTGCCGTTCCAGCCGCGCTGCGTGTAGGGCGCGTGCCGCTGGGCGATGTGGGTGCGCGGATCGGTGGCGCCGCCCGCGTCGCCCTTGACGAAGGGTCCCCAGCCCTGCGGCACGTGCTCGAAGTCCTCGTGCGCGAGGGTGCCGTTCCGGTCGGGCCCGGCACCCGGCAGGACCGGGGGACGGGTGCCGGGCACCACCCGTACGTGGTCGAAGCGGACGGGCACGTCACCGGTCTTCGCGGTGAGGGCGAGGGTGACGGGGCCGCCGCCCTCGGGCACCGTGAACCAGGTCGTCATCCGCTGGAAGCGGGTGCCGTGCTTGAGGTCGGCGGCGACATGGTTGACGGCGGTGGAGGTCTCGGTCCAGTTCTCGGCGGTGACGCCGTCGGCGGTGCGGACGGTGAGGGCCGCACGGCGCCGGTCGCCCGCCTTGTCACCCACCTGCACCTGCACGGAGGCGGCGTAGGCGCCCGGCTTCAGCCGCGCGAGCCGCTGGGAGACCCCGGCGGCGCCGCCGGGGGCCAGCACCAGTTCGGGGTCGCCCAGCGCGTTGCGCTCCACCCGCGCCTCGCCCTCGACCCGCCAGGCGTCGAGCCCGCCGGAGTGGAAGCCGGGGTCGGCCAGCGGGGTGCCCTCGCCCCAGCGCGGGTCGGGCCGGGCGGGCGCGGGGGTGCGGCGCACCACGTACGGCTGCTTCGCCTTCGCGGTGAGGGTGATCCGCCCGCCCGAGGCGGCCACCCGCTGCGGCTCGCCGAGGCCCTGCCAGGTGAGGGGGTGGACGTACACGGTCCGGGCGCGGGACCAGCCGGCGGGCAGCCGCCAGGTGGTGCGCCCGCCCGCCGGGTTGAAGTGGTAGAGCTTCGCCGGGTCGGTGGCCTTGCGCGGCTCCCACGGCAGCAGGTAGGCGCCGTCGTCGTAGACGGTGCGGCCGTCGGTGGTGATGCGGCGCCGCCCTCCGGTGTCGGTGACGGAGGTGGCCTCCTCGCCCTCGAAGGTGATCTCGTGCTCGGTCCAGGTGCGGAGGGGCCTGGCCTGGAGGTACTTGGCGGGCAGGCTGTGTGTCCAGATCAGCTCGTAGAAGGCGTGCCAGTCGGTCTTGCCGCGCCAGCCTTCGTAGTTGCCCATCCGGGGAGCGCCCAGCAGGGTGGGCCACTTGTCGGCGAACACGTCCTTCTGGTGGTTGCGCAGGAAGCGGATGAGGCGGGAGTTGATGCCGCGTGAGCCGTCGCCGCCGTAGTCGGTCTCGGTCGCCCAGTGTGACCACAGCGCGGACCTCTCGAAGCCGTGGCCCCATTCGGTGGTGACCCGCCAGCCCTGGTCGCGCAGCACCCGCTGGAGGCGGTCGGAGGTCCAGCCGGACTCGCGGAAGACGTCGATGTAGAGGGAGGTGAGGCCCTTGTCGGTGTCCCGGCGCAGGTCGGCGAGGCGTCGTTCGATGTCCCCGGACACCAGGTCGCGGCGCTGGTCGATGCGGTAGGACTGGTCGAGCCAGTCCCACTGCTCGTCGGTCTTGTCGACGAGTTCCTCGGAGAAGGCGTGGGCGACCGGGTACGACTCGGTGGCGTTGATGTGCACCGCGAAGTCGGAGTTCCACCTGCGGCCGGCGCGCAGCAGGGTGTTGAGGTCGGCGAGGCCGCCGGCCCGCTCGTTGTAGTTGCCCGCGTAGTCGGGGTGCGCCGAGTCGTGGCCCTCGGACTGGTAGCCCTTGAGCAGGGTGAACTGGCGCAGCCCGTCGGTGGCCAGATGGATGCGCTTGACCTGGTCGAGGGTGGTCAGGAAGGGGTTGGTGGCCTGGCTGGCGAAGTTGAAGGGGATGTGCGGCACCACCCGCAGGTGCTGTTCGTCGGCGCCCTGCGGGTCGACCATGATGTCGCGCATCGCGATGGCCGCGTCCTGCCAGTCGGCCACCCCGTCGCCGTTGCGGTCGCCGGTGAGGATGACGGTGGCCCAGGGCAGCGGCTCGGTCTGCGCGGGTCCGGCGCCGGCCGCCCGGTACGTCCACTGGCCGCAGGTCAGCCGGGCGGCGCGCACTCCCTGGCCGGCGTCGGCCGTCTGCCGCCACAGCCGGCCGTTGTCCCATGAGGCGCCCTTGGTCTCGGCGGGCTTGTCGTAGCAGGTGTTCGTCTCGATCGCCGCCGCCAGCTCGCCCGTGGCGACGACCGCGTAGGCGCAGCCCACCGGCTGCGGATCGGTGCCGGTGGCGGACGTCAGCTCGATGAGGGTGTCGCCGCTGCCGTTCTTGTCCAGCTCCACCCGGGCCGCGTACAGCACGGGCCGGGGCCCCTGGTCGGAGCGGACGGTGAGGAAGGCCAGTCCGGGCAGCTGGAGGGTGCCGATCCGCCCGCCGGGGGCCTCGTCGATGCGGGTGACCCGCCAGTGCACCCGGTCGTCCTCCACCTCGATCGCGACGGTCAGCCGGGTGCCGCTCGCCAGGGTGAGTGTGTAGGTGATGCGGTGCTCGCCCGGTCCGGCGGTGACCTTCGGGGTGTGCTCCTGCCCGTCGACGAGCAGCGTGGTGACGGGCTCCTGCTGGGCGTGGAGCCGCTTGCCGGTCCTGGTGTGGGTGTAGCCGACGATGCGGGGAAGGCCGCGTCGACGGTCACCTCCAGTTCGCGGCTGCGCAGCGTGTGCGTGGCCGGGCCCGCCTGCCGGGCCGCGGCGGCGGGCCCGGCCGCGGACACGAGGGCGGGGCCGGCGACGCCGCCCACGCCCGCCGCCGCACCGGCCGCCACCACACGCCTGCGGGTGACACCCGCGCCGGTTCCACCGCTCGTCATGGTTCCGCCCCTCCCGTTCGGGTGCAGGTCGCCTTCGGCGCCCCACCTTTTGCGACCTCGGGCGCGCTTGCCCATGGACATGCGTACGGGGTTGTTGGACTTCCCGCGAAGGTGCCCGTCCGGCGGTGCGGGTGCATGCTGCTGGAGGGGACGGAGCGAACGGTCCCCGGTGTGCGCGGGGCGGGCCCGCGTACCACTGTCCGTACCAGGCCGACCACGGAGGAGTGACGTGGAGCCTCCCGCCCAGCAGCCGCTGGACGACAGCCCCGCCCCCGGCTTCGACGGCGTCGCCGCCGCGCTCCTGGACGGTGAGGGCCGTATCAGCTGGTGGTCGCGCGCCGCCGGCCGGCTGCTGGGCTGGAGCGCCGACGAGGTCGTCGGCACCCTGGGCCGGGAGCTGGTCGCGCGGGAGGATGCCGCGGCCGGGGGTGCGGGTACGGCGGGCGCTGCCACCGTCCGGGGGCCGGCCGCCGGCGCCGATCTGGAGCGCGGGGCCGTGGAGCCGGTCGCGGGGCGGGTCCGCCGGGTGCGGCTGCGGCACCGGGACGGGCACGCGGTGACGGCCGACGTGCGGCTGCTGGCCGCCGACGAGGGGCCCGGCACCCTGGTGGTGGCCGTCGTCCCGGGGCCGGGCACCGGGCGGGGTCCCGACCAGTCCCTGGCCCGGGAACTGCTGGCGCAGGACCGGATTCCGGCGGTGCAGCTCGACATGGAGATGCGCACCGTCCGGGCCAACCCGGCGTTCGAGGCGCTGCGCCCCGAGGGGGCCGGTGACGACTGGCTGACCTCGCTGCCCAGCATGGAGGGCGAAGGGCTGTCCGGGGACGCCTTCCGGCGGGTCGCCGAGGAGGGGACCGCCCTGGTGGCCGCCGAGTACGGGGTGGGAACGCCCGGCTCGGAGACGGGCCTGGCGCTGACGTGTCTGCGCATGGAGGGGCCCCTGGGCGAGCCCAGGGGCGTGGTGGTGACCGCGCGGGAGATCTCGCAGCGGCAGCGCGCCCGGCGCCGCCTCGTCCAGGCGTACGAGCGGGCCTTCGCCCTGGGCTCGTCGCTGGATGTGGTGCGCACCGCCAGGGACCTGGCCGAGGTGCTGGTGCCGGCGCTGGGCGAACTGGCGAGTGTGGATTTCCCCGACGACGTGCTCCAGGGCCGGGACCCTCCGCTGGGCTATCCGGGTCATGCGGCGTCCGCCCCGCGCCGGGTCGCCGCGAAGGCCGCGGAGGGCGAGTGGCCGGCGCACCTGGTGCAGGTGGGCGAGCCGGTGCCGGTGGTGCCCGAGCGGCCGGAGAACGCCGTCACCCAGGTCGGGGAGGTGCTGTCGGCGGGGCCGGAGCGGGCCCGCCGTGTCCTGGGCCACGATCCCGCGCTGATCGCGCGGATGCTGCCGGAGGGGATGCGGGACTCGCTCGGCTGCCCGCTCTACCACGGCGGGCGCTTCTTCGGTTACGTCCAGGTCTTCCGGGTCCGCAATCCGGCGCCGTTCGAGGACGCGGACGCCGCGTTCCTCCAGGAGCTGTGCCAGCGGACCGCGGAGATACTGGACAACGCGTTCCGGTACACGCGCGAGCACCGCACCGCGCTCGTTCTCCAGCGCAGTCTCCTCCCGCCGGCGGCCACCGAGTCGTCGGCCGCGGAGACCGCCGGTTCGTATCTGCCGGCCGGCGGCAGCGCCAGTGTGGGCGGCGACTGGTTCGACGCGTTCCCGCTGTCCTCACTGCGCCTCGCACTGGTCGTCGGGGACGTGGTCGGCCACGGGCTGCGCGCGACCGCCACCATGGCGCGGGCCCGCACCGCCGTGCAGACCCTCGCCGATCTGGACCTGCCGCCGGAGGAGCTGCTGACCTGCCTCGACGATCTGATGCAGCGGATGAAGGAGGAGGCCGACCAGCCGGACAGTGTCGGCGCCTCCTGTCTGTTCGCCGTCTACGACCCGGTGAGCCGCGAGTGCAGCATGGCCAGTGCGGGGCATCCGCCGCCCGCCGTGGTGCTGCCGGACGGCAGCGTCAGCTATCCGGAGCTGGTGCCGGGGCCGGTGCTGGGCGTCGGGGACAACCCGTTCGAGGTGACCACGGTGCGGCTGCCGCCCGGCAGTGTGCTGGCCCTGTACACCGACGGGCTGCTCGGCCACGACCGTGAGGCGGGGATGGAACGGCTGCGGGACGACCTGGGCCGGCTGTGCCCTCCCACCACCGGGCCCGGTACCGCGATGCCGCCCCGGCCGCTGGACCGGATCAGCGCCGACCTGGTGCGGCGCCATCCGGACACCGACCACCCCGACGACGACGTCACCGTGCTGCTGGCCCGCACCCGCGCGGTGCCCGAGAGCGACATCGCCTTCTGGGAGTACCCTGCCGACCCGGCCGCCGTGCAGGCCGCCCGGGAGGACGCGGGGGCCCAACTGTCCGCGTGGGGGCTGGTGGAGGAGTCCTTCACCACCGAACTGATCGTCAGCGAGCTGGTCACCAACGCCATCCGCTACGCGGGCGGCCCGGTCGGGCTGCGGCTGATCCGCGACCACGTGCTGGTGTGCGAGGTGTCGGACCCCAGCAACACCCAGCCGCGGCTGCGCCGGGCGCGGAGCACCGACGAGGGCGGGCGCGGCCTCTTCCTCGTCGCCCAGCTCGCCCACCGCTGGGGCAGCCGCTACGGGGACCGCGGCAAGACCATCTGGACGGAGCAGGAGCTGGCTCCCGGCGGCGCGGCGCGGGCGCTATCGTGACCGTGGGCCACGCGGCTGGGGGTGCGGAATGGGCGGTGCGACGGGCGACCCCGTGGAGCGGGGCTACCCGCACCTGGAGGTGGTGCACGAGGCGCTCACCGCGGTGCACCGGCGGCTGACCGCCGACGGTCTGCCGCACTACGCCGCCGCGGTCGCCCCGGCCGATGTGGCCTTCGACGACACCGAGGACCTCCACCTGGGCACCCAGCGCGTCGCGGGCGCCCTGGTGCGGCACCTGCGGCTGCCCGAGGCACGGGTGATCGTCACCTTCCGCGAGATGACGCACGCCGCGAACGTGGAACTGACCGCCGGGCCCGAGTACTTCGTCGAGCTGAACACCCGCTTCGCGCGGCACCGCCGCGACATCGGTGCCGCGCTCGCCCACGAGGTCACCCACATCTGGCTGCACCGGCTGGGCCTCTCCTTCCCCGGCACGGACGCCAACGAGGTGCTCACCGACACCGCCGCCGCCTACCTGGGCGCCGGCTGGCTGCTGCTCGACGCCTTCCGGCAGGACGCCCTCACCTCGCAGAAGCTGGGCTACCTCACCCCCGAGGAGTTCGGTTACGTCCTGGCCAAACGGGCCCGCCTGGTGGGCGACGACCCGGCGGTGCTGTTCACCAGCCCGCAGGCGTACGAGGCGTACGAGCGGGGGCGGGCGCGGGCCGAACGGGAGGAGCGGGTGCCGCCGCTGGCCGCCGCACCCTGGCCGGCCCGGCGGCGTTACGCGAGGGACCGGCGGCACGGGACGGCCGCCGCACACGGCGCCGGATACGCCTTCGAGGGCGCGGGCGGCACACTGCGGGTGTCCTTCCCGTGCCCCGCCTGCCGGGTACGGCTGCGCGTACCCGTGCGGGGCCCGGTGCGGGCCCGCTGCGGGGTGTGCGGCTCGGTGTGGGAGTGCGACACCTGAGAGGGCGCAGCCGCCTGCCGCGGCGCGGACATCCGGTCGGACCGGCCCGAGGGACTCAGTCCGTGCGCCGGGCCGCCGGACTCGTACGCCATCCGACGCACCGACCGCACCTCATGTGACGCATTGACCCCGCAGCGCCGCCCCCGGTTGGCTGTCCGTGGCCCTCCGGCGGAGTGCCGGGGGCGGGACGGGGTCCCGGATCCGAGGGGGGAACATGAGGGGAAACACCGAGCGGCGTCGCGGCCCGAGACGCCCGCGTTCCTTGCTGAGTGCGGCGGTCGCCGCCTGCGCGGTCACGATGGCACTCCCGGCAGCCGCCGCCGCCGAGCCAGGGGCCGCGCGCGGCGGAGGCGCCGGGGTCGAGCGGGTCAGTGTCGCGTCCGACGGCACCCAGGGCGACGGTGACTCCACCGGTGCCACCATCACCGACGACGGACAGCGCATCGCCTTCCGGTCGCTCGCGAACAACCTCACGTCCGCCGGTGCGGCGTACTACAACAGGGTGTTCGTCCGCGACCAGCGGACGAGCCTGACCACGATGATGAACGCTTCCAACAAGTCCCCGAACGAGCGCCCGGTGATCAGCGGTGACGGCCAGTACGTCGGCTTCTGGGCGGACTTCCAGAAATACACGAAGACCCATCTGTCCGTGGTGAGTTCGGGTCTCACGATGACCATCGGCTGCGCGGGGCTCAGCTGCCGGCAGCCGTCGCTGAGCACGAACGGCCGCTACGTCGCCCACACCGCCACCTTCGGCCAGCTTCCGACCCGCCAGCGGATCGAGATACAGGACTGGCAGGCCAACGCCTCCCAGTACGTCACCGAGTTCGCCCACACCGCCCCGGCCCGGCCGTCCATCAGCGGGGACGGCCGCTTCGTCGCCTACCAGGACGGCCAGGAGCAGGACGTCTACGTCTACGACCGGACCGACGACACCTCCGCCGGACCGGTCGAGGGTGCGGGCAAGGCGGCGACGCTCGTCCAGCTGAGCAGGAACGGCGAGAAGATCGTCTACCTCTCCGGCGACGACACCCACGTCCAGGAGGAGAGCACGGGCGCCGAGCAGGTGGTGCCGAACGCACGGGGCCTGGCCATCGATCCCTCCGGGCGCTACCTGCTGTACGCCCCGCTCGATCCGGGCGGGCCGTCCCTCGTGCTCCGCGACCTGCGGACGGGCACCGACGAGACCGTCTCGGACCGGCCCGCCACGGCCGGCACCGACTCGGTCAGCGCCGGTGGACGCGATGTGGTCTTCTCCTCCACGGCCGACGACATCGTGCCGGGCGACACCAACGGCAAGTCGGACGTGTTCGTCCGCCGCTTCTACTGAGCCGCGGGCCCTGCCGGCCCGGCGGGGCGCGGGCGGCGTCCACGGCCTCGCCCGCGCCCCCCGGACGGGTCTGGACCGCCACCCCGTACCCGGCGGCGCGGCAGCCGCCCTCAGCGGAGTGCCGTCAGGCGGGGAGCCACCTGGCGGGCCGCCCGGTCGCCGTAGGCGGCCCGCAGCCGGGCCAGCAGCGGGGTGCGGCGCAGTGTGTAGGTCTGGGTGCCGGTGGTCTCCAAGGCGGTGGCGGCGAGCACGCTGCCGAGCCGGGCGGCCTGTTCGTGGCCGAGGTCCCAGGCCAGGCCGGCCAGGAAACCGGCGCGGAACGCGTCCCCGGCGCCGGTGGGCTCCGGGGTCACGCCGCGGCGCAGGGGCGCGGCGGCGATGTCGAGCGGGCGCACCCCGGCCTGTTCGAGGTGCACGCCGTCCGCTCCGCGGGTGGTGACCCAGGTGCCGACCCGCCCCAGGATCTGCTGTTCCGTCCAGCCGGTGCGTTCCTGGAGGAGTACGGCCTCGTAGGCGTTGGTGAACAGGTAGGCGGGGCGGTCCAGCAGGGCCCTGGTGTCGGCGCGGCCGAGGACGGCGAGCTGCTGGGAGACGTCCGCGGCGAACGGGATGCCGAGCGCGGCGCACTCGCGGGTGTGCCGCAGCATCGCCTCCAGGTCGTTCGGGGAGACCAGCACCAGGTCGAGGCCGCCGGTACGTTCGGCGACCCGGCGCAGCGAGATCCGGCCGGCCTCGCTCATGGCGCCGGGATAGAAGGAGCCGATCTGGTTGTGGTCGGCGTCGGTGGTGCACACGAACCTGGCGGTGTGGCGGGTGGTGCTGACGTGGACGGAGTCGGTGTCGACCCCGTGCTCCTTGAGCCACAGCTGGTAGTCGGACCAGTCGCCGCCCACGGCGCCGACCAGCACGGGGTGGAGTCCCAGCCCGCCGAGGCCGAAGGCGATGTTCGCGGCCACCCCACCCCGCCTGACCTCCAGTTCGTCCACGAGGAAGGAGAGGGAGAGCCGGTCGAGGCTGCCGGCGAGCAGCTGTTCGGTGAACCGGCCGGGGAAGGTCATCAGATGGTCGGTGGCGATCGAGCCGGTGACGGCGATGCGCACGGGATCCTCCTTGCGGGGCGTCAGGCCGTCTCCCCGCCCGGGCGGGCGGAGTCGCGGGAGCGGGAGCCGAACCACTCGATCCAGTTCATGGCGAAGAACGCGTCGCCCGTGATCTTCAGCCGGCCGCTGACGAACGCGTCGGTGCCCTTGGCCGCGCCCACGGCCAGTGCCACCAGATCGTCCAGGGCCACGCCGATGGTGGCGTCCGGGGTGCCGTCGAGGGTCCGGGAGATGGTGCAGGTGCCGTCGGTCACGGCGACGTAGCGGTGGCGGACGCCGAGCGGCGTGCCGACCTCGTAGTGGAAGACGCCGCTTCGGCCGCCCGCACGGGACGGGCGGAAACAGGCACGGAACCAGGCGAAGACCAGGTCGAGCACCGCGTCCACGTCATCGACGCCATTCACGTGATCCACGTGATCCACGTCGTCGCGCGGTGCCGCGGCCCCGCCGCTCCCGCGGGTCCCGGCGGCCAGGGTGCGCAGCCGCTCCAGCATCGGGTCCGGCGCGGTCACCGGACCGCTCCCCCGCCGTTGCCGCGCACCGTGTGCTCCAGCAGGACGGAGGCGTCCTTGTCGCCGTCGCCCGCGGAGTTGACGTACGCGAAGCGTTCCCGGACCGCCTCCAGCACCGGCAGCGGCACACCGGCGGTCGCCGCGTCGCTCAGCGCCAGCCGCAGATCCTTCTCCATGAGCGCCGAACGGAAGAACGCGGGCTCGTAGCTGCCCTTGCGCATCAGTTCGGCGCGGAACCGCAGCACGACGGAGCTGAACCCGCTCTGCGCCACGGAGGTCAGCAGCCGTTCGCGGTCGAGCCCCGCGGCCACCCCGTAGGCGACGGCCTCCGCCAGGGAGGCGACCTGGGCGCCCAGCAGCAGATTGAAGATGAGCTTGAGGGTGGCGGCCGTGCCGGGCGCCCCGAGGTGGACGACCTGACTGCCCAGGGTGTCCAGCAGTCCGCGCACCTCGGCGATGTCGGCCTCGTCGCCGCTGGTGAACACCCGCAGTTCGCCCTTCCTGGCCTGGAAGGGGTTGCCGACGACGCATGCCTCGACCCGGCACAGGCCGAGCCGCGCCAGCCGGGCGGCGCTCTTACGGGCGTACGCGGGCGAGACGGTGGAGGTGTCCACGACCACCGCGCCCGGCGCCAGCACCTCGGCCACCTGCCCGAACAGCACCTCCTCCACGGCGGCCTCGTCGGCGAGGCTCAGCAGCACCACGGAGTGACCCTTGGCCGCCTCGGCCGGGCTCGCCGCGACCATGGCACCCGCCTCGGCGAGCGGAGCGGCCTTGGCCGCGGTGCGGTTGTGGACGGTGAGGGGGTGCCCCGCCGCCAGCAGACGGTGCGCCATACCGGCCCCCATGTTGCCCAGCCCGATGAAGGCGAGGGCTGCGGTGCCCTCGGCCGGGGGGCGCTCCTCGGCGGCCGGGCCGGCTGCCGGGGCCGGCTGCGCCTCGTGCGCGGGCGGCACCGTGCACACCGTCTCCGTGAGGACCATCTCGCCACCCTGACGGTACGGCTGGAGCCTGCGGCGGTTCTCGACGTGTGCCGCGCCGCGCTCGAAGGACCGGAAGGACGCCTCGTCCTCCCAGTCGGTGACGACGAAGAACTCGTTCTCGTCCGCCGTGGAACGCAGCAGCGCCTGCCCCCTGTTGGCGGGCTCGCGCGCGATGCCCGCGGCCACCTCCCGCCAGGTGCGTTCGAACTCCTCGCGGCTGCCGGGACGGATCTGCATCCGCAGCAGGACGCGGAAGAGCGGCCGGGAGTCAGCTTCCATGGTGCCCGCCTCCAATGCGTGGGACCGCGCGGACCCGGCGGGGCACCGCACGGGCGCCCCCGGAACCGCCTGGGGCCGCTTGGGACCCGCACCACGGTCCCCACCGGCGCTCGACGACGGATCGAGACCGGCTCCCGGCCGGCTCGGCCCGGCGCCGGGCCACCGCGGGGAGGCCCGTCACCCGGTGGGGCTCAGCTCAGGCCGTTCTGCTCCCGGTGCACCAGATCGCGCGCGTACCAAGTGCCCGGCTCGCCGCCGAGGTGGGCCGGATCGGCCGGGCCGGCCGGGACGAACCCGGCCTTGACCAGCACTCTGCGCGACGCGGCGTTCCGGTGGACGGTGGCCGCGCGCAGCGTGTGCAGCCCGTACCGGGCCGCCGCCAGCCGGCACAGCTCCAGGACGGTCGCGGTCGCCACACCGCGACCGGCGACGCGCCGCCCGACCCGGTAGCCGAGTTCCGCGGCACCGTCCTCGATGTCCACCAGGTTGAACCTGCCGAGTACCGTCCCGTCCCCGTCGAGGAGCACGTGGAAGGCGCAGACGCCGGCTTCCTGCTCGGCCAGCAGAGCGTCGAACCGCTCGGCGAACCGCTCGAAATAGCCGTCGCCCCGGTCGGGGACCGAGGCCGCGAAGTAGTCGCGGTTCTCGGTCTCGAAGGCCAGCACCGCCGGGGCGTGACCGGCGTCCAGTCGCGTCAGCTCGGGCATCGCCCGACATTATCGGGACGGCCACGCCGGAACCATCCGTTTCCCTCCTGGGCGCGCGCGGGTCACTTCTCGCGCACCCCGGTGCCGGGCATGCTGTCCCAGCAGTCGTCACGGAGCGCGGCGTGGGCGAGGAGGACGGCGGCTCGCATCTGCGTGAGGGGGTCGGCGCTCCCGTCCGGATCGGCGGTGAACAGGGTTTCGCCGTCGCGGTGTCGCGGGCGGCGCGGCGCAGCCGGCCGGCAAGCGTGCGGGCGGGCCCGGGGGTGCTGTGCGGGAGGGGCCGTTCCCTCGCATCCCACGCGAGGCAGGACAGCGCGTGGGCCCGGTCCTCGGCAGTGCTGGTGCGCCAGCTCCCGGCCAGGAAACGGGACTGCGCGGCGTCATGGTGGCCGACGATGTGCAGCTTCCACCGCATGTGCCGCACCAGAGTGAGACTGCGAGCCGTCCGCTCAGCCATCCTGGGTCTCCTTCGAGGGGTACCGCCGGGGCGGGCAGCCGCAACGGCAAGTCACACTGATGAGGGGCGGACGGTCCCCGGCCACCGGCGTGGCGGTCACCTCCAGGCGCGGCATCTGCCCGCACCCGGAACAGGGCGTCAGATCGCGTTCCAGCGCCGCCCGCACGGACTCGATCGCGGGGTCAGGAACGGTCGCGTCCCGCCCCTCGCCACAGCGCGGACACCGGCATGGCGGGCACGGCACCCACACCGGAGGCGCCCCCTCCCCCGTCACGGTCCGCTCCCGTGACCACGTACGCCCCGAATCACGGGACACCCGCATCGTCATACGACTCATGACCGGGCGCCTCCGCCCGACTGTCGGTGGAACGCGATGCGGCCGGTCCATGCGGGGGCAGGTGGCCGGGTGTGCGCGGTGGTCTCGCCCACCAGGCAGGCACCGTTGCCGGGGGCATCGGGCGAGTCAGGGGCGTCCACCGGAGCGGGGGCGGCTGCGGTGAACGACGGGAGGTCCGGTTTCTGGCCGGTGAGCACAGTGCACCCCTATGAAAGTCGAGAGTAGTCGGAGCGCTACTGAGCGTAGCCAGGTGAGATCTCAGTCACCATGGCACTTTCACCTGCGGGGACCCGGAAGTACCAACAGGAGTTACATCGGCACGCCCACCTCATCGGCCAGCTCCCGCATTCCGGGAGTCAGCGTGCGACGGTGCTGGACCACCTCTGCCATGACATCGCGCGCCGACCGCTGTTCAGCCAGCCATTCCGGGGCCTGCGCCCGTACCTCCGAGAGGACATCGACCGCTTCCCCGTACTGACGCATCATGACGTGCGCTCGCGCGACGTCCATCCGGTGCCGGTGGAACTCCGTGCTCGCGGCCGGTCCGACCGCTTTCAGCTGGTCCGCCACCTTCAAGACCTCGTCGGGGCGGTCGAGGACGATGCCACGCTCCGCGTTCTTGTACGCCACGGTCACCGGTCCCCAGGTCGCCAGCCGACTGTCACCCCGAGGCAGCTCCTTGCCCGTCATCACCGCCACCGAACGGGCCAGGCGCATCGCGTCCTGGGCCTCTCCCGCCCGGTTGTCGCGCAGGCTCGCGGCGGACACCTGAAGGAGAAGCCAGCCCCACGCGGCCAGTTCCTCAGTCGTGGCCCGGGAGATGCGCGGTTCGACTTCGTCCGCCCACCGCGTCGCCATCTCCCGTGCTTCCGCCAAGCGTCCTTGCCGCACCAGGAGCCATGTCCATGTCGTCCTGACCGACGCGGCCCGCAGACGGTCGGGCGCGGCGTCGGCCGCACGTGACAGCGCCGTTTCGGCCGCGCCGAACTGGCTGGCCTGAGTCAACACGCTCCCCGCGATCTGGAGAGCGTGTGCGCGCAGAGCGCGCGCTTCCTCGCCGTCGCCGAGCACGTCGACATCGCGCAGAAGCGGCACGAGCAAGGCCGAGACCTCCTGCAAGTGGTTCTTGAAGAAAGCGGAACGCAGGGCAGGCAGCGACGAGCGGGCGCCGTCGATGGACGGCTCCTCGTCTGGCTGGCCGGGCGGGTGCTCGACGGCCTCCTGAAGCGGACGCCACGGCTCGGCAACAGGTTTCACCACCTCTTCTCGCCGGAGAAGGCTCGACGTCGCCACACGCAGGGAACGGGCGAGCCGGTGGGCGGTCTCCATACGGGTGTCCCGTACCTCACCCTGTTCCAGCTTCCGGACGAGCGAGAGAGAGACCCCGGAAGCCGTCGCCAACTCACGTTGCGTCAGGCCGCGGCGCTTGCGGATGTCACGCATGCGCGCCCCGATGTGCGTGTCACAATTCTCGGGCATACTGTCACTCTCCGTTCTGGATTCGACACTCAAAACGGTACGCCGCCGGGGCTCGGTGGGGCGATGCGTCCGGCTCTCTACTCCTCTGCGGCCAGGGGCCGTTGGCAGCACCGGACGCGTTACAGGACCACACTCGGCGCGTTCCGCCACCATGCCGTAACGGCGGAACCGATGAAGGGCCATCCATGACCACTCTCGCGGTGACAGGACACATGGACCTGACGGACGAGACGGTGCCGCTCGTCCGTGACGCGCTGGACAAGGTCCTGGCCGATTACGAGCCCGCCGGGCTGGTCGGCGTCTCGTGCATCGCGAAGGGCAGCGACAGCCTGTTCGCGGAAGCCGTCCTCGATGCAGGCGGCCGGCTGGTGGTCGTCCTGCCGTCCCGCGACTACCGGGACGCCAAGGTGAAACCGGAGCACGCGCCGACCTTCGACCGGCTCCGCGCGGCGGCTTCCCAGGTCGTGGTGATGCCGCACGAGACCGCGAACCGGGCGGCGTACGAAGCGGCCAACGCCGAGCTGCTGCGGCGTGCCGACCGGCTGGTGGCCGTGTGGGACGGCCGGCCGCCCTCCGGGAAGGGCGGCGGCACCGCCGACACGGTGCAGCTGGCACGGACCGAAGGGCTGGCTGTCACCGTGGTGTGGCCGCCGGGGGCAGCCCGGAAGGGCTGATCCAGGAGGCGCGGGGCGCGAAGACGTGCCCCCCTGTGCGTACGGGCCGCTCGGTCGGGCCCTCTCGCGGTGCCGATCGCGGGCACCCGGCGCAGAGTGGGTGCATGGCTGGTGCTCCGATCGTCGTGTATCCGCCCGATGAGGACGGCGGGCGCCGCGTGCGTGCGCGGGGCGCGATCCTCGGCCGCGCCTACAGCAGCGCTGACCTGCTGGAACTCCTGCGCCGGGCCGGGTTCGACCCCGAGGATGTGAACTTCCACGAGCGCGCCCCGATCGAGTGGCGCGGCGGCGGTCCCGATGTGTGGGGGCCCGGCGACGCGGGCTGACCGCCGCCGGAGGTGCCCGGGCGGGCACACGTGGGGCCCTCCCCGACTGACCACCGCCGAAGGCGCCGACCGGGCCCTGACGCGGGACCCTCCCCGACTGACCGCCCCCGAAGGCGCCCGGGCCCGGCCCAGACGTGGGGCCCTCCCCGACTGACCACCGCCGAAGGCGCCCGGCCGAGCCCAGACATGGGGTCCTCGGCCCTGCCCGCGACCCAGCGCGCCGCTCCACACCGAGGGACCCAGCGCGCCGCTCCACACCGGGGGAGCCGGCATGCCCGCTCCACGCCGGGGAGCCGTCGGGGCTTGAGCGGGGGGCGACCGGCGCCCTAGCCGGCTCGGCCACGGTCTGCGTCGTCACCGTTGTCGACGAAGGGGCTGTGGCTGCGATGCGGGTACTGTTCACGACCTGGGCCTGGCCCTCCCATCTGTATGCGCTGGTGCCGTTGGCCTGGGCCTGCCGCAGTGCGGGGCACGAGGTGCTGGTCGCGAGCCAGCCGGAGCTGTTGCCGCTGATCGGGCGGACGGGGCTGCCGGGCGTGGCCGTCGGCAAGGACGTGGACGGCGTCGGCATGGTGCGCGGCTATGTGCTGCCCAGCCAGGACGATCCGGTGGGCGACCGGCGGGCGCCGCGGGAGGGCAGGGGTCCGCGTGCGCTGCGGATGTTCACCGCGCACGCGGATTCGATGGTCGACGGGGTCGCGGAGGTGGCCCGCCGCCGCGGGGCCGATCTGGTGGTGTTCGAGCCGACGGCGCTGGCCGGCCCGCTGGGTGCCGCCGCCGCCGGGATACCGGCCGTGCGGCTGCTGTACGGGGCCGATCTGATGGCGCGGGCCCGGCCGCTGCTGCCGAAGGCGCTGGCGCCGCTGGCCGAGCGGGTGGGGGTGGACCCGGCGGGCTACGACCCGTTCGGCAGCTGCACCGTCGATCCGTGCCCGCCGGGCTTCCAGGTGCCGGCGCAGGCGGGCGAGGAGCGGCTGCCGATGCGGTACGTGCCGTTCAACGGGCCGGGGACGCCGCCCGATCCGCCGCTGCCGCCACCGCGTCGCGGGCGGCGCAGGATCGTCGTCACGTGGGGGCACACCATGGCCCGGCTGGACGGGGCGCTCTTCCTGGCGGGGCACGCCGCGCGGGCCGTGGCGTCGCTGCCGGGCACTCAGACGGTGCTGGCCGTCACCTCGGCGCAGCTGCCGCTGCTGGGCGAGCTGCCCGAGGGGGTGCGGGTGGTCGTGGACGCGCCGCTGCACAGCGTGGTGGACGGCGCCGATCTGGTGGTCGCGCACGGCGGTGCGGGGACCGTGCTGACGTCGCTGCGGGCGGGGCTGCCGCTGCTGCTGGTCCCCCAGCTTCCCGATCACGCCGGGCACGCGGCGCGGCTGCTGGCGGCCGGTGCGGGTGAGGTGCTGACGCGGGACGAGGCGAGCGGTGAGCGGCTGCGCGAGGAGGCGGCGCGGCTGCTGGACGCGGCCGAGGGCGCCGGCCGGCGGGAGGCGGCGCGGGCGCTGCGCGACGAGATGCTGGCGCAGCCGTCGCCCGCCGAGGTCGCCGGGGTGCTGGCCGAGCGGGTGGTCGCATGTGCGGCATAGCGGGCTGGGTGGACTTCGCGCGGGATCTGCGCGAGGAGGCGGTCACCGTGCGGACGATGACGGCGACGCTGGCCAACCGGGGGCCGGACGACGAGGGCGTGTGGGCCGACGCCGACGCCGCGCTGGGGCACCGCAGGCTGGCGGTCCTCGACGTGGCGGGCTCACCGCAGCCGATGGCGGCCGAGGAGGACGGACGCACCCTGGCCGTCCTCGTGCACAACGGTGAGGTCTACAACTACCGGCGGGTGCGGTCGCGGCTGGAGGGGCTGGGGCACCGGTTCCGTACCGCGGGGGACACCGAGGTGGTGCTGCGGGCCTATCTGGAGTGGGGCGAGCGGTGCGTCGAGCATCTGGAGGGGATGTTCGCCTTCGCGGTGTGGGACCCGGCGCGGCGCCGGCTGCTGCTGGCGCGGGACCGGCTGGGTGTGAAACCGCTGTACTTCGCGCACACCGCCGACGGGCTGCTGTTCGGCTCGGAGCCGAAGGCGCTGCTGGCGCACCCGTCGCTGGAGTGCGTGGTGGACGCGGAGGGCCTGGCCGAGCTGCTGGCCTACATCGCCACTCCGGGGCACGCCGTCTACCGGGGCATGCGGGAGCTGCCCGCCGGTTGCACGGCCGTCTTCGAGCCGGGCGCGGGCTCGCCGGTGCTGCGCCAGTCGCGGTACTGGTCGCTGCCCCACCACGAGCACCCGGACACGCAGGAGCGGACGGTGGAGACCGTGCGGGGGCTGCTCCAGGAGTCGGTTGCCGCGCACCTGGTGTCGGACGTACCGCTGTGCACCCTGCTGTCGGGCGGGGTGGACTCCAGTGCGCTGGCCGCGTTCGCGGCGCGCTGCGGGGAGGGCCGGCCGCGGACGTTCGCGGTGGACTTCGAGGGGCACACCGAACGGTTCCGCAAGGACTTCTGGCACGAGGACCCGGACGCCCCCTATGCCGCCGAGGTCGCCCGTCATGTGGGCACCGATCACGAGCCGGTGGTGCTGCGCACCAGCGATCTGGCGGACCCGGTGGTGGACGCGGCGGCGCTGCGCGCCCAGGATCTGCCGCGGCCCATCCCGGACATGGACCGGTCGTTGTACCTGCTGCTGCGGGCGGTGCGGCAGCGGTCCACCGTCGCGCTGATGGGCGAGGTCGCCGACGAACTCTTCGGCGGCTACCAGTCCTTCCGCGACCCGACCTTGGTGGACACCGCGAACTTCCCCTGGGTGACGATGGGGCTGCGGGTGGCGCCGCACGGTATGAGTACCGGGCTGCTCGATCCGGGGCTGCTGCGGAAGATCGACGTGCCGGGCTACTCGGCGCAGCGCTGGGCGGAGACGGTCGCCGAGGTGCCCGAGGTGCCCGGCGAGGCGGGGACCGAGCAGGTGATGCGGCGGGTCGGGCACGCCCATCTGACGCGCTGGCTGCCGCTGCTGCTGGCCCGCGACGACCGGCTGAGCATGGCCGTCGGCCTGGAGCTGCGGGTGCCGTACTGCGATCACCGGCTGGTCGAGTACGTCACCAACATCCCGTGGGCGATGAAGACCGCCGACGGCCGGGAGAAGAGCGTGCTGCGCGCCGCGGTGGCCGATCTGCTGCCCGCGTCGGTGACCCGGCGCCGCAAGAGCCCCTTCCCCGTCACCCAGGACCCGCGCTACGGGCAGGTGCTGCGCGACCGGTTCAACGCGGTCGTCACCGACCCGGCCAGCCCGGTGCGGCCCCTGCTGGACGGGCCCGCGTGCGCGGAGCTGGCCCGCGAGGAGCGGCCGGTGGCGGTGGACGGGTGGGGCGAGCGCCGCAACGTGGAGATGGTGCTCCAGCTGGACGCGTGGCTGCGGCACCACCGGGTGCGGCTGGAGCTGTGAGAGCCGAACCGAGAAGGGGCGTGACGATGCTGAGCCGTACGTTGCGGGAGCTTGCCGAACCGGTGCTGGAGAAGGTGACGGTGCACCCGTTCTGGTCGGGGCTGCGGGACGGCACCCTGCCGGGCGAGTCGCTGAGCCACTTCGTGGAGCAGGACACCGCGTATCTGCTGCCCGCCTACGCGCGGGCGCTGGCCCACTCGGCGGCCGTCGCCGGGGCGGACGCGCACACGGCGCTGCTGGGCCGTTCGATCACCGGCACGCTGGAGGCCCGCGACAGGCTGCGGGAGAAGTACGCCGAACTGGCCGGCGGGCTGGGCGTGGCCCCGCTCGCGGACCCGCCCGGGGAGGCGAATCCGGTGACGCAGGCCCACTGTGCGTTCTTCCGGGCGTCGGCGGCGGCCTCGTTCGCCGCGGGGGTGGGGGCGCTGCTGCCGATGGTGTGGTTCAACCACCAGGTGTCCGACGATCTGCTGGAGCGCCACCGGCCGGGTTCCCGGTACGCGAAGTGGATCGAGGTCTACCACCCGGGCCCGGGCTACGCGTACGCGGTGCGGGCCTTCTGGGCGCTGGCCGACGAGTTCGGCGAGAGCGCTTCTCCGGCCCAGCGCGAGGAACTCGTGGCGCACTTCCGTACCGGTGTCCGCCACGAGTGGGCGTTCGCCGAAGCCGCCTGGGCGCGCCCCGGCCGGCCCGTGTGAGGGCGCACCGGCCGCACCGCGCCGCCCCGCCCCAGTGACCGCCCGCACCACCCGACTCATGAAGGGACGATCCGTGAGCACTCAGACCCCGCCCAGGTATCCGTTCGCCTGGACCCCGCCCATGCAGGTGCCCGAGGCGCTGCGGCATGTGCACGGCAGCTCCGCGATGGAGGTGACGCTGCCGAGCGGGGACGTGGCGACCCTGGTGACCCGCTACAAGGACGTGCGCGCCCTGTTCGCCGACAAGCGGCTGTCGCGGAACATCGCCCGGCCCGACTGCGCCCGCATCTCCAAGGACAACGACCTGTTCATGGACCCGGAGATCGACCCGGACCCGCCCAAGCACACGCAGGTGCGCTCACTGGTGACCAAGGCGTTCACGGCCCGCCGTATCGAGGCGCTGCGCCCCTATGTGCAGCAGATCGCCGACGAGCTGCTGGACGAGATGGCCGCCGGGCCGCGCCCCGTCGAGCTGAACGAGGCGCTGGCGTTCCCGCTGCCGATCAAGGTGATCTGCAAGCTGCTCGGGGTGCCCGCCGAGGACCGTGACCGCTTCCGCACCTACGTGGACGGGTTCCTGTCGGTCACCAAGCTGCCGCCCGAGGAGGTGGGGCGGTGCCGGCAGAACCTGTGGAAGTACCTGGGCGACCTGATCGACAGCAAGCGCAAGGAGCCCGGCGACGACCTGGTCAGCGAGCTGATCCGGGTCCGTGACGAGGAGGACAACCGGCTCAGCGAGCACGAGCTGCACTTCTGGTGCCAGGGGCTGCTGATCGCCGGTTACGTCACCACCGCCAGCCAGATCGGCACGGGCACCGCCGTGCTGCTGCACCACCCCGAGCTGGTCCGCGAGATCCAGGAGGACTGGTCGCTGGTGCCCTCCGCCGTGGAGGAGCTGCTGCGCACCCAGATCATGGGCTCGTCGGTCGGGACCATGCGGTACGCGGTGGCGGACATCCCCCTCTCCGACGGCACGGTCATCAAGAAGGGCACCAGTGTCCTGCTGTCGGAAGAGGGCGCCAACATGGACCCGGAGGTGTTCGACAAACCCTTCGAGCTGGACATCCGCCGGCAGGAGAACCACCACATGACCTTCGGTGCCGGCATCCACTACTGCGTGGGCGCCGCGCTGGCCCGCATGGAGCTCCAGGTCGCCACCGAGTCGCTGCTGCGCCGCTTCCCCGGCATCCGTCTGGCGAAGCCGGCTCAGGATCTGCCCCGCGCCCTGGGCGGGTTCATGGAGGGCTTCACCGAGATCCCGGTGGACTGGTGAGGCGGGGGTGAGCACGCTGCGCGTCACCGCGAACCCCGAGACGTGTGCGGTCAGCAGCCTGTGCGTGTACCGGCTGCCCGGTGTCTTCGACCAGGACGAGGACGGGCTGGTCGTCGTCCTGGACGAGGAGCCGGGTGCGGAGCTGCACGAGGAGGTCCGCCGCGCCGCACGCGGCTGTCCGACCAAGTCCATCCGTGTGACGGAGGAATGACACCGGCGCCTCCCGCCGCCCGCCTCCCCGCGTGCCCGGGACCGCCGTCCTTCCCGCGGCCCGGGGCCGCCGGCCCCTCGTGGGGGAGCGCCGGCGGCCCCGGGCGCGGTGCGTCACGCAGGACGGCGCCTGGTGCCACGCAGGCCGTCGCGGCGTACCACGCACGCCGTCGCGGGGTGCCACGCACGCCGTCGCGGGGCGCCGCACAGGACGGCGCCGGGTGCCACGCACGCCCTCGCGGGGTGCCACGCAGGCGCTCGCAGGGCGCCGCACCGGACGCGAGGGGTCGCGCCGGACGCGGATGGCGGGCGGGGCAGGGGCGGGGCGCTAGAGGATCACGTGGGGCAGGAAGCGGGCGTACTCGTCCGTCACCGGCCCCGCCGACTCGCGGATGCCCAGGCCCGCTGCCTCGCCGTCCACCACCCAGGTGCCCAGCACCGTACGGTTGCCGTCGAAGTCCGGCAGCGGGCACAGCGCCTGGTAGCAGCACGCCTCCTGCCGCACCACGGGCTCGGCGCCCGCCTCGTGCAAGGTCACGCCCTCGCCCTCCCGGCCCAGCAGCGGCTTGGCCGCCCAGCCGGTCGTGCCGGCCAGTTCGCGGGGCCCGTCCAGATAGGCGGGCAGCAGATTGGGGTGGCCGGGGAAGAGCTCCCACAGCACCGCGAGCAGTGCCTTGTTGGACAGCAGCATCTTCCACGCCGGTTCGATCCACATGGTGGTGCCGGTGCCGCCGCCGTTGTCGAGGGTCTCCAGCACGTGCGGGCCGAACCGGTCGGAGGCCAGCCACTCCCAGGGGTAGAGCTTGAAGCAGGCGCGGACGAACTTCAGCCGCTGGTCGACGAAACGGCCCGAGAGCCGGTCCCAGCCGATCTCCTCCACGGGGATCGCCACCGTCTCCAGTCCCGCCTGTTCGGCGGTCTCCTGGAGGTAGGCGACGGTCATCAGGTCCTCGCCCAGCTCGTCCCGCGCCGAGTGCGCGAAGTGCACGGGGGCGCCCGGCGGCAGCAGCGCCGCCTGCTTCTTCCACGCGGCCACGAGTCTTTCGTGCAGGGAGTTCCACTGGTCGGCGCCGGGGAAGCGCTCCTCCATCCAGAACCACTGCGGGGAGGCGGCCTCCACCAGTGAGGTGGGGGTGTCGGCGTTGTACTCCAGCAGTTTGGCCGGGCCGCCCCGCCCGTCGTAGCGCAGGTCGAAACGGCCGTAGAGGCTGGGGAGTTCGTCCCGCCGACGCCAGGCCTCCGCGACCCGGGCCGCGAGGGCTTCGTCGGTGATGCCCAGGTCCGCGAAGCGGCCGGTCTCCACGATGTGTCCGGCCGCTTGGAGGCACATGCCGTGCAGTTCCTCGACGACCTCCTCCAGGGCCTCCACCTCGGGGAGGGTGAAGGAGTAGTAGGCGCTCTCGTCCCAGTAGGGGCGCAGCGAGCCGTCGGGGTACCGCGTCAACGGGTAGATGCAGCCCTGCTGTTCGACGGTCTCCTGCCAGCCGGGCCGGGGTTCGGTGGTGTGGCGTTCCATGCCGGCGCTGTCCTCCTGTCCGCCGCCGTGCCGTCCGCCTCAGCCGCCGTACCCGCCGGTGCCGCCACTTCCGCCGCTTCCGCCGTCATCGTCGTCGTCGCAGCCGAAGCCGGCCCGTTCGACGGCCGCCGCGTGGACGAAGGTGCCGCCCTTGGCGTGTCCGCGCTCCTGGTGTCCGCCGTAGTACCAGGCGCGGCCGGCCCCGCCCGGCTCGTCGACACCGGCCGCGGCGGACGGGAAGGAGGCGGCCGTCGCGGCGCCCGTCTCGCACTGCTGCGGCGGCAGCACCCGGTAGCCGCGCACCGCGTCGTAACTGCCCGG
The DNA here is from genome assembly GCF_000725885.1 of Streptomyces albus subsp. albus. Lineage (GTDB taxonomy): Bacteria > Actinomycetota > Actinomycetes > Streptomycetales > Streptomycetaceae > Streptomyces > Streptomyces albus. Next base: position 37,396 of record NZ_JODR01000031.1, on the reverse strand, counting down.
GTCCACGCAGCGCTTGTCGGGTTCGGAGGAGTACCCGGACAGCGCGACGGCCAGGGCTCCCATGCTGCCGAGCACGACGGTGGAGGAGCGCAGCCGGCGCCGGCTGCGAGTGCCGGGTGCGGCGGTGCGGGACTCGGCCGCGGTGTCTTCGGCCCGGGCTTCCCCGCCGTGCTGTGTCTTCGGTGTGACGGTCATGCGGATACCCCCGTGTACGCAGAATCGAACCGGCGTCCCACCATAGTGGGTTGGTGTCCGGGGTCGGGGCGGCCCCTTCCGTGACGGCGGACCGCCCCCGCCGGGTGCCGGGCGGACTCAGCGGGCCAGCGGCACGGTGATCTCCTTCAGCCAGGTGCGGCGGGCGAAGTCGCGCGCCTTGACGACGACCGCGTCGCGGTGCACCTCGACCTGGAGGCCCTGGTTGAAGGAGCCCTCGACGGCGACCTCACCGCCCTTCCCGTCGTCCCGGAAACCGGTCTGGACCGCCCCGGTGTTCACCACGGTGAACCCGCTGAGGTTCGCGGTGCCGGGCACCACACGGCGCACCACCCAGTCGGACAGGTCCAGGTCCCAGTGGGTGTGACCGCAGAAGAGGAAGACGTCCGGGTGCCGGCCCAGCAGGCCCAGGAGGCGGTCGGCCTGGAGGTAGTCGCTCGCGTAGAGCTTGTTGCGCGTGCCGGAGACCGTGTTGGGCAGCGGATGGTGGGTGATCACCATGACCGGCCTGCGGCGGCGCGACCAGTGCCACAGCCGGTCCTCCAGCCACGCGAACTGCTCCTCGCTGATCCACACCTCGTCCCACAGCTTCGCGTCGTGGTAGTGCGAGTAGCGCTCGGTGCCGAGCATGAGCACCGGGACGCCGCCGAAGGACGTCTCCGCGTGCACCCGGCCGCGCCCGGCGAAACGGTAGAAGCTGCGGAAGAGGGAGTCCTCGGTGGTGCCGTTGGGCCAGGTGGACTCCGCCAGCGTGTCCGGGTCCCGCCACTTCGGTACGTAGAACTCGTGGTTGCCGATCGCCCAGGCCACCTTCGACGGGTGGGAGTGCCGCTTCAGTTCGGCGGTGACCTGCGCGTACTCGAAGTCGTAGCCGCGCGGCGTGATGTCGCCCGCGACGGCGAGGCCCGCGCTGTGCGGGTTCACGGACGCCATGTCGTCCAGCGCCCGTCCGAAGTCGCGCAGATCCCCCTGGATGTCGCTGATGACGTTGAACCGTACGACGTCCCGTCCGTGGCCCCGCCCGCGGGCCCCGGGCGGCGCGGCCGGGGCTGCGTGGGCCTGTGCGGCTGCGGCGGTGGTCACCAGGGCGCCGCCACCGGCGGCGAGGAGGGATCTGCGGTCCATGTGCGGCTCCGTGTCCGTGAGACGTGCGGGAGGTACCGAAGGTCAAGATCACGAGCTTCGGTGCACTCCGTCCCACGTACGGAGGGCGGGCACGTGTCCCGCACATGAACGTGTCCGGTCACGGCGGGGGCGGCACCCCTGTGCGGCCGGGCCGGTGGTACGGGCGGCCCGGTGACGCGCCCGGCGGGACGGTCCGGCACCTCGGCCGCCCGCCGCAGAGTGTTCACTCATGTGAACGACGTTCACTACAGTGTGGTCCATGAGCTCTCCGTCAACTCCCGAACGTGGCCGCCCGGCCCGGATCGACTCCGCCCGCACCGTGGACACCGCTCTCCGCCTGCTGGACGAGGCCGGCCTCGACGCGCTGACCATGCGAGGGCTGGCCGACGCGCTCGGAGTGCAGGCCGGGGCCCTGTACCGCTACTTCGCCACCAAGCACGACCTGCTGACCGCGATGGCGGAACGGATGCTGGAAGGGGCGGCCGGCCCCGGCGCCGCAGCCGCTCCCCCGGACACGGCGACGGCGCCGACCGCCACCTGGGACAGCCGGGTCGCCGGTCTCGCCCGGGCGCTGCGCACCGCGCTGCTCGCACACCGCGACGGCGCCCGCGTCTACGCCGGGACCCACTCCACCGGGCCCAACACCCTGGGCTTCTCCGAGGCGGTCCTCGCCGTACTGCGCGACGCGGGCTTCGACGACGCGGACGCGACCCGCGCCCTGCTCACGCTCGTCAACTTCACCGTGGGCCACACGCTGGAGGAGCAGGCGACCCTGCCCGAGGGCCCCGCCTCCGGTGCGGACACCGACGCGAAGACCGAGCCCCTGCGCCGCGGCGTCGCAGCCGCCGGCCTGCCGCATCTGACCGCCGCGCTGCCGACCCTGACCAGCACCGACTTCTCGGCACACTTCGAATTCGGTCTCGAACTCCTCCTCCAGGGACTGCGCACCCGCCACCGCGGATGAGCCGGGCGGCGGCACGGAGCGCCGGGGTCCGCCGCCCGCCCGCCGGAACGCCCACCCGCAGAACGCCCGCCCGCGGGAACGCCGGAATGCGGACGACACTCGGACGCGAACGCGTCCGGGTGCTTCGCACGCGTGCCTTCGCGAACTCACCTCTTCGACATCCCGCTCACAGCGGATCGGCAAAGAAGTGCCGGTGCAACTATGGCAAATCCCGCTTGTCCGGGGCATGATCCTTCCGGACGACCCGACGGGATCGCCGCTCGGGGGGCTGTGAGTGAAGAGAGTGAGGGGCGCATGTCCCGTATCAAGCATGTCCTGACCGTGGCGGTCGGCGCCGCCGCCTGTGTCGCCCTGGCGCAGGCCCCGGCGAACGCCGTCGGGTCCTGGCACATCGCGGACGCGTCGAACGGCCGCGGCACCGGGGGCTTCAACAGCGCCGACAACAACAAGTTCCGCATCGCGGACACCAAGGCGGACGGCTACGGCATGGTGCTCCGCATCAAGCTCCCCGGCCGCTCCGAGATCACGTCGTGCGACGACCGGGACGGTGCGAACAACGGGTACAAGTACTGCCGGATCAGCAACATCCCGCACAACACCGAGGTCCAGATCAAGGCGTGTGCCAAGGACTTCAGCGGCAAGCTCCCGGGGTGGATCGACTGCTCCTACTGGATCAAGGACTACACCAGCTGAGCAGCGTGGCGGGCCGGCGGCACCGTACGAGTGCCGCCCGCCCGCGGCATGTCCGGGCGCGTGCGTGGCTGACGGCGGCCTGCCGGCCGGCGCGGACCGCGAACCGGCGGTGCGCGAACCGGCGGTGTGCGGCCCCGCGGTGCTGACGCGCCCGCTCCGCCGGGGCGGAGGCGCGCCGGGGAACGGCACATCGTCGCCCGCGTGCCCGCACCGGGAGGACCGCCCGGCGTGGCGAGGCGCTAGCGGCGGCGCAGTCCGCCGGCGACGCGTTCGCAGCCGGTGATGAAGTGGCGGGCGGCCTGTGCGCTCACCGGGGTGCCGTCGCGTACTGCCGCGTCCCGCAGCCGGCGCAGCCCGTCCAGCACGGAGAGCAGTTCCGGTGGGCTGCCCGCCAGCACCAGCCGGCCGCGCAGCGTGGTGGTGTCCCGGCCCGCGCGGGTGTCCGACAGCGGCGGCAGCGCCTGGTCCAGCATCGCGGCCAGCGCGGCCCACGCCGTCACCAGGGCGCCGACGGGGGAGACTTCGACCACCTCCCACGACTCACCGAACAGGCTGTCCCCCTCCGGGAGCCTCGGGGGCATCACGCCGTCCGCCCCTGGCGGCAGCCCGTACCCGTACACGCCGTCGGCGACCCAGGGCTGCTGCCCGGCCCCCGACCCGTGCGGGCCTTCGGATTCGGGTGCGGGGACGGGCGGGGAACGGTGGCCGGGGGCGGGCCGGGAGCTGTGGTCGGGCGCCGGCCCGTAGGGCGGGAGCGGGTCGGGGTCGGCGGCCGGGGCGGGTGCCTCTTCGGCCGGCGAGAGGTCGCCGCCCGCGTCGGGTGCGCGGCGCGGGGCGGGCGCGTGGGTGTCGTCGGGCTCGGACCGGGGCGCGGGCCACGGCCGGTGCTCGGGTGCCGGTGCCGGGGTGCGCGGCGGGGCCGGTGCGGGTACCGGTGCCGGGGTCTCCGCCGAGTACGGCGCCGGCGGGGGCACCGGCACCGTCGGAGGCCCCGGAACCGGGAACTGCGGCTGGTAGGGCTGCTCCCCGGTCGCCCTCCCGGGGAGACCGGAGGAGGGGGACCGTGTCAGTTCCTCGGCACGCTCCCGCAGGTGCCGGGCCTCCGTCTCGAACTCGATGGCCCCGGCGGGCGTCTCGATCCGCGTCATACGGGCGAACGCCTCCCGCAGATATCCGCGGAGCCCCCAGGCCACGGCGAGTGCCACGACGGGCCAGATCACGACCTCGACGTATTTGAGCACGAGTTCCGCCACATCCATGCGGCCATCCTGGCGCAGGCCGCACGGATGCGGGCGGATTCGCCGGCAGTGGCCGCGTTCAGTGCCGGGCGGCGGGCTCGGCCTCACCCTCCGGGCCGCGGGCGCCGGCCGCGTCGGACAGGGCCGCGGGGGTGCCGGAGGCGCTCAGCCGCTCGCCCTCGACGTCCACGGTGGGCAGCACCCGGGCCAGTCGGCGCGGCAGCCACCAGGCGCGGTGGCCCAGCAGTCCGAGGACGGCGGGGACGAGTGCCATCCGGACGACGAAGGCGTCGAAGAGGACGGCGACGGCCAGTCCGAAGCCGATCATCTTGACCATGGAGTCGCTGGAGCCGATGAACCCGGCGAAGACGGCGATCATGATGACGGCGGCGGCGGTGACGACCCGCGCCCCGTGCCGGAACCCGGTGACGACGGCCTCGTGCGGGGACTCCCCGTGGGCGTACGACTCCCGCATCCGGGTCACCAGGAACACCTCGTAGTCCATGGCGAGGCCGAAGACCACGCCGACCATGAAGATCGGCATCATCGACATCACCGGGCCGGTCTGCTCCACGCCGAACAGGCCGCCGAGCCAGCCCCACTGGAAGACCGCGACCACCGCGCCGAGTGCGGCGACGACGGACAGCAGGAAGCCGAGTGCCGCCTTCAGCGGGACGAGGACCGAGCGGAAGACGACCATCAGCAGGAGGAACGCCAGCCCCACGACGAGTGCCAGATAGGGCAGCAGGGCGTCGTTCAGCTTCTGCGACACGTCGATGTTCATCGCGGTCGATCCGGTGACCAGCACGTCGGCGCCGGTCTTGCCCTGGAGCGCGGCCCCGGTGTCGCGGATGTCGTGGACCAGCTCCTCGGTCCGCGCGGAGGACGGCTTGGAGTCGGGGACGACGGTGACCATGGCGGTGTCGCCGGCCTTGTTGAAGGTGGGCGGCGCCATGACGGCGATGCCGTCGAGCCGGGACAGTTCGCGGACCGTGTGGTCCACGGCGGCCTTGGCGTCGTCGCTGCCCTGCGCGTCCACGACCGTCATCAGGGGGCCGTTGAAGCCCGGGCCGAAGCCCTCGGACAGCAGGTCGTACGCCTTGCGCTGGGTGGTGCTCGTCGGCTTGGCGCCGTCGTCGGGCAGGCCGAGTTCGAGGGAGGCGGCCGGCAGTGCGATGACGCCCAGGCCGACGACGCCGGCCAGCAGGACGGCGACGGGCCGCCGCTGCACGAACCGCGCCCAGCGGGTGCCGGCCGGCTCCTTGCCGCCGGCCGGCCCGGTCTGCGCCGCGGCGTCCGCCGCCTCGCCGTCACCGGCCGCCGCGGTCTTGCGGGCCTTGCGGCCCATGACCCGCTTGCCGGCGAAGCCCAGCAGCGCGGGGATGAGGGTGAGGGCCACCAGGACGGCGACCGCGACGGTGCCGGCCGCGGCGATGCCCATCTTGGTGAGCATCGGGATGTTGACGACGGCCAGTCCGACCAGCGCGATGACGACGGTGAGCCCGGCGAAGACCACGGCGGAGCCGGCGGTTCCCACGGCGCGGCCCGCGGCCTCCTCCCGCTCGCGGCCCTCGGCGAGTTCGGAGCGGTAGCGGGAGACGACGAAGAGCGCGTAGTCGATACCGACCGCCAGGCCGATCATCATGGCCAGGATCGAGGTGGTGGAGCCGAGGTCCAGCACACCGGCGAGCGCGGTGATGGTGGAGACGCCGATGCCGACGCCGACCAGCGCGGTCAGCAGGGGCAGCCCGGCGGCGACGAGTGAGCCGAACGTGATGACGAGGACGACCGCGGCGACGGCCACACCGATGATCTCGCCGGCCCCCGTCTCGGGGATGGTGCTGAGCGCGTCACCGCCGATCTCCACCGTCATCCCGCCGTGCCGGGCCTGTTCGCCGGTGTGCTCCAGCGCCTCCCGGGTGTCGTCGGTCAGCTCCATGGCGCCGACCTTGTAGGAGACGGACACGTACGCGGTGGTGCGGTCCTTGCTGACGGCCTTGCCGGTGAACGGGTCGACGACGCGGGCGACCTGGTCGGAGCCCGACTTCAGGCCGGTGACGGCCTTGGCGATGCGGGCCTTGTTGTCCGGGTCGGTGATCTTCTCGCCGTGCGGCGCCTTGAAGACGACGCGGGCGGTGGCGCCCTCGGCATCGGCCCCGGGGAAACGCTGATCGAGCAGGTCGAACGCTTTCTGGGCCTCGGTGCCGGGGATGGCGAAGGAGGTGGAGGCGGCGGGCGGCGCGGCGGCGGCGCCCGCCCCGGCTATCGCGAGCAGCGCCACCCACAGCAGCACGACGATGCCGCGCCGCCGGAAGGCGAGCCGCCCCAGGCGGGAGAGGAAGGTGGCCACGGGTCAGGAACTCCAGTCGTGGTGAGGGGCCTCGGGGGGCGCCGGCGCACGGCACTGGGCGCACGGGCCCGCCGAGGGGTGGGCTGAGGACGGGAAAGGTGCGGGCTCGGGGAGGTGCCGGAGGGCGCGGGCCGGGCCCGCGTCCGTGTCCGTGTCAGGCGCGCAGGGCGGGCATCAGCACGGCGTCGAGGTAGGTGACCAGGAATTCCTGGGTGACCTGCCGGCCGTCGATCAGCTCGCCGCTGACCAGGGCGCCGAGGAACATGTGCGGGACGAGGTCGAGCGCCGGGTTGTCGGGCCGGATCTCGCCCCGGGCCACCGCCCGGTCCAGCAGCACGCGCAGCTCGGCGATGCTCGGTTCGATGAGCAGCTCGCGCAGCGCGGCGAGGAGTTCGGGGTTGTCGTGGGCGGCGCGGCCCACTCCGCGCATCAGCGCGGCGTCCTGCTCGATGCGGCTGTCGTCGAAGGCGTGCACGACGGTCTCCAGCAGGTCGCCGCGGAGCGATCCGGTGTCCGCGACGGCGCACGAGGGACCGGGCTTGCCGTGCTTGAGCGCCCGGGCGACCAGCTGCGGCTTGCTGCCCCACTGCCGGTAGAGGGTGGCTTTGCTGGAGTGGGTGGCGGCGGCGACGGCGTCCATCGTCAGCGCGTCGTACCCCACCTCGCGCAGCAGGTCGAGCACGGCGTCGTACAGCTCCGCCTCGCGCTCGGGGGTGATTCTGCTGCGCCGTGTCGTTGCCACGGACGTCATTCTGGCACCTCCGTCGGTACGAAACGGTTTCGTACCGATAACCAGTATGCACCCTCCCCGCCGATGCCCCGCCACGCACCGGACGGTGAGCACCGGCCGCCCGGGACGCGACGCGGCCGGGGCCCCTCGGAAGGGGACCCCGGCCGCGTGCTGCACCGCAGGACGGCCGGGGCGAACCCCGCCGGCCGGTGTGCGACGGCTCAGTGCGGTGCCGGGTACAGCGCCCGTACCGCCTCCCGCAGAGCCGCCCGCGGATCGTCCGCCGCGCCCTGAGCACGCCAGGCCACGAAGCCGTCGGGGCGGACGAGGACGGCGCCGTCCTCGCCGATGCCGTACGGCTTGGCGATGCCGCCGTCCGGCGCGGTCAGCGTCGCGCCGTCCCCGCCCACCCGGTACGCGTCGAGCCGGACGCCCGTCTCCTCGGCGACCGCGCCGGCCGCCCGCGCCCAGGCCGCGCCGCCCTCCGCGGTCAGGAGCACCGGGGCGCCGCCGTACAGGTCGAGGGTGGAGATCCGCTCCCCCGCCCGGTCCAGCTCCACGTGCGGGGCCCGGGTGCCCGGCTCCCCGTTCAGGGCGTGCGGCGGCACCGGCGGGCCGTCGCCGTAGCGGTAGCCGAACACGGTGGTGCCGTACGCCTCCGCGGGGTCGGGACCGGCCTCCTGGCCCTCGCCCTCGGGGCCGGTGCGCTCCTGCATCATGCCGAGCGCCTGCTGGAGCGTCATCCAGGCCACCGGGTGCCGCTCGGCGTGGTAGGTGTCCAGCAGGGAGTCGGCGGCCGTGCCGTCGAGGACGGCGGCCAGCTTCCAGGCGAGGTTCCCGGCGTCCTGGATGCCCAGGCTGGCCCCGAACCCGCCGGTGGGCGGCACCAGGTGGGCGGCGTCCCCGACGAGGAAGACCCGCCCGCTGCGGTAGTCGCGGGCGACCTGCGCGCCGATGACGAAGCTGAGCCACTTCGCCCCGCCGGCCGGGAGCTGCGGGACGATCCGCACGGCCAGGTCCGGCTCGCCGATGGCGTCCCTGACCAGACCGACGGCCCGCTCCTCGGTCATCGTCTCCAGGCTCTCGCCCTCCGGCATGGCCGTGGCGAAGATCCACCGCTGTTCGCCGTCGTGCGCGAACAGGATGGTGGAGGGCGCCGGCTTGTCGAGATAGCAGACGCCGACCTCCCTGCCGCGCGCCGCCCGGCTCAGGTCGGCCTCGAAGAGCACCGAGAGGGTGGTGGCGAACTCGCCGGGCCCGTCGGCCACGATGCCCAGCCGCTGCCGCACCGGGCTGCGGCTGCCGTCGGCGGCGACCAGATACGCGGCCCGCACGGTGCGTTCGCTGCCGTCGGCGGCATCACGGAGCAGCGCGGTGACGCCGTCCGCGTCCTGGTCGAAGGAGACCAGTTCGGTGCCGAAGGCCAGCTCCGCGCCGAGCGCCGCGGCCCGGTCCCGCAGCAGGTGTTCGAGCCGGTCCTGGTCGATGGGTGCCCACTCGCAGGGGCTGACGCCGCCGGTGGGGTCGGGCTGGTCGGTGGGGCCGCTGAACATCTCGGGGCCGGCCAGGGTCTCGGCGCGGATCATCAGCAGCTTGCTGAAGTCGGTGGCGAGGCTGGCCTCGGACCAGATGGCCCGCTCCAGACCGACCTGCCGGTACAGCTCCACCGTCCGCGGGTTGACGCCGCGCGAGCGGGGATGGCTGAGCGTGTCGGGGTGCCGTTCGACGACGAGGCTGCGGACGCCGTGCCGGCCGAGGAAGACCGCGGTGGACAGCCCGGTCACCGCACCGCCGACGATCAGTACCGGTAGCTGTCCGGGGGCCTGCTGGGTAGCGCTCATGGAATGGGGACTCCTCCGTGTCGGGGCGGCTCGGGCGGCCCGCTCAGGCGGCCTTGCGGCAGATCACGAGCGTGTCGTAGTCGCTCAGCGGCAGCGTCTCGGTGGAGGCGAACCCGGCGCGCCCGGCGTGCGCGACGACCTCCGAGACCGGGTACTCGGAACCGCCGTCGGTGACCAGCAGCATGTCGAGGCTGATGACGAGGTTCTCCACGTGGTCGGGGGTGTCGTCCAGCATCCGGTCGTAGACGAGCAGCGCCCCGCCCGGGTTGACGGCGTCGTACGCCTTGGCGACCAGCTCGCCGCGCTGCTGCTCGTCCCAGTCGTGCAGCACGTGGCCGAGGGTGACGACGTCGGCGCGGGGCAGCGGGTCGGTGAAGAAGCTGCCGCCGTGGAAGGTGACCTTGCCGGTCAGCCCGTAGGCGGCAACCTTCTCGTCGAAGAGCGGCTCCATGGGCGGCAGGTCGAAGACGTGGCCGCTCAGGTGGGGCTGCGCCTTGACGATGATGGAGCACAGGTTGCCGCGGGCCCCGCCCACGTCCAGTACGGAGCTGTGGCCGCTCCAGTCGAACTTCTCGACCAGTTCGGGTCCCACCACGTGGGTGAGGGCGTCCATCATGTTGACGAACTGCCGCAGGATGTGCGGGTTCTTGGTGACCTCCTCGAAGTCGCTGCCGGACTGCTGTTCGCCGGTGCGCAGCGCCTCGGTGAGCCGGCCCCAGGCCGGGTAGAGGTTGCGGTTGGAGCGCTCCAGGAAGCCGCCCACGTACTGCTCGCTGCCGCGCACCAGATAGGTGCCGGCGCCCTCCGCGTTGCCGAACCTGCCGTCCTGGCGGGTGAGCAGCCCCAGCGCGGCCAGCAGGTGCAGCCAGTCGCTCAGCCCGCGGCCGTGCAGGCCCAGTTCCTGGCGGATCTCCTCCTGGGTCGAGGGACCCTTCTCGGCGAGGGTGGTGAACAGTCCCAGTTCGACCGCGGTCAGCAGCGCCTTCGCGTCGCAGAAGGCGTTGCTCAGCCGGATGATTCCGGCCGGGGTGCTGACATCCAGGCTGGTGTGCGTCATGCGCGAGACTCCTTCCGAAACGGCACATGGCCTGGCGCCAGGGCCGCCACGGGAGAGTCACACCGGCGGGTTGAGCGCTCCTCGAACAGCGGTGGGGACGGCACGCGGGCCGCCGGGCGGCGGGGCCGCTCGCCCCCCGGTGCGTCTCCACCGGCCCTCTAGCCGCCGCGTCTACTTCTCTGGGGTGCCGATTCCGGCCAAGTCCAGCCGTTCAGAGGGGACATGCATGTATGACGTGAAGATCCCGGTGCTGATCGTCGGTGGTGGTCCCGTCGGACTGTCCACCGCACTGTTCAGCGGCCGGCGAGGCGTGGCCACCATGCTGCTGGAGAAGCGGGACAGCACTTCCATGCTCCCCCGCGCCCCGGGCCTCCAGGCCCGCACCATGGAGCTGTTCCGCGCCGCGGGCCTGGGGAAGGAGATCCGCGCGCTGGAGAAGGGCAACTCGCACGCCTACTTCGAGGGCGGGATCATCAAGGTCGACACCTTCTCCGACATCGACAACGCCGAGCTGCTGGAGTCCCCGTCGCTGGACGGCCCCACGGTCAGCCCGGAGCGGGTGATGGGCTGCGGCCAGGACCGCTACGAGAAGGTGCTGGTCGCCAAGGCCCGGGAGTACGGGGCCGACATCCGGTTCAACACGAAGCTGGTCTCCTTCGCGGCGGACGAGGAGGGGGTGACGGCCGTCGCCGAGGAGTCGGCGACCGGCAGGCGGCTGACGATCCGCGCCGACTACCTGGTGGGGGCCGACGGCGCGGGCAGCCGTGTCCGCCGCGCCCTGGGCGTGGAGCGGGTCGGGCGCGGCACCGTCTTCAACGCGCTGAGCATCTACTTCCGGGCGCCCGAGCTGGAAAAGCTCCTGGGGGACCGCAAGTTCATCCTGTGCTACGCCTCGGTCGGCGGCTCCCTGATGGGCCTGTCCCGGCTGCACGGCTGCGACCCGTGGCTGGCCGCGCCCATCTACTACCCGGAGAAGGGCGAGAAGGCGGAGGACTACACCGACGAGCGCTGTGTGGAGATCGTCCGCCGCGCCGCGGGCAAGGACATCGACGTCGAGATCACGGCCAAGGTGCCCTGGCAGGGCGCCCAGCTGGTCTCCGAGACGTTCCGGGTGGGCCGGGTCTTCCTGGCCGGTGACGCCGCGCACGTCCACCCGCCCGCGGGCGGGTTCGGCGCCAACACCGGCATCCACGACGCTCACAACCTGTCCTGGAAGCTGGCGGCCGTGCACCACGGCTGGGGCAGCGACGCGCTGCTGGACACCTACGACGCGGAGCGCCGCCCGCTGGGCACCGCCATGTCCGAGCAGGCCCTGGTGCGCAACCGCATCCGGCACGGGTACGCCACCGAGCAGGACCGTGCCGACTTCGTCGACGACGTGATCATCACGCTCGGCTACCGCTACCGTTCCTCGTCCGTGGTCGGCGCCCCCGCCTCGAAGGTCCTCACGCCCGATCTGAAGCTGACCGGCGAGCCGGGCACCCGTGCCCCGCACGTGTGGCTGCGGCGCGGAGAGGAGGAGCTGTCGACCATCGACCTGTTCTGGGACGACTTCGTGCTGCTGCACGGCCCCGGCGGCGAGGCGTGGGCGAAGGCAGCGGTCAAGGCCGCCGAGCGGCTGGGTGTCCCGCTGCGCAGCCACGCCGTCGGCCCGCACGAGGAACTGCGGCCCGTGGACCGGGACTGGGCCGAGGCGTACGGCCTGGGCGAGGGCGGCGCCGTGCTGGTGCGGCCGGACGCGTTCGTCTCGTGGCGCTCGGCGGACGGGCCCGGCTCGGTGGCCGATCCGGACGCGGTGCTGGCGGACGTGGTGGCGCGGGCCGCGGCGGTCGCGCCGTGACGGCGGGGTGGGCGCATGAGTGAGACCGTGACGGCCCGGGCCGGGCAGGTGCTCGGCCAGGCCATGGCCTTCCAGCCGGCGAAGCTGGTGCTGGCGGGCACCGAACTGGGACTGTTCGCCGCGCTGGCCGCGGGGCCGCTGCCCGAGGAGCGGCTGCGGGAGAAGCTGGGGCTGCACCCGCGCGGCTGCGACCACTTCCTGGCCGCCCTCGCCGAACTCGGCTTCCTGGAGCGCACCCCGCAGGGCGCCTGGGCCAACAGCGCCGTCTCCGGCCGACTGCTGGTGCCGGGCGACCCGGCGTCGCTGAGCGGCTTCCTGCACCTGGCCGACCGGGTGATGTACCCGGCGTGGGAGCGGCTGGCGGAGGGCCTGCGGACGGGCGCCCCGCAGGCGGCGACCTACTCCGGCGACGACATGTTCGACCAGCTGTACGAGAGCGAGGAGAAGAAGGACGGTCTGGTGCGGATGGCGGAGGACGCCAGCCGGCCGCTGATCCCGGCCCTGACCGAGGTCTTCGACTGGGCCTCGTACGAATCCGTGCTGGAACTCGGCGGCTGCCGGGGCAACGTCCTGGCCGGTGTCGTGGCCGCCCATCCGCACCTGCGGGCCGAGGTGTTCGACCTGCCGCAGCTGGAGGCCGACTTCACGGCGCACGTGGCCTCACTGGGCATGAGCGGCCGGCTCGGCTTCCGCGGCGGCGACTTCTTCGCCGGGCCGCTGCCCGAGGCCGATGTGCTGATGCTCGGGCACGCGCTGGTCGACTGGAACGACGACCAGCGGGCACGGCTGGTGGCGAACGCCTTCGCCGGGGTGCGGCCCGGCGGGGCCTTCCTGGTGTGGGACCCGGTCATCGTGCCGGAGGACGAGAGTTATCTGCGGAATCTGCTGCGCAGCCTCAACCTCCAGCTGATGACCCCGCACGGGAAGGGCTACACGCTCGCGCAGTGCACCGGCTGGATGCTCGACGCGGGGTTCGCCCGCGTCGAGCACCACGCCCTGGGGCACGACGTCACCCTGGTCGTCGCCCACAAGCCGGGCTGAGGCCCGGCGCACCGCGATCGGGGTCAGCCGGCCCGCTCGCGGAGCCGTTCGGCGTGCCGTTCCTGGAGTTCGCGGTTGCGGCGCAGGAAGTCGACGAGGAGTTCCAGCTCGGGGAGGGAGTAGCGCGCCATGAGGGCGGCACCCTCCTCGGCGAGCGGGCCGTAGAGGTCGGCAGCGCCGCGCCGTGTCTCCTCCGTGGCCCGCACCACGGACTTCCGCCGGTCCTGCGGGTCCGGTTCGCGGGTGAGGTAGCCGAGCCGGGCCAGCCGGTCGAGCATCGCCGTGACGCTGCCCGTGGTCAGTCCCAGCGCCGCCGCCAGTTCACTGGGGGCGGCGCTGTCGCGTTGGGTGAGGACGTCGAGGCAGTGCAGGTCGGTGCGGTTGATGCCGAGGCGTTCGGCGGTGGCCGCGTCCACCGCGTCGGTCGCGCTCTGGAGGGCGCGGACCTCCGCACCGAGCTGCCGGCGCAGCTCGGCCTCCTTGGAGTGCCGGCCGTCGTGCGCGATGGAGGGAGTTTCGCTTGACATACAAGTATCTCGACTCTCAAAACAAAGCTGTCCGGTTAGCTTGGTAATCAAGATAACCGGTGGCCACGGCATGTCCACATCGGGTTGTTGCCCGGGTTCCCGGAAGGAACACTGCGATGAGCAACCAGCACACCGAACACCCCACCGGCACCACCGAGACCACAGAAACCACCGGCGGGACCGCCCCCGAGCAGGTCGAAGCCTTCTACACCAACGTCAAACGGCTCGGCCACTGGACCCGGGCCCGCCTCATCGACGTCCGCGCCCGCCGCTCCTGCGTCCACCTCGACCTGCGCTCCCCCCAGCTGCCCGAGGGCGATCTCGAACTGCGGCTGCACTGCGAACGCAGCATGCTCAAGCTCCTGCTCCCCGAGGACGCCGTCCTCGACGAACGCGAACTGGCCCTCGTCGGACGCTGCACCGTCAAGGACCGCGAACGGCACGTGCCGCACCACGGCCGCGTCATCCGGCTCTCCGGCACCCTCCAGCGCGGCGAGATCCGCGTCGCACGCGGCGGCGTCGCCACCCTGAGCGCCCTCTTCAGCCGCGAATTCCTCGACGACTGCCGCACCGCGCACCGCCGGGGCACCACACCCGTGCTGCCCGACCCCGCGGCCGTCCACCCGCCCGAGCCGTCCGCGAGCCGGTCCCGCTGACACCTCGGCAGACCTTCGAGCGCGCCCCCTTACCGTCCCGGACCATCGCCGGACCATGCCCGGTCCCGGCGACCAGGTCCGAGGGCCCGAGCGGCCCGAACGGCGCAGGGGGCGCACTCATATGACGCAGGAACAGATACAGTCCTTCTTCCTCGGGCTGGCCGCCATCCTGGCGCTCAGCCGGCTCCTGGGCGCCGCCGCCCGCAGACTGGGCCAGCCACCCGTCGTCGGCGAGCTGCTGGCCGGGCTCCTCGTCGGCCCCACCCTCTTCGGCGGCGCGCTCGCCGACCACCTCTTCCCCACCGATGTGCGGCCCATGCTCACCGCGCTCGCCAACCTCGGCCTCGTGCTGTTCATGTTCGTCATCGGCTACGAACTCGACCTGAGCAGGCTGCGCGGCCAAGGACGCGTCGCCGCCAGCGTGTCCCTGTGCTCGGTCCTGCTGCCCCTCCTGCTGGGCGGGCTGCTCGCCCTCCACCTCGCCGACCGCCACGCCACCGGCAGCCGCGCCGCGTTCGTGCTCTTCCTCGGCGCCGCCATGGCCGTCACCGCGTTCCCCGTGCTGGCGCGCATCCTCGCCGACACCGGACTGGGCCGCACCCGTGTCGGCGGCATCGCCCTGGCCGGCGCCGCCCTCGACGACATCCTGGCCTGGTCCCTGCTCGCCGTCGTCGTCACCGTCGCCGGCGGGGGCGGCCAGTGGCGGATGCTGCTGGCCCCCGTCTACCTGGCCCTCATGCTGCTGGTCGTCCGGCCCCTGCTGCGCCGGCTGTTCGACGGCCGCCGCGACGCGACCGGCTGGCAGGGCTGGGCCCGCGAACACGTCACCGCCGACCAGCTCATCGTCGTCATCGGCGGGCTGCTGCTCTCCAGCCTCGCCACCGAATGGATGGGCGCGCACTTCGTCTTCGGCGCCTTCCTGTTCGGCGCCGTCATGCCCCGCGACACCTTCCGCGGGCTGCGGCCCCAGATCACCGACCGCCTCGAATACGTCACCCGGCTGCTGTTGCTGCCCGCCTTCTTCGTCGTCGCCGGGCTCCAGGTCGATCTCTCCCGGCTCGGCAGCCGCGGGCTGGGCGAACTCGGGCTCATCCTGCTGACCGCCGTGACCGGGAAGTTCGCCGGAGCCTACGTGGCGGCCCGCGTCAACCGGGTGCCCCCGGCGCAGAGCGGGGTGCTGGCCACCCTCATGAACACCCGAGGGCTCACCGAGATCGTCATCCTGACCGTCGGACTCCAACTGCACGTGATCGGCGGCGAACTGTACGGACTGATGGTGGTCATGGCCCTGGTGACCACCGCCATGGCCGGGCCGCTGCTCCATCTCCTCGGCCGGCGTGACGGCGGCGTCACCGCGCTCGGCGACTTCGAGTACGCCCTGCCCTCCCCCGCCCCCCGGAAGACCCCGGCGACGAAACCCTGACCACCGGGCCCTTGCCGCCCGGCCTTTGCCGCCCGGCGTTCACCGCCCGCCCCGACCGCACAGCCCGCCGGCCGCCGTCCTCCCCTTCTCCGGAGGGCGGCGGCCGACTGCGTGCGGGGTCAGGGGCAGGGCCCGTACTCCTGGGACAGCGCCCCGAGCACACGGAAAGGCCCGCCCTCCCGGGGGAAGGGCGGGCCTTCGGCGGGGATCAGGAGAGGGTGGCCGCCGCCAGCAGGTCCAGCTCGCGGGGGGCCGCGCCGCAGGGGAAGACCAGCAACTCGTCGCATCCGGCCGCCTCGTACGCGGCGACGGTCTCCCGCAGGGCTCCCTCGTCGGTGAGGACCGCCTTCGCCGCCATCTCGGCCTTCGGCCCGATGAAGGCGTAGTACGCGCGCAGATAACGCTCCGCCCGCTCCCGCGCCCCCTCCCCCAGGGAGGCGTACAGCAGCGCGACGAGCCGCGGCTCACCGCCGCGCCCGGCATCCCGCCACGCGGCGCGGGCCCGCCCCGCGAGGTCCGCGTACCCGGTGGCGGAGCTGCCGCCGGCGATCCAGCCGTCGGCGTGCCGCGCGGCCCGCCGCATCGCCGCGGGGGTGTGGCCGCCGACGATGATCTGCGGCCCCCTGCCGGCGGGCCGGGGCCCGATGCCGGTGACGCCGGTCGCGGTCCGTTTGCCGTCCCAGACGGCGCGGAGTTCGCCGAGGGTCTCGTCGAGGCGGCGGCCCCGGTCGTGGTAGCCGGTGGCGGTCGCCCGGAAGTCGTCCTCGCGCCCGCCGGCCGCCACACCGACGACGAGCCGCCCGCCGGACAGCTCGTGGAGGGTGGCCAGCTGCTTGGCGAGCAGGGCGGGCCCGGGCCGGTAGGCGGCCAGCAGGACGGTGGTCGCCAGCCGGATCCGGGTGGTGACGGCGGCTGCGGCGGTGAGCGCCGTGAGGGGTTCGTAGCTGTCGTACACGAGCCGGTCGAGCACGCCGAGGCTGGAGAAGCCGTACGTCTCGGCACGCCGTGCCCAGTCGAGCAGGCGGGGTCCGTCGGTGTCGGGCACGGTGGTGGGCAGGCCCACTCCGATCTCCACGGTCACTCCCCCTTCCGGGCGGGCGGCTTGTGGGCGACGAGCAGCGTGTTGCCGAGGGGCAGCGGGTGCCGGGTCACGCCGGTGAAGCCGGCCTGTTCCATCCAGCCGGTGCAGTGGCCGGGGTGGTATCCGGCGCCGGCCGGTGTCATGACGAGCATGTGGAGGCTGGCGACGAGGGAGGTCAGATGGGGGGTGTCGCCGTTCATCGGGTCGTAGACGAGGAGCGCGCCCCCGTCGCGGACGGCGGCGTGCGCCTTGGTGATGAGGGTGCGGCGCTCGTCGCGGGAGAAGTCCGCGAGGACGTGGCCGACGACCAGCACGTCGGCGGGTGGCAGCGGGTCGGTGAAGAAGTCGCCGCCGGTGAAGGAGAGCCGGTCGCCGACACCGAGCGCGGCGGCGTGCTCGGCGCACGGCCCGGCGTTCTGCGGCCGGTCGAACACGGTGGCGCGCAGTCCGGGCCGGGCCCGCAGCAGATGTCCGGCGAGGTTGCCGCGGGCGCCGCCGACATCGGTGAGGGTGCGGTACCGGGACCAGTCGAGGGCGTCCAGCAGACCGGGCACCAGGGGTTGGCTGAGGGAGTCCTGCATGGCCAGGAACATCCGCCGGGCTTGCGGATCGGCGAGCATGGCCTCGAAGTCGCCGTCGGCCTGGGGTCTGCCGGTGCGCAGGGCCTCGGTGAGGCGGCCCCAGGCCGGGTAGAGCACGTGGTTGGCGCCTTCGAGGAAGCCGCCCTGGTAGTGGGGGCCGCGCACCAGATGCGCCTGGGCCGCGGGGCTGTTGCGGTAGCGGCCGTACCGCCGCTCCAGCAGGCCGAGCGCGGTCAGCGCGTCGAAGAAGTCG
Source organism: Streptomyces albus subsp. albus (assembly GCF_000725885.1). Classification (GTDB taxonomy): domain Bacteria; phylum Actinomycetota; class Actinomycetes; order Streptomycetales; family Streptomycetaceae; genus Streptomyces; species Streptomyces albus. Next base: position 19,783 of record NZ_JODR01000031.1, on the reverse strand, counting down.
GCGGCGGCGCGGGGGTGCAGGCCGAGCGCTGCACGGAGTTCCTCGGCCTCCGCGCTGCCGTCGGCGGACTCGGCGAGGGTGGTGAAGACGCCGAGTTCGAGCGCGGTGAGCAGCAGCTTCGCGGAGGCGAAGCCGAGTCCCAGGCTGCTGAGGTCGGCTGCGGGGGCGGCCGTGCCCGGGGCCGGGGTGACGGAGGTCATGCGGGGTCACCTTCCTTCACGGTGGTGGGGCCGGACCCGGGTGCGGGCGCGGGCTCGGCGGTCCCGTCGGCCGCGGGCCCACCGGGTTCGGGGGCCAGCCCGCGGGCGACGGTGTGCCGGCGCAGGGCCAGGGCGCCGCCGACGGTCAGAGCCAGCACGGCGAGCAGCAGGTAGTACAGCGCCTCGGGGATGACGTCGATGAGCCGCACCAGTCCGCTGCCGGCACCGCCGCCGAGCGCGGCGAAGAGCCACAGCAGGCCGAGCATGTGGGCCAGGAAGCGGCGCGGCAGGACGTCGGCGACGGCGGCGATACCGACGGCGGCGACGATGAGTTCGCCGCAGGCGTGCATCAGATAGACCACCAGCAGCCACAGCGGGGAGACCCTCTCGTCGCCGGAGGCCAGTGCCGCGGCAAGCGCCATGACCAGGAAGCTGACGCCGGTCAGCAGGAGGCCCGCGGAGAACTTGGCGGGGACCCCTGCGCGCCCGCCGCGCTGCTGGAGCAGGAACCAGGCGAACAGCGGCGCGAGCACGAGGATGAACAGCGGCGTCGCGGACTGGAGCCAGCTGACGGGCACCTCGAATCCGAAGACCTCACGGTCGGTGGAGTGCTTGGCGAAGAGGGTCAGCGACGAGCCGTCCTGGGCGATCAGCGACCAGAAGAGGGTCGAGCCGAGGAAGATCCACAGGAAGGAGCGCAGCCGTCTGCGGTCGCCCGCGGTCAGCTCCCGGCTGCGGTAGAGCACGGTGTAGGCGAGGACGGGGGCGATGACGGATGCCATGCCGACCAGCGCGATACCGCTCCCGGCGGTCAGTCCCCCGACGAGGGCCAGACCGCCCAGCAGGACGGCCAGGCCGGCGCCCACGGCGCCGGTGAGCGCCTTGGCCCGGCGCGCGGCGGCGGGCTCCAGGGGTCTGCCGGGCCGCTCGCCCTCGCCCTGGAAGCGGGGCCGGGCCAGGGCGACCTGGACGGTGCCCAGCAGCATGGCGGTGCCCGAGACGGCGAAGCCCAGCCGCCAGTCGACGCGTTCGCCGAGGAACCCGGCGATCAGCGGGGAGGTGAGCGCGCTGACCTGGATGCCGACGTAGATCAGGGAGATGCCGGCCTCACGGCGTCCGCTCTCCTTGAACATCAGGTTGAGCATGGCCTGGTGGTTGGGCTTGTACAGGCCCATGCCGACGGCCAGCAGGACGAGGGCGAGCGGGGTCAGCCACAGCAGCGGGGTGGCCAGCGCGAAGTGTCCGAGGGTGGTGATCGCGGCGCCCAGCAGCAGGGTGCGGCGGGGCCCCAGCAGCCGGTCGGCGATCCAGCCGCCGGGCAGGCACAGCATGAAGGCGAGCCCGATCCAGGCGCCGAACAGGGCGGCGGCATCTGCCTTGGCGAGCCCGAGTCCGTCCTCTTCGCGGGGTGCGACGGCGAACAGCACGAGGATGGCCTGCATGCCGAAGAAGCCGAACCGCTCCCACAGGTCGCTCATGAACAGGGTGCGGAACCAGGGCGGCCAGGGGCGCATCGAGGACGCCGCCCCGTCCTGCCGGGGCGCGGGTGGTGCGGCGGTCATGCTGCGGGTCCTCCTTCGGTGGCGGGGGTCTGGGCGCGGGCCAGGTGCAGGGAGGGGCGGAAGGCGAGGTAGAGGCCGCCGACGGCGTTGGCCGGGCTCATGGGGGCCTGCTTCTGCTCGTGCACCTTGTTGAGGTTGGCCAGCGGGTTGGGGTCGCCGCTCTCGGCGCCGTTGAGGTGGGCGTGGACGCTGGCGTACACGTCCTGGGCGTCCTCCATGTCGGCGATGCCGGTGATGATGCGGTCGAAGGCGTCCTGGAGGTTGAGGCCGTCGCGCTGGGCGCGGGTGAGCTTCTGCGCGTTGTAGAAGTGGTGCTCCTTGCCGCGGTAGCTCTCGTAGAAGACGGAGACCAGCACCAGCAGCCGCTCGTAGGCGTGCCGGTAGACGGTGTTGAAGAAGTGCCAGGCCTCCTTCTCCTCGACCTCGCCGCGCAGCACGCTGGTGAGGGAGGCGCTGGCGAGCATGGCGCTGTAGGTGGCCAGGTGGACGCCGGTGGACAGCAGCGGGTCGAGGAAGCAGGCCGCGTCGCCGCACATCAGATAGCCGGGGCGGCCGAAGTCCTCGGCGTTGTAGGAGTAGTCCTGCTCGACCTTCATGCCGGTGACCTGTTCGGCGTCGCCCAGCAGACCGGTGACCGCGGGGCATTCGCTCATGGCCTGGTCGTAGACCTGCTGGATGCCGCCGAGCCGGCTGCGCTTGTCGTTGAAGATGTCCCGGCCGGTGACCAGGCCGATGCTGGTGGTGCCGTCGTGCAGCGGGATCACCCAGAACCAGCCGTCGGGTGCGGAGCACACGGCGATGGCGCCCTTGGGGCCGCGGTCGAGCGGCTTGACGTTCTTCCAGTAGGACCAGGCGGCCACGTTGCGGAAGATCTCGTGGTACTCGCGGTTCTTGAGGTGCTTGGCGGCCACGACGCCGCCGCGCCCGGAGGCGTCGATGACGTAGTCGAAGGTGATGCGTCCGCTCTCGGCGGGGTTCTTGGTGTGGGCCCAGTGGGCGGCGACGGGCCTGTCGCCGTCGAACTCCAGCTCCTTGACGGTGATGTTCTCCACGACCTCGGCGCCCAGTTTCCCGGCGTGCCGCAGCAGGATCTCGTCGAACTCGGAGCGGATGACCTGCCAGGCGTTGGTGCCGTCGTCGCCGAGGCTGTCGAACTTGACCTCCCACTCCTCCGGACCCCAGAAGAAGTAGGCGCCGCCCTTGGGCTGGAAGCCGTGGGCCTGGACCGTGTCCCACACACCGAGGAGTTCGAGGATCGGCCGGCACGAGGGGAGGATCGACTCGCCGATGTGGTAGCGGGGGAAGGTCTCCCGCTCCAGCAGGGTGACCTCGAAGCCCTCCTTCGCCAGCAGTCCGGCCGCCGTCGATCCGGCGGGCCCTCCCCCGATGACGAGGATCTGGGTGGAACCACGCATGAATGTCTCCCTCTCTTGGCGGCCTTGGGCGTGTCGTCGGCCAGGCTGTGGCCCTCCCGGGCACGGTGCGCCGGGATGCCGGAGGGGTGGTGGAGGGGGGCTCGATGGGTGCCGTGGTGGATCGAGTGGTGCTCGAGCGGGGTGCCGTGTGCTGGCGGACGCAACGGTACGAACACACCCCGGCGAGGAGTGATCCCATGCGTGCGAGAGCGGTCAGAATGTGGGCGGCGGGAACGGCGGGCGCCGCGGCGCTGACCGTGGGACTGGTGGCGGGCGCCCCCTCCGGTGCCGGTGCCGTCTCCCCCACGTCGGCGCGTCCCACCGTCCAGGAGGCGCCCCGGTACGGCCAGCCGACCCTCTACACCGAGAACATCGACGAGATGCTGGACTTCTACCACGAGGCGTTCGGCTTCAGGGTGGACTACCGCTTCCCCGAGCAGGGGCCGGCGGTCTTCGGCACGGTCAGCCTCGGCGACAGCTACTACCTGACCTTCTGCACCTACGACGTGATCAAGGAATCGACGCCGCTGAAGCGGATCGGGCCCTCCAAGCGCAAGCAGTCCGAGATCGCCGTGCTGACCCCCGACGTGGACGCCGCGTACACGAAGGCCAAGGCGGCCGGCGCGCGGGGGCTGATGACACCCAAGGACCAGCCGTGGGGAGAGCGTTCGGCCTACGTCTCGGACCCGGCGGGCAACCTGGTGCAGATCTCCACCCACAACGGGTCCTGACCCCGCACCGGCCCACAGCGGAGGGGAGGGGGAGCGGCTGTCCGGCCGCTCCCCCTCCCCTCCGCTGTGGGCGCCCGGCCCGCCGGGGCCGGGCCGCTCAGCGGGCGGCGGTGACGGGCTCCTCCCAGTCGACCCGGTAGCTGTAGACCGGCTCGGTGGCCTTGACGCCCAGCTTGAGGAAGAAGGGCAGCACCAGATCGCGGACGGCGCGCTGGAAACCGTTGGCCGCGGCCTTCTGGTTGCCGGTCTTCCGCCCCTCCTTGATGACCTTCTCCACCCGGTCCTTGCGGGCGCCCTGGAAGGCGGCGAACGCCTGCCGCACATCGGGGATGTCGCGCACGCACTTGGCCAGCACGATGCCGTCCTCCATCGCCATGGAGGCACCCTGCCCCACGTGCGGGGAGGTGGCGTGCGCCGCGTCCCCCACCAGACAGACCCGGCCCTTGTGCCAGGTGGGGATGGAGGGCATGTCGTAGATCGGGTAGCCGATGATCCCCGAGGGGGTGTCCTCGATGAGCTGCGGCACCGGGTAGTGGTCCTTGCTGTGCTTGGCCAGCAGCCGCTGCTGCCACTCCTCGTGGCTGACGGACTCGATCTCGCCGCGCTGCGGCTCCCGGCCCAGGTGGTAGTTCTCGAACCAGTAGATCTCCCCTCCCGGGGTGGTCTGGTGGCCGAAGAACCCCTCCAGGCAGAAGGACATCCGCATGGTGCCGTCCTCCGGCGCCCCGTGCCGGGAGCGGGTGTACCCGGCGGTACCGATGACTCCCGTGTACGCCGGCTTGGGAGCGTCGGGCAGCACCGAGTAGCGGGTCCTGGAGTGGATGCCGTCGCAGCCCACCATGAAGTCGCCCTCGGCGGTGGAACCGTCGCGGAAGTGCACGGTCACCCCGTCGGCGGTCTCGGTGACGGACTCGAAGAACTTCCCGAACTCGATGGTGATGCCGCGGGAGAGCGCGGCCTCGCGCAAGGCCTTGTTGAGCAGGCCGCGCTTGAGCAGCAGCGTCTGGGCCGGGTTCTCGCCCAGCTGCTTGCCGCGGTGGTTGAGGAACGCGGTGCTGGTGGTGGGGCTGCCGTACTTCTCGACCTCCTCGCGGATGCCGAGGGTCTCCAGCACGGCCAGCCCGTTGGGGGCCAGGTTGAGGAAGGCACCCACGTCGTCGCGCGGGGTCTCGCTCGCCTCGTGGATGACCGCCTCGACCCCGATCCGCTGGAGGAAGAGCGCCAGCACCGGGCCGGCGATACCGCAGCCGATCAACAGGGCTCTGCGCTGCGGCGGGGTGCCCGGCAGTCCCGGCGATTCTCCGTTGCCCATACTCGACCTCTCCTGTGCTCGGTCACTGGTGGTTGTCGGTCGGCGACGGTCCGCAGCGTAGGAAGAGACGCTTGCGGGACGCTCGAACGCGCACGCCGTGCTGCCGCCGTCCTGGCACGCCGCTCGCTCAGTGGTGGCCTCCCGGCACCCGGCGCGGCGCGGAGCGCTCGGTCCCGGGCCTGACGACCGTGAACTGGCCCATCATTCCCTGGTCCTCGTGCCACAGCATGTGGCAGTGGTACATGTACGGCGTCGTCGGATCGGTGTGCTCCGGCATCGGGACGGCCAGCCGTACGGTCTCGCCCGGTGGCAGGTAGACGGTGTCCTTCAGGCCGCGCAGCCGCTCCGGCACCGGCCGGCCGCCCGAGGAGACGACACTGAAGCTGGTGCCGTGCACGTGGAAGGAGTGCGGCCGGCCGTCGATGCCGATGACGTCCCACAGCTCCACCGCGCCGGCCGGCGCCACCACGTCGATGCGGTTCATGTCCATGGTGCTGCCGTTGATCTGCACCCCGGACAGTTCGAAGCGGCGCCGCCGCGCGCCCCGCGGCGCCCTGACCGCCTCCGGGGCGCCGCTCAGCCGGGCCGGGACCTCGCCCGTCTCCCGCAGTGTGGCCGCGGTACGGAACTGGAGCAGGTCGAAGGTGTCCTCGCCGCCGTCCAGCCGCCGGTTGGGGAAGTCGACCCCCAGATCGGGCGGGTAACTGCGCAGCACCACGCGCTCGTCGGGTTCGAACGGCACAACGATCTCGGCTCGTTCGGCGGGCGCGAGCCGCAGTCGGCGCAGCCGAACCGGTGCCGACAGCAGCCCGGCTTCCTGGGCGACAAGGTGGAAGGCACGCCCGTCGGTGAGACCGAGGTCGTAGACCCGGGCGTTGGAGCCGTTGAGGATGCGCAGCCGCACCAGCCTGGTGCTCACAGGCAGATGCGGGTCGCGGGTGCCGTTGACCAGGATCGTGTCGCCGAGGACCCCGAGCGAGCCGACACCCGCCAGCGATTCGGCGAACGAGGCGCCCCGCAGCGAGAAGGAGCCGTCGTCCTCGAAGGCCCGGTCCTGGATGATCAGCGGCACGTCGTCCACGCCGTAGGTGTTCGGCAGCCCCGACGCCTCGGAATGCTCGTCCTCCAGCAGGAAGAGGCCCGCGACCCCCCGGGTGACGTGGTCGGATGTCGCGCCGTGCGGATGCGGGTGGTACCAGAGGGTCGCCGCCGGCTGGTCGATGCGCCAACGGGGCCGCCATCTCCCGCCCGTGGGCACCGCCTGGTGCGGGCCGCCGTCCATCGGTGCGGGCAGATGCATGCCGTGCCAGTGCAGTGTGGTGGTCTCCGGGAGCCGGTTGTCGAACGTCACGGCCACCCGGTCGCCGCGCCGGGCGCGCAGCGTGGGGCCGAGAAATGGCCCGTTGACGCCCCAGGTCGGCGTCCGCTTGTCCGGCAGCAGCCGGCTGGTGCCGGCGCGGGCTTTCAGTTCGAAGGTCCGCACGCCCCTGGCGTCGCGGTCCGGCTCCAGCAGCCGGGGGACGGCGAGCCGGTTGGTGAAGTCCAGGGTGCCGGCGGTGGACCGATGCCGGTTGCGATAGACAACGGCGAAGTTGACGCCGTAGGCCCCGCCGGTTACCACGCCCAGACCGAGCAGGGAACCGGCGGTGACCAGCACCCGGCGGCGGATCGTCCGCCGTCTGCGGCGGGCGGGCGGCCCGGGTCCGGCCGACGCGCGCGCTGTCGCGGGCACCGCCTCCTCGGCCTGCCCGCCTTTCCCCGTCTGCTCGTCCGGGCGCGCGCGGTCGCCGGAGAGGCCGAGTGGAGTGTCGCTCACGCGCCCAGGGTGACCTTCCCCGCTCGACTCCCGCTGGAGCGGCGCTGGTCCGCGTACCCGCGCCCGCGCGCGACGTGCCGGGCCCCGGGTGCCGAAAACGGGCACGGACGGGCGGCTCTCCTGCCAGCCGGGCCTTCGAGCGGGGCTCCAGCGGGGCGGCGGATGCTGCGCGGCGGCGCCCGGGCGCCGTCCCGATCTCCTGCCACACGGAGGCTTCCCATGACGACTCTGCCCAGGACGGCCTTGGTCACCGGGGCGAACCGCGGTATCGGACTGGCGGTCGCGCGGATGCTGCACGAACGCGGCCACCACGTGCTGCTCGCCGCGCGGGACGCTGAAGCCGCCCGGTCGGCGGCCTCCGGGCTGGGGACCGGGGCCCGGGGCGTGGCGCTGGACGTGACCGAGCCGGTGACGGTGGAGAAGCTGGCCGCCGAGGCGCAGGACGTGGACATCCTCGTCAACAACGCAGGGGTGCAACTCGACTGGGGCGAGCGGCCCAGCACCGTGGACCCGGCGCTGGTGGAGCGGACCCTCCAGGTCAATCTGCTCGGCTCCTGGCGGGTGGCCGCCGCCTTCCTGCCCGGCATGGTGCGCCGGGGATGGGGGCGTGTCGTCAACATCTCCAGCGGTACCGGGTCCTTCACCCTCGGGATCGCCGGCGCCTGCCCGGCCTACTCCGTCTCGAAGACCGCGCTCAACGCGCTGACGGTGATGCTCGCGCGGGAGACGGAGGGCACCGGCGTCCTGGTGAACGCGATCAACCCGGGGCTGGTGCGCACCCGGATGCGGCCCGACGCGCCGCAGTCGCCGCAGGAGGCCGCCGAGCACATCGTGCGGGCCGCGACCCTTCCCGACGACGGGCCCACCGGGGTCTTCCTGCGGCGAGAGACCGTCATCGGCTGGTAGCCGCGCCCGGTGCGGCACCGATCGGGGGTAGCCGGTGCGGCGTCCTTGGGGACAGGCGGTCTCCAGTGCGGCTCCAGCGGCGGCTGGGATGCTGCGCAGGGGCCGTGGGTCAGCCCGGACGCGGTCCACGGCCCCTGACCCCCGCACGACTTCCCTGCCGAACCGGACGGTAACGCCCCATGACCACTTCGCACGGTGTCGCCCCCTCGCCCGAGGGCGCCCATCCCCGACGCTGGCTGGCGCTCGGGGTCCTGCTCGCAGCAGCCTTCATGGACCTGCTGGACGTCACGATCGTCAACATCGCCTTACCCGACATCCGCAACGATCTGAGCGCCGGCTACGCGGCGTCCCAGTGGGTGGTGACGGCCTACACCCTCGCCTTCGGACTCGGGCTGATCACGGGTGGCCGGCTGGGGGACCGCTACGGACGCAAGCGGATCTTCCTGCTGGGAATCGTCCTGTTCACGCTCTCCTCACTGCTGTGCGGAGTCGCGCCGGACGTCGAGGTCCTGGTGACCGCGCGTGCCGTGCAGGGCATCGCCTCGGCACTGATGGTGCCGCAGATCATGGCGACAGTGTACGCGATCTTCCCGGGCAACGAGCGCGGTGGTGCCAGCGGCGCCTACGGTGCCGTGACGGGGCTGGCCGCGGTGGCCGGGCCGCTGCTGGGCGGCGTGTTCGTCGCCTATGACGTGCTGGGGCTCGGCTGGCGTGCGGTCTTCCTCGTCAACGTGCCGATCGGGGTGGCGGCGCTGTTCGCCGCCTTCGTCCTGGTGCCGGAGACGAAGTCGGACTTCCCGCTGCGGATGGACATCGTCGGCGTCGTCCTGGTCAGTGCCAGCCTGCTGCTCCTCCTGTACCCCCTGGTGCAGGGACGCACCAGCGGCTGGCCCGCCTGGATGGTCGTCGCGATGATCGCCGCGCCCGTCGTCATGGCCGGTTATGCGCTGCACGCCCGCACGAAGGAGCGAAGAGACCACTCGTCGCTGGTGCCGTTGCGGCTGTTCGGGCAGCCCGGGTTCAGCGCGGGCACCATTGTGCTGTTCGTGTTCGACGCCACGATGATCGGGTTCTTCCTGGCGGTTTCGCTCACGCTCCAGATCGGCCTCGGATACAGCGCCATGCGCACCGGCCTGCTGTTCCTGCCGTGGGCGATCGGTGCCGGCCTCACCTCCGGTGCCGCCGACCAACTCGTGGGCAAGCTGGGGCGGCATCTGCTGACCGCCGGCGCGCTGGTGATGGCCGCGGGCATGCTGTGGTTCTCGCTGGCGCTGGAGCCGGGCGCGAGCTGGTGGGAGCTGGCGCCGGGGCTGTTCCTCGCTGGCATCGGCATGGGCGGCGTGATCGGCCCGGCCTTCACCGTCGCGGGCGCCCATGTGGAGGGCCGGGACGCCGGAGCCGCCTCCGGATCGCTGAGCGCCGCCGTGCAGCTCGGCAACGCGACGGGCGCCGCGCTGCTGGGTGTCCTGCTGTTCACACCGCTGGCCAACGCCGCACCCGACGCGTATGACGGGCACGACAAGCAGTTGCGTTCCGAGCTGACCGCGGCCGGCCTTCCGGCGGCCGAGGCGCGGGAGCTGTCCGCCCAGCTGCGCCCCTGCTTCCTCGACCACGCGAAGGAGGAGAACCCCGACAAGCGGCCCGCCAGCTGCGGCCCGGTGTTCGCCAAGGCCGGCAGTGATCCCAAGGTGCAGCAGGCCGTGGACAAGGCGGTCGACGCCGGCCGCGCCGACATGTTCACCGACACCTTCGGGCGCTTCGTCTGGTTCACGATCAGCGGTCTCGTCGTCGTCGCGCTGCTCGCCCAGACGATGCCGCGCGAGGTGCGCGGCTACGAGAGCCGGGGCGGGGAAGGTGAGAGCGAGGTCGAGGACCGGGAGGGGGCCAAGAGCTGACGCCCGTCCTCCCCTCATGACGGAGCCCCGGCCCTGCTCGCAGGGCCGGGGCTCCGTCATGAGGGGTCGGACGCCGGATACGCGGAGCGTCACTCCCGCGTGTCGAGGAACGAGGTGATGTGCTTGCCCGCGCGGAAGACCGGGTCGGCGATGATGTCGCGCAGCAGCGGGATGGTGGTGTGCACGCCGGGCCCGGCGATGCGGAACTCGGCCAGGGCCCGGTCCATGCGGTCCAGCGCCTCGCCGCGTTCGGGCGCCCAGCAGATGACCTTCGCCAGCAGCGAGTCGTACTGCGGGGGCACCTTCCAGCCGGCCCGCCCGTGGGTGTCCACCCGCACGAACGGGCCGCCGGGCGGTACGAATTCCTCCAGCGTGCCCGGCGCGGGCGCGAAGTCGCGTTCCGGGTCCTCCGCGTTGACGCGGCACTCGACGGCCACCCCGCGCGGCACCAGGTCCTCCTGGGTCGTGCGCAGCGCCTCCCCGGAGGCGACCCGGATCTGTTCCCGCACCAGGTCGACGCCGTAGACAGCCTCGGTGACGGGGTGCTCGACCTGGATGCGGCAGTTCATCTCCATGAAGGAGAAGCCCTCGTCGTGGACCAGGAACTCGAAGGTGCCGGCGCCGGTGTAGCCGATGGCGCGGGCCCCCCGCACGGCGGCGCGGGCGATGGCCGAGCGCAGCTGCGGGTGCAGTCCGGGCCCGGGGCTCTCCTCGATGAGTTTCTGGTGCCGGCGCTGCACCGAGCAGTCCCGTTCGCCCAGGTGCAGCACGGTGCCGTGGCCGTCGGCGAGGACCTGCACCTCGATGTGGCGGGCGCTGTCGCAGTAGCGCTCCATGTAGACGCGGTTGTCGCCGAAGACGGCCTGCGCGGTGGCCCGCGTCTGCCGGTAGGCGGGCAGCAGATCGGAGGGGGTGCGCACGACGGTCATCCCGCGTCCGCCGCCGCCCGCCGCGGCCTTGATGATGAGCGGGTAGCCGATGCGGCCGGCCAGGTCGGACGCCTCGGCGGCGCTGTCCACGGTGCCGGGGCTGCCGGGCAGGACGGGCAGCCCGGCATCCGTCATCAGCGAACGGGCGACGGCCTTGTCGCCGAGCTGGGAGAGCACCTCGGGGCGGGGCCCGATGAAGGTGAGGCCGTTCTCGGCGCAGATCTCGGCGAAGTCCGGGTCCTCGGAGAGGAATCCGTAGCCGGGGTGCACGGCGTCGGCCCCGCTGCGCAGTGCGGCCTCCACGACGGCCGGTGCCGACAGGTAGGACTTGCGGGGCGCCCCGGGGCCGATGCACACGGCGGCGTCGGCCTCCCGCACATGGCTGCTGTCCTGGTCGGCCGTGGAGTGGACGGCGACGGTACGGATGCCCATCTCGCGGCAGGTCCGCATGACGCGCAGTGCGATCTCGCCCCGGTTGGCCACCAGGACGGTGCCGATCCCCATCGCTCAGCCCTCCTCGTCCGGGCCGCCGGCACCGGTGTCGTCGGGGTCGATGAGCACCAGGGGCTCGCCGTACTCGACGGGCTCCCCGTCGCCGACCAGCACCTCGACGACACGGCCCGCCCGGGTGGCCTCCAGCGGGTTCATCAGCTTCATCGCCTCGATGATGCCGAGCTGCTGGCCCTCTTCGACGTGGTCGCCCGGCTGCACGAAGGGGGGTGCGCCGGGGGCGGGCGCGGCGTAGAAGGTGCCGACGAGCGGGGCGCATTCGCGGTGTCCTTCGAGTGCTTCCGTCCCGGCGCCCCCCGCGGCGACGGGTCCGGACGGGTGCGGGGCCGGCGCCGTACCGGCGGCGGACGCCGCCTCGCCGTCCCACTCGACCTCGACACTGGCGGCGCCGAGTGCGATCCGTACGCGGCGCGGTCTGCTGGGGCCCACGCGGACGACCTCGGCGATGCTCCGGCAGATGTCGGTGAGGGCGAGGCCGCTGTTGTCGTAGCCCAGGGGGGCCAGCGTGCCGTCGCCGGTGGTCCGTGGGCTCTCCTGTGTCAGCTCGTTCATGAGTGCCTCTCCGTAGTACCTTCCGTTGCCGTTGCCGTTCCGGATGCCGTGCCCGGGCCCGTTGCCGTCGCGGCCGTTCATCCCTCACCCCTGGGCCGGCGCGTCCCCGCGGCGGGCGGGGACGGTGCGGTGCCGCCGCGGCCGGCGACCACGGCGGGGCGGCCCGGCCGCCCGCTGCCCGCGCGGCCACCGGTCACGGCCGGCCCTCCGCCAGACCGAAGGCGCGGAAGCGCCGCCGACGCGCGGCCACCGGGCCCTGCACCTCGTCGGTCTGCCCGGTCTCCGGTGCCGGGCGCAGCTCGCGCAGGGCGGCGACGACGGCTCTGCGCACGGCGTCGCTCAGTGCGGTGGTGTCGGTGTGGCCCCCGCCCTCCGGTTCCGGGATCACCCCGTCGACCACACCCAGGCGCAGCAGCGAGGCGGCGTCCAGGGCGAGTTCGTCGGCGGCGACGGCGGCCTCGGCGGCGTTCTTCCACAGGATGGCCGCACAGCCTTCCGGACTGATCACCGAATAGGTGGCGTTGGCGCAGATCAGCACCCGGTCGGCGACGCCCAGCGCGAGCGCCCCGCCGCTGCCGCCCTCGCCGGTGACCACGGCCACGACGGGCACGGGCAGCGATCCCATCAGCCGCAGGTTCTCGGCGATGGCGACGGACTGGCCCCGCTCCTCGGCGGTCAGCCCGGGATAGGCGCCGGGCGTGTCGATGAGGGTCACTACGGGCAGGCGCAGTTTGGCCGCCAGCCGCATCAGCCGGGCCGCCTTGCGGTAGCCGGCCGGTGAGGGCATGCCGAAGTTGCGGGCGACGAGTTCGGCGGTGGTGTGGCCCTTCTGATGGCCGATGGCCATGATGGGCAGGCCGTCCAGGGTGCCGATGCCGCCGACGACGGCCGGGCACTCCTCGCCGGCCCGGTCGCCGTGGAGTTCGACGAAGCCGTCGAGCCAGTAGCCGATGTGTTCCAGCGCGGTGGGCCGGCCGGCCTCGCGGGAGAGCTGGACGCACTCCCAGGCGGGCAGCTGGTCCAGCAACTGGCTGTCGCGTACCACCGGGTCGGTCTCGCTCTCGCCCCAGCCGGGGCCGGGCCGGTCGGTGACGGCCAGCAGCCGGGCGAGGCGGGCGCGGATCTCGCCGCGCTCCCACACGTCGTCGACGAGGCCGCGGTCGCGCAGGAACTCGGCGGTCTGGAAACCGTCGGGGAGCCGCTGCCGGATGGTCTGCTCGATGACCCGCGGCCCGGCGAAGCCCATCCGGGCGCCGGGTTCGGCCACCACCACGTCGGAGAGGGTGGCGAAGGAGGCGGCGACGCCGCCGTAGGTGGGGTCGGTCACCAGGGTGACGGTCAGCAGTCCCGCCTCGTCGAGCTGGGCCAGCGCGTTGCTGGTCTTGGCCATCTGCATCAGCGAGAGGGCGCCCTCCTGCATGCGGGCGCCGCCGGAGGCGGTGACCAGCAGCAGCGGGGTGCGGTCGCGCAGGGCGGTCTCGGCGGCCGTGGTGACGGCCTCCCCGGCGGCGACGCCGAGGCTGCCGCCGAAGAAGCGAAAGTCCATCACGGCCGCGGTCAGGGGCCGGCCCTCGATCCGGCCGCGCACCGGGAGGACGGCGTCGGTGCGGCCCGTGGTGTGCCGGGCCTGCTGGAGCCGCTCGGCGTAGGGGCGCTGGTCGACGAAGTCGAGCGGGTTGTGCGCGGTCGCCGCGACGGGCAGCTCCTCGACGCTGCCGGCGTCGAAGAGCTGTGCCACGCGCGCGGGGGCGTCCAGCCGTGCGTGCGCGCCGCATTCGGGGCACACCCGCAGGAGCCGCTGGTAGCGCTTGCCGTAGACCAGGGAACGGCAGTGGCCGCACGAGACCCAGGAGGGCTGCTGGGCCGGCGGTGCGGTGGTGGTGGTTGTCATCTAGTACTCCGCGTCCACCTCGTAGATGCCGAACGGGACATCCAGCCGGCTGTCCCGGTACGGGCGCAGGGGCGCCGTGTCGTCCTTGTGGGCGGCGCCCTGCTCCCACGCGCGGAAGGCCGCCATGTCCCTCCAGCGGCTGACGACGACGAGCGCGGTGGGGTCGGCGGGCGAGCGCAGCAGCTCGTTGCCGAGCATGCCGGGCACCTTCGCCATCCGGGCGCTCACCCGGTGGTAGGCCGCGCGGACCGCCGCCAGCTCCTCGTCGTCGTAGGCCGCCTGGTGGACCAGCACCCGGACCTCACCCGGCATGGGCGGATTCCGCCGTGCCCGCGTCGCCCTCGATGTGGGCGACGACGTGCATGGTGGTGAAGGAGCCCTGGGAGCGGTAGGGGTGCAGCCGCTCGCGGTGGGCCAGGTGCTCTTCGCCGGACTCGAAGGCGCGGAAGCCGGGCTCGTCCCGCCAGTCGCTGACGATGTAGTAGACGGCTTCCTCGTCGGTGGACTTGGACAGCCACTGGCCCAGGCAGGCGGGATGGCCGGTGACGGCCTCGGTGCTGCCCTGCCAGACCTTCTCGAACTCCGCTTCCATGCCGGGGTTGATCTGCATGCGCAGCAGCACCCGGAAGGTGCCCTGTGGGGTGGTGGTCATCAGGAGATCCCTCCGTCCACGCCGATGGTGGCGCCGGTGACATAGCGGGACAGGTCGCAGGCCAGCCACAGGACGGCGCCGGCGACCTCGTCGGGGGTGCCGAGCCGGCCCAGCGCGGTCTTGGCGCTGTACCGCTCGATCATGAGCTTCTGCTGGTCCTCGGGCATCTTGTGCAGGTTCTCGGTCTCGATGACGCCGAGCGCCACCACGTTGAAGCGGATGCCGCGGGGCCCGAACTCCTTGGCCAGGGAACGGTTCAGGCCGACCAGCGCGGCCTTGGTGGCGGTGTAGTGGGAGCGCAGCGGGATGCCCGCCTCGACGGCCTTGGAGCCGATGCTGATGACGGAGGAGCCCTCGCCCAGCAGCGGCAGCGCGGCCTGGGTGACCAGGTGGACGCCGGTCAGGTTGGTGTCCACGATGCGCCGCCACTCCGCGAGGGGCAGCTCGGCGTAGGGGATGTGGCTGATGGCGCCGGCGTTGTTGACGACGACGTCGAGGCGGCCCCACCGGTCGCGGGCCTCGCCGAGCAGCGCGGCGACACCGTCGGGGTCGGAGACGTCGGCGCGCGTGACGTGGTGGTCGCCGCCGGTCTCCTTGAGCGCGGCCTGGAGCGAGGTGACCGCCTCGCTGTCGTTCTGATGGCAGGTGAGCACATCGCAGCCCGCCCCGGCCAGGGCGAGCGCGATGCCCCGCCCCACTCCCCTGGTGCCGCCGGTGACGAGGGCCTTCTTGCCCTTGAGGCCGAGATCCATGTGTTCCTCCGTAACGTCGTGGGCCGGGCGGTGGGGTGGTGTCACAGCAGCAGGGCGAGGGCGGCGCAGTTGGTGACCAGCGCGAGGATGGTCAGCACGCTGCGGCGCTGGTTCCAGGCGCCCCAGCGCCATCGCGGGTCGCGGTCGGCGAAGTCGCGCGGCAGGTTGTCCGGGTCGAGGGTGCGCACCCACTTGTTGACCGGGACGTTCTTGGTGAGCGAGATGAGCACGGTGAAGGCGGCCAGTACGGAGCCCGCGACGAACAGGCCGCGGGCGCCGGCCTGCGGGGCGAGGACGGCCAGCCAGATGTCGCCGGCCAGCGTGCCCAGCAGGCACAGCGGCATGGCCGGGTCGTAGCGGGTGGCGAAGAAGGCGTGCGCGTGCACGTACCGGTCGGCGGGCAGGGCGGCCAGCAGCGGCCAGCCGCCGAGCTGGGTGCCGAACAGCACGCCGGCCGCGAGCCCGTTGAGCAGGACGACGAGCGGGGCGAGGCAGGCGATCACCGGCCCGCCGCCGTCTTCGCCCGCGCCGCCGCCTCCTCGACCTTCCGCTTGATCAGCTGCATCTGCACGGCGGTGTTGCGGTTGAGGTGTTCGGTCATGCCGTCGTCGCTGACCGGGGCGGTGTCCTTCATGTGGAAGTCCTGCACCCAGCGCATCCGTACGCCGTCGCCCTCGGGCTTGTACTCCCAGTAGATGTTCATGTACTCGAAGGGCCCGGTCTCCACCCGGTGGGCACGCACCTGCCGCCGCCGGGGGTCGGGCACGCGCTTGGAGACCCAGCTCCACACGTTGCCGTCCTCGTCGGGGTGCATGGTGAGCCGGAAGGTGATCTCGCGGCCCTGCTCGCCGGTGGTGTCCTCCAGGATCTCGACGGCCGCGTACTCGCTGAACAGCCCGGGCCAGCCGGCCAGGTCGTTGGTCATGTCCCAGACCAGGTCCATCGGCGCGTCGATGACGATGCTGTTGTCGGTGTGGCCCGCCATGGGGTCCCTCCTCAGTTGTCTCGGTGTCCCAGCAGGAGCGCGGCGTTGAAACCCCCGTGGCCGCGTGCCACCACCAGCGCGGTGCGCAGCTCGGCGGGGCGCGGCTCGCCCAGCACGAGGTCGATCTCGTATCCGGGCGCGGGCGCGGTGGGCCCCGCGGTGTGCGGGACGGTCTGGTCGCGCAGCGCGAGCAGCGCGGTGGCGGCGTCCAGGGCCGCTCCCCCGCCGTACAGCCGCCCGGTCAGCGTCTTGGGCGCGGTCACCGGCACCCCGCGCGGGCCGAACACCTCGGTGAGCGCGGCGGCTTCGGCACGGTCGGCCTCCGCGACGCCGAGCGCGTCGGCGAAGACGACGTCCACGTCCGCCGGCTCCAGCCCGGCGTCGGCCAGCGCGGCGCGTACGGTACGGGCCAGCACGGGGCCGCGCGGGGAGTCCGGCGGCGGGTCGAAGGCGGCGGCGTAGCCCAGGACGCGGCCCCAGATGCGGGCGGCGCCGCGCGCCTCGGCCGCGTCGGCGTCCTCGACGACCAGCAGCGCACCGCCCTCGCCCGGCAGATAGCCGGAGGCGTCCGCGTCGAACGGCAGATAGGCGCGGGCCGGGTCCGGCACGGTCGTCAGATGTCCGGTGGTCAGCTGGGCGGTCAGCCCGTAGGGGCACAGCGACGCGTCGGTGCCGCCGGTCATCACCAGCTTGGCGCCGGTACGGATCAGCCGCCGGGCCTGGCCGAGGGCGTCCAGCCCGCCGGCCTGCTCGGTGCACAGCACCCCGCAGGGGCCGCGCAGCCCGTGCCGGATGGAGATCTGGCCGGTGGTGGCCGCGTAGAACCAGGCGATGGACTGGTAGGCGCCCACCCAGTCGGGGGCGTGCTGGTAGAGGTTCTCCATCTCGTGCTGGCCGAACTCGGTGCCGCCCGAGGAGCTGGCCGTCACCACGGCCAGCTCGTACTCGGACAGTTCGGCGGGCACCACGCCCGCGTCGGCCAGCGCCGCCTCGGCGGCGGCCAGCCCCAGATGGGTCCAGCGGTCGGTCTGCTGGATCAGCCGGCTGGGCACCCTGTCCTTCGCCGAGAAGCCGGGCACCTGGCCGGCCAGCCGCACCGGGTAGGGGCTCGGGTCGAACAGGGTGATGGGGCCGATGCCGGAGCGGCCCGCCAGTACGGAGCGCCAGTGCTCCTCGGTACCGATGCCGGTGGGGGCCACCACCCCGAGCCCGGTGACGACGGGCGCGCGGGTGGGGGTGGTCACACCGGTGGCGGACAGGGGCGCGGGGGCGGTGGCCGTGCCGGTCATGCGCCCACCCCCTCGTGGGCGACGGTGCCGGGCCGGGCCAGCAGTGTGGCGCTCTGGAAGCCGCCGAAGCCGCTGCCGACGCTGAGCACCACGTCCATGGCGTGCTCCCGGGCGGTGAGCGGCACATAGTCCAGATCGCACTCCGGGTCGGGGTGGTGCAGATTGGCGGTGGGCGGGACGACCTGCCGCTCCAGGGCGAGGGCGCAGGCGGCCACCTCGATGGAGCCGATGGCCCCCAGCGAGTGGCCCACCATCGACTTGATGGAGCTGACCGGCACCCGGTAGGCGTGCTCGCCGAGGCTGCGTTTGAAGGCGGCCGTCTCGTGGCGGTCGTTCTGCTTGGTGCCCGAGCCGTGCGCGTTGATGTAGTCGACGGCGGTGGGATCGAGCCGCGCCCGGTCCAGGCAGACGCGGATGGCCTCGGCCATCTCGCGGCCGTTGGCCTTCAGCCCGGTCATGTGGAAGGCGTTGCTGCGCCCGGCGTAGCCGACGATCTCCCCGTAGATCCGTGCCCCGCGGGCCTCGGCCGCGGACTTCTCCTCCAGCACGAGGACGGCCGCCCCCTCGCCGAGGACGAAACCGTCGCGTTCGGCGTCGAAGGGCCGGGAGGCGTGCTCGGGGTCGTCGTTGTTGGGCGAGGTGGCCTTGATCGCGTCGAAACAGGCGGAGGTGATGGGCGAGAGCGGTGCGTCGGTGGCACCGGCGAGCACCACGTCACTGGTGCCCTCCTCGATGAGCTGCACGCCGTGCCCGATGGAGTCCAGGCCGGAGGTGCAGCCGGTGGACACGAGGGCGGCCGGCCCCTCGGCGCCGACCTCCCAGGCGACCTCCACGGCGAGGGTGGAGGGCACCATGTAGCCGTACAGGTGCGGCACGCCGTAGGTGTGGTCCACCAGCCAGTGCTTGCCGGCGTCGCTGAGCAGGACGTACTCCTCCTCCAGGCCCATGGTGCAGCCGACGGCACTGCCGATGCTCACCCCGGTGCGGCCCGGGTCGGCGGCGGCGAAGTCGAAGCCGCTGTCCTCGACGGCCTCCCGGGCGCTGACGACGGCGAACTGGGCGGCGCGGTCCATGCGCCGGATCTGCCGGGGCGTGAGCCCGGCGGCGACGGGGTCGAAGTCGGCCTCGGCGGCCATCCGGGAGCGGAAGCCGGTCGGGTCGAACAGCGAGATGCGGCGGGTGGCGGTGCGGCCGTCGGCCAGCAGTTTCCAGAACGCCTCCCGGCCCACCCCGCCCGGGGCGACGACGCCGATGCCGGTGACGACGGCCCTGCGGCCGGTGGCCGCGGCGGTGGCCGTCACGAGGCACCGCCGACGGACGGGTTGGGCTGCTCGGGCCGGGCCGGCCGCTCGGTGTCGACGTGGCCCAGGTCGGGCCGGGGCGCCAGCGGCGAGAGGTGGAAGGCGGCGTGCGCCGGTTCCGTCCCGGTGTTGACGAGCCGGTGCCGCACCCCGATGGGCACCAGCAGCGAGTCGCCGGGGCCGAGGGCGACGGGCTGGCCGTCCATCGTCATCTCCAGCTGCCCGGTGACGACGTGCAGGAACTCCTCGGAGTAGGGGTGGTAGTGCTCGGTGACGTGTTCGCCCGGCGCCAGTGTCAGCACCCCGCCGAAACCGCTGGTGCATCCGGTGGTCCTGGGGCTGAGCGTGGTCCTGATGTCGCCGCCGCGCCGGGTGTTGGCCTCGACGTCGTCGGCGTGCACCCGGACGGTACGCGTGATCTCGGTGGTCACTGACCCCGCCTCCTCATCGGCATCTCCTGTGCGGTTCCGCAGCGCCGTGCACCGTCGCAGGGGCGCCTAGGGGTCCGCTCGAAGAGGCGTCGACGCACCGGACGACGACCGTCCCTCGAGTCACCGGCGAGCGGGATGGCGGCAGATGGCGGGCAGCGGGGGTGACACCCGCGTCCGCGACCAGGAGGAGCAGGCCATGCCGTTCGCCGCCATCACCTACGACATCAAGGCGGGGTACGAGAAGGAGATCTCCGAGATCTT
Source organism: Streptomyces albus subsp. albus (assembly GCF_000725885.1). GTDB lineage: Bacteria > Actinomycetota > Actinomycetes > Streptomycetales > Streptomycetaceae > Streptomyces > Streptomyces albus. The sequence goes on along the minus strand of NZ_JODR01000031.1, from coordinate 393 downwards.
CCGCACCTTCCGTCGGGTGGGCTCGCCCGTCGTCCGGGACGAGGCGGGCGGTGAGACGGCGCGCATCCTGTCCACGGCCGTCTTCCTGCGCGACGCGACGATGGTGCGGCTCATCGAGTACGAGGGGGACCTGGACGCAGTCGCCCGGCACATGGCCCGCCAGCCCGGCGTCCAGGAGGTCGAGCGGAAGCTGGCGCCCTATCTGTCCCGGCCCAGGGACACCGGCACCGTCGAGGGGTTCGTCGCCACGTTCCGGCGGTCCCTGCTGCCCTGCCTGGCCCAGATGTCGGTGCGCGACGCTTCCTAATGCTGTTGTCAAGCGGCCGTAGTCACTGGAGGCATGACTTGATAGCGCCGTCGGTCACGGATCAGGGCCCACAGGACGTTGACGCG
>NZ_JODR01000030.1 GCF_000725885.1 Streptomyces albus subsp. albus | reverse complement strand
GACCGCGCCCGGGTCGCCGCCGGACTCGCGGATGATGTTGCGCTTGATGCCGTCGTAGGAGCCGGGGATGCCGTGCTTCTTCATGATCGACATGGCCTCGCGGATCCACCCGTCCAGATTGTCGGGGTAGGACGCCTTCTTCGCATCCGCCCCGTCACTCTTCGGAGCGGTCCGGTCCTTGGCCTCGGTGGCGCTCTTCGGCTGCGGCTCGGACTGGCCCTGGGCCTTCTTCTCGGCCGCGGCGTCCTTGGTGACGTGGGCGGTCTGGTCGGCCTTGAGGACCTCGTCCGCCTTCACCGCGTAGTCGGGTGCGACGGCGGTCTTGGCCGGCTTGGCCTCGGTCTGGGGGGCGGCGTGTGCCGTGCCGGTCAGGGCGGCGGTGGCGACGCCGGCGGCGCCCAGGACGGTCAGACCGGTGGTGAGCTTCGTATGGCGCAGAGCGGTACGCATGCGAGGGGGATGCCTTTCGCGGGGGGACACATCCGGCCGCAGTGCGGAGGAGCTTCGCTCGCTCTCGTCGCGACCTGCGCCCCACTCTGGGAACCGGCTCCCCGGACCGACAACTATGTGACCTACTGCCCTGCTTAGTCCTTTTCGCCGGAGATGCGGAGCCGTTCCGCCCCCACCCCTGTTCCAGGCATATCGGGCATACGAAGCTGCTTCGTATGTGACCTGTCCCCTATGAGTACCTTCACATCCGGCACCCCGTGGCCTCACCCGCCGCTACTGAACGATGTGATTTCCGTGATCAACCCGATCGATCCGAGGGCTCCGATCACGGCGCCGACGAACCTCAGGGTCCGGGGCGTCGCGGCACCCGTCACGGTGGTTATGCGTGGAAGCCGAAGAATCGACGGGTGGCGTCACGGTGGTTGCACGCGACGATCCAGCCCCCGGCCGCGAAGACGCCGAGGGCGACTGTCCGGAACACTTCTTCCCCGCCCATTGGTCACCTTCTCGTGAGCCGCCACGCCCTGTCACACTGTGTGATCACCTCAGTGCGAAGAGGTGTCCCGCCCCGGTGCCGCTGCTGGTCGCGGCCCCTTGCCGGGGGCTGCGACCGCCGGCCCGGCGCCGCTCCAGTGGCTCGGGAGGGCTGTGTCCGGAAGATCGTCGTCCGGGGGAGAATCGTCCCCCGGGCGACAGGGCTGATCACTCTCGTCGAACGCGGTCACGACCCCGGCGCGTCCGGGTACCCGCCCCGGACGCGCCCCGCACCAGCACAAGGAGGAACCATGAGGTACCGCAAGCTCGGCAGCTCGGAGCTGGAGGTCTCGGAGATCTCGCTCGGGTCGTGGCTGACCTACTCCGGCGGTGTCGAGGCCGACAAGACCCGGGCCTGCACCGAGGCGGCTTTCGACGCGGGTATCAACTTCTTCGACACCGCGAACGTCTACGGCCAGGGGGCCGCCGAGACGGCCTGGGGCGACATCCTCTCCTCCCGCCCCCGCGACTCCTACATCCTGGCCACCAAGGTCTACTTCCCGATGTCCGAGGACCCCGCCGACCAGGGCTTGTCCCCGGCACAGATCGCCAAGCAGATCGACGCCTCCCTCACCCGGCTGAAGACCGACTACGTCGACCTGTACCAGGCGCACCGGTTCGACCCCACTGTGCCGGTCGAGGACATCGTCGAGGCGTTCCAGAAGGTCGTCCAGCAGGGCAAGGCCCGCTACATCGGGTTCAGCGAGTGGAGCCCCGAGCAGATCGAGGCCGCGATCGACATCGCCGGCCCGGACCTGTTCGTCTCCTCCCAGCCCCAGTACTCGATGCTGTGGCAGGCGCCCGAGGCGGAGGTCTTCGGACTGTGCTCGGCGAACGGCATCTCGCAGATCGTCTGGTCCCCGCTCGCGCAGGGGGTCCTCACCGGCAAGTACAAGCCCGGGCAGCCCGTCCCCGAGGGGAGCCGGTTCGCTTCCGCCGAGATGGCGGTCTCGAAGGACCTCGTCTACAGCGACGCCACTCTCCAGGCGGTCCAGCGGCTGGTGCCGATCGCGGAGGAGGCCGGGATGAGCATGCCGACCCTGGCGCTCGCCTGGGTCCTGCGCCGCGGCGAGGTCGCCTCGGCGATCACCGGTGCGTCCCGACCGGAGCAGGTGCACGCGAATGCCGCCGCCTCCGGTGTGGAGCTGTCCGGCGATCTGCTGGCCGCGGTCGACCAGGCCCTGGGTGACGTCCCGGTCACCGAGCCGACCCCCGCGCCCGGCGCCCAGCCGGGCGTCAAGCACCGGTAGCCGGTCGCTGCGTGCGGTAGCCGGCCCCGACGCCCCGCTGGAGGGCGGACCCCGGGTACCGGACAGGTGGTGTCCGGTACCCGGGACAGAATGGGAGGCATGCCGAAGACGTCCTCGCGGCTGCTCTCGCTGCTCTCGCTGCTCCAGACCCATCGCGACTGGTCCGGTGACGAGCTCGCACGGCGGCTGGAGGTGACCTCGCGCACGGTGCGCCGCGACATCGACCGCCTCCGGGAGTTGGGCTATCCGATCCACGCCGCCAAGGGGCCGTCCGGCGGCTACCGGCTGGGAGCCGGCTCGCGGCTGCCCCCGCTGCTGTTCGACGACGGTCAGGCCGTCGCCCTGGCCCTCGCCCTCCGGGCCGCCGCCACCGGCGATGCGATCGGTGAGGACGCCGCCCGGGCCCTGGCCACCGTCCGCCAGGTCATGCCGCCCCGCCTGCGGCACCGCATCGACCTGCTTCAGGTCACCGCTGTTCGGCCCCCCGGGGCCGGCGGCGACGCCCTCCACGTGGACACTCGGCTCCTGACGGAGGTGAGCCGCGCCGTCCACGCCCGTGAGGAACTGCGCTTCGACTACGAGCGCACTCCCGGCTCCGGGCGGCAGGCCCGCCGGGCGCAGCCGCACCACCTCGTCACCCGGTGCGGCCACTGGTACGTGATCGCCTGGGATCCGGACCGCGACGACTGGCGCACCTTCCGCCTGGACCGGCTCCACCTCCGCACTCCGAACGGGCCCCGCTTCACCCCGCGTCCGCTGCCCGGCGGTGACGTGGCCGCGTTCCTCACCGGGCGGTTCCGGGGGACTGACGGAACCACCACCGACTGGCCCTGCCGCGGCGAGGTCGTCCTCGGCCTCCCCGTGCAGGAGGTGGCCCCCTTCGTCGAGGACGGGATCGTCGAGCAACTCGACTCCGGGCACTGCCGCCTCGTGCTCGGTTCCTGGTCCTGGACCGGTCTGGCCGCGGCGCTCGCCCGTTTCGACACCGACATCCGCGTCGTCGGGCCGCCGCAGCTGGCCGATGCCTTCGCCGCACTCGCCGCACGCTGTGCGCATGCCGCGGCCACCGCCCCGCCGGCCCCGGAAGCCGCCGCCGCACAGGGGGACACCGAGATCTGAGCCGCGGACCGTCAGAGCCGGAACGCGCGCCGGTAGGCGCCCGGTGTCGTGCCCACCTGGGCGCGGAAGCGCCGTCGCAGGTTGACCGCCGAGGTGAGGCCGACGCGGGCGGCTATCGCTTCCACCGGCAGGTCCGTCCGCTCCAGCAAGGTGCGTGCCTCCGCCACGCGGCGGGACAGCAGCCACGCGCCGGGGCTCGTCCCGAGCTGGTCGGCGAACCGCCGGGCGAGCGTGCGGGGCGAGACGTTGAGGTGCGCGGCCATGTCGCCCACCGACAGCGGCGTGCCGAGGCGCGCGCCGGCCCATTCCAGGAGGCCGTCCAGCGCGTCCGCCGGGGGCGGGGACGGCGCGTACTGTGCCTGGCCGCCGTCGCGGTGCGGAGGCATCACCATGTGGCGTGCGACGAGAGCGGCGTGCGCGGCGCCGTGGTCCTGCCGGACGAGGTGCAGGCACAGGTCGACACCGGCGCCCGCCCCGGCACTCGTGGCGACGTCGCCGTGGTCCACGTACAGCACGTCCGGTTCCACGCGTATCCGGGGGAACTCCCGTTGCAGCTGTGCGGTGCGGGCCCAGTGCGCGGTGGCCGACCGGCCGTCGAGCAGTCCCGTACGGGCCAGCGCGAACACCCCGGAGCAGATGGAGGCGATGCGTGCGCCACGGGCGTGCGCCCGCAGCAGGGCGCTGCGCACGGGATGGGGGAGTGGTGTCTCCACCGGCGTCCAGCCCGGGATGAGCACGGTGTCCGCGGTGTCGAGGGCCGTCAGGTCCCGCTCGACGGACATCGCATACCCGGCCGTCGTCGGTACCGGGCCGGGCGTCTGCGTGCACACCTCGAACGTGTAGTGCTGCGGCACCCCCTCCCGCACAGTGCCGAACACCTCGGCGGCGCAGCCGAGTTCGAACGTCGACTGCACCGGCCGTACCAGCGCCACGACATGATGCATGGCAGGAAAGTACCTCATGGTGTCTTTGTTGTCGCTGTCTCCTCGTGGGGCGCATGCGGCACCGTGACAGGCATGCATCCTGAGATCCTCAGCCAGGAGGGCTACACCTCCGTCCGCGTCGAAGAAGCCCCCGTCCGCGAACTCTTCCCCGGCATCCGGCTCCGCCCGTTGTGGACGGGACCGGCCGGCGCGCACGCCCACGTGCTGGAGATGGACCCGGGCACGTCGTGGCCGCACCGTGACGTCCACGAACCCGGCCCGGAGGAGGTCTACGTGGTGGCCGGCACGTTCAACGACGGAGCGCGTGACTATCCGGCCGGAACGTTCCTGCATGCCCCGGCGGGGTCATGGCACGTGCCCTCGACCAGCACCGGCTGCACGCTGTTCGTCTTCTACCCGGAGGGGTAGGGCGGTTCCGTCACGGGTGCGCCGGGCCGCCGACGGGGGAGGGCCGGGGGAGGCACCCCGTACGGTCAGCTGACGCAGTCCGCACGCAGAGCGGACTGGTGCCGTACCCCGGAGCCGCCGTCCGGCAGGTTCTCCGCACGCGGGCGGCGGCCGTCGGCCCGCGCCTCGGTCAGGTGCCCGAAGTACTCGGCCAGTCCCGAGCGGCCAGGTATCGACAGCTTGCGGTAGACCTGGCTCAGGTGCAGTTCGACGGTGCGCTGGGCGACGAAGAGGTTCGCCGCGATCTCCCGGTTGGTCTGCTTGGCCACGGCCAGCATGGCCACCTTGCGTTCCATCGGCGTCAGCGCGTCGATGCCCACCTCGGTGGGGCGGCGGGGCCGGGCGCCGGAGAGCATCAGCTCCTCGCGCACGGTGCGGGCCAGCTCGGTGGCGCCGCAGGTCTCGCAGAGTGCCTGGGCCCTGCGCAGGTGTTCCCGGGCGTCCCGCAGCCTGTTGGACCGCCGGGCCAGGGCGCCCAGGTCCGCCAGGGCGCGGGCCAGGTCGAGTCTGGCGGGGGAGCGCTCCAGGACCCGGACCGCGTCACGCAGCAGGCCCTCGCCCTTGCGTCCCTGGGCCACCAGCCCCGCGGCGCGCAGCGCCCGGCCCAGGGCGTGCGGCGCTCCCCAGCGGCGGGCCCTGGCGATCTCGACGTCGGCGAGCCTGCGGGCCTCGCGGGTGTCGCCCAGCGCGTCACAGGCGAGCGCGGCCTCGGAGCGCCAGGCCAGCACGGCGGGGTTGAACGTGCCCGCGCTCTCCAGCCGCTCCCCGCACTCCAGCAGGTCGGCCAGGCTCCGTTCGGTGTCGCCCTCGGCCATGTGCAGCCGCGCGCGCTGGAAGAGAAGCGGCCCGAAGCTGTTGCGCTCCGGCAGTTTGTCCGCCAGCCCGGCCTCGGCGAGCAGCCGGTGCGCTTCCTCGTACTCGCCCGTCTCCAGCAGTCCGCAGATCCTCGCGGCCATGGCCTGGCCGGTGCACAGCCAGTACTCGGACGACGCCAACGGGGTCAGCTCCAGTGCGCGCTCGGCGTCCGCCAGGGTCCTGGGTACGTCGCCGGAGCGGTAGTGCACATCTGCCCTGACGCTGTAGGTGAGTGCCCCCAGGATCCGGGACCCGGTCTCCGCGGACTGCTTGGCGAGGGCGTCGCACTCGGCCAGCGCGGCGTCCAGCTCGTCCGCCGCGGCCAGCACCTGGACGGGGACCGTACGGGACGCCAGCCGTTCGTTGAGCCCGGTGCAGGGGCTGCGCAGCGAGCGTTTGGCCTGCTGCACGGCCTCCTCCCTGGCCTCGCCGCGGCACGTGGTGCGCATGCTGGTGAGGTCCAGCAGGATCTTGCGGTCGAGGGTGGTGCCCGAAGCGCGCTGGAAGGGCACGACGTTCCCCAGCCAGTCGACCTTCGTGGTGTGGTAGCCCGGGCCGCCCATCAGCAGCTGTTCGCCGCGGAGCCGGGGCACGACGGCGGGGTCGGTCTCCCGGCCCTCCGCCATCCCCTCCTCCAGCACCTTCCGGGCCTCCTGGCGGCGGTCCAGCAGGTGCAGGGCGTCGGCGAGTGAGAGCCGGATGTCCGTGCGCTCGTTGATGTCGCGGCTGAGCGACAGGGCCTTGCGCAGGAACCGCGCCGCGGTCGCCGGATCGGTGGCCAGCTCCACCTGGCCCAGCACGCGCAGCAGCTTGCCCTGGCAGGGGCCTTCGCACTCGCGCAGGCCGCGCGTCAGATAGTCGCGGGCGGGCTGGAAGGCGCCGCGGTCGACCGCCTCGCGGGCCGCCTCGCTGAGCACGGTGCAGGTCCAGTGCTGCGCCGAGTCGGTCTGGCTCTTGAGGATCTGGCCGGCGATCTGCTCGTAGGGTGCTCCGCGTTCGTAGAGGATGTGTGCCGCGCGGATGTGCAGGGTGTTCCGGCGGCTGGGGAGCATACGTGCCAGCACCGACTCGCGGACGAGGGGCTGGACGAACCGTACGGTGCGGTTCTGGTAGGTCAGCAGGCCGACGCGGACGAGATACTCCACCGCGTCGGCCGTCTGCAACTGGTCGGCTTCGAGCAGTTGGGCGATGGTGGGGACGGTGGCGGCCTCGTCGAGCAGTGCGGTGCCCTCCGCTGCCGCGGCCACCCCAGGCCAGGCGCGTTCGTAGCGGTTGAGCAGGGCGTCGGCCACCTCGACCGGTCCCTGCGCGGCGATGACCTCGGGGGTGATGCCACCGGGGCCCTGGTGGTCGAGCCGCAGATGCCGGAACAGGGCGTCGAGCAGATAGGGGCTGCCGCCGGTGGCGGTCAGCGCCGCCTGCACGGTCCGCTCCTTTGGCGGGGTGCCGAGCGCGTCGGCGGCGAGTGCGGCTGCCTCGTCGGAGGTGAGGGGCTGGAGGGTGACGCGGTGGTGGAAGCTGGAGATCACCTCCACGGTCACGGGGTCGTTCGGTGCCTCGCCCCGCGCCAGCGTCGCCACGATCGCCATGGGGACGCTCGGCAGCCGGGCCATCAGATAGCCGAGGCACTGGAGCGACGGCTGGTCCATCCACTGGAGATTGTCGATGGCGAGCAGCACGGGGGCCTCGTCGGCCAGCACGCGCACCAGCGGGTGCAGATCGGTGCGCTCGGGCTGCCGGGCGCCGCCCGGGAACGGGCAGGCGAACTCGGACTCCGGATCCCGCTCGACACCCGCCTGGTCGAGCAGTTGGCGGGCGACTCCGTACTCGACGTGCTGCTCGGGTGCGCGGGCCCGTGCCGTGAGAACGCGCAGACCGTATTCGGGGGCGGCATTCACCGCGGCACGCAGCAGCGTGCTGTGCCCCATACCGGCCGCGCCTTCGATGAGAATGCTCTGCCCCTGACCGTCCCCGGCCTGCGCGAGTAATTCCAACATACTCTCCCCCATGCGTAGGACTGGCTAGGAAAAACCGGTATCGCAAGGAATTGCGCGTGGACGGGCCGTAGTTGTATCGCTGCAGTCTAACCATCCGGGCCCAAGATCGGTGCCTCGCGCGCGATTCCCCGTGCGGCCACGCCTGCGTGCCGGCGCGGCCCGCGCCGACACGCAATGGTGACCCACCTGCGGCTTAGCCGCTACCGGGCAGCACCAGGGTGCGCCGGTGAAGGCGGGGTTTGTGCTCACTGCCCGGCAGGCAGAATCGTGTGATGTGTCCTGCCTCTTCCTGCGATCGGCTCAGATGGATCTCTCGGTGCTCCATGCCTAATCATTCGGTGGCCCTACGGAGCTTCCGTGATGAACGAAAACCGCAGCCGATCAAGGATCGTGCCGTTGCATTGATGTTCCCGTCCTGTACGTAAAGGTGGCCGCCATGCATGATGCCTTGTCGTCGCACCACCGCCCGCAGCAGGAACAGTACGACCGCATCGGCGGGACGTACGACGCCGCCAAGCGGCTGCCGCTGGCCCGCTTCGTGGAACGGCCGAGCGTACTGCGCCTCATGGGAGACATGACCGGGCTCCGCGTGCTCGATCTCGCCTGTGGCAGCGGGGTCTACTCCCGGGCCGCCCGGCGGCTGGGCGCTCAGCGGGTGGTGGGCGTGGACATCTCCGCCGAGATGGTCAAGGTCGCCGCCGAGCAGGAGGAGGCCGACCGGCTCGGCATCGAGTACCGGGTCGGCGACGCCACGGACCTGCCGTCGCTGGGTGTTTTCGACGTCGTTCTCGGTATTTACCTTCTCAACTATGCGAGTTCACCCGAGGCCATGTCAGGCATGGCGCACGCGGTGGCGCGTAATCTGCGGCCGGGTGGCGAGTTCCGGTCGCTGAACGCGCGCCCCGGTCTGGACCTCGACGGTCCCGGCCTGGCCAAGTACGGTTTTTCCTTCGAGCGTGTGCAGGTCCTTCCGTACGGAAATGAAGTGCATGTCACCGCGAACACTTCGAAGCCTTTCGATTTCCGCGCCCACATCCTGCACGAATCGGTCTACGAGGACGCCTTCTCGGGTGCCGGCTTCGAGAAATTCACCTGGCGCCCCACGGAACTCTCCTTCGAGGGGCTTCTCGAATTCGGCCCGCCGTACTGGGCCAACTACTTCGCCAACCCGCCGTGGATCTGCTTCAGCTGTGTCCGTTCCGGCCGGCCCTGAACGCGGAGGCACCCATGGAGTTCCTGCTGCCACGTGACCGCCAGGAGGCGCTGGAGTTGATGGCCGGGCGACCCGGCACCGTGCCCGTCGCCGGAGGCACCGATGTGATGGTCGGCTGGAACATGAGCCGGGGGCTTCCCGCCCGCGCCCTCGACCTGTCCCGCCTCGGCCATCTGTCCCGCCGGCGGTACGGGGAGGGACGGTACCGGCTGGGCGCGAACACCACCTACAGCACCCTGACCGACGAACTGCGCGGCGAACTGCCCGGCCTCGCCGCAGCCGCCGGCGCGGTGGGCTCCCGGCAGATCCGCAACCGGGGCACCCTCGGGGGGAGTCTGGGCTCGGCCTGGCCCGCCGCCGACGCGCACCCCGCCCTGCTGGCCTGCCGGGCCGAGGTCGAACTGGCCTCCGTACGCGGCAGCCGGCGCGTGCCGGTACGGGAGTTCTTCTCCGGCCCCGGCCGAACGGCCCGGGAGGGCGACGAACTGATCGAAGCCGTACTGCTGCCCCGGCCGGAAGGCCCCCAGCTGTTCACCAAGGTGGGCCGCAAGGCCGTCGCCACCCTGGCGACCTGTTCCTTCGCCGTGGCGCTGTGGCCCTCCACCCGCCAGGTGCTCACCGGTGTGGGAGGGGCGGACCGGCCGGCTCCCGCTGCGGTGGCGGAGGCGTTCCTGGCCGGGCAGCTGGCCGCGCACGGAACGTGGGAGTCCGGCGAGCGTCTGCCGGACGAGGTGGTGCGGCACTTCGGCGAACTGGCCGCCGAGGGGGCAGTGCTGGGTGACGACGTCCGTGCCACGGCCGAGTACCGCAGGCGGGCACTGTCCGTGCTCGCGCGCAGAAGCCTCGCTCAGGCATGGGAGAACTACAGGACGGAGCGGCACCGATGCGCATGAACCTCACCGTGAACGGCGAACGGCACATGCTGGAGGAGGTCCGGGAGAGCGAGAGCCTGCTGTTCGTGCTGCGGGAGCGGGTGGGGCTCCCGGGCACCAAGAACGCCTGTGAGCAAGGAAGATGCGGCTCGTGCTCGGTCCTGCTCGACGGCATGCTCTGCTGCTCGTGCCTGGTGCCCGCCGTGCAGGCCAGGGAGTGCTCGGTGACGACCGTCGAGGGCCTCGCCGGACAGGGCGGGCCCGGCGAGGAGGACGGACCGGATTCCGTCCAGCGGGCGTTCCTGGACGCGGGCGCGGTGCAGTGCGGCTTCTGCACGCCCGGGATGCTGCTGGCGGCACACAACCTGCTGCGGCACACTCCCGACCCTCAGGAGGCGGAGGTGCGGCAGGCCCTCGCGGGGAACATCTGCCGCTGCACGGGCTACCAGCACATCGTGGAAGCGGTGCTGCTGGCCGCCGAGTACCGCAGGGCAGAGCGCGGCGCCCTCGTGCAGCCGGACGGCGCCCCGTGAGCGGCGACGCGCCGACGCGGCGCAGCCAGACGGTCGCCCTTCCGGCCCAGCCGGACGTGGAGGGACGCGGGGCCCGGATCGGGGAGGCCGCACCCCGGCCCGACGGTCTGCTGAAGGCCACCGGAGGGTTCGCCTACTCCTCCGACCTGTGGGCCGCCGGGATGCTGTGGGGGGCGACCGTCCGCAGCCCGCATCCGCACGCCCGGATCGTGCGGATCGACACCGCCGAGGCCCTGGCCCTCCCCGGCGTGCACGCCGTACTCACCCACGCGGACGTCCCGGGCCGCAAACTGCACGGCGCCATGGTCGTGGACCAGCCGGTGCTCGCCATGGACACCGTGCGCTTCCACGGCGAACCGGTCGCCGTGCTGGCGGCCGACCATCCGGCGACCGCCCGCCGCGCCGCCGCACTGGTGCGGGTCGTCTACGAGGTCCTCCCGCCGCTGACCGACCCGGACTCGGCCCTCGCCCCGGACGCCGTACGGGTGCAGCCCCAGGGAAACCTCGTACGGCACGTACGCGTGCGCCGTGGTGCGGCGCAGCGGGGAGAGCTGCCGCACGCCGACGTGGTGGTGCGCGGCGAGTACGAGACCGGGGTGCAGGACCAGGCGTTCCTGAGCCCGGAGTCGGGTATGGCGGTCCCCGCGGCCGACGGCGGAGTCGATCTCCACGTGGCGACCCAGTGGATACACGTCGACCACGAGCAGGTCGCGGCTTCGCTCGCGCTGCCGGGGGAGAAGGTGAGGGTGCGGCTGGCCGGTGTGGGCGGTGCGTTCGGGGCCCGCGAGGACCTGTCCATGCACGTCCACGCCTGTCTGCTGGCGCTGCGCACCGATCGTCCGGTCAAGATGTGCTATTCCCGCGAGGAGTCCTTCCTCGGCCACGCGCACCGCCATCCGGCCAGGATGACCTACGAGCACGGGGCGACCCGCGAGGGGAAGCTCGTCTACGTCAAGGCCGACATCATCCTGGACGGGGGCGCGTACGCCTCCAGTTCCCCGGCGGTCACGGGCACGGTGGCGACCTGTTCGGTGGGCCCCTACGAGGTGGAGCACGTGCGGGTCGACGTACGCACCGTCTACACGCACAACCCGCCCTCCGGTGCGATGCGCGGCTTCGGCGCCGTACAGACCTGCTTCGGCTACGAGTCGCAGATGGACCGGCTCGCCCGCGCACTGGATCTCGACCCGGTCGAGGTGCGCACCCGCAACGCCGTCCGGCAGGGCTCCGTGGTGGCCAACGGGCAGGTGCTCGACCACCCGGCCCCGGTCGCCGAACTCCTCGGCCGGCTGCGCGCCATGCCCCTCCCGCGGCAGGAGGCGGCCCCGTCCGGCTCCGCCACGGCCGCCTTGTGCATGGGCACCCCGGTGCCCGGGCGTGTCGTGCGCGGAGTGGGTTTCGCCGCCGGTCTGAAGAACGTCGGCTTCGTCGAGGGCTTCGACGACTACTCCACCGCGCGCGTCGTGCTGGAGCTGCACGAGGGGCTGCCCCGGGTGCGGGTCCGTACGGCGGCGGCCGAGGTCGGGCAGGGGCTCGTGACCCTCCAGGCCCAGATCGCACGTACGGAACTGGATGTGGAGACGGTGCTGGTGGAGCAGGGCGACAGCGGCTTCGGCGACGCGGGACCCACCTCCTCGGCCCGGCAGAGCTATGTCACCGGGGGAGCGGTCAAGGCCGCCGCCGAGGCCGTGCGGACCCGGGTGCTGCGGCGGGCCGACGAACTGCTGGCGGGGGCCGGGCAGGGGCCGGCGGCCGGAGTGTCGCGGGGCGCGGTCGTCGACGGCAACGGCGCGGTCCTCCTCGACCTGGCCAAGGTACTGGCCGAGGGAGCGGTGGCGGAGACCGTGGAGTGGCACCACCGGCCGACCCGGCCGCTGGATGACGGGACGGGACAGGGCGACTCCGTCTTCCAGTTCGCCTTCTCGGCGCACCGCGCCGTGGTGGACGTCGATGTGGAGCTGGGGCTGGTGCGGGTGGTGGCGCTCGACTGCGTGCAGGACGTGGGCAGGGCGATGAACCCGCCGGCCCTGCGCGGCCAGCTGCACGGGGGCAGCGCCCAGGGGCTCGGTCTCGCCCTGATGGAGGAGATCCTGCTGGAGCGCGGAGAGGTACGCACGACGTCCTTCACCGACTACCACCTGCCGACGACGGCCGATGTGCCCCGGATGCGGACGGAGATCCTGGAGTGCGCCGATGCGCACGCGCCCTACGGGCTGCGCGGCGCGGGGGAGATGCCGCACGTCACGTCACCGGCCGCCGTCGCCGCAGCCGTCCGGGACGCCACCGGACGCGCGCTGGCCCGCCTCCCCGTCCGTCCCGAGGACATCCTCGGCCTCCACCACCGGAAGGAAGACCCGGCATGAGCCGACGGAAGACCGCGCCCCAGTACGACGCGATCGGAGCCCAATGGGAGGACGCAAGGGTCCTGCCCACGGTGTATCCGGAGCGGGACAGCTTCCTGCGGCTGGTCGGGGACGTGGCCGGGAAACGGGTTCTCGACCTCGCCTGCGGCGACGGCTTCTACACCCGCTCCCTGAAGGAGCGGGGGGCCTCCCGCGCGCTGGGGCTGGATGTGTCACCGGCGATGATCGAGGCGGCCCGGGCGGCCGAGCGGAGCTTCGCGCTGGGCACCGAGTACCTGGTCGGGGACGCCGCGCGGCCCGACCTGTCAGGTCTGGGCGGCTTCGACCTGGTCACGGCGGCGTACCTGCTGAACTACGCCAGGAACGAGGAGGAGTTGACGGACATGTGCCGGGGCGCGCGGAGCGTCCTCGGGACGGGACGGTTCGTCGGCGTCACCCAGAACCCGCGCTTCTCCTTCGACGGTCCCCGGCCCGACCCGTACGGTTTCGTGTTCGAGGAGCGCACCACCACGCCGTTCGGGACGCACATCCGGGTCACGGCCGCGCTTGAGCCGCCCGTCACGTTCGAGACGTGCCTCATCCGGCCCGAGGTGTACGAACGTGCCTTCACCGAGGCCGGTTTCGGCTCCCTGCGTTGGCTGCCGATGGCGGTGCCGGCGCACGCCGAAGAGCGGTTCGGCGAAGGCTACTGGGACGCCTTCCTCGCGAACCCGCCGATCGTCATGTTCGAAGCCCTCGGCTGAGCGGCGTGCCACCCCGCTGTCCTCGGAGCGGAGCCGCCCGGGGCTGCGGGGGTTCAGCCCGCGTCGGCCAGCCGCACGGGCTCCAACTCCTCCACCAGGGCACGGAGCGCCGAGACGGCCTCCGGTCGTACCGAGTAGCAGATCTGTACGCCGCGCCGGCGCGAGCTCACCACTCCGGCCTCGCGCAGCACCTTCAGGTGCTGGCTGATGGTCGGCTGTGAGACGTCGAACAGTTCTGTGAAGTCGCAGGCGCAGGTCTCCGGCTGCGCCGCCAGAGCCCGCACGATCCCCAGCCGCACCGGGTGCCCGAGGGTCTTCAGTATCGCTGCGTCCGCCTGATGGTTCGTCACGCTTGACAGTGTATCAAGCGGCGCCTATATAGTTTGCGCCCTATATAAGAGGCAACCTATAAAGCAGTGGGTCGGGTTTGCGCCCAGTACGCCCCCCGCGTGAACCGCGCAGCCGTGCTGTGCAGGACGGAGAGTTCATGAGCGAGACCGCTCGGACGAGCCCCCGGGAGGAGGGCATCTGGTCACCCCGGTACCGGTCCTTGACCACCGGGCTGATCCTGTCGGTCACGTTGGTGGCGTTCCTCTGGCTGGGAGTGGCGACCGTGCTCCCCGCCGCCGCCGAACAACTCGACGGCCTCTCGCTGTTCGGGTGGGCCTTCACGGCGTTCATGCTGGCCAACATCTTCGGCACCGTGGTCGCCGGCCAAGGAGCAGACCGCACCGGGCCCACCCGCCCCTACCTGCTGGCCTTCGCGGCCTTCGTCATCGGCTGTGTGGTCGCGGCCATCGCGCAGAACTGGTACCTGCTGTTAGCAGGACGTGCCCTCCAGGGAGCGGGCGTGGGCGGCGTCCTCGCCCTCGCCTACCTGACCGTCGGCCGCGCCTACCCCGACGCGCTGCGGGCCCGGATGCTGGCCCTGGTGGCCTCCGCGTGGACCCTCCCCGCACTGCTGGGCCCGGCCGTCGCCGCCGCGATCGCCGAGGCCACCAACTGGCGCGTCGTCTTCGTGACCCTGGTGCCCCTGGTGCCCGTCGGGGTCCTGCTGACGCTGCCCGCGCTGCGCAAGCTCGGCCCCCCGGAGGGCACCACCCCGCAGAGCAGCCGCATCCCGCTCACGCTGCTCCTCGTCGTCGGCGCGGGCGCCCTGCTGGCCGGACTGGAGGAGCAGAACCTCGCCCTCATGCTGCCGCTCGTGGTCCTCGGCGCGGCCGTCACCCTGCCGACACTGCGCAAACTGCTGCCGCCCGGCACGCTGACCGTCCGGCGCGGCATGCCGGCCGGCATGATCGTGCGCGGCCTCGTCAGCACCGCCTATTACGGCGCGGAGTCGTTCTTTCCGCTGAGCATGACGCAGGTCCTGGGGCTCAGCACCCTGGAGTCCGGGCTGGCCCTCTCCGCGGGCGCGCTCACCTGGGTGACCGGCGCCTGGATCCAGGCGAAGCTGGACGCGCGAAGCGAGGGCAGGGGCCGGCACAGCAGGGTCGTGGCCGGGTTCGTCCTGCTGCTGGCCGGCGACGCGCTGATCGCCGTGAGCATCGGCACCAGCCTCCACAGCGTCACCCTCGCCGTCATCGGCTGGGCGGTCGCCGGATTCGGCATGGGCCTGGTCTACCCCGCGGTGACCACCATCGTGCTGTCGCTCGCGCCCAAGGGCCAGGAGGGCGCGGCCAGTTCCAACCTCCAGCTGTCCGAGACGCTGTCCGTGGCCGTCATCACCGGCCTCGGCACGGCCGTGAGTGCCTACGGCGCCACCTACGACTGGGGCCGGGACACCTCCTTGGGCATCGTCTTCACCCTCACCGCGCTCGCGGCCCTGCTGGGCATCGGCGCGGGAATCCGCACCGCCGTACGCGGTGAAGCGGCGAAAACGCCTGAGAAGGAGGACGGCACCGGCTCGCCGGCCGTGCAGAAGGAGGCCGGGCGAACCGCCTGAGTCCTTCCCGCGTCTCGCGCGCCGCAATTTCGATGCCCGGGTGAATTGGCTCCCTCACCCGGGCATCGATGCTGTCCGAAAAACACCGGCGGATTCAGATGAGCTCAACCGGAGTGCAATTACGGGTCGTTCGGTGAGAACCGTACGTGTGTAAGAGGCAGGTCACCTGAGTAACCCGTCAGGGTTCTCCCGCGGTGAATTTCCCTGATTCTGCGGGTACCCGGGGGACGATGGCTCCGTAAAGCGGCCTTCGCATTCCTTGTCCCGGCAGGGGCCGGCAGTACGACGCTGCGGGCCGGGGTTTCCGCGGCGTCGCGTCACCAGCAGGAGGATTCCATCGTGTCCTACCCGAAGAAGCGCTACTTCGGCGACAAGGGTGAGGTCAGTGCGGTGTACCGGCCCGCAGACACCGCTCCCGACGTGCGTTCCGGCGGCGGCGGTGCGATGCACTACCTCTCCAGGGGAACCGACACGGACGGCCATTACGGTCTGTACCGCGTGGACCTGGCGGCCGGCAGCGGCACGAGCACCCACTTCCACAAGACGATGTCGGAAGCGTTCTACCTGCTCTCCGGGAAGCTGCGTCTCTTCGACGGCGAGCGGTGGTTCGAGGCGAAGGCGGGCGACTACGCCTATGTGCCGCCCGGAGGTCTGCATGCCTTCCGCAACGAGACCGGCGAACTCACCTCCTTCCTCATGCTGTTCGCCCCCGGGGCGCCCCGCGAGGAATACTTCGAGCGGCTGGGCGAGGTGGCTCAAATGAGTGAGGAGGAGCGGCTGGACTTCTTCCTCGCACACGACAACCATTTCACCGACACCTCGGCGGGGCCCTCCGGGCCGATCGCCGGCTACCGCGACTGATACGGCGCAACATCGCGGAAACACCCGGAACCGGTGGTCACGACTGTGACCACCGGTTTCTCGTGTGCGAGCACAGGAAGGCGGCTGCGCGCAACCGTGCGGCACCCTTCGGTGGCGGGTCGGGGCCAACCGGAAAATGCTTCGGGGCTGCATCGGTGCCTACGCATTGTTGGAGGCGGTATCCATTGCGGAGACTCGTGTGCGTCCCAGAAAGAGACCCACGTATTGGTCTTCCCCTTGGAGGACTCAGTGACCGATGCACTCAAAGGCGAGGATACGCACCCGCGTATCGCAGAAGCCGGCGGGGAACAGGGCGGTGCCGGCGTCAGAGCACGGGTCAACGTGCCGCTGCGGCTGAAGAACGACTCGGGCGAGACGGCGAAGATCGTCTCCTTCCGGGGCCTGAGCGACGGGCTGGAGCATGTCGCCATCGAATTCGGCGCAGTGGCCGACATTCCCCTTGTCAGACTCCACTCGGAATGCCTGACGGGTGATGTGCTCGGCTCGACGCGCTGCGACTGCGGTCCCCAGCTGCAAGAATCCCTGGAGCTGTTGTCCGTGTCCGGGGGAATCCTGCTCTACCTGCGGCAGGAAGGACGCGGAATCGGCCTCTACAACAAGCTCGACGCCTACTGGCTCCAGCAGCACCGGGGGCTGGACACCTTCGCGGCCAACCGGAAGCTGAACTTCTCCGACGACCTGCGCGACTACCGGCCGGCGGCGCAGATGCTCCAGGCCCTCGGGGTCCCGCGGGTGCGGCTGCTGAGCAACAACCCGGACAAGTCCGAGCAACTGCGCCGGTACGGCATCGACGTCGTCGACGTGGTACCGACCGGCGTGTTCCCCAACGAGCGCAACATCCGCTACCTCCGCGCAAAGGTCGAACAGCACGGTCACAGCATTGAGATCACGCAGGAGTTCGCATGATTCAGCACCGCGGCCCCATCAGCGGGATCGCCGCCTGGCAGGACCGTTACGTCGCGACTGCCGGCTACGACAACCAAGTCATCTGCTGGGCGCAGGACACCGGTGAGTCCCTCTCCCGGTCGCTCCACGACCACCTCGCGAACCAGTGCACCTTCTCCCCGGACGGCCGGTACCTCCTCACCTCGTCCAGCGACTACACGGCCCGCATGTGGACGGTGCCCGACCTGAGACTGGTCGCGGTCTTCGACGACCAGGAGGACGACGTGGAGATGTCGGTCTTCCACCCGTCCAAGGAACTGATCGCGACGGCGTCCCGCGACCACCGGGTGCGGGCGTACGACTTCACCGGACGCCTGGTCCGGACGTTCACCGGGCACACCGCGGACGTCATCTCCGTCGAGTGGGCCAAGGACGCCGACGAGCTGATCTCCTCCAGCGACGACGGAACCATCAAACGGTGGTCGCTGGAGACGGGTGAGCTGCTGTCGGACCTCGACATGAACGGTGTGGAGACCGACACCATCGCCATCTCCGCCAGCGGCGTCATCTTCGCGGGCAACGACGACGGGCAGATCATCGTCGTCGACTCCGGCTCCCGCGAGGTCCTCCCGGCGCACGACGCGGGGATCAAGCGCCTCGTCCTGGACAACTCCCGCGGCCTGCTCGTCAGCCTCAGCTACGACCGCACCATGCGGCTGTGGGACGTCAGCCGGCCGCGGCCCGAACCGGTCAACACCACCGCGCTGCCCGACGACGTCTGGCCCCGCTCGTGCGCCTTCGCGGGCGGCTCGCGGCTGGTCTTCGCGACCTTCGGCGCCACCTACCGCGGCTACGACTACGCCTCCCGCGTGTGGGACAGCGCTCCCGTCCCGGCCACCGGGGGAGTCAACGCCGTCCTGCCCGAGCCCGCCGCCGTCCTCACCGTGGGCGACGCCGGCACGGTGCGCCGCGACGGCGCACACGTCGCCGACACCGGCAGCCTGTGCAACTTCCTGACCCCGCTGGGCGGTCTGGTGCTCACCGGCGGCCAGCTGGGCAAGGTCTTCGACGCGCTGACCGGCAGGGAGCTGTACCAGCACCGCTCACCGCTGAACTGCGGCGCCGTCTTCGAGCACGACGGTGCTCCGCACGCTGTCGTGGGCGCCTACACAGGGGAGGGGCTCGTCTTCCGGCTGACCGCGGACGGGGCGCTCCAGCACGTGACGGACCTGCCGCTGCACACTAACGCCGTCAAGGGCGTAGCCGTCTCGGGCGATGTCATCTTCTCGGTGGCGGCCGACTCCTCGGCGACGTGGTACCGGGCGTCCACGCTGGAGATGATCGCCACGGTCGAGGAGGCGCACGACAAGATCGCCAATGGCTGCGCCGGCCTGGGCGACGGCTGGTTCGCCAGCGTCAGCCGGGACCTGAAGCTGCGCGTCTGGGACCCGGACGGGAAGGTCACCACGCTGGAGACCCCGCACACGCACTCGATCAAGTGCGTGGCGGCCTCGCAGGACGGGCGGCTGATCGCGACCGGGAGCTACAACGGCCGGGTTGCCGTCCACGACCGGGAGACCGGCACGTGGAGCAGCGTGCAGCGGCCGACCGCCGCAGGGATCTCCGCGCTCGCCTACGATCCGCGGCAGAAGGCCTTCCTCGCCGCTTCCTACGACGGACAGGTCTACCCTTTCGGCTGACCACCGTGAGCAGGCCGTCCGGGGCGGTGACGTATCCGCCCGCCCCGGACGGTCTTCCCTGTCCGGCCTCACCACGCCACCGCAACCGGATCCCCTTCCCGTCACCGCAACGGAGGCACGTGTGACCAGCAGCCCGCCGCAGGCCGTCATGGCCAACCCCAACACGCTCTCCGACCGCGAGGCCATGGGCCTGGCCGACTCGTTCGCCGCGCGCACCCCCGCCTGGCTGCTGCGCAGCGACCGCGACCTGCTCGCCGCCGAACCGGACGAACTCGTCCGGATCGCCGAGGACGTCAAGCAGGAGTTCTCCCGCCGCCACGCGGCCGGGACCGTGCTGGGCCTCGTCGGTGACCCGCGCGTACGCGTCTACGACCCGCCGATGGCGGAGGTGCCGGCGGCCCGGGTCTCCCTCGGCCTGGCGCCCGACGAGGTGGACGCGGTCGTCGAGCTGTGGCGGCACGCCGGTGTGGAACGCGAGTGGATCGCCAAGGAATGCCCCGTCCACGAAGCCGACCTCGCCGCCTTCCGCATCGCGCTGCACCCGGTCACGAACGCCGAGTACCGCACGTTCCTGGAGGAGACCGGGAACACCTGGCTGCCCACGTCCTGGCGGTTCGGCGTCTACCCCGTCCATCTCGCCAACCACCCGGTGTGGACCGTGCCCGCCGAGGCCGCGGACGCCTACGCCGCCTGGCTCGCCGCCACCACGGGCCGCCCCTTCCGGCTGCCGGCCGAGGCCGAATGGGAGTACGCCGCCACGGGCGGGGACGGGCGCGCCTACCCCTGGGGCGAATCCTTCAGGCCGCAGTGCGCCAACACCGTGGAGAACGGCCCGCTGAGCACGGTGCCGATCGGCGTCCACCCCGCCGGGCGGTCCCCGTTCGGGGTGCACGACATGGCCGGCAACGTCGAGGAGTACGTCGCCGACGACTACCGCCCCTACCCGGGCGGTGAGCACGTCGCGGACGACCTCGTGCGCACCCGGGGCAGCTACCGGGTGGCCAGAGGCGGCAGCTTCACCCGGTTCGGCGACCTCGCGCGCTGCCGGCGCCGGCACGGCTGGTACGCACGCGACATCTACGCCATGGGATTCCGGCTCGCGGAGACCGTATGAGCTCCCCCGGACAGCGGCCCGGATCCGCGTCGCCCGCCGAACTGCACGCCATGCGCCGGGCGGCCCGCCTCGCCGCCACCGCGCTGGGCAGCACCAGCCCCAACCCCGTCGTCGGCTGCGTACTGCTCGGCGAGGACGGCGCCCCCGTCGCAGAGGGCCACCACCTGGGCGCAGGACACCCCCACGCCGAGGTCGAGGCGCTCAAGGCCGCCGGCCCGTCGGCGCGCGGCGCCACCGCGGTCGTCACCCTGGAGCCCTGCGCCCACCAGGGACGCACGGGCCCCTGCGCCGACGCCCTGCTGGAGGCGGGAGTGACCCGCGTCGTCTACGCCGTGGACGACCCCACCCCCGAGGGCACGGGTGGCGCCGAACGGTTACGGCGCGCCGGGGTACAGGTGGCCGGCGGGGTGCTGCGGGAGCTGGGCGAGCACGTCAACGAACTGTGGCTGACGGCCGTCAGACGCCGAAGGCCCTGCGTCACCTGGAAGTTCGGCAGCACGCTGGACGGGCGGACAGCGGCTGCCGACGGCAGTTCCCGCTGGATAACCGGCGCCGCGGCCCGGCAGGACGCGCACGAGCTGCGGGCCGCCCACGACGCGGTCCTCGTCGGAACCGGAACGCTGCGCGCCGACGATCCCCACCTCGGCCTGCGCCACGACGTGCCGGGCACCCCGCCGCTGCGCGTGGTCGTCGACCGCACCGGCGGCATCGACCCCGGGGCACGCGTACTGGACGACGCCGCACCGACCCTCCTCGTCGTGGCCGAGGACGCCCACCGGCCCCGACTGCCGCACGGCCACGAGGTGCTGGCGCTCCCCGCCGACGGGCACGGGATCGACGTGGCGGCGCTGCTGGACGAGCTGTACCGCAGAGGGCTGCGCTCGGTCCTGCTGGAGGGCGGCGCCCGGCTGGCGAGCGCGTTCGTCGCACGGGGACTGCTGGACCGGGTGGTCGCCTATCTGGCACCCATGCTGCTGGGCTCGCGGGGCCGCCCCGTGCTGGAGGACTTCGGGGTCAAGAACCTCGCGGAAGGCCGGCGGTTCGAGACGGGGGAGGTGCGCAGGGTCGGCGAGGACATACGCCTGGTGCTGCGCGCGCCGCACGGCCCGGCGGCGGGCCCCCGGTGAGCGGCCGGCCGGCGGACCGCCGGACCCGGCCCAGGATCGCGGTCGTCTACCACAGCCGCAGGGGCACGATGTGCCGCCTCGCCGCGGCTGCCGCCGAGGGCGCGGGGCGGGCCGGGGCGACGGTACGGCTGCTGCGGGTCGCCGACACCATGGAGGACCCTTTCCGGCCGGGACCGACGCTACCGGCCGAACCCTCGCACCCGGTCGCCGCGCCCGAGGACGTGCTGTGGGCCGACGGGCTCGTGCTGGCGACCCCCACCTACTTCGGGAACGTCTCCGCCCCCTTCAAGGCGTTCCTGGACTCCACGGCCCGGCTGTGGGCGAAAGGCATGCTGACCGACCGGGTGGTGACCGGCATGACCTCCGCCGAATGCTCCTACGGAGGCCGTGAGGCCACTTTGCTGAGCCTGTACCAGACCGCCTACCACTGGGGTTCGTGGGTGCTGGGTGCCGAACCGGCGGACGACGACCGCCCGGGCACCGGCCGCAACCCGTACGGTCTGTCCGCGGCCTACCGGCGGGGCAGCCCGCCCGGGCCCGCCGAACTGGGGAACGCCCGGGCGCTCGGGCACAGACTCGCGAGGATCACGGGCAGACCCACGCCCGTCCTCCCCTCCGTCATGGCCCGGCCGACGCGGGTGACGGTCGTCCACCACGCGGCAGGAACCGCCGTGCGGACCCTCGCCCAGGAGTGCGCCGCCGGGGCCCGGGACACCGGAGCACAGGTGCGGCTCCGCCGGGTGCCCGACCCGTCCGCCGGCGGCCCGCCGGCGGACGGCGCACAGAACGGGCAGCGGCACCGGGAAAGAGGCACAGCGGGCTGGGGCGCTCCCAGACCGCCGGTGGTCACCACCGAGGACCTCGCATGGGCGGACGCCGTCATCTTCGGCGCCCCCTCCCGGCTGGGCACGCTCTCGGCACCGCTGCTGGCCCACGCACAGTCACTCGCCCGGACCGGTGCGGGCCGGCCGCTGTGGGGCAAGGCCGCGAGCGCGTTCACCGTCACACCGCACCCGCACGCCGGGAGCGAGTCCGCGCTGCTGGCGTTCCACCACGTCCTCTTCCACTGCGGCGCCGTCGTCGTTCCGCCCGGCTACACGGACCCCGCCTCCTTCGCGGCGGGCGGCAACCCCTACGGCGTCGCCCACCCCCTCTCCGCGGGGGAGCGCCCGTCACCGGAGGCGCTGCTCGCGGTACGGCACCAGGGCCGGCGGACAGCCCTGGCCGGGGACCGGCTGCGGCGCACCGTCCCGGACATCGGGCCGACGAGCCCGCTGCCGGCCCGCACCCCCGCGGCACCGGCCGGCGCAGGCCGCACGAGCGGACCGCACACGACAACGACGTCCCTGGAAGGACGGTGACATGGCCCGGCAACAGTACGACGACATCGGGGAGACCTACGAGGGCGTCAAGACCCTCCCGCTGGCCCGGTACGTGGAGATCCCCGGTTTCACCGGCATGCTGGGGCGGCTCGGCGGCCGGTCGGTGCTGGACCTGGCATGCGGCACCGGTTTCTACACGCGCCAGGCCAGACGGCTGGGCGCCGGGGACGTGCTCGGCGTCGACATCTCCCGCGAGATGGTGACCGCCGCCCGCGCCATCGAGGAACGCGAACCGCTGGGCATCCGGTACGACGTTCTGGACGCCGGTGCCCTCCCCGAGCCGGAACGGCCCTTCGACGTCGCGACCGCCGTGTACCTCCTCAACTACGCCGACGACGAGGAGACCCTCGCCCGGATGTGCCACGGCATCCACCGGTCTCTGGCGCCCGGCGGCGAACTCCTCGCCCTCACCCAGAACCCCGACTTCCGCTTCGACGGTCCGGACACGGCCAAGTACGGCTTCACCTACACACCGTGCGGGACCACCCCCGTCGGCCCGCGCGTCCACATCGAGGCGCTCCTCGACCCGCCCGTCGCCTTCGACACCAACTACCCGCTGCGCCCCGTCTACGAACGGTGCCTCAAAGCGGCCGGTTTCGACGAGGTGACCTGGGTGCCGCTCCAGGTGCCCGCGCCCGCGGCGCACCCGTTCGGCGCCGGCTTCTGGGACGACTTCGCCGCCAACCCACCGCTGATCATGCTGCGTTGCCGCAAGTGAACGTCACGCCACGGCGCGGGCTGCCCCACCCCGGGCGGTCCGCGCCCTCGTGCGTTCGACGAAGCCGCTGGGCGCGGCCTCGACCGTGGTGGTCGAGGCCGGGCGGCGGCTGAGCGAACGAAAGGTGCTCCCGCTGTCCGCCCCGGCCTCCGCCGCCGGTGCGTGATGGCACACAGGGGTGCACGGTCCGGGGCACCAGCTCGTGGCGTTCGGGCTGCCGCAGCGTCAGGGTGAGCATGCGCTGCGAGATGCCCGTGACCGCACTGTGCGGTTCACTGAGCTGCCGCCGACTTGAAGTCGCAGGCCAAAAAAGCTGGTGTGCCGGCCTGTAGGGGTACGCACGCTGGTGCCTGCGAATCGGTTCTCCCGGTGGCGTGAGGCGGCCATATTCGGTAGCGGACGGCGCCGATGCGCACCACGATGCGGCCATGGACTCAGGCGAGCGCGACAACGAAGCGGCAGTGACACGGTGGACCCCGTCCACCGTCTACCCCGACATGTGGGTCGATCCGGATGACGACCCGCGCGAGACGGACGTCGAGACGGTCGACGAGCTGGGCTCTCTGCGGGAGAGTCTGCGCTACTTCCGCCTGACCATCGAGATGAAGTGTGCGGGCCTGGACGCCGAGCAGATGGCCCGGCGCTCCGTACCGCCGTCCACGATGTCCCTGCTCGGGCTGGTACGGCACATGGCCGAGGACGAACGGCACTTCCGCCGGATGGCCGGCGAGGACTCGCCCAGGATCTACCGCACACCCGAAGACCGTGACGGCGACTGGAACGGAGCGGTCGCCGACCCGGCGGTCGTGGAGGATGCCTGGCGGCGGTGGCGGGCCGAGAGCGAGGTGACCGACCGTTTCATCGCCGGCTTCGCCGACCTCGGCACGCGGACCGGGGAGGCGCCGCTGCGCGAGATCCTGGTGGCGCAGATCGCTGAGTACGCGCGACACTGCGGCCACGCCGACCTCCATCGCGAGCGGATCGACGGCAGAGTGGGCCAGTGATCGCACCCGTCGTACGGATACGGGAGAGGCCGGCCACCTCGGCGGGTGTCTCGGGGAGCCTGGCCCCTGTGCCGGCGAGGCGTCGGGCACTGTGCGGCTCTCCATGGCCGTGCCGGGTGAGGGGGAGCTGACCGTCCGTTGCTTGTCCGCTGCACCCGGCAGGTCCTCTGCCGGCCGGGTGCATGCTGGAGCCCGAGCTGCTGGAACGGATCACCACGCGCCGTGCGGAACTGGGCGGCTCGGAACAACTGGCCAAGCGGTTGGCCGATGCGGGCCGAGTGGGACGAACCGGCCGTCGCCGAACGTGCCTTTGACCGGGTGAGAGCGGGAGACCTCCGTGAGCGCCGCCCCTGAACCCCTGGTGCTGCGAGCCATGAGGCCGTGAGCCCCGTCAGGGTGCGGGTCGCCTGTCGGTGCGGGGAGGCGGGCGGAGGCGGCACCCGGTCGTCGTTTTCCCGTCGCCGCAAGCCTTCCCTGTGTTCACGGCAGGGGCTCAGAATGACCGCTGGTGTCGCAGCCGGTCAGTGGTCCGCCCGGTGCGGGAGGGCATTCCCGCACGAGGCGGCCGGGGCGGCGGTCGTTCGGGAAGCCGGGGAAGGGCGGGACGGGATGAGAAGGCGGAAGAAGACGACCGTACGGGACGAGGCGCCCCGGCGGAGGGCCGGCGCACGGGCCACCGCGCTCGCGGGCACCGCCCTGGTGACCGCACTGCTGGGGTCGGCGCTGACACCGTGGACCGCGTCCGCCGCCGGGGCGGTTGCCCAGGGCGGGGCGACGGCCCGCGGCGGGGAACGGCTGCCGGCCGTCGTCGACGGCGGGGCGTGGGACTCGGGACACATCCAGGGCATGGCGCTGGACCGCAAGCGCGGCTACATGTACTTCTCCTTCACCAATCTCCTGGTCAAGACGGATCTGCGCGGCAACCCGGTCGGCTCCGTCACCGGATTCACCGGCCACCTGGGCGATCTCGACTTCAACGAACGGGACGGCAGGATCTACGGCTCCCTGGAGTACAAGGACGCCGAGTCCTTCTACATCGCGGTCTTCGACGCCGACCGCATCGACCGCATGGGCATCGACGCCCAGACCAGCGACATCGTCTCGACGGTCTACCTCAAGGAGGTCGTCGAGGACTACACCGCCGACATGGACGGCAACGGCGTCTTCGACGGCGACACCGCCGACACACCTGACCACCGCTACGGGTGCAGCGGTATCGACGGCGTCGCCTTCGGACCCGACCTCGGCGCTCGCGGCGGACGCGAGCGCGACCCCCACCTGCTGACCGTCGCCTACGGCGTCTACGCCAACACCTCCCGCACCGACAACGACCACCAGGTGCTCCTCCAGTACGACGTGCGCCGGTGGACGAAGTACGAGCGTCCACTGAGCGAGTCGGCGCCGCACACCAGCGGCCCGGCACACCCCCGCGGCAAGTTCTTCGCGTACACCGGCAACACCACCTACGGCGTGCAGAACCTGGAGTACGACGCGGCCTCCCGCAACTGGCAACTGGCCGTGTACGAGGGGAAGAAGCCGGGCTTCCCCAACTACTCCCTCTTCACCGTCGACGGCACGAAGCCCGCCGTGCGCGGCCCGGTGCGCGGCCAGCCCCGCCCGGAGCGCGGCCGGCTGCTCACCCTCGCGCGGCAGGGCCTGTACGACCGGGCCACGGGCGTGCGCGGCTGGCGGGGCCCCGGCGAGTACGGCCTGGTCTCCCTGGGCGACGGGCGCTACTACGTGGCGGAGTCCGGCACCGTCAAGGAGAACGGCGTCACCAAGCAGACCGGCCGCGCCGTACTGCACCGCTGGACAGGGCGCACACCCGATCCGCTCAGCCCCGTGCGCGGGGCGACGCGCTAGCCGGCGGAGGGGCGCACGCCGGACGGCGCGGGGACGATAGCGGCGGCGTCACGGGCCGATGAGCGTCTCGGTGCGCCGGGTGCAGTGGTCACGCAGCCCGTCGACGAGCTCGTGGAGGGCGGTGCGGGCATAGTGGACGGCGTCCCAGCCCGCGTACAGCGGGACGGTCAGCGGGCCGTCCGGCGTGCGCACGATCAGTTCCGTCAGGCCGAAGCGCGAGTCGTCCGTCACCAGGCACACTCCCCGGCCCCGCGCGGCGAGGGCCTGCGCGAAGGCCGAGGAACCGGTCTCGGTGACGCCGGCCGGGGTGAGTCCCGCCCGGCTGACCGCCTCGTCGACGACCGTACGGGCCGCGTTGGAGCGGGTCATCAGGATCAGCGGCTCGGTGACGAGTTCGGCCAGCGTGACCTCGCAGCGACCGCCCCAGGGATGGTCGGCCGGGACCTGGGCGAGCACCGGGACGAGTCCCAGGAACGCCGACTCCAGCGGCAGCGGCGGCGGTGTGGTGGAGACGCCGAGGTCGGCGTCGCTGTGCATGAGGGTGTCGAACACCTTGCTCGGCTCCGCCTGGATGGTGTCGTGGAGTGTGGGCCCGGCGGCGCCGCCGGACGCCATGAACGGCGCCAGCAGACAGGCCACCGTGGCCGGGGCGGCGACGACGGTGAACGCCGCCTCCGCGCCGCGCCCGGCGGCGGCCATCGTCTCGGCGGCCTGTTCGGCGCGGCGCAGCAGGTCCTCGGCGATGGGCAGGAAGCGGCGTCCGGCGGCGTTGAGGGTCAGCGCGCCGGGACGGCGCGTGAACAGCGGCACGCCCAAGTCCTTCTCCAGCGCGCTCAGTTGCCGGGAGAGGGACGGCTGGGCGATGTGGACGCGGCGGGACGCGGCGGTGACCGAGCCGGTCTCGGCGACGGCGAGAAAGTAGCGCAGTACCCGCAGTTCCACCGCGGTCTCCCCTCCGTGTCATGCCCCAAAGGCATGGGTGCTTTAGCAATCAAGTATTAGACGGTATGGGTGGCGCGGAACAAACTGAGCCTGTCCAGCTCACCGCCCCGCACGCTCGGCCGAGACTCCCGACCGGTCTCCGCACCGTCCGGACTCCTCCACGGGGCGCCGCTCCGCCGGAGGCTCCATGAACGTCCCCCGGCCCGCTCCCGACGGGCCCTCCGTGAACGTCCCGCGACCCGTCCCCGACGGGCCCCCTTCGCAGCAGGCACGCAGGGCCGGCCTGGCCTCGTTCGTCGGCACCACCATCGAGTGGTACGACTTCTACATCTACGGAACGGCGTCCGCGCTGGTCTTCGGCAAGCTCTTCTTCCCCGACGTGTCACCCGCCGCGGGCGTGCTCGCCTCCTTCGCGACCTTCTGGGTCGGCTTCCTGGCCCGGCCGCTCGGCGGGATCGTCTTCGGCCACTTCGGCGACCGGATGGGCCGCAAGGGCACCCTGGTCACCACCCTGCTGATGATGGGCATCGCCACCTTCCTCGTCGGCGTGCTGCCCACCCACGCGCAGATCGGGTTCGCCGCACCACTGCTGCTGGCCCTGCTGCGCGCCGTACAGGGTGTCGCCGTCGGCGGCGAATGGGGCGGCGCCGTGCTGATGGCGTCCGAGAGCGCCCCCAAGGGGCGGGGCTCCCTGTTCGCGATGCTGGTGCAGCAGGGCTCGCCCGCCGGGGCGATCCTGGCCACGCTGGTCTTCCTGGCCGCGGGCGGCCTCGACGACGCGGCGTTCACCTCCTGGGGCTGGCGGGTGCCGTTCCTGCTGTCGGGGCTGCTGGTCGTGGTCGGCCTGCTGATCCGGCTGAAGGTCGAGGAGTCCGACGACTTCGAGCGGGTCAAGCGCGGCGGCGAGGTGGTGAAGCTCCCCGTCGCCGAGGTGCTGCGCACCGCGTGGCGGACCGTGCTGCTCGGCATCGGCGCCTCCGTCATGGGCATCTCCTCCGCCTACTTCACCAACACCTTCCTGCTCTCCTGGACCACCAACGAACTGCACATGGACCGCCAGACGATGCTGTACGTGCTGCTGGGCGTCTCCGCGGTGCAGTTCCTGTGGCAACCCGCCGCCGCCCTGCTCTCCGAACGGGTCGGCGAGACCCGGTTCATGGTGTGCTCCCTGCTGGCCAACGTCGTCGTCGCCGTCCCCATGTTCCTGCTCGTGAACACCGCGCAGCCGCTCCTCGTCCTCTGCGGCACGGCACTGGCCGTCGTCAGCGGCTCCGGGTACTACGCCGTCCTCGCCGGGTTCCTCGCCCGGGCCTTCCCCTCCCGGGTCCGGTACACCGGCATCTCGCTCTCCTACCAGCTGTGTTCGACCCTCATCGGCGGAACCACGCCCCTCGTCGCCCAGGCACTGCTGACGGCGGGCGGCGGGTCCGTATGGCCCGTGACCGGCTTCTACGTCGCCCTGCTGCTGACCACGGCGGCCTGCGTCGCCGGGCTCGCCGGACTCACCCGCGGGCACGCCCCCGAACAGCGCCCCGCACCGGCGGCCGTCTGACGTCCACCGACCCCGACCCCTGGAGTTGACCCTCATGCGTCTCGACGCCCTGTTCCACAACGGACGCTTCACCACCCTCGACCCGGACCGCCCCACCGCCCGTGCCCTCGGCGTCCTCGGCGGCCGGATCGCCGGAGT
This sequence comes from Streptomyces albus subsp. albus, assembly GCF_000725885.1. GTDB lineage: Bacteria > Actinomycetota > Actinomycetes > Streptomycetales > Streptomycetaceae > Streptomyces > Streptomyces albus. Next base: position 51,235 of record NZ_JODR01000030.1, on the reverse strand, counting down.
GGACGACGAGGTGGCCGGCTGCACCGCGGACACCGTCGTCGACCTCGGCGGTGCCCCCGCCGTACCCGGCTTCAACGACGCGCACCACCACCTCAGCCTCGTCGGCAAAGGACTGCGCGAGCTGGACTGCTCCTACGAGAGCGCGCCCGGCCTCGACGCGCTCTACCGGGCGGTGGCCGAGCGGGCCTCGGCACTGCCGCCCGACGCCTGGGTGCTCGGCGCCGGCTACGACCAGAACAAGATCGGCGCCCACCCGACCGCCGAGGCGCTCGACCGGGCCGCACAGGGCCGCCCCGTCTGGCTCGTGCACACCTCGCACCACATGGCCGTGGCGAGCACCGCCGCCTTCGAGAGGGCGGGCTTCACCGGCCGCAGGGACGTACCTGACGTGCCCGGCGGCCACGTCGTGCGCGAGGCGGACGGCCGCGCCGAGGGCCTGCTCCAGGAGACCGCGATGCACCTCGTCGAGCAGGTGCTCCGCCCCGAACCCGTCGACGAGTGGACCGCCAACATCGCCGCCGGGGCGCGGGCCGCCCTCGAAGCCGGCCTGACCAGCGTGACCGAACCCGGAATCGGCGTCACCGACGGCATCGGCAACGGACCCGCCGACCTCGACGCCTACCAGCGGGTGCGCGAACGCGGCCTGCTCGGCGTCCGCATGACCGTCATGCCGTACATCACCGCGCTGCACGACTGCGGCCTCCTGGAGCAGGGCACCACCTGGTACGGCCTCGACCTCGGCCTGCGGACCGGCTTCGGCGACGAATGGCTGCGCATCGGTCCGGCGAAGATGATGGCGGACGGCTCCCTGATCGGCCGCTCCGCCGCCATGTGCTGCGACTACCACGACACCCCCGGCAACAGCGGACTGCTGCAGTACGAGCGCGAGCAGATCCGCCGCTACATCGTGGAGGCGCACCGCTGCGGCTGGCAGGTCGCCACGCACGCCATCGGGGACGCCGCCTTGGACGTCGTCCTGGACGCCTACGAGGAAGCACAGCGCCGCCACCCGCGCACCGATGTGCGCCACCGCGTCGAGCACGCGGCCGTCACCAGCGAGGCGCAGGTCGCCCGGATCGCGGAACTCGGCCTGATCCCCGTACCGCAGGGCCGGTTCCTCTCGGAGATCGGCGACGGACTGCTCAGCGCGCTGGGCCCCGACCGCAGCGAGCGCGCCTACCGTATGCGCGCCTTCCTCGACGCGGGCGTCGTGCTGCCCGGCTCCTCGGACGCCCCCGTGGTCGCCTCCCATCCGCTGCTGAGCATCCACGACATGGTGAACCGGCGCACCGCGTCGGGCGCGCCGATCGCGCCGCACGAAGCGGTCACGGCACGGGAGGCGCTGTACGCCTACACCGTCGGCTCGGCCCACGCCGTCCACGAGGAGCACCGCAAGGGCATCCTCCGCCGGGGCATGCTCGCGGACTTCACGGTCCTCAGCGACGATCTGCTGGCCGTCGCCCCCGGACGCATCGGCGAGCTGACGGTGGGCGCGACCGTCGTCGGCGGCCGGGTCGCCCACGACACGGGAGCGCTGACGTTCTCCTGACGTCGTCCGGAGCGGAGTTCGGCCCGGAGCCGCCCGGCACGTGAGGCTCACGGCGACCGGGCGGCACCCGCGTCATGCGCCGGCCCCGGCCCGGTCGGGGCCGGCCGGCTCACCGTGGCGCTCCCACGGCCGGGCGAGAGTGACCAGCGCCAGCGCGGCGAGGAGGGCGCAGCCCGCCACCACGAGGGCCGTCGACATGGCGGTCGTGCCGCCCAGGGCGCCGGGCAGGGGTGCCGCCGCGGCGCCCAGCACGAACTGGGCGCCGCCCAGCAGACCGGAAGCGGCTCCGGGCGCTTGCCCGCCGATCGCGAGGACGAGGGTGGTCGAGGCGGGCAGCAGCAGGCCGAAGCCGAAGGTCAGACCGAACAGGCAGGCCCAGGTGGTGGGAAAGGTGCTGATGCCGGCGGCGAGCAGCGCCACCAGCGCCAGCAGGGCACCCACCGTGACGGCCACGCCGGCCGTGAGCAGCGCGTTCAGGGACACCCGTCCGGCCCAGCGGCCGAAGAGCACCCCGGCCAGCACCGTGCCGACGGCGTTCACGGCGAAGACGAGGCCGTAGCCGGTGGGGGAGAGGCCGTAGACGGTCTGGAAGACGAACGGCGACCCGCTGATGTAGGCGAACAGCGCACCCAGCCCGCATCCCATCACGAGGAGGTGGCCGGCCAGTTCGCGTCGGCGCAGCAGCCCGCCCATCGCCGCGAACACGGCCCGCACACCCCCTGGCCGGCGCCGCTCGGCGGGGAGCGACTCGGGCACCCAGGCCCACACCGCGGCCAGCAGCACCAGCCCGGAGGCGGCCAGCACCACGAACACCAGCCGCCACGAGCCGAACCCGAGCACCACGCCCCCGGCCACCGGCGCGAGCACCGGCGCGGTCGATCCGATCACGCTGAGCGTGGCGAGCTGCCGGGCCGCGTGGGCCCCGCTGAACCGGTCACTGATGACCGCCCTCCCGATGACGATCCCCGCACTGCCGGCGGCTCCCTGCAACAGCCGCGCGATGTCGAACACGACGACGGACGGGGCCAGCGCACAGACCAGGGACAGTACGGCGAACAGCCCGCAGCCGGCCAGCAGCAGACGCCGCCGCCCCCTCGCGTCACTGACCGGGCCCAGCACCAGTTGCCCGGCGGCGAGCCCGGCCAGGCAGGCCGTCAAGGAGAGCTGGACGGCCGTCCCCGAAGTGCCGAACGAGGCGGCGATACGCGGGAAGCCGGGCGCGTACATGTCGATGGCGAACGGCGACACCGCGCAGAGTCCGCCGAGTGTGAGGACGAGGCGCCCCGCGCCGGTCGGCCGGGGCGGGGTGTCGGTGCCGGGATGCATCGGTCTTTCTCCGGATCGTCTGTCGGCGGCGGGTCAGGCCGCGGGCGCACCCGGACGCCGGGCCCCGGGCCCCTCGGGCGCCGGCGCGACAGCCGGTAAGACAGCCGGTACGACCGCGGTCCGCGCCACATCGTCCGGGGGAACGGCACGCCGCGGTGTGGAGGGCGGGGTCCGTCGATGTGGAGAGCGGTGCGCTTCCGGCAGGCGGCCGGCGTCAGGAGTGCGCCCGCCGGAACCGGGCGGGTGTCGTTCCCCGGTCGCGGCGGAAGGCGTAACCGAAGTTGCCGGGCGACGCGTACCCGACCTCGTGCGCGATCCGGGCCACCGTCCAGTCCGTCTCGGCGAGCAGCGCCGCCGCCCGGTCGAGGCACCGGCGCCGGTGGTACTCCTTCACGGACGTCCCGTACAGCGCGCGGAACCCCGAGGTGAGGCGGCGCACCGACATCGACGAGGCGCGGGCCAGGTCCGCCAGCGTCGGCGGTGCGTGACGCTGCCGCCACAGCAGTTCGGGCACCCGGCGCAACGCCGCCACCTCGTGCTCCGCAAGATCGAGGCCCCGGCCCCGCACGGGAGCTTCGGCGGCCCCCAGCCCCTCGGCGAGGGCGGACAGCGCCGCAACTATCCGCGACTCCAGGAACAGCAGCCGGCCCGGCGACGACCGCCGGTGCAGATAGATCTCCTCCATCGGCCCGGCCACCGGGCGCAGCGCGGCGGACCGCCCCAGATAGCGTGCGCAGGCGGTGTCCTCCGGCCCGGGGGCCGGGAGGGCGTCCGCGCCCAGACCGCCGAGGTAGGACTCCAGCCCGCTCCAGGTGCCGGTGACGGACACCGCCCGGTACCGCTCCCCGTCGCCGTACGCGACGACGCCGTCGGTCGCGCGCCGGGGACTGAGCGACACCGAGCGGGCGTGCAGATCGCCGTCACCCGCGTGGGTCTCGCTGATGCGCATCCGCCCGTCGAGGCAGTACTCCAGCTCGAAGTGGTCGTCGGGGAAGGCGTACCCGAGCCGGTGGCCGCCGGTGAACGCCACGTCGTAGCGGACGATGTGGAACCCGCTGCGCAGCGACGTGACCTCGATCGTGCCGTCCCCGACTTCCGGACGGAGCAGGTGTCGGACAGTGCCCCGGCTCTGCGTGTCCGTCCGGGCGATGGCCGCGTAGTACGCCGCGTACGCGGCATCCGAGACGGCGGTACCGGCCGCGCCGGCGAGCTGGTGAACGGGGATCACAACGATGCCAGATTACCGCCGCCCGGCCGCCCGGTTGACCGCTCCCGCGCCCGGCCCACGGGGGGCCGGTGAAGGCGTGAGGACCCATGGGGCTGCTGCCGGGCCGGGGGAGCCCGGACCGGTGCTGCGGACGCGTACACACGGCACGGCTCCGGCGGCACCGCGTCCGGACCGGGGCGGGCCGGGGCTCGTCTCGAACGCCGCATGAAAGTCGCTGGTGGGCCTCGTCTTCCAGCCCTACGTGGCGTGAGGATCAAGCCCGGTCACCGGGGGCCCGCCCGCAGCGGGAAGACCGGCAGTGGGCGGCCCCGGGGGGCGATTGTGGGCTCCGCGACCGCTCTTCGTCACCGCAGCGGACGCCCCGACGGTTGCCTAGTCGTCGGCGGCGACGATGAGAGCGAGCCGTCCGGCCGAGCGGTCGATGAGCACGAACTCGTGAAAGAACTCGTGCACACCTCCCCAGTCGTGGAGGGCCTCATCTCCGAGCTCGCCGAGGTAGTGGATGCCGTCAGCAGCGGCCAGGCGGGCGAAGACCTCCCGTCGGAGTTCCGCTTCCAACCCGGCGGGGACTTCCCCGCGCGGTCCCACCCACTCGCGCAGTATCTCCACGGCCTTCTCCTGGCTGACGGGTTCATAGAGATCGGCAGTGATGAGCCGTCGCCAGTACGGACCGTGCCGGGTTCCCTCCGGCATCACCCCTCCGCCCGCGTAGTCGTCCCGGAACTGCTCATGCCCGATCAGAGCGGCAAGCAGTTCTCGGTCACCCGCGGACTCCGCGGCCCGGGCGGAGAAGCGGAGCTGCTTGATGCTGACCCAGCGGTACCCGTGCTCCATCGCATCCGGGAGGTGATGCCGGAAGTTGATGAAGCCGCTCTCCTCGTGAGCGAGCACAGTGTCCATCGCGCCAGCCTAGGCAGTGTTGCCCGGATCAGTCTGTCGTTGCCCCGCCCAGGTGCCGGCGTCGACGACGACTTCGTCCGCACACCGCGGCTCGTGCGCCTTCTCGCGGCGCACAACGGTCACCAACTCGCCGGAGCGCCGCGGGCCCCGCCCGGTGGACGGGGCCGCCCGCGACGGCACCGTTGCCGCGCCGGGCGAAGCGGCACGGGAAGGGGGCGGGGGACGGGGGAGAGGGCTGTTACAGGCTCCGGACAATCTTCCGTGAACTCCCGCCGCCCGGAGCCCATCACACCTCCCGTAGACCCACTCGACAGGGGGGACGCCGGGCAGCGGCCCGGTGTTCGGGAAAGAGGAACCATGACCGCCAAGCTCCACCGCGCAGTCCGTTGCACCGCCGCCGTGCTGGCCGCCCTCGCGGTCGGCGCCGGTGCCACCGCCTGCGGCTCGTCCACCGATACGTCCTCCGCCAAGGCCGGCGCACACTCCCGCACAGCCGGGGAAGCCACCGGCAGCGCGCTCAAGGAGACCGCGGCGCAGGGCTCGCGGACCGATGCCGTCAACACCCTCTCGGCCGCCGCCACCAGCAAGCGCTGCCACACCGGTGAACTGCGCTACAGCTGGGGCCTGCCGCACGGGGGCCACCCGGACATGGACGCCACCAGCCAGCAGACCGCGGGCATCCGGCTCAAGAACGGCAGCGGGCGCACCTGCACCCTGCACGGCTTCCCCGGCGTCCGCCTCATCAGCAAGAGCGGCGAAGCCTGGGACCTGCGCCGCTCCTCGGACAAGCCCAGCACCGTCACCCTGCGGCCCGGCCAGAGCACCGCCATGGTCAGCCTGACGCTCCTGCCGACCGCCACGAACGACCCGGACACCAAGGCGTTCGTGCCGAGCAAGGTCCTGCTCACCCCGCCCGACGAGACCACCCACGTCACCCTCAAGTGGCCCTACGGCGGGGCCATCCTCGACCAGTCCGGCGCCACCCGCCCCGGCACCTTCGTCAGCCCCGTCGGCGTCGGCTGACCGGCCCGCGGCCGGCACATCGCCCGCGAGCGGCCCACCCCCGTCCGACAACCGGGCACCGTCCCCGGCCAGGCGCCGCCCCGGGACCGCCCCGGGCCACCGTCCCGAGCCCGGGCCGGGCCCCAGGACCCCCGCCCGTGCGTCGCACCCCCGTGGCGCACGGGCGGGCCCCTGCCGGTTGCCGGCCGGCTGCCCGTGGGTGGCCGCACCGGCAGGCAACGGAGGGCCCGCTGCCTGTGGCGGAGGCATACGTCTTCACTCTTTCCGGCGGTAGCGGTCCGCGTCCGCGTTTCGTGCGGCCGGTGTCGGAGCAGATTTCCCCATCCTCCGCACGCGTCCGCCGTCCCTGACAAGACCGGTGGCGGCGGCCGTGCCCTAGCCGGGCCAGGTGATGCCCCATGGCCGATCCGCACGAGATGCTCGGGCTCAACAAGGCTTACTGGGACGCCGCGGCTGCGGTGCACGGGAACGGACGCGACCAGACGTACGACCTGGCCGGGCTGCTGGCCGGGCGGGACACCCTGTCCGCCGCGGAGAACGCGGCTCTCCAGGAGGCGGCACCATCCGTCGAAGGGCTCGACGTACTGCATGTGCAGTGCCACATCGGGTTCGGGACGATCTCCCTGGCGCGGCGCGGGGCCATCGTGACGGGCGTCGATCTTTCCCCCGCCTCCCTCGACAAAGCACGCGACCTCGCCGGTCGTTGCGGGGTGTGTCCCACGTTCGTCGAGGCCGACGCCAACTCGCTGCCGCCGCGGTTGTGGGGAAGCTTCGATCTCGCCTTCGCCTCCCTCGGGGTCGTCTACTTCACGGACGAACCCGCCCGGTGGATGAGCTCGGTCGCACGCTGTCTGCGTCCGGGAGGCCATCTCGTCCTCGTCGAATTCCACCCCCTGCCGGGGATGTTCGCCGTGCACGAGCCCGCCAGCGCCTGGTGCGCCTACGACGACGCGGGCCCGCATGTGTGGGACGGACAGCTGGCCGCCTACGCGCAAGCCGAGGAGGGCCCGGCGACCGGCAGCGTGATGACCTACCGGCACACCGTGGGAGCTGTCGCGACCGGTGCCGTGCGGGCCGGACTGCGGCTGCTGTCCCTCACAGAGACGACCGAGAACGACTGCCCCGGCGAGCACGGCGGCACCCGGGAAACCGACGGAAAGTGGCGGACCCGCATCGGCGGCCGGCCGGTTCCCTCCTTCTTCAGCCTGGTGGCCCGCAAGGACGCCTGACGGCGTCCCGTCCCGGCCACCGCCCGGCCGACCGTTCTCAGGGTGGTGGTTTCCGCCAGATCACCGAGTACCGTCGCAGCACATGGCGGCGGTAGCGCATGCCCGGCAGGAGTTGCCGTGCCGTGGCGCGGATCTGGCCGTAGCTCAACTGCGGGTCGTGGACCGGCATTCCCTCCGGGGACTGTGCGCGGCGCACCAGTTTGGTGACCTTGACGACAGGTGCCGCCGCGATCCTGGCCGCCCAGTCGGTGCGGCTCGCATCACGGGCCAGGCCGACGACCACGAGGGTGCCGCCCGGCCGCAGCAGGGCGCGCATACGCAGGAGGGCTGCTTCGACGTCCATGTGGTGGAGGGCGGACACGGAGCAGATGAAGTCGTAGCCCGCGGCGGGGAGGCGGGCGGTCAGGAAATCGCCTTCCACGAAGGTGAGTCCGGGACGGGCGGCGGTATGCGCGCGGGCGCGGGCGATCATCTCGGGAGAGCTGTCGACCCCGGTGACGCGGCGGGCGGCTGCGGTCAGCTTCCGGGCCAGGAGTCCGTCACCGCAGCCCACGTCCAGTGCGTCGCCGCAGCCTCGGGGCACGGCCGCGAGAACGTCGCGGTGCCGGGCGACGTTGGTGTTCCAGTACGGCGTCAGGTCGTCCCTGGGCATGACGTCACCGTAGTGGGCGTGCCGGCCGTGCCACACGCCCGATCCTGTGGGAGGCCGCAGCCGGGTGGGCGGTTCAGGGGGCGACGGAGGAGGCGGTGAGCAGATGGACGCCGTAGACGGTCGACAGGCCCGCGCAGCCGGCAACGAGGGGGAGGCGGACGCAGGGGCGGGCGCGGCAGACCCAGCGGGCCGCGACGAACAGGAGCGGGAAGGCGGGCATCAGGAAGCGGGGCCGTGAGGAGAAGAAGTGGGCGCCTCCCAGGGCGACGACCGTCAGAGCGGCGCTGTAGATCACCAGCGGCAGCGGGGGTCTTTCGCGGACCAGGAGGACGAGTGCGGCCGGCGCGGCCACGACGGTGAGCGCCGCAAGGTACTGGGCGGGCAGGGCCGGCTGGGTGAGCAGCCGCAGCAGGTACTCCACGTTGTAGCGCCCGAAGTCGAACTGGGACCCCCAGGCCCGCTGCACGGCGAAATAGCCCAGTGGTCCGCCGCTCCGCGTCCCGACCCAGGCGACGTACGCCAGCCAGCCCAGCGGCGCCAGTGCCGGTGCCGCCCACACCCGGGGGTCGCGGCGGCGTTCCGGGTCCCGCCACAGTGCCGCTGCGGCGGCGGTGAGGACGGCGGCAGCGGCGGCGAAGCCGTTGGGCCGGGAGAGGCCCGCGAGCAGCGCGAGGGAGCCGGCCCACAGCCACCTGCCGGTGAGCACCGCGTACAGCGCCCACGCCGACAGCGCGGTCATGAGGGATTCGGTGTACGCCATCGTCTGGACGACGGCGTTGGGCCACAGCCCCCACAGGACGACCAGCCACGTCGCAGTGGCCCCGCCGTACAGGTGCCGGCCGACGGCGTGGATGCCGGCGGCTGCCGCGAGCGCCCCCGCCCAGCCGGCGAGGATGCCGGCCTGGGGCAGACTGAGCGGCGGCACCGTGGCCAGCCCCCGTTCGAGCGCGGGCAGCAGGGGGAAGAACGCCAGGTCGCTCTCGCCCGAGCGGGTGGTTCCGTAGCCGTGTGCGGCGATCGACACGTACCAGCGGGCGTCCCAGCTGTGGCCCAGCACGGCGCTGGGTGCTTTCCCGGTTGCCCAGGCGTACGCCGCCACCGCGAGGAAGCCGGTGAGCCGCACCGCCGCGTACGCGCCGACGGCGGGCGCGGCGGCGGCCAGCAGGCGGCCCGGCCCGGCCCACCACCGGGCGGCCCGCCGCGGGACGGCCGTCGAGTCCGTGGTCACGGCGGCTCCGTCAGATAAGGGGGGCCTGGGCACGGAACGCCGGGGGCAGGGGGACGGCCGTCATCGGGACCTCCCGCGTGGCTGCGCGCCCGTCCCGCACCGTCGATGCCCCGCCTGCGGCCGGCCGTCCCCGGTGTACTGCCAGACCGCCTCGTGCGGGCAGCCGCCGCCGGCCGGTACGGGGGCGGCTCCGTGCCGGGCGGGCCGGGCGGGTCGGTGGCCGGGGGCCGCCGGCCACCGGGACGTCTCGGGCGGGGCGTCGGCGTGGGGGCGCGGCCAGGCGGCTCCGCCACCGGCGGGCACCAGCACGGGAGGCACGGACCGGTGGGGCCGTCGCCCCGTCCCGGGCGTCCGGCGGGCGCGGGACCTGTGGGCGGGGGTCCGGCGGCCGGGGCCGCGCACACGGGTGTCGCCTGCGTCAGAGCCGCACGCATCGGGAACGGGGACGCGGCGTGCGGCCGGGGCGGCGGGCCGTCGTCGGAAGACCCAGGTGCGGTAGGCCGCGAACCGGAAGGTGGCGGCGGCCGTGATGCCCAGGGCCTTGACGAGGTTGCTCTCCAGAGCACCTTGGCGGCCGAGCTCGTGGGCGGCGACCCAGAGCGTGCCGTTCTCGATGACCAGCCCCACCAGGCTGAAGACGACGAACAGCGTGAACTGCCGCCCCGGGCACCGCTTGTCGCGGTCGCGGTAGGTGAAGTGGCGGAACCCGAAGTAGTTGCCGACGATCGCCACGCCGGTGCCCACGAGGCTGCTCGCCAGCACGTTCAGCGGTGTCAGGGCCCGGCACAGATCGAACACCGCGAAGTTCACGGCGATGCCCGCTCCGCCCACGAGAGCGAATCCCACGACCTCGTCGGCCAGTGCGCGGATCCGGCGCGTGACGGGGCTCCTGTCGGCTGCGTCGGTCTGTGCCACTGCGACTCCAGCGATATCGCGGACCTGAACGGCATCGCGGCCCCGGGAGGGGCCGTCCTCGGCCATCCGGCGGGCCACCGCCGCTCCGCAGGCCACCGCCGTCGGACGGACCACCCGTCGCAAGGTCCGCCGCTTCCCAGAGTGCGCGGCCCGGCGACCGCTCGCATCCCGGCGGCATGCCGCGGAGCGTCCCCCGCGACGGCGCACGGTGACGGCACCCCGGCGAGGGGCGGGTGCGGGCCCGCCGGTCCGCCGCGTTCCGTCACGGACCGGGGACGGGCGGTCGGCCGTGCCGGCACGCGGGCGCTGCCACGCCCTCGCCCCGGACGTCCGGGAGCGCTCGTCGCTGCCCGAGCGGCTCCCGGCCTCACCGTCGAGCGACTTGTCCCCGGGCTGCGCGCGCAATCCCGGACATCAGGGGAGTGGTCCCGTGTTCCGGCCGGGACCGCCCACCGCCCGCCGCACCACCCCTACGGCCGGAACCGGACCCGCACCGATCTGCGCCGGCCGGCGGCGTGCGGGAGGCCGCTCGCCGTCCGAGGCGCGGGGCCCTGGCGCCGTGCCGCGCCAGGGCCCCTGCCGGGTGTGCTCCGGGTGCGCTCAGTCGTCGTCCTCGTCATCGTCGTCGAAGACCTCGTCGATGACTTCGGCGGCGACGAAACCGCCGACCGCGCCGACGGCGAGTCCGGCCGCCGCACCGGCCACGACGGCGCCCGTACCGGGCCCCGAGCGGTGGTGACCGCCGCCGTGCGCGGCCTCGTACGGGTGCCCTCCGTCGTGCGGGGCCGGGTAGGGGCCGCCGTGGCCCGCCGCATACGCCCCGCGGCTCTCCGTCATCTGCCGCATCCAGGAGTCGACTTCGGCTTCCCAGTCGAGGTGCTGGACTCCGTCGTGCGAGACGGTGAAGCGGTTGACCGCGTCGTACCCGCCGTGGAAGAGCCCGCCGCGTTTGTCGGCCTCCAGGACGACCTCCATGCCGCCGGGTGTGGCCAGGAACGTCACCTCGACCTCGTTGACGGCGTGCGCGTACTGCGGGGACGGGGACAGCTCGATCTCCTGGTAGAAGGGGAGCGTCTGTCCGGTGCCGCGGATGTGGCCGAGTTCCAGGTCCGCGGACAGGAAGCCGAAGCCCAGCCGGCCGAACGCCTCCAGCACGGCCTCCTGCGCGGGCAGCGGTGCCACGGACAGCGGGTCGAGGTCGCCCTTGTCCTTTGCGCCGGCCACGGCCAGTTCGGTGCGCACCCCGAGGACGACGCCGAGTTGCTGTCCGTGCAGTTCAGTGACCGGTGTCTCCCAGGGGAGGGTGACGGTGAAGGGGACACTGCGCCGTTCCCCTTCGGCGAGGCGGAAGCCGCCGCCGACGGCGAAACGGCCGAAAGCGACGGTGCCTTCCCGCTCCCCGTCCTCGTGCTCGGCCTCGACCCGGGCGACGAGTTCGAGCGAGATCTGTTCGATCTCGTGGTCGGCGCTGCCGCCTTCGAGGTGTACCTGCCCGGACAGTGGGCCGCCCGGCCGCACGGGGCCGTCGTCCAGGACCGTGTCCACCGACGGGCCGCCCACACCGAGCGCGCCCAGAAGCCGTTTGAACACCATCGCGGCGTTCTCCTTCAGTTGTTGTCCAGTGCATCGAATGCTGTACGGGCAGTCCGCCCCATCCGGGGCCCGGTGAGGCGTACTTGCCGTGCACACCACGCTACGCCAGGCTTCTACAACACTGTAGTTTTCAAGACGTCGCCGGTCTCGGCGGTCGCCCCGCCTGCATGTGGAGAGTGGACCTGATGTTCGGGTTGAGTGAACTGGCCCTGGTGCTCATCGTCGTGGTTCTGGTCCTCGGGGCCAAGAAGCTGCCCGAGCTGGCCCGCTCGGCGGGGAAGGCGGCACGCATCCTCAAGAGCGAGCGGAAGGCGATGAAGGAGGAGAACGCGTCCCGTCCCGTCCCCGGTGCAAAGGCGCAGGCGCCGCACGTCGTGACCGGACGGGTGGTCGAACGCGATACCCCGCACGAGCGGTCCTGATCCCGGGGCGCCACGGGCGGACCGGCGTGCCGCGCCGGTCCGTCTCCGGGTGCCCTCTCCGGCGGGCCCGGCTGTCAGCCGCCGGCCGTCAGTCGTCGGGCCGTCGGACCGTCGGGTCGCGGTCGGGTCGGTGTCAGCGCTTGGATGACGCCGTTGCTTGTCGTCCATCGGACGACGTGTTACAACGGGAATCGGTTAAGCGCATCGGCATGGCAGGAACTGCCTGGAGCAACCGGAGGTGTTTCACAATGCTCATGCGCATCGACCCCTTCCGTGAGCTCGACCGGCTCACGCAGCAGTTCTTCGGCAACCAGCCCGGCACCTGGTCGCGGCCCTCGGCGATGCCGATGGACGCCTACCGCGAGGGCGACCAGTACGTGATCACCCTCGATCTGCCGGGTGTCAGCCCCGACGCCATCGACATCGACGTCGAGCGCAACATGCTCACCGTCAAGGCCGAGCGGCGGCCGTCGGCCAGGGGTGAGGACGTGCAGATGGAGCTGTCGGAGCGTCCCCTGGGGGTGTTCTCGCGCCAGGTGATGCTCGCCGACACGCTCGACACCGAGCACATCGACGCCGACTACGAGGCGGGCGTCCTCACGCTGCGCATCCCGATCGCGGAGCGCGCCAAGCCCCGGAAGATCGAGATCGGGCGGTCCGGCCGCAAGGAGATCAGCGGCTGAGGCGTCGGCCGGAAACCCGCGGCGGACGCGGAGAAGAACACCACGAGTGCCCGGCTCGCGGCGGCCGGGCACTCACCGTCGGTCCGCCGTACGGCGACGAAGACGGACGGGCCCGTGGCGCCAGTGCGTGCCACGGGCCCGTCCGCGTGAGGGCGGAGTGAACTCCCCCGGAGTCACAGCGGGGTGGCGGCGTGGAGGATGGCCGCCAGTGCGACCGCCGCGTTGGCCGCCGAGAGGGCGGAGGTGGCGGCGCCGGCCGCGGCCAGCCAGGCGGCGAGGCCGGCCACCAGGCCGGGCGCCGTGGTGGTGGGCAGCCACAGCCGGGTGCTCGGCGCGGGGTCCAGCAGGGCCTGCACACGGCGGGGGACCTGTCCGGCTCCCGCGACCGCGGGAACGGTCCGCGCCGGGCTCCCGTTGGCCAGCAGTGCGGCCTTGCCGACGGCGCGTGCGGTCAGCCGCCGGTCGCCGACCTCCCGGGCGGCCTCCTCGTCCGCCCACCGCTCCACGCCGAAGGCGACGGCCGTCCGCAGGGGCCGCAGGAAGGGGTGGGCGTCGGCCGCCAGCTCGGAGAGCAGCAGCATGCGGGTGTGGCGTGCCGTCAGGTGGGCCCGTTCATGGGCGAACAGGGCGCGCCGTTCGGACGGTTCGAGCGCGTCGAGCATGGCGGTGGACACCACGATGCGGGAGCGCCGGCGCCGGCTTCCGGGGAGGGTGAAGGCGTAGGGCGCACTGTCGGGGAGGACGGCCACGCGGGAGTCGCGCAAGCCCTCCAGCGCCCGGCGTACGCGTCGCTGGACGCGCCGGTGCCGCACCAGCGTGCTGCCGCATTTCCCCAGCAGGAGGACCAGCGCCGGGATGGACGCCTTGCCCAGCATCTCGTCGTAGGGGACGGCCGCCCGGACCTCGGGGTCCGACCAGGCGTCCGGCAGCGGGTTGCCGGGCAGTTGGGCGGTGCCGACGACCACGAGCAGGCCCAGGCACACCGTGCTGCACGCGGCCAGGACGACGCCCACGCCCACCAGCAGCCGCGTGGTGGCGCGGGGGTGCAGCCGCCGTTCCGCGAGCCGGGCCACCGGCCAGGAGGTCAGGGGCAGGACGAGGGGGAGGAGGACGAAGAAGCCCACGGCTCAGTCGTTCTCCCCCGGTGTGCCGCCGTTCTCGGGCGTCTCGTCGGCGGTGTGCCGCAGCAGGGTGCGCAGCAGGCGCTCGTCGTGGTCCGTCAGTCCGGAGACGAAGCGGGTCAGCACGGTGTCCCGGTCGCTCTCGCCGTCGAGGACCTGCCGCATCCGGTGCGCGGCCAGTCCCGCGGCGTCGGCCGCGGGGGTCCAGGCGAAGGAGCGCCCGGACTTCTCCCTGGTCACCGCGCGTTTGGCCAGCAGCCGGGTGAGGATCGTGACGACGGTGGTGTACGCCAGGTCGCCGCCCAGGTGTTCCCGCACCCAGGCCGCGGTGACCGGGCCGGGTGCCTCGTGCAGGGCGGTCAGCACCATGGCCTCCAGCTCGCCCTGTCCGCGCCGGCGCCCCGGCTCGCGCGCCGTGTTGCCCACGTTCCCTCCTCCGCGCCCGACGGCGGTCGCCCGCCGGTTCCGCACGCCGCCCGCCGTGTCCGCCGGCCGGTGTGCCGGACGGTACGGCGGGCCGGGGCGGCCGTGACCGTGTGGTCCGGGTGACCGTCCGTCCAGTATCTTCTACAGGCTTGTAGATTTTTGCTTGTCGTCAGTCGTACCGGAAGGAAGAGTAATGGGAGCATCGCCGGCCACGGGCGGGGACGGTCCCGCCTTCCAGCCGGAGGACCGGGCGGCGTTCGCGGAGGTGGTGGACGAGGTGCTGCGGTCCGAGCCGCTGCGCCGGGGCCTGCGCACCGCCCCCGAGGGCACCGCCGCTCTTCTCCGCGACTGGGCGCTCGCGTCGGCCGAGGACGTCGCCCGGCCGGCCGCCGCTGAATACCGCGAACTGTGCCGGGTCCGGGCCGGCGGGGGAGTCGCCGGTGCGGCACCCGGATCCCGGACGCCGGGGGGCTCGGGCGGTGGGCTGCTCGCCGCGCTCGCGGTGCTGGTACCGCTGGTGGCCGCGGCGGCGGCGGTGATCTTCCTGCTGCTGGGGTACGTCCTCACGCTGGTCGAGACCCAGCGGGACGTCGGTGAATCGCTGGTGGTCACGGGGTGGTCGGGCGCCGCGGTGGCCGCCGTGACGGGTGCGGCGGGGATGTGCCGGCTCCTGATCACCGCCCGCCGGCACTCCAAGACCGGCCCCCGCACCGATGACCGCACCGACGACGGCGCCGCGCGGTCCGGTACCGACGGGCGGGCCGAAGCGGCGCGGCGGCGGGTCGCGGCGGCCCGCGAGGCCTGGCGCGCGGCACTGCGGGACCGTGCCGTGCTGCCCTACCTGCGGGCCCGCCTGCCCGAGGCGGAACGGGCCTCGGGGCTCAGTCCCGCGAATTGCCGAAGAGGAGACGGTAGGCGATGAGCAGGACCAGTGAGCCGCCGATGGCCGCCCCCCAGGTGGGGAGGTCGAAGAACTCCTTCTGAATCGGCCGGTCCAGGAAGTTCGCCGAGATCCACCCGCCGACGAAGGCGCCGGCTATGCCGATCAGGACCGTACCGATCAGACCGCCCGGGTCGCGTCCGGGCAGCAGTATTTTCGCGATGGCCCCGGCCAGCAGGCCCAGAATGATCCAGCTGATGATGCCCATCGAACCCTCCTTTTCCCCGGGGCGGGCGCCCCGGCACCCGGGAGGACGCGCGGCCGGCCCGCAAAGGTTCCATGCTTGCGCAACTGAAGGTGCCGCAACCGGCGGTGACGCCCCGCAGGCACCCGGTGTGCCGCTCCCTCCCCTTCCGCGCCCCGGCACCGCGCCACGGGGCCGCCGGGAGAGCGCACGGCCCCGCCTAGACTGAGGTGCGCCACGGGCCCCCTTCCGTGGCCATCGAGGACGGCGCGGACAGGAGTGCAGCGGTGACATCGGAGGCAGGCGGTTTCACGGACCCGTCCCCCGAACTGCTGGCTCAGGCCGCCACGGCGTTCGGGCTGCTCGCCTCGCCCTCCCGGGTCCACATCGTCTGGGCCCTCTCGCAGGGCGAGTGCGATGTGACGCACCTCGCCGAACGCGTCGGCGGCACCCTGCCCGCCGTCAGCCAGCACCTGGCGAAACTGAAGCTGGCCGGGCTCGTCCGCTCCCGGCGTGAGGGGCGGCGGCAGGTCTATCTGGTCGATGACCCGGCCGTGGTCGCCGTCGTGCACGAGATGGTCCGGCGGCTGGCCGCCGTCGCCGACACGCCGCGGGCCTCCCTGCGGTTCGGCGAGTCCGGTGCCTGAGACCGCACCCCTGTGCCGGGACGGCGAGGGCCCGCCCGGCACCGGGGGAGTCCCGGACCCCGCCGCCGCGGCGGACCGGCCGCAGGCCGGTGCCCACCTCGCCGCCCGCGCCCCGCTCACCGCGCTGCGCCGGCTGGGGACGGGACCGCGGGGGCTCACCGAGGCGGAGGCCGAGGAACGGCTGGCCCGGTACGGCGAGAACGCGCCGCCCGAGTGGCACACTCCCTCGCTGCCGCGCCGTCTGCTGCGCGGCGTCCGGGACCCCTTCACCGCCGTACTGCTGTGTCTCGCCGCGGTCTCCACCGTGGTGGGGTCGCTGGGCACCGCTGCCGTGATCGCCGTACTGGTGAGCGTCAGCTGTCTGCTGCGGGCCGGTGGCGAGCTGCGGGCGGACCGGTCGGTCGCGGGCTTGCGGGCCCTCGTCGCCGGCACCGTCACCGTGCTGCGGCGGGCCGACGCCGCGGACCGGGAGCCCGAGTCGAGGGAGGTGCCGGTCGGCGATCTGGTGCCCGGTGACGTGATCCGGCTCGGCCCCGGGGACCTCGTCCCGGCGGACGTGCTGCTGTTGCGCGCCACCGGGCTGGTCGTCCACCAGGCTCCGCTCACCGGGGAGTCGCAGCCGCTGGCCAAGTACGTCGCCGGCCCGGCCGAGCCGCCGCCCGACGGCGACACCCGGCTGTTCGAGCAGCCGCAGCTGTGCTTCCAGGGCAGCAGCGTGGTCGCCGGGAGCTGCACCGCCGTTGTCCTGGCCACCGGCGCCGACACCCGGCTGGCGGCCGGACACCGGCACCGCCGCCCGGCGCGCAGCGGTTACGAGCGCTCGGTCCACCGGGTCGCCTGGAACCTCGTCCGCTTCATGCTGCTGACCCCGCCGCTGGCGCTGGCCGCCGACGCCGCCGTCAGCGGACGCGGGGTGGAGATCCTGCCCTTCGCCGTGACGGTGGCCGTGAGCCTCACGCCCGAGATGCTGCCCGTCGTCATGACCGCCGTCCTCGCCCGGAACGCCGTCGCCCTCGCCCGGGACCGGCGGGTCATCGTGCGGCGGCTGCCCGCCCTCCACGACCTGGGCGCCATGGACGTGCTGTGCCTGGACAAGACCGGCACGCTCACCGAGGACCGCCCTGTCGTGGACCGTGCCGTGGGGCCGGACGGCACCCCCGATGCGGAGGTGCTGCGCTGGGCGGCCGTCAATGCGCTGTGGACCCTCCAGCTCGCCGAGACCCCGGTGCCCGACGCGCTGGACGAGGCGATCCTGCGCGCGGCGGCGGCCCGCCCCGAGGTGGCCGGCTGGGACGAGGAGCACGAGGGCGTGGCGGCCGTCCCCTTCGACCCGGCCCGCCGGCTGTCCACCGCCGTGGTCCGCACCCCCGGACGGCTCGGCACGCACACGCTCGTCGTCAAGGGCGCGGTGGAGGCCGTGCTGGAGCGGTGCGCGCTGGAGGAGCCGGAGCGGGAGGCGCTGCGCGAGCGGGCGGCACGCTGGGCGGACGACGGGCTGCGGCTGCTGGCCGTGGCGACCGCCGAGCGCCCCGCCCCGGCCCCGGGCAAGAACTACGGCACGGCGGACGAGCGCGGGCTGACCTTCGCGGGACTGGTGGCGCTGCGCGACACGCTCACCACCGACGCCCCCGAGGCGCTGCGGGCCCTGCGGGACAAAGGTGTGGAGGTCAAGGTCCTCACCGGCGACCACCCGGGCACCGCCGAGCGCACCTGCCGCGAACTGGGTCTGGACCCCGCAGGCGGTGCCGTCCTGACGGCGGACCGTATCGACGCCCTCGACGACCGACAACTGGCGGGCGCCGCGCAGCGGGCCACCCTGTTCGCCCGCTGCACCCCGCACCACAAGGCCCGCGTCGTCGCCGCGCTGCGGGCCGCCGGGCGCACCACCGGCTTCCTCGGCGACGGCGTCAACGACCTGGCGGCGCTGCGCGCCGCCGATGTGGGGCTGTGCCCGCGCGACGCGGTGGCCACCGTCCGGGAGAGCGCCGACGTGGTGTTCGGCGAGCGGCCCTTCGCGGCGCTGGACGAGACCGTCACCGCGGGGCGCCGCAGTGGCGTCTCCCTCGCCTCTTACCTGCGGGTGGCGCTCTCCTCGAACTTCGGCAACGCACTGGCCATGCTCGTGGCCGTCCTGCTGTTCCCGTTCATGCCGATGCTGCCGGCGCAGGTGCTCCTGCAGAACCTGTTCTTCGACGCCGCCCAGCTCACCTTCGCCTTCGACCGGCACGGCCCCGCCGCGCTGCGTGCGCCGGCGCCGCTGCGCCCCGGCGAGATCCTGCGGTTCGTCACGGTCTTCGGCGTCCTGAACGCCGCGGCCGACATGGCCACCTTCGCCGTGCTGGCCGCGACTGTGCGGGGCGCGGCGGGCGAGGCCGGCCAGGCGCTCTTCCACGCCGGCTGGTTCACCGAGAACCTGCTGACCCAGGCCATGGTCATGGTGCTGCTGCGCACCCGGGGCCGCCACCGGCACCGGGGCCGCCCCGGGCCGGTGGCGTGGGCCGCCGTCCTGCTGGCCGTCACCGGCCTGCTGCTGCCCCTCACCCCGCTGGGCCCGGCCCTGGGCATGGTCCCCGCGCTCACCCCCGTCTCGTACGCGCTGCTCGCCGCGGTGCTCGGCCTCTACGGTGCCGCGCTGGCGGTGGCGGTGCGGCACTACGGGCGGCGCCTCGCAGCCGGCCGGGCGGGCATCGGCCTTGCGGCCGGCCGGGGTGCGGCCGGCCGTCAGCCGTAGGAGAGGTCGGCGCAGGGATCGTCGGCGGCCGAGCGGCCCTTGTCCCGCGCGGACTTGCCGCCGCCCGGGGAGCCGTCGCCGTCCTGGCCGGGCCGGTAGTCGGCCCCGAGGGTGACGCTCAGCCCGGGGCTGTCGGAGCCCTCGACGGTGGCTCCGGGGAAGAGCGCGGCGAGGTCCTTGGCGCGGGACGCCTCGCCGGGGCCGTGGGTGACGACGGTGCTGGTGTGCTGCTGGGTGGCGGCGTTGCCGCTGCCGGCCACGGTGTAGTGGTGGGAGCGCAGCATCTTCGCGGCGGAGGCGGCGAGCCCGGCGGTGGTGGTGCCGTTGTAGACGGTCACCTCGACGCCCTTGCCGGAGACGGGCTTGACCGAGGGCTTCGGGGAGGGGGAGTCGGCGTCCTTGTCCAGGGCCCGGTCGGCCTTCAGATCGGCCCACAGCTCGTCCGCGTCGGGATGGACGACGGCGACCCGGCTGCCCTGGTAGCGCCACGGGACGGTGACGAAGCGGGTGTTCTCCAGGTCGATGTCCTTGAGGGACATGGCGAAGTCGACCATCTTCTTGGGCGTCCCGAGTTCCTCGTCGACCGTCATGGACTCGGTGGCGGCGTCCGCGAGGGGCAGCAGCGTGGTCGGGCTGAACCCTTTCTCCTTGATCTTCTTTATGAGTGATCCGACGAACGCCTGCTGGCGTTTGATCCGCCCTATGTCGGAGCCGTCGCCTATGCCGTGCCGGATACGGACGTAGTCCAGGGCCCGCTGTCCGGAGACGGTCTGCTCGCCCTCGCGGAAGATGCGCTTGCCGCGGGAGCCCCGGTTGGGGTTCAGATCGCCCTGGTAGAGGTCTTTCGGCACGCACACCGGGACGCCGCCGACGGCCTCCGTCATGGCGGAGAACCCTTTGAAGTCGACGACCACGGTGTGGTCCACGCGCAGGCCGGTCAGCTTCTCGACGGTGTTCTGGGTGCAGGCCGGGTTGCCCTGCGCGGTGCCTCCCACGGAGAAGGCGGCGTTGAACATGGCCTCGTGCCGGGTGGCGGTCCAGCTGCCGTCCGGGAGCTTGCACGGGGGGATGTCCACGAGGGTGTCACGGGGGAAGGAGACGGCCACCGCGTGCTTGCTGTCGTCGTAGACGTGGAGCAGGAAGGCGGTGTCGGAACGGCCCACGTCGTCCTTGCGTCCGCCGCCGAGCCGGTCGTTGCCGCCGGTGCGGGCGTCCGAACCGATGACGAGCACGTTCTGTCCGCCCGCGCTCGCCTGGGGCCGGTCCTTGCTCAGTCCGTCCGCACCGAAGGTGTCGATGTTGCCGCTGAAGTGGAAGTAGAGCCAGCCCACCCCCGCGGTGAGGAGCACCAGCAGGGCGAGCGCGGTCGTGCCCGCGATCCGGGCCTTGCCCCGTCTGGCCTGCCTCCGGCGTGCTGCCCTGCCCTCGGCTCGGCTTCCCGCGTCCCTCGCGCGGCGGTCCGGCATGCGTGCTCCTCGTTGCAGCAGCTGCCCGGGTGGGGGCTGTTGCACCCCGCACCGGGTTGTACAGTTGCGCAATGTAGCAAGTGATGGAGGGAAGGGAGACGCCGGTGTTGCGCAATGGTCTGGAGCCCTGGCACCTGCTGGTGGTGGCGCTGGTGGTGGTCCTGGTGTTCGGCTCCAAGCGGCTGCCGGACACGGCACGCGCGCTGGGCAAGTCCCTGCGCATCCTCAAGAGCGAGACGCGGGCCATGAAGCGGGAGGGCGCGCAGGAGCCGGCACCCCGCCCCGCGTCCACGGGGGACGCGCCGGCCGTGCGGGACAGCGCCTGACCGGGCGGGCGGGGTGCCGGGATCTCGGTGGGCCGGATTACAGGTCGAACTCGTGGGGCGGCAGGCCCAGCGTGTAGCAGGCCTCGCGGACGACGGCCTGCTCGTCCTTGTCGAAGTCCCCGTCCGCGCCGCCGATGACGATGCCGATCTGGATGACGGCACGCGCCTCCGCCGGCTTCTTCTTGGCCTTGGCGACCTCCTGGAGGATGCTGACCTTGCCGAAGTCGAAGTCGGCGGTCAGCTTGTCGCAGTTGGCCTCGAACCGGGCCCGCAGATCGTCGGCGGGGAAGTTCTGGAGCACCTCGTTGGTCGCGATCAGCTGGGCGACCTTGCGCCGCTCCTCGGGGTCGATGTTCCCGTCGGCCGCGGCGACCAGGGCGCACATCGCCATGCTGGCGTCACGGAAGGCGCCGCTCTTGAGGTCGTTCTTCTTCGCCTCCAGCTGGCTCTGCATCGCCTGAGCCGATTCCTTGATGCGGTCCCACAGGGCCATGAGCACGTAGTCCTCTCGGGGGGCGCGCCCGGCTGTCCCGGGCGCGCCGGAAACAAAATCTACAACGGTGTAGAAGCTAGCAGGATGGAAGAGGGGTGCCGTGCCGCCCGCCGGGGCCGAGCCCGCGGCGGACGGCACCCGCACGCTCGCTCAGACGTTGACGCCGAAGTCGGCCGCGATCCCGGCCAGTCCGGAGGCGTAACCCTGGCCGACGGCGCGGAACTTCCACTCCGCGCCGTGCCGGTACAGCTCCCCGAAGACCATGGCGGTCTCCGTGGCGGCGTCCTCCGTCAGGTCGTACCGCGCGATCTCCTGGCCGTCCGCCTCGTTGACCACCCGGATGAAGGCGTTGCGGACCTGGCCGAAGTTCTGGCCCCGCGCCTCCGCGTCGTGGATGGACACCGGGAAGACGATCTTGGCCGCCTCGGCCGGGACCGCCGCCAGGTTCACCTTGATGACCTCATCGTCGCCCTCGCCCTCACCGGTGAGGTTGTCGCCGGTGTGCTGGACGGAGCCGTCCGGGCTGGTGAGGTTGTTGTAGAAGACGAAGTGCTGGTCGGTGAGGACCTTGCCGCCCTCGTCGCACATCAGGGCCGAGGCGTCGAGGTCGTAGTCGGCGCCGGTGGTGGTCCGCACGTCCCAGCCCAGGCCGACCAGGACGGCGCTCAGCCCCGGTGCCTCCTTGCTGAGCGAGACGTTGCCGCCCTTGGACAGGGAAACTCCCACGTTGTTCTCCTTGGTGCTCTCGTCGGACCGGTGTCCGGGCCTGGGTGCCCGGACGGGGAACCAAGGAAAATCTACAGCACTGTAGAAGTTGCTGGAGGCGGGTCCCGGCACCCTCTCCCGGCCTCCCGCCACGGCGGCCCGACCCAGCACGGGCGGACCCCGTCACCGCGCCAACGGGCCGCCGGACAAAGGGAGAACCAGGCTCGCGGCGACACCCAGCACCACCGAGGCGCCCGCCGCCGCGCAGGCCACCACCGCCGCCGGCCCCACCACCGCGCGGGCGGCGGCACACGGTTCGGTTCCCGAGCAGGCGGCCCGCACCCAGCGCAGGTAGTAGAAGAGGGACGCCACGGTGTTCACGGCGGCGAGCACGGCCAGCCACCCGGCGCCACCGTCCACAGCGGTGGTGAACACCTCCAGCTTGCCCAGGAAGACCGCGGTCGGCGGCGTCCCCACCAGGCCGAGCAGACACACGACGAGCCACAGCACGAGCCATGGCCGGGCCCGCCACAGCCCCCGGTACTCCGCCAGCAGCCGGGCACGGGGCAGGGCGCAGACGACGGCGAAGGCCCCGAGGTTGGTCAGCGCGTAGGCGGCCAGGTAGTACAGCAGCGCCGACTGCGCCTGGCCGCCCCGGCCGGAGGCGGCCAACGGCAGCAGCAGATAGCCGACCTGGCTGACGGTGGAGTACGCCAGCAGCCGCAGCACGTCCGTCTGGAAGAACGCGGCCAGATTCCCCAGCGTCATCGACGCGGCGGCCACCACGGCCATCAGCGTGTGCCAGGGCCCGTCGGCCCCGGCGAGCGGCACGGCCGTCAGCCGCCACAGCGCGGCCAGCGCCCCCACCTTGGGCACGGTCGTCAGCAGTGCCGCCACCGGCGGGGCACTGCCCTGCACGGCGTCCGGCACCCAGAAGTGCGCCGGCACACCGCCCGCCTTGAACAGCACACCGGCCGACAACGCCACCACACCCGCCGCCACCAGGGCCGAGGGCGCGTCCGGCAGCGCGGCGGCGAGCCTCGGATAGGAGCTGGCACCGCCCGCCGCGTACAGCAGGGTGATCCCCGCGAGCATGACGACGCCCAGCAGCGCCCCCGTCACATAGAACTTGAGCGCCGCCTCGGTGCCCCGCTCGTCCTTGCGGAACCCGGCCAGCGTGTAGGAGGGGACGCTGGTGAGCAGATACGCCGCCGCCAGCAGCAGCAGATCCTGGGCGCCGGCCAGCATCAGCGCCCCCAGTGCGGTGAGCTGGATCAGGACGTACAGCTCGCTCTCCCGGGGGTGCGAGCGGAACGGTACGAAGCTCAGCAGCAGGACGAGCAGCGTGCCGGACAGCACGACGACGCGCGCGGTGCAGGTGACGGGATCCACGGCGAAGGCCCCGCCGAACACCGTGCGCGGACCGTCCCCCGCGACGGCCGCCGCCACGATGCCCGCTCCGCACGCGGCCGTCGCCCCCGCGCCGACCAGCCACTGCCGGTGCCGGGGCAGCCACGCGCCCGCCAGCAGCCCCAGCACCGCCGAGGCCGCCAGGAACACCTCCGGCAGCAGCCCCGCCGGGTTCTCGTCCATCGCCGTCATCAGCGTCACCGCACCGTCAGCCGCCCCGCTCATCGGCCGACGAGCCCCAGCAGCGTTCGGGAGAACGGCTCGATCGCGTCCAGCACCACCCGTGGGAAGAGGCCGAGCGCTACGGCGAGCACCAGGAGCGGGACGACGGCGGCGATCTCGTGGCGGCGCACGTCGGGGAACGGCCGGCCGGTGCCGGGCGCCACAGGCAGCCGCAGCGGCCCCAGGAACACCCGCCGCAGCGCGCCCAGCAGCAGCGCCGCCGTCAGCAGCAGGCCGAGAACGGCCAGTACGGTCGCCAGCGGGCGCGGCCCCAGGCTGCCGGCCAGCACCTGGAACTCGGCGACGAACCCGGACAGGCCCGGCAGTCCCAGCGAACCGAAGACGGCCACCCCGGTCAGCGCCGCGAACACCGGAGCGCGGGCGGCGAGGCCGGAGTAGGCGGTCATGTCGTAGGTGCGGCCCCGCTCGTACAGCACGCCCGCGAGCAGGAACAGGGCGCCGGTCAGCAGCCCGTGACTGACCATCTGGAAGACCGCACCGCTGACCGCGAGGCGGGCGGCGCCGTCGGCCGTCCCCGCGGAGCCGGCCGCCGCACCGAGCGCCAGCAGCACGTACCCCATGTGGTTGACGGAGGTGTAGGCGATCATCCGTTTGAAGTCGCGCTGGGCCAGCGCGACGAGTGCCCCGTACAGCACGGAGACCACACCGACGACCACGAACACCAGCGCGAACTCCCGCCACCGGTCCGGCAGCAGCGGCATCGCGATCCGCAGGAACCCGTACGTGCCCATCTTCAGCAGCACCCCTGCCAGGATCGCGGAGCCCACGGCCGGTGCCTCGGTGTGGGCCGGCGGCAGCCAGGTGTGGAACGGCACCGTCGGCGTCTTGATCGCCAGACCGGCGCCGACGGCGAGCAGCACCAGTGCACCGTAGAGGGGACGGCCCGCCGTCACCTCACCGCGCGCCAGGGCCACCATGTCGAACGTGTGCGGTTCCGCGGCCAGGTACAGGCCGATGAAACCCAGCAGCAGCGCCAGCGATCCGGTGAAGGTGTAGAGGAAGAACTTCACGGCCGCGCGCGGCGCACCCGGACGGTGGCCCCAGCCTGCGATCACGAAGTACATCGCCACCAGGGACAGGTCGAAGAAGACGAAGAAGAGGATCAGGTCGAGGGCCGCGAACAGGCCCAGGCACGTGGTCTCCAGGAAGAGGAACAGCGCCGCCAGCAGCCGCACCCGGCGCGTCATGCGCAGCGCGTGGACGGCGCAGGCCCAGAACAGGACGGCGGTGAGGGCGAGCAGCGGCAGCGACAGCCCGTCCACCCCGACGTGGTAGCCGATCCCGGCGCTGGGGATCCACACCGCACGGGTCTCGTGCGTCATGCCCCCGCCGCTGCCGTGGCCCGCCCACACCGCGAGCACCAGCGCCACCTCGACGGACGAGACGGCCACCCACACGGCGCGGACCAGCAGCGGCGGCGTCGTCCGGGGCAGGCACAGCAGGATGCCCGCCGCCACGGCGGGCAGGAAGACGAGCGCCGTGAGCACGCGCGGTCACCTCACGAGGACGAGGACGAGGGCCAGGACGGTGAACGCCGCCACGGCCTGGGCCAGGTACTGGTGCAGCAGGCCGCTTTGCGGACGCCGCGCGAGACGGCCCAGCCGGCGCCCCGCCGCGCCGACTTCCTCCACCGCGGCGTCCACCGCTGCCTCGACGCGGCGGTCCGTGAAGGCGGCGCAGCGCACCGCGCCGGCGGCCAGCGCGTGCACGCACCGGTCGAGCACCCGGTCGTCGAACGCGGCCAGTGCGGCAGCCAGCCGGCGCACCGGCCGCACCACACAGACCCGGGCCGCCCGCTCCAGACGCAGCCAGTCCCGGGCCGCCGCGACCACCGCCGGCGGCAGTACCGTCCGCCGCCCGCCCAGGACCCACGCCGCGCACCCGGCCACCACGGCGAGACCGGCGGACAGCAGCAACTCGCCCGCACCGGGCGCCGGTCCGCTGCCGCCGCCCACCGCACGGCCGAGGGCGGCACGCGGCCCGGGCAGCGCGAGGACGGCCAGCCCCGGCACCGCCGCCGCCGGCACCGCCAAGGAGACGGCGACCGGAACGCGGCGCGGTGACGCGGCCCGGCGCACGGCAGAGCCCGCCGCTTCCCTCTCCACCGGCTGCCACACGTACCACAGCGCCTTGACGCTGTAGCAGGCCGAGACCACGGCCGCCGCCAGCCCCACCGCGTACAGCCACGGGTCGTGGGCCAGCGCACCGGCCAGCACCAGATCCTTGGCCGCCCACAGCGACAGCGGCGGCACCCCCGCCAGCCCCAGCGCCGCAACGGTGAACGCGGCTCCCACCGCGCGGTGCCGCCGGGCCGCACCGCGCAGGCGCGTCAGCGACTTGGTGCCGAGCCGCGCCAGCCACCAGCCGCTGACCAGGAACGCCAGACTCTTGGCCGCCGCGTGCGCCATCAGTTGCAGCGTCCCGCCGGTCGTCGCCGCCACCCCGGCGGCCAGCACCATGAACCCCGTCTGCGCACAGGTCGAGGCGGCCAGCAACTGCTTGAGGTCGCGCTGTGCCAGCGCCACCAGGCCGAGAGCCAGCGCGGTGACGGCGCCCGCCCAGGCGACGGCCGCGCCGCCCCAGCCGGAGGCGGCCGTCAGCGGGGACAGCCGCAGCAGCAGATAGGCGCCGGCGGCCACCATCGTCGCCGAGTGCAGCAGCGCGGAGACGGCGCTGGGACCCTGCATGGCGCGGGAGAGCCAGAAAGCGAACGGCAGTTGGGCCGATTTGCCGAGCGCGGCGGTCACCACGCCTGCGGTGACCACGTGCAGCCACGGCCCCGCGGCCTCCGGGAGCCGGTCCAGGCGCAGGGAGCCCACCCCGCCGGCCAGCGCCGCCCCCGCGGCCACGTACAGCCCCAGGTCGGCGGCGCGGGTGGTCACGAACGCGACCTGTGCCGCCTCCGTACGCGCCGGCTCCCGCCACCGGTGGCCGATCAGCGCCCACGAGGCGGCGCCCATCACCTCCCAGCCCAGCAGCAGCGTGGTCAGCGTCGTCGCGGTGACGGTCACCAGCATGGCGGCGGCGAACAGCAGCATCAGCCCGTGGAACCTGGCGCGGGCCCCGCCCTCGCGGCCGGCCGCGGCGAACAGCAGGACGGTGACGGTGGCGCCCGCAACCGTCACCGCCAGCGGGCCCGACATCCCCGCGGCCGACAGGCCCAACGGCAGGCCCTCAAGGAACGGTGCCGAGACGGCCGCGGCCTCGCGGGCGGCGGCCACCGCCAGAGCGAGTGTGCCCAGCGCGGCGGCCACCGCCGTGCCGGGTGCCACCCGGTCGGCACGGCGGCCGGCGAGCGCCAGCACGCCGCCGGTGGCCGCCGGCACCCCGGCCAGTGCCCACACCAGTGCGCCCGCCTGCCCGCTCACTCCCGCAGCTCCGCCGCCATGTCCGTCATATCGGCCTCGCGGGTGCGGAACAGCGCGGTGACGACGGCGAAGCCGACGGCCATCTCCACCGCCATCACGGTCACGGCCAGCACGATCAGCACCTGCCCGTCGGCGGTGGGGGACAGATGGCGCCAGACCCCGGCCGCGCCCAGGATCACCCCGCCGAGCATGAGTTCCAGCCCCATCATCAGCATCACGACCGACTGCTGCGTCAGCGCGCCGAACAGGCCGACGCAGAACAGCGCCGCGGCCACCAGCAGTGTCGTCTCCAAGGTCACCGTCCGACACCTCCGCGCGCGGGATCGTCCGCCCGGGGCGCCCGCAGAGCGTCCCCGAAGCGGTCGTAGCGGCCCCGGCGGGTGGCCAGCACGACGGTGGCGACGATGGTGGCGAACAGGGCGAGGCCCAGCGTCATCATCGTCAGCATGTGCGGGCCCATCAGCGACTCGCCCAGCGCCCGGGTCGCATCGTCGCCCGGTCGGCCCCGCCGGTGCGGCCAGGGCGCGAGCACGATCCCGGCGGCCAGCAGCACGAACAGCCCCCCGCACACCACGGCGGCGCCCTTGGTGTTGTGCAGCATGGACATCGGCATCAGCCCAGCCGGGTTCATCATGTACATCACCATGAACACGGCCATCAGGGCCATTTCGACCGTCATCATCAGCACGATGACGACGCCCAGGTAGTCCAGGCCCAGCCGGACCACCAGGCCGCCCACGCACAGCAGGGACAGCAGCAGCGCGTAGGTGGCGCGGGCCATCGAGTCGAAACGGAAGACCATGACCCCGGCCGCCACGGCCACGGCCGACAGCACCCAGAACACCACGTCGCCGAACACGAGCGGAACCTCCCCATTCCCCTACCGGCGGCCGAGCACCACGACCGCGACCACGAGGGCCTGAAGCAGCGTCAGCGGCACCAGCACCAGCCACGCGACCTCCATGTACCGGTCCATGCGCACGGTCGGCACCAGATGCCGCAGGCCCAGCAGCGCGGCCAGCACCGCCGCCGTCTTGACGACCGTCCACAGCCAGGCGGGCAGCAACGGGCCGTGCCCGCCGCCCAGGAACAGCGGAACGGCGAACGCCGCACCGGCCGCCAGCAGCAGCCACCGTCCCGCCAGCAGCACAAGCCGGTCCGGGCCGCTCCACTCGGCCGCCGCCCCGCCCGCCACGTCCCGCCCCAGCGGATGGGCGAACGGCCCCCAGAACGCCAGCGCCGCCGCACTCAGCAGATGGACCGCGAACGCCACCGGCATCCAGACCACGAACCACAGCCCGCGCTGCGCCGCCACCACCGCGCCCACCCGCAGCGACTCCGCGCCCAGCGCCGCCGTCGTCAGCGCCAGCATGTGCGGCAGCTCGTACGCCAGTCCCTGGGCGAGGAACCGGTAGCCGCCCACCAGCGAGAACGCCGAGTTCGGCCCCCACCCCGCCAGCCAGACCGCGGCCCAGGCCAGCGCCTCCATCGCGTTGAACCACACGACGCCCACCGCGGGATCCGTCACGGGCCGCAGGCCCCACGGCACCACCGCAGCCGCCAGCACCGCCGCCACCGGCACCAGGCCGATGCCGATCCGGCCCAGCCACCGGTCGGCGGCCCGCGTCCGCCGCGGCTGCTGGACCAGCAGCCGCACCGCCTCCCGCCACGGGTCGGCCGCCCGGCGCCAGGCGCCCGCACCACCGTGCGCGGCCGAGAGCACCGCATCGGCGCCCGCGGCGACACCGGCCAGAACGACGAGGGCGAGGGGCAGCACCACAACCGCCCACAGCGGTGCCGTCTCAGCCATGCGGCGCCTCTTCGCCCAGCAGCTCGTCCGGATCCGGGTCGAGACTGGCCACGATCAGCCGGGCCGCCGCCAGTTCCGCACCGGCCAGCAGCGGTGGCAGCGCGTCGAGCAGCGCCCGGGACGGTGGACGCGGCCCGTCCAGCCGTCCGCGCGGCCCCACCGGCCGACGGTCCGCCAACAGTGCCGTACTGTCCACGCCCGCCGCTGACCGTTCGGCCTCGGTCGGCCAGCGGAGCAGACGGTCGTAGGCGTCCCCGGCGGCGGCCAGTGCCGGACCGTCCACCCCCAGTTCCCGTGCCCGCGCCGCCGGCAGCGGACCGAGGCCCCGCACCAGTCCGCGCAACGTACGGGACCGTTCGACGCGCCGCCGAAGCGCTTGCACCCCCGGCAGCAGCACTCCGGCCGGGGCACCCCGCAGTGCGGCGTCACGCAACCGCCGCGCCCGGTCGGCCGGGCCGGGCCAGCCGGCGACGCCCAGCATCCGCCCCAGGCTGTCGAGGTGCGCCGCGCACCGCCGCCGGTGCGCGGCGCCCTCCGACACCGACTCGCCGTGCGCGGCCCGCAGCCACGGCTCGTCCCAGTACGGCAGGGCATCCCCGGACGGGGGGAGGGCACCGGGCCCGGACAGGGGACGCACCCGCGCCTCCTGGACGACATCCCCCTGGAGGGCGACGTCCACGACCAGCCCGGCCGGCCAGTCCGGCAGCGCGGGACCCAGCGGCAGGTGCAGGACGTCGAGGCGCAGCCCGTCCCGGTCGTCCCCCCGCTCCGCCATCGGCAGCCCCGCCACCAGCTCCGTGTCCTGACCGCCCGCGCCCTTGCGCGCCTGCCGGCCGGGGCCGCCGGGTGCGGACCCGGACCGCCACCCCGGTCCCGCGGCCAGTGCCTCGGCCAGCGAGTCCAGCGCGGGACCGGCCTCGTCCTCGCCTGCCGCGGTGGCCCGCGCCTTGGGGTGGGGGAGCAGGTCCCACAGCCGGCCGGGGAGCGAGTCCGGGAGGGTGCCGCCGGCCTGGTGGCCCGGTCCCGCGGCGACCAGCAGGGCGTTGGCGGCGGCGGGGCTTTCGGCCCAGCCCCACGCGGGGCCCCGGCGCCGGACCCCGGCCTCCACGGCCAGCCGCACGGCCGTCGCGCCGGGAGCGGTGACGAGCAGCACCGCCACCCGCGTGGCGGCGATCCGGCGCAACGCTGTTCTCAGGCCCACCGCAGTGCCCCTTCCCGCCAGGCGTAGACCACGGCGGTGAGCAGGACGGCGAGGAAGAGGAACATCTCGACGACCGCGGGGACGCCCATCGTGCGCACGACCCGGACCCACGGGTACATGAAGAGCATCTCCATGTCGAACGCCAGGAAGATCATCGTCACCGGGTACCAGCGCACGTGGAACCGGGAGAAGGCGTGTTCGCGGGGCGGCAGACCCCCGCTGAACGCTCCCGCGTCGGGCAGCGCGCGGCCCGTCCGCAGCCAGGCCCCCAACCCGTGGAGCGCCGCGACGCCGCCGCTCACGACGCCGAGCAGCACCAGCACGGGCTCCCAGACGGACATCGGGGACATCATGGCTGACGCTTTCTCACCGGACGGCCTCCGACACGGGTACGGCTTCCCGCCGCACGTGTCACCGCGGGCACCCGGACGAAACCCGTGCGACGGACCGTCCGCGGGGTACCGCACCCGCAGCCGGTGTCACACGGTGCCGCCGGTCGCGAGCAGGGGCTGTCAGCTCCCGTCGGTGGCACAGCAGTTCGCCGAGCCGGGGCAGGCCGACCCGTGGCCCACGCCGCGCCACTCGCCCCGCCGCCGCGCCGCCCGTCCGGGCCGGGGCGCCTGGTGCCTCATGCCGCTTCCGCGCCTCTTGTGAGGCCGCGGGGACGGGGGCTAGCGTGGTCCGCGCCGCGATAGAAAGCGCTTACTGCCCGCCGTCCGCCGAGCGGAAGGGGAAAGGGAGCAACGTGAGTGTCAGGACCGTACGGATCGCCATGAACGGCGTGACCGGACGCATGGGATACCGGCAGCACCTCGTCCGCTCCCTCCTCGCCCTCCGCGAGCAAGGCGGCCTCGACCTGGGTGACGGCACGTCACTGATGCCCGAGCCGGTGCTGGTCGGCCGGCGCGAACACGCCCTCGAAGCGCTCGCCCGGCGGCACGGCCTCAGCGAGTGGACGACCGACCTCGACGCGGTGCTGGCCGACCCCACCGTAGAGATCTACTTCGACGCGCAGGTCACCTCGGCCCGTGAGGAGGCGCTGCGCCGCGCCATCGCCGCGGGCAAGCACGTCTACACCGAGAAGCCCACCGCCACCGGACTGGAGGGCGCCCTCGAACTGGCGCGGCTCGCGCAGCGGGCCGGCGTCCGGCACGGCGTCGTGCAGGACAAGCTGTTCCTGCCGGGGCTGCTGAAACTCAAACGCCTCGTCGACGGCGGATTCTTCGGCCGCATCCTCTCCGTGCGCGGCGAGTTCGGCTATTGGGTCTTCGAGGGGGACTGGCAGGAGGCGCAGCGTCCTTCCTGGAACTACCGTGCCGAGGACGGCGGCGGCATCGTCATGGACATGTTTCCGCACTGGGAGTACGTGCTGCACAATCTCTTCGGCCGCGTCACCTCCGTGCAGGCCCACGTCGCCACCCACATCCCGCGCCGCTGGGACGAGAACGGCGAACCCTATGCGGCCACCGCCGACGACGCCGCGTACGGCATCTTCGAACTGGAGGGCGGCATCGTCGCCCAGATCAACTCCTCGTGGGCGGTCCGCGTGCACCGTGACGAACTGGTCGAGTTCCAGGTGGACGGAACGGAGGGCTCCGCGGTGGCCGGGTTGCGCCGCTGCCGCGCCCAGCACCGTTCCGCCACCCCCAAACCCGTGTGGAACCCCGACCTGCCCGCCACCGAGACCTTCCGCGACCACTGGCAGGAGGTACCCGACAACGGCGAGTTCGACAACGGATTCAAGGCCCAGTGGGAGCTCTTCCTGCGTCATGTCGCCCTCGGCACCCCCTACACCTGGGACCTGCTGGCCGGCGCCCGGGGTGTCCAGCTCGCCGAACTGGGCCTGCGCTCCTTCGCCGAGGGCCGCCGGCTGACCGTCCCGGAGCCGGTGCTGTGAGCGCCACGGCAACCGTACGGCTGCCCGGCGCCGACGGCGGCCTGCGCACCTACCGCCCCCGCGCCGAACCCGACCCCGCCGTGCGCGCGCAGGGCCGCCACGCCCCGCCCGCGTCCCGCACCGTCCTCGCCGCCGCCCATGTGGTGGCCGACCCGTTCGCGGACACCCATCCCGGCGGTCCCGCCGCCGTCGACTGGGACGCCACCCTCGCCTTCCGCCGCCATCTGTGGGCGCACGGTCTCGGTGTCGCCGAAGCCATGGACACCGCACAGCGCGGCATGGGGCTGGACTGGCCCGTCGCCGCCGAACTGATCACCCGCTCGGCCGCCGAAGCACGGGCCGCCGGCGGCCGGATCGTCTGCGGTGCCAGCACCGACCAGCTCTCCGGACCCGCCGGGCTCGACGCCGTCCGCGCCGCATACGAGACGCAGCTGGAGACGATCGAGGAGGCCGGGGCCCAGGCCGTCCTGATGGCGTCCCGGGCGCTGGCCGCCGCCGCCCGCGGCCCCGAGGACTACGCGCGCCTCTACGACGACCTGCTGCGGCAGGCCCGGCGCCCCGTCGTCCTGCACTGGCTGGGCCCCATGTTCGACCCGGCGCTGGAGGGCTACTGGGGCAGCCGCGACCTGGACGCCGCCACCGACACCTTCCTCGGGATCATCGCCCGCCGCCCCGGCAAGGTGGACGGTGTGAAGGTCTCCCTCCTCGACGCCGACCGCGAGGTGCGGCTCCGCCGGCGCCTGCCGGACGGTGTGCGCTGCTACACGGGCGACGATTTCCACTACCCGGAACTGATCGAGGGCGACCGGCTGGGCCACAGCGACGCACTGCTCGGCGTCTTCGACCCCCTCGCCCCGCTGGCCGCCGCAGCGGCACGCATGCTCGACAGCGGGGAGACGGCCGGCTTCCGCGCCGCACTCGACCCCACCGTCCCCCTCGCCCGGCACCTGTTCGGGCCCCCGACCCGCTACTACAAGACCGGGGTCGTCCTCCTCGCCTGGCTGGCCGGGCACCAGGACCACTTCACGATGGTCGGCGGCCTCCAGTCCGCCCGCTCCCTGCCCCATCTGGCGCGGGCCTACGAACTGGCCGACGGCCTCGGCCTCTTCCCCGACCCGGAGCTGGCCGGGGCCCGCATCCGGCAGCTCCTCACCGTCCACGGAGTGCCCCAGTGACGACGCCGCAGCCGGACCTGGCCCGTTTCTCCATCAACCACGAGACCGTCAGACAGCTCTCGCTGCCCGGCCTCGCCGAGGCCTGTGCCCGGGTCGGCGTCACCCAGGTCGGCCTGTGGCGCGAACCCGTGCAGCAGTACGGCCTGGCGGCGGCGGCCCGGCTGGTGCGCGACGCCGGACTGACCGTCACCTCGCTGTGCCGCGGCGGCTTCCTGACCGCCCCCGATCCTGCCGCACGGCGCCGCGCCCTGGACGACAACCGTGCCGCCCTGGACGAGGCCGCCGCACTCGGCACGAGCACCCTCGTCCTCGTCTCGGGAGGGCTGCCCGCCGGCAGCCGTGACCTGGCCGGCGCCCGGGAGAGGGTCGCGGACGCGCTCGCCGCGCTCTGCGACGACGCCCGCGACCGCGGGGTGCGCCTGGCGATCGAACCGCTGCACCCGATGTTCGCCTCCGACCGGTGCGTCGTCTCCACCCTCGACCAGGCCCTCGACCTGGCCGAGCGGTTTCCCGCCGGACAGGTCGGCGTCGTCGTGGACACCTACCACCTGTGGTGGGACGACCGGGCGCCCGAGCAGATCGCCCGCGCGGGCCGCGGTGACCGTATCGCCGCCTTCCAGCTCGCGGACTGGGTCACCCCGCTGCCCGAGGGCGCCCTGCTGGGGCGGGGGCAGCTCGGTGACGGGTGCGTCGATCTGCGGGGGTTCCGCCGCCTGGTCGACGCGGCCGGCTACCGGGGCCCCGTCGAGGTGGAGCTGTTCAACTCCCGGCTGTGGGAGCGGGACGGCACGGAAGTCCTCGCGGAGACGGCCGAACGCTACCGGCAGCACGCCCTGGAACCGGCCGCGCCCGAGGGTCTGTCGTCGATGTGATCCTGGTTGGCGGATCACGGTCGGTTGATACGTCAGGCGACCGGCGACCCGGTCCTCGTGCGCGCGGGCCACACGATCCCCAAAGGGGTGTCCGACAGGGCGGAGGCCCTGTACTGCCGCAATGCTGTTCTTTCCCTCACTCGTGGGTGGTGAGGCACTGCCGCGGGTGACGGCAGAGGCTGTTGTCACCACCCGCACAAGAAAGCAGCACGGCCGTCAGTTCCCGGCCGCGCAAAAAAATCATGGAGCCAGGTCGAAACATTCTCGCTTCCTCTCGCATCCAACTCCGTGGAAGGCCCCGCACCGGCCCGGTGCCGCATTTGTTCCTGCTCACAAGGACCGACCCGATGCCCTGCGAAAGACCGCGCAGTCCAGTGCCCGCCCCCAGTGGGGCAGCGAGCTCCGGCCGCGTTGCGGATCTTCGGGTGGGGGACCCGGCGCCGTCTGCGATGGCCTGATCCGTCGAAACAGAACCCATGGGGGGATTTTCTTGATCGACTCATCACGTGCCGCGTTAACGGCTCGAAGAGGAATGCGCACGCGCGAGCATGCTTCGCGGTACGGCCTCGGAAAACGTCGCTGGGTCGCTGTGCTCGCCGCGGCCGGCTTCCTGGCCCCCGCCCTG
Source organism: Streptomyces albus subsp. albus (assembly GCF_000725885.1). Taxonomy (GTDB): domain Bacteria; phylum Actinomycetota; class Actinomycetes; order Streptomycetales; family Streptomycetaceae; genus Streptomyces; species Streptomyces albus. The sequence goes on along the minus strand of NZ_JODR01000030.1, from coordinate 16,847 downwards.
GTTGCCGTCGACTGGACCAGCCCGCCCGCTCACGCGGTGGAGAACGACCGGGTGGCCGGGCAGTGGAACATGAACGGCGAGCGGGACGGTATCGACGGCACGGTCCCGGAGTCGCGCTGGCTCACCCAGATCCGCCGGATGCTGAACGACGACGGTGTTCAGGTGGCATCGCTCCAGGAGGCCGGCAACGGACCGCCGCCGTCGTCCCACCAGAGCGAGCGGGTCTTCCCGCAACCCGGCGTCACCGAGCACCTGTACAACATCGGGACGAACAGCCGCCCGGACATCGTGAACATCTACTGGGCCGACCCCGGACAGCAGCGGAACGGTCTGGCGATAGCCTCTCGCGAGACGGCGCGCGACGCCGTTCAGCTGCCGGTGGGCGGCAGGTTCAACTCCCGGCCGATGATGGGCGTGCAGTTCGGCGAGACGTGGTACTTCAACGCACACGCACTGTCGAACGGCCCGACCGCGCCCAACGACGCCGAGGACATCATCGAAACGGCCCGGCAGTTCATGGCGCGCTACCACCCCGGCCAGGACTGGGTGGTGCTGGCCGACTTCAACCGCAGCCCCGGCCGGATGCCGGCCAACCTGCAGAATCACATCGTCGCCTCGAATCAACCCACCCATCAGGGAGGTGGCGAACTCGACTTCGCGTACATGCAGAACGAGAACAACTCCACCGTCAACGCCGTACGCGGAGGGACCAATTCCGACCACACCGCGTACGTGCGCTACCTTCCGAACCCGTACTGCGGCGGCGGCTCGCCGCTCAGGCGCCGTGCGGAGGAGGAGAAGAAGGACGACCACAGTGACTCGGTGAAACCCGAGAACCCCGGCACGGGCGGGGCCGATGCCGGCCCCCACGGGACAGCCCCGAGTCCGGGAACAGGTGCGGGCGCCGCACCGAGCGCACCGGATGGTGACGCTCGCGCCACGGGCGTCGGGGAGGACGCCGCCCCCACGGGAAACGGCGCACGAGGCACGGACACGGCTCCTAGCGGTGCCGGCACCGGAGCCGGCGCAACCGACTCCGACGCCCGCGGCGCGGACACGGCGGAAGCCGGCAAGAAGGAGCTGGAGCGTCGTGCGGACTCGATGGATCCCGAGGAACAGTGCCACACCCCTGTTCCCGGGGACACCTACCGCATCTTCCCCCACCACCTGGACAACGCCGTGCTCGCGGACGAGTACCCGGAGGGGAACGCCGCACCGCCGACCGTGAAGAAGCCCTCGGGCAGCGATACCGAGAAGGTCCAGGTGCTCTTCAGCACCCGGCCCGGCGAGTATCTGCTCGCCTTCGACGACGGTTGGTGCCTCACCCGGTACGCCGGTCCGTCCAACGCCGTCACGGAGATTCCCTGCGACCCGCAGACGGCAGTGCCCACCTCGGCGCACTGGAAGTTCCTCAAGGGGCAGATCGTCACCCCGGACCTCGGCGGCACGCTGCAGCCCAGCCCCAACGAGCTGGGCGCACCGCTGAAGACCGAAACGGGCCTCTACCAGTGGCGGTTCGAACCGGTCAGGTGAGGCAGGGCGACTGTCGCCACCGTGCGGTGCTGCTCTCGGCACCGCACGGCAAGCAGGGGGCCACCCGCTTCCGGGTGGCCCCCTGCTTGCTCCGGAACCGCTGTCGCTCGTCGCCCACCGTCGCTGACGACCGCCGGCTACCCCATCGCTGGCGTCTTCGTCCGGCCCGCACACCGATCCACAAGCAGCGCTCGGGCCTGGAGCTGGGCGGCGGGTCCGGGCGACCTGATTCCGGGCCCGGGAGCGCTCAGGACGTGGGCCTGGATCCGGCTCCCGAGCCCAGCCGAACGGTGTGGCGACGGAAGACAGCCCCCAGCTGGGCCCGCCGCTCGGGGACCGTCGTCGCGGTCCGGGTACGCGGCGTGGCGGCCGACCCCTGTTGACCAACCGGAACACTGCTCCGTATTCTAAATGGAACAGTGCTCCGGTTCTCTTCGCGGAGTCCGGCGCTTCCGTCTGTCTCCAGTCCTCCGCCTTCGTCCGGCGGCGGTGGCTGCCCGGAAACAAGGGACACACCCCATGAGCTCATCGACGTCCACGACCGGCATCACCGGCACTCCTGCCCCGGTCCTCTCGGTCAGTCCGGTCGTACTGCCGGCCCCCGACAGGCCCGTGGACCTTCAGGTGCGGGTCTCCGCGCCCGTGAGCGGGGACGATCTGCCGGTCGTCCTCCTCTCGCACGGCCAGGGCTACTCGAATCACCTCTCCTCGCTGAACGGCTACGCCCCCCTCGCCAACTTCTGGGCGGCGCACGGCTTCGTCGTCATCCAGCCCACCCACCTGAGCTCCGCGACGCTGAACCTGGCGCCCGACACCCCCGGCGCACCGATGTTCTGGCGCTCGCGGGCCGAGGACATGACGCGCATCCTCGACCGGCTCGACGAGATAGAGGCCGCCGTCCCGCAGCTCGGCGGGCGCCTGAACCGCGACAAGGTCGCCGTCGCCGGCCACTCGATGGGCGGGCACACCGCGAGCCTGCTGCTGGGCGCCCGGCTCACCGACCCCGACGACGGAACGGTGGTGGACCTGAGCGAGCCCCGCATCACCGCCGGCGTCCTGCTCGCCACGACCGGCAGGGGCGGCGACGTCCTCACCGAGACGGTGGTCGAGAACTGGCCCTTCTTCAAGACCACGGACTTCTCCCGGATGACGACGCCCACGCTCGTCGTGGCCGGCGACAAGGACGACTCCGCCCATCTGACGGTCGCCGGCCCGGACTGGCACGCCGACCCGTACGTACTGGCCCCGGGCCCCAAGACCCTGCTGACCCTCTTCGGCGCGGAGCACGGGCTCGGCGGGATCTCCGGCTACGACGTCGCCGAGACCACGGACGAGAACCCCGGGCGGGTTTCCGCCGTCCAGCACCTGACCTGGGCCTACCTGCGCAGCCGGCTCTTCCCCGGCGACCCCGCCTGGCAGAAGGCGAGCGAGGCGCTGACGGGCGGGACCAGTCCGTGGGGGCGCGTCGAGTCGAAGTAGGACCGGCCGGCGTCCGGGGCCGGGCGGCCGGGCGGTCAGTGCCCGAGGCGGTCGAGCAGCGCCTCCAGTGCCGCGCCGACCTCCTGCGGCGCGGTGAGCGGGGCCAGGTGGTGCGCGGCATGACGCGCGACCGCCCACCCCCGCCGCTCGGCCTCCTGCGTCTCGGCCTCGTACGCCTCGCTCAGCCGCAGGTACGCGCACCGGGACGGGGGGAGGTCCGGCACCTCGGGGGCCGGCTCCTCCAGGAACGCCCACGGCACGTGCGGCAGTTCGGCGCGGAAGCGCGCGTACATGCGCGGGTCGGGCAGCAGTTCCTCGACGGTGCCGGGCGGGAACCACTCGTCCCAGGGCGGCAGCAGTCCGTCCCGGACCAGCCCGCGCAACCGCTCGCGCAGCGCCTCCGGCACGGTCGAGGTCCAGCCGCGGCCGGGATGGGGCAGGAGCGCGTCGACGAAGACGGCGCCCACGACCGGCGCGGCGGTCGCTTCCGCCACCGCGGGCAGCAGGGCACCGGCACCGCTGTGGGCCACGAGCACCGTTCGCCCGGCACCCCCGTGCCGGGCGACCTCGTGCGCGACCGCCGCGGCCATCCGCGGGTACCAGCCGTCCCGGCTCCCGAGCACCGGCGACAGCGAGGGCACGACCGTCGCGTACCCCCGCGCGCGCAGCGCCGCGGCGACGGGCCGCCAGGACGACGGCCCGACCAGCGGACTGTGCACCAGGACCGGGGTGGGCCGTTCCCTCATCTCACTCCTTTGTCCGTCACCACCCCGCCGGGGCGGAGGTCCGCAGGCGGCGACGGGTCCGTACGCCTCCGCCCCTACGGTTTGCGGGCCACCGCGCCGTACATGGCGATGTCCTCGTCCCGCACCCGTTCGTCGTCCGGGTCCGGACGCCACTTGTGGACCTGCACCAGACCCGGTTGGATCGTCTCCAGGCCGTCGAAGAACGCGGACGCCTCGGCGTGCGTCCGCAGATGCATCGGCATGCCCTCGGCCGCGTACCGTTCGGCGACCCGGCCCACCTCCTGCGGGGCGAAGTCGGCGGTGCCCACCGTCGCCGCCAGCCAGCTGCCCGACGGCAGCGGGTCCAGCAGCCGGCGGATCAGCCCCTGGTCGTCGTCCCCGGGGTGGATGAAGTGCAGCATGCCGATGACCAGCAGCGCCACCGGTTCGTCCAGGTCGAGGGTGTCGCGGAAGCCGGCGGCGCCGAGGATGGCGTCGGGGTCCCGCATGTCCGCCTCGATGTAGGTGGTGCGGCCCTGAGGCGTGCTGGCGAGCAGCGCCTGGGCGTAGTTGAGCACGATGGGGTCGTGGTCGACGTAGACGACCCGCGCGGCGGGCGCGACCTCCTGCACGACCTCGTGCAGATTCGGCGAGGTGGGCAGCCCGGTGCCGATGTCCAGGAACTGGCGCACCCCGTGCTCCCGCGCCAGACAGCGGCTCGCCCGCAGCATGAACGCCCGGTTGGCCCGCATGTGCGCGGGCAGGGCCGGCCACACCTCGACCATCGCGTCCCCGGCCGCGACATCGGCCTCGTAGTGGTTCTTGCCGCCCAGGATGTAGTCGTAGACCCGCGCCGAATGCGCCGTGCCGGTGTTCAGCCGCTCGGGTCCGTCCCCGGTTTCCCGCATGGTGCTCTCCACTCCGGCCCCGGTGGTCCGCCGGGGCCTCGAACTCGCTGCCGCCACCCTAGGGCCGTCCGGTGGCGGACCGGCCCCCGGGGTGTCCCTGGCGCGGCGGGACGCCTCGGCAAAGCCCCTGCGCGGCACGGCAGTTGCCGGGACCGAGCCGGATGCCCGCACCACTGTGCGGGTGCGCCGGTGCCGCGCGGCGGCAGGGCGGGAAGGGGCGCACCGCCGGCCGGAAACGGCAGGGCGGCCGTCCGGCACGGACGGCCGCCCTCGGGCGCGGTGCGCCGAATGTTTCCCGGACGCGTGGGGTCAGAGGTCCTTGGCCTTCTCGAAGAACTCTTCGAACGTGAGGACGCCGTCCCCGTTCGCGTCACGGGTCCTCACTATCGCCTCCGCCAGGCCCACCGTGTAGTGGCGGTCGCCCATCTCCACCATCGCCTGCTGGAACTCGGCCGGGGTGACGAAGCCGTCACCGTTCCGGTCGAACTTGTCAAAGGTCTTACGCGCGTCCTCGATACGGGCCACGGGAGTCTCTTCCTCCGTCGAACGAACCGGTCACGTGCCCGGCGGCACGCTCCCGGTCACGCTATCCGGTGCGGAAACCGGCCCCGCACCGGCCCGTCCGCCCCAGCACTGTCCCGGCGGCCCGCACGGCACCCGCGCACCGTGGCCGCATCCGAGCCCCGCAGGTGTACGCACGTGTACGGCCGCCCCGCCCGTGGTAAGCCGACAGAGGCCGGAGGAGCGTCTTCCGGCGGACCGACGGTGACCGGACGAGGGGATGTGGGCAGCATGCCGATCCAGGGGGAGTACGAGCCGAGCCCGGAGCAGTGGGTGCGCGACCAGGTCGAACTGTACGAGGGGTCCGGAGGGACCGAGGGCACGACGATGCGCGGGCTGCCCGTCATCATCCTCACCACGCGGGGAGCCAAGAGCGGCAAGGTGCGCAAGACGCCGCTGATGCGGGTGGAGCACGACGGGAAGTACGCCGTGGTGGCGTCCAAGGGCGGTGCCCCCTCCCACCCTGTCTGGTACCACAACCTGGTCGCCGACCCCCGGGTGGAGCTTCAGGACGGACCCAAACGGCAGGACATGACGGCGCGTGAGGTGACGGGGGAGGAGAAGGCCGTGTGGTGGCAGCGCGCCGTCGAGGCGTACCCGGACTACGCCGACTACCAGCGCAACACCGACCGCGAGATCCCGGTCTTCGTGCTGGAACCCACCCCCGGCGGGCACTGACCGGCCCGGCGGGGACCGGCGGACAGGAGCGGAGCGGACCCATGGACGAGCAGCGCGGCCCGGCGGGCATCCCCGTGCCGGACTCCCGGCTGGCAGCGGAGGCCACCGAACTGGTGCGGGACACCACCAGCGATCTGATCTACGACCACTCGCGCCGGGTCTTCTTCTTCGGCTGTCTCCTGGGGCGGGCCCGTCAGGTCAGCCATGACCCGGAACTGCTGTACGTCGCCGCGCTCTTCCACGACGTGGGGCTGGGCGAGCCGTACCGCACGAGCGGGCGCCGCTTCGAGGTGGACAGCGCGGACGAGGCCCGCCGTTTCCTCCAGGCACGCGGGGTGCCCGACGACAGTGTCCGGCGGGTGTGGACGGCCATCGCCCTGCACACCACGCCGGGCATCCCGCAGTACATGGAGCCCGAGGTGGCCCTGGTGACGGCGGGTGTCGAGTACGACGTCCTCGGGTTCGGCTTCGACGAGATCGCGGCGGCCGACCGGGAGGCCGTCGTCGCCCTGCATCCGCGTCCCGCCTTCAAGCAGAGCATCCTGCGGGCGTTCGCGGACGGGGTGGAGGACAGACCGGAGACGACGTTCGGCAACGTGAAGGCCGACGTCCTCGCCCACTACGATCCGCACTTCCGGCGGGGCGACTTCGTGCGCACCATCCTGGAGTCGCCCTGGCCGGAATGACAGGCGGCTGACCGGCCGGCCGGCTCACCGGCCCGGACGAGGGGGAGCGGCGCGGGCCCGCCGGCCGCGGGGCCGGACCCGCGCCGCTCACGTCACCCGGCGAGGACGGCGTCCCACGCCGCGCCGGCCGCCTCGGCGGCCTCGTCCCGGGCGCTGCCCTCGCCCTCCACTCCCAGCGTCCGCAGGCCGTCGGCCAGGGCCCGGACGGTGTCCACCGCGACCGCGCGGTCGGCGGCGCGGCCGTAGTGGTTGACGCGCAGCATCTCCGTGCCCAGTACACCGGCAGCGGACTGCACCGGCACCCGGCCGTCGGCGGCCAGCGCGGCGGCCACCACCTCGTGCGCGTCCAGGCCCGCGGGGGTCCGCAGCGTGGTGGCCACGGGAGCCGCGTCCTGGTCACGCACCACGTACGGCTCCAGGGCGGGCAGCCGGCGGGCGCCCGCCCGCAGTGCGGCGGACGCGGCCCGGTGCCGGGTGATCGAGGCGTCCAGGCCCTCGGCGGCGATCCGGTCGACGGCCTGTTCCAGCGCCAGCATCTCCAGCTGTGCCGGGGCGTGCGGCAGCGCCTTCCGGCCGCCGTCCAGCCAGCGTTCCTTCCAGTCCAGCAGCGACAGATACGAGCGGCGCGGTGCCTGCGGGTTGGCGAGGATCCGCTCCCAGGCGCGGGCGCTGACGGAGACGGCGGACACCCCGGCCGGGCCGGCCAGCGCCTTCTGCCCGCCGATGACGCACAGGTCCACGCCCCACTCGTCGGTCAGCAGCGGTTCGGCGCCCACCGAGGCGACCGCGTCGAGCATCAGCAGCGCGCCGTGCTCGCGCACCACGGCGCCGATCTCGGCCACCGGGTTGGTGTTGCCCGTGGCCGCCTCCGCGTGCACGAGGCTGACCAGCCCGGTCCCCGGGTGCTCGCGCAGCGCGTCGGCCACCTCCTGCGCACCGACCGCGCCCGTGAACGGTGCGCTGAGGGTGACGACATCGGCCCCGCAGGAGCGCAGCCAGCCGCCGAACGTCTCCCCGTAGGGGCCGGTGACGATGTTGAGCGCCGTGCTGCCCGGGGCCGCCGCCGAACGGATGCACGCCTCCAGCGGCAGCAGCGCCTCGCCTTGCATCGCCACCACGTCGCACCGGGTGTGCAGCAACGACGCGATCTTGTCCTCGACCGCGGCGAAGTGCTCCGCGGTCAGCGGCGGCAGATCCAGCAGGGACGGGTGCTCGGTGTTCGCGGTCACGGTCGCCTTCCAGCCATGACGGGCCGCATCCTGCCACGGCCCCGTTACCGCACGACCTTACGTCCGCCGCCGCCGGGACCCGCGCCCGGCATCCCCTTCGGCGGCCTGTTCCTCGCACGGGGTCATCACCAAAAGGGCCACGTCGTCGTGGTTGCCGGGGTGGCGCAGCGTGCGCAGCAGATGGTCGCAGGTCCTCTCCAGTCCCTCCACCGTGCAGCGGTCGGGGGACGGCTCGTCGCGCAGGGTCCGCAGCAGGGTCTGGAGCCGGTCCCCGATGTCGTCGTGCCGTGTCTCGACGAGCCCGTCGGTGTAGAGCACCAGCCGGTCGCCCGGCTCCAGTCCGACGGTGACCGTGCCGTAGCTGGGCATTCCGGTGCCCAGCGGGGCCCCCGTGGGCGGCTCCACCAGCCGCGGCTCGCCCCGCGCGGGGACGAGGACGGGCGGCAGGTGCCCGGCCGACGCGATGCGGCAGTGGTGGCGGGCCGGGTCGTGGACGGCGTACAGACAGGTGGCGAAGTGCGGGTCCAGGTCCGTGGTGATGCCGTCCAGGTGCCTGAGCACTTCGGAGGGGCACAGCGCCAGCCGGGTGAGGGTCTGGGTGGCGGTGCGCAGCCGCCCCATGGTCGCGGCGGCGTTGATGCCGCTGCCCATGACGTCGCCGACGACGAGCGCGGTGCATCCGTCGTCGAGTTCCAGGACGTCGAACCAGTCGCCGCCGATCTCGTTGTGCGCCCCGGCCGGCTGGTAGCGGGAGGCGACCCGCAGCCTGTCGGAGGTGGTGGCCGTGGTGGGCAGCATGCTGCGCTGCAGGGTCGGGGCGATGTCGTGCTGGTGGCGGTAGAGGCGGGCGTTGTCGATGCAGACGGCGGCGCGGCCGGCCAGCTCCCAGGCGAGGACGGTGTCGTCGTGGTCGAACGGTTTGGGATTGCGGGCCCGTTTGAGGTCGAGGGCGCCCAGCACCTCGCCGCGTGCGATGAGGGGTACGGCCAGGTAGGAGTGCACACCGGCCCGGTCGAGCAGGGCGGCGGCGTGCTCGTCGCGGGCGATGCGCAGCAGGTCCTCGCCGCGCACGTTCGGCACGGCCACGGGCCGTGCCGTGGCGACGCAGCGGGTGACGAGCCGTTCGGGACCGTAGTGCGCCACCTGCCCGGGCGGGTCGGCGGCGTCGGCGGCCAGGGTGGGGGTAGCCCGTGGCCAGTGCCAGCGCGCGGAAGGCGGCGGTCTCCTCCTCGGGGATGCGTACCGGCTGGTCGCGTACCGCCGCATCCAGGACGTCCACCGCCGCGATGTCGGCCAGGTCGGGGACGGCGACCTGGGCCAGTTCGCGGGCGGTCTGCTCCAGGTCGAGCGTGGTGCCGATCCGGACGGAGGCGTCGGCGAGATGGGACAGGCGCCACCGGGCCTGCTCGGCCTGCCGGGCCGCCCGGTGGCGTTCGGTGATGTCGGTGACCGAGACGGTCAGACCGAGCGGCCGGCCGCCCGGGTCCTCCAGCCGGAACACCGAAACCGACCAGGCGCGGCCCGCACCCGCCCGGGTCTGCCCGCCCAGTACCTCACGGTCGATGACGGGCTCGCCGGTCTCCAGCACGTACCGCATCACCCGTTCGGCGTCCCTGGCGTGCCCCGGCGGCAGGACCTCGTGGACGGTCCGGCCCAGGTGCTGCTCGGCGCCGACGCCGTCCAGCCGGCTGAGGGTCGGGTTGACGGACACGTACCGCAGCCGGTTGTCGAGGACGGCGATGCCCATGGGGGACTGCTCGACCAGCCGGCCGGAGAAGGCAAGGTCCCGTTCGACCTGGCGCAGTGTGGTCCGGTCGGTGACGAGCCCCAGCGCGTAGTCGGCGCCCTGGTCGTCGTGGAGCCGCATGGTGCGGAACTCCAGCACCCGGGTGCTGCCGTCCTTGCACCTGACGGGGAAGGACCCGGCCCAGTCGCGGCCCTCCCGCACGACCTCGTCGAACAGCTGCAGCACGGCGTCCAGGTGTTCCTGCGGCACCAGCAGCGGGGCGGCGTGGCGGCCCAGTGCTTCCTCCGCCGGGTAGCCGAAGAGCTCCTCGGCCTGCGGACTCCACAGCACGATCCGCCCGCGCCGGTCGAGTACCACGGCGCCGACCGCCAGGACGTCCAGCAGCCCGCCGGGCGGGGACATGCTGATGCCCGGCGCGCCGTCGGCGTCGCCTGCGGCCGGTTCCTGGCGGTTCCTCACGACGACGGCTGCCTTCCTGGCCGGTGCCTGCCCCTCCATCGTCCCTCGCGCCGCCGCCGCGTGCCCCTCGGGCGGTCACGGCGGGCGGGGCCGGCGGCGCGGTCCGCGTTCCGTCACAGCGTGTCGGCCCCGGCGAGCACCGCGTCCACGTCCTGGGCACCCGCCGGGGAGCCGCCGGCCGCGATGCCGAGCACGAACGAGGTGCGGTCGCTGTCCACGGTGACGAGGATCATCCGCAGACGGGCCGGTCCCTCCTCCCGCGTGCCCCGTACCCGGAGGGTCACCGTGTGCGCCGGGTGGCCGCCGACCGTGGTGGCCCGGGACTCGCTCGGCCCGGCCGTCCGGTCGGGGAAGAAGAACTCCGCGTGGGAACGGGCCGCGGCCTCCGCGTACACGCGCAGGTCGGAGGGCGGCACCACCTGCCCGGACCGGCCACCGAGCACCGTGCCGTGGCCGCTGCCGTCGCCGCGGCGGGGATCGGTGGTGATCCGCGAGGTGAACGCGGCCGGCAGTTCCCTGCGGGCCGGGTCCCCGTCCTCGCGGACCCAGCCCGGAGGGAGCGCGTACGACAGCCCCGCGCTGGTGTCCGTCACCCGCGGGCGGTCGGCCAGTGGCGCCTCCTGCCGTCCCCGTGCCGGCCACCAGGCGGCGCCGGCCCCTGCGGCGAGGAGCAGCACCAGCGCCGTCAGCAGCGCGGCGCGAACGGTACGGCGGGCCCGGGGCGGCACCGGTGGCGGCGGCGGGGGCACGGGGACGATGCCCGGGCGGGGCGGAGGGTGCGGCTGCCCCGACAGCGGTGGTGTCGTCATGGGTACAGCCTGCCCGGCGGTGACCGCCGGTGTCTGAGCACCGCCGCGGGGACGGTACTCACCCGGTTCGGGGCGGGGCGCACGCGCGGCCCGTCCCCGCCCGTGCGCCCCGCCCCGCGCCGGGGACGCGGAGCGGGGCCCGGGCCGGGGCACGGCTTGCGGGCCGGCCCCCGGTACGGCACCCGCGGGAGCCCGGGGTCACAGCACCCGGTGCAGCCAGCCGTGGGTGTCCTTCGCCCGGCCGAACTGGATGTCCAGCACCCGGGAGCGCAGCGCCGCCGTGTGCTTGCCCGGCTCACCGTCGCCGACGGTGAACGCGTAGCCGTCCCCCTTGAAACCGACGATCGGGGTGACGACGGCGGCCGTCCCCGCGGCGAACACCTCGGTGACGGTGCCGTCGGCGGCACCCGCGCGCAGCTCGTCGATGGTGACCGGCCGCTCCTGCGGGACCAGCCCGCACTCCGGGGCCAGCGCGAGGATCGTGTCCCGGGTGACGCCCTCCAGGATGGTGCCCAGCGGCGGGGTCACCAGATGCCCGTCCGCGGTGACCAGGCACAGGTTCATGGTGCCGGACTCCTCAAGGAAGCCGCCGCCGGCACTGTCGAGGTAGAGCACCTGGTCGCAGCCGTGCTCGCGGGCCTCCAGCTGCGCGGCCAGCCCGCTCGCGTAGTTGCCGCCGCACTTGGCCGCCCCCGTACCGCCCTTGGCGGCGCGGGAGTATGTGCTGCTGACCCACAGCGTCACCCCGGCGAGGCCGTTGGCGAAGTACGGGCCCGCGGGCCCGGCGATCACGGAGAAGACGACTTCCGCGGCCGGACGCACCCCGAGGAACGCCTCGGAGGCGAACATGAACGGCCGCACGTACAGACTCTCCTCGCTGCGCGGCACCGGGACCCAGGGCTCGTCGGCCCGGACCAGCGCCTCGACCCCGGCGAGGAAGTCCTCCTCGGGCAGTTCGGGCAGCGCCAGCCGGCGGGCGGAGCGGGCGAAACGTCTGGCGTTCGCCTCGGGGCGGAAGAGCCACACACTGCCGTCGGCGTGCCGGTAGGCCTTGAGCCCTTCGAAGATCTCCTGGGCGTAGTGCAGCACGGCCGCGCTCGGGTGGAGGGAGAAGGGCTCCAGGGGGCCGACCCGGTGGCCGTGCCAACCGTGGCCGTCGGTCCAGGTCGCGGTGGCCATGTGGTCGGTGAAGTGGCGGCCGAAGCCGGGGGATTCGAGTACACGGGCGCGCTCCGGCGCGGGGAGGGGACGCGTCGTCCGGGTCAGGGGGAAGTCAGTGGCCACGGCCAACTCCTCACGCCGATGCGGCAGTCACGGCGGCGGGCGCCGCCGTTCGCTTTTCGGACGCCGGTCACCGGCGTCACGGCAGATGTTAATGACCGTTAAGCGGTACGTCACCGTTCGGGTGCCCGCTCCGCACGGTGCCGGCCGCCTCGTTCCGCCTGGTCGCGCCTCAGTTGACGTCCACGTCGTCGAGGAAGGCCAGCATGTGGGAGAGCACCTTCACGCAGCCGTCCACATCCGTGCGGGTCAGACCGCCGCCGACCTGGCACAGCAGCGCGTGTTCCCGCTCCAGGAGTGCGCTGAGGGCCGCCGAGCCGGTGTCGGTCAGCCGGACGAGGGGGGAGCGCCGGTGCGCCGGATTGGGGACGGTCTCCACCAGGCCCTGCGCCGCCGCGTCGTTGACCATCCGCTGCACGAACTGCCGGCTCAGCGCCTGGGCGCGGCCCATCCGGGGCACCGTCATGGGGCCGTGCTCGCGCAGCAGGTCGAGCACCGCCCGCACGCCGACGGAGAGCCCTTCGACGGGTGCGGTCACCTCGACCTTGCGGTGCGCCCGCCGGTAGAGGGGGCCGACCAGGGAGAAGACCTGGGCCAGGCGGTCCGCGAGCTCGTCGGGCGGCAGGGGGGTGGAAGAGGGAGTCGTGTCGTCCATCTCCCCAGGATGACACCTTGGTTGCCAACTTCGGGGAAATGATGACACCTTGGTTGTCATGTCTGATCGTGGCGCGTCCTCACGAATCCGTACCTTCCCCACCGCCGACGGGCTGCTCGCCTACCGCGAGGAGGGGACGGGGGATCCCCTCGTCCTGCTCCACGGGGGCTTCCTCGACCACGGCATGTGGGAAGCCCAGATACGGGCGTTCGCACCGCACCACCGGGTCATCGCACCCGATGCCCGCGGGCACGGCGCATCCGCCAACGCCACCCGGCCCTTCCGTCCGGCCGACGACCTCGCCGCGCTGCTGCGGTACCTCGACGCCGCACCGGCGGTCCTCGTCGGCATCTCCGTGGGCGGTGCCACCGCCGTGGACACCGCACTCGAACACCCCGGTCTCGTCCGCGCCGTCGTCGTCGGAGGCGTGGGCACCAGCGAGCCCGTCTTCGAGGACCCCTGGATACGAAAGGCCCAGGCGGAACAGCACCGCGCACTGGCCGCCGGAGACATCGCCGGCTGGATCGCCGCCTACGTCCGGATCGCCTGCGGGCCCCACCGCACGCCCGCCGACGCCGACCCGGACGTCGTACGCCGACTGCACGACATGGTCAGCCGGACCGTCGCCAAGCACACCGCCGGCGAACCCGACCACCTCGTCCCCGTGACCGACACCTGGCGGCGCGCCGCCCGCATCGCCGTCCCCGTCCTGGCGCTCCACGGGGCACTCGACAACAGCGACCACCTCGCCATGGCCGAACGCCTCGTCGCCACCGTCCCCGACGGCCGGTCCGCCACCGTCCCGGGCGCCGCCCACTACCCCAACATGGAGAACCCGGCCGGCTACAACACGCTCCTGGCCCGCTTCCTGGAGCAGCCGGCCGACAGCAGCCCGCGTCCCGGCACCGCCGCCCCGGGCCGCTGAGCAGGCGTCACGCCAGGGACCCGCCATGGCCGGTTCCCCGGCGACGGCGTAGCGTCCGGCGGGTGAACGACGCGAACCACACGCCCCAGCCGCACCCCGCCCTCGACGCGCTCGCCGCCGCCCTCCCCGGCAGCGCGCTCGTCACCGACCCCGACGTCCTGGCCGCACTCTCCGCCGACGACGCCGAATGGGCCCCGCACGGCCGACCGCTCGCCGCGCTGCGGGCCGCCGGCACCGCCGAGGTGCAGGCCGCCGTCCGCACCTGCGCGGCCTGGCGGATACCCGTCGTCACCCGGGGCGCGGGAACCGGACTGTCGGGCGGTGCCAACGCGGTGGACGGCTGTCTGGTACTGGACGTCTCCCGGATGAACCGCGTGCTGGAGATCGACGAGGAGAACCAGCTCGCCGTCGTCCAGCCCGGTGTGGTCAACAACGACCTGAAGGCCGCCGTCGCCGAGCACGGCCTGTGGTACCCGCCGGACCCCGCCAGCGCCCCCTGGTCCACCATCGGCGGCAACGTGGCCACCAACGCGGGCGGCCTGTGCTGCCTCAAGTACGGCGTGACCCGCGACTACGTGCTCGGCCTCCAGGCCGTCATGGGCGGCCCGGCCGGCGAGTACGGCACCGCCGTACGGTTCGGCCGCCGCACCACCAAGGGAGTCAGCGGCTACGACCTGACCGGACTGTTCACCGGCTCCGAGGGCACCTTCGGTGTGATCACCGAGATCACGCTGCGGCTGCGGCCCGCCCCCGCCACCGCCCCGCACACCGTGGTCGGCGCCTTCGACGACCTCGTGTCGGCCGGGCGGGCGGTCGCCCTGTGCACCCGGCGCGGTCTGCGGCCGGCCGCCCTCGAACTGCTGGACAGGGCCTGTATGACCGCCGTCGAGGAGTGGAAGCACCTGGGCATCGAACCCCAGGCCGCCGCCCTGCTGCTGGCCCGGGTGGACAGCCCCGGCCAGGCGGGCGACGACGAAGCCGCCGCCGTGGCCGCCGCGTTCACCGAGAGCGGCGCACTGTGGGCGGAACGCTCCACCGACGAGACCGAGGCGGAAGCACTGTTCGACGTACGCAGGCTCGCCTACCCGGCCCTGGAACGGCTCGGCCCGGTGCTCACCGAGGACATCTGCGTCCCCCGCTCCGCCGTGCCCCGCATGCTGGCCCGCATCGAGGAGACCGGCCGCCGGCACGGCGTGCGCATCGCCACCATCGCCCATGCCGGGGACGGCAATCTGCACCCGCTGCTGATCACCCCGCCCGGTGACGACGCCGCCCGCGAGGCCGCCCAGGCCGCCTTCGAGGAGCTGCTCACCGCGGCCGTCGAGGCAGGCGGCACCGTCACCGGCGAACACGGGGTGGGCCTGCTCAAACGCGGCGGCATGGCACGGGAGCTCGGCCCCGAGGTGTGCGCCGTCCAACGCGCCGTGAAAGAGGCTCTCGATCCGCTCGGACTGTTCAATCCCGGCAAGGTCGTCGGGGAAACCGGCAGCGGCGGGAACACCTGGGACACGGGCGGCACCACCGCCCCCACGACCACGGAGCGCAACGGAGACGTCGCCTGACGGCGAGGAGGCGCATGCGATGAGGGTCCAGCTTGGGCAAGGCGGCGTACGCGGCACCACACGCGACGGCGTCCACGCCTTCCACGGCATCCCGTACGCCGCCGGCCCGACGGGGGCCGCCCGGTTCGCCGCACCGGCCCCACCGCCCACCTGGGCCGGTGATCTGGACGCGACCCGGCCCGGCCCCACCGCGCCCCAGCCCGACAGCCGGCACCCCGACGTCGACTTCTCCTCCCTCTCCGGCCCCGGCTGGGTGAAGGGCCGCGACTACCTGACCGTCCAGGTCCACACCCCCGACCCCGGCGCCGGCCGCCTCCCCGTCATGGTCTTCCTCCACGGGGGCGCCTTCACCAGCGGCTCGGGCAGCGCCCCCGGCTACGACGGCACCCGGTTCGCGCACCACGGCGTGGTGCTGGTGACGCTCAACTACCGGCTGGGCATATCCGGCTACGTCGCCGTCCGGGACGCCCCGCCCAACCGGGGGCTGCTCGACCAGCTCGCCGCGCTGCACTGGGTACGGGACAACGTCGCCGCCTTCGGCGGGGACCCGGACAACGTCACCGTCTTCGGCGAATCGGCCGGCGGGATGAGCGTCGCGGCACTGCTGGCCGCCGCACCCCGCGGGCTCTTCCGGCGCGCCGTCGCGCAGAGCGGGGCCGGCAGCAGCGCGCTCACCCGGGCACAGGCCGTGGCCGTCGCCCGGGAGGTGGGGGCGGTCCTGGGCACCGAACCGGCCGCACGGGCACTGGCCGCCCTGCCCGACGAAGCACTGGTGGCCGCCCTCGAACCGCTCGCTCTCCGCCGGCCCGTACCCGCTCCCGACCCCCTGCTGGGACTGTCGCCGCTGAGCCTGGTGATCGACGGCGAGCAGCTCACCGACCAGCCCACCGGCATGGTGGCCGCCGGCGCAGCCGCCGACGTGGACGTCATGGTCGGTCACAACCGCGAGGAGCTGAACTTCTACACCGTGGCGCTCGGCCTTTCCGTGCCGGAGGAGGCGCTGCCCGCACTGCTCGCCCCGCTGCACCCCGAGCCGGAGCGGCTGCTGGCCGCCTACCGCGCCTCGGGCCGCGGCGACCTGTTCCCGGCGGTGGGCACGGACATCGTCTTCGCCCATCCCACCTGGACCCTCGCGGAAGCGCACGCCCCGCACCCCGGCGGGACCTGGCGGTACGAGTTCACCTGGCGCTCACCCGCCTACGGAGGGCGACTGGGGGCCTGTCACGGACTGGAGCTGCCCTTCGTCTTCGACACCGTCGGCCGGGTGGACCACGGCAGCTTCGGCATTCCCGACGACGACGAGGTCAGGGAACTCGCCCGGCGCACCCACGACGCCTGGGTACGGTTCGCCACCGACGGCGACCCCGGCTGGCCCCGCTACACCCACGAGCACCCGGTGGTGCAGCACATTGGCCCGGAGTGGACCCGCACCGAACACGCCGACGGCCCCGAGCGGCGGATGTGGGACGGAGTACGCACTGCCCGGACGTGACGAAGCGGGTGGGAGGGGCTTCCTCCCACCCGCTTCGGGTGTTCGCATGCGCGGTGCTGTGTGAGTGACTGCCTGCTCAGTAGGCGGAGTCGACGTTGTCCATGGTGCCGTAGCGGTC
>NZ_JODR01000029.1 GCF_000725885.1 Streptomyces albus subsp. albus | reverse complement strand
GTATCCGCACCAGTTCAGTGGTGGTCAGCGGCAGCGTATCGGGATCGCCCGGGGGCTGGCGCTGCGTCCGGAGATCATCGTCGCCGACGAGCCCGTCTCGGCGCTGGATGTGTCGGTGCAGGCGCAGGTCGTCAATCTGATGGAACGCCTCCAGGACGAATTCGGCCTCTCCTACATCTTCATCGCCCACGACCTGTCCGTCGTCCGGGAGCGGATCGTCCTGGAGGGCGATGTGCCCTCGCCGGCCAACCCGCCCTCCGGCTGCCGCTTCCGCACCCGCTGCTGGAAGGCCGAACAGCGCTGCGCGGAGGAGGAGCCTCTCCTCGCCGTGCCCGAGAACTTCACCGACACCCCCGTCGACCAGCCGCAGCGCCACCCCTCGGCCTGCCATTTCGCGGCGGAACGCGCGGCGGTGGTGCCGCCCGCGGGCGGCTGAGCAGGGCTCTACCAGGCCTGCGGCGGCGGGCCGAAGGCCGCGGAGCCGCCGGCGTGGTACTGGGGGAGGGGACGCGGGGCATGCTGCTCGCCGCGGGCGAGCGCCAGCAGGACGGCCGCACCGGCCACCACCTGGAAGAGGCTGGTGAGCACGTGCAGCTGCGCCTCGATACCGAGGTCGCCGAAGTGCTCGAAGAGGTCCGTCTTGACGCCGTAGGCGATGGCGAAGACACCGAAGGCCAGCAGCGGGGCGGTCATGATCAGGCCGAGCGGGCGGGAGAACGGGGCTCCGGACAGTGCGGCGATCCCGGCGACCAGCGCCAGGACGATCACCGCCCACTGCATCCAGCTGACGGGCGAGTCGAGCAGGCGCACGATGGCGCGTTCCCCGGTCAGCAGCCGCTCGTAGCGGTCCCAGCCGAGCTGCTGCATGCCGCGTATCTCCCAGGCGGCCATGATCGCGCCGCTGGACCCCAGCAGCAGGAAGGCGGCGACGGCGCCGCCCTTGGTGGGGCCGGCCGGTGAGGGCGGTGCGGTATCGGAGGGGAAGCCGTAGCCGAAGGCGGACGGGCCGGCCAGCTGTGCCGGGCGGCGGCCCGAGACGGCGGTGACGACGAGGACGACGCCGATGATCACGGCGGCGATGGTGCTGAAGAGCACCTGGCTGAGCAGCCCGTCGGGGACACCCTGCATCCAGTCGGCGCCCAGGTTCCACAGGCCGGGTGCGCGGACCACCACCGTCAGCACCCCGGTGCAGGCGAGTATCGCGGCGGACGAGGAGGAACGGTACGCCGTGACGGCGGTGACCGCGTACAGCAGCAGAAGCATCGGTTCGAGGAAGGAGGTGACCCACACCCCGTCCTCGGCGCGGGCGACCAGGCCCGTCCAGTTCCACCACACGTCGACGACCTCACCGGCCTTGGTGAAGTCCCTGACGATCCAGACGAGGCTGAGCAGCGCGAGCGCGGCCAGCAGTAGTGATCCGAAGACGCGCGCTCCGCGCGCGAGTGTCCTGTCCTGGCCCATTTCCGGCCCCCCGTTGATGCGTGTCGCGACTTCCCGGATCCACCCGTGTCTACCCGTGACCGCCGCCCGACAACAAGCGCGCCGACGGCCACGGGTCCGTGATCGCGGCGGCGCGCTCACCTGCGCATGCCATCCACAGTACGCCCATGGGAACTCCAAGGGTCAGCGCCGGCAGGGAAGTTGGGGCGTACGGATCTCAGAGTGGCGGCTTCGGATATCGGTGGCGGGGCGACCACGATGCGAGACCGGGAAGGGGTATACGCGGCTTTCACGGTAAAAGTCCGCCCGCCGAAAGTGATGTCAAGCACATTGCGACCTCGATCTGCGCAATCTTCGCTCAAGAAAGGCCGCCACCGCGTTCAGCTGTCCCAACACCCCTTGACTGCCGTGTAATTGGCTTGCCAAAGTCCGGCTCAACCCACCCGCATCACGCCCAACGATGAGGGTTCCGGCGAGAATTGAGCGCGGGAGCACACACGCGATGACGAGTTCTTCCCAGGCCGCGGGGGCCGGGGCCGACAACCCGGGCCCCGGTGGCGAAGCGGACCTGAGTTCTACGCGGGTCGCCAAGGACGGTGAACCCGCGGGCCGTTCGCCCGGCCAGCTCATGTGGATGCGCTTCAAGCGTGACCGCACAGGCATGATCTCGGCGTGCGTCGTGCTCGCCTTCTTCCTGATCGCCGCGCTCGCCCCGGTGATCTCCTGGCTCTACGGCAAGGACCCCTACACCAGGTACGGGCAGAACAACCCGGAGCTGCTGAACGACAACTCCTACCCGGTCAAGCCCAACGGCGGCATCGACAGTGAGTTCTGGTTCGGCCTGGAGCCGGGCCTGGGCCGGGACGTGTTCACCCAGCTGATCTACGGAATCCGCACCTCGCTGTCGCTCGCGCTGGTGGTCACCCTTCTCTCGGTGCTCACCGCCATCGTGATCGGCGTGGCCGGCGGCTACTTCGGCGGCAAGGTCGACTACTTCCTGGGCCGGTTCACCGACCTGATGATGTCCTTCCCCAACCAGCTCTTCTTCGTGGCGTTCACCCCGGTCGTCGCCGCCCTGCTGGTGGACCCGCGGGACGAGATGCCCACCTGGCTCCGCTCCTGCGTGATCATCTACGTGATGTGGCTGCTCGGCTGGATGACCCTGGCCCGCCTGCTGCGCGGCCAGACGCTGTCGCTGCGGGAACGGGAGTTCATCGAGGCCGCGCGGGTCGCCGGCACCCCGCCGGGGCGCATCGTCCGCAAGGAGCTGCTGCCGAACTTGGTCACGCCCATCCTGGTGCAGGCCACCTACATGTTGCCGAACAACGTCACCGCCATCGCGGGGCTCTCCTTCCTCGGCGTCGGCCTTCTGGAGCCCACCCCCGACTGGGGCCGGATGTTCGCCAAGGGCGCCGAGGTGTACCAGAGCGACATCACCTACATGTTCTTCCCGGGCGGAGCGATGGTGATCTTCATCCTCGCATTCAACTTGCTCGGAGACTCGGTCAGGGACGCGTTCGACCCCAAGTCGGGCCGATGACGGCCAGGCGCGACCGAGTGGTGGGGGGTGCTGCCACCCCGTGCGGCATCAGTCAGGCAGCGACGGACAACCGACAGGCAGGTGCAGAGACCACCATGAGCAGAGTGAGCATACGCACGGCGCGTGCGTCCCTCGCGGCCGTAGCCGCCGGCGCGCTGTTCCTCACCGGGTGCAGCAGCGGCGGGGGCGGCGGTGAGGGCGGGGACAAGAGCAAGGCCAAGCAGCAGGGCCAGGACGTCTCCTACACCTTCGCCGACGAGGCCGCGTCCCAGGGCCCGGCCGCCGAGGTCAAGGGGGGCCGCAAGGGCGGCACCATCAAGGTCCTCCAGCGGGACAGCTTCGCGCACCTGGACCCGGCCCAGATCTACGTCAGCGACGAGGGCTCCCTCTCCCGGCTGATCCACCGCGGGCTGACCACCTACAAGCGGGTGAGCGGCGACAAGTACCAGGTCGTGGGTGACCTGGCCACCGACAGCGGCCAGAAGTCGGACGGCGGCAGGACCTGGACCTACAAGCTCAAGGACGGCATCAAGTTCGAGGACGGCTCGGCCATCACCTCGAAGGACATCCGTCACACGATCGAGCGCACCTTCGCGCCGTTCATCACCGAGGGCCCCACCTTCGTCCAGCAGTGGCTGGCCAACACGGGCGGCACCGACTACCGGAAGCTCCTCAAGGACGGCCCCTACAAGGGCAAGCACCTGCCGGACAGCATGCTGGAGACGCCGGACGAGAAGACGATCGTCTTCCACTTCAAGGAGCCGCAGGCCGAGCTGCCCTACGCGCTGGCGATGGCGGGCTACGCGGTGGTGTCCGAGAAGAAGGACACCAAGGAGAAGTACGACAAGAAGCCGCTGTGCACCGGCCCGTACAAGATCGAGTCGTTCAAGTCGGGCAAGAGCATGAAGCTGGTGCGCAACCCCGAGTGGGACCCCAAGACGGACGCCTCGCGCAACCAGTACCCGGACGCCTTCGACATCCAGTTCGGGGTCTCCTTCGAGGACTCCACCAAGCGGCTGATGTCCGACGCGGGTGAGAACCAGACGGCCACCAGCTTCACCAACAGCGTCGACGCCTCCAGCATGCAGAAGGTCCGCACCGATCCGGAGATCAAGAAGCGGTCCGTCTCGGGCTACCAGTCGTACGTCAGCTACATGAACATCAACATGGACCGGATCAAGAACAAGAAGGTCCGGCAGGCCATCGCCTACGCGATGCCGAACCAGTCCATCGTCTCGGCGTTCGGCGGTGCCGGCGGCGGCCAGATGGCGGGCAACTACGTGAGCCCGACGCTGGTGGGCCACAAGCCGACCGACCCCTTCGGCAAGCTGAAGAACCCGCAGGGTGACGTGAAGAAGGCGGCCAAGCTGCTCAAGGAGTCCGGCAAGAAGGGCATGAAGCTCACCTTCGCCTACCAGAACGCTCCGGAGTGGCAGGAGTTCTCCGTCGCCGCGACCCAGAACCTGGAGAAGGCCGGGTTCGACGTCCAGAAGAAGGACATCATCGCGGACACGTACTACGACCAGATCGGCAAGGTCAAGAACAACTACGACATCTACCACAACTCGTGGGGTGCCGACTGGCCGAGCGCCTCGACCGTCGTCCCGAACCTCTTCGACGGGCGTCAGGTCCAAGACGGTGCGGCGAACTACTCGCACCACAAGAACCCGAAGTTCGAGAAGGAGATGGACGAGATCCGCAAGATCTCCGACCCGAACAAGGCGGCTGCGGAGTGGCAGAAGCTCGCGGACAAGATCCTCACCGAGGACGTGCCCGCGGTGCCGATGCACTACTACAAGACGATCCAGCTCTCCGGTTCGAAGATCGGCGGCGCCTACTTCGACGAGCAGCTGCACGACATCCAGCCGACGTCGCTGTACGTCAAGAAGTGACACCCCGGCGCTGAGCCGCCCGTCAGCCGCCCGGCCCGCCGGCCGGGCGGCTGAGGGCCGGTCCTTCCCCGTCCCGCACGTCTCGATACCGCTGTCGCAGGAGAGCTGCGTTCCGTCATGCTGCGATTTCTCATCCGCCGGTCGCTCGGCGCCGTGGTGATCCTGCTGATCATCAGCGCCGTCACCTTCTTCCTCTTCTACGCCGTCCCCCGGGACCCGGCGCTGCTGGCCTGCGGCAAGAACTGCACGCCGGACGCGCTCGAGGTCATCCGCAAGAACATGGGGATCGACGAACCCGTGCCGGTCCAGTACTGGCACTTCATGGTCGGCATCCTCGCCGGGCGCGAATTCGCCGCGGGCGACTGTCCCGCACCCTGCTTCGGCTACTCCTTCGCCAACCAGGACCCCGTCTGGGAGACGATCCTGGACCGGTTCCCGACCACCGTCTCGCTGACCGTCGGCGGCGCCGTGGTCTTCCTGATCATCGGACTGGGCGCCGGCATGATCGCGGCCTGGAAGAAGGGCACCCTCGTCGACAAGGCGTTCAGCTCCCTGTCGCTGGTGCTCTCCTCGATGCAGATCTACTTCATCGGGCCGCTCGTCCTGGCGCTCGTGGTCTACAACCTCAACCTGCTCGACCAGCCCAAGTACGTGCCGCTGACGGAGGACCCGGTCGGCTGGTTCACGGGGCTGCTGATCCCCTGGCTGGTCATCCAGATCATCTTCACCGCGAACTACACGCGTCTGTCGCGGTCCTCGATGATCGAACAACTCCAGGAGGACCACGTGCGGGCCGCCCGCGCCAAGGGCATGTCGGGCAAGTACGTGTTCTTCCGCTACGCCTGGCGCGGCTCGCTCATCCCCATCGTGACCATCTTCGGCGTGGACCTGGGTTCCCTCTTCGGCGGCGCGATGATCACCGAGTGGACGTTCTCACTGCCCGGACTCGGCACCCTCGCGGTCAACTCCGTCCGCAACACCGACCTGCCCATGGTCATGGGCGTGATGCTCTTCGCGGCGACCTTCATCATCCTGTTCAACATCATCGTGGACGCCGCCTACGCGTTCATCGACCCGCGCGTGCGGCTGTCCTAGGAGAACCTCCGCCATGACAACCCTGACCAAGGAAGCGGACGTGCCGGCCCCCCGCGAAGTGGACGGGAAGGACGCCTTCTTGTCGGTGCGCGACCTGTATGTGCACTTCGACACCGAGGACGGCACCGTCAAGGCCGTCGACGGGCTCTCCTTCGACGTGGAGCGCGGCCGTACCCTCGGCATCGTCGGCGAGTCCGGCTCCGGCAAGTCGGTCACCAACCTGTCGATCCTCGGTCTGCACAACCCGCGGACGACCTCCGTATCCGGCAAGATCCTGCTGGACGGCCAGGAGCTGACCGGCGCGCGCGAGAAGACGCTGGAGACGCTGCGCGGCAACAAGATGGCGATGATCTTCCAGGACGCGCTGACCGCCCTGTCGCCGTACTACACGATCGGCCGCCAGATCGCCGAGCCCTACCGCAAGCACATGGGGGTCTCCAAGCGGGAGGCGCATCTGCGGGCCGTCGAGATGCTGGACAAGGTCGGCATCCCCAACGCCAGAACCCGGGTCAACGACTATCCGCACCAGTTCTCCGGCGGTATGCGGCAGCGGGCCATGATCGCGATGGCCCTGGTGTGCAACCCGGACCTGCTGATCGCGGACGAGCCCACCACGGCGCTGGACGTCACGGTGCAGGCCCAGATCCTCGACCTGCTCAAGGACCTCCAGCAGGAGTTCGGCTCCGCGATCATCTTCATCACGCACGACCTGGGCGTCATCGCCAACGTCGCCGACGACATCCTGGTGATGTACGGCGGGCGCGCGGTCGAACGCGGCACCGTGACCGAGGTGCTGCGCTCCCCCCAGCACCCCTACACCTGGGGCCTGCTGAGCTCCATGCCCCGGCTGACGGGCGACGTGAACGAGGAACTCACCCCGATCCACGGCACCCCGCCCAGCCTGCTGTCACCGCCGCCCGGCTGCGCCTTCCACCCCCGGTGCGGCTTCGCCGACGAGGTGGCGGGCACCTCGTGCGCCACCGACCGGCCGCTGCTGCCCGCCGGGCGCGGTGCCGCCTGCCATCTGACGGCGGAGCAGCGGCGCACCCTCTTCAACGAGCAGATCAAGCCCAGGCTGAGCTAGGGCAGGCAGGGAGAAGCAGACCAATGAGCGATGACCTCACCCTGGCCGGGCGCAGCGGGGCCGAGCCGCCGCGGTCGCGGCCCGCCCGCACGGGCGAACCACTGCTGCGGGCCGAGAACCTGACCAAGCACTTCCCGATCATGGGGGGCTTCCCGTTCAAGCGGAAGGTGGGCGAGGTCCAGGCCGTTTCCGGGATCGATCTGGACGTCCACCCGGGGGAGAGCTTCGGCCTGGTCGGGGAGTCCGGCTGCGGCAAGTCGACCACGGGCCGGCTGCTGACCCGGCTGCTGGAGCCCACCGACGGGAAGATCACTTATGCGGGCCGGGACATCACCCACGCCGGCCGCAAGGAGCTGGCGCCGATCCGCTCCGAGATCCAGATGATCTTCCAGGACCCGTACTCGTCGCTCAACCCGCGGCAGACGGTCGGCGCCATCATCGGCGGCCCCATGGAGGTCAACCGGATCAATCCGCCCGGTGGCCGCGAGAAGCGCATCCGCGAACTGCTGGAGACCGTCGGTCTCAACCCCGAGCACTACAACCGCTTCCCGCACGAGTTCTCCGGCGGACAGCGCCAGCGCATCGGGGTGGCCCGGGCCCTGGCGCTGGAGCCGAAGCTGATCGTCGCCGACGAGCCGGTCTCGGCGCTGGACGTGTCCATCCAGGCGCAGGTGGTCAATCTGCTCCAGAAGGTGCAGCGCGAGATGGGCATCGCGTTCGTCTTCATCGCGCACGACCTGGCCATCGTGCGGCACTTCTCCGAGCGGGTGGCCGTGATGTACCTCGGCAAGGTCGTCGAGGTGGGGGACCGGGAGGCGATCTACAACCGTCCCCGGCACCCCTACACCCACGCGCTGCTGTCGGCCGTGCCCGAAGCGGTCCTGACCGAGGACACCGGGGGTCGGGGCGAGGCCAAGGAGCGCATCCGGCTGGCGGGCGACGTGCCCTCGCCGATCAACCCGCCCTCGGGCTGCCGCTTCCGCACCCGGTGCTGGAAGGCGCAGGACAAGTGCGCGACGACGGAGCCGCCGCTGGTGCAGATAGCCGGCAACACGGCCGGCCATCTGACGGCCTGCCACTTCCCGGAGGACCCGACCACGGCAGCCCGCGGTGAGGACATCGTGATGGACAAGGCCCTCCGCGAGATGGAGGACGCCGCACCCGCGGACGACACCGCCAAGACCGCCTGAGAGGGGTCCTGCCGGCCGCCGTACCGCGCCGGGGGCCGGCACCGGACCTGCGGCCTCCGGGCCCCCGCGTGACGGCGGCGGCCCGGAGGCCCGGGGAAGCGGCCTCTCAGCCGGTGACCCCGAGCGACCGCTTCAGGAAACCGACCTGGAGCAGCAGCAGGTTCTCCGCGACGGTGGCGTCGCTGGCCATGTGCGTGACCCCGGACAGCGGCAGCACCTCGTGCTGCCGCCCCGCGGCCAGCAGCGCGGACGACAACCGCAGTGCGTGCGCGACCACGACGTTGTCGTCGGCCAGCCCGTGGACGATCATCAGCGGCCGGTGCGGCGCGTCCTCGGGCACCCCCGACAGCCCCTCATCGGTGATCAGCGAGGACTCCGCGTAGACCTCGGGGTCCGCCTCGGGGGTGCCGCAGTAGCGCTCGGTGTAGTGGGTGTCGTACAGCCGCCAGTCCGTCACGGGCGCGCCCGCGACGGCGGCGTGGAAGACGTCGGGGCGCCGCAGCACCGCGAGGGCCGCCAGGTAACCGCCGTACGACCAGCCCCGGATGCCGACCCGGGTCAGGTCGAGGGGGAACTCCCCGGCCAGCGACCGCAGCGCCTCCACCTGGTCGTCGAGGGTGACGGGGGCCAGCCGGTGCGCGACGGCCTTCTCCCAGGCGGGGCTGTGCCCGGGGGTGCCGCGCCCGTCCGCGGTGACCACGGCGAAGCCCTGGTCGGCGAACCACTGGGCGGTCAGGTGCGCGTTGTGCGCCGCGACGACCCGCTGCCCGTGCGGACCGCCGTAGGGGTCCATCAGGACGGGCAGCGGACCGTCGGACTCCGTGTAGCCGGTGGGCAGGACGACGGCGGCCGGAATACGGCGCTCGCCCGTGTGCAGCAGCCGGGGTGCGCAGGAGAGCACGGGCCGTTCGGCGTACGAGGCGATGGTGCCGGTCCGCGTGGGGCGGTCGCCGTCGTGGCGCAGCACCACCGCCTCGGCCCCGGGGCGGCCCAGGGTCGCGGTGGAGAGCACCAGGGTGTCGCCGCCCCGCTGCGCGGACGCCACGTGCGGAGCCTCCTCCTGGGCGATCCGCGCCACCTCGCCGCCGCCCAGGGGCACCCGGTAGACGCCGATGTCTCCCGGTGTGCGGCGTTCGGCGGGCTGTCCGCCGTCGCCGGGCGAGGCGGTGAAGAGGATGTCCCCGTCGCCGATGTCCAGCACGGCCCGCACATGGAGGTCTGCGGTCGTGAGCCGCTGTGCGCCCGCCATGAGCACTCGTGCGCTCTTCCCGTCGGGTGCCGTCTCCGGCCCCTCGTCGACGATCCGCACCAGGCTTCCGTCCGGCGCCCAGGCCGGGACACCGGCGAAGAGTTCCAGCCAGATTCGATCTTTCTCGGTGAGTGTGACGGAAGTCGCACCAGTGGCCACGTCGACGCTCAGATACGCGACTTCACGCTGGTCGCGGCTTTGCACCAGCAGCAGCGGCGGACCGGCCGCCGACCAGTGGACGCGGGCCAGGTACGGGTGGCGCTCGCGGTCCCACACCACCTCGGTGCGGCTGCCGTCGAGACCGAGCAGATACAGGCTGACCTCGGCATTCGGCGTGCCGGCCGCCGGATAGGCGACCCGCGCCGGCTCCGCCTGCGGACGGGCCGGGTCGGCGATGGTCCAGCGGTGCACGGGGGCGTCGTCGACCCGGGCGGCCAGCAGCCGGTCCGAGTCGGGCGACCACCAGTAGCCCCGGGTGCGGGACATCTCCTCGGCGGCGATGAACTCCGCCAGCCCCCAGGTGACCGTCCCGCTCTCCGGTTCGGCCAGTGCCCGGTCGTCCTCGCCCGAGGCGGTGACCACCCGCAGGGCGCCCCGCGCCACATAGGCGAGGTGCCGTCCGTCGGGGGAGGGGCGGGGGTCGACGACGGGCGTGGGCGTGGCCAGTTCGCGGGCGGCCCCGTCGAGGAGATCGGCGACGAAGAGCCGCCCCGAAAGAGCGAAACCGGCCGTCCTCACGCATCTGTCGGTGGCATATCCGACGATGCCGGCCGTGCCCTCGCGGCTGCGCTCCCGGCGTGCGCGCTCCTCGGCGGACAGTTCCTCGGCCGCTCCGCCGAGGAGCGCCGCCGGATCGGCCGCGATCCGCTCCTTGCCGTCGGCCACGTCCTGCACCCAGAGGAGATGTTCCAGGTCAGTGCCGCTTCGGGAGCGAAGGAAGGCGACTCGTGAGCCGTCCGGGGCGACCGTGAACGACCTCGGGGCACCAAGTGTGAATCTATGGGTAGAGGCGTGCTGCTGCGGGAAAGTCCAAGCCATGCGGCCGACCGTACTGCGCCCGAGCCGGGCTGTGATCCGCTCCGGCTGCCCGCCCGGGGGAAGGCCCCCTCCCGGCGCGTGTGGCTGGAACTGAATATGCGCCCCTCGTCTGCACCTGTGCACCGAGCCGTGCGGTGGCCCGGATAATTATGATCCGTTGCGCATGGTGAGTGCTGGGTATGAAGCCGGTGGCTCCTCCATGCCGGAGGCGCGCTGCCGTGTCCGTGTGACCCGTACCGATCCCGAACCGACCGTGCGTACTTGGAGGTGAACCGCCGTGGCACTCTCGATTTCGGCGGTGGTGCTGCTGGCGATCATCGTCTTCCTGCTCGTCAGGAAATCCGGGCTCAAGACCGGACACGCGGTGATCTGCGTGCTGTTGGGCTTCTACCTCGCCAGTTCGTCGGTCGCTCCCACGATCACGGACCTGACCTCCAACGTCGCCGGAATGATCGGGCAGCTCAAGTTCTGACCCCCGCACCACCCGCCGCGCTGCCCGCGCATCCACCCCTCCTTCACCCCGGCGCCTCGGCGTGCCCTGCCGCACCCGTCGTAGGCTCGGGGCATGACCGCTGCGTTTCCTCCGGGGGCGGCCCCCGGCACCCCGGCCGCCCCCCGACGCCGTCTGCTGCTGGTGCACGCCCACCCGGACGACGAGTCGATCACCACCGGCGCCACCATGGCCGCCTACGCGGCACAGGGCGCACACGTCACCCTCGTCACCTGCACCCTGGGCGAGGAGGGCGAGGTCATCCCGGACGGCCTGGCACACCTGGCCCCCGACCAGGACGACACCCTGGGCCGGCACCGCGTCGGTGAACTGTCCGCCGCCATGCGCGCGTTGGGCGTCACCGACCACCGCTTCCTGGGCGGGCCCGGCCGCTACCGCGACTCCGGCATGATGGGCGCCGCCACCAACGACCGCCCCGGCTGCTTCTGGCAGGCCGACCTGGACGAGGCCGCACGCCTGCTGGCCGCCGTCGTGCGCGAGGTACGCCCCCAGGTCGTCGTCACCTACGGACCGGACGGCGGATACGGCCACCCCGACCACATCAAGGCCCACCGCGTCACCATGCGCGCCGTGGAACTGGCCGCCCAGGAGAGCGGACGCGGCGGCAAGGAGCCGTACGCGGTGCAGCGCGTCTACTGGAACGTCGTCCCCCGCCCCGTCCTGGAGGAGGGCTTCGCGCGGCTGCACGCCGCCGCGGCCGACGGGGAGATCTTCCCCTTCCCCGGCTTCCCGGGCGAGACGGGCTTCGCCCGGCCCGACGACGTGCCCGGAGTGGTGGACAGCGCGGACGAGGTCGACGTCACCGTGGACGCCCGCGCCCACCTGCCGGCCAAGACCGCGGCCATGGCCGCCCACGAGACGCAGATCTCCGTCCGTGAGACCTCCCGCGGCCCCTTCTTCGCCCTCTCCAACGGCCTCGGCCAGCCGCTGCTGGGCACCGAGTACTTCCAGCGCGCCGACCGGGACGGCCGCTCGGGGCCCGAAGGCCACGACGACCTGTTCGCGGGGGTGACGGAATGAGCACGGCCGACGCGCGGGCCGTACCGGGCCGTTGGCCGCACAGCCGCGCCGCCCGGGGCGCGGTGTACGCGGCGCTGGTCGTGCTCGGCGCGCTCACCGGAGCGGCCGGAACGCTGGTCCAGGGTGGCTGGTTCCCGCTGGGACTGCTGCTCGCACTCGCCGCGGCTGTCGGACTCTTCCGCGGCGGCGGCATACTGTGCCGCACCAAAGGGGGCACGGTGGCGCCGGCCGCCGGATGGGTGGCGGCAGTCCTGCTGATGATGCCCGCACGGCCCGAGGGCGACATCCTCTTCAGTGCCGGCATCTCCAGCTACGTCTACCTGCTCGGCGGAATGCTGGCGGCTGTGATGCTTACCACCCTCGCACTGTCCTCGCCTCCCGTTCCCGGACACAACAACCGCTGAGGGGGCCGTCCGCGGGACGATTCGGTGGTCGCGGGGTCCGGGGCCGGGTGCCCCAGTACAGTGGTGCGCGCCGGCGAGCCGCCTTCGGGCCAACGGGAAGACGGCGAATCCAACCGGGAGTACCTGTTTTGAGTCGTGAAACTGACAGTTCGTCCTCCGGGCCGAAGAGGCGCGGCGGTTCGGCGTACCCCTCGGGGACGGAGCCGTACGGCACCTCGGCCTCCGGGACGGACCAGGACGGCCGGACCTCGGCGACGGCCGCCGGAGCCAAACCGGACGAGCCGAAGACGGAGACGACGCTCACCACCCGTATCCGCATCAACATCCCCGGATCGCGGCCCATTCCGCCCGTGGTGATGCGCACCCCGGTGAGCGACGAGAACGACGGCGGCAAGCCCGGCAGAGCGGAGAAGGGCACCGCCAAGGGAGCCAAGGGCGCGGGGGCCACTCCCGACCTGAGCGCCGGCAAGCGCGCCACCGGACCGGCCGCGGTGTCCCCGCTCGGCAGCGGCAACGGCACGGCACCGGGCGGCACCTCGCCGGCCGCCCCGGCCTCCCCGGCGTCCGCTGCCCCCACGGCACCGGCGCAGTCTCCCGCCGCCGGGGGCGCCGGCGCGGCCGACGGCGGCGCGGGGAAGCCGTCCGGCGGCGGCTCGGCCGCGGCTTCCGCGGCCGGTTCCTCCGGCGGCGAGGAGAAGTTCACCCAGCCGACCAGCGACTGGTTCGCCCCGCGCAAGCCGCCGCGGAGCACCACCAGCACCCCGGGGACGTCCAACACCCCCTCGGCCCGGCCCTCGTCGGCCTCGGCGCCGTCCGCGCCCGGTGGCGACGGCGGCCCCGCACAGGGCCCCGAGGCCACGGGGACGCACAGCGTGCCGGGTGCGCCGGGCGCCGGGGCGCCGTACGCGGGCGGCAGCGGACTGACCGACACCCCCGTCGAGGGCGTGCCCCGGATCGACCCCGGCGGCCCCGCCGGGCCCACCACGGGCCCCGTCACGGGTGACATGACCGTGCCCGGCTCCGGCCCGCTGGCCGCCCCTGGCGACGGGCCGGGGCCGGGCAGCCGCCCCGAGGGGTACGACGACTCGCCCACCGGCACCCACGCGGCACCCGGCCAGGACGTGCCCGGAGCCCCCGTGGCCCCCGGCGCCGGTTCCGCCTCCGGCGCCTCCGGTCTCGACGCGTTCGACCGGGGCCCCGGCAGCACGCCTCCGCAGGGCACCCCGGTCGTGCCGGGGCCCGGCCGGCCGGATGCGGGGCAGGACGAGCCGGCCGTCAGCTCGACCCTCGGCCTGGGCACCGGCCCCGTCACCATCCCGCCGCGAGGCGGGACCGGTCCGGACGCGACCCGGCCCGGCGGCACGGGGAGCCCCGGTGGCGGCGCCGCGCGGATGTCGAGCGACACCATGGTCAGCGGCGTGCCGCAGGCCGGACCCGACAGCGGACCCGGCACCCCGGCGTCCGGCCCGTCGGCGGCGGCGCCGGCGCCCAGCGGCGCGAAGGGCGCCAAGGGCGGGAAGCCGGCCGCGAAGAAGCGCGGGCGCTCCAAGCCGGCCCTGCTCGGCATCGGTGTCGTCGTCGTCCTCGGCGTCGCCTACGGCACCGGGCTGCTGCTCGACCACGCGGACGTGCCCAAGGGCACCACCGTCCTCGGTGTCGAGATCGGCGGACTGACCAAGCACGAGGCCGTCAACAAGCTGGACGCCGCGCTGGGTGAGCGCACCGAGCAGCCGTTCAAGATCCGCACGGACGCCGGCAGCACCGAGCTGAAGCCGGCCGTGGCGGGCATTACCTTCGACACCGAGGGCACCGTGCGGCAGGCCGCCGGCCGCGACTACAACCCGGTCTCGGTCATCGGCTCCCTCTTCGGGCAGGGCCGCGAGGCCGAGCCGGCGATCAAGGTGGACGACGCCAAGGTGCGGGCCGCCCTCAAGCCGGTGCTGTCCGGGACGGAGACGAAGTCGCCGTCCGAGGGCATGGTGAAGTTCACCGGCGGCAAGCCGGTGGCCGTCAAGGGCTCGCCGCACAAGGTCGTGGACGTCGACAAGGCGCCCGCGGCCCTGGAGAAGGCGTTCAAGGAGCGTGCCGCCACCGGCCGGAACGAGCCGGTGAGGCTGCCCGGCACCACCAGCAGGCCGAAGGTGACCGACGCGCAGCTGAAGGAGGCGGTGAACGGTTTCGGCCGCACCGCGATGTCCGGCTGGGTCTGGCTGAAGGCGGGCGACGTGGAGGTGCCCTTCAGCCAGAAGACCATCGGGACGTTCCTGACGATGCGCCCGGCCGGTGACAGCGGCACGCTGCAACCGGTCATCGACGTCGAGAAGTTGCAGCAGACCTACGGGTCGGCGTTCGACAACGTGGTGATAGAGGGCGGCGCGGGCACCGTCAAGATGACGCCGAAGCACGCAGCCGCCGCCATGGTGGACGCGCTGCGCAAGAAGGCGCCGGCCGAGCCGGCGAAGCGTGTCGCCGAGGTCCCGGGGTCCGTCTCCCGCTGAGCGGCCGGCCGGACCGGAGACGAGGGGCGCCCCGCACGCGCGGGGCGCCCCTCGTCGCCTGCCGGCACCACGGGTGTCACCCGCGCGGTGTGACATCTGTCAGCCGCAGGTCACGACCGACGGCACTGCCGCGCGGGCCGGTGCGGCGGCCAGGCTTGGGGGCATGAAGACGACCCCCACCACGGCACCGGCCGTCGAGTTCACCTCGGCCGGCAAGACCTACGGCACGGTCCGCGCACTGGACGGGCTGACCGTCAGCCTGTACCCCGGAGAGACCGTCGCCCTGCTCGGCCCCAACGGCGCCGGCAAGTCCACCACGCTCGACCTGCTGCTGGGGCTGCGCACCCCGGACGCCGGCGGACAGGTGCGGCTGTTCGGCACCACACCGCGGCAGGCCGTCACCGACGGGCGGGTCGGCGCGATGCTCCAGTCCGGCGGGCTGATGGAGGGCGTGCGGGTCCGGGAGATCGTCTCCCTGGCGTGCGACCTCCACCCGCGCGGCTACCCCGTCGAGCAGGTGCTGGAGACCGCGGGGCTCACCGGGATCGCGGAGCGCACCGTCGACAAGCTCTCCGGGGGCCAGGAGCAGCGGGTGCGGTTCGCGCTCGCGACGGCGGGCGACAGCGACCTGCTGGTGCTGGACGAGCCCACCACCGGAATGGACGTCACCGCGCGGCGCGCGTTCTGGTCGGCGATGCGCGCCCAGGCCGCACAGGGCCGCACCGTCCTGTTCGCCACGCACTACCTGGAAGAGGCGGACAAGGTCGCCGACCGGGTGCTCGTCCTGCACCGCGGACGGCTGCTCGCCGACGGCAGCGCCGCCGAGATCAAGGCCATGGCGGGGGTCCGCAGGGTCGGCTTCACGCTCGACGCGGTACCCGACGGGGTCCTGGAGGCCCAACTGCGCGCGCTCCCCGGGGTGACGGGAACCGAACTGGCCGGCGCCGTCGTGCGGATGCGCTCCTCGGACGCCGACGCCACCGTGCACGCCCTCTACGCGCTGGGGCTCTACCCGCGCGACCTGGAAGTCACCGGCCTGGGGCTGGAGCAGGCGTTCGTCACCCTCACCTCCCGCGCCGAACAGCAGGGCGCCCAAGCCGCCCGTCCCGCCGGGACGGACCAGCACACCGAGAAGAAGGCGGCCACCAAGTGAAGACGCTCGTCAAACTGGAGATCACGCGCTCGCTGCGCAACAAGAAGTTCATGTTCTTCTCGGTGGTCTACCCGTCCCTGCTCTACCTGCTCATCGCCGGCCGGGACGCCGGGGCGCGGATACCGGGCCTGGCCATCGACATGAAGCTGTACTACATGGTCGCCATGGCCGCCTTCGGCGCGATCACGGCCGTCCTGATCGGCAACAGCGAGCGCATCGCCAAGGAGCGCGAGGCCGGCTGGGTGCGGCAACTGCGGCTGACGGCGCTGCCGGGGCGCGGCTACGTCACCGCGAAGATCGCCTCGGCGGCCACCGTCAGCCTGCCCGCCATCCTCCTCGTCCTGCTCACCGGCGCCCTGGTGATGGGGGTGCGGATGGCGGCGTGGCAGTGGGCCGCGGTGGCCCTGTGCTCGTGGGCGGGCAGCTTCGTGTTCGCCGCGCTGGGCGTGGCCATCGGCTATCTGGCGACCGGCGACGCGGTGCGGCCGATCACCATGCTGTGCTACTTCGGCCTGTCGTTCACCGGCGGACTGTGGCTGCCCTCCTTCATGCTGCCCGACTGGGTGCGGAACGTCGGCGAGTGGCTGCCCACCCACGCCTACGCCGCGCTCGGGCAGGCCGTGGAGGCCGGGCACGCACCTCACCTGGGCGATGCGGCGCTGCTGCTGGCCTATCTCGTCCTCTTCGCCTCCGCGGCGGCCTGGCTCTACCGCAGGGACACCCGCACGGCGTGATCCCCGCCCACCGCACGGGGGCGGCGCGCCGCGCGGGCGAGGCGGCGGACGTAGGAGACTCGTGACGTGTACGGGACGCACGCCGTGCACGGGACGGCACGAGCGCGCGTGAGACGGCACGGGACCGCATGAGACCTTACGGGAGTGCGACGAGACCGCACGAGAGCACATGAGTACGCACCAGACGAGGAGCACGGGGATGGCCGGGACCCGACAGGGAGCCGGGGGCGCGGCCTCGGCGGCGGAACCGGGCCCGGCGCTGTGGGAGCCGGACACGGGCCGGCTCCCCGCCATCACGGAAGCCGCGCAGACCCGGCGCCAGAAGCTGACCAAGGCCCTCTTCATCGCCGTGTGGATGATCTTCCTGGGCGGGCCCCTGGAGGACCTGTTCTCGGGCCGTCTGGGCACCGCGGGGACGGTGTGGGGCGCCGTCGGTCTCGCCGCGTTCGTCGGCACGTACTTCGCGCTCGTCTTCCGGCACACGCGCACACCGCTGCCCGGCCGCACCGTGTACACCCTGCTCGTCCTGCTCTACGCCCTGGCCTGGGCCCTCTCGCTGACCGAGGGCACCGACTGGCTGGTGCTCTTCGTGTACGTCGTCGTCGCCTCGTGCGCCGTCCTGCCGGCGGGACGCGCCGTGGCGGCCATGGCCGCCTGCGTGCTGGCGCTGGCGGCCATCGGCACCGGATTCGGCACCCGTCCCTGGTGGGGCGTGTGGACCTCGTTCGTGATCCCCGCCCTGCTGGGC
This sequence comes from Streptomyces albus subsp. albus, assembly GCF_000725885.1. Lineage (GTDB taxonomy): Bacteria > Actinomycetota > Actinomycetes > Streptomycetales > Streptomycetaceae > Streptomyces > Streptomyces albus. The sequence goes on along the minus strand of NZ_JODR01000029.1, from coordinate 101,100 downwards.
GGGTTCGCACTGATGTCCGCCCGCAAGACGGTGCGCACCATGCGGGAGCTGCGGGAGGCCCGCGCCGTGGTCGCCGAGCTCGCGGCCAGCGAGGAACGGCTGCGCCTCGCCCGCGACCTGCACGACCTGCTGGGACACTCGCTGTCCCTGATCACCCTCAAGAGCGAGCTGGCCGGCCGGATGCTGCCGGACCACCCAGAGCGCGCCGCCGAACAGGTCGCCGACATCGAACGGGTCAGCAGGCAGGCCCTGGTGGACGTCCGCGAGGCCGTCAGCGGGTACCGCCGGCCCACCCTCGCCGTCGAACTCGCCGGCGCCCGCACCGCCCTGGAGACCGCCGGCATCGCCGCCGACCTGCCGCCGCGGCCCCCCGCCGTCGAGCTGGCGCCCGAGCACGAGGGAGTCCTGGCCTGGGCGCTGCGCGAGGCCGTCACCAACGTGGTGCGGCACAGCGCGGCCGGCCGCTGCACGGTCACCCTCCAGCCGCCCGCCGACGACCCGGCGGCCCTGCGGCTGACCGTCGCGGACGACGGCAAGGGACCCTCCGGCAACGGGGAGGGAAACGGGCTGAGCGGGCTGCGCGAACGCCTCGCCGAGTGCGGCGGCACCCTCACCACCACGGCCGGCCCCGAAGGGGGCTTCATGCTGCGGGCCACGGTGCCCTCAGTACCCTGATGCGCGTGATCAGACTGCTGCTGGCCGAGGACCAGGTGATGGTCCGCGAGGCGCTGGCCGCGCTGCTCGGGCTGGAGCCGGACATCGAGGTCGCCGCCCAGGTCGGCCGGGGCGACGAGGTGCTGGACGCGGTCGCCGCACACCAGCCGGACGTGGCGCTCCTCGACATCGAGATGCCGGGACAGACGGGACTCGACGCCCTCGAAGGGCTCCGGGGAGCACACCCGACGCTGAAGGTCGTCATCCTCACCACGTTCGGCCGCCCCGGCTATCTGCGCCGTGCCATGGAGGCCGGCGCCGACGCCTTCCTCGTCAAGGACGCCCCCGCCGCCGAGCTCGCCGACGCGGTGCGCCGGGTGCTGGCCGGCGAACGCGTCATCGACCCGGGGCTGGCCGCCGCCGCCCTCGCGCAGGGCGCCAGCCCGCTGACCGACCGGGAACGGGACGTGCTCGGCGCGGCCCGCGAGGGGGCGGGCAACGCCGAGATCGCGGAGGCGCTGCACCTGTCGCACGGCACCGTCCGCAACTACCTGTCCACCGCCATCCGGAAGACCGGCGCCCGCAACCGCGCCGAGGCCGTACGCATCGCCCGCGACAAGGGCTGGTTGTGACCGGCCGCGTGCCGCACGGCTGATCCGGTCCCGTACGTCAGTTCAGCCGCGCGCGGGCGGCGCGGGCCGCTCTGCGGATGTTCTCCGCCGCGTTCGGCTCCATGGCCGCCACCACGTCGGCGTACTCCTCCATCTCCCGCGCCCCGCCCACGAAGTCGCCGCGCTCCACCAGCAGTTGCGCCCGCTCGAAGCGGAGCGTGCCCGGGTGGTGCGGCAGCAGCAGCGACAGCTCGACGGCCCACAGCCGCACCCCCGTCTGTTCGGGGCGCCGCCCGGCCCAGGCCCGGATGTTGTTGAGGACGCGCAGCACCGTCTCCAGCGGCCCGGCGGGCTGGAGCGAGGCGGCCGACAGCGGTGCCCCGCCGGTGGCGCCGGCCACCAGCGCGGACAGCTCCTCCTCACCGAGCGGGGTGCCCCCGCCGAACGGGTCGGCCAGCACATGGTCGCCGCCCGGGTCGCCGAAGCCGACGACGAAGTGCCCGGGCAGCGCCACCCCGTACACGGGGGCACCGGCGCGCCGCGCCACCTCCGTCCAGACGACCGCCAGCAGGATCGGCAGCCCGCGCCGCCGGCGCAGCACCCGCGGCAGCAGCGAGGACTCCAGCCGCTGGTAGTCGGAGGCGGCGCCGCGGAAGCCGAGCCGGTCGCCCAGCAGCTTCTCCAGGGCGCGTGCCCACTGCCGCGGGGTGCGTCCCCGCTCGTAGGGCAACATCCCGGCGAGCCGGTCGAGTTCGGCCTGCCCCTCGTCCACCAGCCGGTCGGCCGCCGTGTACTCCTCCTGCCCGGCCGTGCCGTCCTGTGCGCCGTTCCGGGCGCCGGTGCCGTGCCGTGCCGCCTCGGCGCCGATCAGCAGGCACAGCAGTGCCAGATCGGGGCGGGGCTCGCGCGCCGCCTCGGCGAACCGGCGGCGCAGCGCGTCCTCGTACGGCACCGGCGCCTCACCGCCCGTCATCCGGGCCGCTTCCCGCCGCCGGGACGTGGGGGCGGCGCAGATAGTGGTAGGCGTGGTGGTCGGCGAAGCCCAGCTTGTCGTAGAGCGCGCGGGCGGGCGCGTTGTCCCGCTCGACCTGGAGGTAGGCGGCCGAGGCGCCCTCGGCGAGCGCGGCCCGCGCCAGCTCGCCCATCACCGCCTGGGCGAGCCCCTGCCGCCGGTGCGCGGCGGCCACCTCCACGGCGGCGAACCCGGCCCAGCGGCCGTCCACCACGCACCGTCCGATCGCGGCGGCCCGGCCCTCGTCGTCCGGCACCGTGGCGAACCACACCGAGGGACCGCCGCCGAGCACCGCCCTCGCCGCCTGCGTCAGCTCACCCTCGCCGGCCCGGTGGTAGAGCCCGGCCCACCGCGCATCGAGCTGACGGTGCAGCAGCACCCGTGCGTCCGGGGCACGGTCGGCGAGCGGGGCCAGCGCACCGACCCGCACCACCGCGTGCTTCTCCGGAAGCCAGCCCAGGTCCCGCAGGCGGGCGTCCAGCAGCGCCTGCTCGTCCACCACGATCTGCATCCGCGCGGGCACCCCGCGGCCGGCGTACCAGGCGGCGACCTCCTCCAGCGCCTGGTCCAGCGGCACCCCCGGCTCGCCCAGCGCCAGCACCGAGTTCGCGCGCGCGGTGAACCCTCCGGCGGCGCGCAGCGTCCAGCCGCCCAGCCGCCGCGACTCCTGCGGCGGCCAGCCCCTGGCCGCCACGGTCTGCAGCTCCGTCACGTCCGCCGCGGGAAGTCCCCGGCGGCGGGCGGGTGTGGGCGGTACGACCTTTCCAGCGACCATCGACGCCTCCTCGATCTCCACCTGCCCACCATCGCGGCGCGTGATCCTGAGCACGCCCCCGGTCCAGGATGTGAGAATGCCCAGCGTGTCCGTGAACCGCCCATGCCGCTCCCCAGCACCGGTAAGCGACCGCACCGACACGCGTTTGCCCACGTCGGAAGGGGTGACGCGGACCTCCAGGCGTCCGCCCGTGGTGAATTCCACAGCTGTATCCGCCCCTCCTGTTCGTCTTGTGTCCTGGAACGGAGATACTAGGTGTGGGCATCGCCGCCGTCCGAAGCGAAAGAGCGCTCCCGCGCGCCCGTGGCGGACCCGGGCAGCACCGGCCCGCCAGCCCTAACGAGGAGGAACGACAGCGTGACGTACGTCATCGCGGAGCCTTGCGTCGACCTTAAGGACAAGGCTTGCATCGAGGAGTGCCCCGTCGACTGCATCTACGAGGGCCAGCGGTCCTTGTACATCCACCCGGACGAGTGCGTCGACTGCGGTGCCTGCGAGCCCGTCTGCCCGGTCGAGGCCATCTTCTACGAGGATGACACTCCGGAGGAGTGGAAGGACTACTACAAGGCGAACGTCGAATTCTTCGACGACCTCGGCTCGCCCGGCGGCGCCAGCAAGCTCGGCCTGATCGAGAAGGACCACCCGCTCATCGCCGCGCTTCCCCCGCAGGAACACGACGAGTGAGCCACCACGAGTGAACGACGAGTGAGCCACCCCCTGTGACTCCTCGGCAGTCCCGTACGGCGATCCCCGTGTCCGCCGTACGGGACTGCGGCGTTTTCCGAGCCGTACCGCGCACAGCCGCTCACCGCCGCGTCCCGCCGGTGGCGCGCCGCACGGACAGCCCAAGAAAGTGAGCCCCATGCCCTCCCTCTCCGACCGTCTCCCCACCTTCCCCTGGGACCGGCTCGAACCGTGCAAAGCCACCGCCGCGGCACACCCCGACGGCATCGTCGACCTGTCCGTGGGCACCCCCGTCGACCCGGTGCCGGAGCTGATCCGGCGTGCGCTCACCGACGCCGCCGACACCCCCGGCTACCCCACCGTGTGGGGCACCCAGGCGCTGCGGGACGCGCTCACCGGCTGGTGCGAGCGGCGGCTGGGCGCGCGCGGGATCACCGACCGCAATGTGCTGCCCGTCGTCGGCTCCAAGGAGCTGGTCGCCTGGCTGCCGACCCAGCTCGGCCTCGGCCCCGGCGACCGGGTGGCCTTCCCCCGGCTCGCGTACCCGACCTACGAGGTGGGGGCGCGGCTTGCGGGCGCCGAGTACGTCGCCTACGACGACCCGACCGAGCTGGACCCCGACGGGCTGTCCCTGCTGTGGCTCAACTCGCCGTCCAACCCCACCGGACAGGTGCTGCCCCGCGAGAAGCTCCGCGAGGTCGTCGCCTGGGCCCGCGCCCACGGAGTGCTCGTCTTCAGTGACGAGTGCTACCTCGAACTCGGCTGGGACGCCGACCCGGTCTCCGTCCTCGACCAGGACGTGTGCGGCGGCAGCTTCGAGGGCGTCGTGGCCGTGCACTCCCTCTCCAAGCGCTCGAACCTCGCCGGGTACCGTGCCGCGTTCGTCGCCGGTGACGCCGCCGTGCTGGGCGACCTGCTCCAGATCCGCAAGCACGGCGGCATGATGACGCCCGCACCCGTGCAGGCGGCCACCGTCGCCGCCCTCGGCGACGACACTCACGTGGCCGAGCAGCGGGAACGCTACCGGGCGCGGCGGACCGCCCTGCGCGGGGCGCTGGAGGCCGCCGGCTTCCGCATCGACCACAGCGAGGCGTCCTTGTACCTGTGGGCGACCCGCGACGAGCCGTGCTGGGACACGGTCGCCGCGCTGGCCGAACGGGGCATCCTCGTGGCACCCGGCGACTTCTACGGTCCGGCCGGCGCACGGCACGTGCGGGTGGCGCTCACCGCCACCGACGAGCGCGTCACGGCGGCGGTGCGGCGCCTGAAGGACTGAAAAGAGCGGACCGTTCCCCGCCCTGCCGGGGAACGGTTCCGCACATGCGAAGGGCCGCCCGCACCGTGAGGGTGCGGGCGGCCCTTCGCGCGCCTGAGGGGCGCGGGCGCCGGCCCCGCGGGAGCTCGGGGCGGCGCCCTTCGGGAGCCGCGCGGGCCGTGGGCCCGCGGCGGTGGCCTGCCGGACTGTCAGGGGAGGGGGTCCCTGTGCCGGTCCGGCCGCGACGGCACCGGCCGCCTGTCGGGGCGGGCCGGCTCGCGGGCGGGCTCAGCGGATCGGGAGGCCGCCCAGGTTGCCGGTGGAGGGCAGGCCCTTGCCGGTGGCGGAGGTGGCCGTGTCACCGACGAGCCCGCCGGCCTGGCCGGCGGTGTTGCCCGCGAGGTTCTGCGCGGCCGGGATGACGGTCTTGCCGGTGTTGCCGACGGCCTTGCCGGCGGCGGGCAGGGTCTTGGCGACCGCGTTGCCACCGGCCTTGCCGGCCATCCCGGTGGTGCCGCGGGCCGCCTTGTCCACCGTGTTGCCGAGGCTCTCCCCGTCCAGGTTGCTGACACCGCCCAGGGGGGACGCGGGCAGTTCCACGGCGCTCGCGGCACCAGCGGCACCGATGACGGTGGCAGCGCCGGCCGCGGTGAGCAGCGCGGTGCGGGCGATCCGGCGCGTGAGGGGGTGGGACATGGTGCTCCTTCGGCGGAGAGGTGTTCTTGGCCTGTCAGCCGGGGGCGCCCGGCCGGACGCTGTGCCTATCGGGCCGGACGCCGTGGAGGTTGCGGTCTTCCCAGGTAAAGGATTGGCAATCCAGGTTTGCCGCGTGAACCCGCAAACTGGGCATTTACCGCAGGGAGTTGTCCTGTCCGCGCAGCGCCGGAAAGCGGCTCGGCCAGGCATGTTCGTACCCCGCCGTTCACTCCTGGCAGGGACCGCCGCGCGAGGGACGCGGTATGCGCCGGGTGGACCGGCTTCCCTCCCGCGGGGGAGCGGTGGCACTAGTGACCGGCGGCCGGCAGCAGATCGACGGGGCCGCCCGGCGCAGTCCCGCCCTTGGCTTCGAAGCCGGCACCCGGGGCGCCGGCCCGGCGCCAGCCCTCCGACGCACGGTCGGCCTGCCACACCCGGCCGTCGTAGGAGATCCGGTCGATGCGCAGCGCCTCGGCGTTGGCGACCGCCCAGTGGGCCAGTTCCCAGCCCGCGCGGCGGTCGTGGGCCGGAACGGAGACGGTGCGCGCTGCCCGGGCGTGCGCCGCGGGCCCGGCGCCGGCGCCGGGCGCGTGCGGGGCGCCGGCGGAGGGGCCGCCGGCGGCGGAACGGGTGTGCACCGTGCCGCTGCCCTCGGCCAGCACGTCCCGGCCGAACTCCCGCACCAGCCGCTCGCGTACCTGTCGCGGCTCGCCCGGCCTGTCCCGGTCGCGGGTGCCCGTCGTGCAGTTGAGCGCGGCTGCGGCGTGGCCGGTGAGGGCGGCCGTGAGCAGCGCCGCGTTCTTCTCGTGCCTGGCGTAGGCCCGGGGGTAGCCGCTGCGCTGCACGCGCTGGGCGGCGACGGTCACCGGCAGCCGCTCGTAGCCGGGAACCTTCACCAGATGGTCGTAGAACCTGCCCGCCGAGTAGACCGGGTCCTGGATCTGCGCGGCGGTGCCCCAGCCCTGCGAAGGACGCTGCTGGAAGAGCCCGACCGAATCCCGGTCCCCGTGCGGGACGTTGCGCAGATGGGACTCCTGCATCGCGGTGGCCAGCGCTGTGGTCACCGCAGCCTCCGGGAGCCCGCGCCGGGAGGCGACGGCCGCGATGGTGGCGGCGTTCGCCGCCTGCTCGGGCTTGAGCGAGTACTCGGACGGCTCCCGGGCCGCGGCGGAACCGGTGGCCCGTACGGTGCACACCGAACCGTCCTGTCCGGTCAGTCCGCGCACCACCGCGTAGGCGACGACGGCGAGCAGCACCGCGCAGGCCACGACCGTCCGTGACGTCCTGCCGCGGTCCCCGGTACGGGATGCGCGGCCCGCCGTCCCCGCGGCGCTGTCGGGTCCTGAGTGGTGCACGGCACCCAAGGTAACGGCCGGGTGCGCCGAGCCGGTGGGAGCGGGGCGCACGGCGCGCTGCCCGCCCGGCGCCGTAGGGTGGCCCCATGACCGACAGCGCACTCGACCTGCGACAGGACGCCGCCCGGCTCACCGCGCGGCTGGTGGACTTCCCCTCCGAGAGCGGCAACGAGAAAGCCCTCGCGGACGCCGTCGAGAAGGCGCTGTCAAACCTGCCGCACCTGCGGGTGGACCGGCACGGGAACAACGTCGTGGCCCGTACCGAGCTGGGCCGCGCCGAGCGGGTGATCCTGGCAGGGCACATCGACACCGTGCCCATCGCCGACAACGTGCCCTCCCGGCTGGACGAGGACGGCTTCCTGTGGGGCTGCGGCACCAGTGACATGAAGGCGGGCGTCGCCGTGCAGCTGCGCATCGCGGCGACCGTGCCGGAGCCCAACCGCGATCTGACCTTCGTCTTCTACGACAACGAGGAGGTCGCCGCCCACCTCAACGGCCTCGGCCACCTCGCCGAGGCCCACCCCGACTGGCTGGCCGGTGACTTCGCCGTGCTGCTGGAGCCCTCCGAGGGGCAGGTCGAGGGCGGCTGCCAGGGCACCCTGCGGGTCCAGCTGCGCACCTGGGGCACGCGTGCGCACTCGGCGCGCGGCTGGATGGGCGCCAACGCCATCCACGCGGCCGGCCCGGTGCTGGAGCGGCTGGCCTCCTACGAGCCGCGGCGGCCGGTGATCGACGGCCTGGAGTACCGCGAGGGGCTCAACGCGGTACGGATCGAGGGCGGCGTCGCCGGCAACGTCATCCCCGACGAGTGCACCGTCACCGTCAACTTCCGCTACGCGCCGGACCGCGGCGAACAGGAGGCGTTCGACCACGTGCGCGAGGTCTTCGCGGGCTGCGGAGTGGTGGACATGGAGGTGGACGACAGCTCCCCGGGTGCGCTGCCGGGGCTCTCCCACCCGGCGGCCCGCGCCTTCCTGGCCGCGGTGGGCGGCGAGCCGCGGCCCAAGTACGGATGGACCGACGTGTCCCGGTTCAGCGCTCTGGGCGTGCCCGCCGTCAACTACGGCCCGGGTGACCCGAATCTCGCCCACAAGAGGGACGAGCGGGTCGAGGTGGCGCTCATCGGCCACTGCGAGGAGCGGCTGCGGCGCTGGCTCACCGACTGAGCGGCCGGCCGGTCCGCCGGTCCGTGTGTACCGCGGACCGGTGCGTGCGGGACGGTGGCCCGCGTCGTCTGCCGGCCGGCTGCCGTCCGTCCGCCCGCAGCGTGGTTTCCCGACGGCCGTCGCCGCCGTCCGCATACCCTGAACCGAAAGATCGCAGGCGGAAGGAGACGGTAGATGACGGACAAGGCCGGCTGGGAGCCGAAGGAGCAGCGGCTGGGCCCCGTCGTACGGCGTCGCGACCAGGTGCGTCCGGGGACCACCGACCAGCGGCTGCTGGACACCGCAGGCCCCTCCGACTTCGTCCACCAGGACCCCTGGCGGGTGATGCGCATCCAGTCCGAGTTCGTGGAGGGCTTCGGCACCCTGGCCGAACTCGGCCCCGCCATCAGCGTCTTCGGCTCGGCCCGCACCCCTGTTGACGCGCCCGAGTACGACAAGGGCGTACGCCTCGGCAAGGCACTGGCCGAGGCGGGCTTCGCCGTCATCACCGGCGGCGGCCCCGGCGCGATGGAAGCCGCCAACAAGGGCGCGCTGGAGGCGGGCGGCACCTCCGTGGGGCTCGGCATCGAGCTGCCCTTCGAGCAGGGCATGAACCCGTACGTCGACATCGGCATCAACTTCCGGTACTTCTTCGTGCGGAAGACGATGTTCGTCAAGTACGCCAGCGGGTTCGTCGTCCTGCCGGGCGGACTGGGCACGCTGGACGAGCTGTTCGAGGCCCTGACCCTCGTGCAGACGCAGAAGGTGACCCGCTTCCCGATCGTGCTGTTCGGCACCGCCTACTGGCAGGGCCTCCTCGACTGGGTACGCGACTCGGTCGTCGCCGGCGGCAAGGCGTCCGAGCGCGACATGGAGCTCTTCCACGTCACCGACGACATCGACGAGGCGGTCACGCTGGTCACCAAGGAGGTCGGCGGCTAGGCCGTGCCGTGCCGGGCAGGCGCCCCGGCCCGTCTCGCCAGGGGCGCGGGCAGCCGCGCGACCAGCCACCGGCCGCACGCCACCCGCAGCCCGTGAGCCCTGGGGAGGGGCACCCCCTCACCGGAACGGCACGGAGGCCCGGCAGGAACCCGCCGGGCCGGCCCCGGGGCCGGCCACCCGGCGGTGCGGGACAGCGGGGACCGCTCTCCGCGGGCGGGACGTCAGGCCAGGCCCCGGCGGGCCACCGCGGGCGGACGGTGCCCCGCGATGGAGGCCACCATGTCGAGCACCTGTTTGGTCTCGGCCACCTCGTGGACGCGGTAGACCCGCGCCCCCAGCCAGGCGGAGACCGCCGTGGTGGCCAGCGTGCCCAGCAGCCTCTCGTCGACCGGCCGGTCCAGGGTCTCGCCGACGAAGTCCTTGTTGGACAGCGAGACCAGCACCGGCCAGCCCGTCGCGGTCAGCCGGTCCAGTTCCCGGGTGGCCTCCAGGGAGTGCCGGGTGGACTTGCCGAAATCGTGCCCCGGGTCGATGAGGATGCCGTCCCGCCGCACCCCCAGCCCGGCCGCCCGCTCGGCCAGCCCCAGCGTCACCCGCAGGATGTCGTCCACGACGCCGCTCGGCCCGGCGCCCTCCGCGTCCGCCGCCGGCTCGTACACAGCGCGGTGCGGCCGGGTGCGCGGCTGGGCGCCGCCCGCGTGCGTGCACACGAGCCCGGCGCCGTACCGGGCCGCGACCTCGGCCAGTCGCGGGTCCACCCCGCCCCAGGCGTCGTTGAGCAGGTCGGCACCCGCCTCGCACACCGCCTCGCCCACCTCGTGCCGCCAGGTGTCCACGCTGATCACCACGTCCGGCCAGCGGCGGCGCACCTCAGCGACGAAACCGACCGTGCGCCGCGCCTCCTCCTGGGCGGTCACCTCGTCGCCCGGGCCGGCCTTCACCCCGCCGATGTCGATGATCGCGGCGCCCTCGGCGACGGCCTGCTCCACTCGTGCGAGCGCCGGCTCGTCACGGAAGGTGGCACCCCGGTCGTAGAACGAATCCGGGGTGCGGTTCACGATCGCCATGATCACCGGCTCGTGCTCACCGAACTCACGCGTCCCCAGGCGCAGCATCAACCGTCCTCTTCCTCTCGGCGGTGCCCGGCCCGGCCCCGCACCCGCGTGGCCCGTGCACCGATCCCGTCGCCGACCATAGCCGTCGGCGAGCCGTGGCACGATCGGGGTCTGCCCACCTTCAGGCGACCACTCGGGGAGTCGTGCCGTGTTCGTGTTCCTGCTGATCTCGCTCGTCGTGGTCGTCGCCGCGGTCACGCTGGCCATCGTCGGGAGCGGCGACGGCTCACACGCGCGGGAGCGCGGAGCGACCGGCGGACTCGCCGACGTACCGCCCGATCTGCTGGACGAGCCCCTGCCCGCCGAGCGGCCCGTCACCCACGCCGACGTGGCCGGGCTGCGCCTGGCCATCGGGCTGCGCGGCTACCGCATGGACCAGGTCGACGACGTCCTCGACCGGCTCGGCGCCGAGCTCGCCGAACGGGACGCCCGTATCGCCGAGCTGGAGTCCTCCCTGGCCGGCGCCCAGGCCGTCGCGATGGGCCGCACCCCCGCCACCGGACGGGAACCGGCACGCGGCCCGGCGGCGGGCCCGGACGGCACCACCGCCCCCGAGGACCCGTCGCCCGGGCCCGCCCCCGAGGACCCGTCGACCCCGCCCGCGCCCGGCGGGCAGGACGCCCCGCACCCCGGCGCGGCGCCCCACGACGACCGCCGGGCCGGTGACGGGGAGAGAGAAGCCGTCGGCGACGGCCGCGAAGCCGGCAGCCACGGCCTCGGACGGGATGCCGGCGGCGACGGCCGGGAAGCCGGCCGTGACGGACAGGAAGAGAGCGGACGATGACCACCGAGACCCCCACCGCCGGCGACACCGGACCCGGGGCCGCCCTCCCGGACACCCCCGAGGGCGGAGCCCGGCCCGGGCCCGACGGACGACTGCGCTGCCCCTGGGGCACCGGGCCCGAGGACTACGCCGCGTACCACGACACCGAATGGGGCCGGCCGGTCCACGGCGACGACGCCCTGTTCGAACGCCTCTGCCTGGAAGCCTTCCAGTCCGGGCTGTCGTGGCTGACGATCCTCCGCAAGCGGGAGGCGTTCCGCGCCGCCTTCGCCGGGTTCCACATCCCCGCCGTCGCCGCCTTCACCGAGGACGACGAGGCGCGGCTGCTGGCCGACAGCGGCATCGTCCGCAACCGTGCCAAGATCAGCGCCGCGCTCGCCAACGCCCGGGTGGCAGCCGACTGGGCACCGGGCGAGCTCGACCGCCTGGTGTGGTCCCACGCGCCCGACCCCGCCACCCGGCGGGTCCCCCGCAGCACGGCCGAGGTGCCCGGCTCCACCCCCGAGTCCACGGCGCTCGCCAAGGAACTGAAGCGGCGCGGATTCCGCTTCGTCGGCCCCACCACCGCCTACGCCCTGATGCAGGCGTGCGGACTGGTCGACGACCACCTGGCGGACTGCTGGCGCCGCGGGACCGCCGCCCGGTGAAACGCGCCCGCACCAAGAGGCGCGGGCGCGGTCAGCGGCCGGTGAAGCGGGGCTTCTCCTTCTTCACGAACGCCTCGACCGCGATCCGGTGATCGGCCGAACCGCCCACCCGCACCTGGAGTTCCGCCTCCTTGGCCAGGGTCTCGGCCAGGGAGTGCGAAGAGGCGTAGGCCAAAGACTCCTTGAGCGCGGCGTAGGCGGCGGTCGGCCCCTCGGCGAGCCGGCGGGCCACGGCGCTCGCCTCGGCGGCCAGCTCGTTTGCGGGCACCACCCGGTTGGCCAGCCCCAGCTCCAGCGCCTCGGCGGCCTTCACACTGCGCGGGAAGAGCAGCAGATCGGCGGCGCGGGAGGGGCCCACCAGCCGGGGCAGCGTCCAGGAGACCCCCGAGTCGGCGGTCAGCGCCACCCCGGCGAACGAGGTGTTGAAGGCCGCGGTGTCGGCCACCACGCGGTAGTCGCAGGCGAACGCGAAGCCCGCGCCCGCCCCGGCGGCCACCCCGTTGACGCCGGCCACCACCGGTTTGGGCATCCCGGCCAGCGCCAGCGTGATCGGGTTGTAGTGCTCCTCGACCGTGTTCAGCGCGCCGCCGCCGCTGCGCTGGAGGGAACCGGTGTGCTCCTTGAGGTCCTGGCCCACGCAGAACGCCCGGCCGGTACCGGTGAGCAGCACCGCCCGTACCGCCTCGTCGTCTGCGGCCCGCCGGAGAGTGTCGCGCAGGGCGACCTTGGTCTCGTCGTCGAGGGCGTTCATCGCGTCGGGACGGTTGAGGGTGACCGTCGCGAGTCCCTCGCTCACTTCGTAGCGCACGGTGTCGGACATACGCACAGGATGTCGTGGATCACCCGCGCCCGACAGGCCCCGCACCGCCTCGCGGCGGCCCGCCGATGTGACCTGCGTCAAACGGAGCGGCTCCGATGCGGAAGCGGAAGCGGGGCAGTATCCCAGGCCGAGCGCCGCATTGGGGCGTTTTGTGCCCGATCAAGCCGGAAGAGATGCGGACTGATGTTGGTCATCGGGTCCTGGGATGCGGGATAATGGCAGGGAAGCAATGTGTTCGATGCCGGTGAATGCTGTGCCTGTTTACGGGACTGCCGGCGCGATCGGCTGGTTTCAGGAAGGGGAACGAGCATGGCGGCCATGAAGCCGCGGACGGGCGACGGCCCGCTCGAGGTGACCAAAGAGGGGCGGGGCATCGTCATGCGCGTTCCGCTCGAAGGCGGTGGGCGACTCGTCGTCGAGCTGACACCGGACGAGGCGACAGCGCTTGGCGAGGAACTGAAGAAGGTCTGCGGCTGACGCCCGGCCCGGACCACGGCCCCGGGGTGACCGCGTACGCGCGGCCACCCCGGGGCCGCGTCGTTGGCGCCGCTCACCGCCACGACGGCCGTCCGGCGCGCCGCTTCCGGCGTCTCCGGCAACGGCCGCCGTGGCGGTGAGCGGCGCCTTGCGCGCCTGACCGGGTGCCGTGCCGGCCCTCGCGGGGCCTGCGGCGCCGCGGGTGCGGGAGCCGGGACAGTCGTCGCCGTCCCGCATGGGATGCGGTGCGGCCGACCGCCCGTACGCGGAAGCGGCCCTCGGTCGCCGTGCCTCAACCCGCCGGTCACTCCGTGCGTTTGACCGCGCACAGCAAACCGTCGCCCACCGGGAGCAGCGACGGCACCAGCACGGTGCTCTCACGCACCGTGCGCAACAGCTCACGCAGTCGCAGCACTTCGACCGGCTGAGCGGCGGCGTCGCCGATCCGGCCCTCGGCGAAGACTCCCGCGAAACAGATCAGTCCGCCCTCGCGCAGCAGCCGCAACGATTCGTCGAGGTAGTCCAGGAACTCCAGCCGGTCCCCGTCGCAGAAGACGAGGTCGTAGCCGCCGTCGGCGAGACGGGGCAGGACGTCCAGTGCCCGGCCCGGGATGAACCGCACCCGGTTGCCGCCGCTGCCCACGAAACCGGCCGCCCGGAACGCCTCGCGCGCGAACTGCTGGCGCTCCGGATCGATGTCCACCGTCGTCAACACCCCGTCGGGGCGCATCCCGTGCAGCAGATGCAGCCCCGAGACGCCCGTGCCGGTGCCGATCTCCGCGACCGCCTTGGCGCCCGCGGTGGCGGCCAGCAGCCGCAGGGCCGCTCCGGTGGCGGGGGAGACCGAACGCAGCCCTGCCTCCTGGGCCCTCGCGCGGGCCCAGCGCAGCGCTTCGCTCTCGGCGCTCTCGACCAGCTCGGCGCCGTACGCATCGGCGAGCGCCCAGCTCGTCTGCCGGTTGCCGGTAATGGCCCTCTCCTGTCCCCGTCCTCCACGCAATCGTGACTGTATCCGTTGGCCCGGGAACCTGCTGATGGGACCGGGCGTTGAGAAGGGAGAGACCGAGGCGTCCCGGTATCCAAAGCCGGGCAAAGACGCTTATCCGGAGCTAACGGGAGATGTGGCTATGGTAGGGGCTCCAGTGGACACCACCAGAGCCGACAGGGGAGGTGCGGCTGCGCACCGGGACCGCGGCGTCTTCGCCAGATTCCGCCGGCCCGTGGGACAGCCGAAATCCGTGACCGACACCGCTGACCAGGCCCGCTCCGCCGACACCGCGACCACGGCGACTTTCGAGACCGCTGCGGACGCGCAGGCGTGGACCCCTCCTTCGTGGGAGGAGATCGTCAGCACCCACAGTGCTCGCGTCTACCGCCTCGCCTACCGTCTGACGGGCAACCAGCACGACGCCGAGGACCTCACCCAGGAAGTCTTCGTCCGGGTCTTCCGCTCGCTGTCCACCTACACGCCGGGCACCTTCGAGGGCTGGCTGCACCGCATCACCACCAACCTGTTCCTCGACATGGTGCGGCGCAAGCAGCGCATCCGCTTCGACGCGCTCGCCGACGACGCCGCCGAGCGGCTGCCCAGCCGCGAGCCCACCCCGCAGCAGCACTTCAACGACACCCACTTCGACGCCGACGTCCAGCACGCCCTGGACACTCTCGCGCCCGAGTTCCGCGCCGCCGTCGTGCTGTGCGACATCGAGGGCCTGTCGTACGAGGAGATCGCCGCCACCCTCGGTGTGAAGCTCGGCACCGTCCGCAGCCGTATCCACCGGGGCCGGTCCCACCTGCGCAAGGCGCTCAAGCACCGTTCGCCCGCCGCCCGGGCCGAGCAGCAGCGTGCGTCGCTGAGCGCGGCGGTGCCCCTCGCCCGGACAGGGGAGGTGCGCGCCGGGTGAGCCCCGCCGAGCAGCACCTCGGAGACCGGCTCGCCGCCCTCGTGGACGGCGAGCTGGACCACGATGCGCGTGAACGCGTCCTCGCCCATCTGGCCACCTGTCCCGGCTGCAAGGCCGAGGCGGACGACCAGCGCCGGCTCAAGAGCTTCTTCGCCGAGGCGGCACCGCCGCCGCCCAGCGCGGGGCTCCTCGCCCGGCTCCAGGGGCTGCCCGCCGCGGGCGATCCCCGTACCGGCGGGCCGGACGGCGGCGGCTTCGGCCCCGGCGGCCCCGTCGGTCCCGCGCACGAGGACGAGGACCCGGGCCTGCTCTCCGTCACCGGGCTGCCCGGCGGCGCGGACCGGTCTCCGTGGGCGTTCGACTACCTGCCCGTGAGCCGGGGCGGCGGACGCGGAACGCTCACCCCGCAGCGCGGCTTCCGGATACACGAGACCCCCCGCCTCGACCGTCCCGGGCGGCTGCACCGCACCGCCGCCCGGCTCGACCGTGCCGAGCGGGAACACGCCGAGCGGGAGCGGGCCGAGCGTGAGCGCTCCGCCTCGCGCGGACGCCGCTTCGCCTTCGCCGCGGCCGGGGCCTTCTCCCTCGCCGCCCTCGCCCTCGGCGGCACCCTCGCCTCCGGCACGGCGGGCGGCACCGCCGGTGGCGGCAGCGACAGCCCCTCCGCGAACTCGGTGCGCAGCGCCGGTTCCGCCACCGGCTCCGCCGCCTCCCGGGATCCCCGGCGCCGGGACGGCGACCAGCGTGGCACCACCGCGGACACCCGCGCCGCCGGCCCCACTTTCGCGCCGGCCTCCCGAGGGGCGACCGCGCCGCGCACCCGGCTCACCGCACCGACCAGCCTGCTCCAGCGGTCCACGGCCTCCCCGCTCTCTTCCCTGTCCTCCCTCTCGTCCCTCTCTTCGCTCTCGTCGTTCCCCGGCCTCCACTCCCGGCTGCTGTCGCCGGGCGCCGCCTCCACCGGCTGGTACGGGCAGGCCGGCTCCTCCGGCACCCTCAGCGCGCTGAGCGGCACGCCGTCGTCCGGCGGTCCCGCGGTCAACGAGGTGCGGCGTGCCGCGCCCGACGCCGGTGGACTGCGGTCCTTCCCCGGGCGGGCCCCGCTGGCCGGCTCCCCGGCGACCGCCCCCGCCTCGGGGTCGTCGCCGGCCACCGCGGCGGGCCCGGCGGGAGCGCGCTGAGCCGGACGGCACCGCGCGGCCCCCGCGCGGCGGCGCCCCGGGGCGGTGCCGGGTTGACGCCCGCTGTGCGGGGCCCGGCGTTCCTGGTTGAATCCTGGGTGGACCTCTCGACGAGTCGCCCAGCCGGGGCATGTCCCCCGGGCACCGCCCGGCCGACACCGGGACCGGCGGCCGGGGAGGGGGAGCAGTGCGGGTGACCAGCTGGAGAGAGCATGGACGAGCCGAAGGGCACCGGGCAGCCGTCGACGTGGCGGAGCCGCCCACGCCGGGCCGCCGAGGGCCGGACGGCCACCGGGGCGGAGCCGCCCGCCGCGAGCGAGGCGGCCGGCGCGGCTGACGCACCCTGCGAGCCGCTGCACGGCGTCGATCCGTACGCCACACCCCCGTACGGCGAGCCCGGCCCCTGGGCGCCGGCGCCGCCCGTCCAGCGTCCGGCGGTCACCCCGCCCCGCGGTGTCCCGCTGCCGGGTGCGACCCCCGCGCACGGCACCCCGCTTCCGTCGGCCACCCCGCCGCACGGTGTGCCGGCCCCGTCCGTGACACCTCCGCGCGGCATCCCGGCCCCTGCGCTCCCGCCGCAGCAGGGGGCAGGGAGCTCGCCGGTCACCCCGTCGGACAGTGCGCCGGCGCCCTCGCACGAGGACGCGGCTCCGCCGCACGGCACCCTGCCGCACGGGGTTCCGGTGTCCGCCGCGACGCCCCCGCACGGTGTGCGGGTGCCGGGTCAGGGGACGGCCGCGGGCGGGGCGGGGGAGTGGCCCGGCGGGCGGGGGTACGCGTTCCAGCAGCCGGTGCCGGGCCCGGCGGCCCGGCCGCCCCGCAGCACAGCGTCCCGGCTCTCCCGGCTGGCGGTGGGGGCCTGTGCGCTGGCGCTGGTGGCGGGCGTGGCGGGGGGCCTGATCGGCGCGTACGTCGAGCGGCACGGCCAGGTGACCGACATCGAGCTGCCGCAGGCCGGGGCGGACCCGGCGGCCGACGGGGGCCCGCGGCCGAAGGGCAGCATCGCCGGCATCGCCCGGCGCGCCCTGCCCGGTGTGGTGACGCTGCACGCGCGCGGCGGCGGCTCCGAGGCGACGGGCACCGGTTTCGTACTGGACCGGCGCGGCCACATCCTCACCAACAACCACGTGGTGGAGTCGGCCAAGGGCGCCGACGCGGTGCGGGTCACCTTCAGCAGCGGGCAGACCGCCACCGGCCGGGTCGTCGGCAGCGACAGCGGCTACGACCTGGCCGTCGTCGAGGTGTCGGGCGTCTCGGGGCTGCGTCCGCTGCCGCTGGGCGACTCGGACGCCGTACGGGTGGGGGACCCGGTGGTGGCGATCGGCGCCCCCTACGACCTGGACGGCACGGTCACGACGGGCATCATCAGCGCCAAGGAGCGGCCGATCACGGCGGGCGGTGAGGAGCCGGGCAGCGAGATGAGCTATGTGGACGCGTTGCAGACGGACGCTCCGATAAATCCGGGGAACTCCGGCGGCCCGCTCATGGACGGCCGTGGCCGGGTGATCGGCGTCAACAGCGCGATCAAGGCGGCGGGCAGCGGCTCGGCGCTGCCGGACGGCAAGAGCGGCGGCAGTATCGGTCTGGGCTTCGCGATCCCCGTCAACCAGGCCCGGCGGGTCGCCGAGGAGCTGATCAACGACGGCCGGGCCACCCATCCGGTCATAGGGGTCACCCTCGACATGGAGTACCGCGGCGAGGGAGCGCGGATCGGCGGGTCCGGCGGCGGGGGCGAGGCGGTCGCCAAGGGCGGGCCCGCGGACGAGGCGGGGCTGGCCGAGGGCGATGTGATCACGCGGGTGAACGGCAAGGCGGTGGCCGACGGCGAGGAGCTGATCGTGCGGGTCCGCAGTCACCGGCCCGGTGACCGGCTGGAGCTCGTGGTCCGCCGGGGCGGCGCCGGGGGTGCGGAGCGCTCGGTGTCTCTCACGCTGGGTTCCGCCTCGGGCTGAGGCAGGTCACCGGTGAGGGCGGGGTCCCGCTCACGAGGCGTGTGCGGGTACCGTGACAGATGGCTGCAAGAGCCGTGGACGGAGTGAGGGAGCTGAGCGGTGTTCTTCGACATAGGACCACTGGAGCTGGTCACGCTCATCGTGCTCGCGGTGCTGGTCTTCGGCCCCGACAAGCTCCCGAAGGTGATCCAGGACGTCGCGTCTTTCATCCGCAAGGTGCGGCAGTTCTCCGACAACGCCAAGGAGGACATCCGCAGCGAGCTGGGTCCGGAGTTCAAGGACTTCGAGTTCGAGGACCTGAACCCGAAGACGTTCGCGCGCAAGCACCTGCTGGACAACGACGACCTGGGGTTGAAGGAGATCAGCAACACCTTCGACTTCCGCAAGGATCTGGCCGAAGTCACCGACGCGGTCAACGGTTCCGGTGGTGCGGGCGGCGGCAGCGGCTCGAACGGTTCGAAGGGCGGTTCGGGCCGGGTGGACTTCTCCAAGAAGAGCGCGCCGGCGGCCTCGGGCGGCGCTGTTGACCTGGCCAAGAACGGCTCCGACGGAGTGAACGGCCAACCGGTGCACGGCGGTGCCGCCCGGCGGAGTGATCCGCCGCCGTTCGACGCGGACGCCACCTGACTTCCCATCAGGCAACGATCGGGTCACCGGCGCTCATCCGGCACTGGGACATCTGCGGCGTTTGCCGTCCATCTCGCCACCCCTCCCGCGTCCTGATCCCCTGGTCATGACCGACACGCGGGACCGGTGTGGCTATCCTCCAAGTGTCGGGGGTCGCCGGGCTCGGCTGCCCAGGGCACAGGGCAATGAGGAGGCGTCGCACAGATGGAGACGACGAGTCGGCTAGCCGGGGAGACCGGGCCCGCCGCGCAACAGGTTCCCGGTGCGCGGCGGGCGGTGGACGACTACCTGATGGCCGCCTTCCCCTGGTACGGCCTGGATGACGCCTTCTCCGGGCCGCGCTGGCTGATGCAGGTCGGCACCGCGGCCGACGGCACGGTCGAGCACGGCTCCACCGGCCACGGCGACGAGCCCTCCCTGCGCGCCGAGGGCGCCACGGACGAGCAGAGCTTCGCCGTCGTGGTGACCCTCGCCAGCCGCCCGGGACGGCGCAGCGCGGACGGCACCGGCGTGCTGGAGGCCACCACCGTCTCGACGGCCGCCTGGCTGGCCGGCTCCGGGCTGCTCTCGTGCAGCTATCCGATGGAGATGGACCGCAGCCTGCGCCAGGACTGGCTCGACCAGCAGACGAGTGTCGCCTGGGAGCTCGCCGACGAGCTGGACGGCTCGGGCTGGAGCACCCTGTCGCTGCCGGTGGACGGCGTGCCGACCGACTTCCACTACCGCGAGTCCGAGTACGGCTGGGTGCTGGCCGGGTCCGCCCAGGAGGGCGTGCACCTGGGCGCCTACGGCCGCGGGATGAGCGCCTACGGACTGGGCTTCGCCGTCGTCAGGGACATCACCTCCTACGAGAACCGCTGAGGCCGCCCGCCTCTTTCTTCCCGTCCCCTTCCGTTGCCTCCCGGGCCCGTACCGGCCCGCAGCCGCCACCCCGCCGGTGCCGCACACCGGGCGCGGACGTCATGCCACGAGCGCGGGACCCCCGTACACAGCTCCGTACGGGGGTCCCGCGCTCGTGTGCGCCCGTGAGAGGCGTCAGAACTTGTTGCTGGGGGTCAGACCCAGGGACATGCCCGAGAGGCCGCGCTGACGCGAGGAGAGCTTGCCGGCGACCTCGCGCAGGGCCCGACCGGCGGGGGAGTCCGGGTCGCTGAGGACCACCGGCTTGCCCTCGTCGCCGCCCTCGCGGAGCCGGATGTCGATCGGGATGCCGCCCAGCACCGGCACCTGGGCGCCGGTGGTACGCGTCAGGCCCTCGGCGACCTGCTTGCCGCCGCCGGTGCCGAAGACGTCGACCATCTCGTCGCAGTGCGGGCACGGCATGCCGGACATGTTCTCGATCACGCCGACGATCTTCTGGTGGGTCTGCACGGCGATGGAGCCGGCGCGCTCGGCGACCTCCGCCGCGGCCTGCTGCGGCGTCGTGACGACGAGGATCTCCGCGTTCGGGATCAGCTGGGCCACCGAGATGGCGATGTCGCCGGTGCCGGGCGGCAGGTCCAGCAGCAGGACGTCCAGGTCGCCCCAGTAGACGTCGGCGAGGAACTGCTGGAGGGCCCGGTGCAGCATGGGGCCGCGCCAGACGACGGGGGCGTTTCCGGGGGTGAACATCCCGATCGAGATGACCTTCACGCCGTGCGCCGACGGCGGCATGATCATGTCCTCGACCTGGGTGGGCCGCCCGTCGGCGCCCAGCATCCGCGGCACGGAGTGGCCGTAGATGTCGGCGTCGACCACACCGACCTTGAGACCGTCGTCCGCCATGGCGGCGGCCAGGTTCACGGTCACCGAGGACTTGCCGACGCCGCCCTTGCCGGAGGCCACGCAGTAGACGCGGGTGAGCGATCCGGGCTGGGCGAAGGGGATCTCCCGCTCGGCCTTGCCGCCGCGCAGGGCGGCGGCCAGTTCACGGCGCTGCTCGTCGCTCATCACATCGAGTTCGACGCGCACTCCGCTGACGCCCGGCACGCGCTCCACGGCCTTGGTGACGTCGCTGGTGATGGTGTCGCGCAGCGGGCAGCCGGAGACCGTCAGATAGACCCCGACGTCCACCGTGCCGTCGGGCGCGATGCCGACGGATTTGACCATGCCCAGGTCGGTGATCGGCCGGTGGATCTCCGGGTCGTTCACCGTCGCGAGCGCCGCCCTGACGGCCTCTTCGGTGGGCGCGGGTGCCTGGGTCTCGGTAGCCATGACTGAATGGTAAGGGGGCTACCGGCGAGTGCACTAAGCGCCCGGTCAGCGGTCTTGGTCACGTCCGCCGGGGCCGTCGGCCGCCTCGTCGCGCTCCTGGCCGCGCTCCTCGCGTTCCTGGAGTTCCCTGAGGAGTTCCGCCAGCTCCGAGCGGATCCAGTCCCGGGTGGCCACCTCGCCCAGGCCCATCCGCAGGGCGGCGATCTCGCGGGTGAGGAACTCGGTGTCGGCGATGCTGCGCTCGTTGCGGCTGCGGTCCTGCTCCAGGTTGACCCGGTCGCGGTCGTCCTGGCGGTTCTGTGCCAGCAGGATGAGCGGGGCCGCGTACGAGGCCTGGAGGGAGAGCGCCAGGGTCAGGAAGATGAACGGGTACTCGTCGAACCGCCAGCCGTGGGGCGCCAGGACGTTCCAGCCGATCCAGACGATGATCACGATCGTCATCCACAGCAGGAACCGGCCGGTGCCCAGGAACCGGGCGATCCGCTCGGAGGCCCGGCCGAACGTCTCGGGGTCGTAGGTGGGCAGCAGCGTGCGCCGGGGCACGAGCGGCACGTCCAGCCGGGGCCCCTCCCGTTCAGCCATCGTGCCGCACCTCCCCCTCACGTCCGCGGCCCGGCAGCTCGTCGTGGGCGAACCCGGGCAGCCCGCCCGTCGCCACGGCCTCCCGCCAGTCGTCCGGCAGCAGATCGTCCAGGACGTCGTCCACCGTGACGGCGCCCAGCAGATGGCTGCCCTCGTCCGCGACGGGCGCCGAGACGATGTTGTAGGCGGCCATGTAGCTGGTCAGCGCGGGCAGTGTGGTGCTGGGCGGCAGCGGTCGCAGATCGGCGTCCACGATGGAGCCGACGAGCGCGAACGGCGGCTCCCGCAGCAGTCGCTGGAAGTGGACGACACCCAGATAGGTGCCGGTGGGGGTCTCGTCCGGCGGGCGGCACACGTACACCTGGGCGGCCAGCGGTGCGGGCAGGTCCTCGTTGCGTACCCGGGCCAGCGCCTCGGCGACGCTGGCGTCGGGGCGCAGCACGATCGGGTCGGTCGTCATCAGGCTGCCCGCGGTGCCCTCCTCGTACGTCAGCAGCCGCCGCACGGGGGCGGCCTCCTGGGGCTGCATGAGGTCCAGCAGCCGGTTCTTGTCGGCCTCCGGGAGTTCGCCGAGCAGGTCGGCCGCGTCGTCCGGGTCCATGGCCTCCAGGACGACGGCGGCGCGTTCGTCGGCGAGCTTGCCGATGATCTCCACCTGGTCGTCGTCGGGCAGCTCCTCCAGGACGTCGGCCAGCCGGTCGTCGTGGAGGGCGGCGGCGACCTCGGCCCGGCGTTTCTCGGACAGGTGGTGCAGCACATTGGCCAGGTCGGCGGGGCGCAGCTGTTCGAAGGTGGCCAGCAGGTTGGCGGTGCCCTGTTCCCGCTCCTCCAGTGCGAAACCGGTCACCGCGTCCCATTCCACGGTCAGCGTCTCGCCGCGCCGGCCGCGCAGTCCGCCGCCCTTGCGGCCCTTGCGGACGAACAGCCGGTCGATCTCCCAGTCGCGGCGGGCGGGCAGCCGCTGGAGGCCCACGTCGAGCACGGTCACCTCTTCGCCCGTCTCCTTGAGGGTGACCCGGCGGTCCAGCAGTTCGCCGAGGACGAGGCGTTCGTTGGGGCGCTGCTCGAAACGGCGGATGTTGAGCACGCCGGTGGTGATGACCTGGCCGGACTCCACGCCGGTCACCCGCGTCATGGGCAGGAAGACCCGGCGTCTGCTGACCACCTCCACCACCAGCCCCAGCACACTGGGCAGCCGCCGCTGTCCGCCCAGCAGGGCCACCACGTCGCGTACCCGGCCGACCTGGTCGCCGTTGGGGTCGAAGACGGCGACCCCGGCCAGATGGGAGACGAAGACCCGGGGAGCGCCCGCTGCCATCGGCTGTCTCCCTCCTCGGCCCGGCGGCCGATCGCTCCCGCATCGAACTTCTACGCGGTGTTTGCCGCTCTTCATCCGATATGCCGTATTCAGGCTAGCGTGACCGGTGCCACAGCCGTCGCCGCGGGTGGTCCGGACGGCTGCCTTCCGAGGGCGGCCCGCAGTCCGGGTAGGGTGCCGTCCTGCCGCCGACCACAGGAGGAGCCCCTCGTGACTGGACGCGCCCGCGCACCCCGGAGTGCAGCGCTGTTCGCTCTTGTCAGCGCCTCGGCGATCACCGCACTGAGCGGCTGTGGCGGCGGCGAGGACCCGGACGTGGGCACCAACGGCGTCGGCAAGCTGCCCGCCGCCAAGATCGAACGGAAGGCCAAGGCGGCGGCCGGGGACGCGAGGGCCGTCCGGGTGCACGGCAGCGTCACCAGCAAGGGCCAGACCTACCGCCTCAAAATGCGGCTCAAGAGCGACGGCGGCATCGGCGAGGTGTCCGCGAAGGGCGGTTCCACCTTCCAGCTGCTGCGGGTGGAGCACGATCTGTACCTCAAGGCGGGCACCGACTTCTGGGCACAGCACGAGGGCGGCGAGGAGCCGTCCAAGAGCGATGTGTCCGCCGCGCAGAAACTCAAGGACAAGTACGTCAAGGTGCCGCCGGCCGACCCCGCCTACGAGCAGTTGAGCGTCTTCACCGACATGGAAGCCCTGCTGGACGGGCTGCTGGCCATGGAGGGCAAGCGGGAGGCGGGGGAGCGCGGCTCGGTGGGGGACACCAGCACGATCCGGGTCACCGCGGGCGGCGGGCGCGGCGGCACGGTCGACGTCTCGCTGGAGGGCAAGCCCTATCCGCTGCGGCTCCAGCGCGCGGGCGGCGCCGGCACGGTGCGGCTGAGCGACTGGAACGACGGCTTCACCCTGCACGCCCCCAAGCAGGAGGAGACCGTCGACTACGGCAAGAGCATCTCCTCGGGCGGGCATACGGGCTGACCTGCGGGCCCGGCGGCGGGTCAGGCGCGAGACCGTCCGCCGGGCCGGGCACCGACCGTCCGCCGGGCCGGGCGCCGACCGTCCGCCGGGCCGGGCGCCCTCGCCCAGCCGAGCCCCTCTGCCCAGCAGAGGCCCTTGCCCAGCGGGGGACCTCCGACCGGCCGGGGCCGTCCGGTCCGGCCGGTTCTCCGCGGGTGCCCGTGGGTGCCCGCGGGCGGCGCCTGTCCGGCCCGGGTGCCCGTCGGCGGCGCCCGTCCGACGTGGCGCAGTGAGCCGCGACGCCTGCCACGGGGGAGCGCCGGGCAGCCGGCGGCGCCCGACGCGGGTGAACGCGACGATCAGCGACGCCCGGCGCACGTGAGCGCCCGAGGCGTCCGCCGCTCCTCCCGTCAGCCGGCGTCGGAGCAGGTGCCCCGCTTCCGGGAGCGCCGGAAGAGCAGCCGGGGCAGCCCGGCCGGACGGTCGCGCCGGGTGGTGGCCGGGGTGGCCCTCGGCGGCGCCGCCTGCGAGCCGTGCGGCATCGCACCGGGCCGCTCCAGCGGTTCGCCCGCCGGCTCCAGGCGCAGGACGCGGCTCTCCCGCGCCCAGCGGTCGGTCATGGTGTCCGCGTCCGGGGCGTTGAGCCGCTTGCCCTTGAGTTCCTCGACGGCGGCCTGCCATTCCTCGCCGCCCGCCGGCAGCTCCCGCACCCGGGCCGGCCACACGACGAGGCGGGCCCCCTTGTCCTTGCCGCGCACGGTCACCGTCGCGGTGGCGCCGTCGGCCAGCCCCATGCCGGTCAGCGGCTGTTCCAGGGAACCGTCGCCCACCAGGCAGACCGCCCCCTCGTACCACACGTGCCACAGGCCGCGCGCGGGCCCCTGGGGGCCGCGCACCCACAGCAGGCCGGACTTCTTGGCCGTCTCCTCGATCAGCGCGCGGTCGAGGTGGCTGCCGGCCGGGTGGGAGGGGTCGGGGATCGGGGACGTCGCGGTCATGGCCGCAGGCTACAGCCAGCCGTTGCGCTTGAAACCGCGGTGGATGCCGTAACAGATCACGAGGATGAGCAGCAGCACCGCCGGGTAGCCGTACTTCCAGCGCAGTTCGGGCATGTACTGGAAGTTCATGCCGTAGATGCCGGCGATCATCGTGGGGACGGCGAAGATGGCCGCCCACGCGGTGATCTTGCGCATGTCCTCGTTCTGGGCGACGGTCGCCTGCGCGAGGTTGGCCTGGAGGATGGAGTTGAGCAGGTCGTCGAAGCCGAGCACCTGCTCGTTGACGCGGGTGAGGTGGTCGGCCACGTCGCGGAAGTACTTCTGGATGTCCGGGTCGATCAGCCTCACGGGCCGCTCGCTGAGGGTCTGCATGGGCCGCATCAGCGGGGAGACGGCCCGCTTGAACTCCAGTACCTCGCGCTTGAGCTGGTAGATGCGGCTGGCGTCGCCGCCGCCGCGCTTGCTGCCGCCGGTGCGGTCGGAGAAGACCTCGATCTCGACCTCGTCGATGTCGTCCTGCACCGCGTCGGCGACCGCCAGGTAGCCGTCCACGGTCTGGTCGGCGATCGCGTGCAGTACGGCGGAGGGGCCCTTGCCCAGCAGTTCGGGGTCGTCCTCCAGCCGGTGGCGCAGCGCCCGCAGGGAGCCCTGCCCGCCGTGCCGGACGGTGATGATGTAGTCCCGGCCGGTGAAGCACATCACCTCGCCGGTCTCCACCACCTCGCTGGTTGCGGTCAGTTCGGCGTGCTCGACGTAGTGGATCGTCTTGAAGACGGTGAACAGGCTCTCGTCGTACCGCTCCAGCTTCGGACGCTGGTGCGCGTGCACCGCGTCCTCCACGGCCAGCGGGTGGAGCCCGTACTCCTGGGCGATCCCGGAGAACTCCTCCTCGGTCGGCTCGTGCAGTCCGATCCACACGAAGCCGTCGCGTTCCTGCCCCTCGGCCGAGCGCACGGTGCGCAGCGCGTCGGCGGGGGAGAGCGGTTCGGGGTGCCGGCGGCCGTCCAGGTAGGCGGCGCAGTCCACCACGGCGCTGCTGGTCGCCCGGTCCACTCCGGTGAAACCGCCGCTGCCGTAGCCGGAACGGTTGTCCCTGCGCAGTGCCGGACGGACAGCGGCGCGCAGCTCTCGGATCATCGACATGAGGCCCTCCACGGTGCCGTGCCATGCCGTCGCACCGGTGGCCGGAATGGTGTACTGCCCGGAACGGGGGCCTACGGACACCTGCCCGGAGGTCCGCAAAGCGGGCACCACACGCGGGCCACGACGACGACATTCGCTGACAGACGGAAACAGTGCGTTACTGAGCGAAAATGCGAACGCGGGCGCTCTTCCGCCATGCGTACCCGGAAAGGAGCGGAAACCTCAGTTCTGGGGATGCACGCCTCGTGGCCGCGAGGGGATCAGGGCCGGTACGGCGCGATCGCTGCCGGGGCGGAAGAGCGGCTGGTACTGCACGGTCGACTCGGATCCATGTCAGTCCCACCTCCTCCGGCCGGGCCCCTGTGGGGGACGATGTGTACACGCCTTGACCGGCAGCCCACGTTAGCACTGTGGGTGCCTGCCGCGTGCCGCCGCCCGCCCTCCGGACCGCCCGGGCACCCCGCGGAGCCGCCCGTCCGGGTGTGCGGGCCGCGCACTATGCTCGCCGGATGAACGACGTCCTCACCCTGGTCGATGCCCGGCTGCGCTGGGCCTTCGGCGAGCCCGACGCCCGCGCCTCGGTCACTTTCCTGGGGACCGAACGCATCGAGGTACTGCGTTTCGTGGACGCCGAGGCCCGGACTGTGCGATACGCCACCCTCGGTATGTCCGCCGCACCGATGACCGACCCGGCCCAGGCACTGGCCGACCCCGAACGGGGTCCGCGCGCCGAACTGCTGCTGACGGTACGGGCGGGCCTCGCCGACACCGACAAGGTGCTCCGCCCCCTCGCCGTGCTCGCCGCCTCCCCGCAGGTCGAGGGCGTCGTCGTCGCTCCCGGCGCCTCCTTGGACACCGGCGAACCGCTGTGGCCCGGGGCGCCGTTCACCTCCGTCCTGGTGGCCGAGCCGGGCGGACTGGTGGAGGATCTGCCGCTCGACCCGCCGCGCGAGCCGGTCCGCTTCCTGCCGCTGCTGCCCATGACGCCGGCCGAGGCGGCGTGGAAGCGCGTCCACGGCGCGGAGGCGCTGCGCGAGCGCTGGCTGCGGCACGAGACGGACCTGCGCGACCCCCTGCGCAACGCGGTCCCCCTGGGGGACTGACCCCCACAGGGTGTGCTGCGCGGACCTCCCGGGTGCTACGCCGTCGCCGAGCCCGCGGGCGCCGGCTCGGCCCGCTCCTCGCGCAGCTCCTCCGCCTCCATGACGAGGCTCTTGCGGCGGGCGGCCACGACGGCGGCTCCGGCGAGCGCCGCGCAGGCCGCGACCACGAACGGGATGTGGATGTCGGTCCACTCCTCGATCTTCGGCGCCAGGAAGGGCGCCGCCGCAGCGGCGAACCACCGCACGAAGTTGTAGCCCGCGCTGGCCACCGGCCGCGGCGCGTCCGAGACCCCCAGCGCCAGTTCGGTGTAGACGGTGTTGTTGAGCCCGATGAAGGCACCGGACAGCACCGTGCACACGACGGCCGTCGTGTGGTTGCCGTAGCCCAGGACCAGCAGGTCGGCGGCCATCAGCACCAGGGAGCCGCCCAGCACCCGCAGTGAGCCGAAACGTTCCTGGAGCCGTGGCGCGATCAGCACGGAGAAGACGGCCAGCAGCACGCCCCAGGCGAAGAAGACGGCACCGGAACGGTAGGGCGACATGTTCAGCACGAACGGCGTGAAGGCCAGCACGGTGAAGAAGGCGTAGTTGTAGAAGAACGCCGAGACGGCCGCCGAGGCGAGCCCGCCGTGTCCCAGTGCCCTGACCGGGTCGAGCAGCGAGGTCTTCCGCGCCGGCTTGGGCTGCTCCTTGAGGAACGCGGTGATGGCCAGGAAGCCGATGGCCATCAAGGCGGCGGTGCCGAAGAAGGGGAACCGCCAGCTGGCGTCTCCGAGCAAAGCGCCCAGCAGCGGTCCGCAGGCCATGCCGAGGCCGAGGGCCGACTCGTACAGCAGGATGGCCGCCGCGCTGCCGCCCGCCGCGGCGCCGACGATCACCGCGAGCGCGGTGGAGACGAACAGCGCGTTGCCCAGTCCCCAGCCCGCCCGGAAGCCGACCAGCTGGCCGACGGAGTCGGAGCTGCCGGAGAGGGCGGCGAAGACCACCACGAGGGCGAGGCCGGCCAGCAGCGTCTTGCGTCCGCCGATCCGGCTGGAGACGAAGCCGGTGACGAGCATGGCCACGGCGGTGATCAGGAAGTAGGAGGTGAACAGCAGGGAGACCTGGCTCGGGGTGGCCCGCAGCCCCTTCGCGATCGAGGGGAGGATCGGGTCGACCAGGCCGATGCCCATGAAGGCGACGACGGAGGCGCCCGCCGTGGCCCAGACGGCCTTGGGCTGGCGGAGGATGCTGCCGCCGCCCTCGTCGAACGGATCACCACTCATGCCTGCGGCTCCTAACCGGGTTGTCTGCGCGCTGTGGAATTGATTGGTGTATGCAGACAATAAGTTAGAGAGGCTAATTAGTGCAACCCACAGCTATATGATCAGCCGATAGTCACCTCGCTACCTGGGAACCTCACACAGAGTGGCGTCAGGGCCTTGGATTCGACTGGGGGACCGTCCTTGACGGGACGCCGACCCGGTAGGAGCGTTAGGGCCCATGAGGGGCGAACCCAGTTGCCCGAAGTGCGGTAGCCGGGTCCGGGCGCCCGGTCTCTTCGCCGACACCTGGCAGTGCGGTGAGCACGGTGCCGTGCACCCGCTCCAGCCGGTCCTCCCGCCCAGTGTCGACGCCCTGGCCGTCGTCGTGGGCCGCGCCCGGGTGCCCGTGTGGATGCCGTGGCCGCTCCCCGTGGGCTGGCTGTTCACCGGCGTGGCCTGCGCGGGCGACGACCGCAGCGGCGGCCGGGCCACCGCCGTCGCCTGCTCCGGTCCCGCGCCGCTCGGCGGCCCCGGTGAACTCCTGCTGATCGCCGAGGAACTCGGCGTCGGACTCGGCGCCCGCTACGCCGGTATCGCCGGCCCCGACCCCGGACCCGCCGTCCGCGCGGACAGACCACCACAGGCCAAGATCCTCGCCGCCGGCCACCCCACCCCGCTCTGGCAGGTCGAGGACGCCCCCGAGGACCGCGCCGTCTTCGCGGGCGAGGCGTGCGGACTGTGGCTGTGGGCGATCGCCTGGCCCCAGGAATCCGGACTGCTCCTCCACGACGAACTGGTGCTGACCGATCTGCGCGACGCCGGCGCCGAGATCGACCTGGTGCCCTGCGGCGCCCTCTCGCCCCGGCTGATCTCCTGACCGCCGCGCGCCGCCACCGGGATACCGGTAGCCGGTGGCGGCGCGCACCGGCCCGCCGGGTGTGCCGTTCACCTGCCCGCCGGGTTGCCGTGCGTCTGCCCGCCTGGTGCGCCGTGCGCCTGTCCGCCGGGTGCCGTACCTGCTCGTCCGGCCGTCTGCTGCCGCCGGGGCGGGGGGCCTCGGCCGGGGAAGGATCATCGGACGGTACGGCTATCCTGGACGGCGCTCGCCATGAGCCCGCCACACCCCCGCCGTCCACCTCCCGGAGCCCGTCGACGTGCGCATCGACCTGCACACCCACTCCACCGCCTCCGACGGCACCGACACCCCGGCCCAGCTCGTACGCAACGCCGCGGCGGCCGGTCTGGACGTGGTGGCGCTCACCGATCACGACACCGTGGCCGGACACCCGGAAGCCCTCGCCGCGCTGCCCGCCGGGCTGACCCTCGTCACCGGCGCCGAACTCTCCTGCCGGCTGGGCGACACCAGCCTCCACATGCTCGCCTACCTGTTCGACCCGGACGAGCCCGAACTCGCCCGCGAACGCGAACTGGTCCGCGACGACCGGGTGCCCCGCGCCCGCGCCATCGTGACCAGACTCCGCGAGCTGGGCGTCCCCGTCAGCTGGGAGCAGGTGGCGCGGATCGCCGGGGACGGTGTCGTGGGCCGCCCGCACATCGCCGCGGCCATGGTCGAGAGCGGGGTGATCGAGACGGTCTCCGACGCCTTCACCCCCGAGTGGATCGCCAACGACGGACGCGCCTACGTCGGCAAGCACGAGCTGGACCCCTTCGACGCGCTGCGGCTGATCAAGGGCGCGGGCGGTGTCGCCGTCTTCGCACACCCGCTCGCCGTCAAGCGCGGTCGCTGCGTCTCCGAGAACACCATCGCCGAGCTGGCCGCCGCCGGGCTCGACGGCGTCGAGGCCGACCACGCCGACCACGACCCCGCCACCCGCGAGCGGCTGCACGGACTGGCCGCCGACCTCGGCCTGCTGGCCACCGGCTCCAGCGACTACCACGGCACCCGCAAGACCGTCGCCCTCGGTGACCACACCACGGCGCCCGACGTCTACGCCGAGATCGCCGCACGCGGCTCAGGCGCCCGCCCCGTCACGGGCTGACCCGGCGCCGCACCCCGCCCCACCGGCACCTGCGGCCCCCTGGGGCGCGCTCCGGGCGAACGGCCCCGGCCGCCCGCGGCTGGCCTGACCCGTCCGCGCCCCGGCCACGCGCGCCGTCCCGCACCCGGGCCGAGACGCCGAGCCCGGCGGCCAGGCCCCGCCCGCGGTCCGGCATCCCGCCCCGGCCGCCCCACCGGCAGCCGCCCGGCCCCGTGACCCGCCGGCGTGCGGCGCGGCCCGTCCTCAAGCCCCGCGCGGGCTCACCACGCGGCGAGCGGGGCGGCCGTGCCCCGTCCGGGGCCGCCGTGCCCCGGACGAATGAGGACTTGTCCCCACCCGTCCCGGCGAGCCCGCCTCACGAGCCCGGCCCCCGAACCCCTCCACGACCCGGCCCCCGGGTCCCGAACCAGCCGCCCGGCGGCACGTCCGAAATCCATCCAGCACCAGCAAGGCACAGGCACCACCGTGTTCGACTTCGCTCTCTTCGGCTCCGTCTTCCTCACCCTGTTCGTCATCATGGACCCGCCCGGCATCACGCCGATCTTCCTGGGCCTCACCTCCGGCCGGCCGGTGAAGGTGCAGCGCCGGATGGCCTGGCAGGCCGCGGCGGTCGCGTTCGGGGTGATCACTCTGTTCGGCATCTGCGGCAAGCAGATCCTCGACTACGTCCACGTCTCCATCCCCGCGCTGATGGTCGCCGGCGGACTGCTGCTCCTGCTGGTGGCGCTCGACCTGCTCACCGGGAAGTCCGACGAGCCGACCCAGACCAAGGACGTCAACGTCGCCCTCGTCCCGCTGGGCATGCCCCTGCTGGCCGGGCCGGGCGCCATCGTCTCCGTCATCCTGGCCGTGCAGCACGCGGACGGTCTCGGCGGGCAGGCGGCGGTCTGGAGCGCCATCGTCGCCATGCACCTGGTGCTCTGGCTGGTGATGCGCTATTCGCTGCTGATCATCCGCGTGATCAAGGACGGCGGAGTCGTCCTGGTGACCAGGCTGTCGGGGATGCTGCTGTCCGCCATCGCCGTCCAGCAGATAGCGGGCGGCATCACCCAGTTCATCCAGGGCAAAGGCTGAGCCAGAAAGCGGCGAGGGCCTCGGCCGTCGCCCCGGGGCGCTCGGCGTTGGGGGAGTGGCCCGTGCCCGGCACCACCGTCCGCCGCGCCCCCAGCCGCCGGGCCATCGCGTCCAGCCAGGGCACCGGCCAGGCGTCGTCCTCGGACCCGGAGACCACATGGAACGGCAGCGGCAGCGCGGCCAGCTCGGCCACCCGGTCCGGTTCGCTCAGCAGATGCCGCCCCGTGACCGTGAGCTGCTCGGGCACATTGCTCAGCCAGCGGCGGCGCAGGAACTCCTCCATCGCCGCGGAGGTCTCCGCCGCCTCCTGCGGCGAGTAGGGCGCCTGCCCCGCGGAGCCCACCGACTGGTCCAGCTGCTGCATGACCTCCCAGATGGCGGCCAGGCTCATCGTCTCCATCGCCCCGAGCAGCAGCCGCACCCGTTCCTGCTGGGAGTCGGAGACGGCGCCGGGGCCGCTGCTCATCAGCGTCAGCGAGGCGAACGGCGCCGCGTCCTGCAGCACGGCGGTACGGGCGACGAGCCCGCCCAGCGAGTGCCCCAGCAGGTGGACACCGCCCGGTGTGCCGGCCCCGGCGTCCAGCGCCGCGGCCACCGCGTGCACGTCCCGGGCCAGCTCCGTGAGGTGGTAGGCGCTCTCCTCGCGCGGTCCCCCCGTCTCGAACTGGCCCCGGCCGTCCACCGCGACCACCCGCAGCCCCGCCGCGGCCAGTGGTGCCAGCAGTCCGATGAAGTCCTCCTTGCTGCCGGTGAACCCCGGCAGCAGCAGGGCCGTCCCCGCGGCCCCGCCTCCGGTGTCGTGCACCGCGAACCGACCGCGTGAGGTGACCAGACGGTGGGCCCGTACGCCGTCGGGCAGCGTGAGGAACGGCGGCTTGCTCATGCGAGGAAGCTACCCGCCCCGCCACGCCCCGCCGGACCCGCCCTCACCCCCGGAACCCTGTCCGCCGCCACACCGTTGGAAAGCCCGCGCCGCCCCCTCCGCAGGAGAACCGCCGCCCCTCACCGCAGAGCCGCCCCGGGGCGCCTCCCCTGCCGGGCGGTCCCCGTCGTGCTGGGGGAGTGGCATCCGGTGGGGCGGCTGCCCCTTGCCGGGATTCCCCTTGCCGGGCCCGGCGGCGTCCGGCTGGCCCGTGTGCCGGGGGTGATGGCGTCGGGCAAGCCACTTCCCGTGCCGGGGACCGACGGCACTCAGCGGGGCGGTCTTCGTGCGGGGGCGGCTCTCGTGCTTGAGCGGTGGCGTCCGGCAGGGGGCGGTCCCCGCCCCGGGGGCCAGCGGCGTCCGGCGGGCGGTCTCCGTGCCGGGGATCGGTGGCGCTCGGTGAGGCGACCCCTGTACCGGGGCGGTGGCCGTGCCGGGGCGGTGGCGTCCGGCAAGACAGTCTCCGTGCCGGGCGCCGGCACCACCCCGCGGGACGGCCCCGTGCCGGGGCGGCCCCCACCCCGGGCCGGGTACGCGAACGGCCGGTGACCCTGCACAGGGTCACCGGCCGTTCGCTTGCGTGGTGGGGTCAGCTCTCCGTGGAGGGCTGCTCCGCGGTGGTGGCCGTCCGGCGGGTGCGGGTGCGGCGGCGGGGCTTGCGGGCGCCCTCGCCGTCGGTGCCGCCCTCCGCCTGCTTGGTGGCGGGCGCCTCGGCGGAACCGGAGGCAGCCGCGCCGGAGGCGGTGGCGCCGGCCCGGGTGCGGGTGCGCCGGCGGCGGGGCTTGCGGGGCGCCGTGCCCTCGCCTGCCGCTTCGCCGCCCTGGGCGCCCTCGGCGGTGGCGACGGCCTCGGCGGCCGTGCCGCCGTCGGTCCGGGCCTCCTCGGTGCCCTCGGGGCGCAGGGCGCCGCGAGTGCGCCGCCGCTGGCGCGGCTTGCGCGCCGGGCGGGTGCGCTCGGCGGGCGCCTCGGAGCGGCCGGACCGGCCGCGGGAGCGGCCACCCGTCTCGCCCAGGTCCTCGATCTCCTCGGCGGCGAGCCCCGCCCGGGTGCGCTCGGCACGCGGCAGGATGCCCTTGGCCTCCTTGGGGATCTTCAGCGCCTCGTAGAGGTGCGGCGAGGTGGAGTAGGTCTCCTCGGGGTCGTTGAAGTCCAGCTCCAGCGCCTTGTTGATCAGCTGCCAGCGCGGGATGTCGTCCCAGTCGACCAGCGTGACGGCGGTACCGGAGGCGCCCGCGCGGCCGGTGCGGCCGATGCGGTGGAGGTAGGTCTTCTCGTCCTCCGGCGTCTGGTAGTTGATCACGTGGGTGACGTTGTCGACGTCGATGCCGCGCGCGGCGACGTCCGTGCACACCAGCACATCGACCTTGCCGTTCCGGAAGGCGCGCAGCGCCTGCTCGCGCGCCCCCTGGCCGAGGTCGCCGTGGACGGCGCCGGCGGCGAAGCCGCGCCGCGTCAGCTGCTCGGCGACGTCCGCCGCCGTGCGCTTCGTACGGCAGAAGATCATCGCGAGTCCCCGGCCCTCGGCCTGGAGGATCCGCGCGACCATCTCCGGCTTGTCGAGGGAGTGGGCACGGAAGACGTGCTGTGTGGTGTTCGCCACCGTCTGGCCCTCGTCGTCCGGCGCGGTGGCACGGATGTGCGTGGGCTGGCTCATGTAGCGGCGGGCCAGGGAGATGACCTGGCCGGGCATGGTCGCGGAGAAGAGCATCGTCTGCCGCCGGGTCGGCAGCATCTCGATGATCTTCTCGACGTCCGGCAGGAAGCCCAGGTCGAGCATCTCGTCGGCCTCGTCGAGGACGAGGGTGCGGATCTGGGAGAGCCGCAGCTTCTTCTGGCCCGCCAGGTCCAGCAGCCGGCCGGGCGTGCCGACGACCACGTCGACGCCCTTGTTGAGCGCCTCGACCTGCGGCTCGTACGCACGGCCGCCGTAGATCGACAGGACCCGCACATTGCGGACCTTGCCGGCGGTGAGCAGGTCGTTGGTCACCTGCTGGCACAGCTCACGGGTCGGGACGACGACCAGGGCCTGCGGGGCGTCGGACAGCTGTTCGGGAGTGGCCCGGCCCAGCTCGACGTCGGCGGGGACGGTCACGGAGTCCAGCAGCGGCAGGCCGAAGCCCAGCGTCTTGCCGGTACCGGTCTTGGCCTGGCCGATGACATCGGTGCCGGCCAGGGCGACCGGGAGCGTCATCTCCTGGATCGGGAACGGGGACGTGATGCCGACGGCTTCGAGGGCCTCGGCTGTCTCGGGGAGGATCCCCAGATCTCTGAACGTGGTGGACAGGGTGCTTGCCTCTTCTGTGTGACGCACGAGTGCGGCTACGGCGTCCGGCCGGCCCGGTGTCGGGACGGTCCAGCGGAGCGAGGAGAGGATCTACCGCGCCAGGCGGCCGTGGCATCGGCCCGCCCGGTGGCGCGGGACCACTGGCTCCCGCTCAAGCGCCTCACTTGCGCGAGCGGTCCCTCTCAGCGCGGTCCGCGCGGGGAGCACGGGCCGGCGGAGGGCTGTCAGGTCGGAGCCGATCGGGCCACCGACCGGGCATCCGCATTTCATGCATGCAGTGAGTCCACCTCATCCAGTGGACCCTTATCACTGTACCGCGAAACCGCGCACCTGTACCGGGGCGAGCGTTGTGTACGAGCTGAGTGGGGTTGCCGGGGCGGTCTGCGGGACCGGGCGGGGGGCTTTGCGACCTGCGGTTGCGGGCTATCGTGCCGGGTATGGAGACGCCTGAGAAGACCGCCGACGGTTCCGAGCAGCCCCCCGCCACCTCGATCGCCACCCAGAACTGGGAGCAGGCCGCCGCCGAGCCCACGTACCGGGCCGCGGTCGTGGACCTGCTGGGGGCGCTGGCCTACGGCGAGCTGGCGGCCTTCGAGCGGCTCGCCGAGGACGCCAAACTGGCGCCCTCCCTCGCGGACAAGGCCGAGCTGGCCTCGATGGCATCGGCCGAGTTCGGCCACTTCGAGAAGCTGCGGCAGCGGCTGGCCCGGATCGACGAGGACCCCACGGCCGCGATGGAGCCGTTCGCCGCACCGCTGGACGAGTTCCACCGGCTGACGGCCCCCTCCGACTGGCTGGAGGGCCTGATCAAGGCGTACGTCGGGGATTCGATCGCCTCCGACTTCTACCGTGAGGTGGCCACCCGGCTGGACACCGACACCCGTGATCTGGTGCTGAGCGTGCTGGCCGACACCGGGCACTCCAGCTTCGCGGTGGAGAAGGTGCGGGCCGCCATCGAGGCCGATCCGCGGGTGGGCGGGCGGCTGGCCCTGTGGGCGCGGCGGCTGATGGGGGAGGCGCTCTCCCAGGCCCAGCGGGTGGTGGCGGAGCGGGACGCGCTGTCCACGATGCTGGTCGGCGGGGTGGCGGACGGCTTCGACCTCGCGGAGGTCGGCAAGATGTTCTCGCGGATCACCGAGGCCCATACGAAGCGGATGGCCGCGCTGGGGCTTGCCGCCTGAGTCCTGCCTCGGGTGCGAAGGGAGCGCTTCGCGGGGCGGGGGTGGTGCGCAGCGTGTCCCTGCGCCACTGCCTGCGCTCCGGGGCGTCCCGCAGCAGCAGTGAGAGCAGGGCCGTGCTGACGCCCAGCGCGACGCAGAGCGCCACGGGCAGATGGCCGGAGCCGAGCACGATCCGGGTGATCAGCCCGCCCACGAGAGCGGCGACCGGACCCGTGGCCAGGACGAGTCGCCGGTCGGGAAGCCGCTCGGGGAACCGCCTGGTCGCGGCGAGCGCGAGCGCGAGTCCGATGGCTGCGGAGCCGAGTGCCTCCCAGATCATGAGACCTCCCCGGGATGGACGGTGACGTGATCGCTGTCGCGGTCGTTCCCGTCCTCCCCCTGGGCAGGGACGTCGAAACGGCGCCCGCGGGATCAATCCCGCGGGCGCCGTTCCCTGTCACAGCGGGGGGCGGCCCGTGCGCCTGCCCGTGCGCCGTGCGCGGCCGTGCGGGCACCTCCACGTGCCCGTACGCGCTCGGGGTCGCGGGCCGGTTCAGATGGCCCCGAAGCCCACCTTGCGGCCCGACGGCTCCCCGATCTCGATGTAGGCGATGCGGTCCGCCGGCACCAGGATCTTCCGGCCGTGCTCGTCCGCGAGGCTGAGCAGCCCGGAGCCCTTCTCCAGTGCCGCGGCCACCGTGCTCTCGACCTCGTCAGGAGTCTGCTTGCTCTCCATGACGATCTCGCGAGGCGCGTGCTGCACGCCGATCTTGACCTCCACGGCTATGTCCCTCCGACGGTCCTGGTATCCCCGTGCGGATGCCCGGGGCGCGGTGCGCGGTCAGCCGCGCCGTACGGGAGCAACCCTAGCCCTCGGCGGGCACGGCGAGGGGGCGCGGTCGCACGCCTGCAGCGAACAACCGCGCCCCCGTGAGCTGCGGGAGAGTGCCTCCCCGGCGGGCGGGCCCCCGGCCTACTGCATCGGGAACCCGGCGATTCCGCGCCAGGAGAGCGAGGAGATCAACTTGGCGGCGGCGTCCCGCGGGATCTTCTGGCCGGCGCCCAGCCAGTAACGCGCGGTGATCTGTGCCATACCGCACAGGCCCACCGCGAGCAGCATGGACTGCTCCTGGGGGAGCTTGGTGTCCTCGGCGATGACCTCGCTGACCGCCTCGGCGCAGTCCAGGCTCACCTTGTCCACGCGCTCGCGCACCGCGGGCTCGTTCGTCAGATCCGACTCGAACACCAGTCTGAACGCGCCGCCCTCGTCCTCCACGAAGCCGAAGTAGGCGTCCATGGTGGCCGCCACCCGCTGCTTGTTGTCCGTGGTGGACTCCAGCGCCGCCCGCACCGCCTGGAGCAGTGCGTCGCAGTGCTGGTCGAGAAGCGCGAGGTACAGCTCCAGCTTCCCCGGAAAGTGCTGGTAGAGCACCGGTTTGCTGACACCGGCACGGTCGGCGATGTCGTCCATCGCCGCTGCGTGGTAGCCCTGCGCGACGAAGACCTCCTGAGCTGCGCCCAGCAATTGGTTACGTCGGGCCCGGCGGGGCAGACGCGTGCCACGCGGGCGCGCTTCGGTCTGCTCGATGGCTGTCACGCCGCCTCCCTGAATGTTCCTGAGCGCGAGCTGCGCTGCGCCGCCATCGTACTTTTCGGTAACGGGAGTGTGAGCTTCGCGGGCCCCGGAATTTCTCCCGCCGACCGGGCCTGGTGGGTGCTTTATCGGTACTCGTCCTCATTCAGCTCCACCACGCGTGCCTGCTCGGCGGCGTCGGCCGGATCGACCTCCCTGAAGCCGCCCGAGATGAGCGGCTCGTCGCGCTGGTGCAGCAGATCGGCCTGCTGTTCCGCGGCATCGGCCTCCGCGGCCTCCGGACTCTCCGTCCCCGGGGGCTCCTCCTCGTACGCGTCGTACGCGTCCTCGAAGGTCTCCGGGTCGGTCGGGTCGACAGGCATGCCGGCTCCCCTTTCCAGGCGGGGCCCGTCGGGCGGGCCCTCCTCATCGAGACTACGGGCGGGTCACCCGGGTCGCACGCCGCATGCACACCGGTGATGTGCGCGCCCTGTGTGAGCCCGGGAGAACCTCCTGTACCCCAGTGTGCTTCCCACGTGACGGTGAACACGTGAGGGAGCGTGTGATCGTCTCGTAACATTGCCCCATGTCCTCCACCGAGCAGCCGGGAACCCGTTCCGGGGCGGCCTCCGCCGCGGCGTTCCCCGCGAGCCCGCCGCGGTCCCGCGTCGGCGAGGGGGAGACGCTCCACGCGGTCACCCTCCCGGGGATGACGGTGGCGGTACGGGGGCTGCGCCGGGACGCCGCCGGCGAGCGGACCCCCGCCCTGTGCGTGCACGGCCTCGGCGGATCCTCCCTCAACTGGTCGGCTCTCCTGCGCGAGCTGGCCGGGGACGTGGACGGCGAGGCGATCGACCTGCCCGGGTTCGGCGACTCCCCGCCGCCGGACAGCGGCGACTACTCCGTCTCCGGGCACGCCCGCGCCGTCATCGCCTACCTGGACGCCGCCCGCCGCGGCCCGGTGCATCTGCTCGGCAACTCCCTGGGCGGCGCCGTCGCCACCCGCGTGGCCGCCGTACGGCCCGACCTCGTACGGACCCTCACGCTGATCTCGCCCGCGCTGCCGGAGATCCCGCCGCAGCGCACCGCCTGGCCGACCGCCCTGCTGGCCGTCCCCGGCGTCGCCTCCCTCTTCTGCTGGCTCACCCGCGACTGGACGCCCGAACAGCGCACCGGCGGCGTCCTGGGGCTGTGCTACGGCGATCCCACGCGGGTGGCCCCGCAGGACTTCGCCGAAGCCGCCGAGGAGTACGCCCGGCGGCTGCGGCTCCCCTACTTCTGGGATGCCATGGTCCGCTCGACCCGCGGCCTCGTGGACGCCTATACCCTGGGTGGCCAGCACGCACTGTGGCGACAGGCCGAGCGGGTGCTGGCGCCCACGCTGCTGATATACGGAGGGCGCGACCAGCTGGTCGCCTTCCGGATGGCCCGGCGCGCCTCCGCCGCGTTCCGTGACTCCAGGCTGCTGGCCCTCCCGGACGCCGGTCACGTCGCCATGATGGAGTACCCCGAGATCGTCGCGGG
Source organism: Streptomyces albus subsp. albus (assembly GCF_000725885.1). Classification (GTDB taxonomy): domain Bacteria; phylum Actinomycetota; class Actinomycetes; order Streptomycetales; family Streptomycetaceae; genus Streptomyces; species Streptomyces albus. Next base: position 62,389 of record NZ_JODR01000029.1, on the reverse strand, counting down.
GGGCGTCCGCGACCTGATCGGTGACGCAGCCAGGGCGATCCGGCATTCCGACAGCCCCTCCGCCGGCGCCGAAGAACAGGGCCCCGGCAACTCCGAAAGGTGATCAGTGGGACGCCACAGCCGTAAGGGCAAGGCCGGTACACGCGGCCAGGAGCGCTCCGGAATACCGAAGCCCTCCCCGCACGCCGACCAGCCCGCCCAAGCCCGCCCCCGCCCCGCGGACCCGCAGGGGCAGCAGGGCGTGACCGGTGCGTGGGAGCACGGTGTGCCGCCCCAGCACGCCCCGGCCCGTCCCGCACCGGGGCAGCCGGGCCCCGGCGGCGCCGCACCCGGCCCGTACGGCACCCCGGCGCACGGCATCCCGGCACACGGCGTTCCCGCGCACGGCACCCCCGCGCACGGCGCTCCCGGTCAGGTGGACGAACCCGCCCGCGGCGGGCACCCGCAGCTCGGCGAGCCGGGCGGCCGGCCGCCCGGCGCCGGCTACGGCTACGCCCCGCCGCAGGTCCCCACTCACCCCCACATCCCCGGCCGGCGCAGCCGCACGGCGGGCCCCCGCCAGGAGTACCTCGACGCCTTCGAACAGGACGCCTCCGCACCCGGCGGCACCGCACCGGCGCAGCCGGCGGACGCTCCGGGCACCGTCCCCGCGCCCGGTTCCGCCGGTGAGGCCGGCCCGCCCGGACGGCGGCGCGGCGGTGCCGGGGAGTCCGAGCCGCCGGGCCGCCGCGCCGCCGGCGGGGCGCGTGGGCAGCGGCACGGCAGCCGGGCCCGCACGTACACCGGTATCGCCGCCGCGGCCATCACCACCGTCCTGGCCGTCGTCGTCGCCGCGCAGGTCGCGGACGGGAAGCACGGCGCCGGCCGGTCGGACCGCGGGCTGAGCACCGGCAAACGCGCCGCCGCGCCCGCGACCGGGGCCGACGCGGAGCGGGCCGACCGGGGGACGCGTCCCACGCCGGGGCACGAGCCCGGCTCCTACAACGCGAAGATGGCGCACGTCTACCCGCTGGCGGACGACCTCAAGGGTTCCGGGAAGTTCACCACCGTGCCCGGCCACGACGACGGCCCGGCCAAGGGGAAGCCGATCCGCTACCGCGTGGACATCGAAAAGGGCCTCCCCCTGGACGGTGAGCTGTTCGCCGAGGCGGTACAGAAGACGCTCAACGACAAGCGCAGCTGGGCCCACGACGGCGAGCGCAGCTTCGAGCGGGTCTCCTCGGGCGAGCACGACTTCGTCATCACGCTGGCCTCCCCGCACACCACCGACGTGTGGTGTGCCAAGTCGGGGCTGGACACCAGCCAGGAGAAGGTGTCCTGCGACTCGGCGGCCACCGAACGCGTCATGATCAACGGCTACCGCTGGGCCCGCGGCGCCGAGACCTACGGCGACGGCCAGATGCACGCCTACCGGCAGATGCTCATCAACCACGAGGTCGGCCACCGGCTCGGCCACGGCCACGTCGGCTGCCCGGGTGACGGCAAGCTCGCCCCGGTGATGATGCAGCAGACCAAGTACCTCACCACGGACGGCAAGACGTGCCGTCCCAACGCCTGGCCGCACCCGCGCGGCTAGCCCTCCGACCGCGTGGCCGCGGTGGCTTACGTGGCGCCCGTGACACCGGTGACCGGTGAGGCGGTCGGCTGAAACGCGCAAGAGCTTGGAAAGTCACGGCTGTTCACCCCTTCCGGTGGTGTGACGGACAACCGTCCACCGCGCGACGGGGGCGCGCATAGCGTCGTCCGCGTCCCGCTGCCGAGCCCTCCCGGGCCGGCGGCACGCCGCGAGACGGATCGGGGGTGCGCGCGTGCGCATCGCACTGCTTACGGAGGGTGGTTACCCCTATCTGCGGGGTGAGTCCGCGCTGTGGTGCGACCGCCTGCTGCGGGGGCTGCCCGGCCACGAGTTCACCGTCCACGCCCTCAGCCGCAGCGCCCGCCAGGAACAGTCCGGCTGGTGGCAGCTGCCCCCCAATGTGCTCCGCGTGCGCACCGCACCGCTGTGGGGACCCGGCCCGGGTACCGGAACCGGCGGCTACGGGCGACGTGACCGGCGGCGCTTCGCCGAACACTTCGCGGCACTCGCCACTGCCTTGTGCACGCCGGACACCGCGCCGGCCGCCCCCGGCACGGTACGCGGTACCCCGGCCCCGCCCCGCACCGCCTGCCCGCCCCCGCCCCACGGTGACGGCGCCCACCCGGCCGTACGCGGTGCGGACCGGCTGTACGCGGTGGGCGGCCACCGGTCGGCCGAGCCGGACGGACGGTTCCGGGACGGCGGGGGCGACGGCCGCTCCACCTCGCAGGCGGACCGTTTCGCCGCAGGTCTGTACGGGCTCGCCGAACTGGCGGCCGAGCGCGGCGGACTGGCCACCGCCCTCCGCTCCGAGCAGGCCGTCCGCATCCTGGAATCCGCCTGCCGCGCACCGGGCGCGCTCCGCGCCGCGCACGCCGTACAGGTTCCCGACCTGCTCGCCGTCACCGAACGGCTGGAGCGCGCGCTGCGCCCCCTTTCCCTCGACTGGTACGCACCGAGCGACCGGAAGGGCGGGGCGGGCCGGGCAGGCCGGGAGGGCGGTCTGGCCGCTGCCGACCTGTGCCACGCCGTCGGTGCCGGGCCCGCCGCCCTGCCCGGACTGCTCGCCGCCCACTTCTTCGGCGTACCGCTGCTGCTCACCGAGTACGGCGTGCGGCTGCGCGAGCACTACCTGGCGGGCGCCGCCCCCGGCGCGGGCGCCGTCGCCCGCGGTGTCTCGGGCGCCCCCGTACGCGCCCTCCTCGGCTCCTTCCAACGGCTGCTCGCCCACGAGGCGTACACCCGGGCGCAGCTGATCACCCCCGGGGACGGCCACGCCCGCCGCTGGCAGGAACGGTGCGGTGCCCCCCGCGACCGGCTGCGCACCGTCCACCCCGGTATGGACCCCGCTCCCTTCGACGCCGTCGGGGAGCCGGCCAGCCGTCTGCTGCCGCAGGAGGGACCGCACCCGCCGGGACCGCCCACCCTGCTGTGGGCCGCAGGGAGGATCAGCCCGCGGAAAGACCTGCGCACCCTGCTGCACGCCTTCGCCCGGGTCCGCGAGACGGTTCCCGGCGCGCGGCTGCGCATCGTCGAGACCGGCACACGGGAGGACGACGACGGCGGACCGGAAAACGGCGGACAGGACGAACAGCACGAGGAGCATTCCGCACTCTGCCGGGCGCTGGCCGCACGGCTGTGCCCTCCCGGCGGCGACGGCCGCGCGGCCGTCACTTTCGAACAAGTCGGCACCCCCGCGGGGCCCGCCCTCGCGGACGCGTACGCCGACGCGGACGTGGTCGTCCTCTCCAGCACCGTCGAAGGCTTCCCCAGCGCCCTTGTGGAAGCGATGTTCTGCGGCCGTGCCGTGGTCTCCACCGATGCGGGCGCGGTCCGCGAGGTCGTCGGCGGCACCGGCCTGATCGTCCCCGCCGGCGAGCCCCGCGCCCTCGCCCAAGCCTGCACCGCGCTGCTGGGCGACCCCGCACGGGCCGCGCGGCTGGGTGCCGCCGCCAGAGCGCGTGCCCTCGAACTGTTCACCGTCCGGCAGAACGTGGAGGCCTTCCGGGGGATCTACCTGGAGCTGATCTCCCGCCACCCGGCCGGTGCCACCGGGCCCGGCGCGGGGAGCGGCAGCGGAGAGGAACCGCCCCGGCCGTTCGCCCGCCCCGCGGAGGCCCGCCTGCCGGGTCACTGGGCGGGCGCCGCACGACGCGCCGCCACGCCTCCCGAGGGGCGGCACCCGGCCGCCCGGCCGGTCCGCTGCCGCAGCGGATCCGACGGTCACGGCCCCGCGCACGTCCCCAGCTGGGCCGCTCGCACCGTCCTCGACGGACCGGGCAAGAGCCCCCCGCCGCGCCGGACGGCACCGGACAGCGGCACGCCAAGCGAGCGCGGCCCGGCCACCACCGGACAGCGGCCGGGGACCCGGACGGACACGGCACGCGCCGACGCGGGCCCGCCCGGGACGGCCTGTTCCACGGCTCACCGGACAGAGGCGGCACGCGCTGATGTGCGTCCCGCCGACGCCGCCTGGACCACGGCCCTCCGCGCTGGGGCGGCCCAGGCCGGCGAGGAGCCGGCCGACGTCCGCTCCGACGGAGTCCGGGCGGCCCGTGCCCTCCCCGTCGAACAGGGGGAGGCGACCGCGTGAGTGCGCAGCCCGCTCCCGGCGACCCCGTACGGGCACTGCTGCGTCGGCACAGCGCACTGTGCGAACAGGCCGTCGACCCGCTGGAACTCGCCGCCGGACTGGAGGCCAGCGGGGTCACCGACAGCACCGCCGCACGCTGCCGGCACCGTGACGTCTTCTCGCTCGCGGAAGAACTGTTCGCCCGCACCACCCCGCACCCCCTCGACGGTTTCCCGCACGGAGCGCTGCCGGACCCCGCCCGCCCTCCCGGTGAACGGCCCCGCACGGACGGGCCGCTCCGCCCGGAGGACCGGCCCGGCCGGACGACGGCCCGGACCTCGCCCGGCAAAGTGGCCGCCGCAGAGCCCCCCCTGGGCGACCGGCCGGGCCGCCCGGAGGACCACTCGTGGGCCGGCAACCGGCCCGACCGCGGCCGGGCCCCCGCGGCAGCGGCCGGGCCCGGGGCGCCGCAGGGCCGCCGCGCAGCGGCCCCCGCCGGTGACGCGTGGGCGTCCGACGGACAGGCGCGGGCCACCCGTGACGGACGGGCGCGGGCCTCCGGCAGCGGGGGGCCGCCCGGTGGCGGGGCGCCGCGTTCCGGCCGGGAGGACCCCGGGCGGGCCCGGCCGCTGCGGGGCTGGTGCGCCGTCGTGCTGTGGCCGCTGCTGCCCGGGCTGCTGTGCGCGGGCACCACGGCCTGGCTGGTGTTGCTGGAGGGCGGGCCGGGACCGCTCCGGGCCGCCGTGTACGCGACGGGTGCTGCGGCCGTGCTCGGCAGCGCGCTGGTGGCCGTGCGCCTGGCGGTGCCCGCCCGCAGGGCGCACGGCGGGGCGCGGATGTCCCCGGTGCTGTGCCTGTGCGCCTGCTGGCTGACCGGTTACGCGCTGTACGGCGACTGGCTGCTGGAACAGCTGCTCGGCGGAGGGCCGGAGCTGACGGGGGAGGCGCCCCGGCCGTCCGTGGCCCGGCTTCCGCTGACCTGCGCGCTGGCCGTCGCACCAGCGGTCTGGTGTGTGCGCGGTTTCGCCCGGGGAGCCCGCCGCCGGCTGGCGGACAGCCGCAGCCTGGAGGAGTTCGCCGCCAGGGTGCGTCCGCTGCTCGCACTGACTGTCGTGGTGTTCGCCGCGAGCCTCCCGGTCCTGCACCGGGTGACCGGCGCCGCAACCCGGCTCCCCCTGCCGTCCCTGCCGTCCGCCCCGCCCGTGCCCGAGGAGCCCGAGCGGGGCGCCGCATGGGCCGCCGCGGCGCTGGGACTGCTGCTGTTCGCCGCACTGCTGCTGGCCGCGCACGGTTCCGGCCGGGCGGCCCGCAGGGGACTGGCGGTCGCCTGCCTGGCCGAGGCCGGGGCCCTGCTGACGGTCACGGCCGCACGGCTGCCCGGGCTGGCGGCGCTCGGGCGCCCCGTGGAGGCGCTGGTCGCGCACCTGGGGCCGGCGGCCGTGCCGTCGCTGGCCTGCGGCGTGGTGGCGCCCGCCCTGTTGGCCCATGCCGGTGTGGCCCTGGCCCGCGCCTCGGCCCACCACCGGGAGGCGGTGCCCGGATGACCGCCGCCCCGGACGGCGGTGCCCGCCCGGCAGCCGTACCGCGAGGCGGTACCCGGGTGCGCACCGGCCGGCCCTTCCGTCCCCGTTCCTGCACGGGCTTACGGACCCGCCCGTGCGACATCGACAAGGAGCACAACCCCATGACCCACGCGCAGTTGGCACAGCGAGGCCCCGAAGGGCGTCCGGGGCGCACCGTACGACCGCGCCCGGTCCCCCTTCCTCACCCGTCCGAGGAGGTCGCACGATGAGGGTGCTGCTGCTGGGCGCCACCGGCTACCTCGGCCGGTTCGTCGCCGACCGGCTGCTGGCCGACCCGGCCGTGCAGCTGACCGCGCTCGGCCGGGGTGACCAGGCGGATGTGCGCTTCGACCTGTCCACCGGCAGCCCGGGGGCGCTCACCCGGTTCCTGGACGCGGTGCACCCGGGCGTCGTCATCAACTGCGCGGGCACCACGAGAGGCAACGGGCGGGAGCTGATCCGGCACAACGTCGTGGCCACTGCTGCCGTCTGCGAGGCGCTGCGCCGCAGCGGCTGCGGCGCCCGCCTGGTGCACGTGGGCTGCGCCGCCGAGTACGGGCCCGCCCCGTCCGGTTCGTCCACCGGCGAGGACGCCGTGCCGCGCCCCGGCGGGCCGTATGGCGTCAGCAAGCTGGCGGCCACGGAGCTGGTGCTGGCCTCCGGCCTGGACGCGGTGGTGCTGCGGGTCTTCTCGCCGATCGGCCCGGGCACCCCGGCGGGCTCGCCGCTGGGGCGGGTCGCGGAGGCGATGCGGCGTGCCATGCAGCAGGGTGACAACGAGCTGAGACTGGGCGGTCTGGGGGTGCAGCGCGATTTCGTGGACGTCCGCGACGTGGCGCGGGCCGTGCACGCCGCCTCCCTCTCGGCCGCGCAGGGCATCGTCAACATCGGCACGGGGCGGGCGGTGCGACTGCGGGACGCCGCCTCGCTGCTGGCCCGGGTCGCCGGTTATACGGGAGCCGTCCACGAGCAGGGCGCGGGCGGCCCGCAGCAGGCGGCGGACGGCCACGGGGCGGGGGCGGCGGGCCCGGCCGCGCAGGGGCACGGTCTCCCGGGCGGACCGCAGGGGGCACTCGGCGGCGCGGGCGGCCATCAGGGGCCGGGGGGACACCACGGTCCCGGCGGTCACCACGGTCCGGGCGGTCATGGCCCGGTCGGGAACGCGCCGGTGATTCCCGCGCAGTCCCACGCGGCGCACCATGCCGCCCACGCGTCCCACGCCCCGCCCCCGGCGCCCCCGGGCCCCGCCACGGCCCCCGGCGCGTCGTTCCCGTACCCGGACGGCTGCGGCGCCTGGCAGCAGGCGGACGTCCGCACGGCCCGTGACCGTCTCGGCTGGCGGCCCCGTATCGGGATGGAGGAATCGTTGGCCGACATCTGGATGGAGGCCGCGTGCCGCATCTGACGACGCCTCAGGGCCGGGCCCCGTGGACGGGCGGCCGGGAGCCGCTTCGCCGTCGGCCCGGTCACGGCGTTGCCGGGCCCCGACCCGATGCCGGCGCCCGCCGAGTGGGCCGCGCTCGCCCGCCCGGGGGCCGGCGCCCCGGACGGCGCTGAGCCGGGGGCCGCTGCACCGGGGCCGTTGCACCGTGCGGTGCTCGATGTGGGGGACGGCCCGGGGGCCCGGCCCCGGCCCTTCCGGCATCCCGGCGGCTGCCGTCGCGCTGCGCTCGGCGGGCGTCGCCCTCCTCGGCTGTCTCGTCATGCGAGACGGTGCGCGGACATGCGGGGAGCCGGCCTCCCGGACGCACCGGTTCCGGGGCTGGTACGGGGTGGACGGCTTCCCTCCGGCGGGCTGCCCCGGCGGGCCGGACCGGCTCCGGCGCACCGGGCGGTCGGCCGTCGGCCTGTGCGCGCTGCCAGTCGGCGGGCTCCTCCTGGCGCCCGCCGGGCCGGTGCTCCCGAGCCTCCGCAGTACGCCGGGCCAGCTCGTCACCCGCGCCGGGGCGGGGCGGACCACCGCAGGTCGCAGGCCGAGGAGCGGACGGCGCCCACCCGTCGAGCGCGTCTGCCACCGGGTGCGCGCACTGCCGCGCACCGACCGGAAGGTGGCACTGGGCATCGCCCGCCGAAAGGAGCCGGAGCCGTCTGCCGCACGGACCGGGCCCGTGCGCGGAGGCCGGGCCCGTGGGCGGCGCTGCCCGGCTGCTGGGACGCGCTCGTCTCGTGCCTTGGACCAGGTGTCTCGGAATGAGACGGCGCGTGGCAGTGTTACGAGAGGAACAACCCGCCTCCGGGCGGGTGACTTCCCGCACGTCCCACCGACCATCGGAGTCTCCGTGTCACTGCCACCCCTGGTCGAGCCAGCCGATGAGCTCACCGTCGACGAGGTCCGCAGGTACTCGCGTCACCTGATCATCCCGGACGTCGGGATGGACGGGCAGAAGCGGCTCAAGAACGCGAAGGTGCTCTGTGTGGGCGCGGGCGGCCTCGGTTCGCCCGCCCTGATGTATCTGGCCGCAGCCGGTGTCGGCACGCTCGGCATCATCGAGTTCGACGAGGTCGACGAGTCGAACCTGCAACGGCAGGTCATCCACAGCCAGGCGGACATCGGCCGCCCCAAGGCGCAGTCCGCCAAGGACACGGTGCTGGGCATCAACCCGTACACCACGGTCAACCTGCACGAGGAGCGACTCGACTCCTCGAACGTGATGGACATCTTCGCGCAGTACGACCTGATCGTGGACGGCACGGACAACTTCGCCACGCGCTACCTGGTCAACGACGCCTGCGTGCTGCTCAACAAGCCGTACGTGTGGGGTTCGATCTACCGTTTCGACGGCCAGGCCAGCGTCTTCTGGAGCGAGCACGGGCCGTGCTACCGCTGCCTGTACCCGGAGCCCCCGCCGCCCGGCATGGTGCCGAGCTGCGCCGAGGGCGGTGTGCTGGGCGTGCTGTGCGCCTCCGTCGGTTCCATCCAGGTGACCGAGGCCATCAAGCTGCTGGCGGGCGTGGGTGACCCGCTGGTCGGCCGCCTGATGATCTACGACGCCCTGGAGATGAACTACCGCCAGGTCAAGGTCCGCAAGGACCCCGACTGCGCGGTCTGCGGCCCGAACGCGACGGTCACCGAGCTGATCGACTACGAGGCGTTCTGCGGCGTCGTCTCCGACGAGGCGCAGGAGGCGGCGGCCGGCTCCACCATCACTCCCAAGCAGCTCAAGGAGTGGCTGGACGACGGCGAGAACATCGACGTCATCGACGTGCGGGAGCCCAACGAGTACGAGATCGTCTCGATCCCCGGTGCCCGGCTGGTGCCGAAGAACGAGTTCCTGATGGGCAACGCCCTCCAGGACCTCCCGCAGGACAAGAAGATCGTCTTGCACTGCAAGACGGGTGTCCGCTCCGCGGAAGTCCTGGCGGTGCTGAAGAACGCCGGCTTCTCCGACGCGGTGCACGTCGGCGGCGGCGTCATCGGCTGGGTCAACCAGATCGAGCCGGAGAAGCCCGTCTACTGAGCCGGCCCGGCCGCGACCCTCTGTCGGGGGCCTGGTGAACAACCGTCCGAGGGGCGGCACGGATCGTCGTCCGTGCCGCCCCTCGGCGTGCCACCGGGTGCGCCACGGCGTCACCGGCAGTCGGTGCCGTCCTCGGGAACCTTGCCGTTGAGCAGATAGCGGTCCACGGTGCGCCGCACGCACGCGTTGCGGCTGTCGTAGGCGCCGTGGCCCTCGCCCCGGTAGGTCACCTCGACGCCGACGTCGTCGCCCAGTTCCCGCTTCATGGCCCGGGTACCGCCGTAGGGGGTGGCCGGGTCGCCGGTGGTGCCGATCAGCAGGATCGGCGCGGACCCCTTCGCCCCCACCGGCGGGGACGTCCACCTGCCCTTGACCGGCCAGCCGTGGCAGGAGGACAGCCCCCAGCCGGAGGTCGGGCCGAAGACGGGGGAGGCCTCGCTGAAGCGGGGCAGCTCGTCCTTGATCTTCCGTTCGCCGTAGCGCTGCCGGTTGTCCGCGCAGCTGATGGCCGTCAGGGACGACTGGAGGGTGCTGTAGGTGCCGTCCTGGTTGCGCCCGTTGAGGGCGTCGCCCAGCAGCAGCAGTGTCGAGCCGTCACCGTCGGACAGCGCCTCCTGAAGGCCCTGGCTGAGCAGCGGCCAGGTGTCCTTGGCGTAGAGGGCCTGGGCGATGCCGCCCTCGGCCAGCGCCTCGGTCAGCTTCCGGCCGCTGTCGGTGGGCATCGGTTCGGCGTCCAGGTCGGCCAGCAGGTCGGTGATGCGCTGCCGGCCCTCCTCGGGGCTGTCGCCGACCGGGCAGCCCCGGTCGTGTTCCGTGCACGACTTCAGATAGTTGTCCAGCGCCAGCTGGAAACCACTGCTCTGGCCGAGAGCGCCCTGGTCGGGGGTGGAGGAGGGATCGACGACGGCGTCGAAGACGGCCCGGCCCACCCGCTCGGGGAACAGGTGGGCGTAGACGCCGCCCAGTTCGGTGCCGTAGGAGATGCCGAAATAGTGCAGCTTTCTGTCGCCGAGCACCTGGCGCATCAGATCCATGTCGCGCGCTGTGTTCTCCGTCGTCAGATGCGGCAGCAGAGCGCCGGCCTTCTTCCGGCAGCCCTCGGCGAACTTCTCCTGACGGGCGAAGAGGCGCTGCTCCTCCGCGCGGGTGTCCGGCGTCCAGTCGGCGGCGAAGTAGGCGTCCAGTTCGCGGTCGCTCAGGCAGGTGACGCCTTCGCTGCGGCCCACCCCGCGCGGGTCGAAGCTCACCAGGTCGTACCGGCGGCGCAGCTTCTCGTAGTCCTGCGCGAACGAGGGCAAGGTGGCCACCCCCGAGCCGCCCGGCCCGCCGAAGTTGAACAGCAGCGACCCGATGCGCTTGCCGCGGCCCTCACGCCGGGGAGCGCGGATCAGCTCGATGCCGAGCGTCCTGCCCCGCGGCTTGCGGTAGTCCAGCGGCGCCTTCATCGTGGTGCACTCCCAGCGGGCGCCTCCCGGCAGCGGGGACGGCGAGCCGGTGTCGGTCCCCTGGGCGGCGTTCGGCTCGGGACAGCGCGACCAGTGCAGCCGCTGCCGGGTGAGGGAACGCGGCAGCGCGGGCCCTCGCCGGTGGGAGGGGCTGGAGGAGGTGGCGGCGGGGGAGTCCGGGGAGCGGCCCTGGGCGGCCCCCTGCCGGCCGCCGACGCGGCCCGCCTCCCCGCCGGGCCGCTCCGCTCCCCGGCTTCCGTCCGGTTTCCCCGTGCCGTCCGTGCCGCCGTCGGCACAGCCGCCGGCGAGGGCAGCGGTCACCATGAGCGCCGCCGCCAGGGCGACGGCCGGCCGCGGAGAGCGGATGTGGCGCATGGGACGTCCTCCCGTACAGACGGTTGGACGTTCATCGTGCGTACGGGACGCCGGGCCCGGCGCGCTGTGCGGTGCGTACGGGTGGTGTGCCCCTACAGGGCGCCCTTGCGCGTCAACTGGGTGAACGACAGCCAGCCGGGCAGCACCGGCAGCCAGAGCGTCATCAGCCGGAACAGCAGCACGGCCGGGGTCGCCACCTCCTTGGGCACCCCGAAGGCGATGAGCGCCGCGATGAGGGCCGCCTCCACGGCACCCAGGCCGCCCGGGGTGGGCGCGGCCGAGCCGAGCGCGTTCGCCGTCAGGAAGACCACCGCCAGGTTGGCGTAGCTCGTCTCGTGCCCGAACGCCCTCACGCACGCGTCCAGGCACATCACGAACGCCAAAGTCAGCAGCAGCATGCCCAGCACACCGGTGAGCAGTTTCTGCGGGCGCTGCACCACGTCCAGCATGCGCGGCACCACACCCGCGAACAGTGACCGCACCCGGTCGGAGACGAACCGCCGCAGCGCCGGCACCGCCGTGACGATCAGCACCAGCACGGCCGCCGTCAGCAGCCCCGCGATGACCGCGCGGGACGGCGAGAGGGTGGGCGTGTGCTCGGTCCCGGTGATGTAGCCGAACAGCAGCAGCAGCGTCACATGGCTGCCCAGCCCGAACAGCTGCGAGGCGCCGACGCTGGCCACCGCGTGCCCCGGCCGCACCCCCGAACGCTGGAGGAACCGCGCGTTGAGCGCCACACCGCCGACCGCGGCCGGGGCGACCAGTTTCACGAAGGACCCCGCCACCTGGGCCTGCACGGTCCGCCACCACGACACCTTCTCCGGCACGAAGCCCAGCAGCGCCATGGCGGCGCACACATAGGTCAGCGCCGAGAAGGCGACCGCGCCGCCCACCCACGCCCAGTTGGCGTCGGCCACCACCCGCAGCGGCACCTGCGAGAGCTGGGTGAGCAGGAAGTAGGCGGCCAGGGTGCCGGCGATGAAGCTGACCAGGGTGCGCGGTCTGATGCGCTCCAGCCGTGCGGGCTCTATGGGCGCCTGCGGCCTGATCCGCAGCACCTCCTGCCGGATCTGCGCCAGCAGGTCCTCCTCGCGGGCCTCCTCCAGCGCCTCGTCTATGGCCCTCTTCTCCGCCTGCTTCTCCGCGCGCAGCGACTTGCGGTGCGCCCGCCCCGCGGCCTCGGCCCCGTGTGTCCCGCCGTGCGCCCGGGCGGCGCCCGCCTTGGCCTCCTTGTGGGCGCGGGACGCCTCGATGACGGCCTCGCGCTCCCGCTGGGCCCGCTCCTTGCCGAGCCGCCGCAGGGTGGTGCGGGTGCTGCGGCTGAGCGCGATGGGCTGGAGCAGCGGCAGACTGTCCGCGATGGCGTCCGGGCCCAGCACGTCCACGGCCGCCGCCACGGCCCGCTCGGCGCCCACCCGCAGACCCATGGTGGTCAGCAGCTGTGCGATGTCCATGCGCAGGATCAGATCGCCGGCCGCGATCTCGCCGCCGCGCAGGTCCGTCAGGTACACCTCGCCGGAAGGGGCCACCAGCAGCGCCTCCCCGACCAGCCTGCGGTGGGCGATGCGCCGCGACTGGAGGGCCCGCACCTGCCGCCACGCCGCCCGCATCAGCTCGTCGGTGACCTGCTCGTCGGGCAGCGCGTCGAGGCTGCGTCCGGGCAGGTGCTCGTAGACGAGCATCACGGCGTCCGGACCGAGTTCGGAGGTGGCGATCAGACGGGGCGCGTTGGCGCCCGCGGCGATGGCCGCGTAGGCCAGCAGCGCCTCCTGCTCCAGCGCCTGGCGCAGCGACTGGAGGCTGCGCCGCTGGGTGATGCCGCGCAGCGCCAGACGCCGCCAGACCCGGTAGTAGTAGCCCTGCGCCTGCTGTTCGCGGTCCACGACGGTCACGGCCAGCGGCGGGCCGTCCTCCAGGGTGACCCGGTAGCGGCGCCCGCGGTCGGTGTTGTCGCGTTTGTCGGCCTCGCTCGGGTCCTGCAGCCGCAGGGCGCTGACGGGGCGGAAACCGACCCTCCGCAGACCCGCCAGCAGTGTCTGGCCGGTCGGCCGGATGTTGGGGGTGCCGACCGCGTAGAGCGTGCCGTAGGCGATCGTCCAGCCGATCAGGATGGTGATGACGATGGAGAACGCGGTGGTGTAGCCGGGCACCAGCACGGCGAAGGCGTTGAGCAGCAGCACGCCCCACAGCACCACCCGCCAGCGCGGGCGGCGGGCCATGCCGACCGCCGTCATGTAGGCGATGACCGGCGCCAGATAGCTGTGCACCGGGGTGGTGGCGTCCTGCGGGGTGATCGCCTTGGTGAGCGCGTCCCGGATGGAGTCGGGCGCCGCCTGGGCCACCCACAGGTCCACCGCCAGGGAGGCGCCGTGTGCCAGTACGGCGGCCAGCACCCCGTCGGCGATGCGCAGCCCGTCCCGTTTGATGAGCCGTTCGACGGCGAACGCGACGGGCACGAGCAGCACCGCGATGCTGGAGGCCAGCCCCGTGATGCTGATGAGCAGGTCGGGCGCCTCCGCGGTGCCCTTGTCGATGTCCTGTTCGAGTCCGGCGGTGGTGCCGTGCGCGAAGTTGGCAATCATCAGGACGAGGGCGATGCCGAGGATGCCCAGCACCATCCGCAGCAGGTCCGAGGGGCGGTGCACCCGCGCGGACAGCAGCGGCTCGTCGCTCTCGACCTCGATGCGGTCCCCTCTGGCGACCGCCTCCAGCTTCTCGCCCGGCGCCGGCGCCTCGCCCTCCCCGCCGGCGGCCTCGCCGCCGGGTGGGCGTGGGTGTTCGTCCTCGCCTCCGGGCTTGCCTCCGTCCGGGCCTTCGGGCTCGCCTTCGTCGGTGCCCTGGGTCCGGCCGGGGCCCTCGCGCTCGTCCGGGGCCTTGCCCATGCCCCTGTCCTTGCCCGCGCCTGCGCCCTCGGCCCCGGTTCCGGTTTCGCCGGAGACTTCGCGCTTGGCTTCGCCGGGGCGGCCGGTGCCGTCGCCGGGTGTGCCGTGGCTCTCGGGTGTGGCAGGTCCCGGCGGGTTGCCCGGTTCGCCGTTGCTGTCGGGAACACGGGGTTCGCGGGGCTTGCCGGGGTCGCTGTGCCGGCCGGGCTTGCCGGGATCGCCGGAGGTGCCGTGCTCGCCCGGGGTGCTGTGCTCGCCGGGGTCGCCGGGTTCCGGGCTGGGGGAGTGGTTCACGTCTTCGGGGGTGTCCGGGGTGTTCGTGCCGTCGTTCCGGGCAGCACGGCCGGCGGCGGGTGCGCCCTCTGCCTGGGGCCCGTCACCCTGCCGCTGCCCGGATTCGGTCTCGTCCTGGTCCCGTATCACTCGTCACCGCCCGGAAGATGGTGGCACGAGGGACGGCCCGCCGGGAGCACGAGGGGGCATTCCGGGGTTCCCGGGGAGGAATCGGCGGGCCCTGTGCGGAGGCTGTGGACAACTCCAGGCGGCTGTCGGTGGCATGCGGCAACATGGCCCGTATGCCTGGAAATTCCCGCAGCGAGGCGCTGTCCGACGGCCATGCCGCGCCGTCCGACGCGGACGTCCCCGCCCTGCCCGATTACGCGGAGCGCGTACTGGATCTTGCCGAGACGATCCCCGCGGGACGGGTGATGACCTACGGCGACATCGCCGAGTGGCTGGAGGAGGGCGGCCCCCGCCAGGTGGGCAGGGTCATGGCGCTGTACGGCGGCGCGGTCTGCTGGTGGCGGGTGGTGCGCGCGGACGGCGTACCGCTGGCGGGCAAGGAGCACGAGGCGCTGGCGCACTACCACGCGGAGGGCACCCCGCTGCGCGAGAACACCGCGGCGTCCGGCGCCCCGGGGCACATCCCGCGCATCGACATACGCCGGGCCCGCTGGGACGGACGCAGCGGGTGACGCCGGGGCGCTCCCCGCGCTGATCCTGCTCACAGTCCCCAGCTTCCGTCATGCGGGCACCCCCGCGGCGCCCGGCAGTCCGTACGGAGTACAGCGCCCCCGCGGGGTGCGGGAGCGAGGCGCTGCGGCACGCGTGTCCGCTGGCGTAGCGTCTGTACCGCCCCGCACAGACCTCCCTTTAGGCGATCCACGTGAGTCCCTCCGTCACCACTGACACGCATCAGCGGCCCCGTGAGCCCGGTGCGTACCGGCTGGTGCGCACCGCGGCGGGGCCGGCCGACCTCCCTGCCTCTGACGCGGCACAGCGCGCCGTGGTTGACCACCGGGGCGGCCCTCTTCTCGTTCTCGCGGGGCCGGGTACCGGCAAGACCACCACCCTGGTCGAGTCGGTGGCCGCCCGGGTGCGGGAGGGCGTCGACCCGGAGCGCATCCTGGTGCTGACCTTCAGCCGCAGGGCGGCCGTCGATCTGCGCGACCGGATGACGGCCCGGCTGGCGCGGCTCGGGCCGTCCGGCGGGCTGCCCCGCCCCGCCGCGCCCGGCGGTCCGGACGGCACCGCCCCCGGCGGGCCGGCGAACGGGCGTCCCGGGGAGGCCGTGCCCGCCGGGGGCGTACCGGCCGCCCCCCGGGCGACGACGTTCCACTCCTACTGCTACGCCCTGGTGCGCGCCCACCAGGACGCCGATCTGTTCGCCGAGCCGCTGCGGCTGCTGACCGGTCCCGAACAGGACCTGCACATCCGCGAGCTGCTGGAGGGCCAGATCGCGCTGGAGCAGCGGGGGCGCGCCACGGTGCGCTGGCCCGACGAACTGCGCGCCTGTCTGACCACCCGCGGCTTCGCCGACGAGGTGCGGGCCGTACTCGCCCGCAGCAGGGAGCTGGGCCTGGGCCCCGGCGCGCTCGACGCCTTCGCACACCGTGCCGGACGGCCCGACTGGCGGGCCGCCGCCGGCTTCTTCGCCGAGTATCTGGACGTACTGGACGCCCAGGGCGTGCTCGACTACGCGGAACTGGTGCACCGCGCCGCCCTGCTCGCCGAGCGGGAGGAGGTCGCCGCCCGGCTGGATGCCGCCTACGACGCCGTCTACGTCGACGAGTTCCAGGACACCGACCCCGCCCAGGTGCGGCTGCTGCGTGCCCTGGCGGGCGGCGGCGCCCGCACCCTGGTGGCGTTCGGCGACCCCGACCAGTCGATCTACGCCTTCCGGGGGGCCGATGTGGGCGGCATCCTCGACTTCCCCCGCCTCTTCCGGCAGCCGTCCGGGGCGCCCGCGCCGGTCCGGGTGCTGCGCACCGCCTGGCGCCCCGCCCCCCGGCTGCTGGAGGCCACCGGCAGGCTGACCGCGCGCATGCCCCTCACCCGGCTGCCCGCCGAGGCCGTCCGCGCCCACCGCACGCCCGTCCCGGCGCCCCGGGCGGCGGAGCCCGGCAAGGAGGGCCGGGTGGAGGTGTTCACCTGCGCGACCGCGGGCGCCGAGCTGGACAACATCGCCGACCTGCTGCGCCGCGCCCACCTGGAGGAGCAGGTGCCCTGGGGCGAGATGGCCGTCCTGGTCCGCGCCGGCGGGCGCTCCTTGCCGGTGGTGCGGCGCGCGCTGGTCTCGGCGGGGGTCCCTGTGGACGTGGACGGCGACGACGTGCCGCTGCGCCACGAGCCGGCCGTCGCCCCGCTGCTGACCGCGCTGCGGGTGGCGGCCCAGGGCGCCCTGGAGGGCCGGACCCGCCTGGACACCGAGACGGCGCTGACCCTGCTGACCTCCCCGCTCGGCGGGATGGACGCCGCCGATCTGCGCCGTCTGGGCCGGGCGCTGCGCGAGGAGGAGCGCGCGGCCGGCGCCAAGGTGCCCCGCCCCTCCGACGTGCTGCTGGCCGAGGCGCTGGCCGAGCCCGAACGCCTGGCAGCCCACGCCCCGCACCCGGCCGCCGTGTCGGGGGCGCCGGCCGGCACGTCCTTCGAGAGCGCCCACACGCTCGGGCTGCTGCTGCGCAAGACCCGCGAACTGCTGGCCGGTGGCGGCACCGCCGAGGAGGCGCTGTGGGAGCTGTGGGCCGGCACCGGCTGGCCCGCCCGGCTGGAGCGGGCCGCCCGCCGGGGTGGCCCGGCGGGGCGCAACGCGGACCGCGATCTGGACGCGGTGTGCACCCTGTTCGCGGTCGCGGCCCGCGCGGAGGAGCGCGGCGGCGGCCGGGGCGCCCTCAACTTCCTGGACGAGCTGGAGGCCCAGGACATCGCCGCCGACACCCTGGTGCAGCGCGCGGTGCGGCCCGAGGCGGTACGGCTGCTGACGGCGCACCGCGCCAAGGGCCGGCAGTGGCGGCTGGTCGTGGTCGCCGGGGTGCAGGAGGGGCTGTGGCCGGACCTGCGGCGGCGCGGTTCGCTGCTGGAGGCCGACCGCATCGGCAGGGACGGCATCGCCGAGCCGCTGCCGGCCTCCGCGCTGCTGGCGGAGGAGCGCCGCCTCTTCTACGTCGCCGTGACCCGGGCGACCGAGCGGCTGGTGGTGACGGCGGTGCGCGCCCAGGCGGAGGACGGTGACCAGCCGTCCCGGTTCCTGACGGAGCTGGGCGTCGAGCCGCAGCACCTCACGGGCCGGCCGCGCCGCCCGCTGTCGGTGCCCGCGCTGGTCGCCGAGCTGCGCGCCACCACCGTCGACCCGTCGGCGTCGCCCGCGCTGCGGGACGCCGCCGCCCGGCGGCTGGCCCGGCTGGCGGCCGAGCGGGACGACGAGGGTTTCCCGCTGGTCCCGGCGGCGCACCCGCAGCGCTGGTGGGGGCTGGCCGAACCGACCCGGGCGGCGGTGCCGCTGCGCGACCGGGACCGGCCCGTGGCGCTGTCCGGCAGCGCGCTGGAACAGCTGGCGCGCACCTGCTCCCTCCAGTGGTTCCTCGCCCGGGAGGTCAAGGCCGACGAGCCGGCGACCGCCGCGCAGGGCTTCGGCAACGTGGTGCACGTGCTGGCCGACGAGGTGGCCTCCGGCAGCAGCCCCGCCGACCTGTCGGTGCTCATGGAGCGGCTGGACGCGGTGTGGGACGGGCTGGCCTTCGACGCGCCGTGGAAGTCCCGGCAGGAGAAGGAGAGCGCCCGGGCGGCCCTGGAGCGGTTCCTGCGCTGGCACGTCATGGAGCGCGGCGAGGGCCGCCGGCCGGTCGGCAGCGAACACGGTTTCGAGGTGACGCTGCGGGCGGGTGAGCACGCCGTCCGTATCCGCGGCAGCATGGACCGCGTCGAGCGGGACGCGCAGGGCCGCGCGTACGTGGTGGACTTCAAGACCGGCCGCACCCGCCCCACCGGCCCGGAGGTCGCCGCCCACCCGCAGCTTGCCGTCTACCAGCTCGCGGTCCGGGAGGGTGCCGCCGACGAGCTGTTCGACGGGCGGCGCCCCGAGCCGGGCGGCGCCGAACTGGTGCACCTGCGGCTGGGCGCCGCCAAACGCGACGGCGGGGACACGCTGCCGGTCGTCCAGCGTCAGGAGCCGGACGACGGCCCGGGCCCCGACTGGGTGGGCGAGCTGCTGGCCACCGCCGCCGCCCGCGTACTGGACGAACGCTTCACCCCCTCGCCGGGCCAGCACTGCACCCACTGCGCGTTCCGCTCCTCCTGCTCGGCCCGCCCGGAGGGCCGCCAGGTGGTGGAGTGAGCGGCCGTACGGCCCGCCTGCCGTCCCCCGGGGCCTGTGACCTTCGCCATCGTGGGTGCCCGGCGCCCGGCGGACGGACGGCGGCCACACCGGGGACGGACGGCGGCCACGCCGGGGACGGACGGGCGGCCATGCCGGGGACGGACCGCCGCCACGGCGCGAGGGACGGCGGCCACGCCGGAAGAAGCCCCCGAAAACGTCCTCCCTCCGGGGGCCGGCGCCCCTCCCGGGGGAGCGGCGCCGGCTGTCAGCCGCGGGCGCTAGCGTCTGAGGAGTGCCCGCACAGCTCACCCACCCCGCGCAGCTCGCCGAGCTGCTCGGCATCCCGTTCACCCCGGAGCAGACGGCCTGCATCACCGCGCCGCCCGCCCCGCAGGTGATCGTGGCCGGGGCCGGGTCGGGCAAGACGACCGTCATGGCGGCCCGCGTGGTGTGGCTGGTGGGCACCGGACAGGTCGCGCCGGACCGGGTCCTGGGGCTGACGTTCACCAACAAGGCGGCCGGTGAGCTGTCGGACCGCGTCCGCAAGGCCCTCCACCGGGCCGGTGTCCTGGACCCCGACCCGGCGCCGGATCCGGGGGCCGGCGAGGCGGCCGAGGCGGGGGAGCCGCAGATCTCCACCTACCACGCGTTCGCGGGGCGGCTGCTGAGCGAGCACGGGCTGCGGCTGGGCATCGAGCCGACGGTGCGGCTGCTGGCGGACGCCACCCGCTTCCAGCTGGCGGCCGGGGTACTGCGGGCCGCCGAAGGGCCCTTCGAGGCGCTCACCAAGTCGGTGCCCGCCCTGGTGGAGGACCTGCTCGCGCTGGACGCCGAACTGTCCGAGCACCTGGTCGGCCCGGAGGCGGCCCGCGCCCACGATGCGGAACTCCTCGCCTCGCTGGAGGGCGCCCGCCTCACCAACGACAAGCTGCGCAGGATTCCCGAGGCCACGCGGGCGCGGGACGAGCTGCTGGGCCTCGTCGAGGAGTACCGCGCCCGCAAACGGGAACTGGAACGCGTCGACTTCGGCGACCAGATCGCGCTGGCCGCCCGCCTCGCACAGCTGCCCGACGTCTCCCGGGCGCTGCGCGAACAGTTCTCCGTCGTCCTGCTGGACGAGTACCAGGACACCTCCGTCGCCCAGCGGGTCCTGCTCGCCGGACTGTTCGGGCAGGGCACCGGCCACCCGGTGACCGCCGTCGGCGACCCCTGCCAGGCCATCTACGGCTGGCGGGGCGCCTCCGTCGCCAACCTCGACGACTTCCCCCGCCACTTCCCGCACGCCGACGGCACCCCGGCCCGCCGCCAGTCGCTGAGCGAGAACCGGCGCAGCGGCGGCCGGCTGCTGACCCTCGCCAACGGGCTGGCCGCGCCCCTGCGGGAGCGGCACGAAGGGGTCGAGGCGCTCCGCCCCGCGCCCGGTGCCGAACACGACGGCCTCGTCCGCGTCGCCCTGCTGGACACCCAGGCGGAGGAGATCGCCTGGCTCGCCGACTCCCTCGCCCACCTGGTGCACACCGGCACGCCGCCGGGTGAGATCGCCGTCCTGTGCCGCGGTGCCGCCGATTTCGCCGAGATCCAGGGCGCTCTGGCCGCGCGGGACCTGCCCGTCGAGGTGGTCGGCCTGTCCGGGCTGCTGCACCTGCCGGAGATCGCCGACCTGGTGGCCGTCTGCGAGGTCCTCCAGGACCCCACCTCCAACGCGGCGCTGGTGCGGCTGCTGACCGGCCCCCGCTGGCGGATCGGCCCCCGCGACCTGGCGCTGCTCGGCCGCCGCGCCGCCCTGCTGGTCGCCCACCAGCGCGCCGGTGACGAGAGCGCGGACCCGGACGAGCGGCTGGCCGCCGCCGTCGAGGGCGCCGACCCGGCCGAGCTGCGGTCCCTCGCCGACGCCCTGGACACCTTCCTGGAAGCCGACGGCTACGACGACGAGCTGCCGTTCTCCGCCGAGGCCCGGGTGCGCTTCGCACGGCTCGCCGCCGAGCTGCGCGACCTGCGCCGTTCGCTGGCCGACCCGCTCATGGACGTCCTGCACCGGGTGCTGGCCGTCACCGGGCTGGAGGTGGAGCTGGCGGCCTCCCCGCACGCGGTGGCCGCCCGGCGGCGCGAGACACTCGGCCAGTTCCTCGACCTGGCCGCCGGCTTCGCCTCCCTCGACGGGGAGGCGACCTTGCTGGCCTTCCTCGCCTTCCTGCGGACAGCGGCACAGTACGAGAAGGGCCTGGACAGTTCCCTGCCGGGCGGCGAGAACACGATCAAGGTGCTGACCGCGCACAAGTCGAAGGGCCTGGAGTGGGACGTGGTCGCCGTGCCGGGCCTGGTCGCCAAACAGTTCCCCAGCGAGCAGCCCCGCGAGACGTGGCTCACCCAGCCGAAGGTGCTGCCGTACGCGCTGCGCGGCGACGCCGCCACCCTGCCGCCCGCACCCGACTGGCACGCCAAGGGCCTCAAGGAGCACGAGAACGCGCTGCGCGCCCACCAGGCCACCGAGGAGCTGCGCCTCGGCTACGTCACCTTCACCCGGCCGCGCAGCCTGCTGCTGGGCTCGGGCCACTGGTGGGGACCCGCCCAGAAGCGGCCCCGCGGCCCCTCCGTGTTCCTGGAGGCCCTGCGCGCCCACTGCGAGGCCGACCCGGCGCACGGGGAGGTCGAGCACTGGGCGGAGCCGCCCGGTCAGGACGCGGCCAACCCGGCGCTGGCCGAGCCCGCCGAGGAACGCGTCTGGCCGCTGCCGCTGGACGAGGAGGCGCTGGCCCTGCGCCGGCAGGCCGCCCAGCGGGTCCTCGACCACCTGGAGGGGCACCACCCGGAGGAACCGCAGCAGCAGCCGGAAGACCCCCGCCCGGAGCCGCCGCACGTGGACGGCCCCCGCCCGGAGGGCCCGCCCGCGCCCCGCACAGGTGAGCCGGCGCACCCCGCGACGGCCGGGGGACCCGCCGCACCGCCTGGCACCGGGCCCGGCGGCCCGGGCCCCGGCTCCGGCCCCGGCTCCGGCACCGGCGAGCTGACCCCCGAGGAGGCGCGGCTGGTCGCCGCCTGGGACCGCGACCTGGACGCCCTCACCGACGAGCTGCGCCGCTCCCGCGCGGCCGTCCGGGACGTACCGCTGCCCGGCACGCTCAGCGCCACCCAGCTGCTGCGCCTGGCCGCCGACCCGGAAGGCTTCGCCCGCGAACTGGCCCGGCCCATGCCGCGCCCGCCCAGGCCCGCCGCCGCCCGCCGGGGCACCCGGTTCCACGCCTGGGTGGAGTCCCGTTTCGAGGAGCTGACCCTGCCCATGCTGGGCCCCGACGAGCTGCCCGGCGCCGAAGGCGAGGGCCCCGACGGCAGCGAGCCGCCGCACATCACCGACGAGCGTGACCTGGCCGCCCTCAAGGAAGCCTTCGAGCGCACCCCCTACGCGCACCGCACCCCCTACCGGGTGGAGGCGCCCTTCCAGCTCGTACTGGCCGGACGCGTCATCCGGGGCCGTATCGACGCCGTCTACCGGGAGGAGACCCCCGACGGCGGTGTGAGGTTCGACATCCTCGACTGGAAGACTGGCCACGGCCAGGACGCCGACCCCCTCCAGCTCGCCGTCTACCGGCTGGCCTGGGCCGAACAGCAGCGGATGCCGCTCACCCGGGTCGGCGCCGCGTTCTTGTACGTACGCAGCGGAACCGTGGTGCGCCCCGAGGGGCTGCCCGACCGGGCGGAGCTGGAGCGACTGCTGCTGGACGCCGCCCACGGGCCGCCGCCGGGCAGTCATCCGGCTGACGGAGGATCACCCTGGGCCCGCTAGGCTCGATGGCATGAGCACCACCCCCGCTCCCCCGGACAGCGCCGTCCGGGCCTTCATCGACGACCAGCGCACCGCCTTCCTCGCCGACCTGGCCGCCTGGCTGCGCATCCCCTCCGTCTCCGCCGACCCCGACCGCGCCGGTGACGTGCGGCGCAGCGCCGAATGGCTGGCCGCCACACTGCGCGCGACCGGCTTCCCCGTCGCCGAGGTGTGGGAGACCGAAGGAGCGCCCGCCGTCTTCGCGGAGTGGCCCGCCCAGGACCCGGCCGCGCCCACCGTGCTCGTCTACGGCCACCACGACGTGCAGCCCGCCGACCGCGCCGACGGCTGGCACAGCGAGCCCTTCGAGCCCGAGGAGCGGGACGGCCGCCTGTACGCGCGCGGCGCGGCCGACGACAAGGGGCAGGTGCTCTTCCACACCCTCGGCGTCCGCGCCCATCTGGCCGCCACCGGCCGCACCGCCCCCGCGGTCGGCCTCAAGCTGCTGATCGAGGGCGAGGAGGAGTCCGGCTCCCCCCACTTCCCCGACCTGCTGCGCCGGCACGCCCGGCGGCTCGCCTGCGACGCCGTCGTCGTCTCCGACACCGGCATGTGGGACGCGGACACCCCCACCGTGTGCACCGGGATGCGCGGCCTCACCGACTGCCAGATCGACCTGTACGGGCCCGACCAGGACATCCACTCCGGGTCCTTCGGCGGCGCCGTGCCCAACCCGGCCACCGAGGCCGCCCGGCTGGCCGCCGCCCTGCACGACGAGGACCGCCGGGTCACCCTCCCGGGCTTCTACGACGGCGTCGTCGAGCTCACCGACGAGGAACGTGCCCTCTTCGCCGAACTGCCCTTCGACGAGGACGCCTGGGTACGCACCGCCCACTCCCACGCCACACTCGGTGAGAGCGGCTACACCACCCTCGAACGCGTCTGGGCCCGCCCCACCGCCGAGGTGAACGGCATCAGCGGCGGCTACCAGGGCCCCGGCGGCAAGACCATCGTCCCCTCCCGCGCCCAGCTGAAGCTGTCCTTCCGCACCGTCGCCGGCCAGGACGCCGACACCATCCAGCAGGCGCTGCGCGACTGGGTCGCCGCCCGGCTGCCCGCCGGCATCCGCCACGAGATCACCTTCTGGGGCGCCACCCGCCCCTGTCTGACACCGCTGGACCACCCCGCGCTGCGCTCCCTCACCCGCGCCATGAGCCGCGCCTTCGGCCGCCCCGTCCGCTACACCCGCGAAGGCGGCTCCGGCCCCGCCGCCGACCTTAAGGACGTCCTCGGCGTCCCGGTGCTCTTCCTGGGCATCTCCGTCCCCTCCGACGGCTGGCACGCCCCCGACGAGAAGGTCGAGCTCGACCTGCTGTTCAAGGGCGCCGAGACGGCCGCCTACCTGTGGGACGACCTCGCGGCACACTGGAGCGCGGGCTGACCTCCAGGCCGGCCCCCATCTCCCCGGGCCGCACCCGGCCCCCCGGCCGGAGCCGCACGCCGCCGGCCCACACGCACCGACAACCGTCCGCCAGCCGCCCCGCGGCCCGCCAGCCGGGCAGGGCGGCCCCGACACAGGGGGAGCAGGAAACACACGTGACCGCCTCGACCTCGACCGCCCGCCACGACCAGCCGGCCGGCCGGCAGCACACCGCCGACCGGCCCATCGGCCTCACCGCCACCGGGGGCATCGACCGCGCCTCCCACCACCGGCTCGACGAGGCATGGCTGGCCGCGGCCTGGAGCCACCCCACCACACGGGTCTTCGTGGTCTCCGGCGGACAGGCGCTGATCGAGGACAAGGAGGACGGCACCACCGAACTGGTGATGATGCCCTCCTTCGACGCGCCCTTCACCGAAGCGCACCGCTACTTCCTGGGCGTCGACGAGGACGGAGTGCGCTACTTCGCGCTGCAGAAGGACTCCCTCCCCGGCCGGCTCGACGACATCGCCCGCCCCGCCGGACTCCGCGAGGCCGGAGTGCTGCTCTCCGACCGCGACAGCGAACTGCTCGTGCACGCCGTCGGCCTGGAGAACTGGCAGCGCACCCACCGCTTCTGCTCCCGCTGCGGGGAACGCACCGTCATCGCCGCCGCGGGCCACGTCCGCCGCTGCCCCGCCTGCGGGGCCGAGCACTACCCGCGCACCGACCCCGCCGTGATCATGCTGGTCACCGACGACCAGGACCGGGCCCTGCTCGGCCGCCAGGTGCACTGGCCCGAAGGCCGCTTCTCCACCCTGGCGGGCTTCGTGGAACCCGGAGAGTCCCTGGAGGCCGCCGTCCGCCGCGAGGTCGCCGAGGAAGCCGGTGTGAGCGTCGGCCCCGTCAGCTACGTGGGCAGCCAGCCCTGGCCCTTCCCCTCCAGCCTGATGCTCGGCTTCATGGCCCGCGCCACCTCGCCCGCCATCCAGGTGGACGGCGAGGAGATCGAAGAGGCCCGCTGGTTCTCCCGCGAGGACTTGCGAGCCGCCATCGAGTCCGGCGAGGTGCTTCCGCCCTCGGGCATCTCCATAGCGGCCCGCCTGGTCGAACACTGGTACGGCGAGCCCCTGCCCCATCCCCACCGTTCCTGAACCGGGGCCCGCGGTCCCGCGCCCCTCACCGCCCTCGAACGCCGAACGGCCGCGCCCGGCCGGCCCCCGCAACCGCGGGAACCGGCCGGGCGCGGCCGTTCGGCGTCAGCCCCGGGGGCCGGCGCGGGAAACTCCCCGCGCTCAGGCGCCGATCTTCGCCTTGACCTGCGCCAGGGAAGGGTTGGTCAGCGTCGAACCGTCCGGGAACAGCACCGTCGGGACGGTTTTGGGTTTTGCCTCCATCGTTGTCGCAGGTCATGCGGCTAGTGCTACCTCAGCCCCCGAGAGGAAATCCGAGATGGACACCGCCTCAGCGGGCGCGTTGCCGAAGCCCACCTGAGCAACCTGGAGCGGCGCGGCCGGGAAGTGCTCCCCGTACTCGAACCTGACCCCGGACGGCCCAGCGAAGACCCTCACACCCCACGTAAGCAGCTTCTCCCGTCGTTCCTCTCGGGTGGAGGAGTCCCACCAATCCGCGTAGGTCTGGCCGGTCTCCACCCACTGTTCCTGTGGCCTGGCCGCAGGCTTGCTGGTGATCGCCTCCCGCTCCGCAGCCACCTTGGCTACGTGCTGGCCGTACTCGGCAGCCGACAGCTTGCCCGCCTGGAGTTCCTTGGTGAGCTGTTCGAGCTGAGCATCCAGCACAGCCACCTTTACGGCCCTGGAGTCGTCCTGAACCGTCCGACGCTCCCGTACGGGCAGGGAACCGATCTGGAGCTTGAGTGTGGCTCCGATGAGTTCGTACAGCTCCTCAGCCATGAAGCTGTGGCCGGGGCAAGGCTTGCGGCCCTTTGGCTTGCTCCCCTGGCACCGGATGCGGGGGCGCTTGTTGTTCTTCTTTCCACCCTTGGCCCAGTAGAGCGGGTGCTCATAGTCGGAGCCGTCACAGAACAGGATGCCGCGAACCGGGGAGGTCTCGGACGGCCCCTTGGTGTACTTCACCAGCGTGACCACTTCTTGGAGGGCCAGCCATTCGGCTTCGGTTAGCACGGGCTCAGAGCGCATGACGGGAGTGCCGTCCTCATTCCGTACGACCGTGCCGTCTGCCCGTACGTACTCCCCGAGCAGACTCCGAGAGGTGAGCACAGCCTGAACACTGGTCGGGCTCCACTTGGTCCCCCGAGCCTTGGCCTTCTCCTCGTTGAGCCGGGTAGTGGACTCACCCTTGGCCGCACGCATACGGGCAATGTCCTGGACCGTGGGCACGTTGCCAGCGTTGAGCCAGTCAGCCACGACAGAGAAAGACTTGCACGCCATGAACAGGCGGATCATCTCGACCAGCACCGGCCCATACTCGGGGCAGATGGCCAGCGTGTAGCCGTCGCCGTCCTTGGCCGCCACACGACCGAACGGTACGAGCCCTCCAGGCCAACGGCCAGCCTTCCGCATGGCCTCACGAGAGGCCCGGACACGGCTCTTGATGATGTTCAGTTCGATCTCAGCCACAACGGCCAGGATCTTGGCGACGGCCTGGCCCATTTCGCTGGTGAGGTCAAAGCTCTGTTCCACACAGATCAGAGACTTACCGTGCTTGGTGCACCAGTCGATGATGTCGCACAGGTCCCGAACTGAGCGGACTATTCGGTCCATGCTCTTCACGTAGAGCACATCAAATTGGTCTCGCTTGTTGTTGAGCCAGTCTCCGAGTGAGGGGCGGAGCCAGGGAGAGAGGGAGGCGGATACGTCGATGTCCTCTGCCCACCCCACGAGATCCAGACTGTCTGCCTCAACTCGCTTTGCTATGAGTTTCTTTTGGGTGTCGTCTCCGGTCTGGCCCGTGTTGGCCACGGAAAGGCGCACCACGCCCAATGCTCGTTTCACCATGCCTATCGGTCTAACCCTCCCTAGTTGTTAGTCCGCTTCCAGAAGTTGCCTGGCTTTCTCGGTAACCACGCCTCCGGCTTTCCTGTCGGCCGTCGTCTCCAGGAACCCATCTCGACGGGCCCGCTTCATGTGGTCTTTGATGGTGTTCAGGTTCTTGCCCAGGGACTCTGCCAGCCAGCGAACAGGGGCCGGATTGCCCGCTTCAGATGCGCCCACATAGAGGGCCGACAGCAGAGCCAAATACCGCTCAGAGATGCCCTCAGAGGCCAGCACGGCCTTTACCGCGTCCGCACCTTGGTCTAGCTGCTGAGCGACGCCGTGGGCGCTCTTGTGTAGCTCCTGGGCCTTCTCCGCGATGCGGCTTAGCTCTGGCTCCATCCTGCGGAGAACCGTGGTGGTGACCCCACGCGCCTTGTCCCTCGGGTCTGCGTCCGGCGCTGGCTCGATGGCGAGTCGCTGTGGTCCACCCTGATAGTGGCCGGTCGGCCACCATGCCGCGAGCACCCATGAGCCCACGCGCTGTCTGATCTCGAATCCGTCGTCTGTCATGCAGCCCAAGGTAGACCCGAGTCACCCAGACTTGTCAACCCTGCATGGCTGGGCGCGTCTGCGGGTGCCGAACTGAATAAACCCTGTGACACGCTCCACAAACAGGGGGTGGCCGGCGCTCAGTTTCCGCAGCTCACGAAGTTGATTCAGGTTTACTCAGACACCCCGGAATGTCATTCCTGGGTTGCTCCTGTTCAGTTATGTGGGCAATCTTGGGGTGTCAGGACGAACGCAGCACAGGAGGAACGCATGAGCCCGCTCTCTGCAATTCAGCCGCTCATCAATGAAGCCGTGTATGAGGCTCTTAAGGATCAGGCGGCATGTGTCGTCTTCTCTCTAGCCCTGGCGGTTGAACTGGGTCGAATGGAACTCACGGACGCCATCGACGTGTGCACTGACGCTCTGGAAATGACGAAGGAGCAGGCGGAAGAAGCGATGGCATCCACCATTGCAGGGATCATCGCTGAGCGACTGGAAGACGGGACGAGTCAGTGAGTGATGCGAAGTGCCCGGATTGCGGAGTGATTGAAAGCCTGCACGGAGCATACGGAACCTGCGTGAGCAACAAGGAGGACTCGGATATGGAGATAGTGAGCCGCAAGGTGAAAGCGACTCCCAGGCACGACTGGGAACAAGCTATCCGGGCATGCCCCGATATTCCCCCAGCCAAGATGTCCACGTTGTGGGCCGTCGCTATGCACATCGAGTTTGGTACGGGAAAACACAACAAGGACAAGAGCACGGGCAAACCTCGCTACGTGCCGGATCAGGCCCTATTGGCTGCGACGGCTAAGAAGACCATCCGTGCGGTGAGCGGCGACCTTGAGTGGGCCCGCGAGGAAGGGTGGCTCTTTCGTTATGCCACCAACCGTGGCGTAGGGAAGCCGGACATCTACTGGCTGACAATCCCTGACCATGAGGACCACGAACACGACTGGGACACCTTGTGGGAACGGTCTGTGGCCATCCGAGCCAAGGCCAGGTAGCTCCTGCCCGGAAGGGAACTTCCCACATGACTAGGTTGTCTATCTCTAGGTAGGCCACCACTAGGTGGCCTAGTTCTAGGTTAGTTACTTCTTATTTGAGTAGTAGATAGAGACAGGGCCAGTCTTAGGACTGGCCTTTCTCAGTCCAACACGGCGAAGGCAAGTGAGGGCGATAGTCCGAACAGTGGAACTAGCCAGCCTTGAAGGGCTGGCAGTGACACGCCAGAACCAGTTCTGGCACGAGGGGGTTCGTACCCGAGAGAGTTTGTCCCCCGCCGCCGTGGTCGGCCGCTCGGTGTCCGTGAAGGCTTCTACGGCCCTTCTGACGCCCTATCGTGTCCAGCCTGGGTGTATGGGCGTCCCTGGCTCTGTCGGGCCGTCAGAACGGCATCTGTCGCTTCCTGGCGATTCTGTGATCCTGGGATCGGTCTCGCGTGTGGTCCAGCCTCCGAGGGCCGGGGAGGTTAGTTCAGTAAGTTCAGTTGGTTCTCAAGCGTTGTCGGCCGTGGTGAGCCGACGTGCCCCCTACGCCTCCATACGGCCTTGTGAGCCTCTGGATTTTCCTCCTGGCCCCTCTCTGGGCCGTGGAGTCCTGAAAAGGCCGCGAGACGACCACGTATGGCCTTCCTGAGCCCTTCGTTCGCTGTACGGCTCTGGCCCCCCCCTGACGTGGGCTCACCCTCCGAGCCGGCCAGGTGACTTGGCCCACACTTTCGGCAGTTCCCTGCCTCGTACCCCCAAACGCGGACCTCATCTTATTTATGAGGGCAGTTAAAGAGCTGCCTCTATCTGACACTGTAAACCCTGATTCGCTTCTTCGGGTCTTCGGTCAGTCTTTCGCGGTTGAGCCCCTGGGCGTTCTCCCAGGGGCTTCTTCCTTATGCCCAAATCGTCGGATGAACTAGAGGGAGGAAGCGCCCCATGGAACCTGTGCCGCTGTGCGCGGTATGCCGTAAGCCCAATGAGCTGCGAGACGGAACGCTGTTCTGTGGGACGCGTTGCCGCAAGGTTGGAGATCGGATTGAGGCCAGGGTCTATCGTCGGATCGGTCACCGGCCCAAGGCCAGTTCACCCGGAGAATGGTTGGCCTTGTATCGCCGCTTCAGCGAGAAGGGGGAGCTTATGCCCTTCGGGAGCTGACCTAGCCACCCCCATAACTGAATAGCACTTGTACACGCCGTCCAGGGCTGGGCGGCCTTCTTTGTTTCTGGACCGTTCAGGAGGACGGATATGCGTGCTGAACTTGATGATTACGACGCTAAGACATGGAAGAGGATGCGGTCGAAGATTCAATGCGACCAAGAAAGCGGATGCTGGGTGTACACCGGTGCAGGAAACGGCATTGGATACGCCCAGGTTTGGTATCGCGGAAAGAATCACTACGCCCATCGCATTGCTTACCAACTGTTCGTGGGTGAGATTCCTGATGGACTGGAGCTGGACCATGTCAAGGAGTCTGGTTGCCGATACCGCTCATGTATTAATCCAAAGCATCTTGAGGCTGTAACTCGCCAGGAAAATATGCATCGAGCTGCTGTCGGAATACATAATGCGATAAAGACCCACTGTCCGAAGGGTCATGAGTACACGCCCGAGAACACTCAAGTGTATCGGGGAATGCGACGATGCCGCGCCTGTGACCGTGAGCGCAACCGTAAGCGTCGTGAGAGTGCTCGGATGGAGATAGCCGATGCCGCGTAGCAATGGTGGGCGATGCCCCCGTGAAGGCTGTCAGTTCACGTGGCCTTACTCGACGCCTGTACGTAATCAACGTCTTCTATGACAACAGGCAGACCCCCCAAGACCGGATGCCCAAGACATCCTTGGACTTCCTCTTTTCACTTATCACCTACGCGAAGGAGAACAACTATGGCTGATTTTGAGATCCCCGAGGATATCGACAATATCGAGTACGCCCGCCTTGCCGGTCAGTGGCTTGCACAGCAGGCCCGACCCATTGAACCCCAGGAGCATGACCAGAAGCCTTACAGCAACGGCAAGCCGTTTCCTGGAACCATCAGCGAGGCCCGCACTTATCAGGAGCATCAGGAGGCAGCGACGCACGCCCGCGCCTTCCCCGGAATGCCTGAGCCGGCCACCCTCCCCCAGCTCACCCGTGATGATCTCCTGAAGATGAGCCCTGCCGAGATCAATGAGGCCCACGCCAACGGTCAGTTTGACGAAATGCTGGGTCTTCTCTGACAGGAGCGACATCGAGACTGACCATGGGGCCTCTATTAGGCCCCTTTGAATTGAAGGAGTGACACCTATGTTTGATGGTTCCTACGCGGTCCCCGACGCCAAGTTCCTCGTAAGCATGATTCCAAGTGGTTTCCGATTCTCCGATGCCGTGGAGAAGGCCAGCAAGGAATACCGTGAAGCTGTTGCCCGCAAGACGCAGTACGAGGCCGAGAATGCCGACCACGCGACGAACGTTGGGATTCCGCACAGGAACTTCCCTCACTGCTGGCGAGGGGAGAACGAGCAGCTTTACACCACTCGTGCCCTGATCGACGCTGAGGCCAAGTTGAAGGATGCCTACCTGAAGGCGGTAGAGGAGGGTAAGGCGTTCCCGGATTCAGACGAGTTTTACGGTCCTGCACTTAAAAGACATGAGGAGTACCTGAAGGCCCTGGAGGCTTTTGAACTCGTCGTCAATAAGGCGGCCAACAAGTACCGATCGGCCATTCTCAATGAGATTGATGATCTGGCCATTCAGGCTGTACGGGACGCTGATGAAGCAAAAGCTGAATACGTTGAGGCTGAGGTGGCTTACCGTCGGGCACAGGCCAAGTTGGCAGGGGCGGTTAACCGGTTCGCCTTTGCTGGCTCTGGCGGTCGCATCCATAGCCGCAACGGAATCGGAATGAAGGGCTTTGGGGGTCCTGAACTCTGGGAGAGTCACGATGGCCGTATTACTCCCGAGCTTGCTCGTGCTCTTCGCCTCACTGCGAATGGATCTGCGGTCGATATCGCAATCCATCCTCGGTACCTCGTTGGCGGCGAGAGCGTGATGAAGGAGAAGTGATCCCATGCCGCCACAGCGTGATCCACGTAAGCCGCATTCTCGATATGGCCCAAACCGGGGCCGTAACCGTGAAGCTGAGATTGTTTATCTTCCCCTAGATCATGGCTACGAAGTCCCACCACTGCCGAAAGGGCGTGAGTGGTCGGATTCCGAAAAGGAAATGTGGCAAGACCTCTGGGGGAGCCCCCAAGCTTCACAGTGGATTGACTCTGTTGTGCCGACGGTTGCAACGTATGTTGTTTTGGTTGGTCAGGTTCTAGCCGGAACGGCTAATGGGACTGTGGCCAAGGAGGCTCGACAGATGGCTGATGCTCTCGGCTTGACTCCTTCGGGAATGACCACCCTGGGATGGAGGCTTGAGAGTGATGGCGAGTAATCGAATGCGGCGAATGGCAGCGGCCTCTAGGGGCCGCGCTGTCGGCTTTGTTCACCGTCCTGGTGTTGAGTGTCCGGACGCTTGGCAGTGGGACGGTTAGGCTAGGTTCATAGGCTGTGTTGAATGCCTGAAAGAGGCATCCGAAGAACTCATACAGAATTCATGAACTAGGCCGCTTTGGGCGCTATACGCAAGCTCCCTCCGAAAGCCGAAATGAAGAAGACCCCTGGCTTCTCTCCGAAAGGGAGATTGGCTAGGGGTCTTTTCGTGTCTCCTGGCCTTACTGCCAGGGGAACTCTTCCCTCAAGTAGTCGGCTGCCCTCTCTGCATTGTCCGGGTCGTCTCGCAACATTCCTAGTGCGATGTTGCATTGGTGGTGGAGGATGCCTCTGACGCAGCGTCCACATGACTTCCGTCCGGGACAGCACGAGTGATCGTGGTCAATGACGATGCCGGGACGGAACTTGCCGATAGGCTCCGTACAGATTGGACACTTCCCGCGCTGGTATTGGTGGATCTCTGCGTACTCGTCATACGAGAGTCCATACTTGCGAACCCGCTTGGCTATCTCCTGCTGATCCTCATTGCACTTCGGGCTGTCGCATATGAAGGCCCATACGGTCTCATTCCCACTGACCACGAACCTTCGCTCATTCATTCCCCCACAACAGGCACACTTGGCTGTGCCCTTGATCTCCAGCATCCCCGCCCTACACCGTCCCTCTCGTCTCCCCAGGTACCTCTACCACTGAGATAGGAGATCACCCAGGGTCTCACTGCCGGAGGCAACGGCAGGTGCAGACGTGGGGTTCTGCGACTCCTGTACGGCCGTCTGCGGCTCGCTCTGGGCCTCCTTGGGCTCTGCGGTCACGAGACGGAGCCTGGGCCTGTCAGACGGCCTCTGGGCTTTCGTGACACTCTCAAGCTGGACCGTGGTTTGGCTACGGAGGGTCGATGGCCGGCTGAACCCTGAGTGATCACCCCGGGGTTCGGGTGTTGAAGCACGACGTTCGTCGGCTCCTGCCTGTCCGGCGAGCCAGTACGTCTCCGGCCTACGGCCCCCCGAGGCCGGTCCCTTCACCATGACCAGTGCGCCCGTGGAGACCAGCTCTTGAACGTCCGCCTTGGTGACCTTGGCTCCCCGGAGAAGGGACGTGGAGGTACAGCCAGGGTTGGCCGACACGTACGCCAGGACGCGACTGGGGGAGTTCAGCACGGTCCGGCCCACCTTGGGGATGCTCGCTTGTGCGGCCACCAGAGAGGTAGCGCACTTCACGGAGTACCGGACGAGGGAGAACGCGGCTTTCAGAACGTCACGGGTGATGGTGGTGGACTTCTCCGACGCTGCCAGCACGGCAGCAACCCGCAACGTCTGTTCGGCAGTCCGCTCGATCATGACGGCCTGAGTCTCGGGCAGGGTCTCACCCAGGATGCGGCCGTAACGGCGTACGAGCCTCCACAGCGGCATAGCGTCCTCTGCCAGGCTGATAGCCCGTTCCTTGGCCCGTGCCCAGGCATAGGCGTCCTCCAGGGCCTCTGTGTCCACGGAGGGCAACCCGTGCTCGTCGTCCAGCATGGGGACGGCTCGGAGCGTGAACGGCATGATCCGGTTGAGACTACCTCCCTGGGCCTCAGAGCCTCCAAGAGCGAACTTGGCGAACTCTGCTGGGGTGATGTGGCAGTGAAGGACGAGACGGGGACTCTCGACGGCCTTGGGCTCCTTCACGGTGCTATTGCGGAGCGGGCCACCGTCCCACGCCTTACGAATCGTGGTGCCGAACTTCTTGTCCTTCTTGGCCTGGAACAGGTCCTCTGACCATTCCTCAGATATCGAGAGGCAACGGGTGTCCGTGCCTCCCTCACTCTCGGAGGTTGCCTCTGCCTGTTCGGACAGGTGAGAGATGATCGCGGCCCCAGAGGTGAAGCCACTGGTGGTGAACGTGTCCAGGAAGCGGCCCAAGGGCTCACTCATGACGTGTTCAGCGGCCCGGAGCGCGTTCCCCTTACCCCTGCCCGTCCCGGCCACCAGAGCCGACCACAGGAGCACGGGACGTGCCTTGCCACGGGACGACACGTGGACCGTGCCAGCGATGGCAGCAGACCACATGGAGAGGGCCGCCGCGTAGATCCCAACAGAGTCCGTCTCCGCGTAGGGAGAAACCTCCCGGACGGCCTTACCAATGGGCCCGTACAGCGTCGGGGTATTCATGCCGCGTTCTCCATTTCGATGGTGAGTTGTTGGTGTGCCGGGACGACTCGACGCCAACGGCCGTTATCCTTCACAAGGGCCTCTGGGTTGCTATTCGGCATGCACAGGGGAAGCGTGGGACCTCCATCAGCAGGGACGACTACGGCCTTAATTCGCGCCCATTTGGCCCCACACACCTGGGACTCGCGCTTGACGGCCTCCAGGGTTAACACATCACGGCTCACGACACCGGTACGGCTCTGGCCCTTGTGGTTGGTCCAGGACACCCAACTACCGGGGTGGTAGTCCCTTTTGCTGGGCCTGCTGTCGGCCCCATATCCCTTGGCCTGCTTCCACGTACTCAGGTCCCGCCAAGAGGGCCGCTTATTGCGGCAGTCCTGGGCCGTAATGGTCGGGGAGTTGGGCCGCTTGCTTACGCGGCCGTCGCTTTTCCCTCCGTCTCCTGAGCCTGCTTGTAAGCCTCTCGGATGTTGGCAGGGATACGGCCACGGTCGGCCACCTGGTATCCGTTCTCACGGGCCCATGTACGGATAATTTCCGGCTTGACGATGGGACGGCCGATGTTGTCTCGAATCTCGACGGCCGGAACGGTGGTGGTCTTGGTGTTGCCCTTGGATACGCCTACGTACTTCTCAGCCTTCGCAGGGAAGTTCTCCCAGAGCCATCCCCTGAACTCGACGTGAGAGGCCGTGAAACGCGCGTCCTTACCGTGGTGCTCTGCCCAGTCCGTGAAGTGTTCCCGCTCCTTGGTGCTAATTCCCTGGAAACGGGACCGGTGCCGGGCCCACTGTGCCCGTGCCGACTGAGAGGCAGGGTCCAGCTTCCGGCCCTTCATTGCCTTACGGCTGTCAGTGATGCGCTGGCAGTAGTCCTGAAGGTCTTCATGCCGGGAGTCACGGGCAGGCGCTTCCTGGGCGTCCTCTGCCGGGGCATTGGTGGGGGCAGGCTCCTGCACGGCAGACACAGAAGCCGTGGCCGCAGTAGCCACGCCAGCACCGCGTGTGGTGATAAGGCCGGTCTCTTCCCTGGCCTCCCTCTGTTCTTCCTTCACGGCAACAGGAGCGGCAGCATCGGCCACCGACGCCACCGGCATCAGCTTGTCCATGACGGCCACAAAGAGGCCCTTGTGTTCCTCGCACAGGTCCACGGTCCGAGAGTCGTTACCCAGGCTCATGCTGGCCTTAGTGACGGCCTCCATGTCCTTGCCCTTGTTGTGGCAGGCGTCGCACACAGTCATTTCCACGGGCCGCATGACCGTCTTGATCACTGCCGTACTCCCCTCACACCTATCTAGTGGAGACTCCACCGTACACCCCTAGCTGTGACATAGCTGGGTGGCGGAGCAGGTGTGAGGCGTGATCTCAATCACAACTGATGCAGATATGAGCCCTGAGAGATAACCGAACTTACTGAACTAACCCATTGCGTAGAGCGAGCACTTCGTTACGTAGCGCGTTGGGTAAGTTAGGTAAATTCGGTTTACTCAGACGGGTACGGGTCAGTTGTTACCCACAGTGAAAATGAATTTACTCAGAGGGTGGGGTAACAAGGGTTGTCGAATTGAAAAGAGAACCGGCGGAGCGTCTTCCTCCGATAACGTACGCTTCTGGGCCTTCGGTGATTCTTTGTAAACCCTTTGCCCTTATTGACCTCCATTCTCAATTGAGTGATTTATGCCACTATTGAAAGGTGGGCATAAAGAATCCCCCTAGCCGGGGAAGGGTAGGGGGTCTCTTTATCTGTTCCTATGCCTTCTGTGGGTCTTTCGTGGGGGATGTCGAGTGACCTCGAAGGCGGATAATCGACCTGTTGGCTATGGGCCTCTCGGAGGCCCGCTAACCCAGAGCCGGCCGATAGCTGCTACGGAAGGTGCTGAGGCATTGCCCCAGGTCCGAACCGCTTCACCCTCTCGTCCAATCGGGCCAGGGCTGTTCCCTCGTCCAGGAGATAGCTCAATCGGGCCACCAGTGCCTCAGCCTGGGCCCTGGTCAATTCGAGCACCAGGACCCCGCCTGTCGGGGGAGCGATCGGAACGGTGATGCCGTCGTGCTCGCGGTTCCATGCAGGTGATGCCTTGGGAGTGAGTGAAGCATTGCTCCTGGGCGTGCGCTTAGAGGCCGTCACCTCCTTCCCACCCTTCCCAGTAGCCCAGGGGCGTAGTCGAATCTGGCCCGTCGCAAGATGTCTTCTACGGACTTCTCCACCTGGATTACGCAGCTTTCACAGGCGTTGGCAGTGGGACTTTCAGACTGGGTGCCGAGAACTCGAATGACCGTGACCCTGGTGTCCTCGCGGCCACACTTTGAACACTGTCCGTCCGACCACTCGTAGGCGTCGAGGACTGCACTTTCGCTTACGGCGGTCACGGTGACTTCACCTCCGCAGGGTGCGCCATGGCCCGGTGCCTAGCAAGCAGCACTTTTGCATCGGTGGCCGCGCTGTAGTCTCGGCACTCCTGGGCCCGTTGACGCTTCTCGACAAGCTGACGGCATTCCTTGCACTTAGTCTTTTCGCCGGTCACCTTGCCATCATCCACCCGTCTCTACGTGCCTCCCAGGATTATTCCAGCAGTGGACTAAAGATCATGAACGATAGGCGTTCGCCCAGGCGGACAGGTGTTCTCTAGCCTCTTCCTCAAACAATGCCCGTCCCTCGTACGAGGAGAACTCGTCAAGGTAAGCAGTCACGTCCCGGGGGTCTCGGAAAACCATGATCCCCGTGGAACTCTCTACCGTGGCCATGCGGTCGTCATAGATGGTGAACGTGTTCAGTGGGCAACCCGGGAGATAGGTTCCTGTGGGGATTACGCCAATCCTTACGGATGGTAGATAGGAGAGAGAGGCCAGGTGGTCAATCTGCACAGCCATGGCCGCAGCCGGAACCTTCGGAAACCTCACCGCCTGTTCCGTGAGAATGAACGTGAAATGTTTACTCTCGTCGTATAGGACTGCCTGACGTTCCAGTTTCCTGGCTATTGCCTTGCTGTGGTCGCCGGGTATGTGTTCTAGGCTGGCCCGAATATATTCGGGCGTCGAGAGAAGACCGGTAATCATGGAGAGGAGAAAAAACCGGAACTCCGTAGAAGATTTCTCAAGCTGTGCTAGCTCGTTCTGCTTCTTGTCTAGCCCCTTGCGGCGAAGGGAGCGAGCGTCCTGCCATTCAGTGTTGGCGATCCTTGCAAGGGCCATAACCTCTGCGATAAGGCTTTCCGGGGCCTCAAGTGCTCTCAGGATTCGCTCAACATCAATGAGAGTAGGGGTAATCTTCCCAGTCTCGATTTTGCTGATCTTGGATTGCGACATGGAGCAACGCCGAGCGAGCCGATCCCCAGTGAGACCGGCTCGCTTCCGAAGCGCTCGAAGAGTCTCCGCTAGGTCTGCTTTAGCTAGTCCTAGCTGCTCAGGGTCAAACGTCAAGGCCCTTCACGTACTCCTCGAAGGGCACCGACTCAGCCACGGCGATCCGCTGGCATTCGATGAACGGTGCGGGGTCACCATCGTGTACTTCCCGGTTGATCTGCCTGCCGTCGGGCTCGTAGTTCATCAGCACGACCAAGGAGCGGTCGAACATCCAGAAATCCTGAAACCCTGCCACCGGATTAGGGCGGTCGGTCACATCCAGGATTCGGATGTCCTCACCGGCCTTGACGCTGTGTGCGTAGTAGCGGCAGAACTCGAACCGGAGATATTCCCCGAGAGGGCGGGTGACTACGTGAACGCGTCCCATGCTCCGACCAGAAGACTTGTGGCGGCGGATCATGCCAGTCCACTCGTCTTCGTAGTTGCCGATGAACCTGTCACCGGCCTGGAACTTCTGGAACTCCTCCTCTTCCTGCGGCACGCCATAGACCGGAAGGGTCTCCAGCCGCCATGCCTCCTTCTGGAAGTCACGGAACTTGGACTGCCATTCATCACCAGCCAAGAGCACGGATAGCCTCCCTCAGAACGTGCTCAGGGATCTTCACCAGGGCCTCACCGGCCGGAGGATGGAACGCCTCGCACACGTCGCCCTGGACGACGAATCCGCCGTCTGCCTCGTCCCTGT
Organism: Streptomyces albus subsp. albus; assembly: GCF_000725885.1. Lineage (GTDB taxonomy): Bacteria > Actinomycetota > Actinomycetes > Streptomycetales > Streptomycetaceae > Streptomyces > Streptomyces albus. The sequence continues at coordinate 24,575 of NZ_JODR01000029.1, read as the reverse complement.
AGACGTTGGGGCAGTCGCCCTGCCCACAGTTGCCGGACCCGGTACCTGTGAGCCTCGTAAGCCCTTGCCTGCTGGCCATAGTGCCCCCTTCCGGCCGGGACCTCCCCGGCCCTGCCAGCACGACGCTACGGAGCGGCGGGCGGGGCGTCTATGCCACAACGGAGATATTCCAGAGTTGGAATAAGGATCTTGGTCCGAAGCCCTGGGTGGCCGTCTGTCGGTCCCGTATCCGACCAGCGCCCATCGGGAGAGCGCGGGATCACCGGAGGCTGTGAGGGCCCACTGATCGTCCTTCTCCTGCTCCTCATGGAGGCTTGCCCAGGCTGGTCAGCGCTAGAGGCTGGGCACACGGGTCGGAGTGGCACCGGCAGTCCCCGACTCCGAAGAAACTGAACTTACTGAACCTTGCTGCGGCCGACGTGAAGGAAGAAGGAAGCAACACAAGACCCCCGCCGGGTGGTGGCGGGGGTCTGCGTCTCTGAGGGCAGGGGGCTCAGGCGGCAAGGGCCTCCTTGACCTGGGCAAGGCTCGGGTTCGTCATGACGACCTCAGAGCCACCGTTGGAGGGAATTACCAAGACTGTCGGCACCGTCTGATTGCCGTCGTTCGCCTTCTCGACGAACGCCGCCGACTCCGGGTCCTGCTCGATGTTGACCTCGGTGTACGCGATGCCCTCACGTTCCATCTGGCTCTTCAGCCGACGGCAGTACCCGCACCACGTGGTGCTGTACATCGTCACAGTGCCCGCCATCTTCTCCAGCGCTCCTCGTTGTCTCATGCGTCGGTGCCTGGGACAACGTACGGGACCCCGCCGCCATTCCCACCCCGGCCTCCACCCCCACCCCCTCTCCGCCCCCTTCCACTCCCGTCACCACCCGCACCGCCCGACCGACCCGGCGGGCACGGTAGTCAGGGCCGGCCCGGCGGGCACGCCCGAGCCGACCGACACGGCCAAGACGGCGGGCACGACCAAGACCGGCGGACTCACGACCGGGCGGCCCGACACGGCCGAGACGACGGGATGGCGACGACGGGGACAGCCGAGCCGACCGACACGATCGACAGGTGCCGCCACGACCGACACGCGCCGCCACGACCGACACGCGCCGACACGCGCCGCCACGACCGACCGGCGCCGACACGCGCGGACAGGACCGACATCCGCCGACACGACCTCCCCGGCCGATACGGGCGATCAATCGATACGACTGATACGACGAATCCACCCCCCTGTGGACAACCACTCCCCACCCCGCTCCCCACCCCTGGCAGCATGGCGGGGTGACAGCAGCAACGGACTCCCCTCTCTTCCCGCAGGCACCGGACTCCGCCGACGCGGTGCTCGAAGGGCTCGACCCCGAGCAGCGCGAGGTGGCCACCGCACTGCACGGTCCCGTATGCGTGCTGGCCGGCGCCGGAACGGGCAAGACCAGAGCCATCACCCACCGCATCGCCTACGGGGTCCGCGCCGGCATCCTGCCCCCCGCCGGTGTGCTGGCCGTCACCTTCACCCAGCGCGCCGCCGGAGAGATGCGCGGACGCCTGCGCCAGCTGGGCGCCCACGGCGTGCAGGCCCGCACCTTCCACTCCGCCGCGCTGCGCCAGCTCCAGTTCTTCTGGCCCCGCGCAGTCGGCGGCGAGCTGCCGCCCCTCGTCGAGCGCAAAGCCCCCCTCGTCGCCGAGGCCGCCACCCGCTGCCGTCTGCGGCTCGACCGCACCGAGCTGCGCGACCTCACCAGTGAGATCGAATGGGCCAAGGTCACCCAGACCGTGCCCGAGGACTACCCGGCGGCCTCCGCGAAGGCCGGACGCGACGCCCCCCGCGACCCCGCCGAGACCGCCCGCGTCTACGCCCTGTACGAACAGCTCAAACGCGAACGCTCGGTGATCGACTTCGAGGACGTCCTGCTGCTGACGGCCGCGATCCTGGAGGACCGCGCCGACATCGCAGAGACGGTCCGCAACCAGTACCAGCACTTCGTCGTCGACGAGTACCAGGACGTGAGCCCCCTCCAGCAGCGCCTCCTGGAACTGTGGGTCGGCGAACGGGACAACCTGTGCGTGGTCGGCGACGCCAGCCAGACCATCTACTCCTTCACCGGCGCCACCGCCGACCACCTCCTGGACTTCCGCACCCGCCACCCCGACGCGACCGTCGTCAAACTTGTCCGTGACTACCGCTCGACCCCCCAGGTCGTCCACCTCGCCAACGCCCTGCTCGGCCACGCCCGGGGCCGCGCGGCCGAACACCGCCTCGAACTCGTCTCCCAGCGCGAGGCCGGCCCCGAGCCCGTCTACGCCGAGTACGCCGACGAACCGGCCGAGGCCGAGGGCACCGCCCGCCGCGTCCGCGACCTGATCGCCTCCGGCGTCCCCGCCGGCGAGATCGCCGTCCTCTACCGCATCAACGCCCAGTCCGAGATCTACGAGCAGGCCCTCGCCGACGCCGGCGTCCCCTGCCAGCTCCGTGGCGCCGAACGGTTCTTCGAGCGACCCGAGGTCAAGGAAGCGTTCGTGGTCCTGCGCGGCGCGGCCCGCGCCGGCGGCAACGACGCCCTGCTCGACGACGCCGTCGACCTGCCCTCCCAGGTCCGTGCCGTCCTCGGCACCAAGGGGTGGACACCGCAGCCCCCCGCAGGGTCCGGAGCGGTCCGCGACCGCTGGGAATCCCTGGCGGCCCTGGTACGCCTGGCGGGCGACTTCGCCACCGCTCACCCCGGCGCGACCCTCGCCGACCTCGTCACGGAACTCGATGAGCGGGCCCGCTCCCAGCACGCCCCCACCGTCGACGGCGTCACCCTCGCCTCACTGCACGCCGCCAAGGGACTGGAGTGGGACGCCGTCTTCCTCGTCGGCCTCACCGACGGCATGCTGCCCATCACCTACGCCAAGACCGACGACCAGATAGAGGAAGAACGCAGACTCCTCTACGTCGGCATCACCCGCGCCCGCCGCATCCTCACCCTCTCCTGGGCGCTCGCCCGCTCCCCGGGCGGCCGTCCCGGCAGGCAGCCCAGCCGCTTCCTCAAGGATCTGCACCCCGGCGCGGGCACCCCGTCCTCTCCGGGCGCCGCCACCGGCAGCGTCGAGGGGGGCGGACGCAGAAGCGCACGGCCGCTGTCCGGAGCACGCCCACGGCTGCACCGCGCGCCGGCGCGCTGCCGAGTGTGCGGCAGAACCCTGACCGCGCCGGGTGAAGTGAAACTGATGCGTTGCGAGGACTGCCCCTCGGAACTGGACGAAGTGCTCTACGAACGCCTGCACCAGTGGCGTGCGGAACAGGCCGCGCTGCTGGGGCAGCCCGACTACTGCGTCTTCACCGACAAGACCCTGCTGGCCATCGCCGAGGCCGTACCGGACGACGAGGCGGCACTCGCCCGTATCTCCGGAGTCCGCAGCCGCAAGCTCCAGCAGTTCGGCGCAGACGTCCTCGCCCTGTGCGCGGGCGAGGAACTCCCCCGTAAGGAGGAGGACATCTGACAGCACAGACGGGGGGAGGGGCGGGGAGGGGGAGGGGGAGGGGCCCCGGAGGAGCGAAACCGGCTTCTGTCACAGCACCTGTGACACAAAGCCGCGAAAAATAGTTTGCGCCCGCCGTGCGGAGCCTCATAGCCTTCCAGACCATGGAGAGGGCGGGCCTTTTCGCCCCACCTCATCCATGCTGTACTAAGTCCTGAACACGTTCGGACCTGGCCTCGCGGCCGGTCCCCGAGACGCCGAGAGGAGGCGGAGACCAGTGGCAACGATCATTTCGGAGATCAAAATGACCGATCGCTCGGTCGTTTCCGCCTGCCTGCTCGGCTCCCGCCTCCACGGCACCGGTCTGTCCGGTGTCGAGTTCGGCGGCAATGAGCGACCGACCCAGGCACCCGAGGTAGCAGCACAGGCACAGGCAGCCACCTTTGTCCGTGGCTTCGTGGCCGACGGTGCCGGCGAGGGACGCCAGGAGACGCAGCGTTACGCCATGTGGGCCTTCCGTGGCCTCGAACCCTGGAGAGATCCAGCCTGATCGGCAGATCAGGTCGGCACCTTCCAGGGCCGCGGAACCCACACCGGGATCCGCGGCCCTTCTGTTTGCCCCGACCGGCCACCAGCCGGACCGACACCACAACAGACACACCACAGACAGGAAGAACCGACAGTGCACACCGAGACGCACCCCGACACGTTGCGTTCCGCGCCTTCTCTGCCGCCCGATGTCACCACGGAGGACTCCTTGACCGCCCCGCAGATCACCCTCACCGAGCTCGACGACGCCATCGAGCGTCTCGGTGTCGAAGTACCGTGCCGCTCCTACGACCCGGAGGTCTTCTTCGCCGAGGCCCCCGCGGACGTCGAGTACGCGAAGTCCCTCTGCCAGACCTGCCCGCTGCGCGAGGCGTGCCTCGCCGGCGCCAAGGACCGCCGCGAGCCCTGGGGCGTCTGGGGCGGGGAGCTGTTCGTCCAGGGCGTCGTCGTCCCGCGCAAGCGTCCGCGGGGACGTCCTCGTAAGAACCCGGTGACGGCATGAGCCCCCGCCGTCACGGATCGCCCGCCCGCCGCACCGCGGCCGTCGGAACGATCGACAACCCGTCGGCGCTGGACCCGCGCCCCCGTACGAAGCAGGACCCGACGATGACTTCTCTCAACGAATCCACTGCCCACACCCACTCGGACGCGACAGTCGTCCGTCAGAACAGGACCAGGGACATGCAACTCATGCCAGAAAGCCTGGCGAGGGTACACATACAAGATCGGCTGCGCGAGGCGCATTCCGAGCGGCGTGCGCTGCGACTGCGGCAGGCGCGGCGTCTCCAGCGCCGTGCCGAGCGGGCCACGCTCCGCGCACGGCGTGCCCTCGCGATGGCAGTAATGCAGTGACGTACTGAGGTACTCGCGTACCGAGGTACTCACGCTGACGCACTGAAACAGCAAGGAGCCGGGGCTCGGTGCCCCGGCTCCTTGTCGTTTGCGTCGGCCGCTCCGCCCGGCCGTGGGGCCTGGCCCGTTGTTCCGGCCGCGGGTTCGGTCCTGTTGTGTGCGGTGCGTCGTGGCGGACCGTCGTGCGCGGCGTTGTCCGGGCAAGGGTTTCGGTTGTCCGGTGGTTTCCCTACAGCGCGATCTCCGAGGGCTCGGTGTCCGGGGTGTCGGGGTCGGCCGGTGGTGTGTCCGGCTGGGCGGGGGCGAAGCCCGGCACCCACGTCTCCATGTCGTCGCGCATCCGCACGGTGGCACCGAGCTGGCACAGCACTCCGATCGTGCTGAGCGTGACCCGGTGGATGAGCAGGTACGAGGGGGGCAGGTTGAGGCGGCGGCCCAACTGGTGGGCGGGGGAGCGGGGGTCGGCTATCCGTGCTGCCTGACCGCGCATCCACTCCCGTGTGAAGGTGAATTCGTCCACGCAGGCGGGTTCGATGATGGGCAGCAGATAGTCCCGGACCGCTTCCGGGTCCAGCTCGATCCGTTCCTTGACGAAGCCTTCTTCCCGCAGCATGTCGTAGGCGGTCTCCGCGTCGCCGTCCAGCATCAGTCGCAGTACGACGCCGATGACGGGTGGCAGGCCGTCGGGAAGCCGGTCCACGGTGCCGAAATCCATCACGCCCAGCCGCCATTGCGCCGGCTCGTCGCTGCCGCCGGTGACGAGCCGGAAGTTGCCGGGGTGGGGGTCGGCGTGCAGCAGGCCGGTGCGGACGGTGCCGGAGAAGAGGAAGCGGCTCAGCAGTTGGCCGGCCCTGTCCCGTTCCTCCTGGCTGCCGTCGGCTATCACCGCGGAGAGGGGTATGCCCTCCAGCCACTCGGTGATCAGCACCTGATCGCCCTGGTGCACGACGTCGGGGACGAGGACGTCCGGGTCCTCGGCGTACTCCTGGGCGTAGGCACTCTGCGCCTCCGCCTCCAGGCCGTAGTCCAGTTCCTCGGTGACCCTGTCGTGCATCTCGGTGATGAGCGGTTTGATGTCCATGCCGGGGATGAGCGGGCCCAGCAGCCGTGCGAAGCGGCCCAGTTGGGCCAGGTCGGAGACGAGGGCCTCGCCGGCGCCGGGGTACTGGAGCTTCACCGCGACTTCGCGGCCGTCGTGCCAGACGGCGTGGTGGACCTGGCCTATGGAGGCGGCTGCCGCCGGCGTGTCCTCGAACTCGGTGAAACACGCGCGCCAGTCCTCGCCGAGTCGTTCTGTCAGCACTGTGCGGACCGTGCTGGTCGGCATGGGCGGTGCGGCTTCCTGGAGGCGGGTCAGTGTGGCCCGGTAGGGGCCGGCCAGTTCCTCGGGGAGCGCGGACTCGAAGACCGAGAGCGCCTGCCCGAACTTCATGGCGCCCCCTTTCAACTCGCCCAGCACTTTGAACAGCTGTTCCGCGGTGCGCTGTTGCAGCTCGTGGCCGACCAGGTCAGCGGAGATGCCCCCGAGGCGCTTGCCCAGCCCCCAGGCGGAGCGGCCCGCGAAGCCCAGCGGCAGGGCGGCCAGTTTGGCCGTACGCGTCACCGCCTTGCGGGGAAGACCAGACATGCGTCCCTCCAACTCCCAGACGTATTCGACCGAGACAGCACCGAGGACGGCGGTTACCCGGTCATTGTTGCGTGCGTTCGGTCGTTCGCGGAGTCCGTGGGCCGGGCGGACACCGAAGCGGCACCGCACGGGCACTCCGGGTGCGCGGTGAACTGTTCGGTGTCCGGCAGCAGGTGGGGCAGCGCGAACCGCAGCCGGTAGCCCGCCGCGCACGCCCCGTCTCCGTCGAGGTAGGTCAGTGCGTAGGAGGCCGCGGCTCCGGCCACCATCGTGGCCAGCGCGATGTCGCAGGCGGGGACCCCCGTGCGCCGCCTGCTACCGGTACGCCACTGCCCCACCAGCATCGGCCAGCTCGGCTCCCGTTCGGCCCGGGAGCGTGCGAGGCATTCCGAGCACGGTGAGGTGCCGGGAAGCACGAGTGGGCCCACCACTCCTGTGGCTTCCACCACGCCGCAGAACAGGTGCGGGGTTCCCGCTCCGGTGAACCGTTCGGTGATCTCCGGGTCCGGTGCGTAGGCGTCCAGTCCGTCGCGGGGCGCGATGACCACCAGGTCGATGCGGCCCCGTGACCTGCTCTGCCAGGTCTTCGACTGTCGTACTGCGCTGCGGGCCGCGACATCGCGCCGCGTGCCGGTCTGGGCCGGTGGCACTCCGCCGGGCGCGGTGTCCCATTCCTCGACGACGCCGCCGTCGACCACGTCGACCTGTCCGACCCCGGCGGCGGACAAGGTGGTGGCGACGGTTGCGCCGACCCGCCCGGCGCCGCGCACCTGTACCCGTGCCGCGCGGCGGGCGGCGAGTCTGCGTACTCCGCCGCCGGGCTCGCGGTGCACCACGGACAGGGACGCCAGGTCGGGGCGGAGCCGGTCGGTGACGCCGGCCGCGGCGGTGCGGTCGGCGGTGGCGTCGTCCAGCACTCCGGCCGCCGCGAGCCGGTCGACGAGTTTGCCGGGAGTCTGCGGGGCGAGTCCTAGGCGGTGCGCCTCGTGGCCGAGCTGTTCCATGCTGCGGGTGCCGTCCATCAGCTCCATCAGCGCGGCCGTCGCGTCGCTGACCGGGCCGAGCAGGACGGCGTGCGCGGGCGCCATTCCGTACTGCACCGTCTGCCGGTCCCGCCAGCCGCGTCGCAGCGCCGGCTTGATCATCGGATGCATGCCGTCCCCCCCCCTGACCCGCCGGGAGCGTGTCCCGGTCCTGTGTCGATCACTGCGAACAGCATGCGGCCACCGGCCGGATCGGCGGAGCGAGTTTTCCACAGGCGCCCCCGATAGTCATACGAACGAGCAGGGCGCTGCGGGACCCGGGCGGCCCGCCGGCGCCCGGACCGGTCCACTGTCCCTGCCTCCGGTTTCCCTCTCCCCGGCTTCCCGGCTCGTTTCCGCGGCCGTCCGGCGGCAGCGTCCGCGGCGCCTTCGCGGCTCCGTCCCGTTTCTCGCCTTTCCTCCTCGAACCTGCCTGGAGGCGGGACTTCCACCGGCGCCAGCGGGTAACGTCGAGACGTGTCCGCCGACCCGCTGAACAGCACCAGCCGTACCAGCATGAACGCGGTCGAAGTGCGCCGCAGCGCGCGCCGTCGCCGCACGGTCTCCGCCTACCGTGAGGGAGACCGCACCATCGTGCTGCTTCCTGCCCGGATGTCGGCCGACGAGGAGAAACGCTGGGTCGGCGTGATGCTGGACAAGCTGGCCGCCCAGGAGAGCCGGCGCATGCTGGACGACAACGATCTTGCGCGGCGGGCGGCGCAGCTCTCGGAGCAGTATCTGGACGGGCACGCGTGTCCCTCGTCGGTCCGCTGGGTGACCAACCAGAACACCCGCTGGGGCTCGTGCACCCCGGCGGAGGGCAGCATCCGTCTGTCGCACCGGTTGCAGGGGATGCCCGAGTACGTCATCGACTACGTGCTGCTGCACGAGTTGTCGCATCTGCTGGTACCCGGGCACGGTCCCCGTTTCTGGCGGCTGCTGGAGGCGTATCCGCGTACGGAGCGGGCGCGTGGCTACCTGGAGGGCGTGGCGGCTGCCGAGCGGCTGCCGCACCTGCCCGTCAGGGGAGCCGGTCCGGACGAGGGCTGAGCGACAGGGCCGCAGCCGCCTGCCGGGCGAGCCGTACCACGGAGGTGTCCGCCACTTCGGCGACCTCGTCGAAGGCGAACCAGCGCAGTGCCAGCGACTCGTCGCTGATCGCTTCGACGGCCCCGGCGGGGGCGAGGGCCGCGTACTGGACGTCCAGGTGCCAGGCGCACGGGGTGCGATGCCTGTCGAGCCGGAGCGGGCCGCCCGGCAGGAGCGTCAGCCCGGTGATGCCCGACTCCTCCGTGGCCTCCCGCAGGGCGGCCTTGGCCAGGGTGGTGTCCTCCGGCTCGCAGTGGCCGCCCATCTGGAGCCACATCTCCAGCTTGCGGTGGAGGGTCAGCAGGACCCGCCCGCCCTCGGGATCGACCACCAGCGCGCTCGCGGTGAGGTGCCCGTCGGTGCACGCTTTCCACATGCCGTCGGGGTGCTCGGACAGGTGGCGGAGGTAGTCCTGGCGCAACCGTTCCTGCTCCTGGTCGCCGTCCCGGTCCCGCCATGCGGCCAGCACCCGCTGAGCGTCCGCCCGCAGGGCACCTGTCGTCAGGATGTCCTCGGAGGGGACGCTCACCGCTTGCTCTCGCCTTCGCCGCCCTCGTCGTCCCGGCCGTCCTTCCCGGGGGCGCCGTCCTCGCTGTCGCCGCCGGAGGTGGGCTCCCCGCCGCCGCTTCCGCCTGCCGGACGGTCGCCGCTCTTGCCGGCCGCCGCGTCGCCCAGTATCCGGTCCAGCTCGGAGAAGTCCGGCTGCTCGCGGTGGACGAACGCGTCCGGGTCGTCCAGGTCGGCGGCCGTGGGCAGCATGTCGGGGTGCTCCCACAGGGCGTCGCGGCCCTCTGTGCCGCGTGCGTCGGCCAGCGAGGCCCATAGCCGGGAGGCGTCCCGCAGCCGGCGCGGGCGCAGCTCCAGGCCGATCAGGGTGGAGAACGTCTGCTCGGCGGGCCCGCCGGAGGCGCGCCTCCTGCGGAGCGTCTCCCGCAGGGCGGACGCGGACGGCAGGTGCGGTTCGGCGGCGGCGTGCACGACGGCGTCCACCCAGCCCTCGACCAGTGCCAGTGCCGTCTCCAGGCGGGCGAGTGCCGCCTTCTGCTCGGGAGTGTCCTCGGGCTGGAACATGCCCTGCTGGAGTGCCTCCTGCAGCTCCTCGGGGCGCTGCGGGTCCAGCTGGCCGACGAGGTCCTCCAGTTTGGCGGTGTCCACCTTGATGCCGCGGGCGTAGCCCTCCACGGCGCCGAAGAGGTGCGAGCGCAGCCACGGCACGTGGGCGAACAGCCGCTGGTGGGCGGCTTCCCGCAGGGCCAGGTAGAGGCGCACCTCCTCCAGGGGCACGCCGAGGCCCTTGCCCAGTGCCTCGATGTTGACCGGCAGCAGCGCCGCTTTGCCCTGGGGGCCGAGCGGCAGGCCGATGTCGGTGGAGCCGACGACCTCACCGGCCAGGACGCCCAGGGCCTGCCCGATCTGCGTGCCGAACATGGCGCCGCCCATGGAGCGCATCATGCCGAGCAGGGGGCCCGCCATCGCCTGCATCTCCTCGGGCAGCACGCTGCCCATGGCGGCGCCGACCCGTTCGGCGACCGGGTCCACCAGGTCCTTCCACACCGGCTGGGTGGATTCCACCCATTCGGCGCGGCTCCAGGCCACTGCCGTGCCGGCGCCGGACGGCAGGGAGGTGACGCCGTCCAGCCACAGGTCGGCCAGCCGTACCGCCTCTTCGACGGCGGCCCGCTCGTGCGGCCCGACGGAGGCGTCCTTGGAGCCGTCCTGTGCTCCGGCCGCCACCGTTTGCCGGGCGATGTCCTTGGCCATTTCCCAGTTCACCGGGCCGCCCTCGTAGGAGAGCATCTGGCCCAGCTTCTGGAAGGCGGCTCCCAGGTCACCGGGGTCGAGCTGGCCCTGTCCGCCGCCCAGCGAGCCGAACATGGCCGCCAGGGGGTTGTCGGCGCCTGTTCCGCCGCCGAATCCGAACGGGTTGGGCCGGCCGCCGCCCGGCTGCTTCTTGTCCTTGCCCTCGTCCCCGTCCTCGGGCTCCTCGGGAGGTACGCCGAATCCGAATGGGGTGTCACTCACGGGTTTCCTCGGCTCTGTCTCGTCGTCTCGTCGGACGGTCTGCTGGGCCCCGGACGGTTCCCCGGGCGGGGTCTGCCTGGGCGCGATCTGCGGGCTCTGCCCCCAGCCTAGACACCAGTCAGGCAGGATGGAGCCTGCGCACCTCGTACCAGAAACAACCACTGGAGACGCCCGGTGAGTTCCTCCGAGTCCCACGTTCGCGCAGCGCGAACCCCGACCGTCGCCGTCACCGGCGCCGCCGCGGGGGTCGGCGCGCTGCTCACCGAGCGGCTGGCGGCTTCCGGGGAGATCAAGCAGGTCATCGGTCTCGACGAGCGGCGCGGTGAGGTCAGCGAGGCGCAGTGGTACACGCTGGACGTGCGTGATCCGGCCATCGCCGACCGGCTGCGCGGGGACGGCGATCCGGTGGACGTCGTCGTCCATCTGGCGCTCGATCTCGACCTGGAGACCGATCCGGCGGCCCGCACCGCCTACAACGTGCGGGGTACCCAGACGGTGCTCACGGCGGCTGCGGCGGCGGGTGTGCGGCGGGTCGTGCTGTGCACGTCCGCGATGGTGTACGGAGCGCTCCAGGACAACGACGTACCGCTGTCGGAGGATGCAGAACTGCGGGCCACCGCCGATGCCACCGGGGTGGGCGATCTGCTGGAGATCGAGCGCCTGGCGCGCCGCGCGCCGCGTGCCCATCCGGGGCTGAACGTGACGGTGCTGCGGCCGGCCGTCCTGGTGGGCGCGGGTACGGACACCACCCTGACCCGTCATTTCGAGTCGCCGAGGCTGCTGGTGGTCGCCGGCTCGCGCCCCTGCTGGCAGTTCTGCCATGTCGAGGATCTGGTGACCGCGCTGGAGTACGCGGTGCTGGAGAAGGTCGACGGCGAGATGGTGGTGGGCTGCGACGGCTGGCTGGAGCAGGAGGAGATCGAGCAGCTGACGGGGATGCGCCGTCTGGAGCTGCCCTCCAGCGTCGCCCTGGGCGCCGCCTCCCGGCTGCACCGGCTCGGGCTGACGCCCTCTCCGGCGGCGGACCTGGCGTACACGATGTACCCCTGGGTGGTCAGCGGCAGCCGACTGCACGACGCGGGGTGGCGTCCGCGCTGGACGAACGAGGAGGTGCTGGCCGCTCTCCTGGAGGAGGTGGCGGGCCGGCACACCGTGGCCGGGCGCCGGCTGGGCCGTACGGAGGCGGCGACCGCTGCCGGGGCGGCGGGCGCGACGGTGGCGCTGCTGGGCACTGCCGCACTGGTGCGCCGTGCCCGCAAACGGCGCGGACTGTAGGGGCTGTGCCGCTGCCGACCGGTGGAACCGGGCACGGACGGGACGCACGGGACGGGCGCACGGCCGGGTCCGCGACGCCCGTGTGGGACGCCGGCCGTGCGGTGGGTGACCGTCTGTGCGCGGCCATTGCGCACCGTTGCCGCGGTGGCGGAACGGCTCACCGTACGGCGGCGGGCAGGTGTTCCGGATTCACGGCGGGTAGGGCAGCATGACCGGCATGGCACAGACGTACGACGCCGCAGGCACCGGCGACCAGGGGGCGCGCCCCGACCATCCCGGGGAGCGGGGGGCGAAGGACCCCATCCGCCTGCTGGGCATCCGTGAGACGCCGCTGTCCGTGGACGAGGTGTTCACCGCTGTCGGTGATGACGCGGCAGGCGGCACGGCGCTGTTCGTGGGTACCGTCCGCGACCACGACGGGGGCGCGGATGTCGCCCGTCTGGGCTATTCCTCGCACCCCAGCGCCGAGGCGGAGCTGCGCAGGGTTGCGGAGAAAGTCGTCGCCGACTACCCGGTGCGGGCCCTGGCCGCGGTCCACCGGGTGGGGGATTTGGAGGTGGGGGACCTGGCCGTGGTCGTGGCCGTCTCGTGCCCGCACCGCGCGGAGGCGTTCGACGCCTGCCGCAAGCTGATCGACGACCTCAAGCACGAGGTTCCCATCTGGAAGCACCAGACGTTCTCCGACGGCAGTGAGGAGTGGGTCGGCGTCTGACCCGCCCCGCTCCGGGGCCGCCACCGGCTGGAGTGCCGCAGGCGAGGCGACGGCAGGCGGACGGTCGGCGCCTCGGGCCGGGGACCGTCCGGCGGACGTGGACGGGGCTGTCCGGCGGACCCGCCCGGGTCCGTTCGACGGGCCTGCCCGGGGCCGTTCGAACGACCCCGCCGTGCAGCCGGGTGCCGACCGTTCCGGTTGCGTAACCGGGCCCCGGACAGGACCGTTGAGGAACCGACGGTTAATCTGCTCATCGGCCGGTCTGCCGGCCGCCGGGCCGCTTGCCCGGAAGGCATGTACGAGGGGTCGGGAGGTTCCGATGGCGGCTCTCGCCTGGTTGCTGATTCCGGTCGTCGCCGCTGTCGCCGTCTGCCTGTGGGGAAGCTGGGCGGGCCGGCGCCGTGTCAAGACACCCGACGCCGTGGGCGTCGCGGGGTACGAACGTTTCCGTGCCGCGATGGAGCGGACCAGCCCGCCCGGTGCCATGACCGCCCGCCATCCGTCCGGTACGCCGTCGGCGGAGCCCGGCGCCGGGGACGGTGAGCCGCTGCGGCGTCCCGGGAAGCGTGCACGGGTCACCGGACGGAAGCGTGCACGCACCGCCGAGCTCGCCGCCGCCGGGGCGGCGGCCCACACAGCCACGGACGGACCGGCCCGGAGCGCCGACTGACAGGACCGTCCCGTACTGTCGTGCCATGCCTCGCCGCACCGCAACCCTGCTCGCATCAACGCTGCTGCTCATAGCGATGCTCTGCGCCGGAGCGCTCATCGAGGTGCCCTACGGGGAGATGTCACCGGGGCCCACGGTGAACACGCTGAGCGTGCACGACGGTGATCCGGTCCTCAACATCAAGGACAGGCCGGGGCACAAGGGCAAGCCGAAGGTCTACGACACCTCGGGCCACCTCAACATGACGACAGTGCGGGTCACCGGTTCCGAGTACCGCATGACACTGCTGGGGGCGTTCACCGGCTGGCTGGGCCACGACAGTCTGGTCGTCCCCTACCGGACGCTGTACCCGGAGCAGAAGTCGGCCGAGGAGGTCGACGAGGAGAACGCCGAGGAGTTCACCGCCTCCCAGGAGAGCGCCAAGGTCGCCGCCCTCAAGAAGCTGGGCCTCCCCGTCAGCTCGCATGTGGTGGTCGGCTCCGTGCAGAAGGGCGCGCCCGCCCACAAGCGGCTGCACGCCGGGGACGTCATCACGGCGGTGGACGGCAATCCGGTCGGGGAGCCGGAGAGCGTCAGCAAGCTGGTCACCCAGCACAAGCCGGGGGAGCGGGTCACCTTCACGGTGGTCCCGGCGGCCGAGGCGAAAGCCGCCCAGAAGAAGGGGAAGAAGCCCTCCTCCCGGGACGCCCGCAAGGTCACGGTCACCACCACGAAGGCGAAGGGCGGCCGGGCGATCGTCGGCATCACGACGGCGCTGGGCCACACGTTCCCGTTCGAGATCGACATCAAGCTGGCCGACATCGGCGGCCCGAGCGCCGGCCTGATGTTCTCCCTGGGCATCGTCGACAAGCTCACCCCCACCGACCTGACCGGCGGCAAGTTCGTCGCCGGCACCGGCACCATCGACGACGCCGGACAGGTCGGTGAGATCGGCGGAATCCAGATGAAGACCGTCGCCGCCCGCCAGCAGGGTGCCGAGTTCTTCCTGACCCCGGCGGGCAACTGCGCGACTGCCGCCAAGGACAAGCCCGAGGGGCTCACCCTGGTGAAGACCTCCTCCATAGACGACGCGCTCGACTCGCTGAAGAAGATCCGCAAGGGTGAGACGGACCGGCTCACCCAGTGCAAAGCCCACTGAGGGGCGCGGCCGGCCCGTCGGCGCGCCCCGCGGGCCGGCCGGTCACTCGGCGAACGTCGCGTCCAGTGCCTCCGCCAGGCCGGGCACCAGATCGGGCCCGGTCAGCACCTCGGTGGGGGAGTCCTTCTCGCGCAGACGCAGTGCCGATTCCCGCTCGCCGTCCCGCAGGACCGCGACCGTCATCCGCACTTCCTGCCGCTCGGGGTGTTCGGCAACCCACCGGGTGAGTGCTTCGCCGTCGAGGTCGGCGGGCACCGCCGCCTCGGCGGACGGCGGCAGCATCAGCCGCTCCACCGTGACCGCGCAGCCGTCCACGGCGTCGGGCCAGGCGATGGTCGCCAGGAACTCGTCCAGCGGCACGTCGGCGGGGATCTCGTCCTGCTCGACGGGGGTGAGGGCGGCGGCCTGGGCGCCCTCGTTCTGTTCGTCGAGCCCGAGCTGGCCGGCCAGCTCGGGCTCCTCGGTGCGCAGCCGCTCGGTGTTCACCAGGGCGAAGAGGCGGGCGGGCCGGTCCCAGCCCAGCCCTGCGGCGTATTCGTCGATCTCCAGTACGGCGCGGGTCAGGGGACGGGCGGCGAGGGGGGTGCCCTCGTGGGGGAGGTTGTTCATGCCCCATATCGTGCCGTCTCCGCCGTCCGGGAGCGGACCTGGACCCGGTTTCGGCAGCCGGACCCCGGAAACGGGAACTGAGTAAAGCCTCGGTAAGTTGCTCAAGTGGGCCGTACGATGCGGGCCCAGCTTCATCGCTCCACAAACTGCCGATTTTCGAGGTGCGCACCTTGGCTTTCCAGATGCCGGACCGGGGCTCAGGGGGCCCCTCCGGGCCACGGATCAGAGTGGGCCGGCCCTCCCGGCGTGCCCGGACGCTGTTGCTGACAGCGGGCGTGCTGGCCGTTCTGGCGATGCTCTTTGTCATGTTCTCCGGGTTCTGGACGGACTGGCTGTGGTATCGCTCGGTCGACTACAGCTCGGTCTTCACCAAGACCCTCTGGACGAAGATCGGCCTGTTCGCCGTTTTCGGCCTGCTGATGGCCGCTGCCGTGGGGTTCAACATCTGGCTGGCCCACCGGCTGCGTCCGCCGCTGAGCGCGATGTCGCTGGAGCAGCAGAGTCTCGACCGTTACCGCATGGGGCTGGCGCCGTACAAGAAATGGGTGCTGCTGGGCATCACGGCGCTCGTCGGGCTCATCTCCGGTGCTTCCGCGGCGGGCCAGTGGCGCACCTGGCTCATGTGGGTCAACGGCGTCGCGTTCGGCACCAAGGACCCGCAGTTCCACAAGGACGTCGCCTTCTACGCGTTCGACCTGCCCTTCTACCGCTTCCTGCTGAGCTTCGGCTTCGCCGCCGCGATCCTCTCGCTGCTGGCCGCCGCGCTGGTGCACTACCTCTACGGCGGGCTGCGCGTCACGACGCCGGGTGCCCGGGCGACCGCGCAGGCCACCGGCCACCTTTCGGTGCTGCTGGGCATCTTCGTCACCCTCAAGGCGGTCGCCTACTGGCTGGACCGGTACGGGCTGGCGGTCAAGTCGGGTGACTTCAAGGCGACGGACAACTGGACGGGCCTCAAGTACGTCGACGCGAACGCGTACCTGCCGGCGAAGACGATCCTGTTCATCATCGCCATCATCTGCGCGGTGCTCTTCTTCGCCACGATCTGGCGGCGCACCTGGCAGCTCCCGGTGATCGGTTTCGGTCTGATGGTGCTCTCCGCCATCCTGATCGGCGGGCTGTACCCGGCGCTGGTGCAGAAGTTCCAGGTCGCTCCGAACGAGCAGGCCAAGGAAGCGCCATACATCAAGAAGAACATCGAGGCGACCCGCAAGGCGTACGACATCGGCGACGCCGAGGTGCGCCAGTACAACGGCAAGAGCAAGGCAAGCAACGAGGAGTTGCGGGACGCGGCGGACACCACCGCCAGCATGCGCCTGCTGGACCCGAACGTCGTCTCGCCGACGTTCCAGCAGAAGCAGCAGGTGCGCGGCTACTACCAGTTCCCGCAGACGCTGGATGTGGACCGCTACAAGAAGGACGGAAAGGAGCAGGACACCGTCGTCGGCGTCCGGGAGATCAACACCAACGGGATCCCGGAGAAGAACTGGATCAACGAGCACTTCAAGTACACCCACGGCTACGGCATGGTCGCCGCCAAGGGCACCTCGGTCGACAAGGACGGTGCCCCGGACTTCACGGAGAAGGACCTGCCGCCCAAGGGCCAGATGGGCGAGTACGAGGGCCGTATCTACTACGGCGAGAAGACGACGAAGTACGCCATCGTCGGCGGCCCGCAGAAGGAGCTGGACTACGCCGACGACGAGGGCGAGAAGACCTACACCTACAAGGGTGACAGCGGCGTCGACCTCTCCAACCCGGTCAACCGCGCCGCCTACGCGGTGAATTTCAACGAGCCGCAGATCCTCTACTCGGGAGCGATCGGCGAGGGCTCGCGCATCCTGTACAACCGCACCCCGAAGGACCGGGTGGAGGCGGTCGCCCCGTGGCTGACCATCGACGGTGACCCCTACCCCGCGGTGGTCAACGGCCGCATCCAGTGGATCGTGGACGCCTACACGACCTCCAACGGCTACCCGTACGCGTCGCGTACGACCCTGGGGGACACCACGGAGGACTCGCTGACCGACGGGCAGCGTGCGGTGGTGGCCCAGCAGAACCGCGTCAACTACATCCGCAACTCGGTCAAGGCGACCGTGGACGCCTACACGGGCAAGGTCCAGCTGTACCAGTGGGACAAGAAGGACCCGGTCCTCAAGACGTGGATGAAGGCGTTCCCCGGCACGGTCAAGCCGAAGTCGGCGATCAGCGGCGATCTGATGGATCACCTGCGCTACCCGCAGGATCTCTTCAAGGTCCAGCGGAACCTGCTCCAGACCTACCACGTGACCTCGCCGTCGCAGTTCTACAGCGGCAGTGAGCGCTGGCAGATCCCGGACGACCCGACGCACAAGGGCAACGCGGTCCCGCCGTACTACCTGAGCCTGAAGATGCCGGGCCAGTCCAAGCAGCAGTTCCAGCTGACGACGACGTTCAACCCGAACAAGCGGGAGACGCTGGGGGCCTTCATGGCCGTCGACGCGGATGCCCGCAGTGACGAGTACGGGAAGATCAGAATCCTGAGACTCCCGCCGAACACGACCGTCGCCGGCCCCTCGCAGGTGCAGAGCAAGTTCAACTCCGAACCGGACATCGCCGAGACGATCAACCGCATCCGCAGGGGTGACTCGGAGGTCGAGTACGGCAACCTGCTCACGGTGCCGCTGGAGGGCGGACTGCTCTACGTGGAGCCCGTCTACGTCAGGGGCGCCGGGGTCAACTACCCGCGCATGAGGAAGGTTCTGGTCACCTACGGGGAGCAGGTCGCCTTCGAGGACAGCCTCACCAAGGCGCTCAACAAGGTGTTCGACACCCCGGACAGGGACGAGGGCGGTGAGCGCACCGGACCGGGCGACCAGGAGAAGGACAAGGACCAGCCGAACGCCACCGTCGAGGAGGCGCTCAAGGACGCCCAGGAGGCGTACGACGCCGGCCAGAAGGCCCTCGACGACCGCGACTGGGAAGAGTACGGCAAGCAGCAGAAGGCGCTGGAGGACGCGTTGGAGGACGCGTCCGAGGCCGAGCAGTCCGGCGGCGGCAAGAACGGATCCGGCAGCGGCCGATAGGGCGATCGGCAGTCGGGTGAAACCACCCCGCGTCGTGGTGTAGGGTTATAGACACAACGACGCGGGGTGGAGCAGCTCGGTAGCTCGCTGGGCTCATAACCCAGAGGTCGCAGGTTCAAATCCTGTCCCCGCTACTCGGAAGAAGAGGCCCGGAGTCAACAGACTCCGGGCCTCTTCGCTTGTGCGGGGGATAGCGGGGCACCTGAGTTTGGTGTATCTCTTCGTCGGGAAGTCGACAAACCGCCGAAGTGACCTCACTGGCTGCGGTATACCAGGTGTACGCGGGTTGCAGGTGGTGCGACGATGGAGCTTATGGGGGAGAAGGCAAGGCCGACGGACCCGGTACGTCCCGGTCCGAGCCTGAGCGTGGAGGAGTACACCGACAAGACCGCAGCCGCAGCGACGGCCACTGCCACCCGGCAGCCCGTCGCGGACAACGCCGCAGCGGACAGCGTGCTGGGCGCCCAACTGCTGCGCCGGGGGGATCTGGACGGCGCCGAGCCGCATCTGCGTGCCGCCACGGCGGCGGGGGACCGCGCCGCGGCGAACAACCTCGGGGTACTGCTGCACCAGAGGGGATACACGGAAGAGGCAGCCGGCTGGTGGCGCACCGCCGCCGTGGCCGGTTCCGCCGCCGCGGCCCACGCGCTGGGCCGCTACCACCGCGAACGCGGCGACGAGCCCGCGGCGCTCTACTGGCTTCGGCAGTCGGCCGAGTCCGGGCACGCGCTCGGCGCGTACGCCCTCGCCGACCTGCTCGAACACCGCGGGGAGGACGGCGCCGAGGAATGGTTCCGGGCCGCGGCCGAGCGGGGGCACAGAGAAGCCGCGTACCGCGTCGCACAGTCCGTCAGCGCCCGCGCCGCGGACATGGCCGCCAAGGGGGAGGCCAACGCCGCCGCCGTCCGCGAGGTCGAGGAGGAAGCCGAACGCTGGTACCGGCAGGCCGCCGCACGCGGTCACCGCAAGGCCGCCCTGCGGCTGGGCGCCATCCTGGAACGCCGCGGCGAGCTCAAGGAAGCCGGCCGGTGGTACCTCACCTCCGCCAAGGACGGCGAGGCCCGGGCCGCCTGCGCGCTCGGGTTCCTGCTGCGGGACGCCGGTGACGAGGAGAGCGCGGCCGTCTGGTGGCGCCGCGCGGCCGAGGACGGCGACGGCAACGCCGCCAACGCGCTGGGCGCCCTGCACGCCGACCGCGGCGAGCGGCAGGCCGCCGAACGCTGGTACCGCGTAGCCCTCGAAGCCGGCTGCGACAACGGCGCCTTCAACCTGGGCCTGCTGTGCGCGGCACAGGGCCGCACCGCACAGGCCGAACAGTGGTACCGCCGAGCCGCGTACGCGGGGCACCGGGAGGCCGCCAACGCGCTCGCCGTCCTGCTGCTCCAGCGCGGCGACGCCGAGGGCGCCGAGCCGTGGTTCTCCAAGGCCGCCGAGGCGGGCAGCGTGGACGCCGCCTTCAACCTCGGCATCCTGCACGCCGGACGCGGCAACGAGCGCGCCGCACGCGGCTGGTACGAGCGGGCCGCCGCGGCGGGCCACGCGGAGGCCGCCCTCCAGGTCGGCATCGCCCTGCTGCGGGAGGGCGAACTGCACACAGCCGAACGGCACCTGCGGTGCGCCGCCGGCGGCGGCAGCGTCGAGGGCGCCTTCCGGCTCGGCGCACTGCTGGAACGCGTGACCCGGCGCGGCACCGGCGAGTTGGGCTCCACGCACGAGCTGGGCCGCGCGGAGGGGACCAGGCCCGAGTACGAGGAGTGGTACGAACGGGCCGCCGAGCACGGCCACCGGCGCGCCCAGGTGCGGCTGGGCATGTGCGCTGCGGCCCGCGGCGAGGTCGTCGACGCCGCCCGCTGGTACCGCGCCGCCGCCGAGGCGGGCAGCCCCAACGGCGCCTTCAACCTCGGGCTGCTGCTCGCCCGCGAAGGCAGCGAGCCGGAGGCCGTGCTGTGGTGGACGCGCGCGGCCGAGGCCGGGCACGGCAGGGCGGCACTGCGGCTGGCCCTCGTCAACGCCCGCCGCGGCGAACTGGCGGAGGGACAGTTCTGGTGCGCCCGCGCGGTGGAACTGGGCCCGGCGGAGGTGGCCGAACGCGCCGCGAAGCTCCGCGACGCCCTGCGTGCGGAGCTGTCGGCGTAGGAGCACCCCCACGGCCCGGCACGCCATGAGGGCCCCGCCTCGTGTCGGGGGGGAAAAAAGCGAGGGCTGACGCCCGGTGGCACCGTTGCACGAGGCGCCTCCGGGCGGCCCTGGTGGTGCCCTTGTACGGGCTGGACCCGGTGGCGGGGCCCCGGGGGTGAGGCGGTCTTGGGTGGCTCCGGCTCTGGTGGCGTCTCGTGCGAGGGGTCCACGCGGCCTTGGTGGTGCAGCGTGCGGTGCGGCCTCGTTGGTGGCAACCCTCGCGTTCGAGGCGGCTTCGGGCGGCTCTGGTGGCGCTTTGTGCGAGGGGGCCGGCGTTGCCCTGGTGGTGCCCTCGTACGAGTGCGCCCCGCGTGGCCTCTGCCGACGCCCTTGCCCCAGCCAGGCCGCCTCCCTGGGGCGCCGGAGGGCTCTCCTGCGAGGCGGGTCCGGACGGCCCTGGTGGGCCCGCGCCTGAGCCGGCTCGGGCGTCACCAGGCGCTCTCGTACGAGGGGGCGCGGGTGCTTCGTCGGCGGCCTCCGTGCCAGGTTGCGGTGGGCGGCTCCGGTGACGCCTTCGCGCGCGGGGTTCCGCGTGGTCCGGGTGGTGTTCTCCGAGAGCTGGTTCCGCGTGGCACCGGTAGTGCCCGCGGGCGAGATGGTTCCGGTTGGTCCATGCCGACGCTATCGCCCGGGCCGGTCCGTCCAGGGGCCCTCTGCAGCGCTCCCGTACGAGACGGGCCTGGGTGGCCCCGGTGAAGTTCCCGCACGGGGCGGGGCCGTGGGCCTGTCGGCGTACGCGCGGGAGCGAGCCGTCCCTGTGGCCCGGTGGCGTTCGTGTGCCGCGTGATCCGCGTGATCCGCACGACCGACCCGGGGCTGGGACGGCCACCAGCACAGCCGGCCGCCGTCGGCTGGGACGCGGTCGCGGGCGGCGACGAGTGCCACGCTGCTGCGCCGTGGTGTCCGGGGGACCTCGCGCCGGCCGCCGCCCCATCGGCCTCCGGGAGAACGGCGCCGGGCGGCGGCCCGTCGGGCGCGGGGCTCCGGCTGCCTTCCCGGCTCCTCGCGCGGGGCCGGGTGCACCGCGCGAGGAGCCGGGAAGGCAGCCGGCGATCCCGGGAGGCGGGCCGCGCGGTGTGGTGCGGCTCGATTTGCGCTTGTCGCTTGTCGTGGTTAGAGTTGTGAACACAACGGCGCGGGGTGGAGCAGCTCGGTAGCTCGCTGGGCTCATAACCCAGAGGTCGCAGGTTCAAATCCTGTCCCCGCTACTGAAAGACGAAGGCCCGGATCCTCGGATCCGGGCCTTCGTCGTGTGTGTGCCGTACGAGGGTGTGCGACCGTGCGGTCACGGCTTGTGGCCGACGGCCTCCGCGTAGAGCCTGCGGTCGACCAGTTGTGCCTCCGGCACGGGTTTGCCCTCGGTGACGCCCGCGTCGCGGTACGCCTTCTGGAGCCGGTCGGTGGTGCCTTTGCGGATCTCCCAGTCCATGCGGAGCGACGGCACCGCGGTGACGACGTCCGGGTCCTGCTTCATCGCCTTCGCCAGTTCGGCGACGAAGGCGCGGTCCTTCTTGTAGTCGCCGCGGAAGTAGGTGTTGATCGTGCGGATGTAGCCGCGCAGCAGGGCGACGCCCGCATCCACGTCCGCGCTCAGCAGGTTGGGGCCGAAGAGGGCCCCGCCCAGTGGTTCGCCGGCCGGCTGGCCGCCCAGGAAGGCGTACCGGCCGTCCTTGTCGACCTGGCGCCATACGGGGTCGAGGAGCCATGCGGCGTCCACGGCTCCGCT
The DNA here is from genome assembly GCF_000725885.1 of Streptomyces albus subsp. albus. Taxonomy (GTDB): domain Bacteria; phylum Actinomycetota; class Actinomycetes; order Streptomycetales; family Streptomycetaceae; genus Streptomyces; species Streptomyces albus. Next base: position 2,582 of record NZ_JODR01000029.1, on the reverse strand, counting down.
GGTGAAGGCGGTCAGGACGTCGGAGGAGCCGAGCTGCTGGAAGGTGAGGGAGTCCATGGCGGCGCCGTGCTCGGCCAGGACGGTGTCCATCGGGTAGGAGATCACCGAGCCCTTGCCGATCAGGGTGCCGATCTTCCGTCCTTCGAGTGGGACTTTCGCGGCGTTCTCGCCCTTGCGCAGGCGGACCCACAGTCCGCTTTTCGAGGTGGGGTGGGGGGAGAAGTTGCCGGCCACCCAGCGGATGTCGAAGCCGGAGTTGATGCCGTTGACGACGGCTGCTTCGGGCGCGGCCCACAGGGCGTCGATCTCGCCCTTGGCGAGCAGCGGCAGCGCGTCGGGTGTGGGCAGCACCTTGAGGTCGACGTCCAGTCCTTCCTTGCGGAACTCGCCCTTGCCGATGGCGATCCGCAAAGGGGCGACGTATTCGGCGGTCAGGGTGCTGGTGGCGAGGGTGAGTTTCCGGGTCTTCGACAGTTTGCGCGGTGCCGGTGCGCGTGGGGCGCAGCGGGCGGGGGAGCGGTCGGCGCCGAGGTCGCCGGGGTCGGTCCAGGCGCGGTCGCCGCAGCCCGCGACGGGGGTGATGTCGCGGCCGGCGGTGTCCAGTCCGGGCTGTTCGGCGGCGCAGCCGGCCAGTGTGAGGGCGAGGGTGAGGGCCAGGGCGGGGACGAGGGCGGCGGGACGGGCGAGGGCGGGGCAACAGGAGCGCACGACGACCTCCGGTGAGTGGTCAGGACTGGCCGCGGCCCCGGTCGCGGGGCGCCCAGGGGGTGAGGAGGCGGCCGGCGACGCGTACGAGCTCGGAGAAGAGGACGCCCAGGACGGCGACGCAGACGATGCCGACGAACATCACGTCGTTCTGGAAGAGGGCCCGGGAGTCGAAGATCAGGTGGCCGAGGCCGTCGGAGGCGGCGATGGACTCCGAGGCGACGATCACCAGGACCGCGACCCCGGCGGCGATCCTGGCTCCGACCAGGACGGCCGGCAGGGAGGCGGGCAGCAGGACGTGCCGGAACATCTGCCGGCGGTTGGCGCCGAAGACGCGCCCCGCGTCGCGGTGGCCGTCGGGTACGGCGAGGACGGCGGCCATGGTGGAGATCCACACGAAGAAGAACACGGTCGCGGCGACCAGGGCGACCTGCGGTCCTTCGCCGAGGCCGAACATGTTGAGGAAGATCGGCAGCAGGGCCAGTTTGGGGACCACGTACAGTGCGTCGAGTATCGGTTCCAGGGCGGCGCGTACCAGCGGGAGCGCGCCCATCAGCAGGCCCAGCAGGTAGCCGGATGCCGTGCCGAGGGCGTATCCGGCCAGGACTCTGCGCAGGGTGGCCCATACGTCGGGCCAGAGTTCTCCTTCGGCGGCGCGTTCCCAGCCGTCGGCGACGATGGCGGAGGGGGCGGGGTAGACGCGTTCGTCGATCCACTGCCGGCTCGCCGCGAGCTGCCACAGCAGGACGAGGACGAGCGGTACGGCCACGGCCAGCGACACCTCCAGGGTGCGGCGGCGCCGGTGTGCGGCCTCCGGTGCGCTCTCGCGGGGACCGGGGCGGCGGACGATGCGGCCCTCGTGGGTGCGGGGCTTGTCCAGTGTGCTCATGCGGCGGCTCCCTCCCCGCCGGTGGCGGTCTGCTGGGAGACCTCGCCGCGCAGCAGTTGCCACAGTTCGTCCTTGAGGGCGGTGAAGCGGGCGTCGGAGCGGACGTCGCCGGTGCGGGGGCGGCCGAAGGGCGGGCGTCTTTCGGCGATGACGCGGCCGGGCCGGGCGGACATCACCAGGACGCGGTCGCCGAGCAGCAGCGCCTCCTCCAGGCTGTGGGTGATGAACAGGGTGGTGGTGTCGGTGGCCTGGGTGAGGGCGAGCAGTTCGTCCTGGAGGATGGTGCGCAGCTGGGCGTCGAGGGCGGCGAAGGGCTCGTCCATCAGCAGGATCTCCGGCTCGACGGCGAGGGCGCGGGCGATGGCGACGCGCTGCCGCATGCCGCCGGAGAGGGCTGCCGGATAGGCGTCCGCGAAGTCGGCGAGGCCCAGCCGGTCCAGCCAGGCGCGGGCCCGTCTGTCGGCCTCCTTGCGGGGGACGCGCTGGACGTCGAGGCCGAAGCGGACGTTGGCCAGCACGGTCTTCCAGTCGTAGATCCCGTAGTCCTGGAAGATCATGGCGGCGGGGTGGGTGGCGTCGGTGCGCAGTTCCAGCTCGCCCGAGGAGGGGCGGAGCAGGCCGGCGGCGATGCGCAGCAGGGTGGATTTGCCGCAGCCGGAGGGGCCGACGAGGCAGACGAACTCGCCGGTGGCGATCTCCAGGTCGAGGGGGCCCAGCGCGGCGAGCTGCCGGGAGCCCCGTCCGAAGGTGCGGGTGACGGCACTGGCGCGGATTTTCGGCATGGTGACTCCCCGTCCCGTGTGGGGGAAGCGTGCGTCAGTCCGCGACGATATGACGGCCCGTCAGATAGCGGCAAGGGTGTGGACGGCAACACGATGAGGGCCCGCACCCACCTTAGGTTCTAGTAGTCGTCGCAACACCCCAGCTCAAGGGGTGCGATGGATTTCGAGATCCGAGCGGACCGGGCTCCGCAGGGGCGTAAGAAGTT
>NZ_JODR01000028.1 GCF_000725885.1 Streptomyces albus subsp. albus | reverse complement strand
ACAACTTCTTACGCCCCTGCGGAGCCCGGTCCGCTCGGATCTCGAAATCCATCGCACCCCTTGAGCTGGGGTGTTGCGACGACTACTAGAACCTAAGGAGGAGTCGGGCCCCATACCGCGCGGCGTCAGGCGTCCGCGCCCACGCCCAGTTCGCGGGCAACCAGCATCCGCTGGACCTCGCTGGTGCCCTCGCCGATCTCCAGGATCTTCGCGTCCCGCCACATGCGGGCCACCGGGTACTCGTTCATGAAGCCGTAGCCGCCGTGGATCTGGGTGGCCTCGCGGGCGTTGGTGACGGCGATCTCCGACGAGTACAGCTTGGCCAGCGCCGCCTGCTTCTTGAATGGCTCACCCGCCACCAGCCGCGCCGCCGCGTCCCGCCAGGTGACCCGGGCGGTGTGCGCCCGCATCTCCATGTCCGCGATCTTGAACTGGATGGCCTGGTTGGCGCCGATGGGCTTGCCGAACGCCCGGCGGGTGTTGGCGTACCGCACCGACTCGTCCACACAGCCCTGCGCCAGCCCCGTGGCCAGCGCGGAGATCGCGATACGGCCCTCGTCCAGGATCCGCAGGAACTGCGCGTAGCCGCGGCCCGGCTCGCCCAGCAGATTGGCCTTAGGGACCCGTACGTCCACGAACGACAGCTCGTGCGTGTCCGATGCGTTCCAGCCGACCTTGGAGTAGGCGGGCGCCACGGTGAAGCCCGGGGTACCGGAGGGCACGATGATCGTGGAGATGCGCGGGGAGCCGTCGTCCTTCCGGCCGGTGACGGCGGTGACCGTGACCAGGCCCGTGATGTCCGTACCGGAGTTGGTGATGAACGACTTGGTGCCGTTGATCACCCACTCGTCCGCGGCCTCGTCCAGCACGGCCGTGGTGCGGGTGCCGCCCGCGTCCGAGCCGCACTCCGGTTCGGTCAGCCCGAACGCGCCCAGCATCTGTCCCGAGCACAGCTTCGGCAGCCACTCGCGCTTCTGCTCCTCGGTGCCGAACAGATACACCGGCATGGCGCCCAGCGACACCCCCGCCTCCAGGGTGATGGCCACGGAGGAGTCCACCCGGGCCAGCTCCTCCAGCGCGAGGCAGAGCGCCAGGTAGTCGCCGCCCATCCCGCCGTATTCCTCGGGGAAGGGCAGCCCGAACAGTCCCATCTCGCCCATCTGGCGGACGATCTCGTACGGGAACTCGTGCCGCTCGTAGAACACGCCGATCTTGGGCGCCACCACATCGCGGGAGAACTCCTCGACGGTACGGCGCAGTTCCTCGTGCTCGGGCGTCAGACGGTGGTCGAGAGCCATGCTCACTGCTCCTTGGGGTCCGGGGAGTCCTGGGAGTCCTGCGCGTGCTGTGTGCGCGGCGCCCGCGTTGTGCGCGGCGCCTGCTGCGCGTCGGCGGTGCCGGAAGCGGTGGCCTCCGTGCCCGCCAGGGCGCGTACCGTGCGGGAGGGGCTGGGCCGGCCGAGCCGTTCGGCCATCCAGAGGCTGGTGCTCACCAGCCGGCCCAGATCGACGCCCGTCTCGATGCCGAGTCCGTCCAGCATCCAGACCAGGTCCTCGGTGGCCAGGTTGCCGGTGGCGCTCTTGGCGTACGGGCAGCCGCCCAGCCCGCCGGCCGAGGCGTCCACCGTTGTGACCCCCTGCCGGAGCGCCGCCAGCGTGTTGGCGAGGGCCTGGCCGTAGGTGTCGTGGAAGTGGACGGCCAGCCGGGGCCCGCCCCTCCGCTCGGAGAGCCCCGCCTCTTCCAGGGCCGCGAGGAGCGCGCGCACGTGGCCGGGGGTGGCCACCCCGATGGTGTCGCCCAGACTCAGCTCGGCGCAGCCCATCGCGGCCAGCTCCCGGCACACCCGCACCACCTGGGCGACCGGCACCGGGCCCTCCCAGGGGTCGCCGAAGCACATCGACAGATAGCCGCGGACCGCCATCCCCTCCTGGCGGGCGCGGGCCACCACCGGGGCGAACATCTCCAGCGCCTCGTCCACGGTGCGGTTGAGATTGGCCTTGGCGAACGACTCGGTGACGCTGGCGAACACCGCGACCTCGCGCGCCCCCAGCGCCGAGGCGCGCTCCAGCCCGCGCGCGTTGGGCACCAGCACCGGCAGCCGCACCCCGTCCGGGACGTGGCCGGCCAGCCGCGGGTACAGCTCCTCCGCGTCGGCGAGCTGGGGGACCCATTTGGGGTGCACGAAGCTGGTGGCCTCGATCGTGTCGAGCCCGGCGGCGGCCAGCCGGCGGATGAACTCGGCCTTCACCTCCACGGGGACGGTCGCCTGCTCGTTCTGCAGCCCGTCCCGCGGGCCCACCTCGTGGATCCGCACCCGTGCCGGAAGGCCCTCCAGGGGGAAGGCCATGGGCAGCCCGGTCATGACGCCACCTCCGTCCCGCTGTCGGTTTCGGCCCCCTCCGGCTCGTGGGGGTCCACCACCGCCAGGACCTCGTCCATGGCGACGGTGGCGCCCGGTGTCACGTCCAACTGCGTCACGCGGCCGGCGTGCGGGGCCGTGATGACGTGCTCCATCTTCATCGCCTCCACCACCAGCAGGGACTGGCCGGCCGCGACCTCGTCCCCGACCGCCGCCTTGACCAGCGTCACGGTGCCGGGCATGGGTGCGGTCAGGGCGTCCGCGCCGTGAGCGGTGCCGGCCTGCCGGAGTGCGGCGGCCACCGGGTCGTGCCCCCGCACCTGCCATGTCTCGCCGTCCCGGCCCAGCCAGACGCCGGGGGTGTCCCCGTCAGTGCTCAGCGCCCGGGTGAAGGAGTGGCTCATGCCGTCCCAGTCGAGCCGGACGGTGGTGCCGCCCGGGGCCGTGCCGGGGGCGAGCCGGGCGCGGACCGGTGCGGCCCCGCCGACGGCGACGTCCATCTCGCCCGGCGGCGGTGGGTCCTCGGGCCGCTTGCCGTCCGGAGCGGCCGGGCGGACCCGCACCGTCACCGGGTCGTGCCCCGGCACCCGCAGATGGTGCACCGTCCACGCCCGCTGACCGCCCAGCCGCCAGCCGGAGGGCACCGCGAACGGGCTGACCCAGCCCGGGCCGTCCTGCGGGGCCAGGGCCTGCTGGCGCAGCAGGGCCGCCGCTCCGTACACCTCGTCGGGCAACCCCTTTGGCAGCAGGGCGGCAGCGGCCCGCTCCACCAGGCCGGTGTCCAGGTCCCCGGAGACGACGTCGGGGTGGGCGAGCAGCCCGCGCAGGAACGCCGTGTTGGTGTCCAGGCCCAGCACCGTGGTGCGGGCCAGCGCCGCCCGCAGCCCGCGCAGTGCGGCGGCCCGGTCGGGGCCCCAGGCGATGACCTTGGCGAGCATCGGGTCGTAGGTGGTGCCCACCCGGGTGCCGACGCTCAGCCCCGAGTCGGTGCGCACCCCCTCACCCTGTGGTTCCTCCAGCAGCAGGACCTGCCCGGCCGAGGGCAGGAAGTCCACCCGGCCGTCGGCCGCGCCGGGTGCGGGACGGGCGGTCTCCGCGCAGATGCGGGCCTCCACCGCGTGCCCCTCCAGCCGGATGTCCTCCTGGGCGAAGGGCAGCGGTTCACCGGCGGCCACCCGAAGCTGCCACTCGACCAGGTCGAGGCCGCAGATCAGCTCGGTGACCGGATGTTCCACCTGGAGGCGGGTGTTCATCTCCATGAAGTAGTAGGCACCCGAGCCGTCGCCCGGGACGATGAACTCCACCGTGCCGGCGCCGCGGTAGCCGCAGGAGCGGGCCGCGTCCACCGCCGCCCGGCCCATGGCGGCTCGCGTCGCCTCGTCCAGCAGGGGGCTGGGTGCCTCCTCGATGATCTTCTGGTGGCGGCGCTGGAGGGAGCACTCGCGTTCCCCGAGGTGCAGTACGGTGCCGTGCGCGTCGGCCAGAACCTGGATCTCGATGTGCCGGGGGCGGTCGATCCACCGCTCCACCAGCAGTCCGTCGTCGCCGAACGCGCCCTTGGCCTCACGGCGGGCCGCGGCGATCTCGTCGGGCAGTGCCGCCGGGTCCCGGACCAGCCGCATGCCCTTGCCACCGCCGCCCGCCGAGGGCTTGAGCAGCACGGGCAGGCCCGTCTCCTGTGCGGCGGCGGCCAGTTCGGTGTCGGTCAGCCCGCTGCCGGAGGAGCCCGGCACCACCGGCACGCCCGCCTCGCGGACCGTCTCCTTGGCGCGGATCTTGTCGCCCATCAGTTCGATGGCGTCGGCGGGCGGGCCGATGAAGGTGAGCCCCGCCTCGGTGCAGCGGCGGGCGAACTCCGCGTTCTCCGCGAGGAAGCCGTACCCCGGGTGGACGGCCTGGGCGCCGCTGCGCCGTGCCGCCTCCACCAGCCGTTCGATGTGCAGATAGCTCTCGGCAGCCGCCGCAGGGCCGATCCGCACGGCCGTGTCGGCCTCCCGCACGTGGCGCGCGTCGGCGTCCGCGTCGCTGTGCACGGCGACGGCGCGGACGCCCAGCCTGCGCAGTGTGCGGATCACCCGGACGGCGATCTCGCCGCGGTTGGCCACCAGCACCGTGTCGAACATCGGCCCTCTCCTCGTGCTCCCGCCCCCGGTCGTCGTGGCCGGGGCCGACGGGACCGGCGCGGTCCCGTCCCCATCCGTCAGCTGAGCCATGCCGCCCGCCCCCTCACATGCGGAAGACGCCGAAGCGGGGCGCCTCCGGATCGCGCCGCGGCAGGGGGGCGTTGGCGCAGGCCGTCAGGGCCAGGCCGAGCACCTGCCGGGTCTCCAGCGGGTCGATCACACCGTCGTCCCACAGCCGCGCCGTGGCGTAGTAGGCGTTGCCCTGCTTCTCGTACTGGGCGCGGACCGGGGCGCGGAACTCCTCCTCCGCCTCGGCGGACCACTCCTCGCCGCGCGCCTCCATCTGGTCCCGTTTGACGGTGGCCAGCACGGAGGCGGCCTGCTCGCCGCCCATGACGGAGATCTTGGCGTTGGGCCACATCCACAGGAACCGGGGGCTGTAGGCCCGGCCGCACATCGAGTAGTTGCCCGCCCCGTAGGAGCCGCCGATGACGACGGTCAGCTTCGGCACCCGGGCGCAGGCCACGGCGGTGACCATCTTGGCGCCGTGCTTGGCGATGCCGCCCGCCTCGTAGTCCTTGCCCACCATGAAGCCGGAGATGTTCTGGAGGAACAGCAGCGGGATGCCGCGCTGGTCGCACAGCTCGATGAAGTGGGCGCCCTTCTGCGCCGACTCGGAGAAGAGGATGCCGTTGTTGGCCACCACGCCGACCGGGTGTCCGTGGATGTGGGCGAAGCCGGTGACCAGCGTGGTGCCGTACTCCGCCTTGAACTCCTGGAAGCGGGAGCCGTCCACCAGGCGTGCGATGACCTCCCTCACGTCGTAGGGGGTGCGGGAGTCCATCGGCACCACGTCGTAGAGCTGGGCCGGGTCGGCCGCCGGCTCCTCCGGCGGGCGGACCGCCCAGGGGAGGTCCGCCGCGGTGGGCGGGGCGGGCAGTGTGGAGACGATGTGGCGGACGATGCGCAGGGCGTGCGCGTCGTCCTCGGCGAGGTGGTCGGTGACGCCGGAGATCCGCGAGTGGACCTCGCCGCCGCCCAGCTCCTCCGCGGTGACGACCTCTCCCGTGGCGGCCTTCACCAGGGGCGGGCCGCCCAGGAAGACGGTGCCCTGTCCGCGGACGATCACGGCCTCGTCGCTCATGGCGGGGACGTAGGCGCCGCCCGCCGTGCAGGAGCCCAGGACGGCGGCGATCTGCGGGATGCCGGCGGCGGACATCCGGGCCTGGTTGTAGAAGATGCGCCCGAAGTGGTCGCGGTCGGGGAAGACCTCGTCCTGGAGGGGGAGGAAGGCGCCGCCGGAGTCCACCAGGTAGAGGCAGGGGAGACGGTTGTCCAGCGCGACCTCCTGGGCGCGCAGGTGCTTCTTGACCGTCATGGGGTAGTAGGTGCCGCCCTTGACGGTGGCGTCGTTGGCGACGATCACCGCCTCGCGGCCGGACACCCGGCCGATGCCCGCGATCACCCCGGCCGCCGGGGCCGCGTCCTCGTACATCCCGTCTGCCGCCAGCGGGCTCAGCTCCAGGAAGGGGGAGCCGGGGTCGAGGAGGGCGTCCACCCGGTCGCGCGGCAGCAGCTTGCCGCGGGCGACGTGCCGCTCGCGGGCCCGGGCGCCGCCGCCCAGCCGGGCGCGGGCCAGCTTCTCCCGCAGCTGTCCGGCCAACTCGCGGTGGGCCCTGCGGTTCCCGGCCGCCGCGTCCGAGGCGGGGTCGAGGGCGCTCACCAGGCGGGGTGCCGCCGGCCCGTGCCCGCTCGCGTCCCGCACCGTCTGCTCGTCCATCCGGGCCAGCCCCCTTGCTCGCACGAACCGCGCACCCGGCATGCACCGGGTTAGTCACCGTTAACCGAACAGCACCCAGGTTAACGCGCACTAACGTGGCTGTCTAGAATGGGCTGCATGAGCACGAAGACGGCGGGCAGGCCCGCGCCCAGCAGGCGGGAGCAGATCCTGCGGGAGGCCGCGCGGCTCTTCGCGGAGCGCGGTTTCCACGGGGTGGGGGTCGATGAGATAGGAGCCGCCGTCGGTATCAGCGGCCCCGGTCTGTACCGCCATTTCTCGGGCAAGGACGCGATGCTGGCGGAGCTGCTGGTGGGGATCAGTCAGCGGCTCTACGAGGGCGGGCGCCGCAGGTCGGAGGAGTCGCTGGCGGCGGGGCTGAGCCCCGAGGCGACGCTGGACGCGCTGATCGACGGGCACATCGACTTCGCCCTCGACGACCGCGAGCTGATCACCCTCCACGACCGTGAGCTGGACCGGCTGCCGGAGGCCGACCGCAAGCAGGTCCGCAAGCTCCAGCGGCAGTACGTCGAGCTGTGGGTCTCCGCCGTCCGGGCGGTGTATCCGCGGCTGACCGAGCTGGAGGCGCGGGTGGCCGTGCACACGGTGTTCGGGCTGCTGAACTCGACCCCGCATCTGAGCGGCCCTGCGGTGCTGCCGGACCGGGAGACGACGGCGGCGCTGCTGCACCGGCTGGCGCGGGGCGCGTTCTCGGCGGCGGAGCCGCGCCCGCGGGCCGGGCGGTAGTGAGCCGGGGGCGGGGCGGCCCCCAGGAGTACGGACGGCGGGACGGTCGGGGCGGTGGTAAGCCGGGGCGCGGTCCGGCGGGCGGCCCGGGGGCCGGGGTGTCTGGACAGTGCTGGTGACCGCTCGGTAGCTTTGGCTCCGGGGGCTGAGCAAGCGCTTAGCCATGGCCGAGGCGACGAGGAGGCGTGCTGTGCGCCGCACGGTGTTCAACGAGGACCACGAAGCGTTCCGGCAGACGATCCGCGACTTCATCGCGGCCGAGGTCGTGCCCCACTACCCGCAGTGGGCCGAACAGGGCTATGTGCCGCGCGAGCTGTACAAGAAACTCGGTGACCTCGGCGTCTTCGGCATCGAGGTGCCGGAGGAGTACGGCGGCGCGGGCGAGACCAGCTTCAAGTACAACGCCGTCATCACCGAGGAGTGCGCCCGCGCGGGTGTCAGTTTCGGCGGCTCCAGCGTGCACACCGCGCTCTGCCTCCCGTACCTGCTCAAGTACGCCGACGAGGAGCAGAAGCGCCGCTGGCTGCCCCCCTTCGTCTCCGGCGAGATGATGACCGCCATCGCCATGACCGAACCGGGCACCGGTTCCGACCTGGCGGGGATGAAGACCACCGCCAAGCTGTCCGAGGACGGCACGCACTACGTCCTCAACGGCGCCAAGACCTTCATCACCGGCGGTGTCCAGGCCGACCGCGTCCTGGTGTGCGCCCGTACCGCGCCCCCCACCCCTGAGGACCGGCGCGGCGGCATCTCCATCCTCGTCGTGGACGCCAGGAGCGAGGGCTTCGCGGTGGGCCGCAAGCTGGAGAAGCTGGGGCTGCGGGCCTCCGACACCGCGGAGCTGTCCTTCACCGACGTCAAGGTGCCGGTGGAGGACCTGCTGGGCGAGGAGGGCAAGGCGTTCGGCTACCTCACCCACAACCTGCCGCAGGAGCGGCTGGGGATCGCCATCGGCGCCTACGCGCAGTCGGCCGCCGCGGTGCGCTTCGCGCACGAGTACGTCAAGGAGCGCACGGTCTTCGGCAAGGAGGTCGCCTCCTTCCAGAACACCAAGTTCGTCCTCGCCGACTGCAAGGCGGACGTGGACGCCATGCAGGCCGTCTGCGACCGGGCGCTGGAGGCGCTGGACGCGGGCGAGCTGACCCCCGCCGACGCCGCCTCCGCGAAGCTGTTCACCACCGAGCTGGCGGCCCGCGTGATCGACAAGTGCCTCCAGCTGCACGGCGGTTACGGCTACATGCTGGAGTACCCGATCGCCAGTCTGTACGCGGACACCCGGGTGTCGCGGATCTACGGCGGCACCAGCGAGGTCATGCGGTCCATCGTCGCGAAGTCGATGGGCCTGTGAACCGGCCCGCCCGCCCGGCCCCTTGCGGCACGGCGCCCGTGCCGTGCGACGCGGCACGCAGCGGGGTCCCGGCGTCCGGCACCACGCCTGTGACGTACGACGTGACGCCGCCGCGCACCACCTCGGCAGAATCACCTGTATGAGTGACGAACTGACGTCCCTGCTCGATCTGCTCGACCTGGAGCGGATCGAGCAGGACATCTTCCGCGGCAGCAGCCGGGCCTCCCTCGTCCCCCGGGTCTTCGGAGGCCAGGTCGCGGCCCAGGCGCTGGTCGCCGCCTGCCGTACCGTTCCCGAGGGGCGGCTGCCGCACTCCCTGCACGCGTACTTCCTGCGTCCCGGCGACCCGGGGGCGCACATCGTCTACACGGTGGACCGGATACGCGACGGGCGCTCCTTCACCACGCGCCGGGTGGTGGCCGTCCAGCACGGTCAGCCGGTCTTCCACCTGTCGGCCTCGTTCCAGGTGCACGAGGAGGGCATGGAGCACCAGGAGGAGATGCCGCCCGCGCCGGACCCGGAGACGCTGCCGACCGCCGAGGAGGTCGTACCCCGCTACCGGGAGCTGTTCGTCGACCCGCAGGTGCCCGAGCGGCTGCTGCGGGCGCGGGCCGCGGTGGACCTGCGGTACGTGGAGGAGCCGCCGTTCGGGAGGGTGGGCCGCCCTTCCGCGCCGCGCTCCCAGGTGTGGTTCCGCACCAACGGCAAGCTGGACGGCGAACTGGACGATCCGACGCTGCACATCTGTCTGGCCACCTACGTGTCGGACATGACGCTGCTGGACTCGGTGCTGCTGGCGCACGGCAGGGGCGGCTGGGCGGTCGGCGACGTGGTGGGGGCCAGCCTGGACCACGCGATGTGGTTCCACCGGCCGTTCCGCGCCGACGAGTGGCTGCTCTACGACCAGGAGTCCCCCACCGCGCAGGGCGGCCGGGGACTCGCCAAGGGCAGGATCTTCACCCGGGACGGGCGGCTGGTGGCCTCGGTCATCCAGGAGGGCGTGGTGCGGGTGCCGCGCCGTGACGGCGCGGCGGGGAGCACGGGTCAGCCGGCCAGCCCGGCGGCGGCCAGCAGATAGGCCGTCATCGGCTCGTAGAAGCGCGGGTCCACCACGTGGTCGTCCAGCGGTACCGTCACGGCCAGGGTGCCCTCGGCCTCGCCGAGGAAGAGCGCCGGGTCGTTGCAGTCGGCGAAGCCCACCGTGGTCAGTCCGTGCTGGGCGGCGCGGCCCGCCCAGCCGTGGTCGGCCACCACCAGGTCGGGCAGCGGTTCGCCCGCCTGTTCGAGGCCGTGCAGTATGCCCGCCATGGGTTCGGGGGAGTGGGTGTGCCACAGGGAGGCGCCCCGTTCGTAGACGGCGACGCCCTGGAACTGCACGATGACGCCCTCGTCGGCGAAGACGCGCAGGGGGGTGCGCACGATGTCGCACCCCACCGCACGCAGCGCGGTGGCCAGGGTGCCGTGCATGTCGAGCAGCGCGCCGGGGTGGCCGGTGGCGAACAGGACGCGGGCCCGCGACTCGGCGGCCTTGCGCAGTTCGGCCGCGGCCCGCTCCAGTGCGCCGACGGTCAGTTCCGGGTCGATGGTGTCCTGCCCGGCGCGGTAGTCCGGGTCGTCGTTGACGCCGCAGCGCTCGGCCATGACCGCGAGCACGTCCTGTTCGTCGGCCCAGCGCTCGCCCAGTTCCAGACCGAGCCAGTAGTGCCGGTCGCCGTTGGCGAGCTTGCGGTAGTGGGCGAGATTGTTCTCCCGCGGAGTGGCGACCTCTCCCGCGATCCGGGTGCGCACCAGATGACCGATCAGTTCGTCGCGGGTGGGCGCCGCGGGGAGCGGGAGGGGGAGCGACACGGGCAAGAGAGGCTGTGGCATGGAGCCATTGTGTCTCGTACGGACGCCCGATGGACGGACTGTCCAAAAGGAGGCGTACGCCACTCAGGACCGTCCAACGGCGGAACCGCCCCCGCTGCCTACGCTCGTCCGTATGACCAGCAGCGACCAGCCCACCACCAGCCCTTCCGCCACTCCGGGGCCGCGCGGCCCCGTGGACTCCTCCCGTATCCCCCGGTACGCCGGCCCGGCGACCTTCGCGCGGTTGCCGCGGATCGACGAGACGGGTGGCCGTGCGGACGTCGCCGTCGTCGGCATCCCCTTCGACACGGGTGTCTCCTACCGTCCGGGCGCCCGGTTCGGCGGCAACGCCATCCGGGAGGCGTCCCGGCTGCTGCGGCCCTACAACCCGGCGCAGGACGCGTCCCCGTTCGCCCTGGCGCAGGTCGCGGACGCCGGGGACATCGCCGTCAACCCGTTCGACATCGGCGAGGCCATCGAGACCGTCGAGCAGGCGGCCGGGGAGCTGCTGGACACCGGCGCCCGGCTGATGACGCTGGGCGGCGACCACACCCTGGCGCTGCCCCTGCTGCGGGCGGCGGCCCGCAAGCATGGCCCCGTGGCCCTGCTCCACTTCGATGCGCACCTGGACACCTGGGACACCTACTTCGGCGCCCCCTACACCCACGGCACCCCCTTCCGGCGTGCCGTGGAGGAGGGGCTGCTGGACACCTCGGCGCTCTCCCACGTGGGCACGCGCGGGCCGCTGTACGGCAAGCGGGACCTGGACGACGACGCCAAGATGGGCTTCGGCATCGTCACCTCCTCCGACGTGATGCGCCGCGGTGTGGACGAGGTCGTCGACCAGTTGCGGCAGCGCATCGGTTCGCGCCCGCTGTACATATCGGTGGACATCGACGTTCTCGACCCCGCCCATGCGCCGGGCACCGGCACACCGGAGGCGGGCGGCCTCACCTCGCGGGAACTGCTGGAGATCATCCGCGGGCTGGCGGACTGCCATCTGGTCTCGGCCGATCTTGTGGAGGTCGCCCCGGCGTACGACCACGCGGAGATCACCTCGGTGGCCGCCTCGCACACCGCGTACGAGCTGACGACGCTGATGACCCGGCAGATCGCCGCCCGGCGGGACGGCGCGGAGCAGGGCGCCTGAGCCGGGGCGCGAGGACGTCCGGGCCGGGGCGCTGCGGAGATGAGCGCCTTTTTGGTCGTGTTGCGCACCCGGCCCTTCCGCGCGTCCGTACGCATTTGCGGAACCGTCCGGATACGGAGTGACGAACCGCGCAGGTCGGGGCGGACTTGACGGGAAGCCCGACTGTCCTGCACTCCGTCACCTAGCGCCACTGATTTAATACGGGACGTTACTGATTTTGATCGGTCGGTGTCCCTGCGATGTGCATTCCGTGGAAGTTCCCGACAGACTGCACGAGCGATCCCGCGCGGGAAGGCGGCGCGGAGCGCAGACAGAGCCGGCCTCGTGGGGGGTGCCGGCCTGAGCGCACCCAGGGACGCGCCGCCGGTGGCCGGCTGCGGTACCGGGCGAGCCTGTGGCTCGTACCGGACCGCCAGCCGGCCGCCTCTCCTGACCCCCGCCCCCACTGCCTCCCCCCGGCCCGCCCCGGAACCTCGCTGCCCGTTCGCCCGGCGGTGGTGCGCCGGTACACGCCGCGCCGCACATCCGTCGCCGTACATCCCCTGTTTCCCGGTGAGTGGCAGGGCGTTGTGGCGGGGGCCCGGCGGCAGGGCTAGCGTGCCGCCGTCCCACGGCACCGCCTGCCGACCGTCACCGCGAAGGGGCCCACCCATGCGTCTGCGTATCCCGCTCGCCCTCGCGACCGCCGCCGCGGCCCTGGCCGGATGCGTCACCGTCCAGACGGCCACCGCCGCCCCCGCCGCCGCACGGCACCGGGCGGGCCCGGAAGCCCGCCAGCAGCACGCCTGTTCGTCCTCCGTGGCGATCCGCGGCTGGTCCGACTCCCTCGACAAGACGACGTTCCGCGGCCTGCCGGTGGCCGGCCTCTCCGCGCTGGCGCCCGACGACCACGGCCGCTACGTGGCGCTCTCCGACCGCTCGGCGCTCTTCACACTGGACGTCGCCCGCGGCCCCGTACCGCACGCCCGTACGGTCGGCGCGGCGCCGCTGGCGGACGCGAACGGCGCACCGCTCGACTCGGAGGGGCTGGTCGTCCGGCGTGACGGCAGCAGGCTGGTCACCTCGGAGACGGAACCGTCCATCGGGCGGTACGCGGCGGACGGCACCTTCACCGGGGAACGGCTGCCGGTGCCGGCGATGCTGCGCGTCGAGCCGGACGGGAGGGCGCAGCGCAACCAGACCTTCGAGGGGCTGACGGCCTGGCGCGGCGGACACCGGCTCACGGCCTCGATGGAGGGGCCGTTGCGCGGGGACGGCACCGACGGGGCCGGGCGCCCTCTGGTGCGCTTCCAGAACTGGCGGCTGCCGAAGGACCGGCAGCCGGGAGGGCAGGCACTGCCGGTCGCCCAGTGGGCCTATCCGGTGGACGACGGGCTGGCGGTCGCGGAGATCGCCGCGGCCGGCGACGGCCGCCTGCTGGTGCTGGAGCGCGGCTACGACGTGGTCACCAAGGCGAACACCATCCGGCTGTACCTGGCCGATCCGCGCCGGGCGGGCGACGTGCGCGACGTGGCGCGGCTGCACACGGGGCAGGGCGGGGTGCGGCCGGTGCGCAAGACGCTCCTCGCCGATCTGGGCGACTGCCCGGACCTGGGCGCCCCCAATCCGTCCCCGCAGCCGAACCCGCTGCTGGACAACATCGAGGCGATGGCGGTCGCCGGACGTGCCCACGGCCGGCTGGAGCTGCTGCTGGCCAGCGACGACAACGAGAGTGCCCAACAGGTCACCCGGCTCTACCGGCTGGCCGTGCGCCTGCCGCACCCCTGACGCGCGCCTGGCGCACCCTGACATGCGCCCGGTGCACACCTGAGCGATCGTCGTACGGGATGAAAACCTGACCTGGGGGCGTTGGGCCTTTTCGCGGACACAGGCCGCAGCCCGACGTGAAGGGACAGGGAGCATCGTGACGGAGGACAGCACCGACCGGTCCGCGCGTCCGGCAGGGCGGGGATGGGCCCGGCGCCTGGCCGGATACTGCTGGCGGTACAAACGGGCGGTGGTGCTCGCACTGGGCGCCTCGCTCGGCGGTATGGCGATCATGGCGCTGGTCCCACTGCTGACCAAGATCATCATCGATGACGTGGTGGTCGGCGGCAAGGGCAGCATCTGGACGTGGATCGGGCTGCTGGTGGCCGCCGCCGCCGTCGTCTACGTCCTCACCTACGCCCGCCGCTACTACGGCGGGCGGCTGGCACTGGACGTCCAGCACGACCTGCGCACCGAGATGTACCGCTCGATCGTCCGGCTGGACGGCCGCAGCCAGGACGAGCTGTCCACCGGCCAGGTCGTCGGGCGCGGTACCAGCGACCTGCAACTGGTGCAGAGCCTGCTGTTCATGCTGCCCATGATGATCGGCAACGTGCTGCTGTTCCTGGTGGCGCTGGTCGTGATGGTCGTCCTCTCACCGCTGCTGACCCTGGTGTCGCTGGCGGTCTTCCCGCTGCTGTGGTGGGTGGCCGACCGCAGCCGCAAACGGCTGTTCCCCGCCACCTGGTACGCGCAGCAGCAGGCCGGCGCGGTCGCCTCCGTGGTGGACGGCTCCGTCACCGGCGTACGGGTGGTCAAGGGGTTCGGCCAGGAGGCGCAGGAGACCGGCAAACTGCGGCAGGCCGGCCGCAGACTGTTCGCGGGCCGGCTGCGCACCGTGCGCCTCAACGCCCGCTACACCCCCGCCCTCCAGACGGTGCCGTCCCTCGGCCAGGTCGCGATGCTGGCGCTCGGCGGCTGGATGGCCACCCGCGGCCAGATCACCCTCGGCACCTTCGTCGCCTTCTCCACCTACCTGGCCCAGCTGGTGGGCCCGGTGCGGATGCTGGCGATGATGCTGACCGTCGGCCAGCAGGCCCGCGCCGGTGTCGAACGGGTCTACGACCTGATCGACACCGAACCGCAGATGGCCGAGAGCCCCGACGCGCGGGAGCTGCCCGAGGCGGCCGACGCCTCCGTCGAGTTCGACGACGTCACCTTCGGCTACACCCCGGACAACCCCGTGCTGGACGGCTTCAGCCTGCGGGTCGAACCGGGTGAGACCGTGGCCCTGGTGGGAGCCAGCGGCAGCGGCAAGTCCACCGTCTCGATGCTGCTGCCGCGCTACTACGACGTGACCGGCGGCGCCGTGCGCGTCGGCGGCCAGGACGTCCGCGAGCTGACACTCGACTCGCTGCGCGGCGCCATCGGACTGGTCCCCGAGAACCCCTTCCTCTTCTCCTCGACCATCCGCGAGAACATCGCCTACGGGGCGCCCGACGCCACCGACGAACAGATCCGCGCCGCCGCCGAGGCCGCCCAGGCGGACCGTTTCATCCAGGAGCTGCCCGACGGCTACGACACCGCCGTCGGCGAACAGGGACTGACCCTCTCCGGCGGCCAGCGCCAGCGCATAGCCCTGGCCCGCGCCCTGCTCAGCGACCCGCGGCTGCTGCTCCTGGACGACGCGACCTCCGCCGTGGACGCCCGCGTCGAGCACGAGATCCACGACGCGCTGCGCGGTGTGATGGCGGGCCGCACCACCCTGCTGATCGCCCACCGCCAGTCCACCCTCGCGCTGGCCGACCGTATCGCCGTCCTCGACGGGGGACGGCTGGCCGACATCGGCACCCACGAGGAGCTGACCGGGCGCTGCGCCCTCTACCGGAAGCTGCTGACCGACCCGGACGAACTGGGCGAGGTCGAACGCGACCCGGCGGGCATGGCCGTCCACGACGCGCACGACACGGTCGAGGGCATCACCCCCGGGCTGTGGCGGCGCGAGGAGGACGACGCGCAAGGGGAGGGGAGCGGCGCGGGCACCTCCGGGGTGGCCGCCGCCCAGGCGGGGCGCCCCGGCACCTTCGCCTCCGAACTGGCCGGACTGCCCGGCAGCCCCGAACTCCTCGCCAAGGTGGCCGCGCTGCCGCCCGCCGACGATGTGCCCGACATCGACGAGGAGCGCGCGGAGCAGCCCGAGAAGAGCTACGGGCTGCGCCGTCTGCTGCACGGTTTCGGCGCGGCCCTGATCGTCGCGCTCGTCTTCGCCGCACTCGACGCCGGGTTCGGACTGCTGCTGCCCGTGCTGATCCGGCACGGCATCGACGACGGTGTGGAAAAGGGCGCACTGGGCGCCGTCTGGTTCGCCTCCGGTGTGGCGCTCGCCGTGGTGGTCGCCCAGTGGGGCGCGCAGATCGGTTCGCTGCTGCTGACCGGGCGCACCGGTGAACGCGTGCTGTACGCCCTGCGGGTGAAGATCTTCGCGCAGCTGCAGCGTCTGGGACTCGACTACTACGAGCGGCACCAGGCGGGCGCCGTGATGACCCGGATGACGACCGACGTGGACGCCCTCTCCACGTTCCTCCAGACCGGCCTGGTGACCGCCGTCGTCTCGCTGTTCACCTTCCTGGGCATCATGGGCGCCCTGCTGTTCCTCGACCTCCAGCTCGCGCTGGTCGTCTTCGCGACGCTGCCGCTGCTGGTCGTCGGCACGGTCTTCTTCCGCCGGCACAGCGTCCGGGCCTACGAACTGGCCCGGGAGCGGGTCAGCAGGGTCAACGCGGACCTCCAGGAGTCGGTGGCCGGACTGCGGATGGTGCAGGCCTACCGGGCCGAGGAGCGCGGGGCCGACCGGTTCGAGCGGCGCAGCGACGGATACCGCCAGGCGCGGGTGCGCGGCCAGTGGCTGATCTCCGTCTACTTCCCCTTCGTCCAGCTGCTGGCCTCCCTGGCCACCGCCGCCGTGCTCGTCGTCGGCGCCTCACGCATCGAGAACGGCACCCTCACGGCGGGCGCCCTGGTGGCGTACCTGCTCTACATCGAGCTGTTCTTCGCCCCCGTGCAGCAGCTCTCGCAGGTCTTCGACGGCTACCAGCAGGCGGCCGTCTCGCTGCGCCGCATCCAGGAGCTGCTGCGGGAGCGGAGCAGCACCCCGCTGCCCGAGGCGCCGCACCCCGTGTCCGAGCTGCGCGGCGAGATCACCTTCCGCGGTGTGGACTTCCGCTACGCCACCGCGGACCCGGCGGGCACCGCCGGGCAGGGCGAGGAGCGGGCGCTCTCGGACATCGATCTGACGGTCCCGGCCGGGCAGACCGTCGCCTTCGTGGGCGAGACGGGTGCGGGCAAGTCCACCCTCGTCAAGCTCGTGGCCCGGTTCTACGACCCCAGCGCGGGTGCCGTCCTGGTGGACGGACACGACCTGCGGGAGATCGATCTGACCGCCTACCGGCACCGGCTCGGTGTGGTGCCCCAGGAGCCGTATCTCTTCCCGGGCACCGTGCGGGACGCCATCGCCTACGGCCGGATGGACGCGAGCGACGCCGAGGTGGAGGCCGCCGCACGGGCCGTCGGCGCGCACGACATGATCGCCTCGCTGCCGGGCGGCTATCTGCACCAGGTCGACGAGCGGGGCCGCAATCTGTCCGCGGGCCAGCGGCAGTTGCTGGCACTGGCCCGCGCGGAGCTGGTCAAGCCGGCCATCCTGCTCCTGGACGAGGCGACCGCGGCGCTGGACCTGGCCACCGAGGCGCTGGTCAACCAGGCCACGGACCGGCTGGCCGGCTCCCGCACCACGCTGGTGGTCGCCCACCGGCTGTCCACCGCCGCGCGGGCCGACCGGGTGGTCGTCCTGGACCACGGCAAGGTGGTGGAGGACGGTACGCACGCCGAACTGGTGGCGCTCGGCGGGCGGTACGCGCAGCTGTGGAAGACCTTCGCCGGCGGCGGCGGACTGGACGACTCCGAGCCCGCCGTGGTGTGAC
The DNA here is from genome assembly GCF_000725885.1 of Streptomyces albus subsp. albus. Classification (GTDB taxonomy): domain Bacteria; phylum Actinomycetota; class Actinomycetes; order Streptomycetales; family Streptomycetaceae; genus Streptomyces; species Streptomyces albus. The sequence goes on along the minus strand of NZ_JODR01000028.1, from coordinate 72,400 downwards.
CTGCGCGGCGCCCGATGACGGCGGGGCGGCCGTGGTGACCGGACACCACGGCCGCCCCGCCCTGTTGTGCGCGGCACCCGGCGCAGAGCCGTGCTTGTGCGGGGCACCCGGCGCAGGGCCGTGCGGCACCCCCCGCGGCTCTCAGCCCTCGCACAGCCGCACCACGTACTCGTCCACCGTCTGCACCTCGCCGAAGGGCAGGGGCTCGTCGCCCGTGCGCCAGTGGACGGCGGAAATCTCCTCGGAGGGGGTGAAGGGCAGCACCCGCTCCAGCGCGCCGGTGAACACCGCCCCGTACAGCACCCGTTGCCCGGGGCCCAGCGCCGTGCGGGAGAAGCCGGCGAACCGCAGTGCGTCGGCGTCCACCGTCTGGCCGGTCTCCTCGCGCAGTTCGCGGGCCGCCGCCTGGCGCGGTGTCTCGCCCTCCTCGATGCCGCCGCCGGGCAGTTCCCAGCAGGACCGGCTGCGGACGTGCACCATCAGCAGCCGGCCCTCGTGCCTCACGGCCAGCAGGACGTAGGCGACGGGGGCGTCCGGGAAGCGGGTCTCCTCCGGCTCGCGGTGGAAGGAGAGCAGGCGCATCCCGCGCGGGCCCGTGGCCAGCGGGGCGGACGGGAGCGGGGTTGCGGGATCGGTCATGTCCGCAGCGTAGACCCGGCCGCCGGTGCTGTCCCGGGCACCGCTGAGCGGTGTGCGCTCTCCCCTATGCGGGCATTTCACCGTTCCCGGGGTCTGGCGGAGCGGGGCGGACGCCGATAGGTTCACGACGGTTTTCGGCGATGCAAGGGGAGGGTGTATGCGTAAGACGCTCAGATGGGTGCTGTCCTCGGCGATGCTGATAGGCACCGTCGGTGTCGGCAGCACGCCGGCGGGTGCCGTGACAGGCGCACCGTCCGGTGGCGGCACCGACATCAAGGACCGCATCCTCGCGGTACCCGGGATGAGCCTCATCGAGGAGAAGCCCGTCGACGGGTACCGCTTTTTCGTGCTCGAGTACAAGCAGCCGGTCGATCACCGGCACCCCGGCAAGGGCACGTTCAAGCAGCGCATATCCATCCTGCACCGGGACACGAACCGCCCCACCGTCTTCTACACCGGCGGCTACAACCTCAACACCAGCCCCAGCCGCAGTGAGCCGACGCAGTTGACGGACGGCAACCAGGTCTCCATGGAGTACCGGTTCTTCACCCCCTCCCGGCCCGACCCCGCCGACTGGTCGAAGCTGACCATCTGGCAGGCCGCCAGCGACCAGCACCGCATCTACCAGGCGCTCAAGAAGATCTACGGCAAGAACTGGATCGCCACCGGCGGCAGCAAGGGCGGGATGACGGCCACGTACTACCGCCGCTTCTACCCGCAGGACATGGACGGCACCGTCCCCTACGTCGCCCCCAACGACGTCCGCAACGACGAGGACTCGGCCTACTCCCGGTTCTTCAAGAACGTCGGCACCAAGGAGTGCCGCGACCGTCTCAACAGCGTGCAGCACGAGATCTTCGAGCGCCGCGGCGAGATGGTCCCCCGCATCAAGAAGTGGGCGAAGGAGAACGACTACACCTTCAAGCTCGCCGGCAGCGCCGACAAGGCGTTCGAACTGGTCGCCCAGGACCTGGTGTGGGGCTACTGGCAGTACCACCTGCTCAAGGACTGCGACCAGGTGCCCTCGCCCGACGCCTCCACGGACACGCTCTACAAGTGGGCGGACGAGGTGGGCGGCTGGTCGGCCGGCACCGACCAGGGCATGACCCCGTACGTGCCGTACTACTACCAGGCCGGCACCCAGATGGGCTCCCCCGACTACGAGGAGCCGCTGCTGGACGACGTGCGCAGGTACCCGGGGCTGAACGTGCCGCGCACCTACGTGCCGCGTGACATCCCGATGACCTTCAACAAGCACGACAAGGCGATGCGCGACATCGACCGCTGGGTGCGCCACAACTCCTCGCAGATGCTCTACATCTACGGCGAGAACGACCCGTGGGGCGCCGAGCCCTTCCGCCCGGGACGGCACAACAAGGACACCGCGGTCTTCTGGGCACCGGACCAGAACCACGGCGCGAAGATCGCCACCCTGGAGGAGAAGGACCGGGTGGCCGCGACCCGCATGGTGATGAAGTTCGCCGGCCTCAAGCCCGATCCGGATATCAAGCCGCAGCGTCTGACGACGTACGACAAGAAGCTGGACAAGCCGGAGAAGCAGAGCCAGACCCTCCGCCCGTGACGGCGTGAGGCGCGGGCCCGGCGTCCTAGGCCGCGCCGGCCAGCAGCGCCAGCAGGTGTGTGCGCACCCCGGGCAGCAGCCCGGGCAGCTCACGCACCTGCGGGTACCAGCGCTTCTCGTACTCCCAGCACAGCCACTCGACGCCCGTCCCCGCCCCGGGGGCGGGCGTCGCCGCGTCGGTGGCCCGGGTGAGGACCTCCGCCAGGTCGGCGAGCGGCAGCACCCCCTCGCCGGGCGGCAGCGGGGTGGTGTCCTCGCGGGAGGGGATGTCCTTGACCTGGACGTACCCCAGGTACGGGGCGAGCAGCCGGTGGGTCGTCTCGGGCTCCTCGCCGCCCCGCCAGGTGTGCATCACGTCCCACAGGGCGCCGGCGCCCGGGTGGTCCACGGCGCTCAGTACGCGGGCCACGTCGGCGCCCCTCGCATGCGAGTCGTGCGTCTCCAGCAGCACCCGTACGCCCAGCCCCTCGGCGATCCGGGCGGCCTCGGCCAGCCGGCGGACCGCCGCGGCGTCCGAGCCCGCGGCGTCGTCCGGCGCGCCGCCGGGGAAGACCCGTACGTAGGGGGCGCCCAGGTCGTGCGCGAGGTGCAGCAGGGCGCGGGTCTCGGCGAGCACCGGGGCGTCGTCGCCGGGTGCGGCCAGCCGCGGATAGCCGGCCAGGCACAGCAGGGTGAGACCGGCGGCGGCGAACCGCCGGGCGACGGCCTGCCGTTCGCCCGCGTCCAGGCCCGGGTGGACGGGCTCCTCGGGGTGGGCGCGCAGTTCGACACCGTGGAACCCGGAGTCGCCGGCCAGGCGCAGGACCTCGGGGAGGGGGGTGCCGGGGACACCGAGCGTGGAGAAGGCCAGTCGCATGCGCTCACCCGACCAGATGCCGCCGCGCCCGGCAAGGCCCGCCCCGTACGTGTCGTGCGGGGCCTGTGGCCGGTCCGGAGAATCCCCTGCGGAAAATATTCACGCTGTGCGGTGCAACCCTTTCGCAGCGTCGCGTGTCCATACCTGTGTCGGCACCCCGAGGGGGAAGCGGGAGCCGAGGGGGGATGCGAAGGGCCCGGTCGCCAGGACCGGGCCCTTCGAAGTCTGTGTCGTCCGTGTCGCGGGTCGTTGAGCCGCAAGCTCCACGGCCGTACGCCCTAGAAGGGCACCCCGCAGCGCAGGGCGACGTTGGCGTACGGCTTCGACTCGCCGGTGCGCACCACCAGCCTGGCGCGTCCGGTGAGGGCCTTGAACTCCTCGTGCGGCACCAGTTCCAGGCCGGGCAGCCGGCCGGTCAGCAGGGCGGCGCAGTCCGGGTTGGCCTCGCGCACCTCGCTCGCGGCGACGGCGCCCTCGACCTCCAGTTCGTCGAGCAGCCCGGTGAGGACCTCCGCGAAGGAGGGCACGCCCGCGCGGAAGGCGAGGTCCACCACGGCGGGGCCCTGCGGGATGGGCAGTCCGGCGTCGCAGACCACCACCAGGTCGGTGTGGCCCAGGTGGGCCAGGGCACCGCTGAGGTGCCTGTTGAGTATTCCGGACTTCTTCATCCAGCGGTCCCCTCGGCCGTGCTGTTGTCGATGTCGGCAGCACGGGGGTAGGACTCCTGTGCGCCGGGACGGGTCACCGCGAAGGCGCCGACGCGTACGGCGTACCGCACGGCGTCCTCCAGCCCGTCGCCGCGGCCCAGCCGCCAGCCGAGTGCTCCGGTGAAGGCGTCGCCCGCGCCGGTGGTGTCCACGGCCGTCACGCGCGGGCTGGCGATCCGCACCATGCCGACGCCGTCGGTCTGCTCCGGGCCGATGCCGGGCCCGGCGGCCAGGGCGCCCTCGGCGCCCAGGGTGACGACGACGCTGCGCGGGCCGAGCGCGAGCAGCGCGGTGGCCCATTCCTCGGGTGCGTCGCCGAGCGTGTGGCCGTCGGCCAGCAGCAGGCGTGCTTCGTGTTCGTTGAGTACCAGGGGGTCGCACAGTGCCAGGACGTCCTCGGGCAGCCGTGCGGGGGGAGAGGGGTTGAGCACCACGCGGGCGCCGTGCCGGGCTGCGGCCCGTGCCGCCGCCGCGACCGTCTCCAGGGGGATCTCCAGTTGCAAGGAGACCACCGCGGCGGCCTCGAACAGCGTTTCCGCCGCCGCCACGTCGTCGGGCGTGAGGCGGGCGTTGGCGCCGGGGGAGACCACGATGCTGTTGTCGCCGGCCGCGTCGACGGTGATGAGGGCGACGCCGGTCGGTGCGTCCTTGCCCTCGACGCCGTCGGCGTCGCCGGTGTTTTCGGGAGTGCGGATGCCGTCCTTGCCCACTGTGCCGGGAGTGTCCGTCGGGCCCACGAGGAGTCCCGCCAACGCCGCGCCCGCGTCGCGCTGCGCCTCGGCCAGCATGCGGCCGTACGCGTCGTCGCCGACCCGGGCCAGCAGTGTGGTGCGGGCGCCGAGCCGGGCGGCGGCTGCCGCCTGGTTCGCGCCCTTGCCTCCCGGGTGGATCTCCAGATCCGACCCGAGCACCGTCTCGCCCGGTCCCGGCCGCCGGTCGAGACCGATGACCAGGTCGGCGTTGGCGGACCCTACGACCAGCAGGTCGTACTCGTGCATCCGGTGTGCTCCTTCACATCCCGCGCGGGCACCGCCCGCGGCGGGCCGTTCAGTGGGTCGTCCTCCCGGCTTCCGGTCAGGAGAAGCGGTCGACGTTCTTCTTGGTGACGACCTTCACCGGAACCTTGATCTGCTTGTCGACGGCGGTGCCGTCGATGACGCGCATGGCGTTGCGGACGGCCATCTTGCCGAGCTCGGCCGGCTGCTGGGCGACGGTGGCGTTGATGGTGCCCTTCTTGACGGCCTTCATCGCGTCACCGGTGCCGTCGAAGCCGACGACCTTGACGTCCGTGCCGGCCTTGGCGCCGAGGGCCTTGACCGCACCGAGCGCCATCTCGTCGTTCTCCGCGAAGATCGCGTCGATCTCCGGGTGCGACTGCATGGCGTTGGTGGTGACGTTGAGGCCCTTCTCGCGGTCGAAGTCCGCGGGCTGCTTGGCGACGACCTTCAGCCCCGGGTACTTCTTGAGGCCCTCGCTGAAGCCCTTGCCGCGCTCGCGGGAGGCGGAGGTGCCGGTCTGGCCCTGGAGGATCAGGACGTTGCCCTTGCCGCCCAGCAGTTCGTTGATCTTCGCGGCGGCCTGCTTGCCGCCCGACACGTTGTCGGAGGCGACCGTCGTGGCGATCTTGGCCTTGTTGACGCTGCGGTCGGCGGCGATGACGGGGATGTCCGCGTTGTTCGCGGCCTTGACGGCCGGGGCGGCGGCGTCGGAGTCGACCGGGTTGATGATGATGGACTTCACCTGCTGAGAGGTGAAGTTCTGCATCTGGTTGGCCTGCTGCGAGGCGTCGTTGTTGCCGTTCTGGACGCTCAGCTCGGCGCCCTGGGCCTTGGCCTCGGCCTCGGCACCCTTCTTCATGTCGACCATGAAGGGCTGGTTGAGCGCCGATATGGCGAAGCCGATCTTGGCCTTCTTCTTGCCGCCGCTCGAACTGTCGCCGGAGCCACAGGCGGAAGCCGTCAGGGCGACTGCCGTGGCCACGATGACGACAGACGTGTTCTTTCTCTTGCTCATTGCTGCATTCCTTGCAGTCGGCAGATGGACGAACTACGCGAACTCCCCCGTCGCACAAAGATCACGTGCGACGACGCAGTGTATCGAGTAGCACGGCGAGTGCGATGACGACCCCGATAACAACTTGCTGCCAGAAAGCGGAAACGTCGAGAAGGTTGAGTCCATTGCGCAGAACAGCGAGGATGAGCGCGCCGATCAGCGTTCCGGAAGCCTTTCCGACACCCCCGGCGAGGCTGGCGCCACCGATCACGACGGCCGCGATCGCGTCCAGTTCGTAACCTGTGGCGGCGTTGGGCTGGGCCGAGGCGAGCCGGGAGGCCAGGACGATTCCGGCCACTGCGGCGAAGGTGCCCACCAGGGTGTAGATCACCAGCTTCTGGCGGCGGACCCGGATGCCGGACAGGTGCGCGGCCTCCTCGTTGCCGCCGATGGCGTACATCGCCCGGCCGCTGTAGGTGCGGGCCAGCACGACCGCGGCCACCAGGCCCATCAGCAGCATCACGATGACCGGCACCGGCAGCCACTCGCCGATGGTCTTGCCGATCCAGGACAGCGAGTCGGGCAGCAGCACCGGGTTGCCCTCGGAGACGACCTGCGCCAGACCGCGCGCGGCCGACAGCATGGCCAAGGTGGCGATGAACGGCGGCAGCTTGCCGTAGGAGATCAGTACACCGTTGAGCAGACCGCAGACGGTGCCGGTGAGGATGGCCAGGACGACGCCCAGGAAGTCCGGCATCCCCTGGGTGGTGGTGAACCAGCCGAGCATCACGCCGGAGAAGGCGGCCACCGAGCCGACGGACAGGTCGATGCCGCCGGAGACGATGGCGAAGGTGACACCGAAGGCGAGGATCGCGGTGACCGCCGCCTGCACACCCACGTTCAGCAGGTTCGTGGTGGTGAGGAAGTCACCCGACATGATCGCGAGGATCACGACGAGGACGACCAGCGCGCTCAGCGCGCCGTTGTCCAGCAGGATGCGGCGTACGACCTGCGGCGGCCCGCCGCCGCCGGGGCGCTTGTCCAGGCGGTGACCCGGCTGCGTGTCAATGGCCACGGGGAGAGTCCTCCATCTCGCTCGTTCCTGGCGCGGAGGTGCCGACGGCCAGGGCCATGACGGCGTCCTGGGTCGCTTCCCGCGCGGTCAGTTCGCCGGCGATCCGGCCCTGGGACATCACCAGGATCCGGTCGCTCATGCCCAGCACCTCGGGGAGGTCGCTGGAGATCATCAGCACCGCGTGGCCCGAGGCCGTCAGCTCGTTGATGAGCTGGTAGATCTCGACCTTGGCGCCCACGTCGATGCCGCGGGTGGGTTCGTCGAGGATCAGCACGCGGCTCTTGGCCAGCAGCCACTTGCCGATCACGACTTTCTGCTGGTTGCCGCCGGAGAGGGTGCGCACGTGCTGGTCGAGCCCGGCCATCCGCACCCCCAGCCGGTCGGCGATGCGGGCCGCCTCCTTGCGCAGGCCGCCGCGGTCCACCAGGCCGCCGCGGCTCGCCTCGCGCATGGTGACCAGCGCGAGGTTGTCGGCGACCGACGCCTCGGGCAGCAGGCCCTGGCCCTTGCGGTCCTCGGGGACCAGCCCGAGCCCGGCCGTGTGGGAGGCCCACACGTCGCCGCCGGGCAGTTGCCGGCCGGCCACCTCGACGCGGCCGGCGTCGTAGGGGTCGGCGCCGAAGACGGCGCGGACGACCTCGGTGCGGCCCGCGCCGACCAGGCCGGCGATGCCGACGACCTCACCGGCGCGTACCTCGAAGCTGACGTCCTCGAAGACGCCCTGCTTGCGCAGTCCGCTCACCCGCAGCAGCGGCGCGGAACCGGCGTCCGCGTCGGCCTTGCCCCGCTCGCGCGGGTACTGCTGCGCGATGTCGCGGCCCACCATCAGCCGGACCAGGTCGTCCTCGGGGGTGTCGGCCGGGACCTGGCCGACACTGCGGCCGTCCCGCAGCACCGTGACCCGGTCGCCGATGGCGGGGATCTCCTCCAGGTGGTGGGTGATGAAGACGATGCCCACCCCGTCGGAGCGCAGCTTGCGGACGATGGCGAAGAGCCGGGCGACCTCCTCGGAGGTGAGCACCGCGGTCGGCTCGTCCATGATCAGCACGCGGGTGCGGAGGCTGAGCGCCTTGGCGATCTCCACCATCTGGCGGCCGGCGATGCCCAGCTCGCCGACCGGGGTGCGCGGCGAGGCGGTGACGCCCACCCGGTCCAGCAGCACCTTGGCGTCGGCTTCCATCTTCTTGCGGTCGACGATGCCCAGGCGGCGCGGCTGGCGGCCCAGGAAGATGTTCTCCGCGACGGAGAGCTGCGGCACCAGGTTGAACTCCTGGTGGATGGTGGCGATGCCCAGTTTCTCGGCGGCCTCGGCACCGGAGATGCGCACGGGCTTGCCGTCGCGCAGGACCCGCCCGGCGTCGGCGCGGTAGGCACCGGAGAGCACCTTGATCAGGGTGCTCTTGCCGGCGCCGTTCTCGCCCAGCAGGACGTGGACCTCACCGGCGCGCAGATCGAAGTCGACGCCGTCCAGGGCGACCACGCCGGGAAAGGTCTTGCGGATGCCCTCCGTGCGCAGCAACTCCCGTGCCGGGGGCGGGTCTGGGGTGGTCAACGGCGCGTCCTTTCGTCTTCGCCGCAGGAGCGGCGCGCTATGAGGTGGGCGGAGAGGGTGACGGAGCCGGCGCTCCGGCCCTCCACCAGATCGGTGAGAGCGGCGACCGCGCGGTGGCCCAGTTCCTGGGTGGGCTGGGCGATCGCGGTGATCGGCGGGTCGGTGTGGAGGAACCAGGGGATGTCGTCGAAGGCGGCCAGCGACACGTCGTCGGGCACGCGCAGTCCGAGGGTGCGCAGTTGTTCCATGACGCCGAGGGCCATCAGGTTGTCCGTCGCGAAGACGGCGTCCGGCGGCTCGGGCAGGGAGAAGAACTCACTGGTCGCGCGCCTGCCGCTGGCGGTCTGGAAGTCGCCCTGGCCGATGTAGTGGTCGGGCAGCGGGAGGCCCACCTCGGCGAGTGCGGCGCGGAAGGCGGCCAGCCGTTCGTTGCTGGTGGTGCTGGCGACGGGGCCGGTGATGATGGCGAGCCTGCGGTGGCCGAGGCGGTGCAGGTGGGTGACCAGGTCGCGGACGGCGCGGGTGCCGTCGGTGCGGACGACGGGGACGTCGAGGCCCTCGATCCACCGGTCGACGAAGACCATCGGGATGCCGGCGAGGGCGGCCTCGCGCAGGGCGACGGAGTCGCCCTCGGCGGGGGAGACCAGCAGCCCGTCTATCCGGCGGTCGAGCAGGGTGCGCACGTGGTGGTCCTGGAGCGCGAGCTGCTCGTCGGCGTTGCCGATGATGACGCTGTAGCCCCGGCCGCGTGCCTCGTCCTCGACGGCCCGCGCCAGCTCGGTGAAGAAAGGATTCAGCACGTCGCTGATGACCAGCCCGAGGGTGCGCGTCTGGTCCGTGCGCAGCGACCGCGCCAGGGTGTTGGGGCGGTAGCTCAGCTCGGAGACGGCTCTCAGTACGCGGGCCCGGGTCTCCTCGCGGACGCCGCTGTGGTCGTTGAGGACGCGCGAGACCGTGGCCACGGAGACGCCTGCGCGTGCCGCGACGTCCTTGATGCCTGCCATTGCCGTGCCGGTTTCCAAAGCTGGGACAACTGGGGACGAAATACGGGGAGAAGGGAGCGAAATGCTTCCGCGCGCCCGGCACTTCGGCAGCGCCGCGCCGCGCTTGGAAACGATTACATCGGTCATGGAATGTGATCCGTCCGCGCCGGCGCAAGTTGCGGACGAGGCCGATGCGGGATCGTGATGTTGCGCGTGCAACCGCAACTACGCGGGTAGCGGGAGCACTTCCACACGGTTGCGCGGAGATGTCCACAGGGCTGCGCGGGCTGTCGCGTCCCCCCGTTACCGTCTGCGGTATGACGTACCAGCCTGCGGTGCTCGAAGGGGTGCTGGAACGCATCACCTACGCCAACGAGGACAACGGGTACACGGTGGCCCGGGTGGACACCGGCCGGGGCGGCGGCGAACTGCTCACCGTCGTCGGCGCGTTGCTCGGCGCCCAGGCGGGGGAGTCGCTGCGCATGGAGGGCCGCTGGGGCTCCCACCCGCAGTACGGGCGCCAGTTCCACGTGGACAACTACGTCACGGTGCTGCCCGCCACCGTCCAGGGCATCCGCCGCTACCTGGGCTCCGGGCTCGTCAAGGGCGTCGGCCCGCGCATCGCGGACCGCATCACCGGCCACTTCGGCACCGACACGCTGCGGATCATCGAGGAGGAGCCGAAGCGGCTCATCGAGGTCCCCGGGCTGGGACCCAAGCGCACCAAGCTGATCGCCGCCGCGTGGGAGGAACAGAAGGCCATCAAGGAGGTGATGGTCTTCCTCCAGGGGGTCGGCGTCTCCACCTCCGTCGCCGTGCGGATCTACAAGCAGTACGGCGACGCCTCCATCTCCGTGGTGCGCGGCAACCCCTACCGGCTGGCGGCCGACGTGTGGGGCATCGGCTTCCTGACCGCCGACCGCATCGCCCAGTCCGTCGGCATCCCGCACGACAGCCCCGAGCGGGTCAAAGCCGGGCTGCGGCACGCCCTGTCGCAGTCCTCCGACCAGGGGCACTGCTATCTGCCCGAGGAGCGGCTGATCTCCGACGCCGTCAAGCTGCTCCAGGTGGACACCGGGCTGGTCATCGACTGCCTCGCGGAGTTGGCGCAGGACGAGGAGGGCGGCGTCGTCAGGGAGCCGGTGCCCGATCCCGACGACCCCGCGAGCCGGCTGACCGCGGTGTATCTGGTGCCCTTCCACCGGGCGGAGGCGGCGCTGGCGGCCCAGCTCAAACGGCTGCTGCGCGCTCCGGAGGACCGGCTGGCCGCCTTCCAGGACGTGGCCTGGGACAAGGCGCTGGGCTGGCTGGCCTCCCGTACGGGGGCGCGGCTGGCCCCGGAGCAGGAGGCCGCGGTCCGGCTGGCGCTGACCAGCAAGGTGGCGGTGCTCACGGGCGGTCCGGGCTGCGGCAAGTCCTTCACGGTGCGCTCGGTGGTGGAGCTGGCCCGCGCCAAGCGGGCGCGGGTGCTGCTGGCGGCGCCGACCGGGCGGGCCGCCAAGCGGCTGGCGGAGCTGACCGGTGCGGAGGCGTCCACCGTGCACCGGCTGCTGGAGCTGAAGCCGGGAGGGGACGCGGCCTGGGACCGGGACCGTCCGCTGGAGGCGGATCTGGTGGTGGTGGACGAGGCGTCGATGCTCGATCTGCTGCTGGCCAACAAGCTGATCAAGGCGGTGCCGCCGGGTGCGCATCTGCTGCTGGTGGGGGATGTGGACCAGTTGCCGTCGGTGGGCGCGGGCGAGGTGCTGCGGGATCTGCTCGCCGAGGGCGGGCCGGTGCCGGCGGTGCGGCTCAAGCGGATCTTCCGGCAGGCGCAGCAGTCGGGGGTGGTGACGAACGCGCACCGGATCAACTCCGGTGCGCCGCCGCTGACACAGGGGCTGGAGGACTTCTTCCTGTTCGTGGAGGAGGACACCGAGGCGGCGGGGGCGCTGACGGTGGATGTGGCCGCCCGGCGCATCCCGGCGCGGTTCGGGCTGGACGCGCGGCGGGACGTGCAGGTGCTGGCCCCCATGCACCGCGGTCCGGCGGGGGCGGGTGCCCTCAACGGGCTGCTCCAGCAGGCGATCACCCCGGCGCGGCCGGGGCTGCCCGAGAAGCGGTTCGGGGGCCGGGTCTTCCGGGTGGGGGACAAGGTCACCCAGATCAGGAACAACTACGAGAAGGGTGCGAACGGCGTCTTCAACGGCACGGTGGGCGTCGTCACCGCTCTGGACGCGGACGAGCACCGGCTGACGGTGCGCACGGACGAGGACGAGGAGATCGGGTACGACTTCGACGAGCTGGACGAGCTGTCCCACGCCTACGCCGTGACCATCCACCGCTCGCAGGGCAGCGAGTACCCGGCGGTGGTGATTCCGGTCACCACGGGCGCTTGGATGATGCTCCAACGGAATCTGCTGTACACGGCGGTGACGCGAGCCAAGAGGCTGGTGGTGCTGGTGGGCTCACGACGGGCACTCGGACAGGCGGTGCGCACGGTCTCGGCCGGCCGGCGCTGCACCGCACTCGATCACCGGCTGCGCGGTGCGGTACCCGTCCCGGGAGGCGGGATGGCTCCCGGGGGGTGACCATGACGGCCAGGAGGGTGCAGGATAGCCGGATAGGCGGCACTCCGTGCCACCATGGAGCCCTCTGGCTGACCCCCAGTGCACCGCACGGCGCTGGATAAGGGAGAGTGGAAGTAGTCAGGGCACCTCGAAGAAGAGGCACTACGTCGGTGAGGGATGACGTGAGCGAACACCGCGACAGCGAGAACTCCGTAGTAATCCGCTACGGGGACGGCGAGTACAGCTACCCGGTCGTCGACAGCACGGTGGGCGACCGTGGCGTCGACATCGGCAAGCTGCGTGCCCAGACCGGTCTGGTGACCCTGGACTCGGGATACGGCAACACCGCTGCCTACAAGTCCGCCATCACCTACCTCGACGGTGAGCGGGGCATCCTGCGCTACCGCGGCTATCCCATCGAGCAGCTCGCGGAGCGGGGCACCTTCCTGGAGACCGCCTACCTGCTCATCAACGGTGAGCTGCCCACCGTCGACCAGCTCAGCGCGTTCCGGAACGAGATCACCCAGCACACGCTGCTGCACGAGGACGTCAAACGGTTCTACGACGGCTTCCCGAGCGACGCCCACCCGATGGCGATGCTCTCCTCCGTCGTCAGCGCGCTGTCCACCTTCTACCAGGACAGCCACAACCCGTTCGACGAGGAGCAGCGGCACCTGTCGACCATAAGGCTGCTGGCCAAGCTGCCGACGATCGCCGCGTACGCGTACAAGAAGGCCATCGGCCACCCGGTCGTCTACCCGAGCAACGACCTGGGCTACGTCGAGAACTTCCTGCGGATGACCTTCTCGGTCCCGGCCGCCGAGTACGAGCTGGACCCGGTGGTGGTCAACGCCCTGGACAAGCTGCTGATCCTGCACGCCGACCACGAGCAGAACTGCTCGACCTCCACCGTCCGGCTGGTGGGCTCCTCGCAGGCGAACATGTTCGCCTCGATCTCCGCGGGCATCAACGCGCTGTGGGGCCCGCTGCACGGCGGCGCCAACCAGAGTGTGCTGGAGATGCTCCAGCGCATCCAGGCCGAGGGCGGCGACGTCGACACCTTCATCCGCAAGGTGAAGAACAAGGAGGACGGCGTCAAGCTGATGGGCTTCGGCCACCGGGTCTACAAGAACTTCGACCCCCGGGCCAAGATCATCAAGGCGGCGGCGCACGATGTGCTCTCCGCGCTCGGCAAGAGCGACGAGCTGCTGGACATCGCGCTGCGGCTGGAGGAGCACGCGCTGTCCGACGACTACTTCGTCGAGCGCAAGCTCTACCCGAACGTGGACTTCTACACCGGCCTGATCTACCGCGCGATGGGCTTCCCGACCAGCATGTTCACCGTGCTGTTCGCGCTGGGCCGGCTGCCGGGCTGGATCGCCCAGTGGCACGAGATGATCAAGGAGCCGAACTCCCGCATCGGCCGTCCGCGGCAGGTCTACACCGGTGTGGTCGAGCGCGACTACGTGCCGGTCGAGGAGCGCTGAGCGGTCCGACGCGGCGTCCCCGCCCCGCCTGCCCGAGGCCCCGGTCCCGATGGACCGGGGCCTTCCGCTTGTGCGGTTCGCGTGCGCATCGGCGGAATTCACCCCTCCGTTTGTGGAGCTTGACGAAGAGACGTAGGTCACAGAAATTGGGGGGTAACCATAGGCAGGGTTCGTGGGTCTAACCGGGTGGCGTGGGCCTCCCGGCGGAGCCCTCGCCCTGCTTCGGATCCGTCTTGGGGGGCGGATGCGAGGTGAAGGAACGGTGAACGCGCCCGGGGAGCTTTGAGCGGCCCTCCCGACCGTGCGTCCACCCGAAGAGCGCCCGGCCAGGATCCCGTGGGGGGAATCCATGACCGGGATAGAGAAGCGCCCCGTCGACGGGCCCGTGGGGGGACTCGTGCGACGGGGCGCTTTTTGCCGTTCCCGGCTCCGGCACCCGTCGTGGTGACGGGCCGGGGTGCGGCGGTCAGGCCCGGCCCACCAGTTCGTAGCCGGCCTCGTCGACGGCCTCGCGCACGGCGGCGTCGTCCAGGTCGGCGGCCGAGGTGACGGTGACCTCGCCGGAGGCGGCCACGGCCTTCACCGAGGAGACGCCCTCGATCCTGGAGATCTCCTCGGTCACCGCGCCCTCGCAGTGGCCGCAGGTCATACCGGAAACCTTGTAGGTGGTCGTGACGGTGCTCATGGCCCACTCCTCGCTCTCGTACGGGATGCGGCCGGCCGGTGGCGGGTGGCCGCACGCGGGCCAGAATATACCCCTGCGGGGTATGTGCCAACCGAGGTCGGAGCCGTGCGCACCGGCCCCGGCGCCCGTCGCCGCCGGGCTGTCCGGGGCGGCCGGCGCCTCACCGGCCACCGCGGTGCCCCGGTCTGCGGGTGACCCACTCGCGGACGGTGTCCGCGAACCAGTAGGGCTTGCCCGCCTCCACCAGATCGGGCGACGGCAGCAGGCCGTGCTTCTTGTAGGAGCGCACGGTGTCGGGCTTGACGCCGATGTGCGCGGCGATCTCCTTGTACGACCAGAGCCGCTGGTCGGTCATCTCTCGCACCTCCCGGATTGGCCGGCGGGGGGCCGGTCCCGTGGTCGGTCTCCGGTGAAACGAGGCGGGGCGAGTGGTGGCAGGGGGCTGTCGGCGGGCTGTGACAGTCGGCCGGTGGAACCGTGACATTGCCTGAGCCCGCCCCGAGGCCGGGCCGGGGCCAGGTCATGATGTAAGGACAAAGCATTGACAGTCGTCTCCGGGCCGACGGACGATGTGCCGGGCAGCAGCCCCGGGGGCGGGGGTTGGGCGCAGGGGCCGCGAGGGAGCGCGAGGGAGCGCGAGGGAGAGGGGACCGGAGCCATGACCGAGCCGCACGACGTGGTCACCATGGGCCGGATCGGGGTGGACATCTACCCGCTGCGCACCGGGGTGCCGCTCCAGCACGTCGAGACCTTCGGCAGGTTCCTCGGCGGCTCCGCCACCAACGTGGCCGTGGCCGCCGCCCGGCTGGGCCGCACCAGCGCGGTGATCACCCGCACGGGCGATGATCCGTTCGGCAGCTACTGCCGGGAGGCGCTGCGCGGCTTCGGTGTGGACGACCGCTGGGTGAGCGCCGTGGGGGCGTACCCCACTCCGGTGACGTTCTGCGAGATCTTCCCGCCCGACGACTTCCCCCTCTACTTCTACCGGCAGCCCAAGGCGCCGGATCTCGAACTGCGCGCCGACGAGCTCGACCTGGCCGGGATCGCCGCCGCCCGCATCTTCTGGATGACCGGCACCGGGCTGTGCGAGCAGCCCAGCCGGGACGCCACCCTCGCCGCGCTCGCCGCCCGCGACGCCGGGCGCGGACGGAGCGTCGCCACCGTCTTCGACCTGGACTGGCGGCCCATGTTCTGGGGCGCGGGCCGCGACGGGCAGCTGACCGAGGACGAGGCGGCCGAGGCGGCGCGGCCCCACTACCGGGCGGCCCTCGCCCACGCCACCGTCGCCGTCGGCAACCTCGCGGAGTGCGCCGTGGCCACCGGTGCCCGCGAGCCGCACGCCTGCGCCGAGGCCCTGCTGGCGGCGGGCGCCGAGCTGGCCGTCGTCAAACAGGGGCCCAAGGGGGTGCTGGCGGTCCGCGCGGACGGCACCGTCGCCGAGGTGCCCCCGCATCCGGTGGAGGTCGTCAACGGGCTGGGCGCGGGTGACGCGTTCGGCGGCGCGCTGTGCCACGGGCTGCTGGCCGGCTGGGAGTTGGAGCGGGTCATGCGGTACGCGAACGCGGCGGGGGCACTGGTCGCCTCCCGGCTGGCCTGCTCCTCCGCGATGCCCACGCCGCAGCAGGTCGAGGAGTTGCTGCGCTCCTGAGCCGTCCCGCGCGGGAGCCGCTGTCCTCCCCGCCGCCGTCCGGGCCGATCCCGCCCCGCCCGCCGTCGAAAGCGAGCCCGCCGTGACCAGCACCCGCATCAGCATCGCCGAGCTGACGTCCGTGCGGATGCGGCATCCGGAGGCCATCGCCCAGGCTGCGGCGCGGCGGGCGCGCCGGCCGCTGGTGAGCGGCAGCGGACGGCTGTTGATCGTCGCCGCCGACCACCCGGCGCGCGGCGCGCTGGCCGTGGGCGACGACGCGCTCGCCATGGCCAACCGCGCCGAACTGCTGGAACGTCTCGTCCTGGCGCTCTCGCGGCCCGGGGTGGACGGGGTGCTGGCCACCGCCGACATCCTGGAGGATCTGCTGCTGCTCGGCGCACTGGAGCACAAGGTGGCGCTCGGCTCGATGAACCGGGGCGGACTGGCCGGCGCCGCCTTCGAGCTGGACGACCGCTTCACCGGGCACCGCGCCCAGGACATCGAGCGGCTGCGCTTCGACGGGGGCAAGCTGCTGCTGCGCATCGACTACGACGACCCGGGTTCGCTGCGCACCCTGCACGCCGCCTCCCGCGCCATCGACGAGATGGCCGCCCGCCGGCTGCCCGTCTTCGTCGAACCTTTCCTGACCGGCCGGGTGGACGGCAGGGTGACCAGCGATCTGAGCGGCCCGGCCGTCGCCCGCTCGGTGGCCATCGCCTCCGGACTGGGCGGCACCTCCGCCTACACCTGGCTGAAACTCCCGGTGACCGCCGACCCGGACGAGATGGCGTGGGTGTGCGAGTCCTCCACGCTGCCCGTCGTGCTGCTGGGCGGGGAGGCGGGAGGCGACCAGGAGGGCGTGTACGAGAAGTGGCGCAAGGCGCTCAGCCTGCCGACCGTGCGGGGGCTGGTCGTCGGGCGCTCCCTGCTCTACCCGGCCGACGGCGACGTGGGCGCGGCCGTGGACACCGCCGTCGGACTGCTGTGAAAGGGGCTGGTGACATGACGGTCGGCACATTCCATCTGCGGGCGGGCAAGGCCGCGTGCGGACCGTACGAACTGGAGATCACCCCGCCGGGTGCGGGCTGGGAGCACTCCTCGCTGCGGGTGCTGCGGCTGCCGCCCGGCGGGGAGCTGACGTTCGAGACGGGGGAGAGCGAATGGCTCGTGCTGCCGCTGTCGGGCGGCTGCACCGTGGAGGCGGAGGGCACCACGCTGCGGCTGCACGGCCGGGAGAGCGTCTTCGCGGCCGTCAGCGACTTCGCGTACGTGCCCAGGGACGCCCGGGTCCGCCTCAGCAGCGCGGCGGGCGGCCGGTTCGCGCTGCCGGGGGCCCGCTGCCGGCGGCGGCTGCCGGTGCGGTACGGCGCCGCCGGGGACGTGCCCGTCGAGTTGCGCGGGGCCGGCCAGTGCTCGCGGCAGGTCAACAACTTCGCGGCGGCGGACGTCTTCGAGGCGGACAAGCTGATCGCCGTGGAGGTGCTCACCCCCGGCGGCAACTGGTCGTCCTACCCGCCGCACAAGCACGACGAGCACCGGGAGGGCGTCGAGAGCGCGCTGGAGGAGATCTACTACTACGAGATCGCCCCGCACGGCGCGACGGATGGCTTCGGCTACCAGCGGGTCAGCCCCAGCGGTCACGGCACCGGCACCGATGTGCTCGCCGAGGTGCGCGGCGGCGACGCGGTGCTGATCCCGGACGGCTGGCACGGTCCCTCCATGGCGGCGCCCGGCCACGACATGTACTACCTGAACGTGATGGCCGGGCCGGGGGTGGATCGCGCGTGGCTTATCTGCGACCATCCAGATCACGCGTGGATTCGTGGCACGTGGGCCGAAACGCCTGTGGATCCAAGGCTTCCGCTGTACGAGGCGAAGGAATCCGCAGCTTCGGGCGGTTCGCTGCCGGGGCCGGTGGCGGCGCCGGGCGGCACGCGGGGCGACTCGTGGGGAAATTCGCGGGGAAACTCGCGGGAAAGGGGAGAGCGGTGACGACCGTCAGGCTGACCGTCGCACAGGCACTCGTGCGTTTCCTCGCCGCCCAGTACACCGAACGCGACGGGGAGCGCCACCGGCTCGTCGAAGCCTGCTGGGGCGTCTTCGGGCACGGCAACGTCGCCGGCCTCGGGCAGGCACTCGTCGAGAGCGGGCAGGGCCCCGGCGCGCCCCTGCCCTTCCTCCAGGGCCGTAACGAACAGGCCATGGTGCACGCCGCCGTCGGCTTCGCCCGCCGGCGCAACCGGCTGTCCACCCAGGCCGTCACCACCTCCATCGGTCCCGGCGCCACCAACCTGGTCACCGGCGCCGCCCTGGCCACCATCAACCGGCTGCCCGTCCTGCTGCTGCCCGGCGACGTGTTCGCCACCCGCGTCGCCGACCCGGTGCTCCAGCAGCTGGAGGTGCCGTACGCGGGCGACGTCTCCGTCAACGACGCGCTGCGGCCCGTCTCCCGCTACTTCGACCGGGTGCTGCGGCCCGAGGCGCTGATCCCCGCCGCGCTCGCCGCCGCCCGGGTGCTCACCGACCCGGCCGAGACGGGCGCCGTCACCCTCGCGCTGCCGCAGGACGTGCAGACGGAGGCCTACGACTGGCCCGAGGAGTTCTTCGCCGAACGGACCTGGCGCGTGCCCCGCCCGGCACCGGAGCCGTCCGTGCTGGCCGAGGCCGCCCAGGCGGTCCGCGCCGCCCGCCGTCCCCTCCTGGTGGCGGGCGGCGGCGTGAGGCACAGCGAGGCCCAGGAGGCGCTGGCGTCCTTCGCCGACGCGACGGGCATCCCGGTGGCGTCCACCCAGGCCGGCAAGGGCGCGCTGCGCTTCGACCACCCGTGCGACGTGGGCGGGATCGGCCACACCGGCACGGCCGTCGCCGACGAACTGGCCGGCAGCGCGGACCTCTTGATCGGCGTCGGCACCCGGTGGACCGACTTCACCACCGCCTCCGGCACCCTCTTCGCCCCCGGCGCCCGGTTCCTCAACGTCAACATCGCCGCCTTCGACAGCCACAAGATGGGCGCGCTCGGCGTCGTCGCCGACGCGCGGGCCGCGCTGGAGGCGCTGACCGGTGCGCTGCGCGGCCACCGCGTGGTGCCCGACTACGAGACCGAGTACGCCCGCGGCAAGGAGGCGTGGGACCGCGTCGTCGCCGAGGCGTTCGCCCCGCACCCGTTCGACGAGACGGCCCGGCCCTCCCAGACGCAGGTGCTCGGCGCCCTCGACGCCGTCGTCGGGGACGAGGACGTGGTCATCAACGCCGCCGGGTCGATGCCCGGCGACCTGCACAAGCTGTGGCGGGCCCGCTCGCCGCACCAGTACCACGTCGAGTACGGCTACTCCTGCATGGGCTACGAGATTCCCGCCGCCATCGGGGTGCGGATGGCCGCGCCCGGCAACCCGGTGTGGGCGCTGGTGGGCGACGGCACCTATCTGATGCTGCCCACCGAGATCGTCACCGCCGTCCAGGAGGGCATCGACATCAACGTCGTGCTGGTGCAGAACCACGGCTACGCCTCCATCGGCGGGCTCTCCGAGCAGACCGGCGCCGAACGGTTCGGCACCGCCTACCGGTTCCGCGACGCCGACGGCGGCTACACCGGGGCGCCGCTGCCCGTCGATCTGGCCGCCAACGCCGCCTCACTGGGCATGGACGTCCACCGGGCCGCCACCTGGGGCGAGTTGCGGGAGGCGCTGGCCGCGGCCCGCGCCTCCGACCGGCCCACCTGCGTCCACGTCGAGACCGACCCCGACCCGGACGTGCCCCCGCCCGGCCCCCAGGCGTGGTGGGACGTGGCGGTCGCCGAGACCTCGCAGCGGCCGGCCGCCCGCGCGGCCCGCGCCGCGTACGAGCGCCGCCGCGCAGGCCGGCGGCGCCATCTGTGACAGCCCCGCGACGAGGCTCCGCGTGAGCCGGCAGCACCCCCGTTGAGAAAGGTCCCAGCCCATGAAGACCCTCGGCCACTGGATCGGCAACAAGCCGGTCGAGTCCACCTCCGGCCGGTTCGGCCCCGTCCACAACCCGGCCACCGGCGCCCAGCCCACCCGGGTGGCCCTCGCCTCGGTCGAGGAGGTGGACACGGCGGTCGCCGCCGCCAAGGCCGCCTACGCCGAGTGGTCGCAGACCTCGCTGGCCCGGCGCACCGCCTTCCTCTTCTCCTACCGGGCGCTGCTGGACGCCCACCGCGACGAGCTGGCCGAGCTGATCACCGCCGAGCACGGCAAGGTGCACTCCGACGCGCTGGGCGAGGTCGCGCGGGGCATGGAGATCGTGGAGCTGGCCTGCGGCATCCCGGAGAAGCTCAAGGGCGAGCTGTCCACCCAGGTCTCCACGCGGGTGGACGTGGCGGCCATCCGGCAGCCGGTCGGTGTCGTCGCGGGCATCTCCCCGTTCAACTTCCCCGCCATGGTGCCGATGTGGATGTTCCCGCTGGCCATCGCCTGCGGGAACACCTTCGTCCTCAAGCCCAGCGAGAAGGACCCCTCGGCCGCCTACCGGCTCGCCGAGCTGGCCGCCGAGGCGGGGCTGCCCGAGGGCGTCCTCAACGTCGTCAACGGTGACAAGGCGGCCGTCGACCGGCTGCTGGCCCACCCGGACGTGGCCGCGGTCTCCTTCGTCGGCTCCACCCCCATCGCCAAGTACGTCCAGGCGGAGGCCACCGCGCACGGCAAGCGCGTCCAGGCGCTGGGCGGCGCCAAGAACCACATGATGGTGCTGCCCGACGCCGACCTCGACCACGCGGCCGACAACGCCATCAACGCCGCCTACGGCTCGGCCGGCGAGCGCTGCATGGCCGTCTCCGTCGTGGTGGCCGTCGGCGACACCGGCGACGAACTCGTCGCCAAGATCGCCGAGCGGGCCCGTGCCCTGCGCATCGGCCCCGGCGACGACCCGGCCAGCGAGATGGGCCCGCTCATCACCCGCGAGCACCGCGACAAGGTCGCCTCCTACGTCTCGGGCGCCGCCGCCCAGGGCGCCGAGGTCGTCGTGGACGGCACCGGCCACACGGTCGAGGGCCACGAGAACGGTTTCTTCATCGGCGTCTCCCTCCTCGACAAGGTCAAGCCGGGCATGGCCGCCTACGACGACGAGATCTTCGGCCCCGTGCTGTGCGTGGTGCGGGCCGAGACCTACGACGAGGCCATCGCCCTCATCAACTCCAGCAAGTGGGGCAACGGCACCGCCATCTTCACCCGCGACGGCGGCGCCGCCCGCCGCTTCCAGCTGGAGGTGGAGGCCGGCATGGTCGGCGTCAACGTGCCCATCCCCGTGCCGGTCGGCTACCACTCCTTCGGCGGCTGGAAGCAGAGCCTCTTCGGCGACCTGCACGTCTACGGCAACGACGGCGTGCAGTTCTACACCCGCGGCAAGGTCATCACCACCCGCTGGCCCGACCCCGCCGACAGCGCCGGCATCAACCTCGGCTTCCCGAGCAACCACTGACCGGGCGAAGGCCCGGCCCGCACCCCGCCGCCCTCCCGCCCGGAGGGCGGCGGGGCGCTGTCTGCTGTGCCCCGTCTGCCCCTCTTTGAATTCTTTCTCGATAGGCTCGATCGCATGCTCGGGTACTTGAAGGCCGCACCTTTGCCCTGGCTCCGGGCGCTCAAGGAGACCGCCCGCTCGGGGCTCACCGTGGAGCGCGCCTCGCTGACACCGCTGCTCGCGGTACGGGGCGCCTGCGGTGTCGGCATCGTCGTCGCACTGGCACTGCTGATCGGCACACCGCAACTCGCCGTCTCCAGCGCCTTCGGCGCCTTCGCCTCCGGCATCGCCACCTTCCAGCGCAGCTGGCGGCCCCGGCCCGTGCTCGCCCTGGCCGCCTCCGCCGGGCTGGCCGTCTCCACCTTCCTCGGCTATCTGCTGGTGGGCTGGCCGTGGGCGTTCGTGATGCTGCTCGCCCTGTGGGCGTTCCTGGCCGGCATGGCCTGGGGGATAGGGCCCACCTCCGGGGTGGTGGCCGCCTTCAACATCACCGTCATGCTCATCACCGTCCACCTGCCCACCTCCGTCGTCGGCGCGCTCGGCCACGCCGCGCTCATCGCCGCCGGCGGGGTGGTGCAGGCCGGACTCATCGTGCTCTTCCCCATCCGGCCCTGGGGCGAGCGCCGCGAAGCCCTCGCCGACGCGCTGGCCGGGGTCGCCGACTACGCCCGCCGGCTGCGGCACGACCCGATGGCGCCCTTCGACCCCGAACCCCTGATCGAGGCCCGCAGCGCCGCCGCCGTCACCCCGCGCCAGGCCCGGCGCCGGCCCCGCCAGCTGCACGGCTACCGGGCCCTGGCCGAACGCTTCCGGCCCGTCCTGGCCTCCCTCGCCGACCCCGTGGTCGGCGGCGCCCCCATGGTCGGACCCGAACGCGACCGGGTCCGCGAACTGCTGGCCGCCGCCGCCACCGTGCTGGACGCCACCGCCCGCGCCATCCGCCGCGGCGAACGCGTGCGCCTGCCCGACCAGGCCCTCGACGTCCTCCAAGTCCCCAAGAGCGGCCCCGTGCTGTCCGGACCGGCCCGCCGCGCCGCGCTCCGGCTCATCGCCCTCACCGACGACGCCGTCGAAGCCGCCCAGGAACCCGTCGAGGTCACCCGCGGCGGGCTGTGGGGCCGCGTCACCTGGCACGTGGCCGACCGCCAGGGTCACCGGCCCGGCTTCCCCGGCCGCGAACGCACCGCCGACGCCAGCCTCGACGGCCCCTACGGACCCGACCCCGAGGACCTGGCCGCCGAGGAGTCCGAGGCCGCCCGCCTGGAGGAGAGCAAGGCCGCGGGCGGCAAGCACACCCCGGCCGCCGGGCACGCGCTCGCCCGCGAACGCCACCTCCACATGCCCACCCTCGCCGGGCTGGTCCCCGTCGCCCTGCGCACCCTGCGCCGCGAACTCCACTGGACCTCGCCCATCCTGCGGCACGCGCTGCGGGTCAGCGCCGTCGCCTCCGTCGGCTACCTCATCGGCAACGCCCTGCCGCCCGCCCACGGCTACTGGGTGCCGCTGACCGCCGCGATGGTGCTGCGGCCCGACTTCTCCCGCACCTACGAACGCGGCATCGGCCGCTTCGTCGGCACCCTGCTGGGCGTCGCCGTCGCCGGCACGGTGATGGCCCTGGCGAGCCCCGGCCCCTATCTGAGCGCCGTCCTCGCCGTCGTCTCCGTCTGCTGCCAGTACCTGCTGATGCGCACCGGGTACGCCATCGCCTCCCTGTGCACCGGCGCGTACGTCGTCTTCCTGCTGGGCATCCTGGGCGCCGACTGGTACCAGACGGCCTACGAACGCGTCGGCCTCACCGCCCTCGGCGGCGTGCTCGCCATGCTCAGCTACGCCCTCTTCCCCGCCTGGGAGACCCCGCTGCTGCGGGACCGGCTCGCCGACTGGCTCGCCGCCACCGGGCGGTACGCCATCGCCGTCATGGACGCCTTCGCCCAGCCCGCCGAACGCGCCCCCCGCCAGGTGCGGGAAGCCCTCCTGGACTCCCGCGCCGCCCGCCAGGACTGGGAACAGAGCATCAGCCGCGCCGAGGCCGAACCCGTCCGCCACCACGGCACCCTCTCCCCGCTCTCCCGCCGCTCCGCGGGCGAGGCCCAGTCCGCACTGGTCACCCTCGGCCGCGCCACCATGCTGCTGGAGGCGCACCTGCCCGAACGGGACGCCGCCCCCGACGCCGGCGCCGCCGACTTCTCCGCCGCACTGGCGCCCGCCGTCTCCGCCGCGGTCACCGCCATCCGGCGCAGCGAACCCCTCGAACTCGGCGCCGTCCACGAGGCCCTGGCCCGCTGGTGGGACCAGGCCGAGCACCCGCCGCCCGTCGCCCTGCGCACCGCGGAACTCCTCACCGACGCGCTGGACGACCTCGCCCAGGCGGTCACCCCCGCCACCCGGCGCGGCGGCAAGGAGCGCCGGGCGGCGCGCGACGAGACCGGCACGGCCGAGCCACCCGTGTGAGGGCTTCACGGCACGGGTGACGGCCCGCCCGGGCTGCGCCCGGCGACCCGGCGCAACTGGTCGCCGTAGCGGTACAGCATCAGCGGCGGGCCCTCGTCGCCCGCGTCGACCAGCACCCGGTAGAGGAACGGCGCCGGGCCGGTCACCCGCACGACCGTGCCCGCCTTGCCCGTCCTCTCGTCCCGCACCCGGTCGCCCTCGCGCCACACGTCACACGCTCCGCAGCGTGCGATGTTCGGCGTCGCTGTGTTTGCGCCGCAGATGTGCGGCGTACAGCGCCTCCAGATCGGCGCGGGGTTGCGGATCCCCCGCCGCGCGGTTGATCTGTGTCCGGTACCACTCGCAGTCGTGGCAGGATCCCGCTTCCATGTGGGCCTCTTCCCGCGGTTCTTTCGTTCCTGCCTCCAGGATCGGTCACCGGGCGTAGTCTCAACAGCACCCAGCGTATGAGAGGTTGGGATGTCATAAGTCGAGGTGAGCCCATGGCCAATGGACAGCTTGACCCCACGGTGAGCATGGCGGCGCTCTTCGGTTCGCGCCTCAAGTGGTATCGGGAACAGCGCGGATGGACCCAGGCACAACTGGCGAGCAAGGTGTACGTCAGCCAATCCCGGGTGGCGCAGGTGGAGCGCGCCACCGGGGCGCGTCCGACTGCCGAGCTCGCCCGCGCACTGGACGAGGCCGTCGGGGCGAACGGCCTCTTGATCGACCTGTGGCCCCACGTCTACCGGGAGAGTTTCCCGGATTGGGCACGGCGTTTCATGGATCTCGCGGCGAAGGCCATCGCCATTCGTGAGTACGCCGCTCAGTCTGTGCCCGGTCTCTTGCAGACCGAGGCGTACGCGCGCGCGGTACTGCGCGTCGGGCGCACCGTGACCAGTCCGGAGGTGCTGGAAGAACGCGTCGCTCTCCGCATGTCACGCCAGGAGCGGTTCCTCCGACCCGACGCCCCCGCCTACTCCGTGGTGCTCGACGAAGCCGTTCTCGCACGACGAGTTGGCGGTGACCGGACGATGTACGAGCAACTGGTCAGGCTGCGGCGCGCATGTGACCACCAGCCGATTCAGGTGCTCCCCTTCATCTCCGGTGCGCATCCGATGCAGGGCGGATCGCTGACCCTCCTGACCATGCCGGACAGGACCGAGGTCGCGTACGCAGAGGGAGCCGGACACGGACAGTTGTTTGAAGAACCGGACGATCTGGAGAGGTTCAATCGTGTCTGGGAACAACTGCGTGCGGAGGCGCTCCCCGAGCCGATGTCCGCACGGACGATCAGCACCGCAGCGGAAGGCGTCAACCATGGTGGACCTGACCGGCGCGCACTGGCGCGCAAGCAGCTACAGCGATCCGGAGGGCGGCAACTGCGTCGAGGTGGCGGACGGGTTTTCCGGCGTCGTGCCGGTGCGTGACAGCAAGGACCCCCGCAGAGCCGCGCTGACGTTCTCCGCGTCCGCGTGGGCCGCGTTCGTCGCCCGGCTCAAGCAGGGCGCGTACTGACCCGGCCGCCCGCGACCTCCAGCGTGACGCCCGTCAGATAGCTCGCGGCGTCGGAGGCGAGGAACAGGGCGGCGGAGGCGACGTCCGAGGGCTCGCCCAGGCGGCGCAGCGGGGTGCGGAGGGCCAGTTTGTGCTGGTCCTCCTTGGAGACGGTCCCGGTCGTCCGTTCGGTGCGGACGGCCGCGGGCGCGAGGCAGTTGACGCGGATGCCGTGCGGGCCCAGTTCCGTGGCGAGCCGGCGGGTCAGCGCCGTCACGCCCGCGTCGGCGACGGCGTGGGCGAGGTTGCCGGTGCCGGCGCGGCCCGCCGAGGAGAGGGTGAGGATGCTGCCGGAGAGCCTGTCCAGCATGCCGGGCAGGAAGGTGTGGACCGTCAGGAACGTGGCGGTCAGCTCGCTGTCGAGGATGCGGCGCCAGCGTTCCTCGCTCAGCTCGGGTGCGGCCAGCGGCGCGGGGTGACCGCCCGCGAAGGCGGCGAGGACGTCCACGGGGCCCAGTTCGCCGGCCACCCGGTCGGCGACGCGGCGCAGCGCGGCGGCGTCCGTCACGTCGGCGACGGCACCGATCGCGGTGCCGCCCTGCTTGCCGATGCTCTCGGCGACGGAGAACAGCGCCTGCCGGTCGCGGCCCACCAGACAGACGGCGACACCCTGGGCGGCCAGTGCCCGTGCCGTCTCGGCGCCGATGCCGCGTGAGCCGCCGGTGACGACGGCGACCTTGCCGGCCAGGTCCGGGTGGACCGGGTAGGGCGCGTGCGGGTCGGCGGTCGTCATCCGTGGTTCCCTTCGGTGGTGGCGAGGCCCAGTTCGGTGCGGCGCCGGTGGCCGTGGAGGGCGGCGCCCACGGCACAGCCGAGCAGTACGGCGGTGGCGGCGCCCCAGCCGACGGTGAAAGCGCTCATGTCGTGCGGGGCGGTGCGGCGTGGCCCCACTTCGCCCTCGGGGTCGGCGTGGACGCGTACGCGGTCGCCGGTCTCCGCGCCGTCGCAGGACACGCTGAGGCCCTCGGCGGGCACCGTGGGCGCCAGGGGGCGCAGGTCGCAGGAGGGGCCGCCCCTGGCGTGGTGGTGTTCGGCGGTGACCTCGGTCTCCACCCAGATGCCGCGCTCCAGCAGTACCGAGGTGGAGTAGCCGGTGCCGGCGACCGGCAGCAGCGCGAGGCCCGCGACGAGGGAGAGCAGCACGTAGCGGCGGCGGGGCCCGTAGTCGGCGAGTTCCAGCAGCAGTGCGGCCAGGCAGCAGGCCGTCGCCACCAGCAGTATCCAGAACAGCGGCCGGCCGCCGCCCACGTGCCGGGGCACCAGCACGGTGGCAGCCGCCAGGGCGCAGCAGAACGCGGTGGCGGCGACGGCCAGGGCGAGAGCGGCCGGGCGGGAGAGGGCCATCAGGCGGGCGTCCAGCCGGGAGCTGAGCCGGTGCGGGGCGACGGGCCGCCCGCCGAGCCGCGCGTACAGCGCGGCCCGCGGCGAGGCGGGCGGCGCGGGCCGCACCCTGCTGCCGGGGCGTGCGGACTGCCGTGTGCCGCCGGTGCCGGTCGGCCGGTGGCGGCGGGCCCTGGCGATGCCGCCGCAGCCGGCGGCGGTCAGGATCGCCGCCCAGGCCAGCAGTGCGCCGTACACCGTGGGGTCCGGCTCCTCGTAGGGGCCGGGGGAGAGGGCCTGGCCGAGGCCGGCGACCAGGAAGAGGAAGGCGAGGGCGAGTCCGAGTCCGGAGAGGGCCAGCCAGCCGGACCGCAGCCCGCGCAGTGCGGCCGGCTCCCCGCAGGCGGGCTCGGCCAGGGCGATCAGCCGCCGTCTGTCGCGGCTGCGGCCGTGCAGCGTCAGCAGCGTCAGGAGTGCCGCCACCATGAGGACGACGCCGACGCCGAGGGAGAGGGCGGCGGCCGGGCCCTTGGGGCGGCCGGGGTGCGTGTAGTCGTACAGCCCGGAGGCGAGGAAGCCGCAGCCGGCGCAGACGCCGACGACCAGGGCCGCCCGCGACCACAGTTCGCGGGGCGCCAGTTCGGCCCGGAGCAGGGCCTCACCGGCGGACACCTCCCCGGGCGCCGCTGCGGCCCCGCCCGGTACGCCGGTGGTGCCGCGCTCCTCGCCGTCGTCGCGGGCCGCGCCGCCGTCCCCGGTCCCCGCTCCGCGCTGCCGGGCCGTCCCCGCCATCGTCTCGCCCCCGTGCGTCATGTACCTGCCGTGCGCGAGCACTCTAGTGCCGGGGGCCGTCAGCCCTCGCCGCGCTCCCGGCGCCGGCGCTCGGCCTCCGTCGGGCGGCGTACCGGATCCTCCTCCTGGTCCAGGTCGGGGATGGAGTCCTGGTCCTCGTCGCGGGTCTCCTCCTCCCACAGGGCGCGGTACTTCGCGTCCCGCAGCTTCAGCAGGACGCAGGCCACCAGCGCGGACAGGAGAGAGCCGACGAGGACGGCGGCCTTGGTGTGCTCGGTGACGGAGCCGTCGGTGAAGGCCAGCTCGCTCACCAGCAGGGAGACGGTGAAGCCGATGCCCGCCAGCATCGCCACCCCCGCCACGTCCGCCCAGGCCAGATCGGAGCTGAGCCGGGCCCGGGTGAAACGTGCCGTCAGCCAGGTGCCCGCGAACACGCCGACGAACTTGCCCGCGAACAGGCCCAGCATCACGCCCAGCGACTCCGGCTGCCGGAACGTCTCGGCCAGCGCCGAGCCGGAGACGCTGACCCCGGCCGCGAACAGCGCGAAGACCGGCACGGCGAACCCGGCGGACAGCGGCCGGACCCGGTGCTCGACGCGCTCGGCGGGCGAGGTGCTGTCCGGGTCGGCCGGGTCGTCGGGCGCCACCCGCAGCAGCAGGCCCATGGCGACCCCCGCGATCGTCGCGTGCACCCCGCTGTTGTACGCCAGCGCCCAGATCACCACGCCCAGCGGCACGTACACGTACCAGCCGCGCACCCGCAGGTTCACGTGGAGGACGCGGAAGAGCACCAGCCCCGCGACGGCGCCCGCCAGCGCCGCCCAGTTGAGCGTCGAGGTGTAGAAGACGGCGATGACCAGGATGGCGCCCAGGTCGTCCACGATGGCCAGCGTCAGCAGGAACGCCCGGATGCCGGACGGCAGATTGGTGCCGATCACGGCGAGGACACCCAGCGCGAACGCGATGTCGGTGGCCATCGGCACCGCCCAGCCGCCCATGTCGCCGCCGCGCGCCGCGTTGACGGCGACGTAGCACAGGGCGGGCACGGCCATGCCGCACACGGCGGCGACCACCGGCAGCACAGCAGCCGCCGGCCGGCGCAGCTCACCGACCGTCAGCTCCCGTTTCAGCTCGATGCCGGCCACGAAGAAGAAGACGGTCAGCACCCCGTCCGACGCCCAGTGCTCCACCGACAGGTCCAGCCCCAGCGCGGGCACACCGAAGTGGAAGGCGCGCACCGTCTCGTACAGGTGGGCGAGCGGCGTGTTCGCCCACACCAGCGCCACCACTGCGGCGGCCAGCAGCACGGTGCCGCCGACCGTCTCGGTGCGCAGCGCGTCGGTCAGCAGCCGGCGCTCCCGCGCGGAGGGGCGGGCGAAGAGGGAGGCACGCTCGGAGTCGGGCGGTGTCATGGGGGGCTCCCGGGGGGGGGTGGGGGTCGGACAGGGAACACGCGGGGAGCACCCCGCGCCGCCGACCAGACTTCCCGGCACACCTATGACGTTTTCACCACCGCTTCCGTACGGCGGCCATGCGTGATCTTGACGCTGTACGAACACCGTACTCGCGGGCCCCCGGACCCGCACAACAGGCCCGCGGGCCCCTGGGGATCCGCCTTGAGGGGGTCGGGGGGTGTTGATACTGTGCCTGGGATCTACCTGGCGGTTTTACCTGGCGTTCGCGTGTCGGTACACAGGGGAATGTCCGACATGGCAGCAGGGGGCAGGGTTCGCGACGTGAGACGCACAGGCCACGGGGGTGGTGAGGTGAAGACCCAGGAGCGAGGCGCCGCGGGGGTCGGACGCGCGGCAGCGCTTCCCGCTCCGGGTGGGGACCGGCTGCCGTCGGCACCCAGGGAACGCAAGCCGGCGCTCGCCGCGCTGGCCGTCCTCCTCGTACTGCTCGGCGCCCTCGGCGCCACCGTCCTGGTGATGCGCGCCGGCGACCGGGTCGAGGCCATCGCCATCACCGAGCGCGTCCCGCGCGGCCAGCCCGTTCCCGACTCGGCGATCACCTCCGTGATGGTCGCCGAGGACAGCGATATCCAGTACGTGCGCTGGGACCAGCGCGGACTGCTCAAGCAGTACCGCACCGCCACCGACCTGGTGGACGGCACCGTCCTGGTCGGCAGCATGCTCACCAAGGACAAGGGCCTCCAGGCGGGCAAGGCCGTGGTCGGCCTCTCCCTCAAGAGCGGCCAGTACCCGGCCCGCCTGGAGGAGGGCGACACCGTCTCCGCCTACCGGGTGGGCCGCCAGTCCGCCACGGGCGGCGGCGAGGACGGCGACTCGGGCGCGGGCGGCGGCTCGCGCGGCGACGGGGCGATCGCCCGCGGCGCCACCGTGCAGACCATCAGGAAGAGCTCGGACGACACGATCGGCGGCGGCAACCTGCCCGTCTCCGTCGTCGTGGACAAGAGCGACGTCGCCGAACTGACCACCGCCGCCTCCAACGGCGAAGTGGCCCTCGTGCTCGACTCCGCCGACGGCAGCTGACACCCCGCCACGGCGGGCCGCCGCGCCGGGCGGTGGAACCGCCGCCGGCCGCATCGTCGTCGGCAACGGCGGGCGGCGCCCGCCGCGGACCGCCCCGGTACGGACGGCGGGCCGGACCCACGCAGAAACGGACTCTCCGACCCACACGGACCCTCTGACACACACGGACTCTCTGACACACACGGACTCTCCGACACACCGTCGAGGAAAGGCGTAGCCGGATGGCGCTGATCGCACTCGCCGCAGACAAGGGCGCACCGGGGGTCACCACGGCCGCCGTCGCCCTCGCGGCCGTGTGGCCGCGCCGGGCCCTGCTGGCCGAGGTGGACACCGCCGGCGGCGACCTCGTCTACCGCAGCCCCGGCACCGACGGCCGCCCCCTCGACCCCAACACCGGCATGCTCTCGCTGGCCGCCACCGCCCGCCGCGGACTGGCCCCCGAACAGCTATGGGACCACGCGCAGCGGCTCTCCGGCGGACTGGAGATCCTCGTCGGGCTCGGCACCGCCGAACAGTCCGCGGGGCTGGCCGGCCAGTGGGACACCCTCGGACGCGCCTTCGCCGCGCTCGGCGACTCGCCGCACCCGCAACTGGCCGCCGACGTCATCGCCGACTGCGGACGCATCGGCCCCTCGGCCGGCTCCGTCGCGCTCTTCCCGCACGCCGCGCTGGTCCTGCTGATCGCCCGCACCGAACCCGAACAGCTCGCCCGGGTGCGGGACCGGGCGCTCGCCCTGACCGCCGCGCTCCACGGCGAACAGCGCGGCATGGCGCAGCTCGCCCAGCCGCTGATCGGCGTCCTGCTGGTCACCGAGGCGCAGCGCGCCGCGAAGGTCGCCGGGCAGGTCAACGACATGCTGGTGGCCTCCCGCGCGGGCGCCCAGGTCATGGGCGTGCTGGCCCACGACCCGGCCGGGGCCCAGCAGTTGGCGGGGCGCCGCCGGGGCCGGGTGGACCGCTCCCTGCTCGTCAGGTCGGTCCGCAAGGTCGCCGCCGACCTGCACCAGCAGTACGGCGCGGCCTGGTCGGGCACCGCCCGTCCGCGGACCGGGGTCGCGTCACCCGGTGAGGTGCCCTCCGCCGGACAGCCCTCGCCGGTCGCCCGGCACACCACCGAGCTTCCTGCGGTGCCCGGCGGCGCGCCCGGCCCGGGCCCGTCCTCGCGCCCCGGCGCGTACGGCGCCCCGGACACCCCTGGCGCCCCGCCCGTGCCCGGAGTCCGGAGCACGGCCTCCGGTGAGGCTCCGGGCACGGCTTCGGCCACCACCGGTGCCCACGGAGGCCGGGCCACCACCGGCGCGTACAGCACCGAGGCCGCACCCGGTGGTGCGTACGCCACCCAGGCCGCGCCCGGCAGCTCGTATGCCACCCAGGCCGCGCCCGGCGACGGGTTCGCCACCCAGGTCGCACCCGGCGGGGTGTACGGCACCGAAGCCGCGCCCGGTGGTGCGTACGGCACCAGAGCCGCGCACGGCGGCGCGGGCGGCACCGAGGCCGCGCCCGGCGCGCACCGTACGCAGGCCGGGCCCGGCACGGCTTCGGCAGCCGGTACGGACGGGCGTGCCGGCCTCGGACGGGAGGCGGGAGCCGCCGTGCGGCCCGGCGTGGCGCCCACGACCGGGGTGCGGCGGCCGGACGAGGGGGCTGCCTCATGAGCGGAAGCGGTGTCGACCACCAGTTGGTGAAACGGTTCCGGCAGGAGGCCGGTGACCGGATCGCCGAGCAGCGCCGGATCGACCAGGCGTCCGGCCTGGTCCCCATGACCACCGAGGACGAACGGCAGTTCGCCCGCGCCGTGATCGCGCAGATCCTGGAGGAGTACGCGCGCGGAGATCGCCGCCGGCCGCACCCCGCCCGACGCGCAGGGGGAGGAGGCGTACGCGGCGGCCGTGCACGCCGCGCTGTTCGGCGTCGGCCGGCTCCAGCCGCTGCTGGACGATCCCGAGGTCGAGAACATCGACGTCAACGGCTGCGACCAGGTGTTCGTCGGCTACGCGGACGGCCGCGAGGTGCGCGGCGAGCCCGTCGCCGAGTCCGACGAGGAACTGGTCGAGCTGATCCAGGTGCTGGGCGCCTACTCGGGGCTGTCCTCCCGGCCGTTCGACTCGGCCAACCCGCAGCTCGACCTGCGGCTGCCCGACGGCTCCCGGCTCTCGGCCGTCATGGACGTGACCCGGCGGCCCGCGCTGTCCATCCGGCGTGCCCGCATGGGCAAGGTGTTCATCTCCGACCTGGTGGGCAACGGCACCCTCACGCCCGAGCTGGGCAGCTTCCTGACGGCCGCCGTCAAGGCCCGCAAGAACATCATGATCGCGGGCGCCACCAACGCGGGGAAGACGACGCTGTTGCGCGCCATCGCCAACGAGATACCCCCCTACGAACGGCTGATCACCGTCGAGCGGGCGCTGGAGCTGGGCCTGGACCAGTTCCCCGAACTCCACCCCAACGTGGTCGCCTTCGAGGAACGGCTGCCCAACTCCGAGGGCCAGGGCGCCATCAGCATGGCCGAACTGGTCCGCCGTTCCCTGCGCATGAACCCCTCCCGGGTGATCGTCGGCGAGGTGCTCGGCGACGAGATCGTCACCATGCTCAACGCCATGACCCAGGGCAACGACGGCTCGCTCTCCACCATCCACGCCAACAGCTCCAGCGAGGTGTTCAACCGCATCTCCACCTACGCCCTCCAGGCGGCCGAACGGCTGCCCGTCGAGGCGACGCAGATGCTGATCGCGGGCGCCATCAACTTCGTCGTCTTCATCGAACGGCGCAACGCCTGGGCCAGCGGCGGCAAACTCACCCGCTCCGTCACCTCCGTACGGGAGATCAACGGCGTGGACGGCCGGGTCCTGTCCAGCGAGGTGTTCGCCGAGACACCCGACGGCCGGCTGGTCGCGCACGCCCCGCTCTCCTGCCTGGAGGAGCTGGCCGCCCACGGGTACAAGCCGACCGGAAACTGGGGGTGAGAGCATGCCTTTCTCCGTCACCACCGGCGGTGTCTTCTCCGTGGCCACCCTCCTGGCGCTGCTGTGCGGCGTCGCCGTCGGCGGCGGGCTGGCCCTGCTGATCGTCGCCCTGCGCGGGCTGCCCGCCAAACCGCGCGGCGCCGGGCCCGGCAACGGCGAACGCGTCTGGGAGCTGGCCCGGTTCATGAGCCGCCGCGGCTCCGTCGCCGTGTGCGCGGGGCTGCTGGTGCTGCTGCTGACCCGCTGGCCGGTCGCCGCGCTCGCCACCGGCGTCCTCGTCTTCCTGTGGGACCGGCTCTTCGGCGGTGCCGCCGAGGAACGCGCCGCCATGAAACGTGTCGAGGCCCTCGCCGCCTGGACGGAATCACTGCGCGACACCATCGCCGGCGCCGTCGGCCTGGAACAGGCCATCCCCGCCTCGGCGCGGGCCGCCGCCCCCTCGCTGCGCCCGCACCTGGACGGGCTCATCGACCGGCTGCGGGCCCGCACCCCGCTGCCGGTCGCGCTCCAGCACCTGGCGGACGAACTGGACGACCCCTCCGCCGACATCGTGGTCGCCGCCCTCATCCTCAACTCGCGGCTGCGCGGCCCCGGTCTGCGCGAGGTGCTGGGCGCCCTCGCCAAGTCAGCGCGCGAGGAGGTGGACATGCGCCAGCGCGTGATGGCCCAGCGCGCCTCGACCCGGCGCAGCGTCCAGATCGTCGTCGGGGTCAGCGTCGTGTTCGTGCTCGGCCTGGCCGTCTTCAACCGGGACTTCGTCGCACCGTACGGCACCCCGCTGGGCCAGCTCGTCCTCGCCTGCGTGTGCGCGATGTTCGCCTGCGGCTTCTGGTGGCTGCGCAAACTCTCGCGGATCGAGACGCCCGAGCGCTTCCTCGTCCGCGCCGACCCTGAGGCGCTGGCGCCGCGCACCGGACAGCCCGGCGGCGACGTACCGCCCCAGCACGGCAGGGAGGTGCCCGCCCGGTGAACACCCTCACCCTCACCGCGCTCACCGGCGCACTGGCCGGGCTCGGGCTCTTCCTGCTGATCAGGGCACTGCTGCCCGGCAAGAAGGGCGCCGTCGCCTCGGTCGCCGAGATCGACGCGCTGCGCAGCCGGCCGGGCGGACAGCAACAGCCCGCCGCCGCGCCCGAAGGCGGCGGCTTCGCCGGGGCCCGGGCCCGGCTGGGCGCCCGGGTCGCCGAGCTGTATCTGCGCCAGGGCTGGGAGCTGCGCAGCCTCCGCTCCGACCTGGAGGTGCTGGAGCGCGGCTGGGAGAACTTCCTGGCCACCAAGGTGCTGCTGGGGGCCGCCGGGCTGTTCTTCGGACCGTTCCTCTTCTCCATCGCCTGGCTCATCGGCTTCGGCCGCAGCCCGCTGATCCCGCTGTGGCTCGCCCTGCTGTTCGCCGGACTGTTCTTCATGCTCCCGGACCTGGAGGTCCGCAGGGACGCGGCGGCCAAACGCCGCGACCTGCGCCGGGTCGTGGGCGCCTACCTCGACCTGGTGGCCATGAACCTGGCCGGCGGGCGCGGCCTGCCCGAGGCACTGAAGGCGGCCAGCGAGGTGAGCGACGGCTGGGCGCTGCGCCGCATCCGGGACGCGCTCGCCGACGCGCGGATCACCGGGCTCAGCCAGTGGGCGGCGCTCGGCGAACTCGGCAACCGGCTGGGCGTCGACGAACTGAAGGACCTCTCCGCCTCCCTGGCGCTGGTCGCCGACGACGGCGCCAAGGTCCGCGCCTCGCTCACCGCCCGCGCCGAGACGATGCGGCACCGGGAACTGGCGGAGATCGAGGGCAGCGCCGGGGAGAAGTCCCAGTCGATGCTCGTCGCACAACTGATGCTCTGCGCCGGTTTCCTCGTCTTCCTCATCTATCCGGCGGCCATGCGCGTCTTCCAGATCTGACGCCCGCCGCCCTCCACAGCTCGCAGAAAGGACCGAGACGATGCCGAACAGCCCGTTTCGCGCCGTCAGTCACCCCGCGATCGACTTCCTCGTCACGTTCCTGCGCGGCCGGATCCAGCGCGCCCGCTCGGGGGAGCTGGACCGCGGCGCCTCCGCCGTCGAGTGGGTGATCATCTCCGCGGTGGTGGTGGCGATCGTCGGCGTGGTCGCTGCCGTCATCAACATGGCCCTCAAGGAAGGCGCCGACAAGGTGACCAAGTGCATCGAGGGCGCCGACGAGAACGGCACCTGCAAGTAGGAGTGGCGTCGGTGGGAGGGGACGGACGACTGCGCGGACGGCTGCGCCGCAGGTGGGAGGAGGCTGCCCGCCGCGGCGACAGCGGCATGACCGCCATCGAGTTCGTCATCCTCACCCCCGTGCTGTTCTTCCTCATCTTCGCCACGGTGCAGTTCGCGCTGTACTTCTTCGCCGACCACGTGGCACAGGCCGCGGCACAGGCGGGCGCGCGCAAGGCCCGGCAGGAGGCCGACGCCGACCCCGGGGGCTGGCGCGCCAAAGCCCGGGAGACCTCCGGCTCCTACATCCGGCAACTGGGCCCCCAGCTCATCCTGGGCCCGCGGGTGACGACGCTGCGGCCCGAACGCAACACCGTCGGCGTGGAGATCCGCGCCCGGGTGCCGTCGGTCTTCCCCGGGCTCGACATGCGGGTGCACGCCGTCTCGCAGGGCCCGGTGGAACGGTTCGTACCGGACGGGGGTGCGTGAGCGGTGACGGCGGTAAGGCGGCCCCGCGCCGCGGTCGCGGCCCCGGAGCGGCGGCGCTTCGACGAGTCGGGGCTGTCCACCATCGAAGTGGTCATCCTCGCGCCCGTGATGATGCTCTTCATCCTCGTCCTCGTCGCCTTCGGACAGCTCGTGGACGGGCGCGGCGCGGTGGACGGCGCGGCCAGGGACGCCGCACGCGCCGGCTCCCTCCAGCACGGGGACCACGCCGCGGCGCTGGCCGCGGCCCAGCAGGCGGCGCGGGCCTCCCTCAAGGGCACCTGCGCGGGCCCCGCCACCGTGCGGGACGCGGGCAGCGAGTACCACTCGGGCGGGTACTTCACCGTCGAGGTCAGCTGCCGGGTGCGCGGCCTGGACCTGGTCGGCCTCGACATCGCCAAGACCCTCACCGGCCGCTCCAGCTCCCCCATCGACCCCTACCGGAGGACCGGATGAGCCGGGTGCGGGCCCTGCTGCGCGACCGGTACGCCGCCTGCGACGAGCGCGGTTCGGGCGCCGCCGCCGTCATCATGTTCGCGCTGCTGTTCATGGTGCTGGCCGCCTTCGTGGTGGACGGCGGGCTGTCCATCTCGCAGCGGGAACGCGCCGCCGACATCGCCGAACAGGCCGCCCGCTACGCCGCGCAGGACATCGACGAGGAAGCCCTGCGTGCCAGCGAGGGCCGCAACGCGCCCATCAACTACGAGCACTGCCCCGAGCGGGTCGCCGAGTTCGCCTCCCGCTCCGGGCTGACGACCGCGGACGTCAACGCCTCCGGCTGCGTGTCCGCCAGCGCCCAACAGGTGGAGGTCCGCATCCGGCTCACCTACCGGCCCGTCCTGACGGGGCTGTTCTACAGTGCACCGCTCACCGTGCACGGCACGGCCACCGCGGAGTCCGTGACCGGCTGACCGGCCGCCCCGGCCCCGCCCGCCCCCGACCCTCTTCCCGACCGCACTTCTCACCACAGGAGCACACGAGATGGCGCGCCGCAGTCCGACACCGGCACCGGCCCCCGGCGGGTCCGGGCCCCGCTCGCGCTCCCGCACGCCCGTCCCCGTACGCACCCGGCGCACGGCCGGCGACATCGTCAAGGCGTTCTGCGCGTTCGTGGCGCTGGCCGCGCTCGTCGTCGGCGTACCCCTGGCGCTGGCCTCCGTCATGGGCTGGCCGCTGCCCCGCCGGATGCCCGACTGGGACATGCTGCGGGACGAGGTGGGCGTCGGCACCTTCGTCGATGTGCTGACGGTCGTGGTGTGGCTCGCCTGGGCGCAGTTCACCGCCTGCGTGCTGGTCGAGGTGAAGGCCGCCGTCTCCGGCGTGGGCCTGCCCGCCCGGGTGCCCGGCGCGGGCCCCAGCCAACTGCTGGCCCGGCAACTGGTGGCAGCTCTCCTGCTGCTGGGCTCCAGCACGGCGAGCTTCGCCCCGGGCCTGTCCCAGCTGGGGCACGCCGTCCAGCCCCACCAGCCGTCCATGACGGTCGCCGCCGCCGCGCTCACCCCCGGCGAACGGCAGGCACCGCCCGGCGCGGACCGCGCAGACGGGACCGGGCCGGGCACCATGGGTGCTTCCGGCCCGGGCACCGCGCTCGTCGCCGCGGCCGACGGCGCCGGAACGGTACGGCAGGCGTCAGCGGGCAACGACGTCTCCCCGGCCGGACACACCTCCGCCGGCACGAAGTTCTACCGGATCCAGCCCCCGGAGGGCCGCCACCACGACTCCCTGTGGGAGATCGCCGAGCGGCATCTGGGCGACGGCCGCCGCTACAAGGAGATCTACCGCCTCAACAAGGACCGTGCACAGCCCGACGGCTCCCGGTTGTCGGAGGCCAGCCTCATCCGGCCCGGCTGGATCATGGAGATGCCCGCCGACGCGCACGGCGGCGAACTGGTGGAGATGCCCGACGACACGGACCGGCTCGACGCGCAGGAGCGGGCCGAGTACGAGCGCTACCGGTCCCAGGGCGGCGGCCACGACGCCGGGGACGGCGGTCGGCAGGAGAGCCCGGCCCGGCCGTCGCAGCCCGACGGGCCGGACCGGCAGCAGGACGGGCAGGGCGACGGGAAGCAGGACGACGGGAAGCAGGACGGGCGGCAGCAGCGGCAGGAGGACCGCCGGGACGAGGCGGAGCGGGGGCCGGGCCCTGACGAGGAAGACGTCTCCGTCCCCGACGGGACCGCCGTCCCGGACGGCACCGACCACTCCGACCACTCCGACAGCCCCGACCGCGCGGAGCAGCCGAAGCCGTCGGAGGCCGGCCCGTCCGACCCCTCCGACCAGCCGGACGAGCAGCCGAGCGTCCCGGACAGCAGCAGCACCGACCGCCCGGCCCTCCAGCCGGACCGGGAGCTGACGCAGGACGACACCCGGAACGACACCCGGGAGAACAGCACCGACCGCCCCGCGCTCCAGCCGGACCGGGACCTGCCGCAGGACGACGCCCGGCAGGACCCCCGGGAGGAGGACAGCGCGTCCCCGGGCGGCGACTCCACGACGGAGGACACCGGTCCGGACGGGAACGGCCCGGGGGAGACGGTGGAGGTCGCCCCCGACGAGCACGCCCCCGACCGGCAGGCGCCCTCCGTCCCCGAGACCTCGGCCGACGGGCAGTCCACCCGCCCCGACAGCGCCGGCCGCGACGACACCGGCGACACAATCGACGGCACCGACGGCACCGACGACGACGGGCTCCCCGGGCCGGGCATCGCCCAGCCCGACGACATCCGGCCGGGCGCCACCGGCGACGACGCGGACACCCCGGACGACGGCGGCAGCCGCCCGGACACCGACGACTCCGCCACCCCGTCCCACCCGCGCGGCGGCGAGGACCACGGCGGCCACCCCGGCGGCACCCGCGGCAGCGGCCGGGAAGGTACGGCGGACGACGGCAAGGGCGGGGGCGGCGACGACACGCCCTCGGACCTCGCGCACGCGGACACCCCCGGGGCCGACGGCGGCAACCGGCTCGACCGGTCCGGACAGGCCGCGGCCGACGAGGGCGGTGCGCCCGGTCCCGTCGGGCTGCCCGAAGCGCTGATCGGCGCGCCCCTGCTCGCTGCCGGGCTGCTGGCCGCGCTGGGCAGCAGGCGGCGCGCGGCACTGTGGCGGGCGGTCACCGGCGGCGCCCGGCGCGCACCCGCCGACGACTTCGCACCGCCCTCCGATCCGGCGGCCCGCGCCCAGGAAGCACTGCTGGCCGGTGCCGACCCGGGCGCCGTCCGCTTCCTCGACCGGGCGCTGCGCGGACTGGCCGAGGACCTCGCCGAGGCCGGCCGGCCGCTGCCCGTCGTCTACGCGGCCTGGCTGACCGGCCAGGACCTGCACCTCCAGCTCGCCGAGGAGGCCGGAGCGCCGCCCGCGCCCTGGCGGTTCGGACAGAGCGCCACCTTCTGGACGATCCAGCGCGCCCACACCCGGATCGACGTGGACACCGAGGCACCCCCGCCCTATCCGGCGCTGGTCAGCCTCGGGCTGCGCGGCGAGGCCCGGCTGCTGCTCAATCTGGAGTCCGTACCCGGACTGGTGTCGGTCGCCGGGGACGCCGCGGCGCGTGAGGCGGTCCTCGCCTCGATCGCCGCCG
Organism: Streptomyces albus subsp. albus; assembly: GCF_000725885.1. Lineage (GTDB taxonomy): Bacteria > Actinomycetota > Actinomycetes > Streptomycetales > Streptomycetaceae > Streptomyces > Streptomyces albus. The sequence goes on along the minus strand of NZ_JODR01000028.1, from coordinate 33,402 downwards.
AACTCGCCACCGGCAGCTGGTCGAAGGGCCTGGGCCTGACCCTCGTCGGCTTCGGCGCGGAACTGACCGCCCTCGCCCCCGACCGCGTCCGGCACCTTCCCGATGTGGCCGCACTGCTGCGGGAGCGGGAGGGCGGGGCCGTTCCGCGCCGCGGCGACACCTCGCAGGTCGTGCTGATCGGCGCCGAGCCCACCGACGAGGAGGCGCACCGGCTCGCCGCCCTCACCACCGGCGGCGAGGGGGCACGTGACGGCTTCGTCGTCGGGGTGCCCGGCGGCCGGCTGCCCAGCGTCGTGTGGGAGTTCGAGATCGACGAGGAGGGGACGCTCGCCGCCCGGCGGATGGGACTGGAAGTGCGCGCCCAGCTGCTGCCCGAGGAGCTGCGTGCGGCCGTGGTCGCACTGTTCGCCGACGCCGACGAGACCGGGACGGGGGACGGCGAGGGGCCCGGATTCCGCGTCGACCTGAGCGAGAGCGGACGCCCCGCGGTCTACGCCCGCCTCATGGGCGACTTCGACGTCACCGGCGTCGAGGCGCCCGAGGAGTCCCGCAGCGCCCTGCTCCACGAGGCACTGGCGCTGCTCCTCCTCAACCGGGACGGCGTGCACCCCCGTGTGCTGGCCTCCGCCCTGTGGCCGAAGGGGGTCACGGACGACGTGCGGGACGCGCTGGTCGACCGGCTCCGGGACTGGCTGGGCATCGAGACCGACGGCACCCCGCGGCTGGTCACCGGCGCCGACGGGCGGCTCGCCCTGCGGCCCTCCGTCGTCTGTGACTGGGACGTGCTGCGCACCCTGCACCACGGCTGCACCGGGGAACGCGGCGCCAGGCTCGCGCCGCGGCTGCGCCGCGCCCAGCTCGCCGACGCCCTCTCCCTGGCACGCGGCCCCCTGCTCGCCGACCGCCCGGAGGGACGCTACGGCTGGCTGGCCCACCACGTCGCCGAGGCCCAGCACCCGCTGCTGGTCGCCGACCTGGGGCTGGCGCTGGCCGCCGAGCATCTGCGGGCGCAGGACCCGGACGCGGCGGTGGAGGCGGTACGGGCCGCGCTGCGCACCGCACCCGACGACGAGCGGCTGTGGGACGAACTCGTACGCGCCGCGCACGCCACGGAGGATGCCGGGGAGCTGGATGCTGCGGTGCGGTGGGTGGTGGAGCGCGGCGCCGCCCTGCACGGCCCCGAGCGCGGGGTGTCCCCCCGCACCGCCGCACTGCTGGACGAGCTGGCCCCGGGCTGGACCCGCACCGGGTGATGGGCCCGGCCGCCGTCATCGGCCGCGCACAGCGCGCCGGCTGACACGTACACGACCGGAGCCCGGAGCGGTACGGCCGTGGCCGGTCCGGGGCCCGGGGACGGAAAGAGCCATGGCCCGCGCCCTCGGGGGAAGAGGCGCGGGCCATGGCGGTCCTGCGGGCGAGCTCAGCGGCGTCAGCCGATCTGCAGCTTCTGGCCCGGGAAGATGAGGTCGGCGTCGTCGCCGATGGTGGACTTGTTGTCCGCGTACACCTTGTGCCAGTCGGTGCCGTGCGCCTGCGCGATCTCGCTGAGCGTGTCACCGGGCTTGACGGTGTAGTTGCCGTGGCCGGTGCGCGGCGCCTGCTGCTGGGGCTGCGCGGGCTTCGGCTGCGCGGGCTTGGGCTGGGCGGGCTTCGGCGCGGCCTGCTGCTGCGGCTGCGTCTGCTGGCGCGGCTGGGCCGGCTTGGGCGCGGCCTGCTGCCGAGGCTGGGCCTGCTGGGCGCTGCCGCCGTCCGGGTGGACGTCGGCCGCGGGGCCACCGGAGGTCAGACCGCCGGCACCGGCGCAGGACCAGGCACCCGGACCCTGCATCTGGAGGAGCTTCTCGGCCACCGCGATCTGCTGGTCCTTGGTGGCCAGGTCGGCGCGCGGCGCGTACTTGGTGCCGCCGGCCGCCGCCCAGCTGGAGTTGTTGAACTGGAGGCCGCCGTAGTAGCCGTTACCGGTGTTGGCGTGCCAGTTGCCCGAGGACTCGCACTGGGCGACCTTGTCCCAGGTGTCCACGGAGGCGGCCTGCGCTCCCGTGGCGGACACCAGCGGAATCGCCACAGCTGCGCCGGCGACGCCGGTCAGGGTGGCGATGCGCACAGCCTTGGTCGGACGACGATGACGGCCCTTGCCGGAGAACAGCATGGTCTTTCTTTCCTTACGGTCGCGGCTGTTCGCCCAGGAGTTCGGACGAACCGGTCGAGCGGGAGCGACAGTAAGCACAGCCGTCCGGATGGCTCCAATTGGGTCTTTCCAAGATCATTGCTGTCGCTTGACACCCAACAACGGCATCTGCGCTGGTAATGCGGTTGCGCGGAGATCGAGAAAGGTGAGTGTGACGTAACCGTTGGAGACAAGCGTCACAGGTGGGGGCGGTTTGCGCCGTCTTGCGTCCCGAACGGCTCCCGCACCGAAGGACCTTCGGCACCGCACCGTCCCCCGCACTGCCCGCAGAACATGCGAGGTGGGAGGGGCGGACGGTAATCTGACCGGGCGGCAGCCCCACGGGGATGCCGCCCGGCGGTGGGGCCCGCCGGAACCAACCGCGGCACGGCAGCCGCCAACGGTCCCTGCTTGCGAGGGTGCGCGCCCGCAGGGCGCCCGGCGAGTAGGAGACGAACGTGGAGCGACTTCCCCGGCCCCGGGAGGAAGACCCTTACCGGCAGGACGCGGCGGCCGGGTCCGTCGATCCCGGCCTCGGCCCAGAACCCGCTTTTCGGCCAGGTGTTCGATCGCGGGCGCGGTGGTGGCGGGACCAGGGGCCCGTCCTCGCCGTCGTCGCCCTCGGCGGAATCCTCGGCGCCTGGGCCCGTTACGCCGCCACCCTGCTGTGGCCCACGCCCGCCGGCACCTTCCCCTGGACCATCCTCCTCGTCAACGTCACCGGGTGCGCCCTCATGGGCGCCTTCATGGTGCTCCTCACCGACGCATGGGCCGCACACCGGCTGGTCCGCCCCTTCTTCGGCACCGGCGTACTGGGCGGTTACACCACCTTCTCCACCTACGCCGTGGACATCCGCGGACTGTTGGAAGAGCACCGGCCCGGCCTCGCCCTCGGCGTCCTCGCCCTCACCCCGGCCACGGCCCTGGCCGCCGTCTGGCTCACCGCCACCCTCACCCGCCGGCTGATCGCACGGAGGCGGCCATGACCCCCACCCACGCGCCCTTCGAGACCACCGAAGCCCTGCGGCTGACCGTGCTGCTCGGCGAGGACGACCGTCACCACCACAAACCCGCCTACGCCGAGATCGTGAACCGCGCCCACGCCGCCCGGCTCGCCGGCGCCAGTGTCTTCCGCGGCACCGAGGGCTTCGGCGCCTCCGCCCTCGTCCACACGACCCGGCTGCTCTCGCTCGCCGAGAACCTGCCCGTGGCCGTCGTCATCGTGGACGAGGCCGCACGCATCGAGGCGTTCGTCGCGGACATCGCCGAACTCACCCGTGACGCACTGGTGCTGCTCGATCCGGTACGGGTCGTCCGCCACCGGGACCGGACAGGACAGGAAGAGGGGGACGCACCACAGTGAACTGGCTACTCGTCGCCGCGGGCGCCGCCGTCGGAGCGCCCCTGCGCTATCTGACCGACCGGGCCGTCCAGTCCCGGCACGACGCCCTCTTCCCCTGGGGCACCTTCGTGGTGAACGTGACCGCCAGCCTGCTCCTCGGCCTGATCACCGGCGCCGCCGCGGGCGGCGCCGCCTCCCCGCACCTCCAACTGCTGCTCGGCACCGGACTGTGCGGGGCGCTCAGCACCTACTCGACGTTCTCCTACGAGACTCTGCGGCTCGCCGAACAAGGAGCCCCCCTCTACGCGCTGGCCAACCTGGCGGCCAGTCTGCCCGCCGGACTGGGCGCCGCCTACGCGGGCGCCGCCGTGGCCGCCACCCTCCACGGCTGACCGGCACGGCGCGCCGGCCACCTGCGGCCATGCGGGGTCATGGGGCGGTACGGGTCATCCGGGCGGTCGGGGCCGTCGGTGCCGCGGCGGTGCGGGCGTCGCGGTGGTGCCGCCGGTCATGGGGCCGCACCGGGCGCCGGGGCTGCGGCGGCTGCCGGGCTGTGACGAGGATCGGGGCCGTGCCGGCTGTCAGGGCTGCGACAGATACGGGGGCATGCCAGCTGTCGGGGACGTGCCGGCCGGTCACCAGCCGGGCGGCTTCGCTGTGCCCATCGCGCGGTCCACCACGATCTCGATGACGACCCGCTCCGGATTCGGCCGCGGCGGCTTGTAGCGCCGCGTGTAGCGCGCCTCCGCGTCGGCCACCGACTCCGGATCGTCCCGCACCACCGCCGTGCCCTCCAGCGTGCACCAGCGCCGGCCCTCCGCCTGGCTCACCGCCACCCGGGCCCCCGCCGGGCCCGCGGCCAGCACGTTGCGCACCTTCTTGCTGGAGCGGCTGCTGATGACCCGTGCGATCCGCGTCGCCGGGTCGTACGTCACCCCCACCGGCACCAGATGCACCGTCCCGTCGGGGCGCGGCGTGCCGAGGAAACCGATACGGCGCTCCTCCCAGAAACCCGGGCCGCCCGCACCGTCCTCACCCGTCCGCGGAGTCGCTGTGTCCATGCGCGGCACGCTACCGCCCCCGCTCACGAGCCCAGCGGCGTGGTCGGCCAGCCCAGCAGCCGCGCCCCGATCACCGCCGTCTGGAGCATGTAGCGGTGTGCCGGGTCCGTCGGGTCCGCCCCCGTCAACTGCTCGATACGGGCCAGCCGGTAGGTGAAGGCCCGCACGCTCAACGACAGCCGCCGCGCCGCCTCGGCCGCCACGCAGCCGCAGTCGAAATAGACCGTCAGCGTCTCCAGCAGCGGTCGTGCCCCGCCCCGCGCCGACGTCAGCGGACCCAGCGTCGCCTCCACCAGATCCGCCATCGCCTGCCGGTCCCGGGTCAGCACCGGATAGACCAGCAGATCCGCCGCATACAGCACCGGCTCGTCCAACTCCAGCCGCTCGGCCAGATCCAGCACGCCCAGGGCCTCCTCATAGGACTGCACCACCCCGCCCGGGCCCGACTGGGCGCGGCCCACCGCCACCTGCCCGCCGTCCGTCGCCGCATGACTGTGCTTGGCGAAATGCGTCAGCACCTCCGGCTGGTCACCCGGCACCACACACACCAGACAACCGTCCTTGGTGGTCAGCAGGATCCCGCGGTCGTGGAACCGGGCGATCAGCGCCCGCTCCACCTGCCGCGCCACCGGATCGCCCTCGTCGTACACACCCGGACCGCGGACCACCGCCACCGCGTGACTGTGCGCCAGCCGCAGCCCGAACCGCTCCGCGCGCTCCGCCAGCCGGCCCAGATCGCTCCGCCCGTGCAGCAGGTCGTCGATGAACTCCCGCCGCGCGGCCTCCTCCTGCCGGACCGCCTGCCGCTGCGCACGCTCGTAGCCCTCCGCCACCGCGTCCACCGCCTGCTGCATGCCCGCCAGCAGACTGTCGGCGTCGCCCGGCAGCGACGGCCACGCCGCACGTGCCGCCGCCAGATGGGCGCCGACCAGCGCCCGCAGCCCCAGCCCCGCGTCGGCGGCACGCTCACCCAGCGTCCGCCGGGTCTCCAGTTCGTCCCGGGTCAGCCTGCGTCCCGTCGCGCACACATCGGCCAGGATCTCCGCGTACCCGGCCAGATACGCCTCCGGTATCCCGGCCGCCCCGCCCGCCCGTACCCCCGTCGCCCCGCTCACCCGTACCCCCGTCGTTCCTCGATCCGGTTCTGACGCCGTCCTGACGGTTCCTTGACGCCGCCCGGCACGCAGACCCTAGAGAACTCTGCCGGGATCCGGCAATGCGGGGTCCCTGCCGCCGACGGCAGGATGCATGTCAACGGGGAGAACGGGGGGACGGGGGAACGTCCCGGTGCCACGCCCCGGCAGGGGAGAGCCGGTGAACGGCAGGCGCGGCACCGGGACGAGGGGGAACCGCCGGGGGCGGTCACGGGGGCCGGGCTATCCGGGGGTAGCCCGGAGCCCGGGACGGGGGGGCACGGGGGACCGCCGCGCTGCGCGGTGGACGCCGGGGATCGGGGGAGCCCCGGCGAACTGCGGGGCCCGGAGCTCGGGGGAGCACCGGGCAGCGGGGGCCCGCGGGCGCTGCGGGGCGGACCTGGGGAGGCGGCGTACCGCTCCGGTGCGACCTGGGGAGGGGCCGTACGGGGGAGGCCCCCGCGCGGGCGGGGGCCTCGCGGGGGAGCCCCAGGTTTCCCCGGGGCTCCGTCGGAGAAGGGGCCTGGGCGGGGAGGCCCGGGGGGACTGGCCGGGGGCATTCCTGGGGCGGGGGTCCCGCATGGGAGGCCCGTGCTGTCCGAGGGGCCTCAAGACGTCGGTGGCCGTCGGGCGGCCCGGGGGGGGCGGGGTTGGTACGGCGAGGGCCCCGGGGGGCTTGTCCGGTGACGGGGGGCGCACCGGTGGGCCTGGGCTGCCACGGGGAGGCGCCGGTGGCCGGTGGCCCGAGGGTGTGCACGGCACGGGGGCCAACACGGGGAGCCCGGGGCTGTCCGGGGCGTACGCGGGACGGGAGTCCCGCATGGGGAGGCCCCTGGGGAGGGGTGCCCGAGGGGAGGCCTGGGGGAACGGGCTCCCCTCGGGCCCGGGGCCTGGGGGCCGGGGCCGGAGGTCTCGTACGAGGGCCGGGGAAGCGGGGCCTCGGGGGCGTGGGGTGACCGGGAGCCGGGTCATGCCGGGTGTTCCGGACGGGCGTGGCCCGCACCGTTGTCACCGTCGTGGGGCACTCGTCCAGCCGCGTACGGCTCGCCCGGCGCCGCGTATTGGCCCCGGAAACCCTCCCCGCCTGCCAGCGGGAGAAGGTCAATCCCCCGTCATTGGACCTGTTCCGCGGGGCCAATCGGCACCACACTCACCCACACCAGCACTGCGGGGCGAGCCGTGACGAGAGGAACGGTGGCCGCATCGGGAGGGGTGAGCAGCATGCACGACCACGGAGGGACGGCGAGACCGCACCCGGGCGACGGGCCCGTCGGCGGCACCGGGCGGATCGTCGTCGGCGTCCACGGCACACTCGCCGGGTTCGCCGCGCTCGGAGCCGCGGCCCGCGAGGCCCGCGCCACGGGGCGCCCTCTGGTGGCCGTACACGCCTGGGAACCGCCCGAGGGGGAGGCCGCCTACATGCTGCGGCCGGACCGGGCTTGGATCGAGCACTGGCACGGGGAGGCCCGCGCACGGCTGGCGCGGGCCTTCGACGACGTGTTCGGCGGCGACCCGGCCGGTGTCGTCGCCGTCGAGCGGCGGATCGTCCGCGACCGGCCCTGGCGGGCACTGTGCGAGGCCGCCGCGCGGGGCGAGGACCGGCTCGTCATCGGCACCCGCGGCGGACGGCGGCGCGGAAGCACCACGCGGCGGGTGCTGGCGCATGCGGTGTGCCCCGTGCTGACGGTGCCCGTGCCGCGGCTGCCCCGGCGCTACCGGGGCAGCATCCGCCGGGCCACCGTCGAGGACTTTCTCCCCGGCGGCGCCGCCACCGCCTGACCGGCGCCCGTACCCGGGCCCGGAGCAGGCGATGACCGGTGCCCGGTTACGGGGGCGGTGCCGGCGGCCGGGATCGGCGTCCGGCGCCCGTTCGGCGCCGAGGGCCGAGCCGGTGTCAGGCCGTCGGCGCCGGTCCGGGGCGGGGCCGGATTCGCGCGGCCGGGGCCCACCCGGCGTCAGGCGGGCTGGAGGGCTTTCGCGAACTGGTCGACCATGGTCGTGCAGAACACGGGGAGGTCCTGCGGGCCGCGGCTGGAGGTGAGGTTGCGGTCGACCACGACCTCCTCGTCGACGACCTCCGCCCCGGCGTTCCGCAGATCCGTGCGGATACTGGGCCAGGAGGTGAGGCGCCGTCCACTGAGGACGCCCGCCTCGGCGAGGGTCCAGGGGCCGTGGCAGATCGCCGCCACAGGCTTGCCGCCCTCCACGAAAGCGCGGGCGAAGGCGACGGCGTCGGAATCCGTGCGCAGTTGGTCGGGGTTCATCGTGCCGCCGGGCAGCAGCAGCGCGTCGTAGTCGTTGACGGAGGCGTCGGCGACCTGCCTGTCGACGGGGAAGGTGCCGGCCGGTTCGAGGTCCGACTGGCGGGCGCTGATCTGTCCGTCGTGGAGGGAGACCAGTTCGGTCTCGGCCCCGGCCGCGTGCAGCGCGCCGCGCGGTTCCTCCACTTCGATGCGCTCGACCCCGTCGGTGGCGAGGATCGCGACCTTCTTGCCGCGGAGTTCGTCGGTCATGGTGCCGTTGCCTCTCTGTCGGGTGGCGCGGCCTCACCCCAACAGGCTCCCAGCTCGGCCAAAAGTGTCAAATCGGGAGAAAATCGGGAGAAAAGTGGCCGGAGGAGGTTTGCGGGCCGTCACGGGGCGAGAGCGGTGCGCAGCTCCTGGGCGAGCGGGTCCGGAGGCGCCCCGGCGGCGTACGCGGCGGCCCGGCCGCGGCCCTCGCCGCGCACCCAGTCCCACCAGTGCTGGAGCGTCTCGCCGTCCAGCCGCTCGGCGGGGATGACCGCGGGCCAGCCCAGCGCCCGCGCCTGCGCGCTGACCTTGGCGCCGCCCGCCACCGGATCGACCGCCACGACGGGCACCCCGCTGCGCAGCCCGAGCACCAGCCCGTGCAGCCGGTTGGTGACGACCACATCGGCCCGGCGCAGCAGCGCGTCCAACTGCTCCGGGGTCGCGCACAGCCGCCAGTCGCGGGTGTCGAGCCGGGTCTCCAACGGCAGCCGTGCGCAGTCGTGCGCGCCCAGCCAGGCGGTGACACGGCGTACCGTCTCGTCGTGGCGGCGCTGGTCCCCGTACTCGTGCTGGCCCGCGGTCAGCACCGTCGCGACGACGGGCGGCGGCTCCTGCGGCGGCCGGGTGGCGGCGGACAGGTCGGGCCGCGCCGTGAGTGACGGCCCGTCCCGGGCGATCACCTGGTCGAAGCCGCGGACGGCGGGCGAGTGCGGGTCGATGACGGAGACGCCGACGGCGATCCGCCGGCAGTGCGCGAACTGCTCGTGCAGAGCGGCCACCTGCGGCCCGTGCAGGGGCCCGCACACGAACACCAGCAGGTCGTAGCGCTGCGGCCGTACGGTCTCCAAGGACAGCTCACCGGGGCGGAACGCCGGGCTCCAGGCCACGTCGTAGGGCTGAGAGGCCTGACGCACCACCTGTTCGGCCCGGCGCAGCGCCAGCACGTCCCCGGCGGTGGCCTCCCCGTCGGCGAAGCTGAACCAGCCGGTCAGCAGGGCCCGGCGGAACGTCATGCGACCACATCCGGACGGACGGCGTGCCCCGCGGCATGAGGCGCCCATGGCGCGCCGCCCCTCGCCCCGGCGCCGTCCGCCACCACGGGTGCGCCCGGCGGCGGGAGGGCCGCCCAGCCGTCGAGGACCTCGGCCGGGGTGATCCGCAGCAGCCGGGCGTCGGGCCGGGCGCCGTGCGGGTCACCGGGCCGCGGGCCCCCACCCGGGTCCGGGTGCCACAGGGCGCGGTGCCGCGGATGAGCGGGCGGTCCCCACAGCGCCGGCGAGACGGGGCCGAACAGGACGACCGACGGTGTGGCCAGCGCGGAAGCCAGGTGCGCCACCCCCGTGTCGCCGACGATCACCGCGCGGGCCTCGGCGACCAGCGCCGCCAGCACCGCGAACGGCAGCCCCGCACGCCCGCCGGGCACCGCGTCGGACGGCAGCCCGGCCCGCCCGGCCACCTCGTGCGCCAGGGCGTGCTCGCCGGGGCCGTGGGTGACGACCACCCGCACGCCGCGCGAGCGCAGTGCGCGGGCCACCTCGGCGAACCGTCCGGGCGGCCACCGGCGTGCCGCCGCGTCGGCCCCGGGGTGCAGCAGAACGGCGCCGGGCGCGGGGGAGGCCGCCCGTGGGCGGCGTACCAGCAGGTCGCCGGGGTCGGCGGGCACGCCGTACCAGGACAGCAGCCGGCACCAGCGGTCCCGCTCGTGCTCGTCGGGCCGCCATCGGGGGCCCGAACCGTCGGCGTAGGCCAGCAGCCGGACGGGCGCGGTGGCGGCCAGCGCCGTACGGCTGGCGGGGCCGTTGCCGTGCAGATCGACGGCCAGCCGGGGCGGCACCGGCCACGGCCAGCGCACGGCGGGCACCTCGCGGCCGGGTGCCTCGGCCGGCAGCAGGACGTCGGCCACCTCGGCGTCCCGCGCCACCTCCGCCAGCCACCGGGGCGCGGCGAGCACCAGTTCGTGCCCGGGATACGTCCGCCGCAGGGCGCGCAGTGCCGGCACGGCGGTCAGCAGATCGCCCAGCCCCAGGGCACGCAGCACCAGCGTGCGGGGCCGGTCGGCGCCCGCACCGGCCCCCGCCCGCAACGGCAACGGCAACGACTCCGGGGCCTCGGCCACCCCGGCCGGGGTGGTGTGGTGGCTGGTGTCCTGGGTCGTGTGGTGGCTGGTGTGGTTGTCAGTGCGCTGTCCGGTGCCGGGGTTGGCGTTCGGGCCGGTGTGGTGGCCGGTGTGCTGAGCGGGGCCGGGGCCGGTGTGCTGACCGGTTCGGTGGCCGGCGCGCTGACCGGTTCGGTGGCCGGCATACCGGCCGGTGGCGGGGCCGGTGTGGCCGTCGGTGCGCGGGCCGGTACCTGGGCCGGCCTCCCGGCCGGTGTGGTGCTCGGTTCCTCGGCCGGGGTCCGGGCCGGTGTGCTGTCCGGGGCCCTGACCGGTTCGCCGGCCGGTGCCGGGGCCGGGGCTTCGACCGGCGTCCGGGTTGGTGCCGGTGCCGGGGCCGGGACTGGGGCTTCGACCGGCGTCCGGGTCGGTGCCTCGGCCGACGTCCAGGCCGGTGTGGTGGCTGCTGACCGGGCCGGTGCACTGACCGGTGTGCTTGCCGGTCTCCGGACCACCATGCCGGTCGGTGCGCCGACCGGCATGGTGGCCGACGCGGTGACCGGCGTGTCGGCCGATGTCAGGGCCGGGCCGTTCGGGGGTCACGGTGACTCCACTCCCGGGCGGTCCGTGCTCTCGCGTGCCGCGCCGTGGTGGTCGGCGGCGCGGCGGGCCAGCGCGGTGGTGGAGCGGCCGTCGAGGTACGGCAGGAGGAGCACCCGTCCGCCCCACTCCTCCAACGTGGCCGCCTCCGGCAGCCGTTCGGTGCCGTAGTCGCCGCCCTTCACCCACACGTGCGGGCGCAGCTCCCGCAGCAGCCGTTCGGGGGTGTTCTCGTCGAAGACGGCGACCGCGTCCACGCAGTCCAGCCCGGCCAGGACCGAGATCCGGTCGGCCTCGGGCGTGATGGGGCGGCCCTCGCCCTTGAGACGGCGCACCGAGACGTCGGAGTTGAGGCAGACGATGAGGCAGTCGCCGGTGCGGCGGGCGTTCTGCAGCATGCCCACGTGGCCGGCGTGCAGCAGGTCGAAGCAGCCGCCCGTGGCGACCACGGTGCCGCCCCTCGCCCGTACGTCGGCGGCCAGCGCACGCGCGTCCGCCAGGGAACCGCCCGGTCCGCGTCCCGGTGCGGCCGGCACCGGGTGCCCGGCCGCACCACCGGGCACCCCGCCCCACAGCGCCGGGTTGCGCACCCCTCCCGCGGCGACGAACGCACCGGACCGGCGCACCGCCTCGTGCGTGGCCTCCTCCGGCAGTGCACCGTCGGCCAGGGCGCGGGCGGCGGTCGCCGCGAAGCAGTCACCGGCGCCGCAGGGGTCGCCGTCGGCCTCCTGGAGGGGCGGGAAGTACAGGGGTGCCTCGTCCCCGGGCCGGGCCAGTACCGCGCCGCGCCGGCCGAGGGTGACGGCCACGGCGGCGCTGCGCCACTCCGCGGCCAGGGCCGCGCCGCGCCGCCCGTGCCCGTGCGGCCCGTCGCCGTCCAGATCGGGGTACTGGTCCGAGCACAGCGCCCGCGCCTCCGCGGCGTTGGGCGTGACCAGCCGGGCGCCGGGCACCGGTGGTTCGCCGCGCGGGTGCGGGTCCCACACCACCTGGGTGTGCCCGGCCAGTACGGCCAGTTCGGCGCGGAGCCGGGCGGCGACGCCGCGTCCGTAGTCGGAGACCAGCACGGTGTGCGCCCCGGCGAGCGCGGCCCGCACCTCGTCGGTGACCGGACCGACGGTGCCGCCGCCCCGGTCCACCCGCAGCAGCGGCCGGCCGTCGGCGCACAGCCGCGTCTTGACGGGCACGCTGCCGCGCAGCGGCAGTTCGAGCACCGTGACCCGCGGCGCCAGCAGGTCCCGCACGAGCTGGTCGGAGCGGCTCTGGCCCAGCGCGGTGACCAGCACGATCTCCGGCCGGTCCGGGTCCTGTCCGGCGAAGCCGTCCGGGCCGGGCCGCTCCGCCCGCAGGACGGAGGGCAGCGCGTCCCGCACGGGGTCGCGGCAGAACGCGCCGGCCAGGACAGCGGCCAGCCCCGCCCCACCGGGCCTGCTGTGTTCCTCCGACACGTCCAGCACCGGGGCGGGGGCGTCCGGCGCCAGCCGGCTGGCCCGGCCCTCGACGTCGGTGTCGAGCAGGGTGTCGCCGACGACGACGAGCGGACGGTTGCGCGGCATGCACGCCTCCTTCACTGCGGACGGGGACGGGTCGGGCGGGGACGGGGATGGAACCGGACGGGACGGAACCGGTGGCGGGTCCGTCCGGCCGTCCGGGCCCTTCGGGGCAGAACCCGGACGGACCGCGCGACCGGTGGGAAGGGCAGGGCCGGCGGTCAGACGGGCGGCGGGCCGCCCTCACCGGCGGTCAGCCGCACGCCCCGCCCGGCCGTCGGCGGGGGCGCGGTCGCGGCGGGCACGTCCTCGGCCAGCTCCTGTGCTGCGTCGAACGCCTCGCACAGCAGATGCACCGCGACCAGGTGCACCTCCTGCACCGTCGCGGTGGTGGCCGCGGCCACGCACAGCGCGTCGTCGGCCGCCGCCGCCAGCGGATTGGGCGCGGGCCCGGTCAGCGCCCACACCCGCAGCCCGGCCCGGCGGCCGGCCAGCGCCGCGTTGACCAGGTTCTCGCTCCGCCCGGACGTGGACAGCAGCAGCACCACGTCGCCGGGCCGGCCGTGCGCGGTCACCTGGCGGGCGAACACGTCCGCGTAGCCGTAGTCGTTGCCGATGGCGGTGACCGCCGAGGTGTCGGCGTGCAGGGCGATCGCCGAGTACGGTCTGCGGTCGGCCTGGTAGCGGCCGACGAGTTCCGCGGTCAGATGCTGGGCCTGGGCGGCGCTGCCGCCGTTGCCCGCGGCCAGCAGCCGGCCGCCGCCGTGCAGCGCCTCGGCCAGCTCCTCGCCCCAGGCGGTCACATGGGCCGAGTGCGCCTCCCGGAAGACGCCGACGGCCTCTTCCAGCGCCTGGCAGTGGGTGAGTGCGGGGTCCACAGGAAGCATGCCGGTGGGCCGTACGGCCGGGACGCGGCCGGTACGGCCTCCCTCCTTCGCGCTCGGGGACGGTGATTCGGGCGTGCCGGACGGGCCGTGGCGGCAGCGTGTGCCGCCGCCGGCGGCGGGGCGGTTCACGGCACCGCAGGGACGACGACCGGACGGGCCGCGGGGGACGCCGCCCGGGCGGCCAGCACCCGGCGGTAGACGTCCTCCGTCTGGTGCATGACGCGGGTCCAGCTGTAGCGGGACAGCACCCGCCGCCGCCCGGCCGCGCCGTACGCCCGGCCCCGCGCGGGCATCGCCAGCAGGGTGCGCACCGCAGCAGCCAGGGCCTCCACGTCCCGCGGCGGCACCAGCAGCCCCGTACCGCGGTGCGCGACGGTGTCGCACTGGCCGCCGACCCGGGTCGCCACCACCGGCGTGCCGCAGCTCATCGCCTCCAGCGGGACGATGCCGAACGGCTCGTAGTCCGCGGGGCACAGCACCGCGTCGGCCGCCCGCAGCAGCGGCGGTATCTCCTCGCGCGGCAGCCCGCCGGTCAGATGCACCCGGTCGGCCACCCCCGCCTCGCGGGCCAGCCGGCGCAGCCGCACCGCCTCCGGATCGTCGTCCAGCGCGGGCCCCGCCGGGCCGCCGGCGATGACCAGCTCCGCGCCCGGCACCCGGGCCAGCGCGGCGATCGACAGCGCCGCACCCTTGCGCGGCACCAGCCGTCCCACCTGCACCAGCAGCGGGCGCCGCGCCGGGCGGGGCCACACCGGACCGGTGGGCGTGAACACGTCCGGGTCCACCCCGCAGGGCACCACCGACACCCGGTCGGCGGACACGCCCATCCGGGCCAGCTCGGTCACCTCGTCCCGGCAGGTGGCGACGATCCGGTCGCAGGCGGCGCTCACCGCCCGCTCGCAGGGGATGCGTTCACCGGGGCTGGTGTCCGCGTCGCCCTGGTGCCGCTTCTTCACGGTGCCCAGCGCGTGGTACGTGTGCAGGAACGGCAGCGCCCGCTCCTGCGCCGCCTGCAATGTGGCCAGCCCCGACATCCAGAAGTGGGAGTGCACCACATCGGGCCGCTCCGCCGCCCACTGGGTGGACAGGAACGCGCCGAAGAGCCCCATGTAGGGCAGCAGTTCGTCCTTCGGCACGGGTTCGGGCGGGCCCGCCGGCACATGGTGGACGTCCACCCCGTGCCGCAGCGGCAGCCGCTCCGGCAGGTCGGGGGAGTCACGGCGGGTGTAGACGGTGACGCGGTGGCCCTGCCCGGCCAGGGTCTCGGCCAGCCGCGCCACATGCACGTTCTGGCCGCCCGCGTCGGCGCCGCCCAGCGCCGCCAGCGGACTGGCGTGCTCCGAGACGAGTGCGATGCGCAGCCGTTCCCTGCCCGGGGCGCGGGCCTTGCGCGCGGCCCCTCCGGTCTTCTCGGCCGTCATCAGCGGGTCACCTCCTCCAACAGCCGCTCCCAGCGGTGCAGGAACGGTTTGAGCCCGTAGCGGCCCAGCGCGGCGCGCCGGGCGCGGGCCCCGTCCTCGGCGGCGGCCTCGGGCTCGTGCAGATAGCGGCGGGCCGCCTCGGCCAGCACCTCGGGCCGGGTCGAGAGGACCCCGGCGCCCTCGGGCACCGCTTCGACGGCCTCCGTGGTGGCCAGCGCGACCACCGGCATGCCCAGGTGCATGGCCTCCAGCAGCGACAGGCCCAGCGACGTCCAGCGCACCGGGTGCAGATAGCAGCGGCGCCGGGCCAGTTCGGTGTGCAGCCGCTCCTGCGGCAGGTCCTGGGCGCGGCAGCGCTCGGGGGCCAGGCCCAGGTGGGCGGCCAGGGCCTCGGTCCGCATGCCGAACACGTCCAGCGGCGCCGCCTCGCTGAGCGCGGGCAGCAGATCGGTGCCGACGTACCGGCCGCGCCGCACCGGGTCGTTGACGACGACGGCCGCCCGCGGCAGCTCCCCCGTCCACTGGTGGCCGGGGTCGACGATGCCGTGCTCGATGACGGTGGTGGGCGTGCTGCCGTTGTCCCAGAAGAGCCGGTTGAAGTGGGTGACGTGCACCAGCGGGACGTCGGGTCGGTCGGCGTACGGGTGGCGGGTGTCGGGCACGTTCCCGTCGGGCGCGTTGTGCTCCAGGTAGACGGCCGGCACGTCCCGGCCGGGCCGGCGTCCGCCCAGCCAGCGCGTGGCCAGTTCCTCCTCGTGCGGGCGTTGCAGGACGACGACGTCCACGTCCGCCTCGGCGAGCTGGGCGGGCGTCACCTCCCGTACCGAGTCGGGCCAGGCGAACGTCTCGGCGCGGCCGAGCCCGTCGGGGCCGCGGTCGGGCAGCACCGGCACCAGATAGGTGTGCGGGCCCTGCACGAACGCCGTGGTCCACGAGCCGTGCACGTGCCAGATCAGGATGTTCATGGGCCGGTCTCCAAGGTCGGACGGGCGTTGCCGGGGGCCACCGACGGGGCGGCACGGCGGGGCTCGCTGGTGGGGCCGGATGCGCTGGTGGGGTCGGGTGTGCTGGTGGAGTCGGGCGCGCTGGTGGTGCGGGACGCGTCGGCGGGGTCGGCCGGGTCGTCCGTGGTGGCGGGCCCCGAAGGGGCGGGGGTGCCCGTGGGGCCGGCCGCCTCGGTGGGGCCGGCCGCCTCTGCGGGTGAGGCCGCTTCCGTGGATGAGGCCGCTTCCGTGGTTGCGTCCGCGTCCGTGGGGGCGGGCGAGGGTGTCGTGCCGGGCGGCCCGGGGGTGTGCCTCGGCCGGGACGGCGGCGGCAGCCGGTCCAGCGCCGCCAGCACCTCGGCGTCCTCGATGCCCTCCAGACACGGGTGCCCCGGCACCGGGCAGTGGACGGCGCGGGAACCCGCACACGGCGCGTCCCTGTCGCCGAGCAGCACGTGCGGCACCCCGAACGGCGCCCACCGCCCGGCCGGTACGACGGGCGCGAACAGACAGACCACCGGGGTGCCCACGGCAGCCGCCAGATGCGAGGGCCCGGTGTTGCCGACGACGACCGCGCGGGCCCCGGCCAGCACCCCGGCCAGCTCGTGCAGCCCGGTGCGTCCGCCCAGATCGAGGGCGTGCTCCCCGGCGACGGCCGCCGTCAGCTCCTTCTCGGACTCGCCGCCGGTGACCACCACGCGGTGCCCGGCCCCGGCCAGCGCCGCCACCGCGCGGGCCGCCCGCCGCTCGCTCCAGGCGCGGGCTGGCGCGGTCGCCCCCGGGTGGACGACCACGTACGGGTCGGTGCCGGTCAGCGGGCCGGTGTCCGGCGGCGGCTGGATCGCCAGCGTCCCCGTGTCGCCGGGCGGCAGCGCGAACCCGGCCGCCGCCGCCAGGTCCATCGCGGCGCGCGCCTCGTGCCGGCCGCGGGCGCGGCGGTGCCGAAGCTGGAGCAGTGAGCCGGGGTAGTCCTCGCTGTCGGCGGCGATCCACGGGATGCCGGCCAGCTTCAGCAGCAGCGCCGTCGGCAGCGGACTTTGGTGGTAGGAGGTGAGGATCAGTGCCCGGTCGAAGCGTTCGCGGGCCAGCCGTTCGACGAACTGCCCGGTGGTGTCCCCGTCCACCGGTGCGGGGTCGCGGCCCACCCAGGGCGCGTCGAAGGTGAGGACCTCGTCCACCCCGGGCAGCAGCCGGGCCGCGGCCTCGCCCAGTGGGCCGGCCAGCAGCGTGACCCGGCTGGATCCGGCCGCCACCATCCGTACGGCCGGCCCCGCCAGCAGGACGTCGCCGACGCTGTCGAGCCGCACCACGAGCGTGCGCGGGCCCCCCATCAGCGACCTCCCCGCTCGGTGGCGGACCCGCCCCGCCCGCCGGCGCCCACACCCCGCACCGTGGCGGCCCCACGCTGCTCCGCGGCGGTACCGGTCCGTGCGGCGGCGGCCCCGCCTTGTCCGGCGCTCCCGCCCTGCCCGGCGGCGGCAGTGTCCTGTTCCCTGCGGGCACCGCCCGGGCTGGTGGTTGCGCCCTGCCCGGTGGCGGCGGTGCTCAGCCCTGTGCCGGCTCCGCCCGGACTGGTGGTGCTCGCGTCCCGCGCTGCGGCGGCGGTGCTCGGTCCCACGCCGGCTCCGCCCGGGCCGGTGGCGCTCGCGCCCTGCACCGTGCCGGCTCCGCCCGGGCCGGTGGCGCTCGCGCCCTGCACCGTGCCGGCTCCGCCCGGGCTGGAGGCGCTCGCGTCCTGCACCGTGGCGGCTCCGCCCGGGCTGGTGGTTGCGGCCTGTCCGGTGGTGGTGCCGTTCGGCATGGTGGTGGCCCCGGTCCGATCGGTGGCGCTCAAGCCCTGCCTGGTGGCGGCGGTGTCTTGTTCCTTGTGGGCCCCGTCCGGGCTGGTGGCGGTCGAGCTCTGCCCGGTGGCTACGGTGCTCTGCTCCGTGCCGGCCCCGCCCGTGCCGGTGGCCGTCCCGGGCCGGTCTGCGGGGGCGGCGCCCCGCGATGCGGTGGGTGCGGGCCGGGCGCGTGTCGCCGGGCCGCCCAGCAGGGTGCGGACGGCGGTGGCCAGGTGGGGCGCGGTGCAGCGGGCCGCCTCGGTCTCCTCCCGCCGGGTCGCCTCGTTGGGGACGAGGAGGCTGGGGGCACCGGCCCGGTGGGCGGCCAGCAGGTCGGTGCCGATGTCGCCGACCACCACCGTCCGGGCGGGCGCGAGCCGCAGCAGCCGGCAGGCGGCGTGCACCAGGCCGGGCGCGGGTTTGCGGCAGCCGCATCCGGCCTCGGGCAGGTGCGGGCACACGGCGGTCACCTCGACCGGGCCCAGCAGTTCCTCCATCCGCGCCTGGAGCGCTTCCAGTTGCGGCAGGGTGAGGACGCCGCGGGCCAGATCGGGCTGGTTGGTGACCACGGCGGCCCGCACCCCGGCGGCCCGCAGCACTTCCAGGGCTTCCCGGGCGTGCGGCCGGGGCCGCAGCCGGGCGGGGTCGGTGTTGTGCGGGACGTCCTCGACGAGGGTGCCGTCCCGGTCGAACAGCACGGCCCGGGGTGCCCCGGCCCCGGCGGGCGTGCCGGTGGCCGCGGCCGGGGGCGGGTGGCGGGGGATGCGCAGCAGCGGCCCGGCGGTACCGTCCTGGTACCAGGTGGCGGCCGGGGCGCGCAGTACCACGCTGCCGGCTTCGGCGCCGGGGTGGTCCGGGCGCGGGGTGGTGGCGCGGATCCTCACGGCCACACCCCCGTACCGTCGTACCACCGGGCGGGTGGCGCCTGGAGCCGGGCGCGGGTCCAGTGGAAGGTGGCCAGCGGGGGGATGAGCAGACTGCTGAGGGCCATCGTGAGGCTTTCGTCGCGGGTACGGGGGCCGGGGCTCAGCCGCGCGTAGAAGAACTCGCCGGTGCCCAGCAGCCACAGGCCGCCGAGCAGCGCGGCGGCGCGCGGGCGGCCGGTGGCCAGTCCGCCCAGTGCGGCGCAGGCGGCGGCGGTGACGGCCAGGTGCCGGGGCAGCCGGCCGCGTTCGGCTCCGGCGCGGCGCCACCAGCCGGGTCCGTGGAGGCGGTTCATCAAGACGTCGTCGGCGTTGCCGCGCTGGGCGCGGACGGACACCCAGCGGTCGGCGGCGCGCACGGGGTGGACGGTCTGCCGCTCGCCCTCGGCGATCCGCCAGCCGGCGGCGTCCAGCCGCAGCGCCAGGTCGGCGTCCTCGCGGAAGGCGCGGCGGAAGCGTTCGTCGAATCCGCCGACGGCCTCCAGTGCGGTCCGCCGGTAGGCCATATCGGCGGTGATCCAGCGGGCGGTGGCCAGTCCGGCGGTGTTGCGCTCCCAGTCGGTGGGCGGCCGGTCCTGGGGGAGGGGGACGGTGATGCGCCCTTGGGTGCCGGCGGTGCGGTCCGGGGCGGCGTCGGCCGCGGCCAGGTCGGCGGCGAGCCGCCGCGTCCAGTCCGGGCCGGGGACGACGTCGTCGTCGAGGAAGGCGATCCACTCGGTGTCGGCGGCCCGCCAGCCGACGTTGCGTGCCGCGGCGGGGCCGGCGGCGGCCCCGTCGACGACGGTGACCAGATCGGCGAGGGCCTCGGGCACCTGGACGGGCAGCGGGTCGCACTGCTGCGCGGGCCGGTCGTCCACCAGGACGATGCGGCGCGGCAGCGGCGGCCCGGCCTCGGCCAGTGCCTGGAGGGTCCGGTTCAGGGACGGTCTGCCGAGGGTGGGGACGACGACGCAGTACGCCGGGCCGTCGGTGTGCTGCGGGGTGCTCACGCCGCCTCACCCCGCGGGACGCCGGCCGCGGCGGCGGGCGCGCTCTCGTCGGGGCGCCGGAAGAAGTCGGCCCGGCGCACCACGTACGGGCCGATGGCCAGCAGGTCGACGGGGGAGGAGCCGAAGCACTCCAGCGCGTCGCGCGGGTCGTCCACCATGGGCCGGCCGGCGGTGTTGAGGCTGGTGTTGACGACGACGGGCAGCCCGGTGAGCCGTTCGAAGGCGGCGAGCATCCGCGCCACCAGCGGCTCCTTCGCACTGCTGACGGTCTGGATGCGGGCGGTGCCGTCGGTGTGCACCACGGCGGGGATGCGGTCCAGCCAGGCGGGCCGCACCTGGTGCACGAACAGCATGTAGGGGCTGGGCAGCGGCCCGTCGAAGATCTCCGGCGCCCGTTCCTCCAGCACCATGGGCGCCACCGGGCGGAACTGTTCGCGGCCCTTGACGTCGTTGAGCCGCTCCAGGTTCGCGGCCCGCCCGGGGTGCGCCAGCAGGGAGCGGTGCCCGAGGGCGCGCGGCCCGTACTCGGCACGCCCCTGGAACCAGGCGACGATCGCGTCGTCCGCGAGCGCCTGCGCCACCGTCTCCGCCACGTCGTCGGGCTGCTCGAACGGCACCGCGGCGTCCGTCAGCCACCGGCGCAGCTCCTCGTCGCTCCACCGCCGGCCCAGGTCGGCGCCGGCCATCGGTTCGGTGACGTCCCCGCCGCGCGAGGCCAGCGCCAGCGCCCCGCCCAGCGCGGTGCCCGCGTCACCGGCGGCGGGCTGCACCCACACCCGGGAGAAGGGGCCCTCGGCGGCGATCCGCGCGTTGGCGACGCAGTTGAGGGCGACGCCGCCCGCCATCGTCAGCACCTTGTCGTGGGTGCGCCCGTGCAGCCAGCGGGCCATGTCCAAGAGTGTGTCCTCCAGGCACTTCTGGGCGCTGGCCGCCAGGTCGGCGTGCTCCTGCGACCAGCCGCGCCCCGGCTCGGCGGGCGGCGCGAACGACTCCCAGGGCACGTTCTTGGCGACGAACCCGCCGTCGCCCGTGGAGTGCACGTACCGGGCCAGTTCGGCGGCCATCCGGGGTTTCCCGTAGGAGGCCAGCGCCATCACCTTGTACTCGTCGGAGGAGCGCAGGAACCCCAGGTGGGCGGTCAGTTCCTCGTAGACGAGCCCGAGCGAGTGCGGCAGCTGCTGGCTCGCCAGCGGCTCCACCACACCGCCGCGGCGGCGGCCCGCCAGGTGCGAGGTGGACTCGCCGCGTCCGTCCACCACCAGCACCGAGGAGTGCTCGGCGCCGGGCGCGGCGAAGGCGCTGGAGGCCGCGTGCGCCAGGTGGTGCGCCACGAAGTGCACCTTCTCCCGCTCCAGGCCCGGCAGCGCGTCGCACAGGAAGGACGGCGCCTCCCGTGCGTAGGTGAGCCGCAGCGGGTCCCACGGGTCGTCCAGGCCCATGTCGACGGCGGGTTTGGCCAGGTCGGGGTCGAAGGAGTAGGCCACCGCGTCGATGTCCTGGGGGCGCAGGCCCGCCTCGGACAGACACCACGCGGCGGCCTTGACGGGCAGTTCCCAGGCGGCGAACGGCACCGGCCGCTTGCCGTGCTTGCGGCGGGAGAACCGCTCCTCCTCGGCGGCGGCCACCGTGTGCCCGTCGACGACGAGGGCGGCGGCCGGATCGTGGAAGAGGGCGTTGATACCGAGAACACGCATGTTCTGCCTTGCCTTTCGCCGAGGGAGCCGACGGGCCTTGCGTCGCCGAAGGAGCCGACGGCGGAGTCGTTGCGGAGATCAGCCGGCGGCCTGCCCGCGGAACCAGGCGATGGTGCGCTCCAGCCCCTCCCAGGCCGGCACGGTCGGCTCCCACTGGAGCTTGCCGCGGGCCAGGGTGATGTCGGGGCAGCGCACCGCCGGGTCGTCGCTGGGCCGTTCGATGAACCGCAGGCCGGAGGAGGAACCGGTCAGCTCGATGACCAGTTCGGCCAGGTGCTGCATGGTGATCTCGTCCGGGTTGCCGATGTTGACCGGTCCCAGCAGCTCGGAGCCCGCCATGGCCAGGACGCCGCGCACGGTGTCGTCGACGTACGCCAGGGAACGGGTCTGGCGGCCGTCACCGGTCACCGTCAGCTCCTCCCCGGCCAGCGCCTGCCGCACGAAGGTGGGGACCGCCCGGCCGTCGTACCCGCGCATCCGCGGCCCGTAGGTGTTGAAGAGCCGGACGATGCCCACGTTGGCGCCCCGGCTGCGGGCCTCCGCCGCCGTGAGCGCCTCGCCGAACCGTTTGGCCTCGTCGTACACGCTGCGCGGCCCGACCGGGTTCACATGCCCCCAGTACCGCTCGCTCTGCGGATGCTCCTGGGGGTCGCCGTACGCCTCGGAGGTGGAGGCGTGCACGAACCGGGCCCCGTACCGGCGGGCCAGCGCCAGCGCGTTGCGGGTGCCCGCACTGCCCGTCTCCAGCGTGTGCAGGGGCATGCGCAGATAGTCCGCGGGAGAGGCGGGAGAGGCGAAATTCAGCACGAGATCGGGAGGAGCGGAAGCGCCCGAGGCGCCGGCCTCGACATCGAACGGATGACAGATGTCGGCTTCTATGAGCGTGAATCCCGGGCGGTCCGCCAGATGCGCCACGTTTTCCCGCCGCCCGGTGCAGAAGTCGTCCACACAGGTGACTTCACTGCCCGATTCCAGCAGCGCCGTGCACAAATGCGAGCCCAGGAATCCCGCCCCGCCCGTGACGACGGCGTGCCGGAACCGGGGAACGGAATGAGGAGTCGAAACCATGGACACTCCTACGCATCTCGCGGAGTTCTCACGAGGCAGCCATGTGCTCGCCCTCACCAGCCTGAGGTGCCCCCCACCGCGTCGCAACCGAGGAGCTTCCGAGCGCTGCTCACCGTGGCGCTACGCACCGTGCGCGACCGCTCTACGGTGCGGTCAGTCATGAACCCACCGTGACCGTCTCCCTTTTCCCGTACGCCCCTGTGAGCAAGGCAACCCGGCACCCTTTTCCCCTGGTAGGAGGGGGTGCAGGCAGGTATCCGGAGCCTGGTCGGCGGGAGTCGTCACCGAGTCGGCGAAAACCGTCTGTGAATATGGCTGAGGACGTCGGAAGGAATCGCTTCCGGACCGCTTCCGGAGTACTTCCGGACTGCTTCCGGACTGCTTCCGGCAGTTCGACGTCCTTCCCGCATCCCCTTCCTTCCCACCCCCTGTCTTCCTGCTGTCTTCCTGCGCGAATTCCCTCATGCCTCATCACCCGACTGCCGAGGGCCCGATACCGGCCGCACCGGATGTGACCGGTACGGCCGACGGCAGCCCGGCCGGGGAAGACCCGGCCCCCGCATCCCCGTACAAGGCCGGTCCCGAAACGCCCGGCACCCCTGGTGCCGCAGGTGCGCCCGGCGCTGCTCCCGCTGTTCCCGGACAGCGGAAGATCTCCCGCGTCCGGAAACTGCGTGACCGCCTCCCCGTGCCGTCCGCCGCCGGACGCGACCGAGTGGCACAGGCGCCCCCGGAATCCGTGAAGACCGCCGATTCGGCGAAGCCCGCCGACGCGGGTGAGTCCGCCGACGCGGGTGATTCCGCCGGCTCGGCGAGTGCCGCCGGGCCGGCGAGAACCGCGGAGTACGGCGGGTCCGCTGATTCCCCTGGCTCCTCCGGGGCCACGGAGTCCTCCGAGCCCGCGAAGAAGCCCGCGGACAAGCCCGGGAAGGGCTCGCGGTCCGAGCGGAGTCCCTGGCGTTCGCTGCGCTACCCCAGCATGCGCTGGTGGTCGGCGGCGAACCTCGTCTCCAACGTCGGCACCTGGATGCAGCTGACGGTGCAGAACCTGCTCGTCCTCCAGATCACCGGCTCCGCCGCCACCACCGGTCTGTCCCTGGCCGTGCAGGCCGCACCCGGCCTGCTGCTGAGCCTGGTCGGCGGCAGCCTCGTCGACTCCTGGCCGCGCAAGCTGACCGCCTCGGTCAGCCAGGCCCTGCTGGGCCTGGTGGCCTTCGCCACCGCCGCCTTCGTGGCGTTCGGCGTGCTGACGGTGCCGCTGCTGATGGTGCTCGCCGCCGTCACCGGCTCCATCGCCACCGTGGACAACCCCGCCTGTTCGCTGCTCGGCAACGACCTGGTCAAACGGAAGGACGTGCCCTCGGCCATCGCCCTGGGCTCCGTCGTGCACAGCGCCGGGCGGCTGATCGGTACGGCCGCGGCGGGTGCGGCCGTCGCCTGGTTCGGCATGGCGTCCGCGTACGTCGTCAACGGACTGTCGTTCCTCGCGGTGGCCACCGTCATCCCGTTCCTGAAGCTCGCCCCCGAGGAGGAGCGCGAGCCGCAGACCGCGCACGAGCGGCCGGCCCCCGCCCCCGCGGCGGGACGCACGGGACGGCCCCGGCGGCGCCCGGCGACGGGCGGCGGGACGCGCGAGGGCCTCGTGTACTTCGCGCGCAACCCCCGGCTGGTCGCCCTGGCCGCCATCACCGGTATCTCCGCCATCTTCGGCCGCAACTACCAGCTGACCCTCGCCGTCCTGGTCACCGGCCCGCTGGCGGCCGGCGCCGGCGCCTTCAGCACCGTCTCGACCGTGCTGGCGGTCGGCGGTATGGCCGGCGCCGTGCTCGCCGGCTGCCTGCGCAAACCGTCGGTGCGGCACGTGGCCGTGCTCGCCGCGGCCGGTGCCCTGCTCCAGACCGTCGCGGGGCTGTCCCCGTCGCTGGTCCTGCTGCTGGTGCTGGTGGCGCCGATGGCCGTGGTCGAGTCCGTCTCCGACACGGCCGGCACCACCGTGCTCCAGACCGAGCCGCCCAGCCATATGCGGGGCCGCGTGCTGGGGGTGTGGCGCAGCGCCAGCACCGGGTGGGGCCTGGTCGGTCCGCCGCTGCTGGGTGCGCTCATGGAGTTCGCCGGGGCGCGGGGCGGGCTGATCGTCGGCGGCCTGGCCATCGTCGCCGTCACCGGCGCGGCCCAGCTGTTGCAGCGGCGCCCGGTGCGGCTGCCGCAGCCCGCCTTCCGCCGGACCTCCGCCGAGCCCGCCACCACGGGTGCGGGCGCCGTACCGGAGACGGAACCGGCGGCGGCCTGACGGCCTCCGCCGGCTGTGTCCGGTGACCGGTCACCGGCGTCCCCGCGGCGCCGGTGGCTGGTGTTGCGGGGCGCATCCGGTGCTCCCACCATGGGGGAGCAGGAAGGGCATAAGGGACATTCGGGCGTCCTTGTGTGCCACCCGGGTACCACCCGCACCACCCGACGGAGGACGCGATGAGCGACGTGAACCCCATCGAGGTCCAGCAGGCCCTCAAGGGAGCCTCCTACCCCACGGACCGCAAGACCTTGACCGACCTCGCCAGGAAGAACAAGGCGAGCGACAAGGTCGTCGACAAGATCTCCCACATGAAGAGCGACCGGATCGACGGTCCCGATCAGGTCGAGAAGGAGATGTTCCGGGGCTGACACTCAGGGCTGCCGTTCCCGGGCGGCGTTCCTGACCGATCCCGGGGCCGGGCCCCGGCGGGTGCCACGGCCCGCCGGCCCGGGTCCGCGACGACCGGCGCCGCCGGCCCCGCGGACCCGGGCTTCCCCTCTCCCCCATCCCTTCTTCTCCCTCTCCGCACTCCCCGCCGGACCCGGCCGCCCGCAGCCGAGGAGACGAGGCGCGACATGGTTCCCCCCACCACCCCCGACGGCGACGGACAGCGCGCGCCCGGCGCCCACGGCGACGCGGCCGGCCCGTGGGGAGTGGCCGACGCGCCCGGCACCCGCTGCGGCGGCGCGGCATACGACGGCACACCCGGCCCCCACGACGCCACGGGGGAGAGCCCCGCACCGGCCGGCCCCCCGAGCGGCGACGCCCCTGACGCCCCCCACGGCGGCGCATCCCGCGGCAGCGGCCGAGGGGTGCGGGACAAGGCCCCGCCGGTGCCCGCCGGCCAGACCGGGCGGCGCCCGTCCGGCGGGAGTCTCCGCGAGCAGCTCGGGGTCGTCATCGCCACCCGCGACAGACAGCGCACCCTCGCCGCGACGCTGGAGCGGCTGCTGGCCCTGCCGGAGGAGCCCCGCGTCCTGGTGGTGGACAACGCCTCCCGGGACGGTACGGCCGCCATGGTGACCCGTTCCTTCCCCGGTGTGCAGCTCCTGCGGCTGCCGGTCAACCGGGGCGCGCTGGCCCGCAACGAGGGCGTCAAAGCCCTGCGCACCCCGTATGTGGCCTTCAGCGACGACGACTCCTGGTGGGAGCCCGGCGCGCTGCGCACGGCGGTGGACATCCTCGCGGCCCGGCCCGCCACGGGCCTGCTGGCGGCGGGCATCACCGTCGGGGACGAGGGGCGTCCGGATCCGCTCAACTCCGTACTGGCCGCCTCCCCGCTGGGCGACGGGTCCGCCCCCGGCAGCCGCAGGGTGCTCGGTTTCCTCGGCTGTGCCGCCGTCGTCCGCCGGCATGCCTACCTGGACGTGGGCGGCTACCACCCGCTGCTGTTCTTCGGCGCCGAGGAGACCCTGCTCGCCTACGACCTGGCCGCCGCGGGCTGGGAGGTCATCCACTGCCCGCAGGTCGTCGCCCGGCACTCCCCGGCCGACGCGCCGCGCCCCGGCCGGCAGGCCCTCGTCCGCCGCAACGAACTGCTGATCGCCTGGCTGCGCCGCCCCCTCCCCGTCGCCCTGCGCCGGACGGCGGCCCTGTGCGGGGACGCGCTGCACGACCCTGGGGCCCGCCGTGCCGCCCGGGAGCTGCTGCCCCGTCTCCCCGCGGCCCTCCGCCACCGCCGTCCCCTCCCGCCCCCGGTCGAGCGGGCCGCCCGTCTGGTGGAGGGGGCACCGGCATGACCGCCACCCCCGCGGGTGCCCCGCAGGGTCCGGACGGCCGCGTGACCGTCGTCGTCATCACCCGGGACCGCAAGGACGAACTGCTGCACACCCTGGGCCTGCTGGCCCGGCTGCCCGAGCGGCCCCGCGTCATCGTCGTGGACAACGCGTCCCGCGACGGCTCCCCGGCCGCCGTCCGCGCCGCGCACCCCGGGGTGACGCTGCTGGAACCGGGCCGCAACACCGGTGCCGTCGGCCGCAATCTGGCCGTCCGCCACGTCACCACGCCCTATGTGGCCTTCTGCGACGACGACTCCTGGTGGGCGCCCGGCTCGCTGCGGGCCGCCGCCGACCGCCTGGACGCGCACCCGTTGCTGGCCGGTGTGGTCGCCCGCATCGTCGTGGAGCCGGACGGCACCGAGGACCCCGTCGTGGAAGAGCTGCGCATCTCCCCGGTGCCGGGCCCCGCCTGGCTGCCCGGCCCCGCGCTGGGCTCCTTCCTGGCGGCGGCCACCTGTCTGCGGGTGTCCGCCTTCCGTACGGCCGGCGGCTTCCACCCCCGGCTGTGGCTGGGCGGCGAGGAGGAACTGCTGGCCACCGATCTTGCGGTGCGCGGCTGGTGGCTGAGCTTCGCGGAAGAGCTCACCGTCCACCACGCACCCTCGCGGGCCCGGGACGCGACCGGCCGGCGCGTGGACGGGCTGCGCAACACCCTCTGGTACACGTGGCTGCGCCGGCCGCTGCCCGCCGCGCTGAGCCGCACCTGGTACCTGGCCCGTTCGGTGCCCCGCGATGCCGCCAGCGTCCGTGCGTTCGCCCGCGCCGCGGCGGGCCTGCCCTGGGTGCTGTCCGAACGCCGCCCCGTGCCCGCCCCGGTCGAGCGCCGTCTGACCCTGCTGGAAGAGGCCCAACGGGCATCGACGGCACGCCAGTACGTGGGCTGACCCCCGGTGGGGCCGCGGGGGTCCCGTTCTTCGTGCCGCATCGGGTGTGATGACGGGAGTGCCCGGCAGGTCCGTGGATGACAGGTGAAATGCCGCTTGTCGGTAAAGAAATCGTTATCTCTTCACGTCCGTGCAACCTTCCGGACCTCCCGAGAATCTTCACAGCCGAGTCAACAGACTCCTTCGACACTTGGGCCCCAGCGAGCAGCCGGCTCGCCGGGCCCCTTCTCCCAATGGGGAACACATGCGTATGCGTGCCACTGCCGCCGCCGTGAGCGGCGCCCTGGCCCTGACCGCTTTGGCGATACCGGCCGCGCAGGCCGCCACCGCCGCTTCGAAGGGCGACACCGTCTCGTCCGTCCGGGCCGCCCACGAGGCGGACCTGCGCAAGGCCACCTCGGCGCACCGTGACGCCGCCGGGTTCGGCGCCCGTGCGGTGCCGGACGACGGCATCGGCGACACGAAGGTCTCCTCCGTCGTCGTCAACGGCGGCAAGAATGTCGCGCTGGGCACCACGAAGGCCAAGACCGTCAAGGTGAGCTTCACCGTCACCGACGACTCCGGCATCGAGTTCGCCGACGCCATCCTGTGGCAGGGCGACACGTTCGAGGACATGAAGGCGGGCCTCCTGCCGAACGAGGACGAGGCCGTCTGCACGGCCACGTCGGCCACCAGCGCCGACTGCAAACTGACGTACACGATCGACCCGAAGATCGACCTGTACAACAACATGGCGGGCACCTGGAAGGTGAGCGTCATCGCGGCCGGCCAGGACGGCGACTTCACCGACAAGGACAACGCCAAGTCCTTCAAGCTGCAGCGCTACTCGAAGCTGACGGCCAACGCCGCGCCGGAGCCGATCAAGAAGGGCAAGACCCTCACCATCACCGGCAAGCTGACCCGTGCCAACTGGGACACCGGCAAGTACGCGGGCTACACCAAGCAGAAGGTGACGCTCCAGACCCGCCCGGCGAGCGGCGGCTCCTACACCTCGTCCAAGACGTACACGTCGGGCAGCGGTTCGTCCGCCGGTGTCGTCAAGACGACCCGCACCGCCAGCAAGGACACCTGCTACCGCTACACCTTCGCGGGCACCTCCACCACGCCGTCGGTCACCTCGTCCGGCGACTGCGTGGACGTCCGCTGACGGCCGGCGCCCCACCGCACCACCTGTGGCGGGGCCGTACCCAACGGCCCCGCCACACCGGCCCGGTGCCCCTGATCGACGGGCACCGGGCCCTCGCCGCCCGGCGTCGGCAACGGGCCGGCCGCACATGCGGCCGGGCCCTGTCGGCGCCGGGCGCGCCTGTGCCCGGGGCCGGCAACCTCCAGGACGCCATTCACTCTTACGAATGATTGGGCGGGTGGGCCGGGCGCACTACCTTGGCTGTGTCGGGACGCTTCTCCGCCCCCCATGACCTGGGAATCCAGGCTGTGCTGCCGTCTGCGGACGGACACCGGGGGGCGCTCGCCGTCCCGATACGACAGGACCGGCTCACCGACAGATCCGGCGACCACATGTCCGGCCGCCGATGAGGACGGCCGCCATCGGCGGTGGTCCGAAGAGCGCGCTTTCCGGGTAGACGCACCGACCCGACCACTGCAGGGCAGCCCCACCGGCGGGAAGACCAGCACGCCCCTCTGGCGCGAAGTCTGGGCCCGAACCGCACATGTGAAGCCTCCGTCCGAACCGCATACGCGAAGCCTCCGTCCGAACCGCATACGCGAAGCCTCCGTCCGAACCGCACGCCGGCGAAGAACCGGTGCTTCCCGTTGCGTGACTCAGCGGCGCCGCAGTCCAGAGCCAAGCAGCCAATTGGCCAAGCAGCGGGGCGCCGGCGGCAGACGGGGGGGGCCATGGGGGGGCGTACCGCACGGGCTGTCCGCCGTCCGACACGCACCGATCGCGCGGGAGGCACCATGAACGCGGAAGCCGTGAACGCCGGCTGGGAGGACATCCTGGTCAGGGACAACTTCCAGGACCGGGGACAGACACCCACGTCCCAGCCCATCTGGCGGTCCCCCGACATCATCCCCTTCGGCAGCGACATCCTCGACTTCGACCTGCTGGAGTCCAGTTACGACGGCCCCGACCTCGGACTGCGGCACCCCGTCGTCCAAGGAGAGCTCAACCGCATCTACGTCCGGGGCCGGAACCTGAAGAGCGGCTGTCCGACCTCCGGCGACGTCAGGCTCTACTACGCCCGCGGAGGACTGTTCCTGGACCCGCGGGAATGGCACCGGATCACCGCGTCGGGCGGCGCCACGACCGTGCCGTTCACCGTCCGCGGCGGCGGCAGGGAGATCCCTCCCGGGCAGATCTGCGTCAGCAGGTACGCCTTCGTCTGGCCGGAGACACCCCCGGGGCACTACTGCATGATCACCACCGTGGACACGCCCGCCCACCCCATGCCCCCGCAGCTGCCCACGTTCAACTCGAACGCCGACTACGTCAACTGGGTCCGGTACAACCCCAACGTCGGCTGGCGCAACATCGACGTCATCCCGTGCGAGCGGAAGACGTACCTCCTCGACGATCTGGCCCTCTGCAACCTGGACAAGACCTGGACGAAGTACACCTTCGGTATCTCCGGCACCAATCTGCCCGCCGGTGTCGCGATCGTCTCCAGCACCGACCAGCAGTTCCC
The DNA here is from genome assembly GCF_000725885.1 of Streptomyces albus subsp. albus. Lineage (GTDB taxonomy): Bacteria > Actinomycetota > Actinomycetes > Streptomycetales > Streptomycetaceae > Streptomyces > Streptomyces albus. The sequence goes on along the minus strand of NZ_JODR01000028.1, from coordinate 3,616 downwards.
GTTCAGTCTGCCGCCGGTGCAGATCTATCCGCCGGGCGACGAGGTGTACACGCGCTCCCCCCCAACTGCCGCCCGGCTACTGCGGCACCGTCACGGTGGTGGTCCAGTTCGACCAGCCCCTGCCCTGTGACGCCGAGATCGTGCTGCGTGCCTACAACCCGGTCGACTCCCTCACCGGAGCACTCAAAGAAGGAGTCGCCGTCCCGCTCACCGGCGTGCCCGGGACCACCGAGGTCGGCCGGTTCATCCTGCTCGGCGAATACACCTTCGCCACTCCACCGAGCGACCAGTGAGGGAGGGCACCGGCCGGGCCCCGGCGGAGGGGCCCGGCCGGTGCCCAGGGGCGTCCCTGAAGAGCCCCGCGACGGCGACTGCGGCTACCGTTGCCCGAAAGCCGGTTCGGGTGGAGGCGGGGCAGCGATGAGGGTCGTGTTCGTGCACGGGGCGTGCGTCAGGGACGGGTCGTGGTGGTGGCACCGCACCGCCGCGCTGCTGCGCGAGCGGGGGGTGCCGAGCGTGGCCCCGGCGCTGCCGAGCTGCGGTGAGACGGGCCTGCCCGCGGGCACCGGCGGCCCGGGTCTGCCCGAGGACGTCGCGGCGGTGCGGCAGGTGCTGCTGGACAGCGACGAGCCGACCGTGGTGGTCGCCCACAGCTACGGCGGCATCGTCACCGCGGAGGCCGCCGCGGGCGTCGGCTCGGTACGCCACCTGGTGCTGGTCTCCAGCTATCTGCCCGAGGCCGGGCAGAGCCTGTCGGACTTCGGTGACGGCGGCCCCGCCCCGTTCCTCGACGCCGACCCCGAGACCGGCACCTTCGGGGTGCGCCCCGAACTGCTGGTGGAGACCTTCTTGCACGACTGCGACGCCGAGGCCCAGGCACAGGCGGCGGACCATCTCGCGCGGCAGAGCGTACGGGTGACCGGGCAACCGGTCGGGGCGAGCGCATGGCAGCAGGTGCCCACGACGTACCTCGTCTGCACCCAGGACCGGGGCACGCCACCACACCTGCAACGAGAGTTCGCCCGCCGGGCCGGCAACACCATCGAACTCGCCGCCGGCCACCACCCGTTCCTGTCCCACCCCGCCACAGTCCGAGATGTACTGCTGAACCTGTGACCGCGGTGGCGGAGGGGGCCGGACCGTCGAGAGACGGCTGACGAGCTGACCGCCGCCGCTGTGCACCGGCTCGAACCCGGCTTGGGAGAAACCGCACCCCTCGGATGTTCCAACGGGGAGGACAGACGGCCGGGCTGGAGGTCCGACGTCGGGGGCCGGCGGGCTGGATGCTCTGAACTGCCGGAACGCGGCCCGGCCGACGGCGGGCCGGTGGCGCCCCCGGCAGGAGCCACAAAACATGGCTGGTCTTTCGCAGGGCGGTGACCTGCGTATTCGCGCAGTAGTGGCGGTGGAGGGGCGGACGCGGCTGGTGGCGCTCGCCTGAGGGCAAACAAGTGGTCGAACTATCGCAGCGCCCGAGGCGGCTCCGCGCAAGCGCGAACCCCCGGAAGGGCGCCGCGCATATGGGCAATTGACTACAGGCCCGGAGCCCTTGTCCTAATCGAAGAGGCATACTGGTTCGCCGTCCGTGAGCGGGCAGAGTCGGCCTCTATCCCCCGGTTTCTTCCTCAACTAGTGCGACATGATCCTCCAAGACTCTCACGATGCTGGTCAGGTCTCCGGTTGATGGAACGATGCGCACATCGTCTACTCCATTTTCCAAGGCGAGCTCGGTGACGACCTCGATAGGCGCGGAGCTGGGCACGTAGGAATCACGAAGCCACTTCGCAGATGCCGCTCCTAGTAGCGGCGTTGCGAGTTCGAGTACCACTGAGCCGGTATTCGGGTACGGTGTGCTGACGATGCCCTCGAGCCACTCCTCGGGCATGATTTCCAGTTCGAAGCTGAGAGATTGAGAGCCCCAGGGGGCCCTCATCCCATGAGGTGGAAGAGTCCGGGAAATCATTGTTCAGAGTCTCGGCGAAGTCGGCGAGTTTCAACCCCCAACAGGCGGCATCGTCCTTCGGTGGAGTGAAAATGAATGTGTATCGCAGCGGATCATTACTCACTGTCGTTCCTCACGGTACGTATCGAGCGTCGCCTTTTACGCCAGTCATGCCCATTAGGCTTTGCCAGTAGGCTGCCGACCCTTTGGAGTTGGTCACAATTTCGAGTCCCCGTATCTCCTTGTTTCGCGGGTCTTCCACAGCTGCCTGGTGCCTCCGAAGGCTCTTTTCATCCTTTGGGTACATGGAATCTAGGTGCGGATCCCACTTCATGTTACCTTTGGCATCGATTTTCGGCGGTCTGGCTAGGGTTTTGTTAACCGCATCCAGACTTCGAGAGGTGTTGCATTTGTCGGGATTGTGTACATGTTTTGCCTCTACCGCGTAGCCGGCCGATGGACGCAGGCCATCTACCAGCAACCCCTTCTTGCTGATGCCAGGGGCGTGTTCAGGAAGAGGAACCTTCCGCTCCGGGTAACCGGATATGCGCAACTGGTAAGCATTGTCTGGATTTGAAGGGTCACCTCCTCCGGTGAATCCTTCAGCCGGGAGAGAGTTCATCCACGTCCGGAATCTCTTCTTCTCTGTCGGGCTCAACATGCGGTGCCCAGAATTGGGGTCCGGCGGAATCGGATCGCGGGCAGGGGTATTCAAATCCACATCGTTGAAGCTCGCCAATTGCATTGCGGGGACGCGGATATGCGGAAACGGTAGAGGGATGAACACCCAGCGGCATGCGGCCACCTCGTCCCGCTGGAGCGTCAGCCCGGCAGCCTCTGCGGTGGTGACGGGGAGGGTGGAGAACAAGAAGACGACCCGTGCCCGCCGGTCGGGAGCGCGGGGCAGCACCCACTCGACGGCGAGCAGCGTGTCTGCCTGCCGGTCCAGGCCCAGTTCCTCGGCCAGCTCCCGCCGCAGCGCCTCGCGGGGTGTCTCGCCGGGTTCAACGAGCCCGCCGGGCAGGCGCCACGGCGCTCCCCCGGTTCCGGGCGGCTGCACGATCAGGACCTGTCGGGACTGGTTGGTCACCAGCGCGTAGGCGGCGGCCGGGAAACCCGGCGGTGAGCGGTGGGCCATGGGGCTCTTCATCCGGACGTCAGCGGAAGACCAGCTCTTGGTGGCCGCAGGCGGCGCAGCCGTACTCGATGACCGAGCCGGCGTCGATGCGGTGCATGGGCTGACGGCAGTGGATCATGGTGGTCCCTCGGCTGGGGGTTTCGGGTTGGTGCGGGCTCGGCCCGTTACGTGTTGGCCCAGCAGTCGCTGCGGAGTGCGGCGTGGGCGAGGAGGACGGCGGCGCGCATCTGTACCACCGGGTCGGTGGTCTCGTCCGGTTCGACGGTGAACGGGCCTGCGGCGTCGTCGTGGTTGCGGGCGGCGCGGCGCAGGCGGGTGGCGAGGGTGAAGGCCGGCCCGGACGCCGCCCGGGGAAGGACACGGTTCTGTGCGTCCCGGGCGAGGCATGCGAGGGCGTCGGCGCGGTCCTGCGCGCTGCTGGCCCGCCAGTTGCTCGTCAGGAACGAGGACTGCGCCGCGTCGTGGTGCCCGACGATGTGCAGCTTCCACCGGACGTGACGGACGAGGGTGAGGCTGCGGGCCGTGCGCTCAGCCAT